>CANLEE010000005.1 GCA_947489585.1 uncultured Psychroserpens sp.
AAATCATAATCACACAATTCATAGTTAGAAATTGTCCCAACAGATGGTAATGGGTTTACTATTAAAACCAATTCAACAGTATCGAAACAACCAGAGTTATCATCTTCTAACCTTGCAAAAAGCGTTTGAGTATTAGGTGAAATATTACTATAAGGACTCCCTTGAGCATTAGTTCCTGTATCAGCATCAGATTGAGTTTCGTGATACGTTACAGACATATTAAGTTGTGGTCCAATAATTTCTAAATCTTTCAATGTCAAAACAAACGTAGAAAACCCATCGTTATCATCATCACAAACTTCTAGAGGAGTTGGTAGGTTTGGAATTGGTATAGGATTAACATTAAGATCCAAAGTTGTTGTATTATAACAATCTGGAACTCCATTTGCTTCTACTCTAATATAAACTGTTTGGTTGTTTGGTATTACATTAGTATATGGTATTGGTAATGGGTTTACACCATTATCTGCATCTGCTTGAGTGGCATGATAAGACACTGTAACTGTTCCTGGATCAAGTGTATCAATAACTTCAAGATTTCTATCAGTTAATGTAAACATTGCAAAACCATCATTATTGTCATCACATTCATCAATAGGAGTTACTGATGTATTGATATTTAAATTAGAAAAAACTAAATCAAATGTCGTCGTTGCAAAACATTCTTGTGTATTATCAGAAATACGAGCATAAATAGTTTGAGGAGTTGATATATTAGTATAAGGACTCGCCAACGGATTTATATTATCAATTGCATCTTGTTCTATAAGGTGGTAAGAAATAACGAACTCTGTTGGGTCTTGAGCACCAAGTATATCATCATCGTTATCGGTAAGCATAAAGTCACCTACTCCAGAAAAACTACAAATTGATAAATCTGGAGGCATATTTGCTATAGCGTTAGGTTTAAATTCTACAATTACAGAATCTGTAGCTTGGCATGATCCAGAAAACACAACATCAACTGTATATTCTCCAGCTTCAGTAACATCTAATGTTGAGGAAGTTTCACCAGCAATCACAACGCCATCTTTGTACCATACATGATTGGCAGATGCTGCTTGTGTATCTAAAGTTATTATTTCCCCTCCACACTGAGCAGTACCAGCAGCAATTGTGATATCGTCACCTAAATCACCACCTAAATTAAAACTTCCCGCTTCTATAAAAACTCCTGAATCTAAGGCGGTATCACTTGCATCAGCAATAACTAACTTTATAGAATAATTATTTCCTGGAATTACCGGAGATTGAGCTGTAAAAACAGTCGTTCTACCGTCAAAACTCATTGGTGGCGAATTATCACCAGTATACCCTCCAAAAAAGTTTTCATTTATAGCAGGACAACCTGGGTTAGCAGGATGAATATTAGTAACCAAAATAGGTGTTGTTGTACCTGGTAAAACAGCTAAATTTGTTGTAACACCTGACGCTATATCTGTTAATAAAAAAGCAAAAGCATCAGAGAATGTACATTCGAAAGTTCCACCTGTACTACCATTATATTCTTCAGAAGCCATTAAAAAATCAAAGCTTATACTGTCGGCTAAAGGCACAAAATCAAATTCGATAATTGAGGCATTATTTGAATTGATCCCTACTGCAGCATCTAATTCAGCATCTCCTGGCCATGCGCCTCCACCATCACTCAATGCGTTGTTATTAGGCCCTCGAGCTCTACTTGCATCACCAGATGTTAGTAGAATTCCGTCTGTAAATGGGAAAACAGAACCATCGTTTATAAAATAACCTATACCGTTATCATCTCCGAAATTGGTTCCTGTAGAAAATGTAATATTACTCACTGCCGCACAAGGACTATCAATAAGAACATCTTGTACAAGTTCTTCAACGGTAAAAGTAGTTTGATCGACAACGATATTCTCTCCTACAACGAAAACAGAAACTTGAGCAATTTCATCACATCCTACAGGGTTTGCATCGGTTACGGTCAAAGTAACTGTATATGTTCCTGCAGCAGCATACATATGAGAAACATTAGCTCCTGTATCTGAATCAAAATCTCCAAAACTCCAATCGTATGTTGCTCCTGTACCATCAGTTGAAAATGTAGCACTACCAGTAAAATCAATTAATTCACCAACATTAACTTGTAAAACTCCAGCTGTATTAGCTACTGGCACAGTCGTAATTGATGGTGTGATTGTTTGGCAAGGCACTGCACATATGATATCTGCCTCCCAACCTGTTGTGGTTCCAGCAGAATCAGTTATAAACTGTACTGTAATACAACCACTTGTATTTGTATCAGATGCTATAACAGTTCCTGGCCCAGCGACACCTGAATACGTTCCTATGACTGGAGCAGTGGTATCATCACCATCATAAATAGTCATTTCATCAACTCCAAGTTGTGTACTAAACGCTGTAAAGTCTAATATGATAAACTCGCCTGCATTTTGAGGGCAAATTGTTGTTATCAAATTTTCATCACTAGAATAAGCACCTCCAGCACCTCCTGAATCATAAAACTTATCTGGAGCACATCTAGTAAATGTTCCATCTTGCATATTTAAATCCTGTGCAAATGAGATATAAGAAAATAAGACAAATAGAATGTAAAGCTTTTTCATAGCGGTTTAAAAATAGTTTTTAAACTTATTATTAAACTTACTTTCTTTATCAACTTTTTATATTAATAAAGACTATAACTATGAATAAACTTTTTCTTTAAGAAAAGTAAATAGTAGTCTAGTTATATGTAGAGGTTTTGATAATAAGAGCGAAATTTAGTAAAAATTAAGTAATAACGACTTCTAATTCGTTTTAAAAATAACAGTTTAACACTAAAAAACCCTAACACCTTCTCTCAAATAACTTGCAATTTTGAAATTTATTTCAACCCGATTACCAATTTTAAATCGTTATGATATTCATAAAACTTACGTTTTGAAATTTTAGTTACTTATTTTTGCAAAAAGAAAAATTATGGATACCTACTCAATATCAATAAAAGAAACAACAAATCCTACAATATTAAAATTTGAAACTAATCATTTTATAACGCAGCATCAAAGTTTTGAATTCAATAATATAGACGAGGCAAAATCATCTCCTTTAGCACAACAACTATTTTACCTTCCATTTGTTAAAAAGGTATACATATCTAGTAATTTTGTTGCTATTGAGCGTTTTAGCATAGTTGAATGGGCAGACGTACAAGAAGAAGTAGCTCAACAAATTAAAGCGTATCTTAACAATGATGGTGTGGTTGTTAATATTTCCGAAGAAAAAAAGAAAGTTCCTGTTACAGTCTATGCTGAAAGCACTCCTAATCCAAGCGTTTTAAAATTTGTTGCTAATAAAAAATTAGTAACTAGTTCTCATGAATTTATATCTATTGACGACACAAAATTTGCACCCTTAGCTGCTGAATTATTTCATTTTCCATTTGTTAAAAGCATATTTATAGATGAAAATTTTGTTTCAATAACGAAATTTGATGTTGCAGAATGGAATGATATTACAATGGAATTACGCGAGTTTATTAGGTCTTATGTAGAAAGTGGCAAAGATATTATTAATGCTGATGCACCAAAAAATGTTGAAAAGAATCAAGATTATTTGGATGAACAATTTGAACAAAGAGATGAAGTTTCAAAAGAGATTATAAATATTTTAGAAGAATACGTAAAACCAGCAGTAGCTAGTGATGGTGGAAATATTGAATTTCAATCCTACGATGCCAAAGAAAAGAAAGTAAAAGTTATTCTTCAAGGTGCATGTAGCGGCTGCCCTTCATCGACATTTACTCTAAAAAATGGTATCGAAAATATGCTAAAAGAAATGCTAAAAGATAAGGTTGAAACCGTGGAAGCAATTAATGGCTAGTTTTAATAATTATTTTTATATTTAACTCACTAATAATAACTTAATAAAACATAACGAAATGGCGGTATTAAAAGTAATTGAAGTTTTATCAAATTCAGATAAAAGCTGGGAAGACGCAACAAGAAAAGCGGTTAAACAAGCATCTAAAAGCGTGAAAAATATAAGATCCGTTTATGTTCAAGATCAAAGTGCCATTGTAAAAGATGATGATGTTACTGAGTTTAGAGTGAACGTGAAATTAACTTTTGAAGTAAAATAAATTCCTATCAAAGCACTCTTTTCAAGAGCACTTTACTCATTTAATAATAGTACAAACCCCAAAATTCATTATAGTTGGCATTAAATTTGATGCTTATTGTTAAAATAATTTATTATGAAATCAACACAATTATTTACCACTCTGTTTTTATTTGCTATAACATTTTCATTTTCTCAAGATTTAATTCAAACACAAACTTTAGTTGAGTCAAATTTTGGTCTCATATACTCCTTTGATCGAAGCGATAAAACTATTCAAGGCACACCTTATATCATTGATGATTTCACTCCCGCGAGAGTATCAGCAGATCAGAACAAAATATTTAATCTAAGATATAATGCTGTATCTGATCAAATGGAAGTTCAATCTGACAAAAACACAATTCAGGCTATAAATAGAAACATAGAAGGTGTTACTATTACATTTCTGAAAGACAATAAGACCTATCAATCACTAAATTACATCAATGAAGATGGCATTGCCGAAAGAGGGTATTTTATTCACGTTAATAGTCCCGATTCAAAAGTAAACTTGCTTTTAAAAGAATCTAAAAAATTTATTGAAAGACAACCTGCAAAAAGCAGCTATCAAGAGACAAAACCTGCACGCTTTAAAAAAGTAGATGATGTATATTATATTATATTAAAAAATAAAACTGCTCAAATACTACCTGAAAAGAAAAAAGACATTCTCAAATTGTTTCCTGAAAATTCTGATAAAGTAGCAAGCTTTATAAAATCAAATAAAATCAAAGTATCCAAACGTGAGCATTTAATTAAATTGGTAAATTACATTAACACATTGTAAAAGATCATTTTCAATATATAAACCCGAGTAATTTTTCATAAATCGCTCGGGTTTTTTTATTAATATTATACTCTAATTAAAAACTATATTATGGATTTACAAAAATGGGTTGACAAAGGTTATGATTTACTTGTTGATTTTGGCCCAAAAGTATTGGCAGCTATAGCCATATGGATTATCGGATCATTCATTATAAAGAGTATCCTAAAAGGTATTCGTAAGGTTATGGACAAAAAAGAATATGATGAAAGCCTAAAGAAATTTCTTTTAAACTTACTAAGCTGGATATTAAAGATTGTTCTTATTGTAGTAGTTCTTGGTACTGTTGGTATTGAAACGACGTCTTTTGCAGCCATTTTAGCCGCAGCTGGTTTAGCCATTGGATTAGCACTCCAAGGTTCTCTTGCAAATTTTGCTGGAGGCGTATTAATTATGATTTTTAAGCCCATAAAAATTGGTGACCTTATCGAAGCACAAGGAGAGTTAGGTGTCGTTAAAGAGATTGAAATTTTCACTACAAAACTTTTAACTCCAACAAACAAAGAAGTTATCATACCTAATGGGGCCTTATCTAATGGTAATATTGTTAATTATTCTACCGAAGGAAAACTTCGTGTAGATTTGACTTTTGGAGTAGGATACGACTCAGATATTAAGCAAACTAAAGACGTTTTAATGAATGTACTTACCTCTAACCCTAAAGTACTGAAAGATCCTGCACCATCAGTAAATGTTTCAGAACTCGCTGATAGTTCAGTCAATTTCGCAGTTAGACCTTGGTCTACAGTTGCAGATTATTGGGATGTTTACTTTGAAACTCATGAAAACGTGAAAATAGCGCTAGATGCTGCTGGAATTGAAATACCTTATCCTCATGCAGTTGAAATCCAAAAAGAAGCTTAAGACTTCGGTTTTAGTGCAATAAAGTCTTTTAAATAAAAAGGTTCAAAATAGGCGACATCTTCGATGTCGCTTTTTTTATACTTTTCATATGCTAAAGCACTCATTTCCTTAGCTGATGGTAACTTACTGTTTATAAATTTCGCATTAGAATGATTAATCAATGTCTTGGTCTTATCTACTCCATTTCCAATAAAATACACATGCCCTTTTTCCAAATAATCTAAGAAAGCGTTCTCATCAAGAATTTGAGCCTCAATTGTTCTAATTAATTGATGCGAATGATCATATATAGCCGAATATACTTCCAAGCGTCTTGCATCAAGCATTGGCACAATTAAGCCATCATCTATTTGGACTTGACATGCCAAAGCTTTAAGTGTAGAAACAGAAATTAACGGAATATTAAGCGCATAACTTAAGCCTTTAGCTGCCGAAACTCCAATACGCAATCCTGTATAAGAACCAGGCCCTTTACTAACAGCAATAGCATCAAGCTCGCTTTTTTTAATCTCAGCAATTTGTAAAACACTATCAATAAAAACATGCAACGATTCAGCATGAGAATAATTGGTATTGTTATCCTCTTTTAAAACCAAAGTCTCTCCTTGTTTAGAAAGAGAGACTGAGCAGTTTGTTGTAGATGTTTCTATACTTAATATAAGAGACATATCTATTTATTTAAGAATACTAATCATCGTTAGATTCCTCTTCTTTTTTATTTTTTTTAGCTTTCTTCTCTATTTTATCACCAGGTTTCAGTGTTTTAGAAACCACAGTATAAGGCCCTGTAATAATTTCATCTCCTTCACTCAAGCCTGAGATTATTTCAATATTTGTATCATCTTGAATACCTGTTTTTACAATTTTCAACTTAGCTTCTCCATTAGTATTCACAAAAACACATTCAAATTTTTCTTCGTTTTCTGGTTTTATGTCTTCAGAATCTTCTAACCTTTTTTTATAATCTCTTTTAACCGATGATGTGTCTGTCTTAATTACAATGGAACTAATTGGTACAGCAATTGACTTATCTCTTTTGTCTGTGATGATATCTACAGTTGCAGTCATTCCTGGTCTAAAAGGGGAATAATTTTCTGGTTTACCCTCAACTAAATCTTGATATGACTCTTCCAATATTCTAACTTTTACTCTAAAGTTTGTGACTTGATCTGCTGTTAAAGCACCAGCTGCCGAGTTGGCTATTTCTGTTACGACGCCTTTAAATTCTTTCTTTAAATACGCATCAACTTCAACAATTGTAGAATCGCCTATTTGTACTTTTACAATATCATTTTCATTAACATCTACCTCAACTTCCATATTATTAAGGTTTGCCACTCTTAAAATTTCAGTACCAGCCATTTGTTGTGTTCCAACAACACGCTCTCCTAATTCTACATTTAGTAGTGATATAGTTCCACTCATAGGCGCATAAATCTCTGTTCTACTTAGATTATCCTGAGCTTCATTAACTGTAGCGGCAGCACTTTGCACACTATAGTATGCCGAACTTCTTGATGCTGTAGCAGTTTCATAAGCTGCAATAGCTCTATCCCAATCAGCTTTTGAAATGACACCTCTTTCAAAAAGCGCTTTATTTCTATCATAATTTGATTTTGCTTCTTTTAAAGATGCTTCTGCTTGCTCTAAACCTGCTCTTACATTTTGATAAGAGGCTTGTGATCTACTCACAGCAGATTGAATTAAATCTGGGTTAACGCGAACCAAAAGGTCGCCTTTTTTAACTTGCTGGCCTTCTTTAAACGGAAGGTCTAAAATTTCTCCAGAAACCTCACTTGATATTTTAACCTCAACTTCTGGCTGAATTTTTCCAGTAGCCGAAACCGTTTCTGTAATATCTACTAGCGCAACTTTTTTAACTTCTACTTCTTTGAAATTCCCTTTTTTTCCAAACAATCCCATCGATTTCCCTCCAACTAAAGCAAGAAGGAGCAAAGCAACAATTAAGAGAATAATTTTTGTTCTTTTAGTCATGATTTAAAACTTTAATTCTGTTGCAGGTATTCCGAAGTATAATTCGAGAACCTTCAACTTAAATATATAATCGTATTTCGCGCGATTGACTTCAATACTAGCATTGTCAAATCTCAATTTAGACTGGCTAAAGTCAAAGGCATTTGTTAACCCTACATCATATCGTTCTTTTGCATAATCATATGCTAATTGCTGAGATTCTAGTGCAGATTTTGCTGCTTCATAAGACTTTAAAGCGCCTTTAGCATCAACATAGGCTTGATACACTGTTGACTCTAAATCTAATTCTGCTTGTTCTAGTTGAAATTTAGTTCGTTCTAAATTTATTTTATTCCTTTTAATATTTCCCTTAGTTGCAAATCCATTAAAAATAGGGATATTTAAACTAAGCCCATACCCAATACCATCGTTCTGATATAATTGGTCTACAAAAGGATCTGCACTAACTTCTTGTGCAAAAGTGTTCGCAAATGTCCCAACCACTGATTGACCTGTAGCTTCAACAACTCCAATTTGTTGTGTTATTGTTGGATTATCAGGATCAACTTGCTGTACGAAATTCGTAGCATTAGTATATCGTGTATCATAACCAAAGAAAGCTGATAATGTTGGAAGGTTCGCTCCTTTAGCAATTTGTAAGTCTTTTTTAGCCAACTCAACATTTTGTTCAGCTATCTTTATTTCAGATCGCGATTCTTTTGCTTTCGCTAATATTTCAGAAATATCTTTATCTGCGATACCTGCATCTACAATATCATAGCCTTCGTCTTCAATATCGAAAGTTTCATAATCTTTAATCAATAATAATTGCGCCAAACTAATCAATGAAATTTGAATACTATTTTCAGCATTAATAATTGATTGCTGTTCGCTAGCATCTGTGGCTTGAATTTCTAACAAATCTCCTCTAGGCAATGAACCTGCTTCTACTAAATCATTTGTTCTTTGAATTTGCTCTTTTGTAACCTCGTTTTGAGATTTTAATACTTCTAAATTGGCTTTATTCAATATTACTTGAAGATATCCATTGGCAACAAAAAGTGAAATATCATCTTTCATTTTATCCAAACGGTATTGACTTGCCAATTTTGAGATTTCTGCTCTTTGCACAGATCTAATATTTCTAAGACCATCAAATAATGTGTAGCCAACATTTATATTTCCATTAGCCGATAAAAATGTTGTCGTTTGAGCATTATTGGTTACTGGGTTAAAACTAAGACCTGTATTTTCAGAAACTCCTGCTCCAACATTTAAACTTGGCATAAAATTACCAAGCGCAGTAAGCCTTTCTATATCTGCAGTTTCAATGTCTAATTCACTTTGTTTAACTGAAATATTATTTTCTAAAGCATGTTGAACACACTCAATAAGTGTCCATTTTTTATTTTGAGCTTGTAAGTTTATTGTTATAAGAACAATTAATATGCTAACTATTTTTTTCATAATTATCTATATGTCTCTTTAAATGTTAAAGTGTTACACTAAATGTTAAAATTATTGTTGTGCAAATTGTGGCGTACCTTGAACTGGGTTCCAAACTTTTATTTTATCATCTTTTGTGATACCACTTTTAACCTCAACAAAAATACCATCACCTATACCTAATTCTAAATCTTTACGTTCAAATTTTTGGTCACCAACCTCTACTTCTACATAAGGTATTTTTGTTTCTTCATCATATTGCACTAGTGCTTCCTTGATTGCTAATACCTTTTCTGCTTTTTCTAAAATAATAGATGCATTTGCACTCAATCCTGCACGTATAAATGTAGAATCTATTTTCTTCAGAGTTCCTTTAATTTCAAATTGAATAGCACCATTTTCCTCAACACCCTTAGGAGCAATATAATCTAAAACAGCATCAAAAGTTTCATCTTCAATAGCTCCAACAGTAATTTCCAGAGGGAGTCCTTCTTTAATTTTACCAACTTCACTTTCGTCAACCTTACCTTCAAAAATCATTTTAGTTACATCGGCTAACGATGCAATAGAAGTACCTTCATTAAAGTTATTGGCTTCAATAACTTGGTTTCCTGCTTTAACAGGAACATCAAGGACCATTCCTGAAACCGTAGCTCTAACTTGAGTTTGCGCTATATTTCCTAAACCTGATGTGGTCCCAGTTTTAATGATATCATAATTTTGACGAGACTGTGTTACATTTATTCTTGCCTGCTCAACTTGTTGTTTTGCTTGCAAATATGTATTATTAACTTGATCAAACTCATTAGCCGCAATAACGCCTTTCTCGAAAAGATCCTTTTGACGATCATAAATCGCTTTCTGCGTTTTATAGTTAATTTCAGCAGTTTGTAGTGACGTTCTATTAGATGCTATGGTGTTCTTTGCACTTGTTAAATTAGATACATTTGGAATAACTCGTATCTGAGCAATTAAGTCTCCTTGATTCACATATTCTCCTGCTTCTATAAATACTTCTTCTACAACTCCAGAGATATTTGGCTTGATTAGTACCTCTTCTTTTGGAACAATACTTCCTGTTGCAACTGTTTTTACTACGATAGTTTCTTCAGATGGTACTTCAGTAGTATAAGACACAGGGTCCTCCTGATTTTTCTGCCATAGATAAAAAAGTGCGGCTCCAAATAGGACGACAATAAGTATTAAAGCGATTAGTGTTTTTGTTCTTTTCATGTGTTGATATTTATTATTCTTAATGGTGCATGAACCAAAAAATTATATACGTAAGGTATTTAAAAACTTAACTTTTCGTTATACAATAATTGGCTTCATTCTTTGATGGTTAATTTATTTATTCTATTCTTAAAGCGTCAACAGGTTTCATTTTAGTAGCTCTACTAGCAGGAATAAATCCAGCTGCCAATCCTGATACTATTAATATAATAAGAGCTGTAAAAACAACTTGCATTCCAACACTAGGATTAGCAAAGTTTTCGGTAGGACCAGCACTATCTAAAATCGAATTTAATCCCCAAATTGTAAATGCAGCAAAGGTAATTCCTAACATTCCTGATAGTGTTGTTAAGAGCAAACTCTCTTGAAGGATTTGCGATTTAATTGTCCAAGGTGAAGCACCGAGGGCACGTCTTATTCCTATTTCTTTAGTTCGTTCTTTTACAACAATGAGCATGATATTATTAATACCAATTATTCCTGACATTAATACTAATATCCCAACAAAATAACCCACAATACTAAGTATAGAAAACAACCCATTAATTCTTCCGAATTCTTCTGCCAAATCAAAATGACCAATCGCACGATCATCTTCAGGATGTACTTTATGTCTTGATTTCATCAAATCAAACACCTGTTGTTTAATAGTCGTTATTGGGGTATTATCCTGTGCGGTAATCGCCATCCAACCAACACGATCTCCTCTATTAAAAGCTTGCCCAAAAGTGGTAAATGGAATATAAATAGTATTTGATTCTTCTTCACTATCACCTTGACTATTGGTATTTTTAAACGTACCAACAACCATAAAATTTACACCATTTATTTTAATATAGGTCCCTAAGGCATCTTCTGTTTTATCATAAAGTCCCTTTATAACGCCAGTACCAATAACACATATTTTTCGTTTCTCATTAATGTCTGAATAACTAATAAATCGTCCTAGAAGGATATCCATTGGTTGTTGTTTAATGTACTCGGGATAGTCACCATAGATTTGAAAAGCGCCTGTTTTTGTACCTCTTGTCACATTATTATTACCCCTAAAGCCACCAAGTTGGTTTCTTGGAGACACATATTTAAGGTTAGGAATTTGGGTTTTTATCGCAGCAACATCGTCAATTTTGTAATTAAAAAAGCGTCCTTTTGGTAAGCCTTTATATGGCTTCGATGTGCCTTGAGTCCACATAAACATTGAATTTGTGGCAAAATCTCCAAAATCTGCAGTCACACCATTTCGAAGCCCATTCGTTAGTGCTAATAAAATGACAAGGACAAATATTCCCCAGGCAACGCCAAACGCTGTTAATACAGTTCTAAATTTATTAGCATTTAATGCTTCTAATATTTCGCTCCAACGTTCTTTATCAAACATATTATTCGTCTCTTAGTGCTACAATAGGTCGAATTTTAGCTGCACGATATGCTGGAAAAAAACCAGCCAGTGCTCCTGCAAATACAAGAACAAACACCGCACTTAAAGCAATATTAAAATCGACTTGTGGATATTTAATAAAATCATGTTCAATTTGGGGTCCAACGAGTTCTAAAAGACCTAACCCAAAGATTAAGCCAAATAATCCCGCAAACATGGTAACAAAGATAGCTTCCTGAAGAATCATTCCAATTATTGAAACCGGAAGCGCACCTAAAGCTTTTCTAATTCCAATTTCTTTGGTTCGCTCTTTTACAATAATCAGCATGATATTTCCAACACCAACAACACCTGCTATAATAGTCAAAACACCAATAACCCAAAATACTAACTGAATCATATCGATTAGTCCATAAATTTTCTTTGCTTCTTCAAGTGTATTGAATACTCTTATTGCACTTGTGTCTTCTGGGGCAACTGTATGCATTTGCTTGAGTTCACTTTCAATAGCATCAGACATATTATTAGACAATTGTACTGCTTCTTCAAAATTATCGGCCATTTTCACTGTTACCAATATATTTCGAATATCATCACCAGCGCCAAATACCTTTTGTGCTGTAGTTATAGGAATGTATGCTTGCTGCTCTTCACGCTCTCCTCCTGGATCAATAAATACACCAACTACTTTAAAGCTCATTCCAAAGATTTTGATGTCTTTATTTATTGGGTCCTCATCTTTAAATAAATCTTGACGTAATTTTCTACCAATAACAGCAATTTTTCGATTTTCATCTAAATCCGTTTCGCTAACAAATCTTCCAGTCTCCATATCGGCATTTTCAATGAATTGGTGACCTGGCATAGCACCTCTAACTTGATATCTTACACTTTCATTTTTGTAGCTGATATCTGCTCCCCATATCGAATATAGAGAGGTTTCATGTTCTATGTTATTTTTATATTTTTCAGAAATGAAATCGAAATTTTCATTTTTCATTTGAATGTATCGCCCAGGGTTTAAACCCTTATATTCTTTGGTTGTAACCCCTGTCCATACAGTAATAAGATTAGTCGCATCTCTTTCAAATTCAGACTTAACACCATTCTCCAGACCTCGACTAAAGCCAAGAAGAATAACTAAAATAAATATTCCTGAGGCTACTGAAAGACCAGTTAAAAAGGTACGAAGTTTATTTTTTCGTAACGTTTCAAATATTTCTTGCCAACGCTCTATATCAAACATGTTGTGAAGCGATTACTTGTTCTACTTTCCTATCATCAATGATAATACCATCTTTAAGGTTTACAATACGCTTGGTCATTTGCGCAATATCATGTTCATGAGTTACAACCAAAATGGTTTTCCCTTCTTCATTAATCCCTTGAATAAGCTCCATTACCTCATAAGAGGTCTTTGTATCTAGCGCTCCAGTTGGCTCATCTGCCATGAGTACTTTTGGATCACTTGCTAATGCTCTTGCAATAGCAACACGTTGTTTTTGTCCACCAGATAATTCACTTGGCAAATGATGCGACCAATCTGCTAGACCAACTTTTTCAAGATAGTGCATTGCTTTTTCGGCACGCTCTTTACGTTTTACACCTTTGTAGTATAAAGGCATTGACACATTATCTAGTGCCGATTTATAATTAATTAGATTAAAGGACTGAAAAATGAATCCTAGGAATTCATTTCTATACTTAGCCGCTATTTTTTCGTTGAGATTTTTAATTGGAACATTATCTAGGATATACTGACCTTGATCAGCTTCATCTAACATTCCTAAAATATTAAGCAACGTAGATTTTCCTGATCCAGACGAACCCATTATAGAGACGAGTTCTCCTTCTTTTACATCAAAATTAATACCTTTTAATACGTGAAGCGAATTGCTTCCCATATGATAAGATTTGTGCAAATCCTTGATTTGAATCATAATATGGATGGTTAATTCTTACAAATTTAAGTAAAACCTCATGTGGTTTATGCTAAGTATTTGTTAAGAATTGATTTTTGATTGATATATATAAGACGACTAAATATCTAAAATGTTACAATAATCGTACTATTTTATTGGATTTTTTTTACTTCGGAAAAACTTCCAGTAGATTAGAAACCCAATTCCTCCAACCAAAAGATATGGAATCGCCATTAAATACATAATACCATCATTGATGCCTTCGGCAGTAGATTGTCCTTCTTCGCTTTCTAAAACGGCTCTACACATAGCACATTGAGCACTAGTTTGTAGAACAAATACTAATGAAAAAAAAAGGAAATATAGTTTTCGTTTCATACTAATGTATATAATATGGCGAAATCATAATATATACTATAACACCAGTTATAGCTACATATAACCAAAGCGGAAATGTTATTCTTGCAATCTTTTTATGACGCTCAAAATTATTGGTAATGGCTCTCACATAAGTGATTAAAACAAATGGAATGACCACGATTGAAAGCAAAATATGCGTTATTAATATAAAGTAGTAGAGATATTTAACAGCACCTTCACCACCAAACTTCACAGAATCACTAGTCATATGATAAGCAACATACATTGCTAAAAAAGCTACAGATAAAGCAATGGCGAATTTCATTAAATTTTCATGAAGTTTTCTTTTTCTATTTTTTATGGCCCATAATGCAATAGCTAAAACCAGTGCAGTAATAGCATTTATTGTTGCATAAATTGGAGGCAAAACTGTTAAAGGTTCAACTTCAATTCCAAAATCTTGTAGTTTTAATCTTGAAAGCACAGCGACGACTAACGGAATTACTACAGCTAAAACTACAATCCATTTATTATATTTTTTCTCTTCAGAAATGTTCTCGATTTTACTCATTACAATTCGTCTTCTTTTAATAGTTTAGCAATATCTTCTTTAAGCATACTAATCTCTTCACTTTGTCCTTCATCATCTACTTTCTCTTCTTCACTGATAATACCTTTGTAGAAAATTTTAGGATTTCCAAAATTGTCTTTTCTAGAACGTATAAACCCATTTCTATCAATAAGTGCAAAGTTCCCCGAATGTTCAAAACCACCATCAACTTCAGGGTTCTCTCCAGCATAAATATTAAAACCTATATTAGCTAAATCGTAAATTGCATCTTTATCTCCAGTCATTAGATGCCAATTAGGATTAATAATGCCATAATTATCTGCATATGCTTTTAAAACTTCTTGAGTATCATAATCAGGGTTTATTGTAAATGAAGCCACACCAAAATCTTCAAAATCTGAAAACGTATTTTGTATCTGCACCAAATTCCTATTCATTTTTGGACAAATGGTTGGACAAGTGGTAAAGAAAAATTCTACAACATAAACTTTTCCTTCATAATCTTTATTAGTAATGGTTATTCCATCTTGATTAACAAACGAAAATGATGGAACTTTTTTTGGTTCATTATTAATCTCTAAGAACATCAAATCAGAAATATAGCCTTCAGCATTTGTAGATACATTTTTAGATCTACTTTCTGTACGTGTCACATCACCACCTTTAATTCGATCTATAATTCTTGGAATAAAAATAATTCCAAAGACTAGAAGAATAAAAGCAATTCCTATATAAGAGTAGTTTGTTTTTTTAGCGCTCATAATTTATTGTTCTTTAACATTTAAATCTTCTGCACGACGTGCAGAAGAGTCAAATTTCCCTTTTCGTTTTTGACGATACTCTGTGAATAAAATTCTGAGATCATCACTCATTTTATTTTTTATTTCAGCAACTTCAATACAATCGTAAGAATATAGTGGATATATGGCACTTTGCTTCTCTTTCTCATTATCTTCTCTATCATCTAAGCGTCCTCGTTGACTTAAATCTTTATCCACAACAAAAACATGATCTGTAAATAGATTTTCATCAAGAGATTCTTCAGTTTTCAAACTATTGAATAGGGCTTTAATATCGTTAGGTTCTCCAAAAACGTAATGCCAAAAGCGCATATCATCATAGTTATTGATTTCTTTTTGAAGTTGTTCTGCTTTGATTTCAGAGCCTTTAGGTAATACAATAACAATCTGAAATTTTTTAAAGCCCTTAAACTTATCATATACTAACTCTTTTAGATTAGAAGCTGCAATAGCATTATCAACCGGCTCATTTCCGAGGAAACCTAAAATAGTGATGTGTTCTTTAAGTTGAATGTCTTCTTCTGAATTTGACAAAAACAATTGCAATTCATTAACTGTGTCATCAACAATATCTAATGGGTTATAATTATGGGTTGATGGATATAAAAACAACAGAAAGACAACAGGCAGAAAGAATAAAACACCTAGAACAAGGGCAGTTTTTAGTGGCATTTTACTCATAAGATTTTGTGTTTAATTTTCTTTTGCAAAAATAAAAAAGACGGCTTAAAAAACCGTCTTTTTATATACTTTATGATTATAATGTCATGTTAAAAATCTTTTTTAACATATCCATTAGTATATACACTTTCTATATATCCTCCTTCTTGTAATAAGATGAAAATCAAATAAAGGATTAAGAAAATCGCAGTCCAAACTACCATACGTCTCAATGCTTTTGTTTCATCTCTCATATGCATAAAATCCCATGTGATATAGTACGCTTTTACAATGGTTAAGATTATGAAAATCCAGTTTAAAAGCTTCATGCCTAAAACCTTTGCCATCAACATTTCCGGTTTATAAATCCCTAAAACGACTTCAATACCAGTAACTATAGTTAAGAAAATAAGTACGCCCCAAATTTTTTGAGTGTTAGATTTAAACTTAACTAAACCTTGAAATATTGCTAATTTATGTTCGTGTGCCATGTTTTATCTATTATATAATTTAAACTAGGTAGAAGAATGTAAATACGAATACCCAAACTAAATCGACAAAGTGCCAATACAGTCCAACTTTCTCAACCATTTCGTAGCTTCCTCTTCGTTCATAAGTTCCTAATATTACATTAAAGAAAATGATGATATTTATTACAACCCCAGAGAATACGTGGAAACCGTGGAAACCTGTTATAAAGAAAAAGAAATCTGCAAATAGTGATGTTCCATATTCATTAACATGAAGGTTAGCACCTTCAACCACGAGTTTACCATTGGTTTTCAGTTGTCTCAATGATTCTTCTCTTGACAGTACTGTTTTTTCACCTTCAGCATTAATCGCTTGTGTTCTCACTAATACGTTAGGATTAGCGACTAAACCGTTATACACTTCATCAACTGTATACGCAGGTAACGTTGGCTCTTCAACAAACCAAAGCCCATTTTTTCGTTCATGTGCTACACGTTCGCCATGTGCATCTACAGCAATATCTCTTAAAGCAACGCGATGGCCTTCATTATCTACAAGCTGAAGAATATTTCCGCCTTTCGTTTGTACAGCTCCATAGTCTCCTTTGATAAAAGTTCCCCATTCCCAAGCTTGTGAGCCAACGAATATTAAACCACCAATAATGGTTAAGAACATATACCAAATAACTTTGTTCTTTTTCATATGATGACCTGCATCAACAGCTAATACCATTGTTACAGATGACATAATCAAAACAAATGTCATAAAAGCCACATAAATCATTGGATAGTTTCCGTGGAAAAACGGAATGTGTGTAAACACTTCATCTGCTATTGGCCAAGAACCAATAAACTTAAATCTTGAAAATCCGTAAGCTGCTAAAAATCCAGAAAATGTTAAGGCATCCGATACGATAAAGAACCACATCATCATTTTACCATAACTTGCTTTTAGTGGCTGATTTCCGCCACCCCAAGTTTTGCCTTCTGTTCCAGTATTTGCTACTGTAGTATCCATATAAAGCATTTAGTTGTTAAAAGTTGCACAAAAATAATCATTTTATCTATCTAAAAAAACATTGATTTCTAAAAATTAAAAACAGACGTCTTTTCTAGACTATATAGTATGTTCAGGCTTATAAAAATGATTAAAAAATTATGCTGAAAATGTTAAAAATAAAAACAAGAATAACCACAGTATATCTACAAAGTGCCAAAAGGTAGCCGAGAGTTCCATACCTAGTAGTTCTGTTGCTGTATATTTTTGTTTAAAATGATTATAAATTACAACCATTATTGAAATAAGTCCAGCCACAACATGCAAAATGTGAACCGCAGCAATAACATAAATAAAACTCATGGTCACATTAGACGTAGCTCCAGTAAAATGATATCCCGAATCTACAATTTGCTGAAATCCATAAAACTGACAAGCAATAAAGGCTACACCTAACAAAAATGTTAATAATAACATAACTGTTGTTAATTGTCTAACACCATTTTTTAATGCGCGTTTTGCCAACATAAACGTGATACTACTCACCACAATAATAATACAGCTTATTAAAAATGCTTTTGGCATTGTAAAATCGTGCATCCAATCTTCACGCTTTTTGCTTACTAGTACTGCACTAGTTAAACCTGCAAACGACATAATTAAAGATCCAATCCCAAACCAAAGCATCATGCGTTTGGCTCTGTCGTTTTTTTCTTTTAGTGTTCCTTCTGTTAAATCCATTTTATCTTATAAATTTATCTACAACATATACTATTTGAAGTAATGTAATGTATGACACACTAGATAACATCAATTGTTTTGCTGCTTTAGCAGTTCGTTTTTTAAATAATTCAAAAGCATAATATAACATCACCAAACCAAGCGCAAATACAATGATTGCCGCTACAATTGATAATTTTAAATCGCCTGTTACACCAAACACTGGTACTATTGATATTAATATCGTCCAAATGGTGTACATAATGGTTTGTACTGCCGTGCCTTTATCTCGTTTTCGAGTTGGTAACATATAGAAACCTCCCTTTTCATAATCTTCAAATAAAAACCAACCAATGGCCCAAAAGTGTGGGAATTGCCAAAAAAACTGCAACGCAAATAAAGTGCCTGGCTCAATACCAAAATCATTTCTCGCTGCAACCCAACCCAGCATAAACGGGATAGCACCAGGTATAGCACCAACAAAAACTGCTAAAGGTGTTTTTGTTTTTAAAGGCGTATACACACAAGTATATAGAAAAATAGAAATGGCACCATACATTGCCGTACGCTCATTAATAACATACAATACAGCAATTCCTAAAATGGTAAAAATACTTGCAATAATAAAAGCCGAACGTACGCTCATTCGTCCAGCAGGAACTGGTCGGTTTTTAGTACGATCCATCAAAGCATCTAAATCTTTCTCGATGATTTGATTAAATGCATTAGATGCTCCAACCATAAAATAGCCACCAAATGCTAATAAAACCAAAGTGTAAATATCTACTTCAATAGCACCAAGCAAATATCCAGCAAGTGCTGAAAACACCACACTTACAGAAAGTCTGATTTTAGTAATATCCTTGAAATCGGAAATTATAGAAGCGGGTTTAACAGTTGAATTTGCAGTACTCAATACTTGTGATTTTATTGCGTTTGCAAAGATACTCTGAAAAATGCTTTTGGGCAATTCTATTCACAAATAAATAGAGGCTATGTAAGTTTCTTTATCTTTATGAGACTTTTGTTTAAAACCATATAACCATGAAATCTATTACTACACTTATTTTTATTGCTTTTTTATCCTTCGGAACTATCGCTAACGCTCAATTTGATAAGGTCAAGATTGAAACTGTGAACATTTCAGATCATGTGTATATGCTCAAAGGTGCTGGCGGAAATATTGGTGTATCTGTTGGAGACGATGGTGTCTTTGTGATTGACGACCAGTTTGCACCATTATCAGAAAAAATACATACAGCCATAAAAGCCTTAAGTGATAAAGACATCAAGTTTTTAGTCAACACGCATTATCATGGTGACCATACAGGCGGAAATGAAAACATGCAAAAGCTAGGTGCTACTATTATTGCTCATGACAATGTAAGACAGCGTTTAGAAACTACGCCAAAACGTGATGGCTCTATGCAACCCAAAGGTGCTTTACCAATTATTACGTTTAATGATGAATTGAGTCTTCATATTAATGGTGAAGAAGTAGATGTGTTTCATGTAGATCACGCGCATACTGATGGTGATGCCTTATTATATTTTACGAAAAGTAATGTGTTACATACAGGAGACACGTATTTTAATGGACGTTATCCTTATATCGATTTAAAATCTGGAGGTTCTGTAGACGGTTATATCAAAGCGGTAAAAACAGGTCTACAACATATTAATGAGGACACTAAAATTATTCCTGGTCACGGCAAGCTATCCAACAAAACTGAATACCAAGCCTTCTTAACCATGCTAGAAGATTTAAGAGCCAAAATGCTTGTGGAGATTAAAGCAGGAAAAACCGAAGAGGAGGTTGCCAAAAACCAAGCCATAACTAAATACTATGATGATTTAAACTATGGTACAGGCTATATCAATCCTGAAAAAATGCGCCGTACCTTGTATTTGAGTTTGAAAAAGTAATAACCCCTTAAAAATCATTATACCAATTAAACAAATCGGTTCTTACACCAAGTGTAAACCAAGCAGTACTGGTATCTAATGCAGCAGCCGTATTGGCTTGTGGGTTATAATTTCGGAATGTAATATTAGTAAACAATCTCAGGTTAGTCACAGGGTTAATAATATAACCACCTGCTACATCGGCTTGAAACACATTGGTACTATTTCCTTGCCCAACTGTGATACCTGTATTGGCGTTTCGATCAACTTCACTCCTATATATATTGCTGCCATAGTTGGCAAAATCATCACCTTCATTAAAATCAAAGCCGCGTTTTCCAAAGACAAATTTTGCATCTGCAAACCAACGCTTATAATTATATCGACCAATAATAATAGCTTCGCTAAAATTGGCGCCCCAAAGGTGTGCCATAGGTTGATTGTTATGTGCATAGTTGAGTACAATAGAGTTATGCGAATAGGTATATGGTCGTACACGATTGTATTCAAACTGAAGTAATAAATTATCAACTTTAAAGGCATCAAAATATTTTACACCCAATTGGTAGCCAAACTTATTTTTCCAGCTTTTGTCACCTCCTGTAATGTCGCTCAACGAAAATTCATCGAGGATAAATTGTCCGTAGACATTCACCTTATTATTCCATTTGTATTTTGCTGAAGCTCCTAAAATAGCATTACCAGCATCTTGTCCTGTTGAAAACTCAATGGCTCTATAAAAAATGACTGGGTTTAAATAGTTGATGTCAAAACCTCTGTCATTATCGTTAGTCCATAGTACAGATTCAAATAAACCAATATTTAAACGTTTAGAGACATTCCAACTTAAATAGTGGTTTGCCATGTACTTGGTTAAAAAGGCACCATCTTCGGTCACTTCAGCTCTTACATCTCTAAGCCACATCCAAGTATTGGTGTATTTAATTTTCCAGAATTTGGTATTGATTTTTAAAAATGGATATGGACTCGCAGCATCACTTTGTAGTAACGACCTATAACCGTCACCTATAAAATTTTTGCCATGTCCAAACTGAATATTGATAAACTTCGCCGGTGTATATGACAGGTAGGCTTCAGCAACAGGATAATCAAAGCCATCATCTTTAAAACTCTTAGACAAACCTCTTCCTGGCACAATAGCTTCACCGCCTTCAGCTTGAAGGCTTATGGCATATTCATTAAAATATTTCGCAAAACGACCTTGACTTTCATAAACTGATGCCGAGAAATTAAACTTTTTACCCAAACCTCCTTGAATAAAAATTCCTCTGGTATTGTTATAGGTTGAACTAAAGTCGGCTTCGGTATCTTTACCGAGTTGAAGATCAAAAACTGGATCTGCCGTAAACCAATAGTCTTTACCTTGAACTTCAACCAAATGCTCATCCCATAATTTTCTTAACCACCAACTATCACTACCTTTTATCAAGGCTTCTTTTTCAGCTTTAAAATCATAATAGGCCGAAACATCATCATACATATAAGGTTTAGCAGCTGTATGGCTGTTAGTTCCTAGACCATTCATTTGTTGGTCAAATCTTGCATAATAGTTATGCGTAAACGGAATATTTAATTGGCTGCTGTACTCTAGTTTTTCATATTTGACAATACTATCATTAACATTATCAAACTCTTTGCTTACGTCTGCATTTAAATCTGTAGTTGCTTTAATATCAACTATAGTACTTTCTTCTTTTTGCGTTTGAATTTCCACAGGATCAATTAATGGGATTGTAATACCCAATGAATATTGAAAAAATGTAGGCTTACCATTATATGTTCCTGGTATTATTTTAGGCAGCTCGCCAAAAACCCGTCTGGTTTCTTCTTTGAGTTCATCGTATACGGCGTCGATATATAATACTGAAATTTTGCCGTCTTTATCAACTTCAAACAGGATATTAATTTCGCCTTTATAACTATCATCATTAACAATTTGTGGAACGTTAAATGAATTAAAAATATGTGTGTTTATTTTTGCATTGAAGCAGGCTTTTAAGTCGTCAATAGGTTGTGATTCGCACTCTGGAAATACTGGTGACTTTTCAAAATTTGAAATGTCTTGAGCTGCTAAGAAAGCAAAAGAGCACAAAAACACAAATAAGAAGCAATTCTTCATATAGTACATACAGCATTTAGTTGCCGAAAGATACTATTTTTTTCAAAATGGATTGTTAAAAAAGAGCCGGTCTAAAATAAGTTTTTAGACCGGCTCTTCAATTTTAATTTAAAGTTCTATTTTTAATGATTCACATTAAATACTATTGGCAAATTATAAAGTACTGAAACTGGCTTTTCTCTTTGCAAGCCTGGTTTCATTTGAGGTATTTTATTTGTCACACGCTCAGCTTCTTTCTCTAACCTTGGATGTGGTGCTCTGGTTTTAATATCGGTAATTTCACCTTTTTGATTAATTTTAAACTGAACAGTAATACGTTGTTTACCCGACAGACCTAATTTTGAAGCCAAATCGGTATCAAAACGTCTTTGCACCAGTTTTCCAATTTTTTCATTCATACATTTAATACGATCCTTGTTTGTTTTCTTTCTTTCGCATCCTGGGTAAATTGGTACAATTTCGACTTTGGTTAAATCTAATGGCTTTTCAATAATGACTGGCTCTTCGATTTTTTCAAACGTATTAGGGTTTAAAATTTCTGAAGTTGAAGCTGGCTTAGTAATTAAATCCATAATCTCAGTCGGGACATTATTTTCAACAACTTTAATTTTGTCTGTAATAATTTTCTTCTTTTGCTTTTTCACTGGCTCTTGCTTGGGAGCATCGTCTTCAACAATAACATTCACCATCTGGTAAGTATTATCATCTGGAGCTAATGTAGTGTACTCTTTTGGTTCAAATACTTTGTCTTCAAATTTCATCTCGAACATGGCATAGGTACCCAACAAACAGAGAATAAGTCCGATTTGAAAATACAACGATGAGTTTTTTTGTAAATTTACATCGTGCTTGTGTGATTTTTGCACTTCATTGCTCTGACCAGCAATATTGTGCGATTTTTTAAAATCTTTCATAATACTTAATTTATAATGTTAATATTATGATAAAATTGCAATAAGCATACCAAAGTAAAAATCCCATCTAAGTATTTAGATGGGATTTTGAAATTTTATGATATGCTAGTCTATATCTAGTCTTGTACTTGGAATAAAATTGGTAAAGAGTAAGGTACGTTTACTGGCTTACCTCTTTGCTTACCAGGTTTCATTTTAGGCAATAAACCAATCACACGCTTTGCTTCTTTCTCAAGACCTGGATGCGGTGCTCTTGCTCTAATTCCAACAATGTTTCCTGTTTTATCAATTTTGAAGATTACATTAATACGTTGTCTTCCTGAAAGTCCTAAATCACCAGCTAAATCTGTATTAAATTTCTTATTTACAAACTTGGCAATTTTATCAGACATGCATTGTTTCTTTGCTTCGTTTCCTTTTTGTTTTTCACAACCAGGAAAAATAGGCACATTTTCAATAACATTAAAAGGAACGTCGATATCTTCTTCTACTTCTTCTACTTCAATTTCTTCAACCTCAACAATCTCTTCTTCTTGATCTGTTTCAGTAGATTCGATTACGGTCTCTTCAATTTCCTTTTCATCTTCCACGATTTCAATTTCTTCAGGTACAACTGGTGGTGGTGGTGGAGGTGGTGGTGGAATTATTTCTTGATTTGTAATTGGAATTTCTTCATCATCCAAATCATCCAAATCTAATTGTCCGATATCAATATTATCTTTTTCGTAAGACTTATAATTAATAGTCATATACGTTAAGGCTAACATCAACACCATACCTACAGCAAAATAGAGTGAACTATTTCTACTCACGTCTGCTTTTGTACTTTTTTTAGGTTCCATGTGTTTCAAAGGTTTTTCAGAATGCTAAATTAACCAATAATTTGTTAAAAAAGCAAGCTATTAATTCATTTTAACTTTAGTTTTTATCAAATATCTCAACACAATAACAGCAAGCAGTGCTCCTGATGTGTTTGCAACGACATCATATGCGTCAAATATTCTATAAGATGTTAAACTATTTTGTAATAGCTCAAGAATTATGCCATATACACTGGTAAATAGGACGGAAATCATTATTGAGCTCTTAAAATTCTTAGAGTTACAATAATTATAGACCAATAGTGTAAACAAAAAATATGCTAGTACATGGTTGATTTTGTCATTCAATGTATGCTCCATTAATGGAATATCCCTTGGATGCAACAAGCTCCCAATTGTTAATGCTATGACGTATATTAAAACAATAGGCAGAGCCCATTTTTTAAGCACCAATAAGAGCTTTGTAATCATCGGCTGATAATAAATTATCTATTTCTGAAGCATCAGAAAATTTTATTTTAATCATCCAACCATCACCATAAGGATCTGAGTTTACTTTTTCTGGTTCATCTTCAAGACTCTCGTTAAATTCGACAATCTCACCAGATAGTGGCAAAAATAAATCTGAAACAGTTTTGACAGCTTCTACAGTACCGAAAATCTCTTCAATTTCTAAAGTTTCATCTACTGTTTCAACTTCTACATAAACAATGTCTCCTAATTCGCTTTGTGCGAAATCTGTAACGCCAACTGTGGCTGTATCACCTTCAATTTTAACCCATTCGTGGTCTTTGGTGTATTTTAAATCTGATGGTATATTCATCTTTTAAATTAAAAATTATTGTATCACTACAAATGTAAATTTTTTAGGCTTCAATTACTAGGTTAATTTCCAAAATTGTATCGTAATGTAAATCCTGTTCTAATTGTTGTTTGCGGAAAAGCTGTTGATATTTCGTATTCTGAAAACGTATAATCAAAATAGAAAATCGCAGTTAGATTCTTTGTAAATGCGTAATCTGCTGTATACTTTAATCCCCAAATGGTTTGACCTTGAGTGATTTGATTATTTTCAATATCCAGATATCTAATTATCGTTTTATTATTTCTTACAGAAACATCAGCCTTCATGTTTAAGTCACTTTTAATCACTTGTTTTGGTCCAGCTAATTTAGAACGTATACGTAAATCTTTGATACGGTATCCTAGTCCTAAAATGTATTCTTTACCTTGAATTTCAGTGAGTAAGTTATTATCAAAACTCAGTGATAAGATTCTATCCTTTTTCATTTCGGCAAGTATCTTAATTGAATTTTTCATTTCAAAATCCAATCTAAATAATGGGCTAAACTGTTCTTCTAAATTAATATTACTAAAGACCGTTCTATTTTTAAAGTTACCTGATTGATCTAATACTTCAGGGTTTTGACTTTCATAGGCCACTCCTGGTTGTAATAAGTCTGGGTTTAAATCAAGGTTGGTTCTAAATTGGTTAATGGTATAGCTAGAACGATAGCCATGCGTTATAGAAAAACGCTTAAAGTTCTTTTTAAACCATTTCATTTTCATGAAACCAGTATACTTTAATTGCCAGTTAGGAATTGGGATGTCTCTAAATGCAGATAAACTAATTTTGTCTGCACTAGACCCTTTATAAGCTGCGAGAAATGATGGTAATAATACGGCCTGACTATTTTTTCCAAAACCAAGCGGATACCCTTCTCCGTCTACAGCAAAGTTATTGTTACCATAGAAGTTTCTTGCTAATCGTCGTGCTACAATTAATCGGTTAGCTCTAAAATCTTCAAAAGGTGCCGACTGTGTTTCATCACTCTTACTAAATGCAGTTTTAATTAACGATGTTGAAATATTAAAGTTTCCGAAAGAATTAGTAATTAATTCATTGTAAGTATCACTAAATCCATCGCCATCAACATCTGTAGCATTGAAGTTTTGCGTCATATTTTCAGAATACACCCGTCCTCCAGTTAAATCTATATTTAAATCTTTTATCAATTCTACATCAGCCGATAAATCTAAGACACGATTAGTCGTTTCACTATACTGTTGGTTGAAATCAGGAAAAACCGTTAGCCATCCATTTCTTGCAACTAAGTCTCTAATATCACTTTGGCTACCAAATGTATAGCCTAATGTAGGTCTAAGTGTACCAATAAAACCAGGTGTTCTTAAATAACCTGGTAAGAATGTACCGTTATTTTCGGTATAGTTAATTTGCACACGCTTTACAGCTGTCAGCACATCTATAAGTCCGTTTAAAGCTTTAGAACCTCCAGATTTTTTGTTTGGCGTATCACCAGGTTTAGCTGCAGCATTAGGTTGTCCATCTTTACTCAAGCCACTAGGAGTTGCCCCTCTTCTAGGGGTTCTAGTTTTCTTTTTTGTTAACCCAACATATTTGTATAAGGTTTCTAGGTTAAATGTTGTATTGATATTATGTGTATTGGCATTTTGGATAGAATTACCCAAGTTATATGTGGTAAATGAACCATCATCATTTTGAATTGGTAAATTACTATTTAAATCAGAGCCTTTTTGCCATTGAAAATCTCCTGTATATGAATAAGTTGCACGTAAAAAGCTTAATGTAGGAATCTTATACAGTGGTATTTCATAATTTAACTGCAGTTGTTGATTTTGAATGTTTGGATCACCCAAATCAAAGAACCCATCCCAAACATCCAATTCAGGATCTTGTCTTCCATTGATGACATCGTTCACAAAATAATTCCTAACAATATTTGTATTTGCAGCCGTAAAGTTTAAACTTAATGCTTTCGTCAAATTAAAGTTAAGCGCATATTGTGTATTGAAATTATAGTTTCTTCGGAATAATTCTTCTAAACCAATATTATCTCCTGTTAAATCAACCTCTCTAAATTTTTGTTTATTAAACTGACGAATAATATCAGTATTCACGGAAAAGCTAGTAGGAACAGGATTGAAGTTAAAGTCTTTCAGAATCTTCCAGTATTTGCCTCTAAATAATGAGTCATTTTTCTTGAAAGGCTCAATATTAAGTGGTTCGAAACTATAGTTATAATTAACTCCTGCTCTAACATTTTGGCTTAGAGAATTTTCAATTTCAAAATCTCGGTGCTCTTCTTTATTATAAGAATAGTTGAATGTTAGGTTTTCAACATCATAAAAACGTGGCTTTTTATCTGTTGTTCTATTTTTTCTAACACCTATGAAATTAATACTTTTTCGTTTGGTATAATTCTCATTGACATTTAAAATCGAATCTCGATTGGTTGAATTATCTAATTGTGTTTGCAATTTTATATCTCTATAAAACTCGTCATATTCAGGTGTAATAATTTGTTCCCCAACAGCATAATTAAATGGTAATTGAATTCCCCATTTTTTTGGTAATAATTGTCCGAGATTTAAATTCGTAACGACATCGTATTGTTCAACATCCTCACGACTTCGTTCATTTGGTCGTTGTTCAACAGAACCAAAACCGATGGTACTTTTTCTACCTGTTGCACTTACATTAGCAAAGTCAGCAAAGTTAGCATCCAAAGCCGCTACTGCAGCCCAGCCACCTTCATTATCTAAATCAGCTAAACGCAATTCGTTAAACCATATTTCTCCACAAGCATCCATACCAGTTTGTCCAGAGTTCTTTACACCTACCATTAACACTCTTACATCTCCAAAATTAGGATTACCAATAATCGCTAATCTTTGTTGACCAATAGTGTAGGGTGCAAATTCAGCTGTTTCTTGGAGTTCTCCATCAACAAGATCATAAAATGTAGGATCGACGTTGGCTAACGTTCCGTTAGAAATTCCTAAAGATTTCATTTGCTCTAGAACATCTAACTCTATATTAACCTCATTAACTTCTGGCCAGATACTTTCGGCAGATGACATCCCTGATGATACTTGTAATGGTACTTCTATTTGATAGTAGTTTTGAGTAAAGTCGTTACCCATTCGTATAAACCCTACCAAATCACCATCACTAAGGGTACCAGATTCACCATCTTCGGCATGTATAAACATACGTAGCTTATTGTACTGACGCATATCTACATTAATATTTTTAAAGACACCTCTAGAATCTTCTGGTTCTAGATCACAAACCTCAACTTGTAACGATTGTTCATTTTGTCTTATAATATTATTATTATTATTTAATTGCTCTAGAACAACACCTGGAGGCAGCACATAATTACCATCATTTTCTTGAAGACCGACAACTCCAACGCTAAATTCAGTATTATCATTATCGTTATTTGGTTCGTCATCTAATGTTAAGCGGTAACGTCTCCAATCACTACGTACTAAATCTAAAGTTGCAAAACGCAATACTGTAGGTTGTACAAAATCTTCTAAATATAAACGTGCAAAACGAACCGATCTAATATCTGAAATACCTCCAATAGCTGTTCTCGCAGGACCGTCACCAATTGGAATTCTAAATTGGTACCATCTTACAGATGCCGTTTGGCCATTTGGCAAGGTGACATCACGTTGTTTAATATCATTAATTTGGGGATTGTTCTCATTTAATGTGGCTTGATTGATATCAATTTCATACTGAAAGTAGCTATCAATAGTGTTCATGGTATTATCACGGTTGATATCCTCAACATCTGGTTGTGGTGTTGATCCACGATTGGTATCTGTAAACACATCTGGAGAGTTCCCTTCCTGACCATTGTATTGCTTGTAACGTTCAAAAATATTACCAGTTGTATTTAAATAATACAAGTAATTATCTTTTGCTGGATCAGGTCCAAAATTGGCACCATTAGGAATAAGAGTCATCTCTTCATTATCATCAAATCCATCATAACCAACATCTTGATTTGCGCGATTGCCACCTGTAGTTGAGAACGTATAAATCAAAGATTGATTTCTTGGAACAACCGTTTGATACGCTGTTTGTGGTAGTAATTCAGTAATATCACCATCTTCAGGCAATCCGTTTTCATATTGTTTTTTACCATCTTTCAATACATCTTCAGAAATGTTACCAAGATTCACAAATAATTTTCCAGATAAACCACTTGCAGGTGGATCATTTAAAAATGGGTCTTGCAACCAAAATTCAATATATTCGACATTGGATTGTTCAAAATCGGTAGATGTTATTTGTCTTGTGATTCCGGCCCAACTCGTAGCAGGATCTAGGTTATCATTTGCAGCGGCTGGATCAAAATTGTAAGGTCCTCTTTCTGTAGGATAATATGCTAAATCTAAGGTATTAATTACTGTGCTTTGTCCTTGAGCAATATCTATTTCAGGGAATACTTCATCAATAAATACACGTCTGGTATATAAATCAGATACATCATCATCACTAATCTCTCCAGGTCTTTGATTGCTATAAAATATGGGATCAATCGTATACCAGTTTAAAAAGGCTCGGCCAAATCCATTTTGAATTCCTGGTGTATTTACAGGGTCATCCTCTGCAACACCATTTACAGTTCGAGGTCTACTAGATAAAAACCAAGACTGAGGTGATAATAAATCGATAGCACCTTGCGTGCCTTCAAAATCATCAACATAAGCTGTTGCTTCATTATTGAAATCGGTGCCTTTTGGTGCACCAGGTGCTAAATACGCAAACTCACCTCTAACCGATAAGTTTGAAGGCGCGTCTGTATCTATATTGGGTAACTTATTTACTAATCTTGTAAAGAACGGAACCTCAGTAGAAAAGTTCCCATTGAAACCAAAAATAGTATTATTAATAGGTTCTGTATTATAATTTGCTTTTTGCGTAATTGGGCGTTCATTTAAATTTAATAATGTAGCTCCCAACACAAAATTCTCATTAAACTGATGCTCAACATTAATTCCTGTAAATCGTCTGGTTTGTTGACCAAATACTGCATTATTTTCTACGGAAACATTAATCGGAATATTAGATGATTTTAAGGCTTCATCAATAATATACACACGACCAATTTGATAGTTTACGGTATAGTCTTGGCCTTCAACTAATGTTCGTCCACCAGCAGTCACAATAACCGAACCTCTAGGCACATTAAACGCTCCTAAAGGAATCCCGTCGCCTCCCGAAGATTTATAGCGTCCTTTAATTTGGAATTTATTTTTTTCCGCCTCATCTAAAGCTGCTGTTTTTGTTTGTTTGTAGAGTATATCAAAAACGTACTTCTCTTGGTTTAAGTTTGTATATGTTTCAGCTTCATAATCGACATCATTATTATTTGGATTGCCATCATCATCTAAAATATCGAAAAGATAACGACCAAAAGGTTCCGCTTTAGTAAAAATGATTTTTCCGTTTTGTGTTAAAACGGTTAGTCCAGGAACAAAATCGAAGAATCCATCACCTCCAGCTTGCGGATCGTTATTGAAATTTAATCGATCTAAATGAAATAATCGAATTAAAGGTGTATCAAGTATTTCGCCATCATCAGATGTGTCAAAAGGTGTATTGTTTTCAAATATTGGGAATGCTGTCCCTTCAACAGGTGCTATATAATTTAAAGGCGAGGCTTCAGTATAAAAGATATTAAGTCTGAAATCATCTTGATCAAGCTGAAATGCACCAGTATCATAAATATTTTTCATCATTAAATCCCATATCGGCTGATTGACATCTGTGATTGGACTCTTTAACATCTTAACAATCAAACTCTGTGTTGATCCCTCAAAAACAACATAACCATCATTAATACCATCGGCATTAACATCTGGACCATTGTCTATAAGTCCGTCACCATTGACATCAGAATCTGATATATCATTAATACCATCACCATCGGCATCAGTACCATTATCTGCAATACCATCACCATTAATATCAACATCGGCAACATTAGGAATTCCATCGCCATCATCATCAGTATTTGTTGCTGTAGAATTCACACCATCATTAGCAAATTCACCAACTTGAAACACTTCACCTCCAACAGTATATTGAAACGCAACCGCTAGAATTTCATCATTTAATAAACGTTGATTTAAAGAGATGTATCCTAATTGTTGGTTAAGCTCATAATCTCTTCCTTGTTCTAGTTTTCTAGCATTTTCTAATTTTCCGAAGTCAAAGCCTTCATTTGCTGGTGTTAAAATACCTTGTTCTGCTGTGGTAATGTCTCTAACTGCAGGAGATAAGAAAGAACCACCATTACCAATATCGATTGGATCGAAAGCATTATTCCCATTGTCAGGAAATTGTGATCCACCAGGATTGATGAATCCACCTGGAGGCACACCTCCATTTAAACCTATGGTTTCAAATTCACCTAAATCTTGAAGCGCAACAACATTTCTAACATTATCTGTTTGGTTACTTCTATTAGTAACCCAAACTTCAATTCTAGTAATTTGGATATTGTTATTTATAAAAGGATAACGAAGCATGGCATCGTCATAATTATTCCTAAAGTACTGTGCTAAGAAGTAGTGTCGATTTTCATCATAGTCTCTTGCAAAAAATTCAAATTCTTCAACAGTTCCACCACCTTGAGCCACTACAGATTGTGATTGTGATTGTTGCTCAGAAAAAATCGCTGTAACTCTAGTTTTTCCAAATTGTAATTCGGTCTTAACACCAAATAAACTTTGGGCTCCTGTAATTAAAGAGCTATTTAATGGCATACTTACATTACCAACCTCAATTTTTCTAACGATATCATCTTCTGTTGGTGTGTATTCTAATTTTACTAAATTCTGAAAATCAAATGTAGATTCGGTATCATAATTTGCTGTGACTTGCAAACGTGTTCCTACCTTACCTAATAAGCTTAAACTAATACGCTGATCAAAATCGAATGTAAAATTACTTCGGTTTCTTGGTGAAAATGTTGGATTGTCTTGTTTTGTAAACAATATCCCCAAATCCATTTCTACAGAACCTTGTGGAATCACTTCAATGGTATTACCACCAAATAAGGTTTCAAAAAAGCCAGAGTTGATATAAAATTCAGGTAAAAGATTTTTTTGTTCTTCTTCAGTTCCTTCTTTTTGACCAGCTGCGGCATCAATTTTTTGTTTATAATATGAACGTTGCTGTTCTTCTAAAACGAGTTTAAGATATTCAGCAGGTGTTAATATAATTGGGTAATTAATATTAAAACTTCCTACTTTTTCAGTATAAATATAACGATCAGTAATTGGATCGTATGTATATTTTGAAACGATACTTTGCGGATTAGGAATATTCAATTTCCCTAAAGAAAAGCCTGTTTTAGTAGAGTCCTGAGTTGTTGCTGGATCGGTTTGAGCATGCCCAAAACTATTAACCAGTACCACAATAAATAGGCATAAAAGGCGATTATATAGTTTTGGTATAGTAAAGTTAGTTGTGATCAAATTTTATAAATTTTTTAAAGCTTCTTTTATAATAGTTTCAACACTTGCATCTGATTGTAGAGACACAATTTTATCCACTACTCGTTCGGATTGCTTTTTAGCAAATCCTAAAACTTCTAAAGCTGATAACGCTTCATCTTTGTTGGTATTGTTTTTATTAACAGAAACTTCGTCAATATCGTAAACTTTTAGCACTTTATCTTTTAAATCTAATATCACACGAGCCGCTGTTTTAGCTCCAATCCCTTTTATAGATTGAATCAATGCGACATCACCATGTGCAATACCTTCTTTAACCTGTTGTGGTGTTAATGATGATAACATGGTACGTGCTGTGTTTGCCCCTATTCCACTAACCGAAATTAAAAGTTTAAAAATTTCGCGTTCAGCAACAGAAGAAAAACCATATAAGGTATGCGAATCTTCTCGTACAATTAAGTGTGAGTATAACTTAAGAGCCTCTCGATCTGGAATTTGAGAAAACGTATGTAATGATATGTTTAGAAGATAACCAACGCCGTTGCAATCTATAACGACATCTGTTGGATTCTTTTCCACCAATTTACCTTGAATGTGTGTAATCATTTACTCGCTTCGGTTAAAAACTCAAATGTAATAAAATTATTTACATTACAAAGGTGATTGCTTAGGTAAAACAGTAGGTTTATGACGTTGCTTTCTTCTCCTTTTGTTGTGCATCAATGACAGCGATAGCAGTCATGTTTACAATTTCGTCTACACTTGCATCTAACTGAAGTATATGTGCGGGTTTACGCATACCCATCATAATAGGCCCAATTGAATCTGCTTTATTAAGTTCTTTAAGAAGTTTATACGTAATATTTGCCGATTCTAAATTCGGAAAAATGAGCGTATTTACTTTTTTACCTGCTAATTTTGAAAACGGAAATATATCTTGTAGCATTTCTTTATTTAATGCAAAATCAGTTTGTAACTCACCGTCAACTACTAAATTTGGATGTCTCTTATGCAAATATTCTACAGCTTCTCTCACTTTTGTAGCTGTTTGATTTTTTGAAGACCCAAAGTTAGAATATGAAATCATTGCCATTACTGGTTCCATTCCAAACATTTTCACAACACCTGCAGTCATTTGCGCAATTCTAGTTAAGTCATTAGCAGAAGGATTGATATTGATAGACGTATCACTTAAAAACATTGGACCACGTTGCGTCATCATAACATTGGTCGTTGCTATTCTAGTTGAGCCTGGTGCTAAACCAATAAGTTCTAACATCGGTTTCACAACAGAAGGGTAGCTTCTAGAATATCCAGAAATTAAAGCATCTGCATCACCTTCATTAACCATCATAGCTGCATAATAATTACGTTCACGTAATAGCTTTTCTGCAGAATACAAAGTCACCCCTTTACGTTTACGCTGTTCCCAATAGACCTTAGCGTACATATTTTTATGTGCTTCTTCTTCGTCTGTTTTAGGGTCAATAATTTGCAAATCTGCTTCAAATTCTAACTCTTCCATTAAGTTAAGAATCTTATCTCTTCTCCCTAACAAAATAGGAATCGCAATCCCTTCGTCATGTACAATTTGAGCTGCTTTTAATACATCTAAATGATCCGCTTCAGCAAAGACAACTCGTTTTGGGTTAAGCTTTGCTCTATTTAATAAAAGTCTTACAATTTTATTATCTGAACCTAATCGTTCTAATAGTTCATCTTCATATTTGCTCCAATCTTCAATAGGTTCTTTTGCAACACCACTTTCCATGGCTGCTTTAGCTACTGCAGGAGGCACTTTAGCTATTAGTCTTGGATCAAATGGTTTAGGAATAATATAATCTTTGCTAAATGTCAATCTCGTTTCACCATAAGCGATATTAACTTGCTCAGGAACTGGTTCTTTAGCTAATTCAGCTAATGCCTTTACGGCTGCCATTTTCATTGCTTCATTAATTTTGGTAGCACGAACATCTAACGCACCTCTAAATATAAATGGAAATCCGAGTACATTATTCACTTGGTTAGGATGATCACTTCGACCCGTTGCCATGATAATATCATCACGCGTATCGATAGCTAATTGGTACTTTATTTCTGGGTTTGGATTTGCCATTGCAAATACAACTGGATTTTTAGCCATTACTTTTAGCATCTCAGGCTCTACAATATCTGCCATTGACAAACCGATAAACACATCGGCATTGGTCATGGCTTCTAATAAGGTGTCAATTTTTCGATGGGTTGCGAATTCAGCTTTTTCTTTAGTTAAATTATCACGATCGTCTCTAATCACACCTTTACTATCGAGCATAACCATGTTTTCACGTTTCGCACCACAGGCTTGGTATAATCGCGAACAAGAAATTGCAGCGGCACCAGCACCACTTATAACAATCTTGACCTCTTCAATATTTTTTTCAGCTATTTCAAGTGCATTTATTAACGCTGCAGCAGAAATAATAGCAGTTCCGTGTTGATCATCATGCATCACAGGAATGTCTAACTCTTCTTTAAGTCGACGCTCAATTTCAAAAGCTTCAGGCGCTTTAATATCTTCTAAATTTATACCTCCAAATGTTGGAGCAATATTCTTTACCGTTTCAATAAATTCGTCTATGTTTTCAGTATCTACTTCAATATCAAATACGTCAATATCTGCAAAGATTTTAAAGAGTAAGCCTTTCCCTTCCATCACAGGTTTTGATGCTTCAGGCCCAATATTACCAAGACCCAAAACTGCTGTTCCGTTAGAAATTACAGCAACCAAGTTTCCTTTAGCTGTGTACTTATAGGCATTATTTTTATCTTTTTCTATTTCAAGACAAGGCTCTGCAACACCTGGTGAATAGGCTAAAGACAAATCTCTCTGCGTGGCATATTTTTTTGTTGGAACCACCTGAATCTTTCCAGGTGTTGGTTTTGCGTGATATACTAGGGCTTCTCTACGCTTACTTTGCTTGCTCATATACTATTTGCTAATTAATCAATTTGAATTATATCTGCTGACAAACCGAATTACAAATGTAAGTGTTTTATGAGAAACCGATGCTGAGAAGTATTCAGTTTTCTTCTGAAATTCTAATCTTTTAAAAAATCAACATTCCGTTTTAGCCCTTCAAACTTGGTGCGTTTCACAGCCGATTTTTTAAACACCTTATTAAAAGTCTCTTTGGTAATTTCCTCCCAATCCTTTTTTGTCATGGACAACAATTCAGGATGTGGGTTAAATAAGGGTTCGTTATGTGCTTTTGAAAAACGATTCCACGGACAAACATCTTGACACACATCACAGCCAAACATCCAATCGTCAAACTGTCCTTTAAATTCTGAAGGAATATTATCCTTTAACTCGATTGTGAAATAGGAAATACATTTGCTTCCATCTACAACATAGGGTTCTGTAATGGCTTCAGTTGGACAAGCGTCTATACAAGCAGTACAAGTACCACAATGATCAGTTGTAGCGTAGTCATATTCTAATTCTAAATCAATAATAAGTTCAGCAATAAAATAGAACGACCCTATTTGTTGCGTTAGTAGATTACTGTGTTTGCCTATCCAACCTAATCCTGATTTTGCCGCCCAGGCTTTATCTAAAACAGGAGCAGAATCTACAAATGCTCGGCCATGAACATCACCAATTTCACCTTGAATAGCATGCAGTAGTGATTTCAATTTGTCTTTTATGACGAAGTGATAATCGGTTCCGTAAGCATATTTAGATAACTTATAACTTTCAGCATTTTGGATTTCCGAAGGATAATAATTTAGAAGTAAAGACACTACACTTTTTGAACCTTCTACTAATTTTGTTGGATCCAGGCGTTTATCAAAATGATTTTCCATATAACGCATTTCACCATGCGCATTATTTTTCAACCATTTTTCGAGTCGAGGCGCTTCTTCTTCTAAGAACTCCGCTTTGCTTATTCCACAGGATAAAAAGCCAAGGCGTTTGGCTTCTGTTTTGATAAATTGGCTGTATTTGGATGTGTCATTTATCACCTTTCTTCAAATCTTAAAATTGCATTTTTAGGTTTCAACGTAATTAAAGGTGTGATATCTATATCATCAAATTCTGGATATATTTTAAAATTTGAAACCAATTGTGTCACAGCAATAATCATTTCAAACATAGCAAAATTGTTACCAATACATTTTCGTGGTCCAGCTCCAAAAGGAAAATATTGTGATGAGAACTTTCGTCCGCCTTCTTTAAATCGCTCAGGCATAAATGCATTTGGTTGTTCCCATAACTTCGGATGACGATGTATTTCATATACCGAAAACAACAAATTGGAACCTGCGTCAAAATGCATTCCGTTGAAAGCATCATCAGTCACATTTACGCGATCTATAAAGTATGCCGGAGGGTATAGTCGCATGGACTCCTCAATCACTTGTTGACAAACCTTTGATGTCATAATGCTAGTCATCAAATCATCTGTTTCTTTTTTTACTTCGGAAATTTCCTCATAAATTCGTTCTTGCCATTCAGGGTGTAATGCTAAAAGTTGACATGTAAAGGTTAATGAATTTGATGTTGTTTCATGTCCAGCAGTAAATAGAATTAGGATTTCGTCAATGAGTTGTTCCTCATCCATAGCATTCCCATCATCGTATCTGGCATCCAGCAACATATCCAGTAAATCATTTTCTTTTATATTAGACAGCCTTCTCTCATTAACAATACGTTTTAAAATAGCTCTAGCTTCACGTGTTAAGGCAATGTGCTTTTCAATTTCACCGCTAGCTTTAAACCACCATCCTAAATAAGGTTGGCGCAATTCTTTCACCATCATTTTTTGTGCAGCTTCTGTAATGAACTGTAGTCGACTAATATCGTCTTGATTTGCAGCACTACTAAATAACGATTTCACAACAGTTTGAAATGCTAAATCATTTAAAATTGGAAATACATCAATAACCGTGTCTGGTTCGATACGTTTGTACTCAGAAAGAATCGCATTTTTTATGGACTCAAGTAACTTCTCCAATTGTTTTTTGTGAAACGCTGGTTGTATAAGTTTACGTTGCTTCTTCCAATGGTCACCTTCAGATGTAAGTAAGCCTTTTCCAACGTACTTGGCTAAATCTTTCGTTTGGATTTTTGATTTTATATAGTTTTTTTGATTTTTCTGAAGCACATATTCAGCAAATGCTGCATCTCTCGAAAAAAAAACACTTGTATTAAATCCGATCTTTAATTTAAAAATATCACCTTGTTCTGTAAAATTTTGATGATGAAAAGGTAGTGGGTTTTTAAGAATATCTAGAGAGTGCTTAAGAAATCGCTTTAATGGTACTGTAGGTATGTCTTTTTTAATACTCATTAATTTATTTAGAATAATCCGCCTTGCGAAGGTCCTTTGATTTTTCCTAAATGTTTATAGGCTAGCTCTGTAACTTCTCGCCCACGAGGTGTTCGCATAATAAAGCCTTGCTGAATTAAAAAAGGCTCATATACTTCTTCTATAGTTTCGGCGCTTTCGCTAACTGCAGTTGCTAAGGTCGTAATTCCAACAGGACCGCCTTTAAACTTTTCTATAATAGTCTCTAAAATCTTATTATCCATTTCATCAAGACCGTGAGCATCAACATTAAGTGCTTCAAGTGCAAACTTTGCTATCTTAATATCGATATTTCCATTACCTTTTATTTGTGCAAAATCCCGTACACGGCGTAATAATGCATTCGCAATTCTTGGTGTGCCACGACTTCGACCTGCAATCTCTACAGCAGCTTCCATAGAAGTTGACACATCTAATATGGAGGCACTTCTTTGAACTATGGTGGTTAATAATTCGGTATTATAATATTGAAGACGACTTTGAATTCCAAAACGTGCTCGCATAGGAGACGTTAATAAACCTGAACGAGTCGTCGCGCCAACTAAAGTAAATGGGTTTAAATTAATTTGAACGGTTCTTGCATTAGGACCAGACTCAATCATGATATCGATTTTATAGTCTTCCATTGCCGAATACAAATACTCTTCTACTATTGGGCTCAATCGATGAATTTCATCAATAAACAAAACATCACGATCATCAAGGTTTGTTAATAATCCAGCTAAATCTCCTGGTTTATCTAAAACAGGTCCTGAAGTCACTTTGATACCTACATTAAGTTCACTAGCCAAAATATGAGCTAAGGTGGTTTTACCTAACCCAGGAGGCCCATGAAACAAGGTGTGATCTAAAGCTTCATCTCGACCATTAGCTGCTTGAACAAAAATTTGGAGGTTTTCCAATACTTGATCTTGACCCGTAAAATCATCAAATGATAAGGGTCTTAATTTTTTTTCTACGTCTTGTTCTTCTGGAGAAAAATTGTCGCTTGTTGGATCGAGGTTTTCGTTCATATAACACAAATATAAAGAAAAAGCCTTTCTAAATTAGAAAGGCTTTTCAATATTATATAAAAGGAATTTTAATGTTGTAATTCTTCCTCACCATCCTTTAAAGGAATGTTTTGAGGCACAAAATCATCATCGTGTCCTGGTTTACTATAGTCATATGCCCAACGGTGAACATGAGGAATCTCGCCTTCCCAGTTTCCATGGATATGCTTAATAGGAGCAGTCCATTCTAATGTATTTGAACGCCATGGATTTTGTACTGTCTTTTTTCCGAAGAAAATTGAATGGAAGAAATTCCATAAAAACACCAATTGAAAGATACCACCAACGATAGCAAAGATTGTAATTACAACATTCGCATTGGCTGTATCATCAAATAATGGGAAATTAGAATTTGTATAATAACGTCTTGGTAAACCTGCCATACCTATAAAGTGCATTGGAAAGAATACACCATAAGCACAAATTGCAGTGACCCAGAAATGTAAGTATCCTAAGTTTTTGTTTAGCATGCGACCATACATTTTTGGGAACCAATGATAGATACCTGCGAACATTCCGTAAAGTGCAGAAATACCCATTACCAAGTGGAAATGTGCTACTACGAAATACGTATCATGAACATTGATATCTAAGGCACTATCACCTAATATGATACCTGTTAAACCACCTGTAATGAATGTCGATACTAATCCAATAGAGAATAACATTGCAGGATTCATTTGAAGGTTACCCTTCCAGAGTGTGGTTATATAGTTAAATGCTTTTACTGCGGAAGGAATTGCAATCAATAGAGTTGTAAATGTAAATACTGATCCTAAGAATGGATTCATCCCAGAGATAAACATATGGTGACCCCAAACTATTGTTGATAAGAATGCAATTGCAAGAATAGACATCACCATCGCTCGATAACCAAAAATTGGTTTACGAGAGTTTGTTGCGATAATCTCGGAAGTAATACCTAAAGCTGGTAATAATACAATATATACTTCAGGGTGACCTAAGAACCAAAATAAGTGTTCAAATAAAACAGGAGATCCACCTTGATAATGTAATACTTCTCCTTGAATGAATATATCAGATAAGAAGAAGGATGTCCCAAAGCTTCTATCCATTATTAATAATAATGCTGCAGATAATAATACTGGGAATGATACCACACCAATAATAGCAGTTACAAAGAATGCCCAAATTGTTAATGGCAACCTTGTCATAGACATTCCTTTTGTACGTAAGTTAATTACGGTTACAATATAGTTTAGTGAACCTAGTAAAGACGATGCAATAAATATAGCCATCGATACTAACCATAAAGTCATACCTGCACCTGATCCTCCTTGTGCCATTGGTAAAGCACTTAAAGGCGGATAGATTGTCCAACCTGCTGCTGCTGGTCCAGCCTCAACAAATAAAGAAATAATCATTACCACACTTGAAAGGAAAAATAACCAGTAAGATACCATGTTTAAGAATCCAGAAGCCATATCTCGCGCTCCAATTTGTAATGGAATTAGAAGGTTACTAAAGGTCCCACTCAATCCTGCTGTTAACACAAAGAATACCATGATTGTACCATGAATTGTTACCAGTGCTAAATAAATATCTGCATCCATAACACCTTCTGGAGCCCATTTCCCTAGCAATGCTTCGAAAAGGACATTAGGTTGTTCTGGCCATGCAATTTGCATACGGAACATAATTGACATCAAAACACCAATAACTCCCATAATAGTACCAGTAACAAGGTACTGCTTAGCAATCATTTTGTGATCTTGACTAAATATATATTTAGTTACAAAAGTCTCTTTATGATGATGTCCGTGATCGTCGTGTGCGTGAGTATCTGCGTGTGCTGACATAATCTATTTTCTTTTTTTAAATCTTTTTAGTTAGTTGGTAAAGAATTCTTGAATGTTGTTTGCTCTTTAATCCAAGCATCGTATTCTTCTTGAGTTTCTACAATAATCTTCATTTGCATGTTGTAATGTGACTTTCCACAAATCTTATTACATAATAACAAATAGTCAAACTCATAAGTCAATTCTTGACCTTTAGCTTCTATTTCTTCTTTATTTTCTAATCTAATAGCGTTAATGTTCGCTACTTTTTCAATGATATCTGGATTTTGACGCATTTCTGCTGTTGTTACAGTAGGTGTAAATCCAAACTGAGTAGTCATACCAGGAACACAATTCATTTGTGCTCTAAAATGTGGCATATAAGCAGAGTGTAAAACATCTTGCGAACGCATTTTAAATAATACTGGCCTTCCAACTGGTAAATGCAACTCCGTTGTTATCTTATCATCTTGCGCGTTAGGGTCGGATTCATCTAGACCTAAGATATTCGCTCGATCAATATCAATTAATCTTACGTTTGCCATACCTAAGGTATTATCTTCACCAGCATAACGTGCTTTCCAGTTAAACTGCTGTGCATATAACTCAACAACTAGTGTGTCTTCAGTTTCTTCAACATTCATGATACTTGTCCATGTGAACAGCCCATAAATAATTAAACCAGCCAATACCACAACTGGAATGAAAGTCCAAATAGCTTCAAGTGTATTGTTATCGGCATAGAACAATGCTTTACGCCCTTTTTCACCTTTATACTTATAGGCAAAATAGTGCAATAAAAATTGAGTGACGGTTTGCACTATGAAAATAAGTACCATTGAGATAATCATTAAATTATCTAAACCAGGTCCATGTGCTGAAGCTGAATTTGACATTAATGGCAAATCTCCTAAATACCAAAAACTAGCAATAGTAATGGCATAAATGAAGACTAAGAATCCCATCATTAAGTAGCCATTAATTGTATTGTCTTTATCTGTAGCAACTTGGTCGTTTGAAGTGCCTACTTGAGCCAAATCAAAAATCTTAACCATTTGCCATATGGCAACAGCTATGAAAAGTACTATTATAAGTGTTAAAAAAGCAGTCATTGTCGTTTCTGTTCTTTATATAATTTATTAATAATGGAAATGTTCACTTTCTTTTACAAAAGGATTACGTTTTGGCTCTAAAGGTGCTTTTGTTAATGCTCTAAATACAATGAATATGAATAATCCAGCAAAAAGAAATATTGAACTTATTTCTGGAATTCCAATTGCCCATTGATCTCCAACAGTTGCAGGCATAATCATATTAAATATATCTATGTAGTGCCCACATAAGATAACAATACCTGCCATAATAACAAACCAAGGAATACGCTTGTAATCACTGTTCATTAATACCAATAATGGAAATACAAAGTTCATTGCTACCATTCCTAAAAATGGTAATTGATAGTCTTGAAATCTAGTTACAAAGTAAGTGACCTCTTCTGGAATATTTGAATACCAGATTAACATGAATTGCGAGAACCATAAATACGTCCAGAAAATACTAAATCCAAACATGTATTTTGCTAAATCGTGTATATGACTATCGTTAACTTTTGGTAAAAGTCCTTTAGATTTTAAATAAATAGTGACCATCGCTATCATAGTAATACCGCATACCATCATTCCTGCTAGTACATACCATCCAAATAATGTTGAAAACCAGTGAGGATCAACACTCATTATCCAATCCCAAGACATCATAGATTCAGTATATAAAAAGAACACTAAAAATGCAGCCGAGATACGGAATGTCTTTTTGAAATTTTTATTATCATCTGCGTTATCTTGAGCAATAGAGAATTTCCTTGAGAAGTATCTATAAGCATACCATCCTCCAATGAAAATTAATCCTCTTACCCCAAACCACGTAATATTTAGCCATCCCGATTTTCCTTGAATCAATTTATCGTGAGCTACAACATCTGGGTCCATCCATACAAACAAACCATAATGACCTATAATTCCTGAAGCTATTGCAATACCTAAAACGATTAAAGCTCCAGGTAGCATGTATGCCGTAATCCCTTCCATAACTCTTAATAGTAATGGTGACCAACCCGCTTGTGCTGCATATTGAACGGCGTAAAAAGCTAATACACCAAGTGCAATCATGAAAAAGAAAAATGCAGCAACATATAAAGCTGCCCAAGGTCTTTTATGCATCGCATGCATGACATGATTAACATGTTTTGTGTGTTCGTCAACTTCTGCATGGCCATGACCTTCAGCTGTTGCGTGAGTATCTTCTACATGTGCTTCTTCAGTTGCATGAGAGTCTTCTGCAACTTCATGATGGTCTGCTGCTGCTCCATGTCCATCACCATGATCAGCTTCCTTCAACATTGTCTCAACTGCCGCAAAATCTTTATTAGATGTGAAAAAACCATAAGCAACTCCGATGGTTCCTAATATCATTAGGCCAATTGCAACTGATTTTAATTTACTTGAAAATGTATACATATCTATATATAATCTTTATCTATCTTATTTTTCTATGTCTGCTTTTAGTTTCAGAACATAATCAACAACTTGCCAGCGTTCTTCTTCATTTAATTGATTTGCGTAAGAACCCATTGCATTTTTTCCGTAGTAAATCGTGTGATATATACTACCTTCAGTGATTGCTCTTCCCACATCGTCATAACTAGGCACACCTAATATTTTTTCTCTCTTCACCAATTTTCCTTGACCTTTACCTTTATTACCATGGCATATCCCACAATATATATCGTATAGTTCTTTTCCTCTTGGTGTATCAATTTCTGTAGAGTCTATAGGACTAACTAAAGATGCTTTTGCAAACTCATACCCTTCAGTAGTGTTTTCAATTTCAAAAGGCATATGATCTCCTCTTGGTATAGAACCTTCAGCAGGTAATTGTGCTTCCATATTTCCTGGGAAGGCATCAGAATCCTGATAAGTTTCATATGAAACCGGCTCATACATGTTTGGCATAAATTGGTAATTAGGTCTTGTATCCTTTTTACAGGCAACAACACTTGCAAATACCATTAATACTACTGCTATTTTAAATATACTTTTCATCTGTATAAATTAATGCGCTTTATCAATTAAATTAATTTCTACTGCTCCAGTTTCTTTCAACAAATTTGTTAATTCGTTTTCATTACCATGAACAGGGATTTCCATTAAGAAATGATCATCTGTCGTTCTTGGGTCTGGGTTTTCAGCTTTTTTAAATGGCCACATTCTACTTCTTAAATAAAAAGTGATTACCATTAAATGCGCTGCAAAGAATACTGTTAATTCAAACATAATTGGTACAAAAGCTGGCATGTTTTCGATATAGCTAAAACTTGGTTTGCCACCAATATTTTGAGGCCAATCTTGAATCATAATAAAATTCATCATTACAATTGCGACTGTAAGACCAACACAACCATACATAAATGATGCTATGGCTATTCTTGTAGGAGCAAGTCCCATCGCTTTGTCTAGTCCGTGAACTGGAAAAGGCGTATATATTTCTTCAATATGATGATGTGCAGACTTTACCTTTTTAACAGCAGCCATTAAGACGTCATCATCTGTATAAATAGCGTGAATTACTTTTGAAGCTTCCATGTACTATTTTAATTTATTAATTTTTTAGCTTGTCCAGACCAATCATCGCGTTCTGCTCTTCCTGGAAAAGAGCCGGTAATAGAATCTAACAAGTCGTATTCTCTTTTTGTCATTTTACTAACTTGTAAAAAAGTATAGATACCAATACTATTAAGTACTTCTTCCATTTTTGGACCAATACCGTTTACTTTTTTCAAGTCATCGGCAGTTTCAGTTTCTGAATCAAAAGCTCCAATACTGCCTAATAAGTCATTTACTTTCGTAGCATTATCATCTTCGGAAATTGCCTCTGAAACACGAGTCGTAACAACTGCGCTTTCGCTAGATGTTCTAGCATCAGAACCTGTTCCAACTAAGCTATCTCCACGTTCTCTTATTTTTTTATAGCGTTCACCTGAAGACTTCAAGATTGTTTTTACTTCTGCCTGAGCTATCACAGGGAATGTTCTTGCATATAATAAGAATAATACGAAAAAGAATCCAATCGTTCCGATGAAAATCCCAATATCAACAAATGTTGGTTGAAACATTGTCCAAGACGATGGTAAGTAATCTCTGTGTAGAGATGTTACAATAATTACGAAACGTTCAAACCACATTCCAACATTTACCACGATAGAGATAAAGAAAGAGAACATAATACTCGTTCTTAATTTCTTGAACCACATAAACTGTGGTGAGAATACATTACATGACATCATTAGTAAATACGCCCACCAGTAAGGTCCTGTTGCTCTATTTAAAAATGCATATTGTTCGTACTCAACTCCAGAATACCATGCGATAAATAATTCAGTAATATAAGCCACACCCACAATAGAACCCGTAATCATGATAACGATATTCATTAATTCAATGTGCTGTACAGTAATATAATCTTCTAGGCTACACACTTTTCTCATGATAATAAGAAGTGTGTTTACCATTGCAAATCCTGAGAAAATTGCTCCAGCAACAAAGTATGGAGGAAAAATTGTTGTATGCCAACCAGGAATTACAGATGTTGCGAAGTCAAATGATACAATAGTATGTACTGAAAGTACTAATGGTGTTGCTAAACCTGCAAGTACTAATGATACTTCTTCAAAACGTTGCCAATCTTTAGCACGTCCTGACCATCCAAAACTTAATAAAGAATATATTTTCTTTTGGAAAGGTTTCACTGCTCTATCACGAATCATTGCAAAATCAGGCAGTAAACCAGTCCACCAAAATACTAACGATACCGATAAATAGGTAGAAATTGCAAATACATCCCAAAGTAATGGTGAGTTAAAGTTTACCCAAAGAGAACCAAACTGGTTTGGAATAGGTAATACCCAATAGCCTAACCAAGGACGACCCATATGAATGATTGGGAATAAACCTGCCTGAACTACTGAGAAAATCGTCATTGCTTCAGCAGAACGGTTAATTGCCATTCTCCATTTTTGACGGAATAGTAATAGTACTGCAGAAATTAGTGTTCCTGCATGACCAATACCAACCCACCAAACGAAGTTAGTAATATCCCAAGCCCAACCAACGGTTTTATTTAAACCCCAAGTTCCAATACCTGTAGAAATTGTATAGATAATACACCCAATTCCCCAAAGGAATGCGACAAGTGCAATTGAAAACACAATCCACCAAGATCTGTTTGCTTTTCCTTCAACAGGAGCTGCCACATCTACCGATACATCGTGATATGATTTTTCTCCTGTAACTAAGGGTCTTCTAATAGGTGCTTCGTAATGAGACGCCATAATCTATTATAATTGTTTCTTAATTAATTTTTATGCTTCTGTTGTATTTCTCACTTTAGTATGATACTGAACATTAGGTTTAGTACCAACACTTTCTAATAAGTGATACATACGATCATCTTCTTTAAGTTTCGCAACTTTACTGTCTTTATCATTGATATCTCCAAATACCATTGCACCACTACTACAAGCTGCAGAACATGCTGTTTGGAACTCACCATCTTTGATTTCACGTCCATCACGTTTTGCATCAAGAATCGTTTTCTGTGTCATTTGAATACACATAGAACATTTTTCCATCACACCACGAGAACGCACTGTTACATCTGGATTTAATACCATACGACCTAAATCATCATTCATATAGTAATCAAACTCATCATTTTGAGCGTACAAGAACCAGTTGAAACGACGAACTTTGTATGGACAGTTGTTAGCACAATAACGTGTTCCTACACAACGGTTATATGCCATATGGTTTTGACCTTGACGACCATGCGATGTTGCAGCCACAGGGCATACAGTTTCACAAGGTGCATGGTTACAATGTTGACACATGACTGGTTGGAAAGCTACTTGCGGATTATCTGCAGCATTTTCCATTTCTTCAAAAGCATCAATAATTGCTAACCCTTTTGTATCCTCTTTCTTTTTATTATCACCTTCAAAAGTATCTTCTGAAGAATAATATCTATCAATACGTAACCAGTGCATATCACGACTACGTCTAATTTCATCTTTACCAACAACTGGGACATTGTTTTCAGCATGACATGCAATTACACACGCACCACAACCTGTACAAGCGTTTAAATCTATCGATAAGTTAAAGTGATGTCCTATTGAACGATCAAACTCATCCCATAAATCTACGTTAGGATCTGTTACTGCTACTTCCTCATGATTTAATGATACCTTCGGAATTGGGTTCCAGTACTTTTTATCTTTTGTACTAAAAATCTCTAAAGTTGTTTCTTTTATAATGTCTCCACGACCCATTAATGTGTTTTGCAACTGAACACAAGCAAATTCGTGTTCACCTGAAACGACTTTTAATGAGACGTCACTTTGGGCAGTATTAAAATCTTTATAGAAATGATATGCATTCTTTCCAGTTTGCATTTCTTCCTTTAATCCATTTTTACGACCATAACCAAGAGCTAAACCTAAAGACCCAACAGCTTGACCTGGTTGAATAATTACTGGGACAGTAACAGGAATTCCATTTACCGTTAATTCTACTAAACTAGAATTTAAACCTCCATTTGCAACATGCCAGTTTTTAACTTGATACTTTTCAGCATCTTTAGCCGACATCGTTAAGTAGTTATCCCAAGATGTTCTTGTGATAGGGTCTGGAAATTCTTGTAACCATGGATTATTTGCTTGTTGACCGTCACCCATTCCTACTTTAGTGTAGAGCGAAAGTTCTAATTCACCCTGAGAAACAGAAGATGCTAATGCTCTTGCAGCACTTCCTGCCGATACTACAGTTGGTTGTGAATCTCCTAGTAAATCATCTATAATAGATGTTTCAGAATCTGAAGTCGTATCTACAGTCTCTGTAGCAATACTTCCAACATAAACTCCATCTTGCAAAGCTTTATTGAAAGAAGAACCACTTAAGATTCCTGTTCCCCAAGCTTCCTTGATGTAATCACGATAATTTTTATCATTTCCATTCCATAGCAATAATGCTTCTTGGAATTGACGTGTATCAAATAACGGACGAATAGTCGGCTGCATTAAACTATAATGTCCTTTTTTAAGCTCTACATCTCCCCAAGATTCTAAATAATGAGGTGCTGCTGCAATATATTGTGCTAATGTAGACGTTTCATCTGCTTTCATAGAGAAAGCGATAGATAATTCTGTTTTCTCCAGACCTTCAGCAAATTCTGAAGCATTTGGCAATGTATACATTGGATTTACACCACTCATGATGATACCTCCAACACGACCAGCCTTCATATCTGCTACTAATTTAGTAACATCAGCATCTTTACCTTGTCTTGTTAATATTGGCGTAGATGTATCAAATGCTTTACTAGCTAATGATTCGTTGATGGCTAATGCAACAGTTTGCGCATTGACATCTTGAATACCAGTTACTAAAACACCATTACTTCCTGCTTTTTTTAATTCTGAAGCTGCTTTTTGAGCAGCTGCATTTATGTGTTCTGGTAAATCTGTAGAAACAGATCCACCTACTACTAAGCTATATAATTTAGCTAATACTTGTTTTTGTTGACTTGGCGTTAATGGTACACGCTTATCTGCATTTGCACCAGTTAACGACATGTTTGATTCAAACTGAATATGACGTGACATTTTTCCGTTCTTCGGAACACGACCTTGGGCATACCCTGAATCAAATCCGCCGCCTTGCCAATCTCCTAAGAAATCTGCACCAACTGAAACAATAGTCATGGCTTTAGAGAAATCGTAATTAGCCATTCCTCTTGTACCATAAGCAACTTCAAATGCATCTAATGCTGCAGATTCTGAAACAGCATCATATACCACATGACGCACATTTCCGTATGCTGCTTTGAATTCTGAAATTAACTTAGACGTTGATGGACTAGCATAGGTTTGTGTTAATAACACGATTTCCTTACCAGCATTCTTTAAGTCAGTTAATTTTTGATTTGTTTCAGTATCAAAAGTAGACCATAAGATCTCTTGACCACTTTTCATGGCACTTTTAACCCTCAAGCTATCATACAATCCTAAAACCGAAGCATTAACTCTGGCATTAGCACCATTGTGTGTGTTTGCTAAGTTGTTGTTTTCAATTTTGATAGGACGACCTTCACGTGTTTTCACTAAAACACTAGCAAAATCAAATCCATCAGCAATTGTTGTTGCATAATAGTTAGCAACACCAGGTGTAATAGATTCTGGTTGAACTACGTAAGGAATTGATTTAATCACTGGTCCTTCACAAGCTGCTAAAGATGCAGCAGCAGTACTGAAACCAACATACTTCAAAAAGTCACGACGCGTTGTAGAAGATGACTCTAAAGTCTCTTTGTCTCCTAAAAATTCATCCGTAGGTATTTCGTTTACGAATTCATTTTGTTTTAGCGTCTCAACAATAGAGCTATTGTCTTTTAGCTCTTCAACACTTTTCCAGTATTTCTTGTTTGATGACATATTATATAATTGAATTACTTCTTATTAAATTTATTTAGTAGTGACACTTACCACATTCTAATCCACCCATTTGAGCAGCTGTAAGTTTTTCTACACCATATTTTTTAGATAACTCTTCATGTATTTTTGTGTAATACGCGTTATCTTTTACATTAACGTCTGTCTCTCTATGACAATTAATACACCACCCCATCGTTAATGGTGCAAACTGATACACTTCTTCCATTTCTTCAACAGGACCATGACATGTTTGACATTGTACACCTGCTACTTCTACGTGTTGCGAGTGATTGAAGTAAGCAAAATCTGGAAGATTATGTATTCTTACCCATTTCACTGGCTTGGCATCTCCAGTATACTTTTGATCAGCATCACTCCATCCAGCTGCAGCGTATAATTTTTGGATTTCACCGTCATAGAATTCTTTGCTGTATTTATCAGTTGTTTCTCCTTTATATTCATAAACCGACTTATGACAGTTCATACAAATATTTAATGAAGGAATTCCTGACGTTTTACTTACTCTAGCAGATGAGTGACAATATTTACAATCGATACCATTATCTCCTGCATGTATTTTATGAGAGAAATGAATTGGTTGTACTGGCTGGTAACCTTGATCTACTCCAATTTGAGATAAATAACCATAGATAAAGTATGCACTTGCTAGTAAAAAGAAAATTGAAGTTACTAAAACCAAGAATTGGTTTTGAACAAATGCTTTCCAAATTGGGAGGCTTTTATCTTTTGCAACAGCGTCAATTCCTTTTTCTTCAGCAAAACGGTTTAATGTTTTTCTAACCAAGACTAAAGCGATTGCCAATAAAGCAAATAAGATAGCTAATGCACCTAAGATTAATTTGTTTGAGATACCACCTTCATCATCAGGGTTATCTCCTCCTGTTGGTTGAACATAACCTGGGCAATCAGGTGAGGACTGAGGGTTTAATTCACAAGGATCTACAGCAGTATAAGCTAAAATATCAGAAATATCTTGATCTGTTAATTGCGGAAAAGCGGTCATCGCTGTTCCGTTGTACTCATTGAAAATCTGATTAGCATACGCATCACCAGATTTCACCATTCCTGCACTATTACGAATCCATGCATCAAGCCATGTTCTATCTAAACCTTGCTCATCTGCTAAACGTGCTTCGACATTACGTAAAGCAGGACCTGTTGTCTTTTTATCTAATTGATGACATGCAGCACAGTTCGTATTGAATAAAGTTTTTCCTTTTGCAGGATCTCCTTCTTGAGCAGTAAGTGAAGTAGAAAACGTAAGTAAAATAACCAATCCTAAATAAGGAATTTTTGAGGCTAGTTGTCGGTAAATCACCTGTATCATATTGTTAGTTGAATTATCTTCTAAACTTTGGTATGATTTTTTCAGTATTACTATTGAAAAAAACGTTTGTAAAATCTCATGCAAAAATAATACTTATAGACCATTTTAGAAATGTTACAGAACTGTTAATTGATAATTTATAAGGATTCTAAATAATATTTTAGCACCTAATTTAGTTAATAATTTTAACTATAGAAACAACACTCAAAAAAAAACGTTTTCTTTGTACTAAATTTCAAAATATATGAAAATTCAAAATATAAAAATAGCACTCTTTACTCTTGCGCTTTTAGCATTTGCAAATCAAACTTTTGCACAAGATGGTGTTGTTACTATTGATCAAGATAGTGACATCTCTAAACTACTAGAATACAAGAAAGATGTAAAAACGGCAGACTTATATAAAATCCAATTAGATTTTGGCTCACGCTCTGAAGCTATGTCATTACGAAAGCAGTTTCAAAACACCTTTTCACAATGGCCTTCTGAATTGGTTTATGAAACACCAAACTATAAGGTTTGGGTTGGTAATTTTAATACGAGACTAGAAGCAGATATTGCGCTTTTAAAAATAAAAAAGAAGTTTTCAAAAGCAATGGTTTTTGAACCTAAGAAAGATGATTAATTATTGTCTAATAAATAATATGTAATAAATAAAAAAGCGACTTTAATAAGTCGCTTTTTTATTTGATTAATATCTATGAGTATGCTATTTCAGTTTCTTTTTCACCTCAACTTCTTGGAAAGCTTCTAAAACATCATCAACTTGAATATCGTTATAGCCTTTAAGCTGCATACCACAATCGTATCCTTTAGCAACTTCTTTGGCATCATCTTTAAATCGTTTTAATGAGGTCAATTCTCCTGTATGAATTACAACACCATCCCTAATTAGACGAATACCTGAGTTTCTAAATATTTTTCCGTTAGTTACCATACATCCTGCTATCGTACCAATTTTAGAAATCTTGAATGTTTCTCTAATTTCAGCTGTACCAGTAATCTCTTCTTTAAGCTCGGGAGACAACATGCCTTCCATTGCATCTTTAAGATCATTAATCGCGTCATAAATAATGGAGTACATTCTGATATCAATTTCTTCTTTATCAGCAATTTGACGTGCATTACCCATTGGTCTTACATTAAATCCTATAATAATCGCATCAGACGCAGTTGCTAATAACACATCACTTTCAGTAATGGCTCCAACACCTTTATGTATAATATTAACTTGTATTTCTTCTGTAGATAATTTCTGGAATGAATCTGTTAATGCTTCCACAGAACCATCTACATCACCTTTAAGAATGATATTTAATTCTTGGAAATCACCAAGTGCAATACGGCGTCCAATTTCATCTAATGTAATATGGCGTTGTGTTCTAACCGATTGTTCACGTTGTAATTGTGTACGTTTAGCAGCAATTTGTTTTGCTTCACGCTCATCTTCAAAGACATTAAATTTATCTCCGGCTTGAGGTGCGCCATCCAATCCTAGAATTGAAACTGGTGTTGATGGCCCAGCTGCTTCGACTTCGTTTCCACGCTCGTCATGCATTGCTTTTACTTTACCACTATTTTTACCAGCGAGCACATAATCTCCAACACGTAGTGTACCAGCTTGAACTAAAATTGTAGACACATATCCTCGACCTTTATCTAAGAATGCTTCCACAACAGTTCCGCTTGCTATTTTATTAGGATTTGCTTTAAGCTCTAACAACTCGGCTTCAAGCAATACTTTTTCTAATAATTCTTTTATACCTGTTCCGTTTTTAGCTGAAATATCATGAGATTGGATTTTTCCTCCCCAATCTTCAACTAATAAATTCATCTGTGCTAGTCCTTCTTTTACTTTTTCAGGATTTGCGCCTTCTTTATCAATTTTATTTATAGCAAAAACAATTGGCACTTCTGCGGCTTGGGCATGTGCAATTGCTTCTTTTGTTTGTGGCATTATAGAATCATCTGCAGCAACAACAATAATTGCTAAATCGGTAACTTGAGCACCACGAGCACGCATTGCTGTAAAGGCTTCGTGACCTGGAGTATCTAAGAATGCTATTTTTTGCCCGCCTTCCAGCTGAACACCATAAGCACCTATATGCTGTGTGATTCCACCAGATTCGCCAGCGATAACATTTTCTTTACGTATATAATCTAATAACGATGTTTTACCATGATCTACGTGACCCATTACTGTAATAATAGGCGCACGTGTAACTAAATCTTCCGGCTTATCTTCAACAACTTCAATAGACTCTTCGATGTCTGCTGTAACAAAATCAACATTATAACCAAACTCATCTGCTACTACAGATAAGGTTTCGGCATCTAAACGTTGGTTCATAGTCACCATCATACCAAGAGACATACATGCTGAAATAATTTCGGTAACCGACACATTCATCATTGTAGCGACTTCATTTGCTGTTACAAACTCTGTTACTTTTAGAATTTTGCTTTCAGCATCTTCAATCTTCTGATCGATTTCAGTTTGTTCTCTATGTTGCTCTCTTTTCTCTCTACGGTATTTAGCGCCTTTTCCTTTCGATGATTTACCTTGGAGTTTCTCTAATGTCTCACGTACTTGTTTTTGTACTTCTTCAGCACTTGGCTCTGCTTTTACAGTAGTAGGTCGTTTACCACCTTGGTTTTTACCTTTATATCCACCTCTTTGGTTTCCACCTCTATTATTTGACCTATTATCTCCACCACCTGCTGAAGGCCCTTTACTAATTCGACGCCTTTTTTTCTTATTATCTGAATCAGCATCTGGTTTTTTCTCTTCCTTCTTCTTTTTAGGCTTATTAAACTTAGATAAGTCTATTTTATCACCTGCAATTTTAGGTCCTGAAAGCTTTTTGTATTGTGTTTTTAAAGTCTCTTCTACCTGCTCTTCATCTACAACTTCAACTTCTTTTATTGGAGTCTCCTTTGCTTTTGGCTTTTCAACTTCTTTTTTAGGTTCCTTTTCAACTTCTTTAGTAGCTGCTTCTTTTTTAGGTTCTGCAGCTTTTTCTGCTGTGACCTTTGGAGCTTTTTCTTCTTTAGGGTGTTCAGCTTTTGGCGCTTCAGGTTTAGGCGCTTCTTGTTTAGCTTCTTCCTTATCTTTATCCTTGTTTAAATCGATTTTACCGACTTGTTTAGGACCACTTAACTCAGCTTTTGCCTTGACAACTTCACGGCTCTTAGCTTCTTTTTGCGCTTTTTCTTCTAATTCACGCTCACGTTGTTCACGCAATTCTTCCTTTTCTTTGAGTTTTGCTTCACTTACTTCTTGGGATTCTGCCTTTTTGTTAGCATCCGTTTGAAACTCATCGGAAAGAATTGTGTAAACCTCTTCTGATATTTTCGTATTAGGGCTCTTCTCTATTTCGACACCTTTTGATTCTAGAAAATCAACGGCACGATCTATAGAAATGTTAAGTTCCCTTAATACTTTATTTAATCTAGTTTGAGCCATAAATTGCTTGTAATATAACTTAAAAATCTTTTATACCAAATTAACTTTACAGAGTTAAACTGGCACTACTATTCTTCGAATTCTTCTTTCAGAATTCTAATAACATCTAATATTGTTTCTTCTTCTAAATCTGTACGTTTTACAAGATCTTCAACATCTTGTTCCAATACACTTTTAGCCGTATCTAAACCTGCTTTACTGAATTCATCAATAATCCAGCTTTCTATTTCATCAGAGAATTCAGATAATTCGACATCTTCTTCTGCACCTTCTCTAAACACATCAATTTCATAACCAGTCAATTTACCAGCTAGTCTAATATTGTGACCTCCTCTACCAATAGCTTTCGAAACCTCTTCAGGTTTTAATAACACCTCAGCACGTTTGTTCTCTTCATCTAATTTAATAGAAGTCACTCTTGCTGGACTTAATGCTCTTGTAATAAATAATTGAAGATTATTTGTATAATTAATAACATCAATGTTTTCATTACCTAACTCACGAACAATACCGTGAATTCTAGATCCTTTCATCCCAACACATGCGCCAACCGGATCAATTCTATCATCATAAGAATCAACAGCTACTTTTGCTTTTTCGCCTGGAATCCTAACAACATGTTTAATGGTAATTAAACCATCAAATACTTCAGGGATTTCTTGTTCAAACAATTTCTCTAAAAATGCTGGTGCAGTTCTAGACATTATAATTGCAGGCTTATTTCCTTTTAATTCTACACTTTCAATAATACCTCTAACATTTTCTCCTTTTCGGAAAAAGTCTGACGGTATTTGTTTGTCTTTAGGAAGGATAATTTCATTACCTTCATCATCTAATAAAATAATCGCTCGATGACGAATATGATGAACTTCAGCTGAATAAATCTCTCCTTCTAACTCTTTAAATTGTTTATAGATATTTGTATTATCGTGTTCGTGAATTTTAGAAATTAAGTTTTGGCGTAATGCTAAAATTGAACGCCTTCCTAAATCTACTAATTTCACTTCCTCAGCAACATCTTCACCAACTTCAAAATCTGGTTCAATTTTTTGCGCTTCAGATAATGCTATTTCTTGATTTGGTTCTTCAATCTCCCCATCTGCAACTACAATTCTATTTCTCCAAATTTCTAAATCTCCTTTATCTGGATTTATAATAATATCAAAATTATCATCATCTCCATATTTTTTCTTCAATGCATTCCTTAATACATCTTCTAAAATCGCCATTAACGTTACACGATCGATTAACTTTTCGTCTTTAAATTCTGAAAAAGAATCAATTAACGCAATATTTTCCATACCTACTATGAATTAAAATTTTATTACAACTTGAGCTTGCGAAATTATATCATACGTTATTTCTGCTTGCTTTTTTACTGTTACTTTACCTTTACCTACTGGTTTTGGTTCTCTTGCTTTCCACTCTAAAAGAATCTTATCTTCATCTACTTGAGTCAATGTTCCTTCTATAGTATCATTATCTGTGGTTTTCACACAAAGTGCTCTACCGATGTTTTTAAGATATTGTCTTTTGTTTGTCAACGGTGACGTAGCTCCTGCTGATAACACTTCTAAAGAAAAATCCTGTTCTTCTCGATCTAAGTTATGCTCAATAGCTCGACTAATAAACATACAATCTTCTACCAAAACACCATTATCACCATCAATAACAATTTTAATACTGTTATCTCCTAACACGTCAAAATCGATTAAAAACAAGTCTTCACGTTGTTTTAAACCTTCGTTTAATAATTTTTTTACAGTATCTCTGAACATTTTTAGTATAAAAAGAGCGGACTTTCCGTCCGCTCATTATTCTTTTTTCTTCAAACAACGCTGCAAATATACAACATTTTTATTGATTTCTACAAGTGCGGTCGTTTCGATTTTTATTATTAAATTTATAAGACTAAAATCAACTCAATCCTTATGAAAAAAATATTAGTTCCAACAGATTTCTCTCAAGAAGCAGAACATGCATTAAAAGTTGCCTCTCAAATAGCAAAAAAACACGATAGTGAGATTTATTTACTACATATGCTAGAGATTCCTTTACAAGAAACAGATGCTATAAGTTCTCAAGCCGATATTCCTGAGGTAATGTTTTTCATGAAAATGGCCCATCAAAAATTTGAAGATATTATGAATAGTGAATATCTCAATGGGCTTACTGTTCATGAAATAGTTAAACCTGATGGTTCTTTTAATGGCATTTCTGATATTTGTAAAGAGCATGGAATAACCATGATAACAATGGGGTCGCATGGTGCAAGTGGCATCAAAGAAATGTTTGTTGGTTCAAATGCTGAAAAAGCTGTTCGAAACTCTGACGTTCCTGTTTTAGTAATCAAAAATAATCATGATGATTTTAGTGTAGACGATATCGTCTTCGCATCAGATTTTAAAAACGATAATAAAGAAACTTATCTCCAAGCTACTGAATTTGCTACAGCTTTTGGAGCTCAGCTGCATTTGCTTATGGTTAACACGGCCAGTAACTTTACGACGACCAAAAAAGCAAATAGTAGAATAAACAAATTTATCGAAGACCACCCATTTAAAAATTATACTGTAAATATTTATAATGATGAATCGGTAGAAAAAGGGGTCTTAAACTTTTCAAAACATATTGATGCCGATTTAATTGGAATTAGCACACATGGCAGACAAGGCATTGCGCATTTCTTCAACGGAAGCATTAGCGAAGACTTAGTAAACCATGCTAAAAGACCCGTGATTACGTTTAAAATTTAAATCTAAAATGATATAAAAAGAAAAAAGTCTTCCAGTTAGGAAGACTTTTTTGTTGGCCCACTAGGGATCGAACCTAGACTCTTTGGTACCAAAAACCAATGTGTTGCCAGTTACACCATAGGCCAATCTCTTAAAGAGGATGCAAATTTAGTACAAAGTTTTATTTGTACAAACAATTTTTTATAAAATAATCAAAAAATGGTAACGTTTACTTAAAATCTATAGTGTTTACCATATTTATTGTTAAATTCGCTCGCATTAAATAGACTATTTTTATGACACATTTCAACTTCAAGAAATGGGATACCATTTTAGGGTGGTTTGCTTTTACCATAGCTTTAACAACCTATGCTTTAACCATAGAGCCTACTGTTAGTTTTTGGGATGCTGGAGAATACATCCTCACTTCATCAAAATTACAAGTTGGCCATCCCCCAGGAGCACCATTATTTCAAATGCTAGGTGCATTTTTCTCAATGTTTGCTTTAGAGCCTGCACAAATAGGTGCAATGCTTAATATGATGAGTGCTGTATCAAGTGCCTTCACGATTCTTTTTATGTTCTGGACAATTACGATTCTACTTCGTAAACTTGTTAAAAAAGAAAATGAAACATTAACTAAAAATGCATCAGTTGCTATTTTAGGAAGCGCTCTAGTTGGTAGTTTAGCATTTACATTTACAGACTCATTTTGGTTTAACGCTGTTGAAACCGAAGTTTATGCTATGGCAACTTTAATTATGGCTATTCTATTTTATTTAGGATTGCGCTGGGAACAAGACATGCATGAACCTCGAGGTCATAGATGGTTGATTTTAATTGCATTTGTTATTGGATTATCATTTGGAGTTCATTTTATGGGACTATTAACCATTCCAGCTTTAGGATTACTTTACTTTTTTAAAAATTATAAAACAGTAACTGTTAAAAATTTCATCCTAGCCAATATTATATCTGCTGCGATTCTATTATTTATATTCAAATTATTACTACCAAATGCGCTTCTATTATTTAGCGCTTCAGAAATTTTCTTTGTCAATTCCATTGGACTTCCATTTAATTCGGGATCTATTATTGCAGGGCTACTTGTCATTGCTGCATTCTATTTCGGATTAAAATATACACGAAGCAAAGGCTACAAATATGCCAATACATTAACACTGTGCTTATTATTTATTTTTATAGGCTTTTCTTCTTGGGTAATGTTACCAATACGCGCAAATGCAAATGTGATTATCAATGAGAATAATCCATCAAGCGCCAGAGAGTTACTCGCTTACTATAATTTAGAGCAATATCCAGAAACACATTTATTCTATGGTCCTTTATTTACTGATCAATACTCTGGTTTAGATGAAAATAATCCATATTTAGATGACAAACCTAAATATGAAAAAGACTATGAAAAGGGTGAATATATTATTGTAAACAACTGGAAAAACGCCAAGCAAAACTATAATTCTGATCATGCCGCCCTTTTACCTAGAATGTGGAGTGGTGAACATGCCGAAAACTATATGATGTTTACTGGTTTATTAGATTTTAAAATCAAACCTGAATATCAAATGGAAAATGATGTTCGAAGATTAGTCAGTGAATTTCGTAACGATGTTGCTCAAGGAAAAATAGATTATGAAGACTATAACAGCTTCTTAAAACAATTTGGAAGAGATATCCTAGATGTAGAGAAGCCCTCATTTGGAGACAATCTCTCTTATATGATACAATACCAATTTGGTTATATGTATTGGAGGTATTTTATGTGGAATTTCTCTGGAAGACAAGATGATATTCAAGGAAAATATGACGATTTACATGGCAATTGGATTAGTGGAATTGATATCATTGACGAAAGCTCATGGCGTTTAGGAATGTCGCAAGATAATTTACCTAGTGACATTGCTAACAATAAAGCCAGAAACACTTATTATATGTTACCACTTATCTTAGGAATTATTGGGTTTTTATTTTTGTTGTCAAGAGACCCGAAACGTTTTTGGGTAATGTTAGTGTTTTTCTTAATGACTGGATTAGCGATTCAATTTTACACCAATGTTCGACCTTTTGAACCTCGTGAACGTGACTATTCGGTTGTTGGCTCATTTTACGTATTTGCCATTTGGATTGGTTTTGGGGTTTATGCCATTTTTGATTTACTACGGAAATATGCCAACTCCAAATTCTTGGCGCCCGCAGTAACATTAGTCTGTTTGGTTTTAGTTCCAGGAATTTTAGCTGCTCAAAATTGGGACGACCATGACCGATCAGAAAAATATACAGCTCAAGCTATGGCTCGGAAATATCTAGAATCTTGTGCACCAAACTCTATCTTATTTACCATTGGCGACAATGACAGTTTCCCTCTCTGGTATCTTCAGGAAATTGAAGGCGTGCGAACCGATGTTCGTGTAGTAAATACTAGTTTATTTCAAACCGATTGGTATATCGATCAAATGAAACGAAAAGCCTACGAGAGTGATCCTATTCCATCGCAATTAACTCACGATCAATATAAGTTTGGAACTCGTGATTATATCATGAAGTATGAGCTTACCAAAGACACAATGATGATTAAGGATTTTATGAACTTTATCTCTAGTGACGATCCAAAATACAGCCTCAAATACGGTATGCAACGAAAAGGTGAAGATCCAAATGGATACCCAGAACAACTCCAAAATGCTAACTACTTGCCAACCTCAAATGTTAGAGTTCCAGTAGATAAAACTAATGTCTTACAAAGCGGGATAGTCAAAGCTAAAGACGCTGATGAAATTGTACCTTTTATAAATCTAACAATTTCTGGTGGTGCATTATATAAAAATCGTTTATTAATGCTTGACATTATTGCTAATAATGATTGGAAACGCCCTATCTATTTCACGGGAGGAGCCTTTAGTGATGAAGATTACATCTGGATGAAAGATTATCTACAATTAGATGGTTTATGCTATAAGCTTGTCCCAATAAAAACACCAGTAGATCGTGCAAATCCTTTTGACATGGGTCGTGTAGATTCTGATTTAATGTATGAAAAAGTGATGTCTTGGGATTGGGGAAATAGTGGTAGTGATGACATCTATCATGACGTAGAAACGCGTAAAAATGGAATTACATACCGAGGAAATCTTGCAAGACTCATGGAGCAGTTGATCAATGAGGAGCAGTTTGATAAGGCTGAAAAAGTCGCTGACCTTGCCATGGAAAAAATGCCTGTAGATAAGTTTGGATTCTATACACTTTTGGAACCGTATATTGGTGGTTACTACGAAATAGATAAAAAAGAAAAAGCCCGAAACCTCTATCTTGATGTGACTAGAATATATCAAGAAAGATTGACCTATTGGAGTGGGCTTACAATTAAAAATCAATCGCGTTATCTAGACGAAATTGTAACTGATATTGAACGATACAGAAGCCTAGTTGACCTTCTCGTGATTTATAATGATAAAGATTTTGCATTAGAGGAGACAAAAAAATTCAACAACCACCTTAATGAATTTAAACATTTTACAGACGAAGCCGATGAACAATCGAAACCGCCTGTAAGAGAAGATAAAGATTTTGCTAAAGATACCATTGACAGCATTTTAGGTATTCAATAATAATACTATATTTTGAAATTAACTCCTGTAAAGACACCTGTAGTTGCTAAGAAAATGTTCCCAAATTATGTTTGGGACATTGCAACTACAAAAAAGGAGTTGTATCTAACTTTTGATGATGGTCCAACTCCAGACATTACTAATTGGACATTAGAAACACTAAAATCATATAATGCTAAAGCAACATTTTTCTGCATTGGCGCCAATATAGAAAAGCATCCTGATGTATTCCAAAATATTATCAATGCTGGTCATGTTATTGGTAACCATACGCAGCAGCATGTCAAAGGTTGGGCAACAAAAACTAAAGATTATTTAAAAGAAGTCGCTCTAGCACAAAAGGTCATTAATTCCAAAATTGGTTATGGAAATGCTAAACTATTTCGCCCACCATATGGACAAATAAAACCTAAGCAAGGGAAAAAACTGATAGATTTAAGCTATCAAATCATTATGTGGGATGTGTTATCATTTGATTGGGACCAGAATATTTCCGAAGAAAAATGTTTGGATAATGTGATTTCTAAAAGTAAAGAAGGTAGTATTATCGTATTTCACGATAGTGTTAAAGCATCAAAGAACATGATGCATGTACTCCCAAAAATATTGGATCAATTTAGTAAAGAAGGTTTTGAATTTAAAGCGCTTCGTTTTTAGAGATATTCTTGTACAATGCCAATAAGTGTATTAGCATCCTGCTCTCCACTATGCCTCCATTTCATCTCACCATCTTTATAAATAATAAGTGTTGGTAGACCTTTAACACGCAAGGCTTCTGCTAACTCTTTATTTTTATCAACATCAATTTTGATGACTTTTGCTTTGTCACCAAGAGCAGCAGCTACATCTCTCATTACTGGATGCATTGCAGAAGATTGCTCATTCCATTCTGTGAAAAAATCTAACAGAACAGGAATATCAACATCAATAAGTTCCCCAAATTTTGACATACGTTTAAACTTTTAAATCAAACATTGTTATACAAATATAACATTTCCACAGTATTACACATTATTTGTGGTCTTTTTTAGTGTAATTACGGTGACTTCAGGCCAAATTCCAACACGTCCAGGAAATGCTAAAAAGCCAAAGCCTCTGTTGACATAAAGAAATTTCCCTGCTTCTTTATATAATCCAGCCCATTTTGGATAGCGATATTTTACTGGACTCCATTTAATCCCCAAAAACGGAATTTCAATCCCAAATTGCATACCATGCGTATGCCCTGAAAGTGTTAGCTGTATCTTCTTTTCAAAATTGATCACATTCGTTTCATCAGTAAAACGGTCTAAATCAAACTTATCTTTATCATTGACTTCAACAGTCTTAAAATCAAAGTGTGAAGGATCATGCGACATTAAAACGTTAAATGCGTTGTCTTCAATTGTTTCAGTAGCCTTTTTTAGGCTTCCTCGTTTTGGGAAATGACGCGATGCTCCCCAATTTTCGACGCCAATAATATTAATTTTTTGCCCATTCTTTTCTATAGTTCTACTCTCATTTAATAACAAGTCAAAACCGATAGTTTTATGAATGGCCTCTAGTTTTTTATGATTTTCTTCAATTCCTGCTTTAGTTTTATAAGCATAATATCCATAATCATGATTCCCTAAAACAGAATACATACCATGAGTTGCTTCTAGCTTTTTAAAGATGTCAATCCAAGGATCCATCTCTTCAGCAACAGCGTTTACGATATCTCCAGTAAATAAAATAACATCACTTTGTTGTTCATTAACTAAGTTTACAGCATATTCAATTTTTTCTTTGTTATCAAAACTACCTGAGTGTATGTCTGAAATTTGAGTAATGGTAAATCCGTCAAAAGCTTCTGGTAAGTCATCAAATTCTATATGTTGATTAACAACTCTAAAATCATATTTCCCTTTAAAAACACCATATAAGAAGCCTGCAAATGGAATGGCTGCAATTCCTAAAGCAATTTGTGAGATAAATTTTCGTCGACTAGGAATCGCTTCTTTTATACCTTCATTGTATTGAAAATAATTCATAATCGTCCCAAAAAACCGAACGATATCTTCCATGAATAAGATAGCAAAAATAAATAGCTTAGGGACCACAAAAGTAAGCAACAAAGCTATTGCATAGCCTGTATTTAAACTAAATCTGCTATCGCGCTGAGTAAGACTCATCTGGTAAAAGAAAACGCAATACACAATTACTGCGATAAGCCAAAATCCAATCAAAATGATTTTGTTTTTGGTTAACGTTCGTACTGCAAAAAAAGTATATAGCTCTAAAATGAAGAGAATTAGTATAGGAATAATCAGTCTTGCCATTTCTAAAATTTAATCAAAGGTAATTTAATAAATACTTTAATATCATTTCTGATTTTACATTTAACGATACGTTAAGATTTAGTATCTTTTCATTCGATTTAAAGAACCCTCTATGAAACATCTTTTTTCTATTGTTTTAACTGCTCTACTTTTAACAAGTTGTAAGACCGAAACACCACAAATAGAGATCGCAACAAAAGACAAACCACTTATCAATTATGTCAATCCGTTTATAGGTACTGGAGGTCACGGTCACACCTATCCTGGAGCCACAATGCCTTTTGGCATGATGCAATTAAGTCCTGATACACGATTAGACGGTTGGGATGGCTGTTCTGGTTATCATTATAGTGATGTGTATATCTATGGGTTTTCACATACACATCTCAGCGGAACAGGAGTAAGCGATTATGGTGATATTCTTTTAATGCCAACAAACAAAAAAAAATTTAATAATGGTTCAGATGAAAAACCTGGCTATCGAGCACATTTTTCTCACGACAATGAACTAGCAGAACCAGGTTATTATAAAGTCCTTTTAGACTCTACTGATATTGAAGTGGAATTGACAGTCTCTAATAGAAGTGGAATGCATCAATATAAATATCCATCATCAGACAATCAATACCTCATTCTAGATTTAGACCATCGCGATGAAATGCTAGACTATAAAATTCAGAAAGTAAACGACTCCACATTATCTGGGTTTAGACATTCAAAAGCTTGGGCTACAGATCAACGCCTGTTTTATACGATTCAATTTTCAAAACCTATAAAGTCTATGACTTATGAGGAAAATGGAATACCTATTTCTAAAAATTATAAGTATCAGAGTAAAAAAGCAGCCATTGAATTTGACAACCCTAATAATGATCCTGTTTTTGTAAAAGTGGGAATTTCAGCAGTAGATCAAACTGGAGCTAACAATAATCTACAACATGAAATCGGTGATAAAACATTCGATCAAATAAAAACTGAAGCACAAAACATTTGGGAAACACAATTAGAAAAGATTGTCATTGAATCCCAAAATGATGATTATAAAACGAACTTTTATACGGCGTTATACCATACGATGATTGCACCAAACCTATATCAAGATGTCGATGGTCGATATCGAGGTATGGATTTAGAAATTCATGAAACCAAAAACTTTGACTACTATACTGTCTTCTCCCTTTGGGATACCTATCGTGCTGCACATCCATTATACACTATTATCGAACAAGACAGAACTAATGATTTCATCAATACGTTTTTAGCAAAATATGATGAAGGTGGCATCATGCCTATTTGGGATTTAAGTGCTAATTATACAGGCTGTATGATTGGTTATCATGCGGTTCCAGTGATTTCTGATGCCTATATGAAAGGCATTCGTGATTATGATACTGAAAAAGCGTTTGAAGCCATGAAACACTCGGCGACAAGAGATAAACTCGGACTTAAATCCTACAAAACATTTGGTTTTATTCCTGTGGAAGAAGAAAGTGAATCGGTTTCAAAAACTTTAGAATACGCTTATGATGATTGGACCATTGCACAAATGGCCAAAGCTATGGGAAAAGATAACGATTATAAAACCTACACTGAAAGAGCACAATATTATAAAAACATTTACGACCCAGAAACACAATTTATGCGAGGCCGTTTTCGCAATACTTGGTTTTCACCTTTTGACCCTTACGAAGTCAATTTTAACTATACCGAAGCCAACTCATGGCAATACAGTTTTTATGTCCCTCAAGATATTACTGGTTTCATTAATCTTTTAGGCGGAAAAGATAAACTCGAAGCGCAATTAGATGAACTGTTTACTGCAGAAGCCGAGACCTCTGGTCGCAGTCAAGCTGATATCACAGGACTTATCGGACAATATGCACATGGAAACGAACCAAGTCACCATATGGCTTACCTCTACAGTTTTGCAGGATCACCTCACAAAACTATGGAAAAGGTGCATCAAATTTTAACAGAATTGTACACTAATGAACCTGATGGTGTGTCTGGAAATGAAGATTGCGGACAAATGAGTGCATGGTATGTGTTTTCATCTATGGGTTTCTATCCTGTAACACCAGGCTCAAATCAATACATTATTGGAACACCTTTGTTTGATAAAGCTACTATTAATTTAGAAAGCGGAAATACCTTTACCATTTCAGCTTATAATCTAAATGCTACTAATAAATATATAGAGGATGTTTATCTCAATGGCGAGAAATTAGATAGAAGCTATCTCATGCATGATGATATCATGAAAGGCGGTATTTTAGAATTTCATATGAATGATAACCCATCCATTTGGGGTAGTGGTGAACCTCAGCATCCAAAAACAGAAATCACTGAACATCTTATTGTTCCTGTGCCGTTTATTGCTAAAGGCGATGTAGCATTTAAAGGCGAAACTGAAGTTGTTTTAGAAAACATTGATGAAGATGTATCTACTCATTATAGTTTTGATGATGGTGATGATTATATAACGTACAATGAACCTTTTAAAATTTCTGAACCAACCAAACTAAATGTCTATTCAGAAAAAAATGGAATCAAAAGCGCAACTATTGAAACCACATTCTACAAAATAGATCCAAATCTTTCTATAAAACTAGAAACTGAATATGCCAACCAATATAATGCTGGCGGAAATGACGCACTTATAGATGGTATTTTAGGCACACAAGATTTTAGGACAGGAACTTGGCAAGGCTATTGGAATGAAGATGTGATTGCTATAGTTGATTTAGGAAGCGAAAAATGGATAGAAACTATTTCTGTTAATTTTCTTCAAGACCAGCGTTCATGGATTTTTTATCCAACTGAAGTTGAATATTTAATTTCTAAAGACGGAAAAAACTATACCACTTTTGCAAAAGCTATAATTGATGCCACTATTCCTTCAGATCATTCAGAAATAAAAGAAATCGGATACCATTTAAAAGCAAAAAAATGTCGCTATGTAAAAGTCATTGCAAAAAAATTAGGCGAACTTCCTGAATGGCATTTAGGGTATCCTCACGATGGAAGAAGTTGGATTTTTGTAGATGAAATTTCAATTAAATAAACTTATAATATCTTTAGACAACTAATTAAATAAACCATGACAAATCAAAACAACAAGTCAGCATTAACCACTTTAGTAACGGTCTTCTTTTTCTGGGGATTTATTGCAGCATCAAATGGTGTTTTTATTCCATTTTGTAAAACCTATTTTAATATAGATCAATTTCAATCGCAATTGGTAGATTTTGCTTTCTATGGGGCGTATTATATTGGTGCTCTATTGCTGTTTATAGCATCAAGTTCTATTAAAAAAGATATTATAAATTCTTGGGGTTATAAAAAAGGGATTATTTATGGTTTACTCTTATCTGCCATTGGTGCATTTGTGATGTATCCAGCAACAGCTGGTGCAGAACAAGGTGAAACTAGTATTTTTTATTTTGTGCTAGTTGCTTTATTTATTGTAGGATTAGGGTTTTCATTACAACAAACTACTGCCAATCCATTTGCTATAGCTTTGGGCGATCCAAAAACAGGATCACATCGCTTAAACTTAGCTGGTGGAATTAACTCTTTTGGAACAACCATTGGGCCAATAGTAGTTGCCTTTATTATTTTTGGTTCTGCACCTTTATCTAGTGAGGAGTTAGCTTTGATGATAAAAAATAATGATATCAAATTAACCACTGTACAGGCATTGTATCTCGGTGTTGGTGTGTTGTTTTTATTAGCTGCCGCCTTATTTCATTTTTCAAAAAAATTACCCGCTTTAAAGTCAGAGACTGCCTTCGAACCAGCCAATAAAGCTAAAAACTTGTTGATTCTTTTAACTGTAATTATTATTGGTTGCTTTGGTTATATTTTTAGCACATATACTGGTAACGAAATAGCTTCTGAAGCTTTAGAAAATAAACGTCTGACCCTTTTAATTATAGCTTTAGCTGCAGTTATAGGTTGTTTATTATTTGCATATTCAAGTTCTTCAAAAAAACCTGAAGGTTGGGGAGCCATGAAATATCCACAACTCGTTTTAGGGATGCTAGCCATATTTACGTATGTAGGTGTAGAAGTAACTGTTGGTAGTAATTTAGGTGAACTACTCAAAAAAGCTGTAGACGGAACCAACTTAAACGAATTAGGATTACCCGCACTTAACGATGCACAACTTGCACCATTTATCTCTTTATATTGGGGAGGTTTAATGATAGGCCGTTGGGTTGGAGCAATTACTGTTTTTAATCCTAGTAAAGGCTTAAAGAAAATCTTGCTTATTATTGTTCCTTATATCGCTTTTGGAGTTATACTCTTAGTTAATTTTGGACAATACTCAACAAATCAAATTTTATTTTTCGCCATTTGTGTTGCCGTTCAAATTGGTGGATTTTTCTTAGCTAAAGACAATCCTGTTAAAACACTTAAAATATTTAGCCTTTTAGGTGTTACAGCAATGATTATTGGCTTACTAGCTACAGGTAATGTGGCGCTTTTTGCTTTTTTATCTGGCGGCTTGTTCTGTTCTATCATGTGGCCATGTATATTCACATTAAGTATTGCCGGTTTAGGAAAATACACCTCTCAAGGTTCTGCGTTTTTAATTATGATGATATTAGGTGGGGCTATTATCCCACCTTTACAAGGAAAATTAGCTGATGTATTTGGTATTCAGCCTTCATACATTATTGCTGTATTGTGCTTTGCATATTTATTATTTTACACATATAGGACCAAATCAATTTTAGACAAACAAGGTGTAACTTATTAATTGAATTATGAAACGAAGACATTTTATAAAAAACGCATCTTTAACTGGTGTTGGACTTGCCGTTGGAAGTACTATAGTAGGTTGTGCTGAAACACCTTCCGAAGAAAAAAAATCAATTATAGCTGCAGCTACAACTAAAGCATCACTGCCCTTAGTTATCGCAACTTGGCATGTAATAGATGCCACTGCAAAAGCTATGGAAATATTACAAGCAGGTGGAAATGCATTAGATGCTGTAGAACAAGGTTGCATGATAGAAGAAGCTAACGAAAAAGGGCAATCGGTCGGTAAAGGCGGCTTACCAGATCGCGATGGAAATGTCACACTAGATGCCTGCATCATGGATAAACATGGTAATTGTGGCTCAGTGGTCTATCTTCAAAATATTACACATGCAGTTTCTGTAGCCAGAAAAGTTATGGAAGATACACCTCATGTGATGCTTGCTGGAGAAGGCGCTAAACAATTTGCTGTTTCTAAAGGTTTTGAAGCAGAAGATTTACTTACTGATGCTTCAAAACAAGCTTGGGAAAAATGGAAAGTAGAAGCCAAGTACAAACCCATTATTAATATAGAAAATCATGATACCATTGGCATGTTAGCCATTGATAAAAATGGTGATATTTCTGGTGCATGTACCACAAGTGGATTAGCTTATAAAATGGGAGGACGTGTAGGAGATTCGCCAATAATTGGTTCTGGTTTATTTGTAGATAATGAAATTGGAGCTGCTGTAGCTACTGGGCTTGGTGAAGAGGTTGTAAAGACTGTTGGTAGCTTTTTAGTCGTTGAACTCATGCGACAAGGTAAAACACCGCAAGAAGCCTGCGAAGAAGCTATTAGTCGTATCGTTAATAAACCAAACAGTGACTATAAAAACTTTCAGGTTGGTTATATTGCTGTGAATAAAAAAGGTGAAACAGGATCTTATTCAATCCATCAATGGTTTAGTATGACTAAGTTTCAGGATGGTGTGAATGAACAGATCCAATCAGATTATTTTAATAAATCTTAAAACCATTTGATAGCAAGGTTTGCTATTTTTTCCTTTAACGCATTATAAGGCGGGAATAATAAATATAATGGTCCTGCTGTATGACGTTTCAAAACTGATCGTGCATTGGTAAATTCTTGAAACCCAAAAAAACCATGGGCTTTTCCTATACCACTATTATTTGAGCCTCCAAAAGGCAAGTAATGGTTAGAATATTGTAATGCATTCGTATTTACACATGTACTCCCAGCTCTTGTGTGTTTAATTATAGTATTGATGAATTTTCTATTATGCGCATAAATATATAAAGCCAAAGGTTTTTCTTTTGAATTAACATAGGTAATCACCTCATCTATGGTTTTATATGTTTTCAACGGAAGAATTGGACCGAAAATCTCTTCTTGTAACAAGGTAGCATCGTCTGGCAGGTTGGATATCAATGTTGGTGCAATATAATTTGAAGTTGCATCATAGTCACCTCCTATTTCAATTGTAGCATTGTTTTCTTTTGCATTTTCAAGGCTAGCCACTAGGCGTTTAAAATGCCTTTCATTAACCACACGACTATACGATTCGGAAGTTATTGGGCTTTCAGAATAATAGGCTAAAGCTTTTGCTTTAAAAGCTTCAATAAATTCAGTTTTAATCGATTCATGAACTAAAACATAATCTGGAGCGATACAGGTTTGTCCATTATTTAGATATTTTCCCCATACAATATTCTTAATTGCTGCTTTTATATGCGCAGACTCATGAACAATTGTTGGTGATTTTCCACCTAACTCTAAAGTTACTGAAGTTAAATGCTTGGCTGCAGCAGACATTACTATCTTTCCTACGGCTGGAGAACCTGTAAAGAAGATATGATTAAAAGGCAGCTTTAATAACTCTTGTGCAACATCAACTTCGCCTTCTACAAGTGCTACTTCATCCTCACTAAATACATCTTTAACAATTTTAGCCATAAGAGCGGATGTATTGGGTGTCATTTCCGAAGGCTTCAAAATCACAGTATTACCTCCAGCAATAGCAGACACTAAAGGACCAAAGGTTAAGTTCACTGGGTAATTCCATGGTGAAATAATTAAACACACACCTTTAGGTTCATAAGTTATATAAGATGATGTGCCCAATAAAGTTAATGGTGTACCAGCACTTTGTTTTCCCAACCAAGATTGCAAATTAGAAATGGTGTGCTTAATTTCTTTAACGACTAAGTATATTTCTGTGAGATCGGTTTCTATGCTTGGCTTTTTAAAATCTTTATATATAGCATCCTCAATATCTCTTTTATATGTCTTTTCAAGAGCACGCTTTAAAGCTTTCAATTTTTTAATACGCTCTTTATAGGTGGTTTTACCAATAGCAAATTGATTTGATTTTTGCTTATTAAATAGTTCTGAATACCTGTTATCTGAATAATCTATCATTTAATCCGTAACGTTTTTATTGGGCTGCGAGCCATTTTTGTGCATTTCATCGATGTTTTTTACGAACAGTTTCATCTTAACTAAAAATCGTCCGTTTTGTCTAATATATTCATTTTCACCTTTAATGTTGTGTTTCTTTGACCTGAGTTTAAAACAAATAACCCTCGACGATTATGAAAAAAGTATTAACAATATTAGCCTTTACAATGTTACCTCTCCTTTCAATGGGACAGGATACTAATGTAGATATCAAAAATAACGATACTGTTGAAACTGTAATCGAAAAGACTACAGAAACTCAAAAAATTAAAAAAGAAACAACTTCTAGTTCTGCAGTTAAAGCACAACTATTAAAGATAAATAAAAAGAAGAGCAATGAGATCATAAGTATTAAAGCTTATAGAAAAAGTTTACAGATTAAAGTAAAAACGATTAAACTTTGCTAGTCTAAACACAACATAAAAAAAATCCGAAACTCACGTTTCGGATTTTTTTTATGCGTTATTTTACCATTAAGAGAATGTGAGTTCTCCTTTAGCTTCTAATTCTTTAAACTCTTGAACTAAATCAAGCGCATCAGGAATAACATCACTACACAATATAATTAATGACCCTTTAACTGCATTTTTTACAGCATAGGTAATCGCTTCTTTTTCAGAAGGAATAATTGTTGTTTTCTTATTAGGATCCTTCATCTTAATACCATCATTAAGCATTTTGATAAGCTCTTCCTCGGTTTTCCCTCTTAAACGTTTATCCTGACGGATAATAATTTCATCAAACATTTCGGCAGCAATGGCTCCCATTTCGTTATTATCTTCAACACGTCTATCTCCAATTCCTGCGATAATTCCAACCTTCACTGTTGCATCTAATTCATCAGTGAATTTTTGCAAAGCGCGCATTCCTGCAGGATTATGAGCATAATCTAATAAAATTGTAAAATCATTAAATTCGAATAAATTTAAACGTCCTGGTGTTTGCGAAGCTGAAGGAATAAAGGTTTCTAAGGCTGCTTTCATATCTTCAATACTAATTCCTTGAACATGCGCAGCTAGAACAGCCGCCAATACATTTTGGATCATAAACTTCGCTTTGCCTCCATAAGTCAAAGGAATATGCTCTGCTTTCATAATACGCATTTTCCACTCCCCTCTGCAAATTGTAACATAACCGTTTTCATAAACAGCTGTGATTCCGTGAAGGCGTTGTAATGCTTTTACTCTAGGATTATTTTCATCCATTGAGAATAATGCTACATTACAATCTACATTACGTCGCATGTCATATACCAAATCATCATCAGCATTTAATATCGCATAACCATCAGGTAATACGGTTTCTGGAACAACTGCTTTCACTTTAGCTAATTGTTCTATAGTATTAATTCCTTTTAGGCCTAAATGATCTGCAGCTACATTAGTAACTACTGCTACATCACATTTTTTAAACCCTAATCCAGCACGTAGCAAACCGCCTCTAGCACATTCTAAAACAGCGAAATTTACTGTAGGATCTTTTAGTACAAATTCAGAACTCGAAGGACCTGTACAATCTCCAGTCATTAATAACCTATTTTGTATGTAAACACCATCACTTGTTGTATAACCTACGCGATACCCCTTCATTTTAGCGATATGAGCTATTAATCGTGTTGTTGTTGTTTTTCCATTAGTACCAGAAGTGGCTATAATAGGAATTCGTCCTGTATCACCTTTTTGAGGAAATAATTTATCAATTACAGGAGCTGCCACATTACGAGGCAATCCAGTTGTTGGTGCTAAATGCATTCTAAATCCAGGTCCCGCATTTACTTCTAAAACTGCACCTCCAGTTTCAGATAAAGGCTTAGAAATATCTGTGGTCATGATATCGATTCCGCAAATATCTAAGTCGATAATTTTAGAGATACGTTCTGCCATACTTACGTTTGCAGGATGTATTATATCTGTAATATCCTCAGCTGTTCCACCTGTGCTTAAGTTAGCTGTATCTTTTAATATTAATCGCTCACCTTCAGCAATAACAGAATCTAAAGTATATCCTGCATCCTTAATTATATTTTGTGTTAACTCGTTTGTGGTAATTTTAGTGAGTACATTTTCATGTCCAAAACCACGACGTGGATCACTATTCACTTCATCTATTAATTCTTGTACAGTAGATTTTCCGTCACCTATAACGTGAGCAGGTGTACGTATAGCACCAGCTACTAAAACATTATTAATAACCAATAGTCTGTAATCCTCTCCTACTATAAATTTTTCTATGATAATCGCGCCACTTCGAGAGCTCTCTTTTGCATGTCTAAATGCAACAAGTGCATCATCATAATTTTGAATATCTACGGTAATTCCTCGACCATGGTTTCCATCGATAGGCTTAATCACTAAAGGATACCCAACATAACGACACGCCTCTTCTAAACTACGTTCACGACGAATTATATCACCACGAGGCACTTCGACTTCAGCCTGTTCTAACAAGTATTTTGTATCCTCTTTATCACATGCCAACTCAACACCAATACTACTGGTTTCACTAGTTACAGTAGCTTGAATACGTTTTTGATTAGCACCATATCCTAATTGACATAGTGAATATTTGTTTAATCTAATCCAAGGAATTCCACGAGCTTCTGCCTCAGCAACAATAGATCCAGTACTAGGTCCTAAACGATCTGCTTCACGCAATTCTCGCATTTCTTGAATGTCATCTGTTAAATCATAAGCCTCACCTTTAATTAAAGCCTCACAAATTCTAACTGCTGCTTTTGCGGCATAACGACCAACAGATTCTTCCATATAAGAGAACACAACATTATAAACACCTTCTTCGCCATAGCCACGAGTTCTTCCAAAACCTGTATCCATACCTGCAAGTGTTTGAATCTCTAAAGCAATGTGTTCAATAATGTGACCCATCCATGTGCCCTCATCAACACGCATAAAAAAACCGCCTTCGCAACCTTCAGAGCAACGATGCGAATACATACTAGGAAACATTTCTTTTAAACGTTCTGGAAACCCTTCTATTTTATTAGACGGTAGTTCTTCCATTTCCTGAAGATCCAAAACCATTACTATTAGTTTATGTCGTCTAACAGACCAGTAGTTTGGTCCTCTCATTGCGTTTATACTGCGTATGTCCATATGGTTGGTTTTTTAAGTGAAAAGATTATAAATATAACATTTTTCAATAGAAAAATTAGTTTATTTTTGCTCAATATTCAATCTACAGGAAAGTTTTATGCAGAAGATTAAAGGAACGCTCATCCCTATTGGAGGAAATGAAGACAAAGGTCTAGAAAACAACGAATTATACACTCTAGAGTTTATTGATGAAGGTATTTTGTACCATGTTGTTAAAGAAGCTGGAGGTGTAAATTCTAAAATTGTGGTTATTCCAACAGCTTCCAGTATTCCTAAGGAAGTAGGAGAAAATTACCTTTCTGCATTTAAAACATTAGGTTGTACTGATGTCACCGTTTTAGATATTAGAAGCAAAAAAGATTCTGAAAAACAAGCCTCGATTGATCTTATAAAATCTGCTAATTGTGTCATGTTTTCTGGTGGAAACCAATCAAAAATTACTGATAAAATTGGAGGCACAACGATTCATGATATTCTAAGTGAACGTTATAAAAATGATGAAGGTTTTGTTATTGCTGGTACGAGTGCAGGAGCCATGGCAATGTCTAACGAGATGATTGCAGGAGGAAGTGCTGCTGAATCGTTCATCAAAGGTGCTGTAGCGATGTACAAAGGATTGAGTTTAATCCCAAGTTTAATTATCGACACCCACTTTATAAGACGCGGGCGTTTTGGAAGGCAAAGTGAAGCCATTGCTAAACATCCAAATTTAGTTGGCCTGGGTCTTGCTGAAGACACTGGCCTTATTATCAAAAATGCTAATGATTGCACAGTTATTGGCTCAGGAATGGTTATCGTTTTTGATGGTAGTAACTTAACGCATAACAATGAAAAAGTGCTTCAAGAAGGGACGCCTATGACCATGGCTAACCTTACCGTTCATGTACTTTCAAATGGTGATCAATACGACATTAAAAATAGAAAAGTAACAGTCCTTCCTATTGAAGCGCCTTTTATTTAATAGTTGATAAACACTTCGATTTTAATTATATCTCCTATTAATCCATTCATAGATCCAAAGTCAAGTTTAAAGTCTTTTCTACTAATTTTCGCAGTTAATTTCATTTCAGTTTCAGTTTCAAAATTTTGAATGAATAATTGTATCGGTCGTGTTTCTCTTTTAATTATTAGTTGCCCCGAAATTGCATTTGAAGGCGTATCAATTTCACTTGAATTAAATTGAATCGTCGCATATGTTTTACTATCTAAATAGGCCTCGCTTAACAACATCTTATCTCTTGAATCATCATTGGTACTAATACTTTCTACACGAATATTTCCTTTTAAATTAACCAGCTGCTTATTCTGAAACGTGACTTCTCCTTCAAAATCATGAAATCCGCCCTCAACATTTAAAACACCTAAATGCTTTATGCTAAATGTAATTTGTGAGTTTTCGGCATTTATGACAAGCGTTTTGGATTGTGAAGCACAAAAAAAGCCTTGTCCTAAACTAAGGTACAAGGCTATTATACATTTTATGTAAATTTTATTCAGCAATAGCCAAAATCATTAATGTAATCTTCACATCATTACTTACAATAGAGGTTCCATTAGGTAACTTTCTATCGAATGCAATCCCGTAATCTTGTCTGTTAATTGTAATCGAAGCATTAAATGCAATAGATTGTTTTTGAGTAGGCAAATCTAGTAATGGGCCTTTGATTAAGCATGGCAACTCAATAGATTTGGTCACACCATGGATAGTTAAATCTCCAACAATATAAGTGTTACCGTTTTTTGATATTGCTTTAGTGCTATTAAATGAAATTTCAGGATATGCCGCTGCATCAAGAAACACTTTACTCTTTACAGCACTTTCTCCACCAGCATTATTAGCATCATAACTCTCAACTTTAATCCTTGCATTTGCATTCGTTTTGGACAAATCATCTTTGTCATAGGTAATTGTTCCTTCAACCGTTTTAAAGCGACCAGACACATCAACAACACCAAAACGTTCCACATTAATTTGCACAGTGCTATGACCTTCGTCAATCACATAAGTTTGCGCATTGATTTCAGAAATAAAAAAAAGTGATACCGTAATAAAAGCAAATAAAGTTCTCATGAATTATAGTTTTAAGATTTATACCATAATAGTAATATTCTTAAGCCATAATCACGACAACCTTTATAAAGGTTGCGCTCTTTTATGAAAAAATTAAGGTTAAATAGTATCTCGAAACTTAGAAGGTGTCCTATTTTCAAATTTCTTGAAGGCATTCACAAAAGACGTTTTATTATTGAATCCCGAATCGAATGCAACTTGCATTAAGGTATATTCAGTATGATTGGAAATAATAGTTTTTGCTTCATTGACGCGAAATTGATTTATAAAATCGAAAAACGATAACTCGTAATGTTGGTTAATAATTTGGGACAAATGATGCTTGCTTATCGCTAAACGCTCAGCCAAATGATTTAAACGCAAGGTATGATCTAGATACAATTTTTCATCAGTCATTAATTGATTAATTATGGTAACATATTCGGAAACTTTATCAGCATTTAAAGTGCTTCCAGAATATTTCCCATTGGTCTCAACGGGTTTCCATTCGGCACGAAAAAATTTAAAACTGATAAAATAGAACAACACACCAATAGGAAGTACATAGATATAATCTAAATGTCTTCTGTAAATGTCTGTTACTAGTAAAATGTATAAGAATATGGCAGAAAGCACCAAAAGAATAAGGAGTATGATATTAAAATACTTTAGCCATTTGACTTTATTATCGATTGCAGAATACTCTTTAGTTAATCCAGTAGCATACCCTTTAACTAAGTTTAGATTTTTAATCAGAAAAAATGCCAAATGAACAAACTGAGACACAAACACGATCGAATATATCCATTGAATGGTTGCCAATTGTTTTTCGCGATGGTCAAAAACTGAAAGCATGCCATAATCCACTTGTCGATCGTTTATTGCTTTATATGAAATTAACGGAATGACAATCACAAAAATGAAAAAGGGAAGAAAATGCAACAGTTCCTTTTTTGAGAATTTCCAGTCTATATTGGTAATTGATTTAAAATAAAAATATGTCAATGGCCCTAATAAAAACCAAGAACCATAGCGTGTTCCGTAGAAGATATTCAATTGAAAATTTATTTTATTTCTAATGAAGAAGAATTCAACTAAAAACCAAATTAAGACCAAAACAATCCATACTAAAAAACGATTGCCTCTTTTTGTACGATTTCCGTTAGAAAACAAAAGCACCGACAGCAAGAACAACCCTTGAAAGCCAGCGACTATAATTAATATGGACCAAAGATCAAGCGTCATGTTATAAATTTAGTTCCATTTCGTATTGGTTAACTGTGTTTTTTAAACCTGCATGTTCTAGAGCATGAAGTTTAGTATCAAGTCGATCATCAACATTAATAATTCTAACCTGTTTCAAAACCGATTGAACAGCAAACATTAAGCGTTCCCAATGTCCTTCTTTATGAGCATTTAAAATCTCCAACTGATTTATAGTTCCGTCAGGTTTTATTGAAAAAAAAGATTCTATTTCAGCATCGTTATACACATTATAGTATTTAGAATTTCCATCCTTTAAACACCTATAATGAAAGTCCCAAGAGTATTTGTCTTGATTAGGCATGTCGCTCCAAAGTATATTATCAAACGATATTTCCTCCATTTTAACTGGACCTTCATTTGACGATAATTCGCCAGCAAAACATTTAAACGTCTTACAAATTTTAAAGCCAACACCTTGATATGCCTTTACCGCTTTTTCATTTTCGATAATCACTTCGAGCACACTTTTTGTAATGCCGTTTCGTTTTAAATCTGAAATAGCATACGCATAAATAGCTTTCACTATTTTTCTCCCTCGATATTCGGGAATCACTCCAGTGCCAGTGTTGAATGCAATCTGTTCACCATGACGTTCATCAATAGCATGAATAATAAAACCAACCAATTGATCGCCATCAAACATACCATAAGATAAATCGAAATTAACCTTAGCGACTTTCCAGCGTTGCTTATAATAGTTGTAATCTGTAGGCATTGTTACGAAATAGTTTTCGAACGCAGACAGAAAGCATTCCATAATGGTCTCGAAATCTGTATGTCCTAAATGCCTTACAATCATGATTTATAAATTGAAATATCTTCTTTCCCTTCAGAAGTTTTACTCGCACGATACATGCCTTCTGTATTAAATGGCATCGCAATATTACCATTAGTATCCACAGCAATTAAGCCACCATCACCTCCAATTTCAAGAATACGTTTATGAATCACCTCTTCCGAAGCGGCTTTTAAACTCATGCCTTTATGTTCCATCAAACAAGCCACATCATACGCCACAACACCGCGAATAAAAAACTCACCACTTCCAGTACAAGAAATTGCACAGGTTTTGTTGTTGGCATAATTTCCAGCACCGACCATTGGACTATCGCCAACGCGCCCCCATTTTTTATTGGTCATACCTCCTGTTGATGTCGCTGCGGCAATATTGCCGTCTTGGTCACAAGCCACTGCGCCAACAGTCCCGAATTTAGAATCCTTTTTGGTAGAATGGTCCAACTGAAAACTATCGGTGTCCTTTATCTCTATCCATTGTTGATGGCGAAACTCATCATAAAAATACGACGCATCTTCCAAAGTATAATTGAGTTCATTAGCAAACTGCATGGCGCCTTCACCTGCCAAAAACACGTGCTCACTTTTTTCCATGACGTCTCGGGCTAAACTTACTGGGTTTTTAATTCCAGTAATTAAACTCACTGCACCAGCATTCAAAGTATTTCCATCCATGATGCTTGCGTCCATTTCGTGAGATTCGGTTGCTGTAAACACAGATCCTTTTCCTGCGTTGAACAAAGGTGAATCTTCTAAAATTTTAACAGCAAGCTCGACAGCATCGATAGCAGTTTTACCATCTTCTAAAACAGCATAACCTGCATCAAGTGCTAATTTTAAATCTTGTTTATATCTAGCTTCCAATTCGGGAGTCATCATTCCTTTGACTAAAGTGCCTGCACCTCCATGAATGGCTATTGAAAAATTTTTCATTGTATTTTTTTTACTTCGGAAATTTACAAATTGTAGTTTAATTTGTTCTATATAAACGCATAAGTTTTGTAGCTTTGAGTTTCTTGTCTATTCGAGCGCAGTCGAGAACTATTTATTATTAAAAACCTCTCGACTGCGCTCGAGGAGACATGAATTTCCAACTTTTAAGATATCTAAAATGTCCGATCAAAAACGCTTATTTCTTGTAGATGCTTACGCGCTAATTTTCCGTGGCTATTATGCCTTTATAAAAAATCCAAGAATCAATTCTAAAGGCGAAGATACGTCTGCTATTATGGGTTTCATGAACTCCTTGTTAGATGTTATTAAACGTGAGCGTCCCGATCATTTAGCAGTGTGCTTTGATAAAGGCGGAAGTGCAGATCGTGTAGAAATGTATCAGGAGTACAAAGCCAATCGTGATGAAACACCAGAAGGCATTAAAACTGCTGTGCCTTATATCTATGAGATTTTAAAAGCCATGCATATTCCAATCATGGTAAAAGAAGGTTATGAAGCTGATGATGTGATTGGAACTTTAGCCAAAAAAGCCGAAAAAGAAGGTTATAAAACGTATATGGTCACACCAGATAAAGATTTTGCTCAGCTCGTTTCTGAAAATATCTTTATGTATCGCCCTGTCTTTGGAGGTGGTTATGAAACTTGGGGAATTCCTGAAGTTCAGAAAAAATTTGAAGTGACCGATCCGTTACAAGTCATTGACTTTTTAGGAATGATGGGAGATGCTTCCGATAATATTCCAGGGCTTCCAGGCGTTGGTGAAAAAACAGCCAAAAAATTCCTAGCAGCTTATGGTAGTATGGAAGGTTTACTCGCCAATACGCATGAACTCAAAGGAAAAATGAAAGAGAAAGTTGAAGCTAATGGTGAATTGGGTTTACTCTCAAAGAAACTTGCCACAATTATGTTGGATGTTCCTGTAGACTTTAATGCAAAAGATTTTGAACTTGATCATCCCGATGTAGAAAAGGTAAAAGCCATTTTCACGCAATTAGAATTTAGAAGACTAACTGATAATTTCGTAAAAACATTTGCTGCAGAAGCCACTGCCTCTGAAACCGAGACAGCTTCTGTCACTTCGAGTACTTCGACTTCGCTCAGTACAGGCTCCGATGAGAAGTCTTCGCCTAAACCCACAGCAACACCTAAAGAGCAAAAATCGGCAGGCGCTGGACAGTTCTCATTGTTTGGTGGAGATGCGTCAGATGCGACCGAAACCGTTTCAGAATTCACACGTAAAACGGCGGAAAACACCTCGCATTTTTATCAAAGTGTCGCTTCAGGAATGGCAACCAAATTGTTTGTCAATAATCTCTTAAATCAAACGTCGGTGTGTTTTGATACCGAAACTACTGGACTCAATCCCTTAACAGCCGAACTCGTTGGCATCGCCTTTTCATGGGAAGCCGGAAAAGGTTTTTATGTGCCATTTCCGGAGGATAAATCAAAAGCACAAGAACTCATCGAAGTCTTACGTCCGTTTTTTGAAAACGAGCACATTCAAAAAATAGGTCAGAATTTAAAATACGACATTAAAGTCTTAGCCAAATATAATGTGGATGTCAAAGGCAAACTCTTTGATACCATGTTGGCGCATTACCTCATCAATCCTGATATGCGACATAATATGGATGTGCTTGCGGAAACTTACCTCAATTATACACCGATTTCTATTACAGAACTCATCGGCAAAAAAGGGAAGAATCAATTGTCGATGCGCGAAGTGCCTTTAGAAAAACAAACCGAATACGCCGTTGAAGATGCAGATATCACGCTTCAGCTAAAAGAACATTTCGAAAAAGAATTAGGTGAAGCTAATACGCAAAAACTATTTGATGAGATTGAAATTCCGTTGCTTCGTGTACTTGCGACTATGGAACTGGAAGGCATTAAACTCGATAAAGCCTTTTTAAATTCCTTATCAGAACAACTGAATACTGATATTGCGCAACTTGAAAAAAGCATTTATGAGGCCGCAGGCGAAGAATTTAATATTGCCTCGCCAAAGCAATTAGGTATCATTCTATTTGAAAAAATGAAACTCGTTGACAAGCCTAAAAAGACCAAAACTGGACAATACAAAACCAGTGAAGATATTTTATCGTACTTAGCCAAAGAGCATGAGATTATACGCAACATATTAGACTATCGCGGACTCGCTAAACTGAAAAGCACCTATGTAGATGCTTTACCGCTTCAAGTGGATGACACAACACATCATGTCCATACCGATTATATGCAAACCGTTGCTGCAACAGGACGACTGAGTAGTAATAATCCGAACTTACAGAACATTCCAATTCGTACCGAACGTGGTCGTCAAGTACGAAAAGCTTTCGTACCGAGAAACGAAGACTACACTTTACTTGCTGCCGATTACTCACAAATAGAACTCCGTATCATTGCAGCTTTAAGTAAGGAGGAAACGATGATTGAAGCCTTTAAGAATGGTGAAGACATTCATGCGTCTACGGCTTCAAAAGTGTTTGATGTACCTATTTCTGAAGTCACTCGCGAGCAACGTAGTAATGCCAAAACGGTGAACTTCGGAATCATTTATGGTGTGTCTGCATTTGGACTCAGCAACCAAACCGATTTATCACGTGGTGAAGCCAAAGAGCTTATTGACACCTATTATGAAACCTATCCGAAATTGCGCGCCTATATGAGCGAGCAAGTCGATTTTGCTAGAGACAATGGGTATGTACAAACCGTTTTAGGACGTCGTCGATATTTAAAAGACATCAACTCACGCAATGCTGTGGTTCGTGGTGCTGCCGAACGAAATGCAGTCAATGCGCCTATACAAGGAAGCGCAGCCGATATCATTAAAATTGCCATGATTAATATTCATGATAAGCTACAAGCTGGTGATTATAAATCGAAAATGCTACTACAAGTACATGATGAATTGGTGTTTGATGTGTACAAACCAGAACTCGACACTCTAAAAACGCTCATCAAAACGGAAATGGAAAATGCATACACACTAGACGTCCCTCTTGATGTCGATATGGATATTGGTGATAATTGGTTGGAGGCGCATTAGGACAATAACTTGTTTAAATCTTCTTCAAGTTCTTTACTTTCTCTTAATTCATTAAAGCATTCTACAATTATACTATATGTATCATCTAAACCAGTGCAAAAATTCCAAAATTGATTTTCTACCCAACCTTCATTATCTCTTTCTAGTGGTTTCCCTTTTCCTTTTGTTCTATCCCAAAATACATCATTATAAGGATTGTAAGGGAATACAATTCTAGCTTCAGCATGTTGATTTGGATAACGACAATAAAAAAACGCATACCAATTAAGAATTTGATCAACAAATTTAGAATATGCACCAATATTCGGTTGAACCGTTTTGGTGTCAAAAAAATAATTAACATTATCCTTAATTAACCAAATATCAACACCAAAACCTTTAGGAGCTTTTTCGAAAGAATCAATTGGTCTATTTAAAAAAGATTGACAAACAGTTTTAATTTCACTATGACTTGATATTGCGTCATATATTCCACTCATTCGTTTTCGTTCATCAAAAATAGTTTGCAGAGTATTACCTAGATTTGCAGGCATATTTACTGGACTTTCTAGATTACCATCAATTACTTCAAAGCCATTTTCAATTGCAAGTGCTTTTGCCAAAGGTTCCCATAGAGTTCTACCTAAAGAGGTTTCTAAACCTCCAACTATTGACCTAATTTTTCTTTCTTTAGGTATTATTAAATCGAGTATTTGAAAATTTGCTTTTTTATTAAGAGATTTCTTCGCAAAATCAACTATACTCTTCTTAACTGTTTCTCTTATTATTGTTTTTGCCTGTTGATTTGTTAACATGTAAGTTTGAATATATTCAAATTTACTGCTTTAGAACTAAAGAACTATGATAGTCATTCAAAAACTTAATAATAGAGTAACCTATTTCTTTACCCAAATTACAAGGAACAGCATTTCCAATCTGTTTATATTGTTGAGATACAGAACCTGCAAATCTCCATTCATCAGGGAATGTTTGAATTCTAGCATATTCTCGCACAGTAAAAGGTCTCGTTTCATCTGGATGACATCTTTCTGTTTGTTTTTGAGCAGGACTGCAAGTTAAAGTTAAACTTGGTTCATCCCAACCAATACGCCTAGCCATTCCTGTTTTTCCGCCACCTAAATAAAAGCTTTTACCCATATACTCTTTCTGTAAATCTATTGGCAAATCTCTCCAATACCCTTTCGGTGGTATTAAGTCTAGAATTTCTTTTTTATGTGGTGGATATTTTGAGCCTTCAGATTTAGGAACATTAGAATCATATAATGCTCCTTTTTTTAAAGCATCAGATAAATTATAAATGGCTTGATAAGGTTTAGGGTATTCGTACTTTATATTAATATCTTTTCTTATTCCGACTAAAATTATTCGTTCACGTTTTTGTGGTACTTTATAATTAATAGCTTTTAATACTTTTACAGGGACAACATTGTAACCAATCTCATCAAGAATTGAAAGCATGCCTTTTAATGTTTCCCCTTTTTCATGAGAAAGTAAACCTTTAACATTTTCTCCAATACATATTAACGGGTTTACTTCTTTAACAGCACGAGCAAATTCATAAAACAAAGTTCCTCTAGCGTCTTCTAACCCTAATTTTTTTCCAGCGTAACTAAAAGCTTGACATGGGAAACCACCTGTTACAATTTCAACCTCATCCTTATATTTTTCAAAATTGAAAGATTTAATATCTCCTTCCAAAACATTCCAGTTTGGACGATTTTCACGTAATGTTTGGCAAGCCCATTTATCTATTTCATTTAAAGCAGCACATTTTATTCCTGCTTTTTCAAGTCCAATTGCTAAGCCTCCTGCACCTGCAAATAATTCTAGAACTTTATATTCTCTTAATGGTTTTTCAGAATTATCTACTTCTTCTTCAAGATTGTCAAATAGTGGTTTAATCAAATTATTAATGTCTTCTTTTTTATAGACACGATATTCACTTATAGGTTCTCTCAAGGCTTCAAGTTTTCCATCTCTATCCCATCTCCGTAAAGTTTCTTTACTTTTACCTAAAATTTCAGCAGCTTCAGAAAGCGAATAATAATCCTTTATAACCATATTACACAACATTATACATTGGTTACAAATTTATAAAAGAATTTTTAATAATTCCTTATAATTTAATAATAAAATAAATTGAATTTAAAGCTAGAATCTAACGCCTCTTTTTCTTCTTCCCCTTATATTTCACCTTGTTCTTTCGTTGATTAAATGGCACAGCATCATTAAAGGTGTTTTTAGCCTCACCTTTAGGTTTGTTTTTACGCCATTTTTCATCTTTTTTAGGGAGTAACACGTCTAATAAATCTTGGCGACCGAGTTTGTTTAAGGTCTTTTTTATCCAATCCTTATTTTCGTTTTTATACCAAAAGAAAAAGCGGTGTTGCTCATCTTTCTCTTTGCGTGTTTTTGGCGTATTGACTTTTTTAAGCGTATAGGGATGATAGCCACTATAATAAATCACTGTCGCAACCGTCATGGGTGTTGGTGTAAAACCTTGTACTTGCTCTAACTGAAAACCCATGTCTTTGGTTTCGGCAGCGAGATTGGCCATGTCTTCCACTTCACATGCTGGATGATTTGAAATAAAATAAGGGATCAATTGAAGCTTCAAGCCTTTCTTGATATTGATTTTATCAAAACGCTCTTTAAACTTATGGAAGTATGTAAACGACGGCTTTCGCATCAGTTTTAATACAGGATCACTCGTATGTTCTGGTGCGACTTTAAGTCGGCCAGACACGTGTTTGGTCATTACTTCTTCGGTATAGTCGTCAAGCTCTTTAGGGTCGGCATTTTTATTAAACTCTGGGACTAACATATCGTGACGAATACCAGAACCTATAAACGACTTCTTCACTTTCGGATGCTTGTCAACGGCTTGATACAAATCGGTTAGCGGCTTGTGTGACGTATCTAAATTACTACATATGACTGGTGAAATACAACTAGGCGCCACACATTTGTCGCATATCGACTGTACTTTCCCTTTCATTTTATACATATTGGCACTTGGCCCTCCAATATCGGATAAGTAGCCTTTAAAATCAGGCATATTAGCAACGATATCCACTTCACGCAAAACCGATTCTTGACTTCGAGAGGCTATAAATTTTCCTTGATGTGCCGAAATGGTACAGAAACTACAACCACCAAAACAACCACGATGAATGTTTATCGAAAACTTAATCATTTCAAACGCAGGAATTGGTCCGCGTTTCTTGTATTTTGGATGTGGCAATCGTGTATATGGCAACTCAAAAGACGCATCAATTTCGTCTTCGGTCATTGTAGGATATGGCGGATTAATCATCAAGGTCTTATCGCCTACTTTTTGAAAAATTCGTCTGGCTGCTAACTTATTTGATTCTTGCTCTATCGTTTTAAAATTAGACGCGTATTTTTTCTTGTCCTTTAAACACACTTCATGCGACGCAATTTCAACATCTTCCCAATTGCTATTCTTAGGGATTTTAGCATCTTGATCTAAAAGCACAGCCGTTTGCTTAATGGTAGTAATACTAGAAAACGGCACACCTTTTTGCATTAAACGCACCACTTCTTTTAGAGGTTGTTCGCCCATTCCGTACACTAACATATCGGCTTTAGAGCTTTCCAAAATGGTTGGCATTAAGGTATCACTCCAATAATCGTAGTGTGTGACGCGACGCAATGAGGCTTCAATTCCTCCAAGTAATACAGGTACGTCAGGCCATTTCTCTTTTAGAATTTTAGAATATACGGTTGTAGCATAATCTGGACGAAATCCAATATCACCATTTGGCGTATAGGCATCTTTATCGCGACGTTTCTTATTCGCGTTATAGTTGCTAATCATGGGGTCCATGCAACCTCCAGTGACACCAAAAAACAATTTTGGCGCACCAAGTTTTACAAAATCCTGAAGATTATCAGTAACACTAGGTTGCGGTACAATAGCAACACGTAAGCCAAAACTTTCTAATAAACGCCCAATAACTGCTGGGCCAAAGGTTGGATGATCCACATAAGCGTCACCACTAAATAAGATGACATCTAGTGCATCCCATCCGCGGATCTTCACCTCTTTATTTGTGGTAGGCAACCAACTTGAAAGTCTTAACTCGTCTTGCATAACTTTGCAAAAATACTTAAAAATTAACCGCTTATGGGTTAAAACTGAAAAGCCTACTACAAATCCAAGCCTTTTAAACTCTCAACACGATTTCGAATTAAGAAATCATCAATGGTTTCAAAGTGTTCAATAACACGTTGTTCTTTAAATTCAAAAACCTTTTTTGAAAGCCCTTGTAAAAAATCACGATCGTGAGAGACCAAAACAAGTGTGCCATCAAAATTTTTAAGCGCTTCTTTGAGTACATCTTTAGATTTTAAATCAAGGTGGTTTGTTGGTTCATCGAGAATGAGTAAGTTCACAGGTTCGAGCAATAACTTCACCATTGCCAATCTAGTTTTTTCACCACCAGATAATACACTCACCTTTTTATCAATCTCATCGCCTTTAAACATAAAACGCCCTAAGATATTTTTGATTTGTGTACGTACATCGCCTTTAGCAACCTCATCAACGGTTTGAAAAATGGTTAAGTTTTCATCTAATAAAGCCGCTTGGTTTTGAGCAAAATAACCAACCTTTACATTGTGTCCTAAACTGCAAGTTCCGTCGACATCAATTTCTCCTAAAATGGCTTTTATCATGGTTGACTTTCCTTCACCATTTCTCCCTACAAAACAGACTTTCTCTCCTCTAGCAATAGACATATTGGCATTTTTAAACACCACATGATCACCATAAGATTTAGAAACCTCTTTAACCGTTACAGGATAATCTCCAGAACGTTGTGTTGGTGGAAAACGCAATTTTAAAGCCGATGTATCAATATCATCAATCTCTATAATTTCTAATTTTTCTAGCATGCGCTCTCTCGACGACACTTGATTCGTTTTTGAATATGTGCCTTTAAATCGCTCAATAAACTGCATATTATCGGCAATGAATTTTTGCTGTTCTTGGTAGGCTTTGATTTGATGTGTTCTGCGCTCTTCACGTAATTGCAAGTAATGGGTATACTTCGCTTTATAATCATAAATACGTCCCATGGTCACTTCAATAGTACGATTGGTGATATTGTCAATAAAAGCGCGATCATGCGAAATCACAACAACTGCATTGGCTTTATTGACTAAGAAATCTTCTAACCAAATCACCGATTCGATATCAATGTGGTTTGTAGGCTCATCTAATAAAATCAAATCTGGCTTTTGAAGTAAAATTTTAGCCAATTCAATTCGCATGCGATAGCCTCCAGAAAATTCATTGGTTTGTCTTGTGAAATCACTTTGCTTAAACCCTAAGCCTTTAAGTGCTTTTTCAACTTCGGCATCGTAATTCACATCTTCTAATGCATAAAACGTTTCGCCTAAATCTGATACACGCTCAATAATTTTCATGTACGCTTCAGATTCATAATCGGTTCGAGTTTCGAGTTGCTTATTTAAACCTTCCATTTCATCACGCATTGCAAATACGTGACTAAAAGCCTTTGAGGCTTCATCAAAAACTGTCGTATTATCTTCAGTTAATAAATGCTGTGGTAAGTAAGCAATAATCGCATCTTTTGGTGTTCTCACATTTCCGCGAGTCGCATTTTGAACACCAGCTATGATTTTCATCATGGTCGATTTTCCTGCACCATTTTTTCCCATTAATGCAATTTTATCATCGGCATTAATGGTAAACGACACATCACTAAAAAGTGTATGACCACTAAATTCTACTGCTAAATTATCTACTGAAATCATCTAAAACCATTTAAAGCTGCAAAACTACTAAAAACCCAAGTTCAATATGAAAAAATAGTGTTATTAATATTGAAGTCCATTTTCATAGCTTTTCGTCACTTTAAGCATGGTCGAAAAGTCTCCAAAAGTGATCATTCGCAAAGGTTTCGACTACGCTCAACCTGACATTTAAAATTCAAATGCCCTATAATTCTTTCGTTTTTTTAAAGTAATATTGCAATCAGAAACCTAGTATGAGTATCATTTCAACAGACATATCAAAAGCAGTTGCTTTATTAAATGCTGAAGCGCTTGTTGCTATTCCTACCGAAACGGTCTATGGATTGGCAGGAAACATCTTTAGCGAGAAAGCGATTGCCAGTATTTTTGAGACTAAGAAGCGTCCGTTTTTTAATCCGTTGATTGTTCATATTCCATCAGTTGACACTTTAGCAACTGTTGTAAGTTATATTCCAGAAAAAGCAAAACGATTAGCTGATGCTTTTTGGCCTGGCCCTTTAACGCTTGTGCTTCCTAAAAGTTCTAGGATTCCAGATATTATTACAGCAGGAAAAGATACTGTTGCGGTTCGTATTCCTAATCATCCAATGGCTTTAAAGTTATTGCAAGCGCTAGACTTTCCGTTGGCTGCACCAAGCGCCAATCCATTTGGAAGTATCAGTCCGACGACTGCACAACACGTCAATGACTATTTTAAAGCCGACATAAAAATGGTACTTGATGGCGGTCCATGTCAACGTGGTATTGAATCCACAATTATTGGATTTGATGGTGAAGAACCGATTATTTACAGGTTAGGTTCAACATCAATTGAAGCGATTGAAAACGTAGTTGGATCTATCAAAATCAAGAATAAAAAAGAGATAGCTCCAGATGCACCAGGCATGTTAGAACGGCATTACGCACCTTCAACTCGAACGGTTTTAACGGAAGATATTTCCGAAGCTATAGCAATACATCGTGATAAACGCATTGGTGTTTTAGCATTTCAGAATCTAACACAGCATGATGCCGTGAAATTTCAAATCGTACTCTCAGAAGCCAACGACTTACAAGAAGCGGCTTCAAAACTATATGATGCCTTACATCAATTAGATAAGCAAAACTTAGATATTATTATTGCTGAACGTTTCCCTGATTTTGGCTTAGGTAAGTCGATCAATGACAGACTACAACGTGCTACCGTTCGTGCTTAGAAATTTTCAAACTGTAATTCGAATGCCTCACAATAAATAATTCGTCTTGGAGCATCTTCAGGACCTGGTCGGCTATCTGTTCTAACATTAACATTGGAATTAGATCTCAAAATTCCAGAATCTGTTCTTTGCACAATGACATTTATACTTTCACCATCTTCAACCAATACATTTATAAAGCCTTGGCTACCACCATTAATAGCTGCATCTACTTGTATATCTCTGTAAGAAACTATAAAAGTTAGTGAGTTTTCAATTGGTATACAACCACCACTTCCAATATCTCCAGCATTATTCTGTAATGTTACAAGAACTGTTTTTCGATCTGGTTCGTCCTCTTCATCTTCATCATCACAAGAAAAGGAGAACAAAAACGGTGTCATTAATAGAAAAAATAATATGGGTTTAAATGTTTTCATAAGCATTGAATTTTAAAAATCTAGTAAAATATATCCCAACGAACACCATTAGTCAAGCTATGGCAATAGGTAACAGAAAGTTCATTTCCGATAGGTTCTAAATCTTCATCTGAAACTTCGTCGCTAAAAATAAATGGGATGTTGGCCTCTGCAATAGCCTCTTCTACTGAAGGGAAAAATATCTTAACGTTAATAGATTCTCTATCTCTCACAAGCGGTATGAATTTCTCGTAAGCAGCACCAGGTTCAAGTGTTTGAGTGACTTGAGTTCCGTCTGGAAATGTGATTAAAAATGTAAATGATAGTTGGCCACCATTACAAGACTGATTGCTTCTATTTAAAAACGTTACTGTAAATGGTGCTTCTCTTAAATTAAGGTCACTATCATCTTCATCACATGAGCATAGTAATGGAATGACCATCAATACTAGTAGTATATTTTTAAGTGTCTTTTTCATAATAACAATTTATAGGTTATCAACATCAGGTTTTATAGTGACTGTCACTGTAATTGAAACATCCATTATAAAACTTACTGGGTTATCTGAAACTGACCCACTATAATAGAATCCAATATTATCATTCTGTGTCATTGCAGCATTAACAGGACTAAAATCACCATTAAGCGTATAGAGTGTATTATTAAAATCTGCTTGCGCCAAATTGGTGAGGACTGTTTCATATTCTTCAGTCCCTTGTCCTACAGAAAAAATTAGAGCACCTTCGACATGCGCATTATCGTTCCCAACTACATCCTTATAAAAATAGCGCACGCTATTAATTTCAATTTTTGTTATTTCGTCTGGATCACCTAGAATTTCAGTAACATTTGGATCAGTCGCAAAATTCCAAAATCCTTGATTCGATTGAAAGTCCATAGCTTCTTCTGGAGATGAGCCATTAGGTACATTAATTTCTAATTCTGTAATAAATGTAGATTGCACCTCTATTTCCTCTTCAAAAAGTTCTTCGAGATCCTCACAGTTGTAAAGAAAAATGCAGCTTAGGATTGTAATATATCTTAAGATTTTCATGAGACTATAATTATAATGCACATTGTACAAAGCCTTCGATGGCCTCTTCTTCTCCGGTAACTGTATTTACGACAGTTCCATCAAATCTAATACTAGAGCTTATTCCTGAATCAACAACATCTACGGTTCCAGAAAAGCCCAAATAATTATCTATGGCAACACCATTAGATGCCACTTGCAAAAGAAAAAAGGCGTGACTTGGTTGATCTAAATTATCTCGCATATTAAAAGTTGCTGTTCTACATTCGCCAGTATGAGTCACAGCAATCGTATATGACAAACCATCACGTTGATAAAATGCGGTATACACACAACTAACATCTAGGCCGTCATCAGATTGAATATTACAACCTCCATTACCATCGTTTGTAGTCCCTAAAAAATTGATGAAATTATCGTTTGTTCCATCAGAGCTGTCGTCATCACTGCTACATCCTCCTCCTTGAAGAAATATAAACAACGGCAACAGTATTAAAAGTTTGATTTTCATGATTGTTTAGTTTAAGGTTCAAAACAAAGCTATCATTGAAAATTTATAATTCATATACCTAATGTTAGGTATATAAGCCTGACACTATAACTGTTACTTTTGAAACTATAGAAAAGAACATACTTATAAATACATCAAAATATTTATTAACTTTAAAACTTAGCTATTAATCAACTTCATGAAAATCCTGTGTGCCATAATCTATGTTATGTCTTTCTTTTTAGGTGCTCAAAACACACAAATAGATAGTCTAAAAACCATTACTAGCTCGTCTAACGATGCTATGGAAGTTGCAAAAGCCAATTTAATATTGGCAAAACTACATGAGCGAATAGATCTAAATCAAGGAAAAATATTTGCTCAAAAGGCTTATCAATACAAGTCTAATGATTCTTTATTAGCTGAAACAAATAATCAATTAGGGCGTTTTCAATTTTTTACGGCTCAGTTAGATTCTGCGGTGTACTATTTTGAGAACACTAAAACATTACTTAAAAAACTTAAAGATGATAAACGTGTTGCAGTCGTTAATATTAGCCTTGGAGCGATTCAGTTACGACAAGGTGATTATAATAAGACCATAGCGACATTAACTGAAAGTGCTAGCTTTTTCGAAAAAACAAACGACTCGCTTAATGCGGCAAAATGTTATAGTAATATCGCTAGTGCCTTTGCAGAATTGGAACTCTTTCCAAAAGCTATTGAGTATAGTGAAAAAGCACTTCAGGTGTTTGAAAATTTGAATCAAACACAATTTAGACTCATCACCTTACCTAACTTAGCAACGCAGTATTATAAAAATGGAGACACTTTAAAAGCAATTGATTACAATGCTAAGGCTGAGCAATTAGCGACTTCTCTAGGAGATAAGCGTTCGTTATCGATTATCTATAATAATCTTGGTGATTTATATTTAAATAAAGATTCAGAAAAGGCAAAGCAATATCTCGAAAAAACTTTAGCATTAAAAAATGAGCTCAATCTCAAATCTGGAATAGAAGTAGCGCAAAGTAATTTAGGTTATATTCATTTAAAGAATCGTGATTATAAAACTGCCATTTCATATTTTAATAAAGCAGAACAAAACATCAAAGGCAAGCAACTAGTCTTTGTGTATAATAATCTACAAGAAGCACATAAAGGTTTAGGTCAAATGAATAAGGCCTTAGAATATGCCGAAAAATCTAATCGTTTAAACGACAGTATTCTCAATTCTGAAAGTCAGAAAAACTTCATGGAAGTTCAAACCAAATACGAAACTGAGAAGAAGGAAAAGGAAATTTTACAGCTTCAAACCGACAACTTAGAAGCCAATTACAAAAGAAGACAAAACCGAAACCTTTTAATTGCAGCTGTATCTGCTTTGATCCTTACTTTACTACTCATTTACGTTCTACAAAAAAACGCAAAACGCAAGCGCATTATCATGGAGCAGAATTTAACCATCCAAGAGCAAGATTTTAACCAGCTTTTAAAATCACAAGAGCTTGAAGGTATTGACGCTATTTTGGATGCTCAAGAACTAGAGCGTTCAAAAATGGCAGCTGATTTACATGATAACTTAGGAAGTAAAGTTGCAACACTTAAACTATATCTTGAAAGCTATGATGACAAAGAAGATTTTTCAGGATTTTACAATAAGCTGAAAAAATTAATGAATGACACTTATAATGAAATCCGAAGTATTTCAAAAAATAAAAACTTTGGAGCAGAAATAAGCAAAGGGTTAATTCCATCAACAAAAGGTATTGCTAAGCAAATTTCAGATTCAAAAAAAATTGACATTAAAGTGATCAATATTGATGTGAATAAACGTATTGAAAACACTCTTGAAATTCAAATTTTTAGAATTATTCAGGAATTATTGACCAATATCATTAAACATTCAAATGCTACTGAAGCTACCATTCAGTTTTCAGAACAAGACAATGTATTAACTATTATGGTTGAAGACAATGGTAAAGGTTTTAATATTAATGCTTCAAAATCTGGAATTGGACTCATCAACATAGAACAGCGCATTGAGAAAATTGAAGGTGAATTTGTCATCGATACGTCTATAGGAAATGGTACAACCGTAATTTTAAATATTCCGTTATGACCATTAAAATTATCATAGCAGACGATCATCAACTCTTTATAGATGGCATAAAATCTATTCTATCAAAATCTTTAGATATTGAAACTATTGGTGAAGCAAATAATGGCCTTCAAGTCTTAAAACTTCTTGAAGAAGGTTTACTACCTGATGTTATTTTGACAGATATTAGAATGCCAATCATGGATGGTGTAACCTTGACCAAAACCGTGTCTAAAGACTACCCTAACCTCAAAATTTTAGCATTAAGCATGTTTGATCAAACTGTAGATGTCATTGAAATGTTAGATGCTGGAGCTAAAGGTTATGTCACAAAAAATGTAGATAAAACCGAATTGGATACTGCAATACATACTATAGTTAAAGGAGACTATTTTTTTAGCGCTAATTTACCTGAAGATATTAAAGATTGGTTTCATAAGGAAAATAACATTGCAAACAATCAATTATTAACCAAACGCGAAACTGAAATTCTTCAACTCATCGTCAAAGGCAGAACCTCTTTACAAATGGCAAAGCACTTAAAATTGAGTAAATATACTGTTGATACACACCGTAAAAACATTCATAAAAAATTAGGTATTAAAAGCAACACTGGTCTAGTGAACTACGCTCTAAAACATTTGTAAGTTTATATACCTATAATTAGGTATTTCTTTTTTTATATATAGATGATAATTTGTGACTTCTAATTAACCTATAATTTTGACACTCATGGCAAAGTACATCTTACTATTTTTTCTATGCTTTACTTTAGGAGCACATTCAGGGCATGCAATTTCCAATGATAATACATATGCCTTTTTTGGCAAAAAGAAAATAGATTTTGGGTGTTCAGAAACTGATGCTGAGATTTATGTCAATGGCAAACTTCTTGGAAAAGGTAGTATGGAGCTCATTGTTCCTTCTAAAGATTGCATTACTGTAATAGTAAAAAAAACAGGATTTTTATCTGAAAAGATTGAATTTTGTAATCGGAAAAATATGCCCAAACCGCCAAAGTCTTATTATTTAGAACTAAAATCGGACGATGCTTACAATGCATCTATTCAAACAGATATTGCCAATGTTGATATTGAGTTAGTATGTAATACAACATCGAAAGATAAAGCATGGAAGCTTATTAATCAAATTGTATTATCACATTTTGACGTGATAGAAATGACAGACAAAGAAACGGGTTATGTTCGCACTGCTTGGTCGCTACAGACGTTTCTACAAAACTCAATTAGAACCCGTGTCATTGTAAAGCAAACAGGTGACAGCCCTACAGTTTTTAAAGTAAAGTTAGTAAGTGAACAATCTGGATTACCACTTACAAGTGTGAAGAGTGATCAACTATTTAGAGAATGGGATCGTGTATTACGAACGTATGTCAATATCATATCAGAATTACAAGCAAGAGTTCGTTAAACTAAAGTACAAATCTATAAGTCGCCTTAATTAAAAAGGTGTTTTCAGGTTTCTGACCAAATATTTGATCATCGATAATACCACTAAAATTATCATTCACATCACCTAAACCTGTAATTCCTTGTGACCAGACTAAAAATATTTCAGAGCCTGGGATATATTCCCAACGCACTACTAAATTTGATCTAAATTGGACAAAAGCAAAGTCTGGATTGCCAAACTCATAATCTACAGTTGCATCGCCATTTTCATCTACACTATACAACCCATCTTCTTCTGAAATTTGATTAGAACCATACCAAGTGACACGTTCATTTAAATTTTCGGCTGTAGGATCATTTACAAAATTGAAGTTAGAATACTTCGCTTTAAATATAAAAGGCTGCCCATAATATTGAATGGTCAAATTCGGATTAATATTATAGTTAACCCTCAAAGTGGCACTCAAACTTTCGTTATCAATTTCACCTAGAATATAACGAGGGGTTCCATTGAAATCAGACTCGGTAACATATTGTGTTTTATTTGGGTTTTCTTCATATTGAAAATTTAAAGACATACTTAATGAATTAAGAGGCTGATACCTAAAGCGCAACTCATAACGGTCTAATGAAAAGTTGTTTTGTTTTGCTCTTGAATTGACATATCCTATAGTTGTACTCAATTTTTTACGTTGATCTGTTCCGACGAACATATACCAGAAATTCTCTTCATTCCAACGCCATCTTGGACCTCCTCTTAAAACCGTATTGCTATAAATTCGAGGTTTATGAGCTGCTCCAAAATCAGCAAACCAGTTGTTTATGAAATTAATATTACCACTCATTTCATACTGAATTCTATTATAATTGCCTTCGAAATCATATTGTGTAAATTGTTCTAAACCGATATTTGCGCGTCTAAACCAACTTGTAGGTTTATTAAACAAGCGTCTAATATTAAAGTACTGGGATATAATATCTGCTTGTCGTAAAAATCCAATATCATTAAGTTCTAATTCGGGAGATTTCCAATTTCCTCCAAGCGTATAGCGCCATTTATCGCTGCCACGTTGCCCAAACTCTAATCGACCACCCGTTCCTGTTAATGAGGTTTTATTTGGATCTACACTAACATGACTTGCATCTGTTCTTTGAAATAAATGTGTTAAAGAGGTTTGTGTATTCGTAATTGCTTCTTTACTTCCATTAACATTACTAAGCGTTAAGTTTCCTAATACATAATACTTTCGGTCCTTCCAATTATGTCTAAAATCAACACCCCCTGTGTAGGCGCTTTTTCTTAGGAAATCTAGATTCCCTTCTAATTTTCTATTGGTAGAGGTGAAAATAGCTCCTATATAAGAGTTTCTATCATTAAAATCTTTTTGAGCTCTAGCGACTAAGTAATTGGTAAATGGTTCAACCAATTCTTCTCGTTTTTCGCCTACTTCTGGCAAACTATTAATCACATCATCTCTTTCATCTAATCTTATTTCGGCATACTCTTTAGCTGTAATACTTTCTAGAAGCCCGATAGCCCAACCGTTTTTAGTTTTACCACTAAATTTAGCAGCACCAAGTATGGTTGTAAAGTTTGGGATATCTTCATACTCACCTAAGCTTCCATCGGCTGTAGTGAAGCCTTGAGGAGACCTTCCAATTCGTCTAGAAAAAAACACATTATCTCTACCGCCACCTACTCTAAAATCAAAGACGTTTTTATTTTCAACAAAAAATGGTCGTCGTTCCTGAAAGAAAATTTCAAAACCATCTAATGCAATTGCTCCAGGATCGGCATCAACTTGCCCGAAATCTGGATTAATAGTTAAATCAACGGTCAAGTCATTTGTGATTCCAATTTTTGCATCTAATCCTCCTGTTAGTTTCGTATCGTTCCCATCCCTAAACGGATTACCAGCTTCAGCTTGATAAGTATCTAACTGAGCAACAGTATAAGGCTGAATTTCTAATTGTTTTTGGGGTTTTAATCCAACAAGACCCCTTAATTCACCAAACTCACTTACCCATCCTGGTGGATTCGCATTTAAAGGTTGCCAAGTTGAGCGCTCTTCATTATTAAAGTAGCGTCTTGTAGATTGCAATCCCCAAACCTGCTCTTCCAAATCACCAAATCGCAACTGACTTAATGGAATACGCAATTCGGCGGTCCAACCATCATCATCTATAGTTGTACCAGCATACCAAATTGGATTCCAACTACTATCAAAGTTGCCATTATCAGATATAAATTCATCACCTTTTACTCCAGATGCTGAAATTGTAAATGAAAAACCTGTTCTATCATCATTATAACTTCCTAAATTGATCTCCACCCAATCTCCAGGAAAATCATCACGTCGTCCCATTCGTTTTTCAATAGTAGAAGGATCTGCCTGATAACATTTAAAAGCGACATAAAGATTTTTATCATCATAGACGATTTTCATTTTAGTTTGTTCTGATGGCGATGTTCCTACGTCTGGCTGAAATTCTACATAGTCTGATGTCCACTCTACAAGGTCCCATGCAGATTCATCTAGTAATCCGTCAATTGTTGGTGGTTTTAGGTCTTTGATTGAAGCTGTGGTATAAACTCTTTTAGGAATTGAAGTTTCACTTTGAGCATCTAAAATGGTTGTACTGCATAAAAATACAGCAATTAGAGCGTAAATTCTCATTGATTTGATTGATTAGGTTGTTGTTCTAAAGACTTCAATTTAAGTTGATTGTTACAGAAAACTATCATGTTTCAGAAAATTTTAACGAATCCTTTAGACATCAATGATATAGCCAAAGAAAATTATTTTTGATCTCATTCAAAATATTGCTTAAATAGGGTTTGGTAATCAAATATTTAATCGTAAATTTGCAAACTCTTTTCGAGAGAGAAATGTTTAATAACAAAATCAATAAGTGTGGACACATTAAGCTACAAAACGATTTCAGCAAACAAAGCTACTGTTAATAAAGAGTGGGTTTTAGTTGATGCTGAAAATCAAACGCTAGGTCGTTTAGCTTCTAAAGTAGCAATACTTTTAAGAGGTAAACACAAGCCTAACTTCACACCACATGTTGATTGTGGAGATAACGTAATTGTTATCAATGCAGAAAAAATCAACTTATCAGGTAACAAGTGGAATGACAAAACGTACATTCGTCACACAGGTTATCCAGGTGGTCAAAGAAGTTTAACTGCGACTGAATTGTTTGGAAAAGATCCAGCAAGAATCGTAGAAAAATCAGTGAAAGGAATGCTCCCTAAAAACAAATTAGGTGCAGAGTTATTCCGTAATTTAAATGTTGTTGTAGGTTCTGAGCACAAACATGAAGCTCAAAAACCTAAAGCAATCGACTTAAACAAAGTTAACTAATGGAAGTAATTCACAAAATCGGTCGTAGAAAGACGGCTGTTGCTCGTGTGTACCTTGCTAAAGGAAAAGGCAAGATCACGGTAAACAAAAAAGACATGGCGGATTATTTTACTACTGCAACATTGCAGTATAAAGTAAACCAACCTTTAGCTATGACTAACAACGATGGCAACTTTGATATTACAGTAAACGTTTATGGTGGTGGTATTACAGGCCAAGCCGAAGCGATCCGTTTAGCATTATCTCGCGCTATGTGTGAGCTTGATGCAGAAAACAGACTAATATTAAAGCCAGAAGGATTATTAACTAGAGACCCTCGTATGGTTGAACGTAAGAAGTTCGGTCAAAAGAAAGCAAGGAAGAAATTCCAGTTCTCGAAACGTTAATCCTATCCTTTTTTATTATTCTGAATTTTCTTCGGAATATAAAAATCTCAAAGCTGTTCTGATACACATCAGGACAGCTTTAAATTAAAACCGCTGAAGTTATTTCAGCAAGCAATAAAAATCCTGAAACGAGTTCAGGTACAGTTTAGCATCTAAATGGTCAAGGCGAGCGAAAGCAACCACTTAATCATTGCTAATTTAATAGAACGTAAACAATTACAAAATGGAATCAGTAGAAGTTAAAGACTTACTAGAAGCAGGTGTACACTTTGGTCACTTGACAAGAAAATGGGATCCAAACATGGCTCCTTACATTTATATGGAGCGTAACGGTATCCATATTATCAACCTTTACAAAACACAAGCAAAAATTCAAGAAACCGGAGAAGCACTTCACAAGATTGCTGCTTCTGGAAAGAAAATCTTATTTGTTGCTACAAAAAAACAAGCTAAAGACATCGTTGCTGAAAAAGCAGGAAATGTAAACATGCCTTACATTACTGAAAGATGGCCTGGTGGAATGCTAACCAACTTCGTTACAATTAGAAAAGCTGTTAAGAAAATGGCTATGATTGACCGTATGAAGAAAGATGGTACATTCAATTCATTATCTAAGAAAGAGCGTTTACAAGTAGATCGCCAACGTGCTAAATTAGAAAAGAATTTAGGTTCTATTTCTGATATGACACGTTTACCTGGAGCATTATTTGTTGTAGATATCAAACGTGAGCACATTGCTATTAAAGAAGCTCAGAAATTAAACATTCCAATCTTTGCAATGGTAGATACTAACTCTGATCCACGTGAAGTAGATTACTTAATTCCTTCTAATGATGATGCCTCTAAATCTATTGACTGTATTATGTCTGTAGTAACATCAGCAGTTGCAGATGGTTTAGCTGAAAGAAAATCAGACAAAGCTGAAAAAGACGCTAAAAGTGAAAAATCACCAGCAGCGAAAAAAGAAGTGAAAGCTGAAACAAAAACAGAAGCTAAAGTTGAGAAAAAAGCTGAGGTAGTTGCACCAGTTGCAGCTAACGAAGAAGAATAAATAACAATTACACAATATAAATAAGTCGTTTAGTTATTTTCTTCGGAAATTATAAATTAAACGACTTTTTTAAATTTTTATAACACAATGGAAAATACTGTAAAAATAACAGCCGCAGAAGTAAATAAATTAAGACAAGCCACTGGAGCTGGTATGATGGATTGTAAAAAAGCCCTAGTTGAAGCTGGAGGTGATTTTGATAAAGCCATTGAAGTACTTCGTAAAAAAGGACAAAAAGTTGCAGAAAAAAGAGCTGACAGAGATTCATCTGAAGGTGCTGCAATCGCAAAAATTAATGCAGACAACACATCTGGTGTTGCTATCGTATTAGGATGTGAAACAGATTTTGTTGGTAAAAACGAAAACTTCATAGCATTAGCTAACGAATTAGCAGATATCGCATTAAACCACAACACTAAAGAAGAATTTTTAGCTGCTGATTTTGGTGGAATGAGTGTCTCTGAAAAATTAATAGAACAAACAGGTGTTATTGGTGAAAAATTAGACATCACTGCTTTTGAAAAGTTAGATGCTCCTTACGTTGGACAATATGTTCACATCAATAAAATTGCTGCTTTAGTTGGTTTATCTGCAAAAGTTGATAACGCTGAGGTTTTAGTGAAAGATGTCGCAATGCAAGTTGCTTCAATGGGAGCTACAACTTTATCTTATAAAGACTTTGACCCTGCATTTGTTGCTTCAGAAACTGAAGCTAGAATTGCAGTGATTGAAAAAGATAATATTGAATTGGGACGTTTAGGTAAGACCTTAAAAAATGTACCTCAGTATATTTCTATGGCACAGCTAACTCCTGAAGTTTTAGCTCAAGCTGAAGACGCTGCAAAAGCAGAATTAAAAGCTGAAGGTAAACCAGAACAAATCTGGGATAGAATTTTACCTGGTAAAATGGAGCGTTTTATCTCTGATAATACAACTTTAGATCAAGAGCAATGTTTATTAGATCAAAAGTTTATTAAAGACGAAAAGAAAACTGTTGCTCAATATGTTGAATCTTATGGTGACGTTACAGTTACTGGATTTAAGCGTGCTACAGTAGGATAACTAATTCCTGAGAAGACAGGAATCTCAATATATAAACCACTACTCTTAACCATAAGACGTAGTGGTTTTTTTATTTATAAATTTCTACTTTATCAAAAAAAGATAATGTTTATATTTGCTAAACTTTCGACACGAACAAATGAAATATAAAAGAATCCTACTAAAATTATCAGGTGAAGCTCTAATGGGATCACGCCAATATGGAATTGACCCTGAGCGTCTTGCTGAATATGCTAAAGACATTAAAGAAATCACCGATTTAGGCGTAGAAGTTGCTATAGTCATTGGAGGTGGAAATATTTTTAGAGGTGTTGCTGGAGCAATGAATGGTATGGATCGTGTACAAGGAGATCATATGGGAATGTTAGCGACCGTTATTAATGGACTAGCTTTACAGAATGCTTTGGAAGATGCTGGCGTAAAAACACGCTTACAAACAGCCATTAAAATCAATGAAGTCGCTGAGCCTTTCATTAGAAGAAAAGCAATGAGTCACCTTAACAAAGGTCGTGTTGTAATATTTGGTGGAGGAACAGGAAACCCCTATTTCACTACAGACTCTGCAGCTGTTTTAAGAGCCATCGAAATTGAAGCTGATGTGATTTTAAAAGGAACTCGCGTTGATGGTATTTATACTGCAGATCCTGAAAAAGATATCACAGCAGTAAAGTTTGATCATATCACATTTGATGATGTCTTGAGAAAAGGTCTTAAAGTAATGGATACAACAGCATTCACTTTAAGTCAGGAAAACAAATTACCAATCATCGTTTTTGACATGAATAAAAAAGGAAATTTATTGAAGGTTGTTTCAGGAGAAAATATTGGAACAAAAGTTAACTTATAATGTTTGGCTTATTTTTTGGTAAGTATTTTACAAATTAAAGTTTTTTAACTATGAACGAAGACATAAAATTTATATTAGCTACAGCGAAAGAAGCAATGGATGCCGCTATAAAGCATCTTGAGAAACAACTCGTAAATATTAGAGCCGGCAAAGCAAGTCCTGCAATGTTAGGAAGTGTTATGGTAGACTATTACGGTTCTCAAACGCCATTGTCTCAAGTTGCCAATGTGAATACTCCAGATGGTAGAACGATCACAGTTCAACCTTGGGAAAAAAGCATGTTGCAAGAAATTGAGCGTGGTATTATGGTTGCCAATTTAGGGTTTAACCCAATGAATAATGGTGAAACCATTATTATCAATGTACCACCCTTAACTGAAGAACGTAGGCGTGATTTATCAAAGCAAGCGAAAGCTGAAACAGAAGATGCTAAGATTGCTGTAAGAAATGCACGTAAAGATGCTAATAATGAGATCAAATCCCTCGAAGATGCTTCTGAAGATCAACAAAAAAATGGTGAAATTGACGTGCAACAAATGACAGATACGTACGTTAAAAGAATAGACGATATTTTTGAAGCCAAGGAAAAAGAAATCATGACCGTTTAAAACTCAAAAAGCGACTATTAAGAGTCGCTTTTTTAATTAATCCCTTTTATTAAATTACTCAATGCATAAGATTTGTTGCTTAATTTTCATTACGCTATTTACCTGTGCATTACATTCGCAAACATCTGAAACATCTCGGGATTCTTCTAAAGTTAAAAATGATTCGTTAAGTAAAAAAGAGTTTTTAAGGCAGTTAGGAAATGGGTTTTTTCCAACAAAATTTCTAAATATTGACATGCGATATTTAGTTAAATATAATCAGTACGAAGGCTTAAGAACTGGTCTTGGAGGAGAAACAAACGATCTGTTTTCTGAAAAATATCGTATTAATAGCTATGTCGTTTATGGTTTTAGAGATCATCGCTTTAAGTATAAAATTGGAGGTGGCTTTAGAGTAAACGAATTAACTAATACGTGGATTAACTTATCTTATACAGACGATTTACAAGAAACAGGAAGTTCAACTTTTCTTACTGATAAGCGCTTTTTTTCATTTTTTGAGCCACGTTTACTAAACATTGACTTGTTTCACAAGCACATTACCAAAGCTGTTGCTATTGAACATCAGTTCTCAGATCATTTGCTTTCAGAAACCGAGTTTGCTATCAGTAAAATTGATCCTACCTACAATTATAATTTTAATATTAATGGTAAATCCTTCAAAACATTTGATATAAGTACAGCAAAGGTCTCCTTACAATGGAGCCCATTTAGTGATTTTGAAATTTCCGAAGGTGACACAAAAGAAATAAAAAATGGGTATCCGAAATTTTCATTTCAACTTACCCAAAGTTTTAAAGATGTCTTGAAAGGCGATTTCAATTTTTCTAAAATTGATTTTAGAACTGTACATCGATTTATTTATAACGACGATGTATTTACTGAAGCTATTCTTACAAGCGGTATTGCAATTGGAAAAACGCCATTAACGCATCTATATCATGCCTATCCTAACAATATTACAAAAGAAACCATACTTCAACGCTTCTCTGTAGCTGGTATCAATAGTTTTGAGACCATGTTTTTTAATGAATTTTTTTCAGATCAATTTGCAACACTGCAATTGAAACATTTTGTAAAACCTTTTAAAATTACTGAACGTTATAGGCCCCAACTTGTTCTTATTTCAAGGTTCGCAATAGGTGATATGCATAATATTGAACGTCACCAAAACATTGAGTTTGGCACTTTAACTAAAGGGTATTCTGAAGCTGGTTTTGAATTAAATAAATTGCTTTTTGGATTCGGATTAAGCTTTGCATATCGTTATGGAGGGCATCACTTACCATCTATTGCTGATAATATTGCAGCTAAGTTTACATTTAATGTATCTCTATAAGTTTAGTTCACGCTCTCTTTTACTTTATACTCAATGAGTTTGTAACCTAATAACCCTGTATCAGTAATTGCCTCTATGATGATTGTGAAATCGCCTTGAATATCAGAATTGTAATATTCTATTAATGCTTTGCCTTTGGTATCTGTGGTTACTTCTGGACTCCAATACAATGGAGCTCTTAAATCTAATGTATTAGAATTAAAAGTGTTGTCGTCACTATCATATTTAGGAGTATAAAACTCCTTTTCAATAGCGAAGACTGGAATACTGGTTAAGTCTAATTTATCATTAGGGGTTCTTAGGCCTCCAAAAAGGCCTTTTCCTATTTTTGTATAAATACTAATAATGCTTCCGTCTGGAAATGGTGGTTTAGCATATGGATATACAGTTGAATATAAGTCATTAAAATTTTTGGGAAATTTTATTACCTCAAAACTAACGATTTCTTCTGGAGACAAATACTGAATAAGTGGATAGTTATGCTCTAAAACAGGAATTCCATCCACAACTACTAGTGTTACTTCATTCATAAATATTTGCGCTTTTAAATCACGACCTTCTCTTAAAATTGTTATTTGATCCCAAAAAGAATTACGAAGTACACTATACAACCCATAAGACCAGTCTGCGGTTTTTTCGACAATCTCTTCTCCATCAATTACAACATCTGGTTTTCCGTATGTGTCGAACATTTCTTGTCGTTCAGGCGTTATTTTATAGGTATCAACTACAACTTCATCTAATAAAGTTCTTCCATAATTGGAAAAATAAAAGTCGGTTTCTTTTTTGTTTTGTTTTCTATTCTCAGAGACCATTTTGTTAACGATGCTGTCATTAATCACCAAACTATTTTTATTTTCAAATCTAATTGGTGGCGCTTTTTTCTTAGATAAGGCAATTGTATAGTTTTTTCTATCTTCTTTTAAACCACTAGCTGGTTGAATCAAAACGTCTTTTTCAGAACCATAAATGTCATCTAATTCAAAACTAAATGATCCTGGTACAAATACATTTTTTATATAAGGTATTTTCATCTCATCAAATGTCATTAACATCAATTCTAATTCTTCAAGATTTTCGTTTGCCTTTTTTGGGTTTATGACACCTGAGACTTTAAGTTTTTGTTCCATCTCATACTTAATGTTTCCATCCAATTTGGTGTATTTGTAATTGGTCCAACCTTGTGTAAGTAATAAATCGTCAATATCTAATGTATTTGTATTATTAAAATAAGCTCCTGGTGTTTCAATAGTTCCTTTTAAATCTGAGCTCATTAAAAAATAAGATAAAATATTTTCTCTCAAGTTCTGAAGATCATCGAACAATTCCTTTTGTACAACTAAACCTGACAAACTAGCGATTACAGGTGCCTTTTTAAAATCGACTGTTTTAATGCTCAGCTTGACCTTTTCACGTTGTTTATACTTATCTTTATTGATAAATGCCTGTATATTAATTCGATTCTCAGGTACATCATTAAAGATTATTCTTTGTGCAATTGGAATGTTATGAATATCGGTCAATGTTAAAGATATAATCCCTTCGGGAAAGCGTTTTTTGGGTATTGAGAATATAGATTTTCCTTGTACTAAACGATCTGTTTTTTCGAAATAAGTATAGCCTCTACATGAGGCTTTTAAAGTCATTTGTTTGTTTTCTTTGTCGTTGGATGATATCAAAACATTAATTACATCATTACTCCAAGATGCAGACATCGTGACCCCTTTACCAAAAATTTTTGGTAAACTGACTAAGGTATCTGGCGAATCTAATATACTTTTAAATTGAGCTCTATATTGTAAAGAGGAATCAACATCTTTCATGACGAAATGTCCCATTCCTAAAATATTACTTTCAAAATTAGAAACTATTCTATCTTCACTATCCAGAATAATACCAGTAACATATTTGCCTTTACCATCAGATCCTATTGCCTTAAATCCAACTTTACTGGTTATACCATGAATCAACTTTCCTCCTTCCGGGAAAAACTGTAGGTCAATCAAGCTATTATTAGGTAAGAATGTCGTATGATAGTGCTTCTTATTGTGCGTCATAAATTCTAGCGTCATATATTTTGTGCTTTTTTTAACCAAATAATTAAAGTCAAAAATGCCGTTGCGCCCTCTTTTCAGTTCAACACTATCTTTAATTCCATCCTGAGTAATCATTAGCTTTAACCTCTCATTTTTATGATAACTATCAATATGTTCGGGGAAAATATCAGCCTTTAATCTAATGGTCTCAGATGTACTATCTGTTCTTCTTAAATTCTGGACAGGCTTGAGATTGAAATCTGTATTATTTTCAGAATAAATTTGAATAGGCTTTTTAAACATAAAATCAGATCCAAAATTCTTATTCCATTGGGTATAAGCTCGTACCATATAATTTCCTTCATCATAACTTCTATCTAAATCGAAAAAGCTACTTCCAATTCCTTTTTCAATTTTTATTATTTTCGATTGGACAATCTCCTTTTTCGAATTTATAAGGTCAACATACAAAACACCACTGGAAAATTCTGGACTATGTAATACCGCATTGCTCACAATAGCCTTAAACCAAATCGTTTTGTTAGTCGTGTAGACTTCGTTATCAAATTGAAGATAAATTTTCTCAGCGAAAGAATTATATGAATACTCATTGGCCTTTTGAGCAAAAGAAAAGCTTGAAAACAAGCATAAGGTAAATACTCTAAGATAATTGATTATCATAGCAAATGTGTTAAGATAAATTTAATCGTTTTATATCAACTGGTACAATTAAAAAGTGTTAAACTCTCAAAAACACCTCAGTTTAACCTTATAAAAAAGTTAAACTATATTTTCCACTCCTAATAAATAACTTTTTCAACCAACAATCCCTAGGTTTTTTCTACCTTTGCGCTTCTTTTAGAACTCAGATGTTTAAACTATTTACAAAGGATTTTTGGGAAGTTGTTGCGCGATTAATATTGCGTAACAAAATTGGTATACTCGTTATCATTATTTTAGCGACCCTATTCTTTAGTTACCAATGGAAACATATGCGTTTCACCTACACTGAAGCCAATATGCTTCCAGACGATCATGAGGTTAATGTAACTTATAATGAGTTTCTTAATGTTTTTGGAGAAGAAGGCAATTTAATTGTACTTGGTGTTAGAGATTCTACATTATTTACTGTTGAAAAGCTAAACGCTTGGAACCAACTTTCAGAAGACTTTAAAACATTTAACGAGGTTGAAACAGTTGTCTCAATTAACGACCTTCAGAAACTTGTCAAAAACACTAAAACTGAAAAGTTTGACTTAGTCCCTTTTATCAAAGACTCAATTACATCTATTGAGCAGATTGATATACTTCAAGAAGAGCTATTTGAGAAGTATCCTTTTTATGATAATTTCTTATTCAATACAGAAACTAAAACGATAAGAACTGCCATCTACCTTAATAAGGATATTGTTAATACATCGGCAAGAAAGGACTTCATCATGTTAACACTAGATGAAAAGATTAAGGCCTTTGAGCAAGCCACTGATTTGGATGTCAGAATTTCTGGCATGCCATATATACGCACCCTAAATTCGCAAAATATTGTTGATGAAATTGGTCTCTTTATTGGTTTAGCCTTAGGGGTAACCTCACTTATTTTCTTTTTCTTTTTCAGATCATTTAGAGCCACTTTTATTTCTCTTATTGTGGTTTGTGTTGGTGTAATGTGGACTTTTGGAATATTAGGCTTACTCAAATATGAAATCACTGTACTAACGGCATTAATTCCGCCTTTGATTATTGTTATTGGAATTCCGAACTGTATTTTCCTCATCAATAAATACCAACATGAAGTAAAACTTCATGGTAATAAAGTCAAATCATTACAGCGTGTTATTACCAAAATTGGTAATGCAACCTTAATGACAAACGTGACAACAGCTTCTGGTTTTGCAACGTTTATTTTAACTGAAAGTAAAATACTTAAAGAGTTTGGTATCGTTGCATCCTTGAGCATTTTAGCAATTTTCATATTGTGCTTGCTTATTATTCCAATTATGTACACTTTTTTACCTTATCCAAAAGAGCGTCATTTAGAGCATTTAAATAAACGTTGGATTGGTGGCTTTGTTAATTGGACTGAGCGCATGGTAAGAGAACAAAAAATCGGCATTTATGTGACCTCTCTTATACTTATAATTGCAAGTATTATTGGTATTTATAAAATAGAAATCTCAGGCAGTCTCATTGAAGATATGCCAAAAGAAGAAGCCTTTTTTAAAGACATTCGTTTCTTTGAAGAAGAGTTTGATGGCATTATGCCTTTAGAGATTATGGTGGATACCAAACGTAAAAAAGGGGTCATGAAGTTGAGTACGCTCAAAAAAATGGAACAGATTGAAAACCTCATTGATGAAACTCCAGAATTGTCACGTCCTATTTCAGTAGTAAGCCTTGTAAAATATAGTAAGCAAGCTTATTATAATGGCAATCCAAAATACTATCAATTACCTACATCTCAAGAAAACAGCTTCATTTTATCATATGCTAAAAATTCATCTTCAGATGTTGATTTACTACAAAATTTTGTAGATAGTACTGGTCAATATGCACGCATTACTACCTTTATGAAAGATATCGGTACTGACAAAATGGAGCGTATTGAAGAAGATCTTCAAAATAAGATAAACAAAACATTTCAACCTGCCGATCGCTACAATGTGACAATGACAGGAAAAGCATTAGTCTTTCAAAAAGGAACCAAATACTTAGTTAAAAACTTAGCGATATCATTATCCTTGGCCATTTTCCTCATTTCTGTATTCATGGCCTATATGTTTAGATCGGTAAGAATGATCATTGTATCCTTAATCCCTAACGTCTTACCTCTAGTAATTACTGCAGGGTTAATGGGGTATTTAGGTGTGCCTATAAAGCCATCTACCATTTTGGTGTTTAGTATTGCCTTTGGTATTTCGGTTGATGATACTATACATTTCTTGGCTAAATACAGACAAGAACTTCAAGCTAACCATTGGAAAATACGTAAATCGGTTTACGCAGCATTGCGGGAAACTGGTGTGAGTATGTTCTACACATCTATTGTATTATTCTTTGGTTTTATTGTATTTACAACGTCCAGCTTTGGAGGAACTGTTGCTCTTGGAGCTTTAGTTTCGGCTACTTTATTATTTGCGATGTTGTCAAACTTACTATTACTTCCATCATTATTATTATCTCTTGAACGTAGTATTGCCAATAAGGAAGTGATGCGAGAACCATCAATAAATATCATTCCTGTAGAAGATGATGATTCTGAGGAAAGCATAAATTCATAAACATTTATATTTGCATAAAATTTCAAAATAATGAGCTATACAGTTTCACAATTATTGACACAAGACATTGCCTTTCAGCCTATCGAAATTAAGGGCTGGGTAAGAACTTTTAGAGCAAACCGATTTATCGCTCTAAATGATGGTTCTACACTACATAATATACAATGTGTTGTTGATTTTGAAAACACAGATGAAAACACTTTAAAACGCATTACAACTGGTGCTGCAGTCCATATAAAAGGTGAATTGGTTGAAAGCCAAGGAAAAGGGCAAAAAGTAGAAATACAAGTAACGTCTATTGCTATTTTAGGAGATTCTGATCCTGATGAATACCCTATTCAACCTAAAAAACATACGTTTGAATTCTTACGAGAAAATGCACACTTACGCACAAGAACGAATACATTTAGTGCCGTCATGCGTTTGCGTTCATCATTATCATTTGCTATCCACAAGTATTTCAATGAGAACGAGTTTTACTACATGCATACACCAATTGTCACAGGAAGTGATGCAGAAGGTGCTGGTGAAATGTTTAGAGTAAGTGCTTTAGACCCAAAGAATCCGCCTTTAGATGACGACGGAAACATCAACTATAAAGAAGATTTCTTCGGAAAAGAAACCAACCTTACCGTATCTGGGCAATTAGAAGCTGAAACCTATGCCATGTCGTTAGGAAAAGTCTATACTTTTGGACCAACCTTCAGGGCCGAAAATTCAAATACGTCTCGTCATTTAGCCGAATTCTGGATGATAGAGCCAGAAGTCGCTTTTATGGATTTGGCAGGAAACATGGACTTAGCTGAAGACTTTATGAAGTCGGTATTAAGTTATGTTTTAGAACACAATCAAGACGACTTAGAATTTTTAGAAAAGCGTTTACTTGATGAAGAGAAAACTAAACCTCAAGCCGAACGTTCAGAAATGAGCTTAATAGAAAAAATAAAGTTTGTTGTAGACAATAATTTTAAACGTGTAAGTTATACTGAAGCTATTGAGATTTTACGAAACTGCAAACCAAACAAGAAGAAAAAATTCAACTATATTATTGAAGAATGGGGAGCCGACTTACAAAGTGAACATGAGCGTTTCTTAGTAGAGAAGCATTTTAAATGTCCTGTAATCTTATTTGACTATCCAGCAAATATCAAAGCGTTTTACATGCGCTTAAACGAAGACGGAAAAACAGTTCGCGCTATGGATATTTTATTTCCAGGTATTGGAGAAATGGTTGGAGGTTCGCAACGTGAAGAACGTTTAGACGTTTTAAAAGAGAAAATGAAAGCATTAGATATTCCTGAAGAAGAATTATGGTGGTACTTAGACTTACGTAAATATGGTACTGCTGTTCATTCTGGTTTCGGACTAGGCTTTGAGCGCTTAGTGATGTTTGCAACAGGAATGGGTAACATTAGAGATGTCATCCCTTACCCTAGAACACCTCAAAATGCAGAATTTTAATTCTTCGAAATGACTCATAAATAGACAAAAAAGACCTGCTAGATTTAAAATCTGACAGGTCTTTTAAATTATTCTTAAAAGCATTTGATTTTATCAGCATATATCAATAGTTTTTTTAACTTTACTTTGTACCAAATTTATAATATGCTCAAACAATATTTACAGTTTAAACTATCACAAAAGTTGTCACCGCAACAAATTCAACTTATGAAGTTGATACAGCTGCCTACACAAGCATTTGAGCAACGTATAAAGCAAGAATTGGAAGAAAATCCTGCTCTAGATACTGGGAAAGAGACTAAAGATGAAGATACATTTGATGAGTTTGATAATTCTGATGATGACTATAATGATAATGAAGAAATCAATACAGAAGACATTAATATTGATGAGTATTTAAGTGATGATGATGTTCCTGAGTATCGTACTCAGGCTAACAATTATAGTGCTGATGATGAGGAAAAAAATGTCCCTTATGCAGCTGGCACATCATTTACGCAGCATTTACGACAACAATTAAACACCTTTAGACTTAACGAAGAAGAGCGAGAGATTGCCGATTTTTTGGTTGGAAGCGTTGATGAAAGTGGTTATATTCGTCGTGCGTTGAGTGATATTATGGACGACTTGGCTTTTACTCAAAATGTATTTACCACTGAGGAGAAAATAGAACATGTTTTACAAAAAGTACATCAGTTAGATCCAGCAGGTGTTGGGGCTCGTAATCTTCAGGAGTGTCTCAGCATTCAGCTCCATAGAAAAGAAAAGCAACCAGATATAGAACTAGCTTGTAATATTATTGACAAGGCTTTTGATCAGTTTACTAAAAAACATTACAAAAAATTACTTCAGAAATTTGACATTACTGAAATTCAACTTAGAGATGCTATTGAAGAAATAGAACGTTTGAATCCTAAACCAGGAGGCTCTTATGCAGGGAATAACAAAATAGTTGAACATGTCGTTCCTGATTTTGCTATAAAAATTGTAGAAGGTGAATTAGAACTCACCCTTAACGGAAGAAACGCACCTGAACTTCATGTATCACGAGAGTATAGTAATATGATGAAGGGGTACAAGGAATCTAAAGACAAAAGTAGATCCCAAAAAGATGCGGTTATGTTTATCAAACAAAAGTTAGATGCAGCCAAATGGTTTATTGAAGCTATTAAGCAACGTCAACAAACCCTTTTTGTAACCATGAGTGCTATTATGCATTATCAAAAGGAATACTTTCTTTCTGGCGATGAGCGTAAGTTAAAGCCAATGATTTTGAAAGATATTGCCGATGAAATTGAGATGGATGTATCCACCGTATCCCGTGTGGCAAATAGTAAATATGTAGATACACCTTACGGAACAAAGCTTATAAAAGAATTCTTTAGCGAATCAATGACTAATGATCAAGGTGAAGAAGTATCTACACGTGAGATTAAGAAAATTTTAGAAACCGTTATCGAAGAGGAAAACAAGAAAAAGCCGCTAACTGACGAAAAATTAGCCACTATACTTAAAGAAAAGGGCTATCCTATTGCACGTAGGACGGTTGCAAAATACCGTGAACAGTTAGATATTCCTGTGGCACGATTGCGGAAGAAAATATAATGAACCACATCCTTAAAAGCATATCATACATTTTTCATCCACTGTTAATGCCGCTGCTTGGCGTTGTGTTTTATTTATCAAAGTCACCACGTTTTATTCCAGAGCCAGTGATGAGGGCCAAAGTGTTTTCAATAACTATACTTACTATAATTTTACCAATCCTACTCTTTTACTTATTAAAAACCATACGTAAAGTAGAGTCTTTTCATTTAGAAACCGTTGAAGAGCGCCGAATACCTTTAGCGATAAATAGTGCTATTGTTGTACTTATTATAATTCGTGTATTACCAATTGATGAAATTCCAGAATTGTATTTCTTTTTTATTGGTATTCTTATTTCTACAATAACGTGTTTTGCATTGGCTTTGGCTAAATTCAAAGCGAGTATACATATGATAGCCTCAGCTGGGTTTTTTATGTTTGCAATAGCTTTAGCAATTCATTTCAAAATAAATATTAATGGAACCATAGCACTAATGTGCGTTATTTTAGGTGCCATAGCAACTTCTAGATTACATTTAAAAGCACATACGCCTGTTGAACTTGTTGTTGGCTGTTTAGTTGGTTTTTTGCCTCAGTTAATTATGTTGAACTATTGGTTATAGTAAGCTTATAAAATATAAAATATCAATCCTATTTTGACCGCATTCATATCAATACTTTTACCATCGCTTTCCAACTTAGCGTTATTATCAAAAATACTGTTGAGCCCATAATAGAAATGGAAGTTAACATTAGAATAACCTGCACTTAAGGTTAGTCCGTATTGAAGTGCATTAATATCATCAATGTTTGACAATTTTATATCACTTGGGTTTCCATTAAACTTTGAAGAATTGTGAAGCACATAGCCAATTTTAAACCCAGCATAAATTCTCCAAAAATCATAGTCAGTTGGAGTAGATCTTCGCCATCTAAACTCAATTGGAACTTCAACCAGATAGGTCGTAAATTTATTTTTACTAAACGACACATCACCATCGATTACTGAATAATTAAAATCTCCATTAGCTTCAGAAATTAATAAGGTTTGGTTAAAAGAGTTGGTTGATAAACCTAAACCGACACCAATAGCAATATTTCGGTCTTTATTGATTGGCATATCTCTTATAAAACCGAAATGAAAGCCACTTGAAAAACCACTTTGAGATACACCATCAGGTTTATTACCAAGTAAATTATATGTTACAGATACATAGAATTGATCTTCCCTGTATCTATTGTCTATAACTTTAATACTATCCTGTTCCTTAGTTTCAGAAAGTGGGTTGTCTTGATCTTGAGCAAATAAACCAAATAAAGGTACTATTAGAAAAAAGTATAACAATAAACGTTTCATATCACAAATATAACTCAATAGTTTAAAGAAAATTTTAGCTTATAAATAAAAAAAGCATCCAATATTGGATGCTTTTTTTATTTATAATATTACCTAATTAATTATCAAGAGCACTACCTGTACCTACACTATAATTAATTTTCAAAGCATTCGCTTCTCTAAGTTCTTGTTTGATATCTCCTACAATACCCATATTCGCTTCTTTATCTACTTTAAGTGATACCGTCATATATGGAATCAGATCTTCTGTTAGCAAATTTTGTCTCTCAGAACTAATAAATGCTTGAATCTCACTAATATCAGCAAACTTATCATTAAGTTGCAATCTAGCTTCAGTACCAAACTTTTCATAACCTCTAGCAGGTTTACCTGCATAGATATAACTAATTGGATATTTCTTTTCTAGCTTTTCAACCTGATCTGCTAATGGTAATCTGTTCTCGATCAAAAGTGTATCCTCTCGCATAACCGTTACTACCATGAAGAAAAACAATAGCATAAAAACAATATCTGGTAACGATGCTGTATTCACAGCAGGTAAAGCATTGTCTTTTTTACTTTTAAATTTAGACATAATTTAATGTTTTATTTATTGTACTTCAGAAAGTTTTTCTGGATATTCTGCTCTAATTTGATCTATAATTTCTTTAAGCTTGTCTGTATCACCAGGAAACTTAGGGTCTTTATAGTTTTTCTCCATCATAACAAAATCCATATCTCTAAATCCTTTTTGAGGTCCTATTAGTAACGCTCTTTTATTACGCAAATCATTATAAGCAGCTACTAATTCATTCTGAACAGATATATATGCAGCATAAGATGTCTCTCTCTCATTCTTTAAAGAGATAATTGCTTTATCTGGATTATCAGATGATTTAGGGTTTTTACCACCATTACAATAGTCACAAGAACCATCACCACCATTATCTAAAAACTCAATAGCAGCTTTTCTCAAATCCTTGAGTTCCATCAACTCATCTTCAACCAATAATTGATCCTTACCATTTAATAAAACTGTAAAGATGTTCTTTTGCTTGATAACAACATCCTCTTCATTTGGTGGCTCTATTGGAGGAAGCTTACGGCTTATCCCAGAATCTTTAGGAATGGTTGTTGTTACTAAGAAAAATATAAGAAGTAGGAATGCAATATCTGCCATAGATCCTGCATTAACTTCTGGTGCTGATCGTTTTGCCATAATTTATATTATTTACTTAGCATCTTTTTAACCCCAAAAAACAACATTAAACCAGCTGCTAAAAGGATTAAAAGATAAAATGCTTTGATTCCAGCCTCAATCAATTGAGATCCGCTTTCAGATAATGTTGTACCATCGTTTAATAGTCTTTCTTCTCCAGAAGATAAAAACCAAGCGATTGCTAATACAAGTGCAAAAACACCTAAAGACATAAGTGCCTTTTTAAGTTTATCAGGATGGCTAACTAGGTTAACCAAACTAAATACAACAGCAGATATTGTTGCAATTGCTAAAACAACATAAGCTAAATTTGCAAAACCAGATAAAATACCTTGGTTAGCAGTATCAGCCTCAATCGCTTCATCACCTATCATCATTATTCTTACTAAAAAGAATACTGCAATTAGACCGATTACTAAAGCAACAATTTTGATTATTTTTTGAATATTCATATTATGTTTGATTTAATAATTGGTTTATTATTTCTTGTGTCTAACTAATAAATCCATTAGTGAGATAGACGCATCTTCCATATCGTTAACGATACTATCAATTTTTGATATAATATAATTATAAAAGATTTGTAATATAATAGCAACAATCAGACCAAATACAGTTGTTAATAAGGCTACTTTAATACCACCTGCTACTAATGAAGGATTCATATCACCTGCAGCTTCAATTTTATCAAAGGCATCAATCATACCAAGTACTGTTCCCATGAAACCAAGCATTGGTGCTAATGCAATGAATAAAGATATCCATGATACATTCTTTTCTAGTTGTCCCATTTGAACACCACCATAAGCTACAACAGCTTTTTCAGCAGCATCAATATCTTCGTCGGCTCTATCTAATCCTTGATAAAAGATAGATGCAACTGGGCCTTTAGTATTTCTACAAACTTCTTTTGCAGCTTCAATTCCACCAGAATTAAGTGCATCTTCCACGTTTGCTGTTAATTTTTTTGAATTTGTTGTTGCAAGATTTAAATAGATAATTCTTTCAATAGCAATAGCTAGTCCTAGAATTAAACATAGCAATACAATTCCCATAAAAAATGGACCACCTTCAATAAAACGTTCTTTTACTTGTTGTGTAAAAGATCTTTCAGCTACTGCTGGTTCTTCTTGAAATGATGTGGCAACTGCCGTAGTTGCAGTCTCTACTGTGTAAGCATTTGTACTTGCATTAACAGTACCGAAAGCCATTATACATGCTATGGCTAAGATAGAAAATAGTCTTTTCATCGTTCTTGTTCTTAATTTTATTAGTTAAAGTGTTAAAGATATAAAAAAATTGTAATTAAAAAATAAAAATCCCAATTGAGTCGTGAGGTTTAACGTTGTTTCAATCAATTTGAAATTTTATAGTGACGAATTTAAATAAAATGTTTTGGATTTTTGGTTAGGATTTTAAAAAATCTTTAAAAAACAGATAATCTGCCACCCTTTTAACATAACTAGTTCGTATTTCTTACTTCAGAAGTTTCATTAGGATTGACTTTGTCTATCTCAAAATGGATTTACTGGTAATATATCTTATTAGCAAACTAACGTTTGCTTATCAAAACACTCTAGCAGATTTACTGAAGCAAGGTCTAATTATATTGAGATTGACTTCGTCCATCCCAAATAACTATGCTGGTAATGCATCTTATTAGCAAACTAACGTTTGCTTATCAAAACACTCTAGCAGATTTGTCGAAGCTTGCTTCAGTAAATCTGCTAGAGTGTTTTAATGTATTCGCAGAGAGGAAGGGATTCGAACCCTCGATACCCTTTTGGAGTATACACACTTTCCAGGCGTGCGCCTTCGACCACTCGGCCACCTCTCTAGTTTTGAGCTTGCAAACATACAACTCAAATTATAATTTTAAAACTTTGATATAACTTTTAAGACATCTCTCCTCTAAGTGAAGTTTCAAAAATAGTTTTGAACGTTTTTGAAGATACTTTTTCTCCTAACATAAACATCATTTTAGCCAATGCCGCTTCAGTGGTAATATCTTTACCAGAAATTACACCTATAGATTGTAATTGTGTACTAGTTTCATATTGCCCCATATTAACACTTCCTCCAGCACATTGCGTGACATTAACTATAGGGATACCTCTTTTAATGGTTAATTTTAATAAGTCAATAAACCAAAGTTCAGTTGTTGTATTTCCAGAGCCATAGGTTTCTATTACAATGCCTTTTATATGAGGGAGATTACATAAAGGAACTAAAACCGATTCTGAAATTCCCGGAAATAGTTTTATCAATAAAATATCGGTTTCAAATTGTTTATGTACTACTAATTTTTTTCTTGCATTAGGTTTATATAAATCGTCAAATTCTACTTTTAAATGTACTCCAGATTCTGCTAAATGCGGATAATTCATCGATTCAAAAGCTTCAAAATGCTCAGCATTTATTTTAGTCGTTCTATTTCCGCGGTATAATTTATACTCAAAATACAAACCTACTTCCTTAATCACTGGCTTGCCTCGGTTTTGTAAAGAAGCCATTTGTATAGAAGTAATAAGATTTTCCTTAGCGTCGGTTCTTAAGTCTCCTATTGGCAATTGCGAACCTGTGAAAATGATAGGCTTTGTTAAATTTTCGAACATAAAACTCAATGCTGAAGCAGAATAACTCATCGTATCACTTCCATGTAACACAACAAAACCATCAAAACCATCGTAATTATCTTCAATAATTTCGGCAATATCTACCCAATAATTAACATTCATATTACTAGAATCTATTGGGTCATCAAATGAAATCGCTTCAATATTACAATCTAATAGCTTGAGTTCTGGAATGTATTTTAGCAGGTTTTTAAAATCAAAAGATTTAAGTGCTCCAGTTTCAGGATCCTTAATCATCCCAATAGTACCTCCTGTGTATACTAATAATATGTTAGGTTGGTTTGCAGACATGTTTATATTCCGAATATTTCTTTGGAGTTTTGAGTGGTAATTTCGGCAATTTTTTCTTCTGAAACCGAATATATTTCACTTAATTTTTCTAATACCTTTATAACATAAGCACTTTCATTTCGTTTTCCGCGATAAGGTTTTGGTGCTAGATAAGGTGAATCGGTTTCTAAAACAATGTGTTTTAAATCAATAGCATTGAGGAATTGATCTATCTTTCCATTTTTAAAGGTTGCAACACCTCCAATTCCTAATTTCATATTATAGGATATCGCTTGGTGTGCTTGTTCTATAGTACCTGTAAAACAATGAAAAATCCCAAAGAGTTTATCATCCTTTACCTCTTCTAAAACTTCAAAAATTTCATCAAACGCTTCTCTGCAGTGAATTACAATTGGCAAATCATACGCTTTTGCCAAATTGATTTGGTGTTTAAATGCCGCTTTCTGAATCTCTAATGTTGATGTATCCCAATATAAATCGATACCAATTTCGCCAATAGCATAAAAATGACGCTCACCAAGCATATCTTCGACATGCTGTAATTCATCTTTATAATTATCTTTTACAGATGTAGGGTGCAAACCCATCATTAAAAAAACGTGTTCAGGGAAATCGTTCTCTAGCTGCAACATCGCCTCTGTATAACTAGAGTCTATTGCGGGAATAAAAAAGCGAGACACGTTTTGCGAAATTGCGCGTTCTATCATTTCGCTTCGGTCTTCATCAAAAGCCTCACTATATAAATGTGTATGGGTATCGGTAATTATCATTTTGCAAAAATAAATGAATTAATAATAATGTCACTAAGTAAACCCTTTACTATTATCTTTGTTTAAAATTGCAGCCATGGATAATTTACAAGACTACTTGTTAGATAAAGGATATACCAAAGTGAAATTAAAGCTCACTAAGACCAATCATTTTGAAATCAAAGCAACTATTAATGGCATAAAAGGTTCGTTTATTTTAGATACAGGAGCCTCAAGTTCCTGTGTTGGTTTTGAGGCTATTGATACTTTTAATCTTACAGCTAAAGATTCAAAAATTAAAGCAGCTGGTGCAGGCGCAACTGATATGGTTACTCAAGTATCAAAAAAAAATACGCTTAAAATTGGAAAGTGGAAAAAAGAGAAAGTTGCCTTGATTTTATTTAACCTTGCTCATGTTAATACTGCGCTCACAACTCATAATGCACAGCCAGTTGATGGCATTATTGGTGCAGACATTCTTAAAAAATCAAAAGCTATTATAGATTACGAAAAGAAATACTTGTACTTAAAATTGTAAGAAAAGATAAAATCTCATTATATTTATATTTAAATCCCTCACAACCTAAAGCCCAATGTCGACGTCAATTATTATAGCAGACGATCATCCACTCATTCTTAAAGGTCTTAATGACTTTCTTTTAGAAAAGAATTTTAATGTCATTGCAAGTGCAAAAAACGGAAAGGAAGCCTTCACACTTATAAATGCGCATCAGCCTGATATTGCCATATTAGACATACAAATGCCAATACTTACTGGTTTACAAGTCGCTGAAAAATGCAAAGACAAAGGCTTAAATACTAAAATTGTAATTATCACTTTTGAAAAGAGTGAAGAAATATACAATAAAGCAAAATCGTTAGGCATCTATGGATATATTCTAAAAGAATTTGCAATTGCTGAAATAGAGAATTGTATTGCTTCAGTACTTAATGAACGCTCTTATTTTAGCCCTGAACTCATAGAATATCTTGAAATAAAGGAAACACCTGAAGAATTAAAAACACTTACCGATACCGAAATGAAAGTATTCAAACTCCTAGCGCTGAATAAAACCGCTAAGGAAATAGGTAATGATTTATTTATTTCAGATCGTACAGTTGAAAAACATAAAAGTCATATTCGTACAAAGCTCAAATTAGAATCTAAAGCCAATAGTATTGTACTATATGCAAAAGAATATGAAGAATTTTTATCAAAATATACGTAGAACTACGTATTGACTCTATTTGTTTTAATGCCGTTATTTGTATCAGCTGTTAATTCTTATAGGGAGAATTAAATCACAAAACTCTGAGTTGTTTAAACAATTCAGAGTTTTTTATTAAAAACAGGTATATATACCTATTGACTTCATTTGTTTAAATAATGATATTTACAACATCTATTAATTTCTAAGGGAGAATTTAATTTATTTAAACTCTAGGTCTTTTTGATCTAGAGTTTTTTATTTAATTGAAAATATACGTAGAACTACGTATTGTTTAACATTATTATATTGCCGAAGTTTGTATCGCTATTAATCAATTTCCTTTTGTAAAAAAAAGGATTAAAGCTCTAAACGTTTTTGGTTTAGAGCTTTTTTGTTTTTAACACCAAAATTTTAACACTTAGAAAGCAAAATATACGTAGAACTACGTATTGTTTGATATTACTATAATGACGAATTTTACATCAGAGTTATTAGGATTAGAGGGATTTTTTTATAGTAACTCTATTAATTAATTAGGGTATATAAGGCTCTGAGTCTCTTCATAAGCTCAGAGCTTTATTGAAAAAGAAAAAAACAATTTAAAACATATAAAAATGGAAACGATGAAAAACAAACAAAGCCTCACAAACAGAATATTTATTGTGGGCTTAATATTTAGCGCCATTTTAATCATCTCAATTAATATTCTTGTTAATTTTTTTTAGTTATTAGTTAGTTATTTTTTATTAGGAAAAAAAGCGCAATCCAAATAGTTGAATTGCGCTTTTTTGTATTTATGTTTTATGTAATATCTATTACATCTCTAATGCTTTCTTAACATCATTATTCATTAATAATTCTGTTGGATTTTCTAAAGCTTCTTTAACCGATACTAAGAAACCAACAGATTCTTTACCATCAATAATTCTATGATCATATGATAATGCCACAAACATGATTGGTCTAATTTCTACTTTACCATCAATCGCTACAGGACGCTCAACAATGTTGTGCATTCCTAAGATACCACTTTGAGGTGGATTGATAATTGGGGTAGATAACATACTTCCGAAGACACCTCCATTAGAAATAGTAAATGTTCCTCCTGTCATTTCATCTACAGTAATTTGACCATCGCGAGCACGAATTGCTAAACGTTTTACTTCAGATTCAACACCTCTAAAACTTAAATTTTCAGCATTTCTAATCACGGGAACCATTAATCCTTTAGGGCCAGAAACGGCAATTGATATATCTACAAAATCGTAACTCAACATTTCCTTACCATCAATCATAGAGTTTACAGCTGGATACATCTTTAATGCACGAACGACTGCCAAAGTAAAGAAACTCATAAAGCCAAGACCTACACCATGCTTCGCTTTAAAATCTTCTTTGTATTGTTTACGCAATTCAAAAATAGGAGACATATCAACTTCATTAAATGTCGTTAACATTGCCGTTGTATTTTTTGCCTCAACTAAACGCTCGGCTACTTTACGACGTAACATTGACATTTTACTGCGCGATGTTCCTCGATTTCCACCAGTTGGAGTACCCATAGAAGGCACTGCATTTACTGCATCTTCTTTAGTAATACGTCCATCTTTTCCTGAACCAGAAACTGATACTGAATCAATACCCTTTTCATCTAATATTTTCTTAGCAGCTGGACTTGCTGTTCCTGTAGCATACGTTTTTGTTTCAGTAGCTGGTTTTGACGCTTCTTTTTTAGGCGCCTCTTCTTTCATCACCTCTTTAGTTGGTGCAACATCTCCGCCTTCAGGTTTAGCAGCGCTTGTATCAATTAAACACACTACAGCTCCAACTTCAACGGCATCGCCTTCTTCTGCCTTAAGCGTTATTGTTCCACTCGCTTCAGCAGGCAGCTCTAATGTAGCTTTATCACTATCAACCTCAGCTATAGCTTGATCTTTTTCAACATAATCTCCATCTGCAACTAACCATTCTGCAATTTCTACTTCTGTGATTGATTCTCCTGGTGAAGGAACTTTCATTTCTAAAACCATCGTTCTATAATTTTATTTTAAGCGTTTGTATCAGTTTCTATTTTTTACTAAATCTCCTTTTACAGGGAGATAATCATTTTTAATTTCTCCATTGACTTGTATATTGTCAAAATAAATCTTTCCGCCAGTGGCGATATTCATATCAATAACATTTTGAAGACTCAAGTGTAAATGAGGCTCTGTTGTGTTACCAGAATTTCCACATTGCCCCATCAAATCACCTTGCTTTACTTGCTGCCCTTCTTTAACAACAATCGATCGTTCTTTCAAATGTGCAAACAAAATATATTCTTCTGCTTCAGTTTGTAACACAATGGTATTTCCTGTTAATTGCTCAGGATTAAGCTCTCCAGGAACATTGTCTTTAACTCCTGCAATCACCTTTACTACTGTAGCATCACATGGTGCAATGATATCTTTTCCGAAAACATAATAATTGTCATTATTTTTAGAATCTCCTTGATGTGACACACCATCTTTTATCATCATAATATCATAAGCATACTTTTGATTTTCATAAGCCACATGATAATTTTGTTCAACCTTAGTTCCTCCCCAAAACACAAAGCACTCTTCTTTAAAAGGCATCATCATTTTGGTTGTATTACGTTCAACAATAGGAAGGTTATTAGGTTTATGATGTGTTACCAATAAACCAGCAATTTTATCTGAATCGTCTAAGTAAACTAATATATCCCGAAGCTCTAAATCAAATGTCGTTTTATATACATGAGCTGCTCCTTTTTTTAATGTACTGAATTCAATACTTTTTATTGTTCCTAATCTAGATTTCAAATCAACCAAAAAACCTTTAGTTTTTTCAATTGGTAAGGCCTTTTGCATATCTGTATTAAACAAATCGAAAACACCTTCATAGTCATCTGAATTATATAAATCTTTAAATTGAGACACCAATATATTGTAATTCTCTTTTTCCTGAGAGAAAGAAAATGTCATACATAACAAAGCTAATATGAAGGTTAGTTTTTTCATTTAGCGCTGGTTATTTTTAGTTTTATCGAACACAAAATCAATCACTTCTTGGTGACGTTTTTTAGAACGCACACTGCTTCCCGCTGAAGGGGCACCATAAGGTCTACGTGTTGCTGCTCTAAACTTTTTTGCTTCATCTAAATGCATCAACATATGGCTATAGGCACCCATGTTTCTTGGTTCTTCTTGAGCCCAAACTAGATCATTGGCATTTTTATATTTAGCAATAATCTCTTTTATTTGTTTTTCTGGCAACGGAAATAACTGCTCTATTCTAACCAAAGCAATATCATCTCTTTTTAGCGCTTCACGTTGTTCTAATAAGTCATAATAGAATTTACCTGTTACAAACACTACTGTTTTTACCTTATCTGTTTTAACTACAGCATCATCAATAATCATTTGAAAACTTCCATTGGCAAATTCATCTACAGTAGACACTACCCTTTTATCGCGCAATAAACTTTTAGGAGTAAATACGATTAAAGGTTTTCTAAATTCTGCCTTCATCTGTTTACGAAGTAAGTGATACATGTTTGCTGGTGTAGTACAATCCATTACAAACATATTATCTTTTGCACATAATTGTAAATAGCGTTCCATACGCCCAGAAGAATGCTCAGCACCTTGACCTTCATAACCATGAGGTAACAGCATTACTAACCCGTTTTGAAGTTTCCATTTATCTTCAGCTGCAGAAATGTACTGGTCCAACATAATTTGAGCACCATTGCTAAAATCTCCAAACTGTGCTTCCCAAATCACTAAAGTGTTCGGACTTGCCATAGCATATCCATAATCAAAACCAACAACACCGTATTCTGAAAGCAATGAATTGTAGATATAAAAATTGCCTTGATTCTCACTAATTTGATTCAATAATAAGATTTCTTCTTCGCTATCTTCAACTTTTACAACCGCATGTCTATGTGAAAATGTACCTCGCTCAACATCCTGTCCAGAAATTCGAACATCATAACCTTCTTCAAGTAAAGTACCATAAGCTAAATGCTCTGCCATTGCCCAATCGAGTTCATTATCATCAAACATTTTTTGACGTGATTGTACTAAACGTTGAATTTTACGGATAAACTTTTTATCCTCAGGCAAATTTGAAATTACTTTTGCAATTTTAGTTAAACCCTCTTTAGGATAGGTTGTATCAATGGATTGAAGCATTTTATCTTCAATAACGGTTTGAAAATCGACCCATTCATTTTCCATAAAAGGCGTAATAACCGTTTTATCTATTTTTCGGGAATCTTCAAGATTCTCTTCAAGTTTATCTTTATATTCTTTTTCTAATTGCGATACATAATCACTATCTATAACACCTTCATCCAATAATTTTTGCGCATAAATATCTCTTGGGTTTTTATGTTTTGAAATCGCTTTATACAATTTTGGTTGTGTAAAACGAGGTTCGTCACCTTCGTTATGCCCATATTTTCTGTAACCTAGTAAGTCGATGAATACATCACGCTTAAATTTCATTCTAAAATGAAGCGCAAATAACATGGCATGTACCACAGCTTCAGCATCATCTGAGTTAACATGCAAGACAGGTGACAAAGTCACTTTACCAACATCAGTACAATAAGTACTCGAACGACCATCAAGATAATTGGTTGTAAATCCTATTTGATTATTAACAACAATGTGAATTGTTCCGTTTGTTTTGTATCCATCTAATTGTGCCATTTGAACCACTTCATAAACCAAGCCTTGGCCTGAAATAGCAGCATCACCATGTACTACAATTGGTAAAACTTGTGAAGGGTCCTCTTTGTATTTATCATCTTGCTTTGCTCTTACTATACCTTCAACAACTGCACCTACAGTTTCTAAATGTGATGGGTTTGGAGCAATATTTAGATTGATTTCTTTTCCATTGTCACTGATACGGTTACTTGTCCAGCCTAAGTGATATTTTACATCACCATCAAATACTTTTTGCTCGTAATCTTTTCCATCAAATTCACTAAAGATGTCTTTAGCAGATTTTCCGAAGATATTGGTTAAAGTACTCAAACGACCACGATGTGCCATACCCATTACAAATTCTTTGACACCATGCTTTGAGGCATTTTCTATAAGCGTATCTAAAGCAGGAATTAAAGATTCATTACCTTCTAATGAAAATCGCTTCTGACCAACATATTTAGTGTGTAAAAAACTCTCAAAAGATACTGCTTCATTAAGTTTTTTTAGAATATGCTTCTTCTCGTCAGTAGAAAATCGAGGCTGGTTATCATTGACATTAAGCTTGTTTTGAATCCATTGAATTTCTAAAGGATTTCTAATATACATATACTCCACACCTATTGAATCACAATAGATGCTTTCTAAATGTCTAACAATTTCTTTTAAGGTTTGTTTGCCAATCCCTAAGGTTTCACCTGCATTGAATTCGGTATCCAAATCAGCTTTAGTTAAACCAAAATTTTCAATCTCTAAAGTTGGCGCATATTTTCGTCGTTCTCGAACAGGGTTTGTTCTAGTAAACAAGTGACCTCGACTTCTATAGCCATCTATCAACTTTACTACCTGAAACTCTTTTTGTACATGTTCGGGGATTTGTGCAGAAACACCTTCTACAATATCGCCTTCCATTCCATAACTTTCACTTCCAAAATCGTACCCTTGAAAAAAGGCTCGCCAACTTGGTTCTACTGAATCAGGATTTTTTTGGTATTGTTCGTATAAATCAGCAAAGTATGCTGTATGTGCTGCGTTTAAAAAGGAATATTTATCCATTATTTGGTGTAAGTCGTTTTCGCTTCAACAAAATTTAAACAAAAATACAACATTTACTAAAAATAGGTGTGTTTTTAATATATTTATGAATGTAATTTAATTCAAATTATGGAATATGAAATATTCTCAACTTTTTAAAACAAAAACAATAATTATTGTAACCTTTTTTATGAGTTTTACAATGGTTACATTTTCTCAAATTCGTAATGACAATGATAATGACAATGTCAACACCTTTTGGCAAAATGTACGTTTTGGTGGAGGTCTAGGATTAAGTTTTGGAGATGGCTTTTTTAGTGGCACATTAGCTCCAAGTGCTATATATCAATTTAACCAAGATTTTGGTTTAGGTTTAGGGCTCAACGGTACCTATAACAGTTTAAAAAATAGTTACAATTCAACCATATTAGGTGCAAGTGTGATTAGCTTATATAGCCCTATCCCTGAACTTCAGGTCTCTGGAGAGTTTGAAGAATTAAATGTTAATCAAAGATTTGAAAACAATAGCTTTGAAGATCGAAACTATTGGGTGCCTGCGCTTTTTGTCGGACTTGGTTATCGTACAAACAACATCACTTTTGGAATGCGTTATGACCTCCTTTTTGATAGAGACAAAAGTGTTTATGCAGATCCTTGGGTGCCTTTTGTTAGGGTGTTTTTTTAACAACTAGCGTCTATAATAGTTTTTAAACCATACTTTTTGCCATTCGCGTTGTAATACTAAGAATGTGACTTGCTCAGAAAGTTTTAGTGTATCACTACCATCAAGTTGTTTTATTTTTTCTTCGGAAACATCTACGATATAGAGTAGATTTAAGTATTCAGCAAATTTCTCTTGAATGAGTTTATAGATGACTTCGTGTAGTAGATGCTTTAGACTAGAAGGCAAAATGTCATCTTCAAAATCGAGATCAATATTAGCTAAAAGAAAATCTTTATTGACCTGTTTAATGAGTTTATTATAGAGGTGTAATGTTTCGGCTTCTTGAACCAAAGTTTCAAACGTAGAAGGAAGTTTCATTTAAACGTTTCGGTTCATTAAACCATTCCCAAAAGCAATCAAACCCTCTTTATTTTCTTCCGAAATCTTAATTGATTCTAACACTGAAAATGCCTTATTCGTGTAATTTTCAATTTCTGTCTTGGTAACCTCAGCAGAACCAGTAGATACAAATAATTGTTTGACAGTGTCTATTTTTTCAGTAGGATCAGATGGGCTCACACCATACAATTGCTCAAGCTGCAATCTATCTTCAGGATTAGAAAACTCTAAAGCTTTTATATACAAATATGTTTTTTTGTTTTCAATAATATCACCTCCAACTTGCTTCCCAAAGGTTTTTGGATCTCCGAAAGCATCTAAATAATCATCTTGTAATTGAAATGCAATTCCTAAGTTTTTTCCAAATTCATAAATGGCATCTCGACAGTCTTGAGATGCTTCAGCAACTATAGCGCCCATTTTCATTGCGGCTCCAACTAAAACCGCAGTTTTATATTCAATCATTTTTAAATACTCTTGGATTGTAACGTCATCGCGAGTTTCAAAATCGACATCATATTGTTGACCTTCACAAACTTCTAATGCGGTTTTACCAAACAACTTTGCTAAGTCCTGAAATACATTAGATTCATAATTTTCAAACAATTGATACGCCATAATAAGCATGGCATCTCCTGAAAGAATACCCGTATTAACGTCCCATTTTTCATGTACAGTTTCTTGCCCTCTTCGTAAAGGTGCATCATCCATAATATCATCATGAACTAAAGAAAAATTATGAAAGACTTCAACACTCAATGCCGCATCTAAAGCTTTTTTGTAATCACAACCAAAAATTTCGGCTGTCATAAGTGTTAAAATAGGTCGTAAACGTTTGCCCCCAAGTTCTAATATATAGTGAATTGGTTCATAAAGCGTTTTAGGATCTTTAGGTTTTACAAAAGTATCAAGATACTTTATAAATGCTTCCTGGTAGGATTGAATATTCTGCATTGTGCAAAAATAATGTAAATCAGTAAACCTAGCACAACACTTTAACGCAATGTTAAAAAAACATTAAAACTTTGGAAACTTTTATTGTTTTTAAAGTTTCCTTCTATATCTTTGCACCTAATTATGAGAGAGAAAATAATACAAAAATCGGTAGAACTATTTCTTACACTTGGCTTTAAAAGTGTGACTATGGATGACATAGCTAACGAAATGGGAATCTCTAAGAAGACGATTTATGTCCATTTCCCTAATAAAACCAAATTAGTAGAATCTGTGACATTTACGCTTTTTGAAACTATTTGTGATGGTATAGATGGTATTTGTGACGCTTCTAAAAACCCAATTGAAGAGCTTTATGATATCAAAATGTTTGTGATGCATCATCTAAAAAATGAAAAATCCTCACCACAATATCAGTTAAGAAAATATTATCCGCAGATATACAGTGTCTTAAAACTTAAACAGTTTGATAAGATGCACGAGTCTGTACAAGAAAGTTTATTAGATGGCATAAAAACAGGTGTTTTTAGAGACACAATTGATGTCGATTTTATTTCAAGAATGTACTTTAACGGAATGACAGGCATCAAGGATGATGCTATTTTTCCTAGAGAAAAATTTACAATGGATTACCTTATGGAAAGCTATCTAGAATACCATTTAAGAGCCATCGTTACAGACAAAGGAATGACCATACTCAACAATTTTATAAAAAATCAATCATAACAATCAAAAAAATAGAATGAAGACTATTTCAATATTTCTGTTACTCTTATGCTTTAGTTTTGGTTTTAGCCAAAACGCACCAACTAGTTTCAGCTTGCAAGAAGCCATAGACTATGCCTTAGAAAATAACAGACAAGCTAAAAATGCAACTCGAGATATCGATGCTGCAAAAAAACAAAAATGGGAAACCATAGCTACAGGTTTACCACAAGTAGATGGGAAAATTAGTTATGTAAACAATATCGAACGACAATTTCCTGGAATAGATTTTAATAATGATGGTATTGAAGATATTGGTGCAAAACAAAATATGACACCATCTGTAACTTTAAATCAACTTATTTTTGACGGCTCATATCTGGTAGGATTACAATCTGCCAAGGTGTTTTTAGAAATTTCAGAAAACGCCAAAGTAAAAACCGACTTAGAAGTCCGCAAAGCTGTTATTAATGCATACGGAAATGTGCTGTTAGCAGAAGAGAGCGTTCAAATATTGGAACGAAACGTTGATGTACTTGAAAAAAATCTAAATGACATCACAAAAATATATGAGAATGGTTTAGAAGAAGAAGAAAGTGTCGAGCAACTTCAAATCACATTGTCTGGTGTAAAAAGTAACTTAAGCAATACATCACGTTTAAAAGATTTAGCCTATCAAATGTTAAATATAACTTTAGGTTTAGACATAGATAATACTACAGCTTTAACAGATAATCTTGAAACACTAGCAGTAACAAACATGGAATTTAGCTTATTAGAAGCAAGTAATGATGTTCAAAATACCATAGATTATAAAATTGCGAACAATGATAAAAAATCAAAAGAATTATTAGTAAAGCTTGAACAAAGTAGAGCATTACCAACATTAAGTGGTTTTGTTACTGGATCTTATATAGGTAATAATGATAATTTTCGGTTTTTAGACAGTAAACAAGCATGGGCTGGTACAGCCGCTTTTGGATTAAATTTAGACATCCCAATATTTGGGTCTGGTTTAAAAAGTGCTCGTACACAACGTGCTAAAATTAATTTAGAAAAATCTAAAGACGACTTAACCGAAACCGAGCAAAAACTAAAATTGCAAATAGCTTCTGCAAAAAGTGATTTTGAATTTGCTATTGAAGATTATGAAAACAAACAACAAAATTTAAATCTTGCTGAACGAATCGAGCAAAAAAACCAAACTAAATTTTTTGAAGGTATTGGATCTAGTTTTGAACTCAGACAAGCCCAAACACAATTATACGCAGCACAACAAGAATTACTTCAAGCAATGCTAGATGTTATCAATTCTAAAGCTGAACTAGAAACTGTATTAAATTCACCAATCAACAATTAAACACCTTATCAAATGAAACATATTATATCCATAACATTCATTACGCTTTTATTAGTTTCCTGCGGAAATGAAAAAGCGCAAAGTGTAGATGACATTATTGCTTCTAACAACTTAGAGCAAATACGTCAAAAGAAAGCTGAACTTGACGTACAGCAACAAGAATTAACCGATCAGTTAAAACAATTAAGCTCAAAAATAAAAGAATTAGATCCTCAGGAGAAAATTCCTTTAATCACAACATTTCCAGCTAAAGAAAGTGTATTTACACACTATGTAGAATTACAAGGAAATGTGGACACCAAGAAAAACTTGGTTATTTTTCCAGAATACTCAGGTGTTATGACTAGTGTCTTTGTTAAAGAAGGGCAAAAAGTTTCAAAAGGTCAGACTTTAGCTAAAATTGATGATGGTGGATTAAGCCAGCAAGTGGCTCAATTGCAAATTCAAGCCGATTTAGCAAAAACAACTTTTGAACGTCAAAAACGTTTATGGGATCAAAATATTGGAAGTGAAATTCAATATTTGCAAGCGAAGTCTACTTATGAGGCACAACAAAAAGCGGTAAATCAATTACAGCAACAGGTCTCAAAAACATTAGTGAAAGCGCCTTTTTCAGGAACTATTGATGATGTAATTACAGAACAAGGAAGCGTCGTAGCTCCAGGTCAAACACAACTATTTAGGATTGTAAATCTTGATGAAATGTACATAGAAACTGATGTTCCAGAAAGCTATATTACTAATGTAACAGAAGGTAAAATGGTAGCTGTAGAGTTTCCTGTTTTAGGAACAACAATGGATGCAAAAATACGCCAAGCAGGAAGTTTTATCAATCCCGCAAACCGAACATTTAAAGTTGAAGTCGCTATCCCAAATAAAGATAAAAACATAAAACCTAACCTTACAGCAAAACTTAAAATCAACGATTACACAAATGAAAAAGCGATTTTAATTCCGCTAAGTATCATTTCTGAAAATGCTAAAGGGGAGCAATATGTTTATACAATTTCTAATAAATCTGATAGCACAGCAACGGCTAAACGTACAATTATTACAACAGGTAAAACTCAAGGTGATGATATTGAAGTACTCTCTGGATTAATTAATGATGATGAAATCATTAAAGAAGGTGCACGAAGTGTAAAAGATGGACAAGATGTAAAAATTCTTAAGATCGAAACTAACGACTAAAGTTTAGAAATCAATGACCAAAAAAAATAAAAATAAGAAAAAAGTAGATAAAGAATTCATACTATCATCGTGGGCAATTAATAACAAAACCACAATGTATGTTTTGATTACTTTAATTTTAATTTTGGGTGCCAGTGCTTACTTTAGTATGCCTCGTGAAAATTTCCCAGAGATTAAAGAAACTAAAATTTATATCAGTTCTGTATACCCAGGAAACACAGCTGAAGATATTGAAAAGTTAATTACCGATCCAATTGAAGACAAACTAAAAACAGTGAGTAATGTGGTTGAGATTACCTCAACTTCACAAGAAGATTACTCTATTGTTATTGTTGAATTTGACGAAAACATCTCCGTTGAAGCTGCAAAACAGAAAGTTAAAGATGAAGTAGACTCTGAGACAGCAAGTGAAGATTGGCCAACATTTAACAATGCTAAAGTTGAACCTAATGTGTTTGACTTAAGTATGTCTGAGGAAATCCCAATTTTAAACATCAATATTTCTGGAGATTATCCAGTTGATAAACTTAAAGAATATGGTGAATACTTAGAAGATGAAATTGAAAGCTTACAAGAAATCAAGCAAGTAGATATTAGAGGCGCGCAAGATAAAGAAGTAGAAGTTGCAGTTGATATTTATAAAATGATGGCTGCACAAGTAAGCTTTAATGATATCATCAATACCATCAACAACGAAAACATGACCATGTCGGCCGGTAATTTAATTTCTAGTGGACAACGACGTACTATTAGAATTCTAGGTGAAATTGAAGACCCAAAAGAGTTAGAGAGTTTTGTAGTTAAAAGTGAAAACAATAACCCAATCTATTTAAAAGACATAGCTAAAGTAACTTTCAAAGACGAAGACAAAACAACTTATGCAAGAGAATTTGGTCATCCAGTGGTGATGCTTGATGTTAAAAAACGTGCTGGTAAAAACATGGTAGATGCTGCTGTGAAAATTCGAGACATCGTTGATGACGCAATGGCTAATGAATTTCCCGCAGATTTAAAAGTTACGATTGCAAACGACCAATCTGAAAAAACTATCGGTCAAGTTGATGATTTAGTAAACAATATCATTTTCGGAATCATATTAGTGGTTACTGTTTTAATGTTCTTCCTAGGATTCAAAAATGCATTATTTGTTGGTTTCGCTATTCCTATGTCCATGTTTATGTCATTAATGATTCTAAACCTTTTAGGGTATACCATGAATACTATGATTCTCTTCGGATTAATTATGGGACTTGGAATGCTTGTTGACAACGGTATTGTTGTTGTAGAAAACGTCTATCGTTTAATGGAACAAGAAGGCATGAGTCGCATTGAAGCTGCCAAAAAAGGTATTGGAGAAATTGCATTTCCTATAATCATATCCACCTTAACTACTGTCGCAGCATTTGTTCCATTAGGATTGTGGCCAGGCGTTATGGGTCAATTTATGATCTATTTCCCAGTAACACTTTCAGTTGTTTTAGGCTCGTCATTATTTGTTGCTATTTTCTTCAATTCTGTATTAGTCTCTCAATACATGACGATAGAGGATAAAGAAATGCCAATGAAACAAATGATTAAAATTTCTGCAGTATTGGTTATTGTAGGCTTGTTAATTTTAATGTTTGGAGGGGCCTATAAAGGTTTAGGTAGCGTCATGGTATTTACAGCTGTATTACTTTGGGCTTATCGTTTATTTCTTAGGAAATGGGCTAATAATTTCCAATCAAAATCATTACCAAAATGGGAACGTTTCTATGAAAAAGTACTTCGCGGTGCTTTAGGCGGAAAGCGTCCAGTGTTCATTACTATTGGTACAGTAATTTTGCTATTTATTGCCTTTGGAAGTTTCGGTGCCTCAATAGGAAGTCAACGTACAAAAGTGGAATTCTTCCCTGATAATACACCTAATCAAATTATAGCTTATATAGAATATCCTGAAGGAACAGACATCAAAAAAACCAATGCTATAACTAAGGATATTGAAGAACGTGTTTACAATATTATTAATGAAGACTCTTATTTAAATGGTGGATACAATTTCTTAACGGAAAGTGCTGTATCACAAGTTGGTGAAGGTGCTGGAAATCCACAAACCGATGGTGGTTCAGCTGCCGAAATGCCTCATCGTGGAAAAATTACAGCAACCATGCGTGAATATAAATTTAGAGAAGGTGCTGATAGTAATGACCTCTTGAAAAAAGTTCAAGATGCTCTAGATGGTATTTATCCTGGTGTAGCGATTTCTGTTGAAAAAGACGCTGTTGGACCTCCTGCAGGATATCCAATCAATATTGAATTGGAAGGTAAAAACTATGGAGAATTAATTGCCACTGCTGAGCGTATGCGTGATTTCATCAATACCAAAAACATCCAAGGTATTGAAGAACTTAAGATTGATGTTAACCGCTCAAAACCATCAATGCAAGTTAATGTAGATCGTAAAAAAGCTGGAGAACTAGGTATTACTTCTGGTCAAGTTGGTCAACAATTACGTAATGCTATTTTTGGAGCAAAAGCAGGCATCTATAAAGAAGGTGGTGAAGATTATGATATCTATGTGCGTTTTAATGAAGATAATCGCTATAATAAAAGTGCCATTTTTAATCAGAAAATTACATTTAGAGATATGGCCTCTGGTCAAATTAAAGAAATTCCTGTATCAGCTGTTGCAAGCCAAAGTAACTCTTCAGGTTTTAGTGCTATAAAACATAAAGATGTTGAACGTGTGGTTACGGTTTACTCTGCTTTAGCAGCAGGCTATACAGATGCTGGAGCTATAGTTACTAACATTCAAAATGAAATGAAATCATTTGATGGCAAACCAGAAGATGTTAAAATCGATTACACAGGACAAATTGAAGAGCAAAATAAACAAATGGCATTTTTAATGTCAGCATTTTTTATAGGTTTAGGTTTAATTTTCTTCCTGTTAATATTTCAGTTTAATTCGGTATCGAAACCTGGAATCATCATGTTGGCAATTTTCTTGAGTCTAATTGGTGTCTTCGGAGGTTTAATTATTACAGGGAAAGCATTCGTTATTATGATGACCATGATGGGAATTATCTCACTAGCTGGTATCGTTGTAAACAATGGTGTGGTGCTCTTAGATTACACCCAATTACTTGTTGACCGTAAGAAATTAAAGCGTGACCTTGATGACGATGAGTATTTAGCAAAAGACGATTTATTAGATGCGATTGTCAAAGGTGGTAAAGCACGTTTACGTCCTGTACTTTTAACGGCTATAACTACCATTTTAGGATTAATTCCATTAGCAACTGGTTTAAACATTAACTTCTTCACCTTGTTTAGTGAGTTTGATGCCAATATTTATGTTGGTGGTGATAACGTAATTTTTTGGGGACCATTAGCTTGGACTGTTATCTACGGATTATTCATTGCTACATTCTTAACATTGATTGTTGTACCTATTTTATTCTACTTAGTAACGCGTCTTAAAATGTGGATGAAAGGTGTTAATGCAACGACTACTAATGAGATTGTTGTAGATAAAGAAACATTTAATTTAGATAAAAGACTTGAAGGTCAAGTTTAACCGTATACTTTGATTTTATATCAACGTATGATAAACCTTTTAGGGAATTAGAAAAGGTTTGATTAATAGCAGAAAAAGTCATAACGCAATGTTATGGCTTTTTCATTTTAATAATCAGTTAACTTCACTAAATTTGCAGGATTAAAATTTCGATATGTACAGAAGTCATAATTGTGGTGAATTAAGAGCATCACATATCAATACAGAAGTAACACTTGCAGGTTGGGTTCAAAAATCTCGTGATAAAGGGTTTATTGTTTGGGTAGATTTACGTGATCGCTACGGTATGACACAATTAGTGTTTGATGAAGAGCGCACATCAAAAAATATGATGAAACAAGCACAAGATTTAGGTCGTGAGTTTGTCATTCAAGTCAAAGGAAATGTTATTGAACGTGCTTCAAAAAATCCAAATATGCCAACTGGTGATATAGAAATACTTGTATCTGAGTTAACCGTTTTAAATGAAGCACAATTGCCACCATTTACAATTGAAGATGAAACTGATGGTGGTGAAGAATTACGTATGAAATATCGTTACTTAGATATTCGTCGTAATCCTGTAAAAGACAGTTTGATATTTAGACATAAAGTAACACAAGAAGTTAGAAATTATTTATCTAAAGAAGGGTTTATAGAAATTGAAACCCCTTATTTAATTAAATCTACTCCTGAAGGTGCTCGTGATTTTGTGGTACCATCACGAATGAATGAAGGTCAATTTTATGCGTTACCGCAATCGCCTCAAACGTTTAAGCAATTGCTTATGGTTGGTGGTATGGATAAGTATTTTCAGATTGTAAAATGCTTTAGAGATGAAGATTTACGTGCCGATAGACAACCTGAATTCACTCAGATTGATTGTGAAATGGCATTCATTGAACAAGAAGATATCTTAAATGCATTTGAAGGTTTAACGCGTCACTTACTTAAAGAAGTAAATGGTGTTGAAGTCGATAAATTCCCAAGAATGTTGTACGATGATGCCATGCGTCTCTACGGAAATGATAAACCAGACATCCGTTTTGGTATGGAATTCGGAGAGTTAAATGAGGTCACACAACACAAAGAATTTAACGTATTCAATTCTGCCGAATTAGTCGTTGGAATTGCAGTTCCGGGAGGAAATAGCTATACAAGAAAAGAGATTGACAAACTCATCGATTGGGTAAGACGTCCACAAGTTGGCGCCTTAGGAATGGTATATTGTAGATGTAATGACGACGGAAGCTATAAATCTTCAGTAGATAAATTCTATGATCAAGATGATTTAGCAAAATGGGCAGAAGTTACTGGTGCAAAAGCTGGAGATTTAGTTTGTGTGCTTTCAGGAGATACTAATAAAGTAAGAGCACAATTAAGTGCTTTACGTATGGAGTTGGCAGAACGTTTAGGATTAAGAGATCCTAAAACATTTGCACCACTTTGGGTAATGGATTTTCCGTTACTAGAATGGGATGAAGATACAGAACGTTACCACGCGATGCACCACCCTTTCACCTCACCAAAACCTGGACAATTAGAATTATTAAAAACAAATCCAGGTGATGTTAAAGCCAATGCTTACGATTTAGTACTCAACGGAAATGAGATTGGTGGTGGATCTATTCGTATACATGATAAGGAAACACAAGCTTTGATGTTTGACTATTTAGGATTTACTCCTGAAGAAGCTAAAGCTCAATTTGGATTCTTAATGGACGCCTTCCAATATGGTGCACCGCCTCATGGTGGACTCGCCTTTGGTTTAGATAGATTGGTTGCCATTCTTGGCGGGCAAGAAACCATTCGTGATTTTATTGCCTTTCCAAAAAACAATAACGGTCGAGATGTGATGATAGATGCACCTGCTCCAATTGATAATGAACAATTAGCAGAGTTAAGTTTAAAACTCAACTTAAAATCATAAATTAAAAATCCTGCTTCATGCAGGATTTTTTAGTAGATTTAATCAATGCCAATCCAAAACCTAATAAAACGCTTACTCATTTTGCGATATAAATACATCTCGCAAAAGAATTTTGTGTTCCTATTAGCAATCCTTATTGGTTTATTATCTGGACTAGTTTCGGTGACTATTAAAAATATCACCTATGGTATCGAATGGTTATTATCAAAGAGTATCATTTTATCCCAAAATAGTATTTATTTCATTTTACCAGTAATCGGGCTTTGGCTTGTGTATTTATTCGTAAAATATGTATCCAAAAAAAAAGTCGAGCATGCTATTCCGAGTATTCTATTTTCGCTATCAAAAAAGAACGGATTACTAAAGCGGAGTAAAATATACCTCCCACTAATCACAGCGCCTTTAACTGCTGGTTTTGGAGGCTCTGTCGGATTACTTGGTCCTGCTATTGCTTCAGCTTCAGCAGTGAGTTCAAATATTGGCCAACTGTTTCATGTAGATAGAAAAACGAGAACCTTACTCATTGGTTGCGCTGCAGCTGGTGCCATAGCGTCTATTTTTCAGTCACCAATTGCTGCCATCATTTTTGCAGTAGAAGTTTTTAGTTTAGACCTAACTTTTGCATCACTTTTGCCCTTATTGATTGCTTCAGTATCATCAGTATTAACGTCTTATTTTTTTCTCGGAAATGGTGTGTTATTCAATTATAATGTATCAAATACATTCGAATTAAGAGACACATTATTCTTTATTATTTTAGGCATCGGAACTGGAATTGCTTCTATTTATTTCTCGAAAATATATTTTGCAGTTTATAAATTTTTTGAACGTTTTAAAACCAATGGACAAAAATTGATTGTAGGTGGTTTGACTATTGGTGTGATGCTCTATTTTATTCCTCCACTTTATGGGGAAGGCTTCGGGTTTATAAATGATCTTCTCGATGGAAATCACTTGCATGCTTTAGGAAAAACGCCTTTTGATGATTACTTAGATAATATTTGGGTCGTTATCGCTTTACTCATTGGCATCACCATTTTTAAAGCCGTTGCGATGTCGGCCACTTTTGCTGCTGGTGGTGCTGGCGGAATCATTATCCCAACAATGGTGATGGGAAGTGCTTTAGGAAATGTGGTTGCAAAAATCATTAATAATATTGGACTTGGCTTTCAAGTCTCTGAATCCAATTTTACACTTATTGGTATGGCAGGGTTAATTGCGGGTGTTCTACACGCACCTTTAACTGCTATCTTCTTAATTGCTGAAATTACTGGCGGCTATCAATTGTTCGTACCATTAATGATAACAGTATCGATGTCGTTTATAATTACTAAAAATGCCATCGAACATACAATCTATACTAAAGAACTCGCTGAAAAAGGTGCATTATTAACACATAATAAAGATCAATCGGTTTTAACCTTAATGAAACTCGATAGCGTTATTGAGCAAAATTTCACTATTCTAAATCCTGAAATGTCACTTGGTGATATGTTACATCAAGGTGTTGCTAAATCGAGTCGAAATTTATTTCCGGTTGTTGACGAAAATCAATATCTCGTTGGTATTATTTTACTCGATGATATAAGAACTGTAATGTTTGATCAATCACTTTATGAGACAACTTCTGTTGAGACTTTTATGCATAATCCGCCAGAACATATTCATTATGAAACAGATTCTATGAAATCTGTGATGAAAAAATTTCAAGATACTGGCGCATGGAATTTACCTGTTATTAGAAATGATAAATATTATGGATTTGTCTCAAAATCAAAATTATTAACCGCTTACAGACGCGAATTGATTAATTTCACATCCTAATACTCTTAATCGTATTTAACAAAAACGACGTATGAAATATATTACTCTTATCGCATTAATAGCCTCTTTAGGAAGCATCTTATGTGGCTATTTTCTGGATGTAGACTACTCTCAAAAACTTATAGGCTTTGGTGTTCTTGGTCTTTTCGTTGTTGTTTTTCCTTTGTTTTCTTATTACCGATGGAAAGACAAAAATATTAAGGATTATATGTTAACACAAGAGAACCTCGATAAGATGAGAGAAAATCAGAAAAATTAAACCTCAATCATTAAGTTCAAAGCAGCCCATTTTTTAATTTGTTAGGTTTCAGTAAATTAAAAAAATACAATTAATTAACACATGGCATTAATTTATGCCGTACATTTGCATCTTAATTAACATATATTTTTATTACCATGACTGGAACAGTTAAATTTTTCAATGATTCTAAAGGATTTGGATTCATTACCAACGACGAAACAGGAAAAGACATTTTCGTACACGTATCAAACCTTAATGGTGTTGAGTTACGTGAAGGCGATAGTGTAGAGTACAACGAAGAAGAAGGAAGAAAAGGGATGGTTGCCGCTAACGTGCAAGTTCTCTAAGAGATATACTTTATTACAGTTTCAACGTCTAACGAAAGTTAGGCGTTTTTTTTGTGCCTTAATTCAAATTACGTTTCTCAATAAAAAAACGTTTCAATAGTGCTGATGCTTCTTCAGCCAATATACCTCCAACCATTTTAGTTTTAGGATGCAATTTCGTTTTCAAATTGATACACCCACGTTCCTCGTCTCTGGCGCCATAAACAATCTTAGAAACCTGACTCCAATACAACGCTCCAGCGCACATTTGACAAGGTTCTAAGGTGACGTACAATGTACAATTAGTTAAATACTTTCCGCCTAAAAAATTAGCAGCAGCCGTTATGGCTTGCATTTCGGCATGTGCAGTCACATCATTTAAAAGCTCTGTTAAATTATGGGCTCTTGCTATGATTCTATCATCTATCACCACGATGGCTCCAACAGGAATCTCTCCTTTTTCAAAAGCTTCTTCGGCCTCTTGCAAAGCCTTTTTCATATAATAAGTATCATCAAACGGGTTCTCCATAGTTGTAAAAATACAATTCTAATTGATTTTTCTTAATGTCGGCAAGAAATTTGATACTATCAAAGAAATCACTCAACTATGAAATCACGCTACACACTCTCTATCCCAAAACCGTGTCACGAAAATTGGTCGGAAATGACACCAAATGACAAAGGTCGATTTTGTCAATCGTGTTCTAAAACCGTTGTCGATTTTACCAAAATGAATCCCAATGACATCCAAGAATTCATCCATGACAATAAGCATCAACGTATTTGCGGACATATCAAACAGAATCAGTTAGACACTATTAATTTACAAATCTCTGAAACTGTATTTGAACAAACCATGAGTTTTCATAAGTTATTCTTATTGGCGCTATTGCTAGCTATGGGAACCTCGTTGTTGAGTTGTTCTGATGAAAAAGGAGAAACGAAAAAAATTGAGAGTGTAGAGATTGTAGAAAAAATTATAGATTCTACACTGAGTAAAACAGAAAAACAAATAGACACAACTAAGGTATGTACATCCAAAACTAACATTGATAGTATTTCTCAAAAGAAACCAGTTTCTGCGCCTCCAATACCTATCTTAAATGGCATAGTAGTTACTGGTGAAGTTATAGATAACACGAGAGACCCAATTCATACAGATTCAATTGTTGAACCACCTTATCCCGAAATTGACGGCATAATGAAAGTAGGCCATTTCAATGAAAATGAGCCAATGTTTTGTTGGAATACTGATATATTAATTGAATTCCCTAATACTCCAAGTAATTTATCTCGAGAGGATAAAAAAAATCATTTCAATAAAAAGATGAGTGAATTCACTAACAAAAATTTTAATATGGATATCACTAACAACTTGGGACTATCTGGAAAACAAAGAATGCAAGTTCAATTCACAGTAGATACAATAGGTAATATAAAAGACATAAAAGTTAGAACTCCTCATCCAATACTTAAAAAAGAAGTATTACGCTTAATGAATTTACTACCTAAATTTGTTCCTGCAAAACATAGAGGAAAACATGTTTCAGTCAGCTACGCTTTACCTTTTGTTTTTGATATTGAAGACTAATTAATTCTCGTATTTTTGTGAGGTGCAAAAACGATTATTAGACCATATCAATCTGCCTTCAGATTTAAGACAATTAAATTCTAATGAGCTACCGCAACTCGCCAAAGAGTTACGTGAGTTCATCATTACTATCGTTGCAACAAAAGAAGGCCATTTAGGTGCTAGTCTGGGTGTTGTTGAACTTACGCTAGCCTTGCATTATGTGTTCAACACACCTGAAGACCTATTAGTTTGGGATGTTGGACACCAAGCTTACGGACATAAAATACTCACAGGCAGAAAAAACAACTTCCATACCAATAGACAACTGGATGGGATTAGCGGTTTTCCAAAACGTGTTGAAAGCGAATACGATACGTTTGGTGTTGGACACTCCTCGACGTCTATTTCGGCAGCTTTAGGAATGGCCATCGCTTCTCAATTAAAAGGTGATGACAAACACCATATTGCTGTAATTGGCGATGCATCAATTGCTAGCGGAATGGCTTTTGAAGGCCTCAATCATGCGGGCGTTACCAATGCTAATTTATTAGTGATTTTAAATGATAATGCTATTGGTATTGACCCAAGTGTAGGTGCATTAAAACAATACTTAACCAACGTCAAAAAAGGAAACGAAAAGCAAGACAATATTTTTGAAGCTTTAAATTTTGATTATTCTGGCCCTATTGATGGTCATGACTTATCAGCTTTAATTTCAGAATTAGAACGCTTAAAATCAGTAAAAGGCCCAAAATTCCTTCATGTAATTACAACAAAAGGTAAAGGTTTAAAACAAGCTGAAACCGATCAAGTAAAATATCATGCACCAGGCAAATTTAATGCTGAAACTGGAGAGGTTTATGCCAAATCTACTTCTGAGCAAGCACCAAAATTTCAAGATGTATTTGGTCACACCATTGTTGAATTAGCGAAAAGCAATACTAAGATTGTTGGCATTACACCAGCTATGCCTACTGGAAGTTCTTTAAAGTACATGATGGAACAAATTCCTGAGCGTGCTTTCGATGTTGGTATTGCCGAGCAGCATGCAGTAACTTTAGCCGCAGGAATGGTAACTCAAGGCTTGACCGTTTTTTGCAATATTTATTCTACGTTTTTACAACGTGCTTATGACCAAGTCATACATGATGTTGCACTTCAAAACCTTCCTGTGATTTTCTGTTTAGATCGTGCAGGCTTGGTTGGCGAAGATGGTGCAACCCATCATGGTGTTTATGATTTGGCGTATTTGAGGTGTGTGCCAAATATGATCATTTTTGCACCTCGTAATGAAATCGAATTGCGCAACATGATGTATACAGCTCAATTAGGTTTAAAACACCCTATTGCTATACGATATCCAAGAGGTCGTGGACGTATTATTGATTGGAGAATGCCATTTTCTGAAATTGAAATTGGTAAAGGCATTCAGCTTAAAAAAGGAACAAGTCTCGCTGTGTTATCTATAGGATCAATTGCTGTAAATGTAGAAGATGCTATTTCAATGTGTGAAGCCGCAGATATGGTATCGCATTATGATATGCGTTTTGTAAAGCCTTTAGACGAGACCTTATTGCATACAATATTTCAAGATTACAACTATATAATTACCATTGAAGATGGTGTTCTAATTGGTGGGTTTGGAAGTGCAATTCTAGAATTTGCTTCTAAAAATAATTATACAATACCAATAAAAACTCTAGGATTACCTGATACATTTGTAGAACATGCTTCTGTAAAACAACAACATCAATCTATAAAGATTGATGCCGAAAATTTAAGTATGCTTTTTAGCTCTATTGCTCTTCTTCGTCTGTAGTAGCAATGTCTGGCTGCTGTTCATCTCCGTCGTATACCTCAACACTATTGATTTGTGGTTCAGGGTTACCATTGCTTGTAATATCATCTAGCATTAATAAAAACGCAAGAGTTACAAAAAAAATGACTGCGGCTCCAAGAATATTCTTTTTCATCTGTGTAGGTTTAAAAGATTAGGTTAAACAAATATAATCATTTATCGTTTAAATACAAATTTAATCGACGAAATGCACACAATAAAAAAGAAACTCTCACAAGCTCCCTTCTTTTGTGTAGCAAATATCTTACTTATTATGCTGAATTCCTTCAGATTTCTGAATAATTATCAACACTAATATCAACAAAAACCATAGTGATTAACATCCTAAATTATAAGTGATTCCCTTTTAATTTTTGGTACGTTAGCATGGCATTGCTATCAGACATTTTTGAAACATAAAAACAAACGGATAACAAACTATCATAAAGATTGTCTTTATCTAATTGAATGTGATTCTGAATAGATTTTAAAATAAGTTTATCAAAATTAGACAATTCTCCATTTAAATTATTAACCACAGCCTTAGTAAAGACACTTAAGAGTTCATTAATCACCTTATAACCAACAATCTCTTTGTCTATGACTTCGGTTGATTGGTATACATTTGAAATACTAAGTTTGATAATATCATTAATTTGAGCTTCATAAGCGCTATAATCCATCAATGCCTTTGAAAATTCTCCAGATAATATCGCTTCTTCATGTGTCATGAATAACTCAACGGCTTCATTTATCAATGTATTAATCGCTAAAGACCGTAAATAGCTTAATCGATCCTGTGTACTTTCAAGTGCATTATATGTTTTTGTTTGAATAGAGTCTCTTACTAAATTTATAAGATACTCCAAAGCATATTCTTCTTGTATAAGCCCTAAGTTAATCCCATCTTCAAAATCAATAATGGTGTAGCAAATATCATCTGCTACTTCAACTAAATATACCAACGGGTGTCTACAATAGCTAATACAATCATCTGCGCCTCTTTTAACCAACCCTAACTCTTCAGCTACCTCTTGAAATATCTGTTTTTCATTTTGAAAAAAACCATATTTTTTATCGGCAATATGTTGTGTTGGTTTCTTCGGAAGTGATTCTTTAGGATATTTTGTAAACGCACCTAATGTGGCATAGCTAAGCCTTAAACCACCTATACGACCTTGTCGGCTTTCGGTTAATATTTTGAACCCGTTAGCATTTCCTTCAAAACTACAAAGGTCTTCATATTGTTTTTTTGTGAGTTGATCTTCAAAGTATCGGCCTTCACCTGTCTTAAAAAATTCGCCTATAGCTTTTTCTCCTGAATGCCCAAAAGGGGGATTTCCAATATCATGCGCTAAGGCTGCAGCTGCAACTATGGCTCCAAAATCATTAATTTGATACCCATGAACATCTCTTAAATGAGGATGCTTCTCTAATAGTTTTTGACCAACACGTCTACCTAAAGAACGTCCAACAACACTAACCTCTAAACTGTGCGTTAATCGTGTATGAACAAAATCAGTCTTTGATAACGGAACGACTTGTGTTTTATCTTGAAGGCTTCTAAATTCCGAAGAAAAAATTATTCGGTCGTAGTCCACTTCAAAACCTAATCGTGTTTCGTCTTGTTCCTTTCTTAAGCGTTTATGAGTATCTCCAAATCGTTTCAAGGAGAGTAATTGTTCCCAATTCATAGGTATAATTTAGCCTTTGCAATATAAACTATTTCAATGTTAATTTAATGTTTCCTATTCATAAAAAATACCCACTTCGCATAACACTTAGTTAACGGTTTTATGATTTAGGTTTAATACCTAATTAACCTTGACTTTACATTACACATTCATCTTTGCATCATTAATAGAATAACATAAAAACTATTTAAAAAGATTATCATGAAAAAATTAGTATTATCTGCATTAATCACTTCTTCTCTAGTATTTACTGGATGTTTTAAAGACGACGACACTCCTATTATCATAGAAGAAACTACGATTATCAATAATGGTAACGGAAATGGAAATGGTGAAGATTGCCCAACAGTTTCTGTAACTGGCGCTATTACAGAAAACACGACATGGACAAACGATAACATTTACCAATTAAATCAAAAAGTGGTTGTAGACAATGGCGCTACATTAACAATAGAAGCAGGAACTATAATAAAAGGGACACCAGGAACAGGGTCTTTAGCTTCTGCGTTAATCGTTGCAAGAGGTGCAAAAATTAATGCTACCGGAACAGCTGCTGCACCAATTATTTTTACTTCAACTTCTGATAACATTTCATGTGGAGAAACTGCAGGAACAAATTTAGATGAAAATGATAGAGGACTTTGGGGAGGCTTAATCATATTAGGAAATGCGCCTTGTTCGTTTTCAGGAGATATTACTGAAGCTCAAATTGAAGGGATTCCTGCCGATGATACTTTTGGATTATATGGAGGGTCTGACGCTGCTGATAATTCAGGTGTGATTTCATATGTATCTATTCGTCATGGAGGTGCTCTAATTGGAGAAGGAAACGAAATCAACGGTCTTACTTTAGGTGGTGTTGGTAATGGTACAGTTATCAACAATATTGAAGTTGTTGCTAACGTAGATGATGGCATTGAGTTTTTTGGTGGAACTGTTAATGCTTCAAATTTACTAGTTTGGGCTCAAGGTGATGATGCCTTAGATATTGACCAGGCTTATTCAGGAACTATTGATAATGCAGTCGTTGTATTAGGAGATTTTTCTGATCACGCTTTTGAAATTGATGGCCCAGAAGGATCTGCTCTTGGTGCTTTCACATTACAAAATGCAACCATTATTGGTAATACAGTGACCGACAATGGTGAGTATGCAGACTATAGAAGTGGTGCAACTGGCACTACTAACAATATATATGCTTTCGGATTTAAAGCGTCTTCAGATGTAGAATTAGACAACGATGGTGTTGCAACCAACTATAACAATTCAGATTTAACTTTCGGAACTTGGGAAATCGTATTGCCTACTGGTGTTGCTGCCGTTGAAGATATTTTCGTAAACAAAGCAGAAACAGTTGTTGTAACTGGATTTGGGTCTACTGCAACTGCAGTAACTCAAGGCGCCAATACAGTAGGTGCTACAACTTCAGAATTGGCTTGGACTTACGCTAACACTACAGGTGGATTAGGGTTTTAAATTGAAACTAAATTTACAAGTCAAAACTCTAATATAATATAAACTACTATTTGTTAATCACTTTTAACGAATAGTAGTTTAAGAATTAATTCAATATGGGAAAAAATATATACTCACTCTGTTTACTTCTATTCTTAAGTATTGGTTTTGTTAATGCTCAAGAAGGCACATTAGCAGGAACAATTATGGATGGTGAGTTTGTAGAACCAATGGCTTTTGCTAATATTTTAGTAAAAGGTACGACAACTGGGACAACTTCTGATTTCGATGGTAAGTACGAGTTAGAATTAGACCCTGGCACTTACACTATCGTATTTTCATTTGTTGGGTATAACACTCAAGAAATTAGTGATGTTGTTATCAAACCCGGAGAAGTGACCACATTAGATATTACTCTAGAAACCAATTCTCTTGATACCATAATTTTAACTACCAGTGTAAAACGAAATACAGAAAGCGCTGTACTGAACATGCAAAAGAAATCTGCTGTGGTTATGGATGGTTTGTCTGCTCAATCTATTAAAAGCTCTGGAGCAAGTAATCTTGCAAGTGCCGTAAAAAGTGTTCCTGGTGTTTCTATAGAAGGTGGAAAATACGTTTATGTTCGTGGTTTAGGCGACCGATACACAAAATCTATTTTAAACGGTATTGACATTCCTGGATTAGATCCAGATCGAAATACGATTCAAATGGATTTATTTCCTACAAACATTTTAGATAATGTAATTGTATTGAAATCGGCTTCAGCCGAATATCCTGCCGACTTCACAGGAGGTATTGTTAATATTGTTACTAAAGATTTTCCGACGAAAGCTGAATATACTATTTCATTAGGTACTGGATATAATCCAAGTATGCACTTTAATGATAAGTATTTAACATATACAGGAAGTGATACAGATGTTTTTGGTTTTGACGATGGCACTAGAAATTTACCTATAAACAGATACCAACCTATTCCTGGAACATTTGAAAATAGAGTATTATTGACAACACTTACAAATCGGTTCCAAAAAGAGCTTCAGGCTAAACAAGAAACGAGCGGAATGAACTTTGATTTTGGTTTTACCTTAGGAAATCAATATGATCTTGGTGATGATAAAATTGGATACCAAGCCTCATTCTCATACAAAAATGAAACAACGTTTTATGAAAACAGAAATGACGGCGCTTATGTAAAGAACTTTAGCGATGCTTCTGAAAAAGAGCTAAACTCCGTTTTAGATTCTAGAGGGTCTGAAGGTATAAATAATGTCATCCTTAATGGAATGCTAGGATTAACTTATAAAACAGATACATCTAAGTACAAGGTTAATTTATTACATATTCAAAACGGAGAATCTACGGCTGGTTTTTTTAATCAAGATATCTCCCAAGATGGTGTTGGTGGCGGTATTGAACCATTAATTAAAAGTTCATTAACCTATACTGAACGCTCAATCACCAATTTATTATTGAGTGGTAAACATCGTTTAAGTACTGATGAAAATGCATTCAATTTAGAATGGAAGTTATCACCAACATTCTCTAAAGTAATGGATAAAGCACATCGAATTACACCACTCCAACAATCTGGAGAAGGGCAGTTCTTTGTAAGCCCTTCTGCTTCGACCTTCCCAATTCAATTGTGGAGAAATTTAATTGAAGAAAACTGGGCCGGAAAAGTTGATTTTGATAAAACTGTAGAGTTGTTTGGAAAACCAGCAAAATTAAAGTTTGGTGGTGGCTTCACGTATAAGTTTAGAGATTTCAGTATTGATGATTATACGTTTAATATTCAAGGAGATGATTCGTTTATTGCCGATGGTAATGCCGATAATCTTTTAGCTTCAGAAAATATTTGGAATCCAACAACAGACTCAGGAACCTTCTTAGTATTTGGTGATCAATTTAACCCAATTGATGCTTATGAAGGTGAGCAAAATATTGGTGCTACTTATTTTTCAGCTGAATTTAATATGTCTGAAAATCTTAAAACCGTTTTAGGTGTAAGATCAGAATTCTTTACATCTTTTTACACAGGTCAAAACAATGAAAGGCAGTTTGAAAGAGAAACCATTTTAGATGAATTGGATATATTTCCTTCTGCTAACTTAATTTATGCGGTTTCAGATAATACAAACATAAGAACATCCTATTCTCGTACAACAGCAAGACCTTCATTCAAAGAATCTTCGGTAGCACGTATTTTTGATCCTATTACAAACCGTTTATTTATTGGTAATATTAATTTAGCACCAACCTATGTCAATAACTTTGACTTGAGATATGAGCGTTTTGGAGAGGATGGTCAAATGTTTGCCGTGAGTGGTTTTTACAAAGATTTTAAAGATCCTATTGAACAATCCTTCTTTTTACAGGCACCTACGCAATTAACCGTAGCTAACTTAGGTAATGCAAAAGTATATGGTTTAGAGTTTGAATTAAGACAGCGTCTTGGTTTTATTACTGAAGGCTTAAAAGATTTAAAATTCACAACAAATATATCGCTTACAAAATCTGAACTAACGATGTCTGAAGACGAGTTTACCAGTCGTCAATTGGCCGCTAGAGATGGTGAAACTATTAAAAGAGAAAGAGACTTACAGGGGCAAGCTCCTTATGTTATCAATTTTGGTTTGGATTACAACAACTCAGATATCGGATTACAAACTGGTTTATTTTATAATGTACAAGGTGAAACACTTCAAGTTGTTGGAATTGGACTTGTACCAGACGTATACACACAGCCTTTTAATAGTTTAAACTTTACATTGAATAAAGCTTTTGGAGAAAATAAAAAGTCTTCTATCGACTTAAAAGTCACTAACCTTTTAAATAGCAAAAGAGAAAGTGATTATGAATCCTTTGGTGCTCAAAACCAAACGTTCTCTTTGAGAGAACCTGGAACTGAAATATCATTAGGATATTCTTTTAAGTTCTAAAACTTAAGTTAATTTATAAAAAACCCCAACCATAATGGTTGGGGTTTTTTATAAACTTATATTTTGATTAGTTGCTTACTGCGACTTGGACTTTATCTGTCCATTCACTTACACTAGCTATTTTTGAATCTACGTAATCTACTTCTCTTAGTTTATTACCAGACCAAAATAACCATTTACCAACTTTTTTTCCATTTACATAATTTCCTACAGTTACTTTGTTACCTTCAGCATCAAAACTTGTCCAAACACCATGAAGTTCACCTGCGTCATTAAATGTTCCCTGTTGTTCTATTGCTCCATTATCGTGATAATAGGTTGCAACAGTTAAATCACCATCTTTATTAACATCTACTTTTTTAGTTTCTTGAGCAAATGTTAGCGTTACACTTAACATGACTAGTATTGCGAATATCTTTTTCATTTGAATCTGGGTATTTGAAGTCGTTACTTAACAAAGCTAAATAAAACTTTACAATATCCCAACAATTTCGTAACATTAAATTAACATTGAGTATTTTAAATATTGATTATCAAGCGTTTAAAAATCTTAATAATTAGATAATATTAGCATTACAATTAGATTACTTACTATACTCATATTTGTGTATGTGTTTAATACACAATTAGTATTTCATAAAATTTATTAGTTTTTGTCGACTAAATTATTATGATTTCTAATGAGGCTACTTTTTTTAAAAGTAGCCTTTTTTATTAAAATAAGGCTTAAAAATTAATTATAAGGAAACATTTAGTTAACATTAGATTCGGTTATTTGCAGCGACAAAAACTAATACCTTACAATGAAATCTAAATTAACTCTTGTATTACTACTGAGTATTCTTAACTATTCCTACTCACAAGAAATTAGTGACACCTCTTTTGGTAAAGGCCTCATAAATTTTGTAGCAAAAGACAGCTCTTTTAGTGTAAAATTTGCACCACGTTTTCAAGTTCGTACGATGTCTTCATGGGATCACGATGGTGATCAATACGGTAGTCCAGAACACAATTTTATAGTAAGACGTGCGCGACTAAAATTTGATGGTTTTGCTTATAGCCCAAAACTTAAATATAAAATTGAGCTAGGTTTGTCAAATCGAGATATTTCAGGAGCAAATCAATTTAACAGAAATACGCCACGTTATATTTTAGATGCTGTAATTATGTGGAATTTTTCTGGCAATTGGGAACTCTGGGCTGGACAGACAAAATTACCTGGTAATGTTGAACGTGTTGTATCTTCAGCGAATCTTCAACTTATCGATCGATCTTTACTTAATAGTCGTTTCAATATTGACCGTGACTTAGGGGTACAATTACGACACAAAAGCAATTTAGGTGGCGATTTTTTAATGCGTGAAAAACTTTCAATTTCTCAAGGAGAAGGACGTAATGTCACTGAAGGCAATGAAGGTGGTTTACAATATACAGCTCGACTTGAGTTTCTACCATTCGGAACATTTAAATCTAAAGGAGATTATGTGCAAGCTGATTTAAAACGTGAAGAACAACCAAAACTTATGGTTGGTTTCACATACAATTTAAACCAAAATGCAGTAAGAGAAAGAGGCTTTGCTGGAGATTATATGATGAGAGCTGATGGCTCTTTATATGAAACAGATCAAACGACCATTTTTGCAGATGCTATGTTTAAATACAATGGCTTTTCATTTATGGGAGAATATGCAAAACGTACTGCAGATGATGAAATCGCAACTGAGTTGGACGGTACAACACCTACTGGAGATGTCGTTTTAACTGGTAATGCTTTAAACCTTCAAGCGGGTTATTTATTTAAAAGCAACTATGAAATCGCTGCACGTTTTACAACTGTAGATTATGAATCTGTAACTGGAGCCCTTCCAACAGATCAATATACTTTAGGTGCTTCAAAATATATAGTGGGACATAAATTAAAAGTACAATCTGATATTAGTTATTCAACTTTAGATGGTAATGATGATAACATCACATTTAGATTAGGATTTGACATTCATTTTTAAAGAACAAAAAACATAACAATAAGGTAACATATTAAAGAGAAACTCTAAAGATATTTGCAAACCTTTTTAAATTAAAAGATTATGGATAATATTTATTTATATATGATTATAGCCCTAGCCATTTTAGCAATTGCTGATTTGGTTGTAGGTGTTAGTAATGATGCAGTAAACTTTTTAAACTCAGCAATAGGTTCTAAAGCTATTTCCTTTAGAACGATTATGATTGTTGCTAGTCTTGGTGTCGCAGTTGGTGCCATTTTTTCTAGTGGTTTAATGGAGGTAGCTCGAAAAGGGATTTTTAATCCAAGTGAATTTATGTTTAATGAAATCATGATAATTTTCATGGCAGTCATGATTACAGATATTCTTCTCTTAGACTTTTTCAACACTCTAGGAATGCCTACATCAACAACAGTATCTATTGTATTTGAGCTATTAGGAGCTGCAGTAGCGATGTCTTTCATTAAGATTTATAGTGATAGTGGTAGTGGCATTTTTTCAGATGTTCTTAATTATATTAATACCGAAACCGCCACCAAGATTATAGTCGGAATCCTGCTCTCCGTCGTCATAGCCTTCTCCGTCGGAGCCATTGTACAATGGATAACAAGGCTACTCTTATCTTACAATTTTGAACAAAAAGCAAAATGGGTTGGCGCTTTATTTGGAGGTATCGCATTAACGGCATTAACATACTTTATTTTCATGAAAGGAATTAAAGGAACTAACTATGCCAAATCTATTGTTGATGTTTTATATAGTGGTTCGGTTGATGGTATTTTAGATTGGGCTAACAATTACTTTGGAAGCACGTTTGAAAGTATTAAAGACTTAACTAAAGAAAAGAAAGACTTAATAAAGGTTAGTACAGATGATGGAACCGTAGGGTTGACCTTAAGAGGCTTTTTAGAAGTTAATGTACTACCAATAGTTGCACTAAGTTTAGTTTTTTGGTCTTTATTATCTTATTTGTTTGTAACGGCCTTAAAAAAGAACATTTACAAACTCATCATTATTGTAGGAACTTTTGCACTGGCTTTAGCCTTTGCAGGAAATGACTTAGTAAACTTCATTGGTGTTCCTATTGCGGCATGGCAATCATTCGTTGATTTTTCTGATCCACTTGTGAATACACTTGGTTTATCGGCAGAAAACTTCCCAATGGATAGCCTTGGTAAAAAAGTATCTACACCTACACTATTATTAGTTTTAGCTGGTTTAGTTATGGTCGTTACGTTATGGTTTTCAAGTAAAGCAAAAAACGTGGTAAAAACCTCATTAGATTTATCTAGTCAAGGGGAAACTAAAGAGCGTTTTCAACCTAATTTTTTATCGCGTGGCTTTGTAAGAGTAGCTATGGCTATGTCTCAAATGACGAGTTATATTTTACCTGAGTCTTGGCAAGCAAAAATTGAAAAACAATTTGAAGTTCCTGTGATTTCTTTACCTAGAAACAAATCACATGAGTTACCTGCATTTGACATGGTAAGAGCTGCTGTGAATTTGATGGTTGCAGCTGTTCTAATTTCATTAGCAACTTCTTTAGGAATTCCTTTATCAACAACATACGTAACTTTTATGGTTGCCATGGGTACCTCTTTAGCGGATAGAGCTTGGGGAGCAGAAAGTGCTGTATATCGTGTTGCTGGTGTAATAAACGTTATTGGTGGTTGGTTCTTTACTGCTTTTAGTGCCTTTTGTGCTGCTGCGATAGTGGCGTACTTATTAAACCTCAACTTACCAGTAATGTTCCCAATATTACTTGTAGTTGCATTTGCGCTTTTACTAAGAAGTTATTTAGTACATAATAAAAAGAATAAAGAAGCAAAAGCTGAAGATAGTTTAACTAAAGCGGAAAGTAGTTCTGTACAAGGTGTGATTCATGAAAGTGCTACGAATATTGCTAGTGTTGTTAAGCGTGGAAACAAAATTTACACGAACGCTATTAAAGGTTTAGCATTACAAGACTTAGCGCTTCTGAAAAAGAATAAAAAGCAGGTCGTTAAACTTTCAGATGAAATTGATGAGCTACGTGATAACATATTTTATTTTATCAAAAACCTTGATGAGTCTAGTGTAGGTGCAAGTAATTTCTATATTAATATTCTTGGTTACCTTCAAGATATGACCCAATCGTTAGAATACATTTCTAAAGTAAGTCATAAACACATTAATAACAATCATAAAAAATTGAAATTCTCTCAAATTAAAGAATTAAAAGAACTCGATGATAAAATGGAGATGTTACTTGAAGACACCAAAGCTGCTTTTGATTCTAGATCTTTTGAAAAAATTGGAGCAATCTTAAATGAAAAAGCTGATGTCTACAATTTGGTTAAAGAAAAAATTCAAAAACAAGTTGAACGTACACGTACAGAAGAATCAAGCCCGAAGAATACGACGCTTTATTTTAGCTTACTCTTAGAAACAAAAGATTTATTAAATGCAACTATGAATCTTTTAGATGAATATCATGATGCTCATGATAGTTCAGTTGCTCCTGCAACAATTAGTATTGCTGATGAAAGTGTTGAAGAGGAAACAAGTCCTGATCAAGAAAGTGAGTAACTAATAGAAAGTTTCTACATACTAAAAACGCCTCCAGAATAATGTATATCTGGAGGCGTTTTTTATAACTTATAGTAGAATTATTCTCCTATTCTACCAATTTCATCTAATTCTTCAAAAGTTTGTTTTTTTGCTTCAAATTTCTTGATATCTACAACATAAGTCTTAGATATAGAATCATGCCATCCTTTAGAATCATTGCCTAAAAACGAAAATTGCTCAAACGGAATTAAACGGCATAATGATCGTACTAAGATTTCATTAAACGATGGTTTAGATCCGTCATATAACACAACTTTAGTTTTAGTAATAAACTTCGCTAATGTGCGTCCTGTCAAAGTTTCAAAAACGGTATAGTACAATAACAGTATCAAATATCCGAAGACAAATTCCATTATGCTACCAGAATAAAAGAAAAAGTCAATTAATGCATAATTCCCTGTTAATTCTGAAATAACTCCAAGAACAAATCCAATAGCTGCTCCTAGTCCAATTTGTATAATATAATCGATAATATAATTGGCAAAGCGAATCCCTTTATCAGCTAAAACATCTTGGGTTACAGTATATTCAATACGGTTCATAAGTAAGTCATTTGGTTAGTGATTTCAAATATAGCATTCTATAATTAGAATCAAATAGTTTATTTTCGAGTATTCAAATTTTAGTTTTATGAAATATCTTACACTCATTTTCGTCGCTTTAATTACTTTTTCATCAGCAATTGCTCAAGAAATATCAGGCTCTGAACTTCTTAAAAAAGCCGTTGCATATCATGACCCAAATGGTAATTGGCCAACATTTAATGCAAAGTTTCATGTCACGATGGAAACACCAAACAATCCTAATCGGGATAGTAAAATTAGTATCAATTTACCTCAAGAATACTTTTATGTCAGTGCAAAACGGGATTCTATCACTACAGAGTATACTGTTGAAAAAGATAAGTGTACTATAAAATTAAATGGTTCAGAAGACATTTCCGAAGCACAACTAAAAACTCATAATTTAAGTTGTGATCGCGCAAATCTGTATAAAAATTATTATACCTATCTCTACGGTTTACCTATGAAACTAAAAGACAAAGGGACCATCATCGATGATAAAGTAGAACGTAAAACGTTTAAAGGGAAAGAATACTTGGTATTAAAGGCATCTTATGATAAAGATGTAGGTAGCGATGTGTGGTTTTTCTATTTTGATCCTAAAACCTATGCCATGGAAATCTATCAGTTTTTTAAAACTGATGCTAATGGTAAACTTAAAAAAGATAGTGGTGAATATATTCTTCTAACGGATACTGCAACTGTTAATGCTATTAAGATTCCAAAAAACAGAGCTTGGTATTATAATAAAGATGACGCCTATTTAGGAACTGATAAATTATCTAACTAGGCAATACAGCAACTAATATATAACCTAAAACGGCTCCTATAACAATCACCCAAATAGGACTGATTTTAGTTTTAAAAGTTAAAATCGCAGCAACTAAGGCAATAACTATTGCTTTCCAATCTATCAAGGTTTCTTTTGCCATAATCACTAAAACAGCTAGCATCACTGCTACTGCAGCTACATTTACAGCATTTAAAAAATGCCTTAATACTTTAGATTGCTGCATTTTTGGTATAAAAGGGTTGAGTATTAAAACAAATAAAAATGAAGGCAAAAAAATACCTGCTGTTGCAGCTAATGCACCATAAAACCCAGACAATTGATATCCAATAAATGTAGACGTAGACAGTATTGGACCAGGTGTAAATTGGCCAACAGCAATAGCATCTATAAGTTCTGCTCTAGTTAACCAGCCTCTTGTCACCAATTCGGCATCCAGATAGGCAAACAATACATAACCGCTTCCATAGAGAATAGCGCCTACTTTTAAAAACACCCAAAACACATTAAGTGTTGATACTTTTAATACCGAAGTCCCCAAACCAGATAATAGAAATAAAGGGGACAAACCATTTGCACTTTTGATGGCTTTATCCTTAATTGAAAAGTATAACATGCCTAATATACCTGCAGATAATAAGGCTATAATTTCGTTGACACCTATCAAACTAGCAGTCAAAACTAGGCCTCCTAAAACAGCAAGTTCTGCTCCTTTTACAGCTTTCTTTCCTAGTTTTATTATCGCGGAAGCAATAATGGCTAAAACAGCCGGTTTAATGCCAAAAATAAAGGGTTCAACTTCAGGTAGCGTTCCGTATGAAACATATAAATAGGCCAATATTGCAGTAATTACTGTTGCTGGAATTATAAAAGATAAGCCTGCCACAAAAAGCCCTATTTTGCCAGCTCTTTCATAGCCGCAATGCATGGTCATCTCTGTAGAGTTTGGCCCAGGAATTAAGTTTGTGGTTCCTATTAAGTCTAAAAAATAGTCTCTCGTCATCCATTGCCGTTTGGTAACGATTTCATTTTCCATCATAGCAATGTGCGCCGCAGGACCTCCAAATGCAAAACAACCTAATTTAAAAAATACGCTAGCGACTTCTTTAAGTTTGTTTGTTTGATTTATTTTCATAACTATAGATCTGTTCAAATATAAAAAAAGCACCTCTTTCGAGGTGCTTTTTTAACTTAACACTTAATTATTAAGAACCGCACATTAAGCAATCATCGCCTTCGGCTTCTTTAGCTTGAGCAATCAATGCTTTCATTTCATCAGCACTCATTGGTTCTACGTCTACTTTCTCTGCTGTTTGTTTTGCAAACTTGGCAGCAGTTTCGGCAGCTTTTTGTTGTTTTTGAGCCACGTTATCAGCGGCTACTTGCTGTACTTCGGCTACAGGTTCTGCGATAGGCTCCACTTTTTCAGCTCTAGAAATAGTGACCTTCTTAGCATCAACAGCACTCTTGGTACGTAAGTAGTACATTCCTGTTTTTAATCCGCTTTTCCAAGCATAGAAATGCATCGATGTTAATTTAGCCATTGTTGCACCTTCCATAAACAAGTTTAATGATTGAGACTGATCGATAAAGTAACCTCTATGACGAGACATATCGATGATATCTTTCATACTCAACTCCCAAACCGTTTTGTACAATTCTTTAATATCTTGAGGAATATTATCTACACCTTGTATAGATCCATTAGCTCTCATGATTTCATTTTTCAACCCTTCGTTCCAAAGTCCTAATTCTACTAAATCTTCTAATAAATGTTTGTTTACAACGATAAATTCACCAGATAATACACGACGCGTATAAATATTAGATGTATACGGTTCGAAACATTCATTATTTCCTAAAATTTGAGAAGTTGATGCTGTTGGCATTGGCGCTACTAATAGTGAATTACGAACACCATTTTTAAGTACTTGCTTACGCAATTTTGCCCAATCCCAAAGTCCGCTCAATTCTTCATCTTTAATTCCCCAAAGATTGTATTGGAATTCTCCTTTACTAATTGGAGATCCTTTATAACTTTGGTAAGGACCGTCTGCTTTTGCTTCCTCCATACTTGCGGTAACAGCAGCAAAATATAATGTTTCAAAAATATCTTGGTTTAATTTTTTAGCTTCATCACTTGTAAAAGGTAATCTCAGTTTAATGAATGTATCTGCTAAACCTTGTACTCCTAAACCAACTGGTCTATGACGGAAGTTCGAGTTTTCAGCTTCTTTTACAGGATAGTAATTTCTATCAATAACTCTATTTAAGTTCTTTGTCACACGCTTTGTGATTCTAAATAACTCTTTATGATCAAACTCGCCGTTTTTAACAAACATTGGTAAGGCAATCGAAGCTAAATTACATACAGCAACTTCATCTTTGGAAGTATACTCCATAATTTCTGTACATAAGTTAGACGAACGAATTGTTCCTAAGTTTTTCTGATTAGACTTACGGTTAGCAGCATCTTTGTACAACATATAAGGCGTGCCTGTTTCAATTTGAGATTCTAATACTTTTTCCCAAAGTTCGCGTGCACGTATTGTTTTACGTCCTTTACCTTCAGCTTCATATTTAGTGTAAAGCGCTTCAAATTCTTCACTATGCACATCACATAAGCCTTCACATTCGTTAGGGCACATTAAGGTCCACTCACCATCTTCTTGTACACGTTTCATGAATAAATCTGGCATCCACATCGCATAAAATAAATCACGTGCTCGTAATTCTTCGGCACCATGATTTTTCTTTAAATCTAAGAAACTCATAATATCGGCATGCCATGGCTCGATGTACATTGCAAAACTTCCTTTACGTTTTCCGCCGCCTTGATCTACATAACGTGCAGTATCATTAAATACTTTAAGCATTGGCACAATACCATTACTTGTTCCATTTGTTCCAGCGATATAACTTCCAGTAGCACGAATGTTATGAATAGATAAGCCGATTCCACCTGCTGATTGAGAAATCTTAGCTGTTTGTTTTAATGTATCGTAAATCCCATCAATACTATCATCTTTCATTGTTAATAAAAAACATGATGACATTTGTGGTTTTGGTGTCCCTGAATTAAACAATGTTGGTGTAGCGTGTGTAAAATACTTTTTAGACATTAACTCATAGGTCTCAAGAGCAGCATCTAAATCGTTAAGGTGAATACCAATAGATACTCTCATTAACATGTGCTGTGGACGTTCGGCAATGTTTCCGTTTAATTTTAAAAGGTAAGAACGTTCTAAGGTTTTAAATCCGAAATAATCATAACCAAAATCACGGTTATAGATAATAGCAGAATCTAATTTATCCTTATTATCTGTAATCACTTTATACACCTCATCACTAAGTAATGGTGCTTTTTTACCAGTTCTCGGATTTACATATGTATATAAATCGGTCATGACCTCACTAAAGGTCTTTTTTGTGTTTTTATGTAAGTTAGATACAGAAATACGTGCCGCCAATCGTGCATAATCTGGATGAGCAGTCGTCATAGTTGCGGCTTGCTCTGCTGCCAAATTATCTAATTCGCTTGTGGTTACACCATCGTATAAACCATCAATAACTCGCATTGCCACTTTAATTGGGTCAACAAGCTCATTAAGGCCATAACACAGTTTACGAACTCTCGACGTTATTTTGTCGAACATGATTGGTTCTTTTCTTCCGTCTCTTTTTACTACATACATACGTTACACATTTTTTAGTTCTTTTCTGAAGCTACCATTCAGAAAAAGGGTTAGTTAGTTATCACAAATCAGTAAGGTACTGATTAGCAATGGATTAATTATTAGGTTTTTATATACTGAAATTAAAATTGGATGTCACTAATTCTTAAGATTTAAGAAAACGCTAACCAATTAAAATACTTCTGTCTTTCTTAATATTTAGTTCTAGAAATCGAAATTATCAGAACCGAAATCGTATTTATTTTCATCTTCTTCTTTGTTAAGAACACCTGCTTTTTGGTATTCTGAAACTCGCTTTTCGAAGAAGTTCGTCTTTCCTTGTAGCGAAATCATATCCATGAAATCGAAAGGATTTGCTGTATTATAAACTTTTTCACATCCTAAATCTGCAAGTAACCCATCGGTTACAAACTCTAGGTATTGTGACATCAATTTAGCATTCATGCCTATTAAGCTTACTGGAAGAGATTCTGTAATAAATTCTCTTTCAATATTTAAAGCGTCTACAATAATTTCTTTAATACGTTCTTTTGGTACTTTGTTAACTAAATGATTTTCGTGCAAGTGTACTGCAAAGTCGCAGTGCATGCCTTCATCACGAGAAATTAACTCATTAGAAAACGTTAAACCTGGCATAAGGCCACGCTTTTTCAACCAAAATATTGAGCAAAATGACCCTGAAAAGAAAATCCCTTCCACAGCTGCAAAAGCGATTAAGCGCTCAGCGAAACTTGGAGAGTCAATCCATTTTAATGCCCAATCTGCTTTCTTTTTGATTGCAGGAAATGTTTCAATAGCATTAAAAAGCATTGCTTTTTCTTTTTCGTCTTTTACGTACGTATCAATTAATAATGAGTAGGTTTCACTGTGAATGTTTTCCATCATAATTTGAAACCCATAGAAAAACTTGGCTTCGCTATATTGGACTTCATTCACAAAATTTTCAGCTAAATTTTCATTAACAATACCATCACTTGCAGCAAAAAATGCTAAAACATGCTTAATGAAATAACGTTCATCATCAGTTAATTTAGCTGTCCAATCTGTAATATCTTGGTGTAAATCAATTTCCTCTGCAGTCCACATACTAGCTTCAGATTTTTTATACCATTCCCATAAATCATGGTGTTGGATAGGAAAAATCACGAATCGATCTTTGTTTTCTTGCAAAATTGGTTCTACAACTTGAGACATATTAATTGGGTTTTTTAAATTAAAAAATAAGCTGAAAATTTTAGTGTGATTTGGGACTAACAAAGATTCAAAAATGTATGTGATATTTCATTGTTTTTTGAGAAACCTTTTCAACAAGTTTTTAACAATGAGGAATTCACAAAAAAATCAAAGATTTGTTAAAAATAATTTTAAAGCATTGATAATCAGAGTTTTAAAAAAATATTTTTAAATCAAAAAACGTAAGTATAATCCTATTAAATTGCTAGTGACAAGCGGTGTTTACTAGATAAGTTAAAAGAAAAAACAGAAAGAAAAGCAAACAAAAAAGAGAGCGTTTTCTTGCTCTCTTTTTTCCCCTAATAATTAACTAAACTAACTAAAACTATTTACTAATATAAAGTCATGTTAATTGAAATTAAGAATAAAAAGTCAGGTTTGACCCTGACTTTTTATGATTAATAGCATTTAATCAAAAAGTGAATCCCCACGATCACTCTATTTTTTTGATTGGTCATCTTAATTTCAATTCAAATATGATAAATTATATTCGTCTAAAAGTTTCAATTTGTATGGTTGGTTGCAAAAAGTGTATACTTGGTAATACTAAAATTTAAATTCATACTTTAAAACACATTACACAGGAAATCATGCTAACTATACATAATACAGACAACCTATTGTATTATATTCTATATTTGATATTATGATTAAAGCAGTAATAGTAGATGACGAACCAAAAGCCATTCAAGGCTTGTCTTGGGAGCTTACTAATTTCAGTAATGATATCGAAATTATCGAAACATTTTCAAATCCGGAAGACGCTATTCAATATTTAAATCGCAATACGCCAGATTGCTTGTTTTTAGATATTCAAATGCCGACTATGGATGGTTTTCAGTTTCTTGAAAAACTCTCAAATAAAGACTTCCCTGTTGTTATTACAACAGCTTACGATGAATATGCTATTAAAGCTCTAAAACATGAGGCTATTGATTATTTATTAAAACCTATAGATTCAGATGATTTACAAGACACTATACAAAAAATAAAAAAGTTCAATTCTAGATTGGTTAGCTCTTCAAAAATAGAGGAAGTGCTTATTAGTTTTAATGAAAAATTTGACAAAAAGAAAATCACAATTAATACTGACGGGAAGCTCATTTTTTTAGACATAGATGATATTCTGTTTGTAGAATCTGATGGCAACTATAGTACGATAGTTACTGCAAAACAGCAAAACATTGTTATTACAAAAAAACTAAAAGAGGTTAATGCTATTCTACCTGAGCATTATTTTTTTAGAATTCATAATTCATTTATTATTAACTTAACTAAAATAAAAGAGTTCATAAAAAATGAAGGTTATGTTGTCATGGAGTCTAACCATAAAATCCCTGTGGCAAGACAACGAAAATCAGATTTTTTAGAGAAATTATAATTTGAAATATTTTAGATTACATACCATATCTCGTTACACTAGTTTTTTATTGGTCATTATACTAATAGCTTTATTCAAACCTGTTTTTGGTCATACTCAAAATAATGAAGCATCGGCTTTTGACAATGATCTCAAATCCTTAAAAACTCTAAAATCGGTACATTACTCAACGATAGATTCATTATTTAAAAAACACTCTAGAGATAGTACAAAAATGAAGACGCTGATACAAACGTCTAATCTGATTAATTATCTAGAAGGTGAAAGCTACGCACTTAATGCTTTGGGTGTTATCTACAGAAATGTTTCCTTTTATGAGCAATCTATTGAAGCTCATAAGAAAGCGAAAGAATTAGCTGATCAATCTGATAATATAGAGCTAAAAGTCGTGAGCTTAAATAATATAGGTGTAGCTTACCGCAGAATGGATTTAGTAAAACCAGCTTTAGATTACCACACCAAAGCTTTAGATATTTCTCGATCTATAGACAATCCTTCTGAAACCATATCCTATAATATTGCTGTATCACAAAATAGCATTGGTAATATCTACCTTATTTTAGAGCAATATGATTTAGCAACAAAACAATTTCAGAAGTCATTAGTTATTGAAAAGAAATCTGGAAATCGCTTAGGCATGGCCATTAATTATCAAAATATAGGTTATGCATATGAAGCCACTGGAGATTTAGAAAGCGCACTTCGGAATTATAAGTTATCTCTTGATTATAACAATCAAATTAATTCAAATTTAGGTCGAGTAATTTGTTACAATAGTATTGGACAAGTCTATATTAAACAGAAAAAGTATCCCGATGCTAGAGTGATTATTGAAAAGGCATTAGAAAAAGCACTACAAATTGGCGACCAGTTTTATATTGCCTCATCCTATATTAATTTAGGTTGGGCTCAAGAAAAAATGGAAGAACTCGAAGCTTCAGAAGAAAACTTAAAGAAAGGGCTTGGAGTTGCTAAAGCCTATAATCTCAATCTATCTATTGTTGAGGCAGACAAACATCTTTCAGAATTATATAACAAAAAAGAAAACTATGAATTGGCTTTGCATCATTATAAAGAATCTGTAGAGATTGAAAAAACCATTAATAATGATCGTAATCTTAGATATGTTAATGATGTCATTATTCAGTATGAAAATGAAGCAAAGAATAAAGAAATAAAAGCGCTCGCAGACGAAAACCTAATCGTTAAATCTAAATTAGAGCGCAACAAAAAAATATTCTGGTATTCCATGTTAGCTTTAGCTATTATTGGCGGCATTTTAGTGAGTCTTTACAGGCATCGGCAACTTCAGCAAGAAAAGCAGATTTTAACGCTAGAACAAGATATGCTTCGAAGTCAAATGAATCCCCATTTTATCTTTAATTCTCTCAATTCGATTAAACTCTATATCATTAATAATGAAAAAGAAAACGCTGTATATTATCTCAACAAGTTTTCTAAACTTATTAGAAAAATACTCGTGGCATCTTCAGAAAAAGAAAACTCCTTAGAAGATGAGCTAGATACGATGCAACTCTATATGAATATCGAAAACATTAGATTTTCTAACGAAATTGACTTCGAAATTAAAATTGGTGAGAATATCAATACTGCAAATATTAAAGTCCCTTCATTAATTTTACAGCCTTTTCTAGAAAATGCGTTATGGCACGGACTCTCATCTAAGAAAGATGATAAACATATTCTCCTACATGCCTATCGGGCGGAAGATAATTTTGTAACTATTGCCATTACTGATAACGGTATTGGTAGAAAAGAAGCTGATAAGATTAACCAAGATAAACTGCTCAAAAGAAAATCGGTTGGCATAGCGATTACAAAAGCACGATTGGCGAACTTTTCTAAAGGCTATACCAATGATTATAGTATTACTATTGAAGATTTGTACGACAACAATCAGAAACCTATAGGCACTAAAGTTATCGTTAAAATCCCAACACAATCTAGTGTGCTGCTTACGGCTTAATTACCTGCTCCTAAAGCAGACATCATCGAGCCGTATTCTGATGCATTGATAGAAAAATCGGTTTTTTCCAAACCAACACATTCCATAGTCATACTATTTTTTGATTTCTTTTTATCCACAAAAATCATTTCCATCATCAAACCATTGTCTTCATATTTTTTCATCCAGGCTGGATTAAACCCTTTTGGAAAATTCTTTTTATTAGCTCCCCAAACTTGGCTGAAACTTACTGGAACATCATCGGTAATATAAAAGGTAATCTTAACCTCATCATTTTCACTCACAAAGCCTTCACACTCATGGCCCAAAATCGTTTTAGAGTCTGTTGTGTTAAAAGTATATTTGGAAACATCATCATCTCCTTTAAAATCTGATGCTTTAAGTTTAGATTTCTGAACAATTTTCTTACCCATCATTTCCATGAACATTGCTGTTACTCCAAGATCATTATCCATGACCATAAACATTTTAGTCTCTTGACTTCCTTTGCTCATTTCAGCAGAATCAAAACCAAAGTATGCTTTATCCTTTTTTAAATAATAATCAAAGTTTATAACGTCTTTTTTGTGCGTCATCTTTAGTTTGTAGATATAGTCAAAATCGTAAGTTGTTGGCAATTCTACCTTAGAGGCTTTTTGAGAAAACCCAAATTGAAAAATCATTAAAAAAGTGAAGCAAATTGCAAATTTTGTTATACGTTGTGTTTTCATTGTTTCTAAAATTTATGAATTAATTGTCTGTAAATGATTAATTTAATAAAACCTCAGCACTAAAAACCCATATAATGTATAGTGTGTTTTAAATACTGTGTTGTTGGATACTAATCAATTATAATTTTTTGAGTTTGCTCTATTTTACCAGCTGTTATTTTTAAAATATATAACCCTGAATTTATTTGACTTACATTTAAATATTGAACAGATTTAGTTTCTAATATTTTCTTTCCTAAAAGATCAAAAAGCTGCAAATTATCGACTGGAATTGTTGAGCTAACATGAATACCATCTATTGCTGGTATTGGATACACACGAATATCATAATCTAACACTATGCTAGATACACTCAACACATCTGGCTGAGGAATATACTCTGTAGCTAAATCACTATCAATCAATTTAAAAACATTTTGAGAAGCGTGTGTCCAAATACTACCTTCACTGTCTATTGTTAGGGCATCTGGCCTATAATGATCTAGAGAAGGCAGTACTGTGTTTTCATTTTCTATACTTGTATTAGTTAATATTGGATTGGCATCTGTTGGGTTTTCTATAGTCGTTATAGAAGCACTATCATTGTTAAGTAAATATGCTTTTCCATTGGTATCAATTACAATATCTCTAAGGCTGTAAATTTCTGGATAGTCTGCTGCCATAAAAGCATAAAACGTTTCATTTTCTTGATATACTACTCCAAAAGTACCCATAAACCAAATACCTCCATTTGGTGCAGAAACCACCTTACGCAACGTACTTAAACTTACATCTGGAACTTCATCATCATAAGTCGTCGTAGTCAAGGTGCTAATGTCAAATTTTTTAATAATTAAACTCCCACTACTATTTTGCATAAACCATGCATTTCCATTATCGTCAATTGCAAAATCAAAAACATTTTGATACCAATCTTCATCTAAATTGTAAGTATGTATTAATAGATTGTCTTTATAAGCATCAATTTTTTTATTTCCGCGGTCAAAAACCCAAACTTGATCTGAAACACGTTTTATATCATTAGTTTCATTAAACTCATTTTGAATAGAATTCGCATTTGGAAAATCAATTTTTCGCAACTCATTAGGGCTTCCTCCTTTTACAATTGCTTTATTATCAGCATCTACAACCGCCGTAAAAGTCATATTTTCAATAGCAATAGATTGATGATTATCATCACTATCTCTATACATCACGATATCATCATATGCATTAAACCACCAAACACCACCAACATTATCTGGTTGAACGTTTGTAAATCGCCTATTCATTTGGTCAGATAAATTACCTATTGCATCATCATTGCGTCCAAACCAAGTATTATTATCATTTATAATTACTTCAAAATTACTATTGCTTGCAGATGAAAAGTCCACTGTTGTAAAATAGAATTGATTATTTCTGAAATAGATATTATTTGGATTATAGGTTATCGGAACTCCTAGAGCTTCTATATCTGTAGATGATTGCAAATTCCAATTAGGTGTATTAGCAGTAAATGAGAGTTCCATAATACCCGAATAATTTGAGGCATTGGTCCAGATGACATTATTCTCATCTAATGCTAGATTCTGAAAGGCATAATTAATACCTAGGGTTTCCGTTTCTAATTGAAATACATCGTAAGTTTGATTTGCAATATTAAATTTCACTATTCCACCATCTGAGTTTGATTGATTTTGCGCTAACCATAAATCGCCATTAGAATCAAATTGTAAATCGTTAACATTGTCAAAAGGTAAGCTGGGTGTCGTTGTAGAGTTGTATTGAATAGTAGTCACATTAGGTGTCGTTATATCTGTTATATCGATTTTAAACAACCCATTATCACTGCCTATATATAAATGGTCGTCTTGATAAATCAACTTAGACGAATTAATATTCGTGCTAATTCCTCCTGCTGTCACAAGCTCTTGAACAGGAACTACATCAACACCATCATATGTAAATAAAAAACGTCCATTAGCACCTCCTCCGAAAGCAATTATCCAAGTCAAATCCCTTGATGCATCATATGCAAACAAATACGGAAATCTATTACTAGGGAAGTTTACAGGTGTTAGTGTTTTTAATGTTCTATCGTAACTATTAAAACCATAACTCGCATTAGTTGCTTGAATTATCACCTTCCCATCAGGAAGTACAATACCATTTTTTATAGTTGGGATATACGTGTAATTTGGTGTAGAAGGCGGTATCGCAATATTTGGTACATTCTCCCATGTCCCATCTGCATTTCTTATAGACAAGCCCTTACCTGTCACATAAACCTCATCATCATTAAAGTGGTTTGGCAACATACGTTCTACACGTCTATCATTTAAACCATAGCTACGCTCAACAACACCAAGATTGTCAATTTTATCACAAAATGTGAGTTTCCCTGTAGCTTCAGGAATAGCATTTCCACATTGATTAGGATAAAAAGCAAGTTTAGTTCCAGTTGTAAAAGCTTCGACTTTTGTGATTTGTGCTTCCGTCATTATTGAGAATAGCAAAGTAAATGCGAGTAATTTTGTCTTCATTATTATGTATGTTTTTCTGTTTAACTACGTTTTCAATTAAGGTCTTGCTTCTAATATTAAATTAAAAGGTGTTTCGGTGGCGCGCTTAAATTTTGAAAAGCCGCCTTTAGAGATAACTTCTTTAAGTTGTTTTTCTCCAGCTTGAGCACCTAATGCTAATCCGACTTCTTGATTTAAAGAACATGGTGTACACAACATTGTTGAAAAGGCATAGAAAGCTCTTCCAACTGGATTTAAGTTGTCTTCTAAAGTATCTTTTGCAAATGGTTCTACAATCATGCAAGTTCCATCAGATTTTAAGGCAGCCTTTGTATGTGCACAAGCGCCAACAGGGTCTCCCATATCGTGTAAGCAATCAAAAAAAGTGATAAAGTCGTAATCGCTTCCTGGGAAATCTTTCGCTGTAGAAACTTCAAAAGAAACATTAGTTAAACCAGCATCTTTAGCTCTCTCTTTAGCTTGATCTATGGATGCAGCATGAAAATCAAAACCTATAAAACTAGAGTTAGGAAACGCCTTAGCCATAATAATTGTTGATGCAGCATGCCCACAACCTATATCAGCTACTTTTGCACCTTTTTCTAATTTTTCAATAACCCCATCCATAGACGGAATCCAATTAGAAATTAAATTACCTTCATATGATGGACTAAAAAACTTTTCTGTTCCACAGAATAAGCATGAATTATGATCTCCCCAAGACACGCCTTCGCCTGTTTTAAATGCGTTTTCTATTTTATGTTCATCATGGTACAATGAGGAAATAGCATAAAATGCACCAGTCATAAATACAGGGCTTTTTCTATTTCCAAATACCATAGATTGCTCTGGAGTCATAAAAAATTTTTGACTAGAAGCTTCATACTCCACATATCCTGAAGCTGCTTGAGCAGATAGCCATTCTCTTATATAGCGTTCGGTAGTATTGGTTTTTACTGCTAACTCATGAGATGTCAAATGACCTGACTCAGCTAAAGTAGTATACAACCCGAGTTTATCTCCAATTGTTATTAATGGCCCATTGGCTGCGGCTCCCATTTCGGTTACTACTTTACCTAATAAGTCGTGCAATCTGTCTTCATTTAACTCCATGTTTTTCTGTTTTATTGATTAATAATCTACTTATTAGTACCTTATATTTCAAAAGGTAAACATGGGTCGTAAGATTTTTCTATTTTTACTATTCATGTTTACTTTAAAAAGAAGCCAACACTAATATGACAGACAACGCTGTTATTGAAGCCTTAAAAAAAAGAGACCCGAACGCTCTAAAACAGATCTATGCAAACAATAGATTGGCTTTTATTGGTTTTGCTAAAAAATATCCTATTACGGAAGATGATATTATAGACATCTACCAAGATGCCATTATTGCATTAAGAGACAATGCTGTAAACGGGACTATTGATGAATTAAAAAGCGAATTAAAGACCTATTTGTTTAGTATTGGTAAGTATATGATATTCAATAAACTAAAACAACAAAAGAAAATGTATTTAGTTGAAAATCCATCTGATTTTATTGAAAACAAAGAGGCATTTCCTTTTAGTATAAATACCGATGAATTAACTAATGAACAAAAGCAATTACAAACAGCTTTTAAAGCATTAGGAGAAAAATGTAAAGCGGTTTTAACCTTATTTTATTATCGAGGTTTTGACCTTGAAGAAATTATGAAAGAACTAAATTACACGAATAAAGACGTTGTAAAAAGTCAGAAATCACGTTGTCTAAAATCCCTAAAGACGATGATTTTTAAAAACTAGTTATGGACAAAAAAGAATTAATAGCACAATACTTCACCCAGAAGCTTTCCCAAGAAGCGCAAAAAGAATTTGACCATCTCATGGCTACAGATGCTGAGTTTGCTAAAGACGTTACGTTTCAGAAAAACTTAAAAACTATTATTGAAAAAGAAGAGCGCAACACTGTAAAGCAGCAGTTGCAAGGGTTTGAAGCAGAAGAACACTCAGGTTTTAATTACAAAAATTGGTTAATCGCCGCAACTATAGTTATCCTATTAGGATTGTCTAGCTTTTGGTATTTTAATAACACAATTGATACAGAAAAACTTTATGTAGAAAACTTTGAACCTTATAGAAACGTGGTACAGCCTATTGTGAGAGGTGAAGCAAAAACCGATTTAAAAACAAAAGCTTTTACAGCTTATGAAATTAAAAATTATACAGAAGCACTTCGGTATTTTGATGAATTACTTAAAGAAAATCCAGATGAAACTATTGCATTCTATAAAGCAAACGTCTTAATGAAACTTGATAAAACTGAAGAAGCTGTTGCTATTTTTAAGACTAATTTAAAAACGTCTGATAGTCTCGATGCCAAAAACAATTGGTATCTAGCCTTAGCATTTCTAAAAAACGAAAACATTGAAAACGCTAAAGATCAATTAAGTCATTTAATCAAATCTGAGTCTACATTTAAAAAGGATGAAGCAAAGAAATTGCTTAAAAAATTAAATTAATTTGCTGCTCATGCTTACCTTTTTCTTTTTCTAACACTAATTAGAACAAAAGTTCTAATTAAAGTATAGAGAAATGAAAAAAGTTTTAATTGTTTTAGTGTTAATCTTAAGTACAATAAACCTTCAAGCTCAGATAGGTATTGGTAATACAAACCCAGATGCGTCGTCCATTTTAGACATAACTTCAAGTGATAAAGGGGTCTTAGTACCACGAATTAGTCTAGCAAACGTTTCAAATTTAACCACTCCCATTAATTCACCTGCAACAGGGTTATTAATTTGGAATACTAATGCTAGTGCAATTGGAGGAAATGGTATTGGATTTTACTTCTTTAACGGTGCACAATGGACACCACTTACACAAGTCGTCATGGAGGACCACGATTTTTATGAAGAAGGAACCTCAACTGCACCCAATAATATCAACGATGATATTTACACTTTTGGGAATGTAGCAATTGGAAAGAATAATGCTGTTTTTAATTTGGATATAGCCGAAAGCGCAAATACAAGAACAATAAACCTTGATAATAATACGACATCAGGAGTTATCTCAGGGATATTTAATACTATAAGTGGAACCATGACAACTTTAGAACAACAAAGAGGTGTTTATAATCTACTAACTGGAACAGGAAATAATCCTAAATATGGTGTTTTTAATGACATAAGTGGTGCGGGAACTCAGAACAGATTTGGCACCTATAACTCTTTAACTACAGATAGTGATTCTAATGATTATGGTGTATATAATTATTTCACAAGTTCAGGAATTACAAATTTGAGAGCCAGATATGGAACAAATAACTTATTTAATAATTCAGGGTTAACTGTCAACATAGGAACAAATACTAACATCATTGGGTCTGGATCTGGAGCGCAATACGGAAATGTAAACACAATTAGAAATTCTGGTAATGGCGCACATTTTGGTGTTCAAAATAATATGGAAGGCATTGGGTCAGGCACGCATTATGGTGTTCATAATCAATTCCTTGGAATAGGCACAGGATTAATTATAGGGTATTCTAATACTATAAATGTTAGTGGGAACGGAAATCACTACGGTGTTAATAATAGCATATCAGGAACGGGTGATGGTGTTCATTACGGCACTAATATTAGCATGCATGGAACTGGAATTGGCTATAAATACGGTGTCAATACTTTTATATCTCCAACAGCAGGAGGGACACACTTTGGTATTCGCTCAACGGTTAAGAAAGCTGGAAGTTTTTCTGGTTTTTTTGTAGGAGATGTAGCTATTGGAACTGAAGGCTTTGGAGGGTCAACGCCAGATCATTATATTCTTCCATCATCTCGTGGTAGCAACAACCAAATTATGCAAACGGATGCTTCAGGAAATGTAACATGGCAAGACCCAAGTGCTTTAGGAGTTGATGACCATGATTTTTATGAAGAAGGTACAACAACAGCACCTAGCAGTATAAACGATGACATATTTACACAAGGAAACCTTGCTATTGGTAAAAATACAGCCGATTACAACCTAGACATTATTGAAAATTTAGACACGAGAACTATAAATCTCGAAAACGCTTCTACAACAGGCATCATTTCTGGTGTATTTAATAATGTAAGTGGAACAATGACAACAGCGGATGCTCAAAGAGGGGTTTACAATCTAGTTGCAGGTTCTGGCAACAATCCTAAATATGGTGTGTATAATAATATTACAGGTGCCGGAACAGATAATAGATACGGTTCATATAATACTGTAACCACTAATAGCGAGTCAATAGACTATGGTACCTATAATAATATCACAAGTTCTTCTTTAGGTTGGCGATTTAAATATGGTACTTATAATTCTATAAATAATGGTGGGGAATCAGAAAATTATGGAGTTTATAATATATTAAATGGTTCATCAACAAGACATCAATATGGTGTTCGAAATACCATTGTAAATACAGCAGGCACCGTTCAATTTGGCATACGAAACACGTTAAGCGGCTCAAATGGAGTACATTATGCTGTATACAATGATTTTCAAGATGATAGTAATAGTAATCAAATAGGTATAACTAATTTTATCACAAATAATGGTAGTGGTCAAAAAACAGGATTTGATAATCAAGTTGGCGGTAATGGTAATGATTGGCATACTGGAATCATCAATAATGTTTATGGAAATGGATCTGATCGGAAAATAGGAATTGTTAACAGCATTGGAGGAACAGGAGCAGGAACTAAGTTTGGAAGCCAAACAACAATCCATTCCACATCAGGAGGGGATCACTTTGGGGTATATTCTGAAGCTCTAAAAGCTACTGGAAATACTTTTGCTGGATTTTTTGTTGGAAATGTAGCAATTGGAACTGAAGATTTTAATTTAACCACACCTAACCATTATACGCTACCAGCTTCGCGAGGTACTAATAACCAAATCATGCAAACCGATGGTGCTGGACAAGTTAACTGGGTTGATTTACCTTCGCCTTCATTTTGGTCTAAAACAGGAACCAATTTAGACGTTGCAACTGTTGCTGATGATATTAATTTTTCAAGTGACCAAACCAGCATAACTTTTCCAGCAACCTCAGGAACACCAAGTTCAATGATATATATGTTTAATGGTGGTTTTAGTAATTCTAATCGAATGGTTTTTTCACACTCCACTACATATAACGATTGGGGATTGCAGTATAGAGATAGTGATGATGCATTTCGATTTTTGGGTGGTGGAGCTGATAGAGTGACCATTAACTTAGGAACTGGAAACCCACTCGTGGTTAATGGAAATGCACAAGCAACCAGTTTTATTTCTTCAACTACAACTTATCCTGATTATGTGTTTGAGACCTATTTTGATGGCGAGTCTAAATTAAATGAAACCTATACATTCAAACCTTTAAGTGAGGTTGAAGCATTTATTAAAAATAACGGTCATCTTCCTGGTGTAATTCCATATAAAGACGTTAAAGCAAACAACATGAATATTAGCCTTACAAAAACAACTGTAACTAATCTTGAAAAAATAGAAGAATTATTTCTTTACACTATAGAACTCGAAAAAGAAAACAATAGACTAAAAGAAAACCAAAAGGCACTAGAAGCGCGTTTGAAAAAAATTGAAACATTAGTATTACAAAAAGATTAATTCTTTTTTTTAAGACGATATCTATACCACATAAATAGCATTAAAAGGCTTCCAACTAAAATATAATAAAATAGGTTAGTAGCATTACTTATAGGTGAAACATCCCCAGAAATCACAAATCCAGACCAATAAAATGGATGTCTTAAAGTTGCATCATCTGTTGCTTTTAGGTACTCTGTTTTTGCTTTTTTTAATGCTTTGTCTTTTGAATTTCCAGCTTTCAAATGTTTATAAAATGATTCCATCAGTTTAGCTGTTTCTTGATCAGGAACTTTCCACAAACTCATTACTGTACTACTTACTCCAGCATATTGAAATGCCCGAGACATACTCATGACACCTTCACTTTTTTCTAGCTTACCAAATCCTGTTTCGCAAGCACTTAAAACTGCTAATTCTGCATTGATTGGCAAGGTGTAAATATCTGAAGCTGTTAGCGTCGAATCTTGTGCAAAAATTAATTTACTATACAATGGATTAATTTTGTCTATTTCTGCATGAGTTGCTAAATGTAAAATGGAAGAGTTTTGAGTAGACTTTTTAAAATTCTCAATGGTAGCTTGTTTACCTAAAAACATATTTCCTTTCATTAATCTAGCTACAGCTTCTATTTCTGTTTTATTTGAAGACAATTGATTCTTTGATCTAAATTCAGGTGCAAAACCAACCCAATTGGTTGTAAATTTAAAGTTGAAAAAATCGTCTTGTTGGGTTTTTAATAAACTTGCAGAGCCAGAATAACAAATAATATAGTCTTCAATTAAAAAGGTGTCTTCTTTTATTAACGCCTCAAAGGGTAAATGGTTTAGTTCTTTATCAGGAATTATAATCAAACGCTTCGTATTTACATCTAACTCTTTTATCAATAATTCATATAAGGTCTTTGATTGTTCCGTAAGATTTTCTCTTTTATTTAATCGCTCTCTAAATACTTGTAATACAGATTGAATATCTTGAGCTTTTGAAAGCTCCATAAAATTAATTTTAGATTTAGATATTGTAAAAACATAGACTTGATCTTCAGTTAAAAAATATTCAATTACAGTTTCATCATCATTTAATATATGGGTTTGAAGCTCCTTAAAACTAACCATTTTATCGCTATACTTTAACTGATAGTATTTAGGATGTTCCTTTTCAATTTTAGTAAAAAGGCTATCTAGTGCTGTTCTACAAATTAATTGTTTACTTAAGAGCTCGTTTAAGTATTTGACATCTGGCTCATCTTCATTTTCTTCGTAATAAATTTCTTTTTTTAAACTAGCAAGTTCGTGGTTTAACTTATTTTCTTTTTTCAATAATATTTCTGGAACATTTGCCATTTTTTTAAATCGTACATCTTGTATTCCAGAAACCAAAGCACTACTTCTATTAAGTTCAGATAAGCCAAAAGCTTTTTCAGCATAAATAAGCTTTTGAGTATTATTATATAATATGTAAGATGCTTCTATAGCTTTAGCTACAAAATCATTCATACTATTATTAATATGAATTTTTGACTTACTTGTTGGATAATCCTTTCTAATACTAAATAGCATTTGTTTTGCTTCATCTATATGGTCTATACATTTTTTTAAAAGTTCTGCATTGCTAGCATCATTATAATATCTTAAAGCAATATCAAGTTCTAATGTTAAGGCGTCTAGACGATAAAACAAATTGGAGTTAATTGCATTATCTTTTACAATTTCTATAATTTGTAATGCCTTTTCTAACGCTCCTTTTGCGAAATAATTTTCAGCTTCATACATCAATGCGCTTAAATGTGTGCTGTGATAATTTCCATAAGATTTAATAAATTTAGTTTTTGACGCTTTTAAAAATTCTTCCGCCAAATCATACCTATTAGTTTTAGTATAAAGATATCCCAATCCCATTTCTGCATATGCTAAAACAAGGTTGTTATTATTTGATTTTGCAATAGTTATAGCTTCGTTATAGTTTTTTTCAGCTTCATCATATCGCTCAATTTCAATTTGGCTTTCTGAAATAGACAATAAACTTTCAGCTGTCCATCTATGATTATTTCCATATGTTTTTCGTCTAATATTTAAAGCCTTATTAATGTATTCTATGTTTTTTTCATAATCCCCTTTTAACTCAAAAATATTTGCATAAGAGACATATACGAAACTGGTTTTCGGGCTATTTTCTCCATATTTTTTAATCGCTATACGCAACGCTTTATTAGCAAACTCTTCAGCCTTTTCTAAATCATTTTTTTTGAAATATGTGTTTGATAAAGCCACATAGACATCAGACAATATCCCCACATCTTCTCCTCTATCTAGTAAATCATATTGTACCGATTTATTATAAAGCGCAATGGCATTATCATATTCTCCTAGCATTTCTTGAACTATTCCAATATTGCATGTAGCTATTGCTAGTTGATAGTTGTCTGCTTTTATATCTAATTTTATTTTATAAGACTCATTATAATAATAAGATGCGCTATCTAATTGTTCTTTAAAATAAAATCCAACTCCAATAATATTTAATAAAGCAGCTTTTCGTTCTTGATCAAGCTTATTACTATACATTAATGCCATTTTAGCCGAATTAATCGCATTATTATATGCTCCTAAATCTATTTCTATACGACTTTTAATTTGGTAAGCATTAGCTAAATACTTAGTTGTATTCTTTTTTTTATTTAAACGATTTATCAATGAATCACTAACAGAATATGCTTGCTGAAATTCGCCAAGAGATTTTAAACTCAAAGCCTTTTCAGACATTAATTCAGCATAAATACTATCATTATTAATAGCACTTCGCTTTAAATGAGATAAAGCTTCTACGCTAAAATCTAGAGCCGATTTATAATCGCTTTGTAAACTTTTAATTTTTGAAATGTATGATAAACAACTAACAACTTTTAAAGTGCTTCGTTCGTTTAGAAATTGAGTTTTTGCTATTTGAAAGTTTTCTAAAGCTTGTTCGTATACTTCAGTATTATAATGCTCAAGTGCGTTTTCGTAATAGGAGTTTGCGTTTTGCGAAAAACAGGCAAAGGTTTCAATAAAAAAAAGAAAAACTATTAAGCTAAACCTCATATAGAATAAATATTTAATAAATATACTAAATGGATAGCTGTTTAATAAGACTTACCGCTTATGTTTTTTAGCAACCTTTTCCAGTTCTGTATACCAATCTTCACCAAACTTTCTTATTAGTGCTTCTTTTACGAATTTGTAAACAGGAACTTGTAATTCTTTTCCTAAAGTACAGGCATCATCACAAATATCCCATTTATCATAATTGACTGCTGAGAATTCTGAATAATCCTTAACTCGAATAGGGTATAAATGACAAGAGACTGGTTTTTTCCAAGAAACTTCACCTTGATTATAGGCTTCTTCTATACCGCAGAGCGCTGTTTTTTTATCATCAAAAATCACATAGGCACAGTCGGCATTATTAATCAATGGTGTTTCAAAATCACCAAAAGCTGTAGTAATGTGTGTGCCTTGTTTTTCAATAGCCTCAATGCCTTCTTTACGTAAAAAGGGTTTAACCTTAGGGTAGATATCTTTTAGAATTTGTACTTCTTGAGCATCAAGAGGTGCACCAGCATCACCATCAATACAGCAAGCGCCTTTACATGCCGATAAATTGCACACAAAATCTTTTTCTATAATAGCTTCTGAAACTATGGTTTTTCCTAACTGAAACATGCTTTTTCTCTACTGAAAAGATAAGTAACAAAAGTAATTAAACTTTACGATTATTTAATGTTATAAATCTGTAATAAAGAACTACTTTTGCCGAAAATTTAGTACTCATGGATATTCAATTAAATATAAAAGAGATCTTTACGGCATTTATGATCTTATTTGCAGTAATTGATATTATTGGAAACATTCCCATTATCATTGATTTACGTAAAAAAGTAGGTCATATACAAAGTGAAAAAGCCTCTATAATTGCTGGTATCATTATGGTGTTCTTTTTATTTTTAGGAAAATCGATTCTATCACTTTTAGGAGTTGGTGTCAACTCATTTGCTGTAGCTGGTGCTTTCATTTTATTTTTTATTGCACTAGAAATGATTTTAGGTATCACCTTATATAAACAAGATGAAGATGCAGCATTAACAGCTTCAGTATTTCCACTAGCATTTCCTTTAATTGCTGGTCCAGGAAGTTTAACTACCTTATTATCACTAAGAGCCGAATTTAGAATTGAGAATATCATTATTGCTGTAATACTAAATGTTATTATTATCTTTATTGTATTAAAAACCTCATCAAAAATCGAACGCTTAATTGGGCAAAATGGAATCAATATTATACGTAAAGTATTTGGTGTTATTTTGCTAGCTATCGCTGTAAAGTTATTTGCTCATAATATCAAAGCACTTTTTGAACTCGCTTAATTAATACAAATGAAATATTTTACCATTTTAATGACAATTATAGCATTAGGGCTTATCATTTACAATGCAACAAAGCTTGATTTTGACAATCTATTTGAAGGCAAAAGTATTATTGCATTAATTACGATTCTAGCCTCACTTTGCGCTATTGCCTTATTACAAGTTTTACGGTTATCTAAACGTGTAGATCAAAAACTAAAAGGACGCAATTAGCATATGATTTACGATGCTTTTATAATTGGTGGTGGAGCAGCTGGCATGTCTTGCGCTTTAGTTTTAGGTTCTGCTAAACCAAAACCTTATGCAGCACAAAAACGTGTTGCTATTGTTATGCATCAACGTACTTCACACTTACAAAGTGCTTTATTTAATAATGTTTTAGGATTATCCCCTGGAACATTAGGTGCCGATATTTTAGAACGTGGGAAAACACAACTCAGCAACTTATATCCTCATATCGAACAAATTGAAAGTGAAAAAGTAAAATCTGTACGATCGTCAATAGATGGTTATACAATTATAACCAACAAAGATGTTTATACATCTAAAACTGTTGTTATTGCTGTAGGTTATACTAACCTTCTCACAATAAAAGGGCTTGAAGATTATATAGAACCTCACCCGAGATCAGCCATTGAAAAAGAGCGTATTTGGTTAAAAAATGACAACCATTTGATAGCAGAAGGATTGTTTGTTGCAGGAACTTTAGCTGGCTGGAGAAGTCAATTTGCGATTGCCTCTGGAAGTGGTGCACAAGTGGCAACAGATATTCTAACACTTTGGAATAATGGCAAGCACACTAAAGTGCATGATAAAATTTAGTCCTTATTCTCTTCAGAAAGATTAACCTCAAAGTCATCGTCTTCTCTTCCACTTAAAAGAATCACTTCTTCTATCATGCTATCTGTTTCATTTAAGATTTTTTCTGCTGTATTGCTTCCAAAAAGTTGTTGTGCTAATTCTGACTTTATGAGGCGTTGCATTTGACTATAATAGGCAACAAAGGTGATATTTGTACTTTCTTTTAAATTTACAAAGTCCTGAAATTTGACAACAATATCATCACTTACTTCAAAATTAGCTACAAAATCATCAGCCTCAACACCTTCGTAAACACTTCGATCTTTATCTAATTCTTCAAAAACAAAATTGCTAATGTATTCGCGACGTTTTAGATAATTTAAAGTTTCATTCTGAGCCGACGTGTTTAAGGGTACAAAAATATCTGGAATGATTCCACCTCCACCATAAACGACCTTTCCTTCAGGGGTTTTAAATTTTAGAGAATCGGCTATTTCAATACTTTCCGGGTTTTCTAGTTCGCCACTACTCAATCGCTTGTAATAGTCATTGTAGTAGGCATTACTTTTACCATTATCATATGGTCTTTGAATAGAGCGCCCTGTAGGTGTATAATATCGAGATACTGTTAATCGAACTGCACTTCCATCGCCTAAAGACATTTCACGTTGCACTAACCCTTTACCATAACTACGTCGCCCAATGATAGTTCCTTTATCATTATCTTGTAATGCTCCTGCTACAATCTCACTTGCTGATGCTGAACTTTCGTTAATCAATATATAAATTTCACCTTCTTCAAAATCACCTCGACGTGTCGCAAAACTATTTTCTCTTTTACCTGTTTTATTTTTAGTAAATAATATAAGTTTATCATCTTCTAGAAACTCATCAACGATTTGCTCGGCTATCCCTAAAAACCCACCTGGATTATCACGTAAATCTAAAGCTAACTGTGTAGCACCTTGATCTTGAAGTTGGTCTAATGCACGCTTAAATTCTTTATAGGTCGATTCGGCAAAGCGATTAATTTTTATATACCCTAGATTATCAGTAAGCATATAAGCTGCATCAACACTTTGTATAGGAACAACATCACGTTTTACTTTAAAATTCAGCAATTCATCTTCTCCTTTTCTATATACCGAAAGCCTAACTTTAGAGCCTTTTTCACCTTTAAGTTTTGCTATGATATCAGCATTACTCCATTCCTTTCCGAAGATAGAATCACCATCAGCCATGAGAATGCGATCACCAGCTTTAATGCCTGCTTTTTCACTTGGTCCTCCTTTGATGGTTCTAATAACTGTAATGGTATCGTTATAGGTATAAAAATTAACGCCTAAACCTACAAAATCACCTTTCATATTATTAGTAACACGCTCTAATTCACTCTTAGGAATATAGGTAGAATGTGGATCGAGATTATCTAAAATACCATTTACCGTAACATCAACAATACTATCGGTATTAATATCATCAACGTATTCATAGTCTATGTAATCAATAAGTCTATTGAGTTTGTCTTTTTTACTATTAGAGGTAAATAAACGGTCAGAAGTATCAGAAAAATTCAATTTTCCGCCAATAAAAACGCCAGCTGCAATAGCAACTCCAATAATAAGCGGTATGTATTTTTTATCAAATGTCATTTATACGGTTACATCTTCTATTAGTTCTAATGCTATGCCTGCCTTTTCTAAAAATTCTATTCCTGAACAGTCTTTATACGCTTCATGGTATACCACTCTAACAATTCCTGCTTGATGAATAAGTTTACTACATTCTTTACAAGGAGACAAGGTTATATACAAAGTAGCACCCTTACAGGATTGTGTTGATGATGCAACTTTTAAAATCGCATTGGCTTCAGCATGTAATACATACCATTTTGTGTAGCCTTCATCATCTTCACAATAGTTTTCAAAACCTGTTGGTGTGCCATTATAACCATCTGAAATAATCATACGATCTCTAACGATTAAAGCTCCAACTTGTTTGCGCTTACAGTGTGATAATTTCCCCCATTCTTTGGCAATCCTTAAATATGCTTTATCGTATCTTAATTGCTTTTGTTTTGACATGTATTAGGTTTAATATTGCTGATTATTTCTTCAGAAATATCTGCATCGCCATTAAGGCTATATTTCAAATGTAATAATTATTCAAAATGTAGGGCGTGTTTTAAGACTTTCATAACGTTAAAGTTTTATCAAAACTTCTATTGAAATATGATTTCAATTAGCTAAAAAAATTGCTATGAATTAACATTGGCAAGACAAAACCGACAACTATGGCCGAAATCACCATGACCCAATCACGTTTAGAAAATCTAAAAATTGTCTGACAAAGGAAACTCAAAAAGACAACGATAAAAGCCACTACAATTTGACCAACTTCAATACCTAAGCCTATTTCTAGTAATGCTAAAAGTTTGTTTTCAGAATTAGAAATCATCTTTTCAAATGTATCTACAAATCCTAAACCGTGGATTAATCCAAAAAATAGCGTTGTAAAAAACAGCAATCCAACAGTCTTTCCATGTGATTTTTTTCCAGCAGTAAAGACATTAAACAAGGCCACAACTAAAATGGTTAGTGGAATTAAAAATTCTATCAATTTAGGATTAACACGAAGAACATCATACGTTGTTAAAGTCAAAGACATACAATGACCAAGCATAAAAACTGTAATTAAAAGAAGTACACGTTTCCAATCTTTAAATAGATACGGAACGGCTAATACGATTAAGAATAAAATATGATCGTAAGCATTAAGATGAAGGACGTGGTAGACACCATCTTGAAAATTTGACAGAAAATTGTCAATCATAGTAATTTTTATATTTGGGTTGAACCAAAGTTACGTTTTATAATTGATAATGAAAAAAGGCTTTAACATCTCTATTAAAGCCATAAACTCATTATATTGATCTATTCTCAAAATTAACTAAAGTCGTTTGACAACATAAATAACCTGAAACGATCTTAAAGAATTTAACGGTTTGCTAATCAAAATGATTTAAACAATTGATTTTTGTGACTAAATACTTTTATTATAGAAATATAATTATGACATTTAAACAAGACTAAAACTTTTATTATTGTGTTAAAAGCATCATCTCTAAGCAATGCCATTTTTGTTTGTTTAATGATTTCGGTATTCTCGGGATGCTTGGTGCTCATATCCCATTATCAAAACTTATTAAATTCTAAATTAGATTTTGAAGAAACTCTAATTAATGTTAATAATGCGACATTTAAATACTATCTCAATAACTCAAATCAAATAGAGTTTAATACAAGTACAGCACTTGATATTTTCGAAAATGATATAACGACATTCACTACAAAGAAAAAATGGGGATTTTATGACATCTTATTGAGTCAAACTATATTTAAAAATGATACAATCAATCGAATTGGTTTAATTGGGATTTTAGAACCCAATCAAAAGCGGCCTTCATTATTTGTTACCGACTATGATAAACCATTAAAATTATCTGGGAAATCTAAAGTCATTGGATTTTCAAAAGTCCCAAATGGAATTATTGAACAAGCTTACTTGAATGGGCAAGAAGGAAATAGTGTTGAGATTAAAGGAACACAATCCTCTTCTGAGGATAAACTTCCAACGATCAAAACATCTTTGAATTTAGATATTAACGCCTATAAAATGCTAAGTCTAGAGCATTTTAAATCAAATACAATTATAAATTCATTTAGTTCTGAAACAATTGTTCTTAATGTTTCTAATAGTTCTCAATTAAGTGACGTTATTATAAAAGGAAACATTGTTATATTCTCGACAGGAAGCATAAAACTAACCAAATCTGCTCAACTTCATGATGTTGTATTAATGGCAAACGATGTTTTAATTGAAAGTGGTTTTTCTGGAAATCTTCAAATTGTTGCAAAAAAAAATGTCATAGTAGAAGAAAATACCAATCTAAAATACCCTTCTAGCGTATATGTTAAAAACGATTTAGATTCTATAAAAGTTCATATTAAATCTTCCTCAAAAATTGCTGGCGGCATCGTTATAGATGGCAATACTTATAAAGGATCTTTAAAAAGACAATTAATAATCGATGAAGACTCAAAAGTATATGGAAATGTGTATTGCTATGGTAAAACACAGTTGCAGGGAGACGTCATTGGACAATTATATACAGATCGCTTTTTTTTAAAAAATCAATCTTCAGATTATGAAAACGTCATTTTAAACGGATCAATAAATGGTGATAGTTTGCCTGAAAATTTTGTTCAATTACCTATATTTAATTCAGAAAATAACACAACTACATATGAAATTATCAAGGAGTTTTAAAGCGTCATCTTTGATAGAGTCAATTATAGCAATTGTCCTCATTTCAATATGTTCTCTGGTGGCGCTTACCGTTTATTTAAATGTGATTGGTCAGAATAATCCTGTCTATTACTATGAAGCAAAACACACGGTTGAAAAATTAGCAAATGAAGCTGAAAAAGCACAAGATTTTGAAGATACTAACTATAACTACAGCCAATATACTATTGAAAAAAATGTAACTATTAAAGAACAGGAACATATTGCAATAATAGATTATGTAATTACCTCTGGAACTAAAAGTTACACCATAAAAAAACTAATTAAAATTGAATAGAACTATTAAAATACGTGCTTTTACGCTTTTAGAATCATTAATAACATTGATGCTTATTAGTATCATCATTGCGTTATCATATGCATTAATCAACCTTATTGGTAAGCAGTTGAGTTTATTTGAAAAGGAAAACACACAGCTATTGGAATATAACCTGTTTAACTCAACACTTATTAATGACATTAACAATTCAAATGATTTTACAATTGAAGACAATCATTTATTACTTGAATTTTATGACAACTCATCCATTGATTATTACATCAAAAAGAACATGGTTTTAAGAGCAACTAATAATAAACAAGACGCTTTTAATATCAATACTATCAATTATTCTTTTGTGCCAAGTACTAGTAAAACATATCCGAAAAATTATTTAGAACTCAGGTTAAGACTTCTAAAAGACACTATTACTACGAGCTATGTTTTAAAAAAAGACAACGCCAAATTCATCAACAAACACCTATTTAATGAAGATTGATTTATCTCAAAAAAAGAAAAAAACAGAACGGACTTCAATTGGGTTAAATTTTGAACCTAAACTGCCTTCATTAAAACGGTTTTCAAACAAACAAAAAGAAGACTTTTATAGAGAGTTCTCTACCCTTATAAAGTCGGGAGTTGATTATAACCAAGCGCTTAAAATATTAGCTGGACAGCAAAAATCAAAGTTTGTAAAATCTATTTATGAGCAAATCAATGATGCTGTAGTTAAAGGAAAACCTTTACATGAAGCCATACAAGACCATAAGTATTTTACACCTTATGAATATTATAGTATTAAGATTGGTGAAGACACGAGGCGATTGCCAGAAATTTTTGATCAGTTACAAAAGTTTTTTGCAAGAAAAATCAAGATGAAGCGCCAAGTAGTTTCTGTACTAGCCTATCCTGTTTTTGTATTATTTATTACGTTTGGCGTGTTGTATTTCATGTTGAATTTTGTAGTCCCAATGTTCTCTTCTATTTTTAAACAATTTGGAAAAGAGCTTCCAAGCATCACTCAATTTGTTCTAGATTTATCTGAAAAATTCAATATAATTCTAGCTGTATTTCTATTGATTGTAATTGGTTTATTTTTTGGCCATAAACTCTTAAAAGCAAATGCAAGCTATCAAAAAATCACGTCATCAGCGTTGATGAAAATCCCATTCTTTGGACCACTATTGACTAAGATTTATTTGGCTCGATTTTGTCAATCACTTAGCCTTTTATTAGCCGCTAAGACACCTTTGATAACGGCTTTAGATCTCACCGAAAAAATGATATCCTTTTACCCGTTAAAAACAGCATTAGCACATGCCAAAAGAGATGTTTTAAAAGGTGAAACTTTATCGAGTAGTTTGGCTAAACACTCATTTTTTACACCAAAAATTATTTCGTTAACGGTTATAGGAGAGCAAATTAATGAACTGGACAACATGTATGATAATTTAGCTAATCAATACAATGATGATATTGATCACTCTACAAAACTTATAGGAACGATTTTAGAGCCCGTTATGATACTTTTAATAGGCGGTATTGTTGGTTTTATAATGGTAGCGATGTACTCACCAATATTTAATTTGAGTAAGATTTTGGAACGCTAACTAGTTGTTAGTTGATGCATCTTTATTGGCTTTAGCTGCTTCCTTTTCTACTTGACGTTGCGCTCTTTTAATAGAGTCGTTGGTTCGCTTTAGTTGACGGTCTAATTTTCGTTGTGCTTTCTCGGTAGAGTCTCTTTTTTTAAACACACGGCTAAAAAAGCCATTAATTTTACTTTTAGGTTTCACAGTATAGGTACTATCTCCTTTAAAATAGACCGTATCCTTCAATCTGTGATTGATCCAAGTTTTTGCTTTTTCGTTCTTGCTATAGTATCCAGATAGAACTAATGTGCCATTAGAGTCATATTCCAGAAACATGCCATTTTTTTGTCCGTTTCGCCATTTGGTAATCGTCGCTATATTACCATTTTCATACCAAGTTCGCCATTCGTCATCTTTAAGTCCATAGTCAAAATTGCCTTTTTCAGCAAGTTGTTTAGACCTATAAAATTTCTCGTAACTATCGTGTAATAGAAATCCACCAGATTGTGATACACTGTTATGGATTTCTCCCGATTTAAACCAGTAATACTCTATGCCTTCTGTATAGTTTTTAATGGCTTTAAGAGAGACATGACACACAATATCATAATCACCAGACCTGATATACTTACGTTGCACATCTGAGGTTACAGACATAAACAGCGTGGCAACAATTAGGATTAAGGCAACTTTTTTCATGCTATTGGTTTGTATAAAAATATGGCTTTTTTACTAATGGGCAAACATAAAAATTAATGTGTATTTAAAAAGCCTTTACATTGTTGTAAAAGCTTTGTGTTTTTGTATTTACACAGATTACAAATACTAATATAAATTAGACTCGCTTTACAAAAGCGCGCCAGAGTACGCATATGCCGCGCAAGTGGGTCATGACCTAATTTAAAACACTACCTGCTTCCTGTACCTATTATTTCACCAGCTTTTATTATTCCATCCTCTAAATTGTCATAAAAGTTTTTAGGCAATAAACTTTCTTCAGTCTGTAAAAGAGATGCTATATATTTTTTATTTTTTTTAGATAAAATAATTAATAAATCTAGATTACGTTCATATTTATCTCTCCCGATATTTTTCATAAGATTTAATACTTTCATGATAGAATTACCCCAAGTGTAATTTAAATTTGAAAGATTAACAATAACTACATCAGGCTCAATAATTAAAAAATAAGAAGACACAAACCCATAGATTAAATCAGCATCGTTATTGCCCTGTGAACCTTTTCTATAATCGCCCTGTACATTTACCAATAAAACTCGGTCAGAATCATCTATCTTTACTTCAAATTTTATGTTTGAACCATAAGAGCTTAAATTAAAATCTTTTAATAACATAATTTATTATTGTTTATCTGGATTTGGTTTAAAAGTTATATAAGCTTCATTAGTCCTTAAAGGTGTATCCGAAGCATCAAATACTTCTAATCTATCTCTTCCCATTTCAGCTCTAGATACTGGACTTTTTGGTAAATTTTTCATTAAATCTCTTCTTGCTTTTGAAGATAATTGACCAGAAACTATAAAATCCCAATCAGACTCTGGATGAGCCGTACCTCTTGCCTGTGAACCAATGACAGTTATCTCTACCTTATGCTTATCAGCCATCTGTTGTATTTTGATTTGATCTATTTTTCTAATATTTGTTATTTTTGCTGATCCACCTACATTGGCATTAATTTTTGGTGGATTCCAGGTATTTTGACTTTGCTTTACAATGGCTTTATCAGAGCTATTTGTAGGTGTTTTAGATTCACCAGTAGTAGCTTTTGTCTTTGCTTCAACTTTGGCTTTAGGTGATGAGGCTGTGTTAGTCCTATTCATTCTCATCATAGCAGCACGATTCCCATATTCAGAAGTGCTCATTGCTGTTCCTATTAAAGCAGCTACCAAAACACGATCTTGTATCCCTTCTAAATTCTTATGATATTTCTCTGTGTAATCCTTAGGGTTACTAATGAACTCACCAACAGCATCAAAACCACTCGATCGTCCAGATCCATAATCTAAATAATCATCTCCAAATGAATGCCCTTTAACAAAACTCCACTCGAGACCTTCAAAAGTAATAAGAATTCTTTGAGGCTGAAGATTTACATCTATCCAATCATTTTCTACAGAAGTTAGAGTTAATATTGGGCTATCATTATCATCAAGAGTGAGGGTATAATGCCATTGTTCTAGCCCCTCTAACTCAATAGCATCTATCACTCTATTTTCTGCAAAGGAATAAGGACTATTCCATGGAAAATTTGCTCTTAAAGGATCTTCAGCAAAAAATCGCCCAACCCTAGGGTCATGCATTCTAAACTTGTAATTAAGTGAATTCCCTTCCCCTTTAATTTCGTCATCTTTTTCTTGTCCTTGGAAGCCATAACGGTAGTCTCCACTTGCCCCATGGCGATTAGGTGTTAGCATTCCAAAAGGATAGTAATCAAAAAACCTTAGACATTACTATTTAAAAGAACGTATGAGATTTATAAAACATCAATATTCAACCTTAAACTGCTAAAAAACAGTATAAAAAAGAGGTCTGTTGTGTTAAATACTCAATGTAAATATAATAACTTTAAATTCTTGATTCATATCCAACTATAAGAAAATGGTATAAGTATTAATTCGTTTCAAACTAGTTGATAATTAGGTTTTAATTTTTAATTCAAAATGATATATTTGTTAGGAAGTCTTACAAATCTATTTCACCATGAGAACAAACAAAAAACCACGTTCAAATAAAAAAGGGTATTTAAAAGCCTATTCAATGACCGAAATACTTGGCGTGCTTTGTATTATAGGTATTTTAATTTATTTGGTAGTCCCAAATCAGACTTCTGTTGTTGTTTCGGCTAAGTCTATTGAAGCGCAAAATATGTTAAGTATGGTTCATGGCTTGCAGAAAAGTCATTTCTATCGTTATTCTAAATACACACAAGATTTTGATGAACTAGGTTTTGAACAAGCATTAACAATTGATAAAGGCGGACAAGCCGTTTATAAAATTGAAGTCATAGAATCATCCATGAATACATTTAAAGCCACAGCAACATCGCTTCAAGATTTTGATGGTGATGGAAATTACAATACATGGCAAATTGATCAAGATAGAATGTTGAAAGAAATTGTGAAAGATTAATTTGGAGCTTCAATTGTCTTATGTCGCATTAGGCATTGTTTTGATTATTATTATCTGGCAAGATTTGAAACAACGAGCTATTCATGTGTCGTTACCATTTTTTTTGTTCTTAATAGCTTTAGTCATAAATTTTTTCACAGATCATCTTGATTATATGATGAGCTTAAAAAATATAGGGTTTGTAGTTATTAATATTTTGGGGTTGGTCTTATACTATTCAGTAAAAAATAAAAGTATAGTAAACCCAATAGACTCAATGATAGGCTTAGGCGATATTTTATTTTTTATAGCAATCACGCCTTTGTTTGACTTAAAGTCATATATACTATTTTTTATTGTAGGCATGTTGTTTTCATTGATACTACATATAATAGTAAACACGATTAAAAAACAAAAAACGGTACCACTGGCTGGTTATCTTGCATTACTATTAATTGTATTGATAGGCTTAGAATATGGTTTTAACTTAAATTTAGTTTTACGATAACATTTGAATGATTTAACACACATAGAGCTTAATGTTGGTTTACAACAAACCATAAATTCAGAAATGGCAAATCATTTCTGTATTGTGCCAAAGCATAATACAGATACCAACGTCGTTTTCTATTTTGATGAACATAAAATTTCTGAATTAAAATCAATTCAAGAAGAGCTTGTATTAATTCTTAATAAAAATGTTGTACTCGAACCTATTGATAGCCTCGTTTTAAATAAGGCCATATCTACTTATTACAGGACTAATACTGGTCCATCAAAGAAGCAAGTTTCCTATTCTAATGATTTTTTAGAAGAATTGATATTCGAGGCAAAACATATTAATGCTAGTGATATTCATATTGAAGTTTATGAAGAAAATGCGAGAGTAAGACTTAGAATTGATGGTCAGCTTATCGAAAAAAACCATATTAAAAAGGATAGCTATAACGAGCTTATTAATCAAATTAAAATTAAGTCTAATTTAGATATCACTGAAAAAAGACTCCCTCAAGATGGGAGAATAGAGTATGAAGATTTCGATATTAGAGTATCTATTTTACCTACGCATCATGGAGAAAAGGTTGTGATGAGAATTCTTGGAAGAGATGCATCACACTTAAATATTAATCAACTGGGTTTAGAAAATGAAGATTTATCTAAATATCTAGAAGCCGTTAGAAAATCTAATGGTATTGTTCTTATTAGTGGGCCAACAGGATCAGGTAAAACGACCACATTATATGGTACACTTAAATATTTAAATAATATTGAACGCAATATTGTTACTGTTGAAGATCCCATAGAATACACATTAAAAGGCATTAATCAAGTACAGTTAAAAGAAGATATTGGGCTCACATTTACATCGGCTTTACGCTCTTTTTTAAGACAAGACCCTGATATTATTATGCTTGGTGAAATTAGGGATGCCCAAACAGCTCAAATGGCAATTAGAGCATCTTTAACAGGGCACTTAGTATTGTCTACAATACATACCAATTCTGCAATTGGAACCATTTCGAGACTAATAGACATGGGAGTTCCTTCCTTTCTATTGGCAGAGACTATGAATATTTCTGTAGCACAACGATTGTTACGTACACTTTGTAATGACTGTAAACAAGAACACGATTTTAATCCAGAAGATTTGCCTAAAACTTTTGATTTAAACAGAGATATAAAAACACATCATATTGCAGTAGGTTGTCATCATTGCTATCATACAGGTTATAAAGGTCGACGAGCAATCTACGAAATTTTACCAATGACTTTAGAAACCACTAATGCTATAAAAAACAACACATTAGAGCAGTCAAATTTTATGAATAACCAAAAACTGTCTGATAAAGCATTAGATTTGTTTACCAAAGGTTTGACTTCTTTAGATGAAATTTATTCTATACTCATTAACTAAACACTTATGACAAAAAAAATACTACTACTATTAGCTGTCATTTTCTCCCTCCAAATAAGTTGGTCTCAATCCAATTTGAATGAGTTTAAGAGTAAAATGGAAGACTTATCTAAAACTAAAAAAGGCTTAAATGAAAATATTAGAATAGACTTGACAGGTTTAACCTTATATGATTTTATTACAACTTTAGCAGAAGAGCATGAATTAAATGTTAGTGTTGATCCACAACTTAACCAAATGGTTACCAGCAACTTTTTTGATGTAAAAGTTACTGATGTATTTTATTTTTTAATACAGAAACATCAACTAGATGTGGATGTTATGAACAACATTTTAATTTTTAATAAGAGAAAAGAAGCAGTTGTTGTCGAAAAATCAAAACCTTTAAAAGTAATCGATGTTTCTTATAATAACCAGAATGATTTTCTGTCGATGAAACTCAAAAATGATTCTTTGCCAAGAGTCGCTCAAGCCATTACAGACGCTTCTAAAAAAAATGTGGTATTAGCACCAGGTGTCAAAGACATGAAAGTTTCAGCATATATATTGAATAGACCTTTTGATCAGGTGTTAGATATGATGGCTAAATCTAATAGTCTTACAGTTCAAAAAGACGAAAACAATAATTACTACTTAGAAAAAGATACAACTCCAAAAGAGGCAACTACAAGACCCAATAATGCAACATCAAGATCTAACCGAAGGCAAAATAACTCAAGAGGAAACAATAATACTTCTGGAAGCTTTACCATAGATGTTAATAATCAAGGCTTTCTTAATATTCAATCTTATGAAGGTGATGCAGCAGAAATGATTATTGATGCAGCAGAAAAACTTAAAATAAGTTTTTTTATGTATAATACACCCGAAGGCGTAAATACAACATTAATAGCTAATGGTATTACATTTGACGATTTATTAAATCATTTATTCACTGGAGAAAAATACACCTATAAAATTACAGATGATTTATACCTCATAGGCGAACACGTTACAGAAGGATTGAGAACCACTGAACTGGTTCAATTAGAAAATAGATCTATTGAATCTGTGTTTACTTCCTTGCCATCAACGCTAACACAAAACCTTGAAGTTAAAGAGTTTATTGAATTAAATGGTTTTGTGGTCTCAGGCTCTAAAATTTATATTGATGAATTCAAAGATTATATACGAGAGATTGATCGCGTGGTTCCTGTAATTCAAATTGAAGTTATTATTGTTCAATATCAAAAATCATATGAAATTCAAACAGGAATTCAAGCAGGATTAGACAACCAACCTAGAACTACATCTGGAGTGTTATTCCCTACAGGCGATGTCGCTCTTAATTCAACATCAGTAAATGGTCTAATTGATGCCTTTAATGGGTTAGGTTTTATTAATCTTGGAAAAGTCACTGAGAATTTCTATTTAAACTTAAGAGCATTAGAGAATAATTCTTTAATCAAATTATCATCTACACCAAAACTGGTGACTTTAAATGGCCATGATGCTACGTCATCTATTGGAGAAACTAGTTACTATTTTGAGCAAAATAATCAATTAATAAACTCAGGCATCAATGATAATATTTTGCAATCGGGTACATGGAAATCTACTGAAGCTAATTTAAGTATTTCAATTACACCATTTGTTTCAAAAGATGAGAATGTAACTTTAACAATTGCTGTTGAGCGAAGTTCGTTTTTAGCTCGAGTTGGTGAAAATGCACCTCCAGGAAAAGCAACGCAAAAGTTTGAATCTATGATTAGCGTTAGGAATAATGAAATGATATTATTAGGTGGCCTTGATGAATTAGAAAATGAAAACTCTGGTACTGGAACCCCTTTTCTTTCTAGAGTTCCAATTATTAAATGGTTTTTTAGTAGTAGAAAAAAGAGAAAAGAAAAATCTAAACTCCATATATTCATTAAACCTACAGTGACTTACTAATGATAGCGCATTTAAAAAAACTTATAAAAGGCGAAGACCATTATTACTTGATAGGTGTTTACACTATTGAGGATAAAACGCATTATGAGTTTTTGGAAGTTGCTTTAGAAGTAGATGAACTTAAAATTATTGCTAAAGAAAGTATTGTCGATATTGAAAAGTCATTTAAAGAATTACTAAAAAAAGACCATCCTATTCTCCTGCATTTTGATGGTGACAATGTGATCTCTAGGACTACAGAAAACAAACAAGGTTATAGAAATAACATTGTGTTTAAAATGAATCCTGATGACTTTTATTTTTATGAATATCATCGAGATGATACAATATTTGCTTCGCTAAGTAGAAGACAGTTTGTTGATGATACGATTCAATTATTTAATAAAAACGATAAATTCATAGTTCATTTGTCTATTGGTCCATTTGTAGTATCACAATTAGTTTCAATTCTTAAAAATGAAACTGAAGTCTTTTCAAGTTTTCATAGTCTTAAACTTAGTGAAGATGGGATTACTTCATTTGAAAAAACAGAAGAGCAGAATCATCAAGTCGTCATTTCCGAAGAAAAGTTTAGTCAAAAAGAAATTGGATTAATGGCGACCTTCTTGAATTTTAAACAAGGTAATGATAACATCCTATTTAATGACACGCTTTTATTAAGTAATAGAGATGAACAAACGTTTAGGAAGCGATTTAAGCAAATGAGTGTGTTTACCATTGCCTTTATTATGATGGCTTTATTGGTTGGACACCAACTTTTAAATTATTATGTCAATGCTCTTGCAGAAAAAGAATCGCGCTATTCTATTTCTCAGCAAACACTAATGGAAGTCAATGAACTTCGTGAAGAAAGAGCTCTTAAAGAGAAAATTTTAGAAACAAGTGGTGTTATAGATGCCAATTATATGACGCAATATTTTGTTGAAATTGGTAACAATGTACCAGATGACATTACAATCACTTCAATTGATGCTGTACCAGCTTTAAAGAAAATAAAACCCAATGAAAAGATTAATATGGATACTAAAATCATCAATATTACGGGGGAATCTTATACTGATGGTGACTTTAATACTTTAATGAAAAGTTTGAACGCCATTTCATGGGTTAAAAAGGTTGATATTATTAATTACGTAGAAGAAAAATCAGGGAATACATTTTTAATTAAAATTACGAAGTAGAGATGTCTAAAAGCTTCACATATAAGCAGAAATTCTTCGGAATAGCAATAGGATTAATAATTCTATTACTTGCATCTTATAAAAAAACATACAAACATGTCTTTGAAGCTAAAGCACAATTAAGTCTCGTTAATGATAAATTACAAAATGTAGACGATTCTTATAACGAAGTTTTCATGCTTAAAAATGAAATTAGGAGTCTAGATAACATCATTGGAGGTCAGAGCAAGTATCCAGATCAAGTACAGCAAATGATTTTAGACTTTATTTCTAGCTCAAGCCATGATGTTGATATCTCGTCAATTCAAGACACGCACATTATTGCGGATAATGAGTTTAAAATCTATACGAACAGTTTAGAAGTTGAAGGCTCTTATTTTGATTTAATGCGATTATTTTATGATCTTGAAAAAGAGTTTAGTGCCTCAAAAATAGTTAGCGGAAAACTCTACACAGTTAAGAACTATAGAAACAATTCAAAACGATTATATTTAAAATTAATTTTTCAGAATTATGAAAAAAATACCTAATATTTTATTTGCCTTAATAACGCTATTCATTGTTTCATGTGATGATATTGTTGAAGAAGATATCGAAAATGATATTGTACAAACCATTTTCCCAACTGAAGATACAGTGATAAATGGTAATACAGTACAATTTGCCTGGCAAGAACTCGATGGTGCTGATGATTATAGAGTTCAAATTATTAATGACAATCAATTGTTAGTTGTTGATTCGCTCGTCACAGTTACTGCGATTGATTTTGTATTAAACCCAGGAAACTATCAATGGCGCGTAAAAGGTGAAAATTTTGCCTACTCAACACAATATACATTTCCTATTAATTTTTCTGTTGAAATATCAGAAGATTTAACAAATCAAAATGTAATTTTATTAACACCTTCTAATAATTTTTATACTAACGATACCAATATTATATTAACCTGGACATCTATTAGTAGTGCAAATGATTATAGTTTGGATGTTATAAAAAATAATGGCGGACAAGAAACTGTTTTACAAGAGGTAAATCTTGTTGATACCAATTTCACATTACCAACTAATATATTTGATGAAGATGCTGAATACTTATGGAAAATAAAGGCTCTTAATGCTACAAGTGAAACTAGTTTTTCAGAACGAACAATTTTTATTGACAGAGAGGTGCCTGGACAACCTTCATTGGTGTCTCCTAGTAATTTAGAAGCCTTTTCTGATGCAACTATTGATTTTAATTGGACCATTGGAAGCGATTCAGGAAACATTCAATCGACAAGAACAAATACGCTAGAAATTTCTACTGACATCAACTTTGGAACACTATTATTGTCTGAAGATTTAGAAAACAATTCGTATCAATATACATTTAGTGATCTAGGCACTTATTACTGGCGCGTAATTATTTTTGATGCTGCTGGTAATATTGGAGATTACAGCGCAGTACGCTCTTTTACAATTGAATAATGAAAAAAAAGCATCTAAACATACCATTATTTATTTTAGTCCTTATTATTTACGGAGGTGTATTTTTAAAATTCTTCGGAAAAAAGGAAGTGCAATTTGATGATTCAATCTATAGTTCTACATTTTCTAAACAAGGATCTAACTTTGATGTTAAGCGTAATGATTTTGATATTTCTAGTATTAAAATTGATCCATTTAAAATTAACAAGAGATCAAAGAGAAAAGCTTCAACAGTCTCACCAGCTAAAAAGACCGCCTCTACTTCAAATAAAAAAACACTAAAGAAACCTTGGCCAAAGATTGCTTACTATGGTTTTGTCAAAAATAACATTAATAAAACACGGTTGGTGTTAGTGAAAGTGAATTCTAAACTTTATAGAAAAAGAGAGAAAGAAGACATTGATGATTTGAGAATTTTAAAAGCGTATAATGACTCAATCGTTCTCAGTATAGGTAAAGAAACAAAAACAATAAAAAAAGTAAATGAATAAAATAAAATTTTTGCCGCTAATAAATACCGTTTTAATTATTGGGTTAGCACTTGTTTACATTTTCAATAGTGTTGATAAAAAAGAAACTATTGTTTATGTAGATAATGTAAAACTATTTAATGAATTTAACATGACTAAAGAAATTAGAGCAGTTGAAGAGAAAAAAATGGCCGCAAAGAAGAAGACAATTGATAGTTTATTTAATAAATATCAAACAATTGAAGATAAAGAATCTCAAGCGTCAAAAAAATTAGAAGTACAAATCTCTTACATTAATAAAGAACTTCAAGACATTCAAAATAATTACGCAAATGATCTAACACAAAAAGTGTGGTCTCGCTTAAATGCTTATCTAAAAAACTATGGAGAAGATAAAGAATTAACGTTTATTATGGGTTCAAATGGAAACGGAAATGTTATGTTTTCAAAAACATCCAATGACGCCACAGAAGCTATTATTTTTTACGTTAATCAAAAATATGAAGGATACAATCTTCAATAAATTTTAATTCAAACAAATAGCCAACTTTAAACTTCTAAATTTTCTTTTTCATCTCGGAAATATATTGGCTAATTCTCATAGAAATCGCACCTCCTTTTAGACCTTAAAACATAGCGATTCAATTTAATTTATTGATTTTCAATAATTTATAGATGTTTTTAATATTATTAAATGTAAGAAAAAACTTAACAAAATTTACGGAAAATCCGTAAGTATTTTCTTCACTTTTGTTAAATTTAATACGTAAGTTTATACTGTCATTAACTATCAATCAACTACATTATATGTTTCTAAGGAGGTGTTTTCTTTCGTTTTTTTTGCTTTTTTACACCCTCCTACTGAGTTGTAATAATTCTAATAAAATTAAAACTTCTACCAATTCAAAGCATTACAGTTTTAAACAACAAGATTGGAAATCAAATCAAATCACACAGTTTATAAATGACATTAATTATACGGCTACAGAGGTGCCTCTTAAATATTATTTACTAAAAAACATTGATGAGAATGATTTAGGAAATGTTGATTCTATATATAATGCAAATTCTAAAGAACGCATTTTAGAAATTGAATTTCAACATGCTAATAAAGAAGATTTATTGAAAGAAAAATACACTCAAAAATCTTATGAAGATGCGGTGAAATATTTGTCATTTCAAATCGAAAAAGATTTCACCTTAATAACGTCTTCTAACGATACTATACAATGTTCAGGAGCACATTTTGAACGCAATTTTAAGGTGGCTCCATTTAAACGTGCATTACTCTATTTTACAAATATAAATCCAAACGATAATATCAAACTAATATACCAAGATCAATTATTTGGTAATGGAATTATCAAATTCAATTTTCAAGAAATACCGTTAAAATTATGAAATCATCTATTATGAAAAGAATGTTCATCTTGTTCGCTTTAATGTCTTCAACTGTGTACTCACAGGTTAAAGACGAAAATAATGTTCAGGCCACAGGCGCATCAAATACAACCTTAACAGGTAAAATAGGTGTTGGTTTATTATCAGGAGCCACACCTTCACTAACCTTATCTATTGGAGACGACAACTCTGGTATATCTGGAGCTAATGACGCTTTAGATCTTGTCACAGCTGGTGTCTCTCGACTATCTATTGCCACTAATGGAGATATTAGTACACCAAGTGAATTTACATTAATTCATCCCCAAATGAGTACCAATTTTGCTGGTGACAGAATCAAATTTAATAATCACTACACAGGTGGTGGCTGGGCTAAAGGTCTTATTGAAGTTTATGATGATTCATCAAATCTATATTACGAACTAGGTGTATATGGAAGTGGACAAACCTATTCTTATGGATATTTAGGTAATTCGTTTAGTGATAACTTTCTAAAATGGACGCCTGCCAAAAACTTTGGTGTTGGTTTACCATCAACAGATCAACCTAGTCTTATGCTGTCTATAGGAGATTCTGATTCTGGTATAGTTGGTGGTAGTAACACACTATCTATAAAAACAGGAAATGTTGATAGATTAACTATCGATAGTGGTGGGGATATTAATACTACAAGTGATTTTACAATAGTTGACCCACAAATGAGTACAGAACTTGTAGGTGATAGAATAAAATTCAAAAACCATTATACAGGTGGTGGCTGGGCTAAAGGTATTATTGAGGTTTATGATGATTCATCAAATCTATATTACGAACTAGGGGCATATGGTAGTGGGCAAACCTATTTGTATGGATATTTAGGTAATTCGTTTAGTGATAACTTCGTGAAATGGACACCTGCTAAAAACTTTGGTATTGGTTTACCTTCAACAAATCAACCTAGTCTTATGCTGTCTATAGGAGATTCTGATTCTGGAATTGTAGGAGCAGAAAACACCTTAGATTTTTACACAAATAATTCATCAAAACTTTCAATATCTAGTAATGGTAATGTAGGGATTGGCACCACAACTCCTGATGGTCTTTTAAATATTAAACCTCAAACGGCTGGAGCTATAAGCAATGATGCATCGCAATACCAATTAACGTTCACGCTAAGTGGTTCTGGTACTGGAGATGTTGACCGTAATATTGCGTTTAGAGATAATACGTCTGGTAATGTGGCTGCTGCAATAAATGCTGTAGATGAAGGGCCTTCAAGAGCAACAGGAATAGGCTTTTTCACTGGCGATTTATCTGGGATTTCTGAAAAAATGATTGTTAGAAACGATGGAAATGTTGGTATAGGCACTTCTTCTCCTGACGAAAAACTAGCGGTTAACGGAACAATTCATGCTAAAGAAGTAAGAGTTGATCTAACGGGTTGGCCAGATTATGTTTTTACGGATGAATATAGCTTACTAAAGTTAGATGATATTGAAAAATTCATCAAAGAAAATGGCCATTTACCAAACATTCCTAATGCTAAAGACGTTGAAAAAAATGGAATTCAACTCGGTGAAATGAATGTTAAGCTTTTAGAAAAAATAGAAGAATTAACACTACATACAATAGCGCAGCAAAAGGCAATCAAGCTGCAAAAAGAAAAAAACAAACAACTTGAAGAGCGTTTGATAAAATTAGAGAAACTCATGACTAAATCTAATTAGGAGTAATAGTGTTAGAAATTTAAGCCATAAAGAAGAATGAAGCATATTAGAAAAAGTAAATTTTCAAAAATCCTAGCAAGTTATCTTGCCATTCAACTCATAGTAACATCTGTACAACCTAATAGTTTATGGGCTTTAACAGGTGGACCATCACAGCCTGAGTTTAATGCGTTTACACCCATAGGGACTTCAGATATGGTTAATTTATCAACTGGAGATTTTAATTATAATATTCCTATTATGGATGTAGGCGGCTATCCTCTAAATTTAGCGTATAACTCAGGAATTACTATGGATCAAGAAGCGTCTTGGGTTGGATTAGGTTGGAACTTAAATGTTGGTCAAATAAATCGTCAAGTAAGAGGGCTTCCTGATGACTTTAATGGAGATGAAGTTACTTATGAAGATAATTTAAAGAAAAATAAAACAGTAGGGCTTACGTTGTCTATCAACGGTCAGGTTTCTGGCGCTGAGTTTCTACCTGGTCAAACAGCAAGTGCAACATTAATGCATAATAACTATGAAGGATTCTCCTTTACACCGTCTTATGGTGTGTCTTATAAATTCGCAAGCGGTACAAGTGTAGGTATGAATTTAACATCTTCGGTTGAAGATGGTGTATCAGTCACGCCTACAGCAACACAAAGTTTTAATGATAAGAAGGTTGATTTTGATGCTATGACACTCACTAGTATCACAGATTCTTATGGCGCTGGAATTACCTATAATAGTAGACAAGGTATTACAGCATTTAATATCAATTCTTCTACAACAAAAGAAGTGACAGATCTAAAGTCTTTTGAAGATGATAGAACTACTACAAGTTCAGAAGGAGGGGGTGCTAGTGTGTCTTTTATTGATAATACATTTACTCCAAGCAAAAGAACACCATATCATAACGAAAACTATACCTTTAGAGCAACACTTGGACCAGATGCTTGGCCATTTTCTTTTGAAGCTGGTGCCTCAGCATTTTATTCCATTCAAAGATTAAAGAACAAAGTAAATGTAGAAAAAGCTTTTGGATATGAATTCACCAAAAATGCTACTCATAATGATATTTTAGATTTCAATAGGGAAAATGAACGAACTGTATCTAAAAACACATTAGTACTACCAACAGTTAATTATACTTATGATTTGTACAATATTAAAGGTCAAGGTATTGGTGGGCAGTATAGACCCTTTAAAAGTCAGGTAGGTTATCTGTTTGGGCAAAATGTGGTTGATGATGGAGATAGCTTTACACTTGGTGCCGAAATAGAAGGAGGAGCTGGCTTTCATGTCGGTGTAGATATCCAATACTCACCTACAATTAGCAGTACTGGAGTATGGGATATTCCTGTAACCAATAAATTTAAATCAACTAATAATAATGCGTTAGATTATGAAGAAACTTATTTTAAACCTGTTGGAGGTTTAAGTGTAGATGATGATCAAGATCTATATGAAAACAAGCTTCAAGAGGAGTCTCCTATGGCTTTAGATTTAATCCCAGATGGTGAAAAAGTATATGGAAAAAAAGCAGTAAGTCGATTTAATGTTAAAAAATATAGCATTGATGACCAATTTTATTATACTCAAACACCAATTACGGGATATTTAAAACGAGCTGAAAGACGTAAACGTAATCAATCAATCTCAAAGATTACTAAGCAAGAAGCCGTTTCAGACCCTTTTGTCTTATCAAGTTCATCTTTAAAAAATCATCACACTAATGGTGTTAGAGTTTTACAGACAGATGGTTCTACTTATGTCTATGGTGAAGCCGCAGTAAATACAACAAAAAAAGAAGTGGCTTTTGCAACAAACGCTAATGCTAATATAACCACATTACAAACAGGTACAACGCCAGTTAATGGCCAAGATAGCCCTAGTAATAGTAGTGGAGTTGATAATTATTTTAATAGAATTACAACTCCTGAGTATGCACACACATACTTGTTGTCGTCAGTACTCTCTTCAGACTATGAAGACCTAACTGGTGATGGTATAACTGATGATGATCTAGGGGCATACACAAAATTTTACTATGATAACCAAAATGTGAATAGCAATAATTATAAATGGCGTGTTCCACTTACTGATGCGTCTTATAATCCTGGATTATACACCAAAACTAATGATCAAAAAGCAAGTTATATTTATGGGGAAAAAGAGCTAAAATATCTTTCAAAGATAGAGACTAAAACACATATTGCTTTTTTTGACCTTTCACCAAGAAAAGACGGTTATGGTGTTGATGGTAATGGAGGTCTTGCTTTATCTGAACCTATGTTCAAAATAGATAAAATACGACTTTACTCCAAACCAGAATACAAATTACATCAGTTTCTTTTGGAAGATGAAAATTTAGAAAATGATCCTATATCTCCAATAAAAACTGTTCATTTTGAGTATAATTATTCGTTATGTGGCGCTGGACTTAATACAGCCAAATTGCCTAATAATAGTGGTGTTAGCGAGTTTGTTGATGGTGTTGATATAAATGCTAATGCTGGAAAACTAACCCTCAAAAAAGTATTCTTTACTTATAGAGGCTCTGAAATGGGACGGTATACACCTTATGTCTTCAATTATGATAACCCTAACCCTGAATATCAAATGAAATCTTATGATGTTTGGGCAAATTACAAACCTCTTTTTGAAGATGGTGTTACTTTAGAAGACACAAACCAAGATGGTACTTATGATGATTTTAGCCTTCCTACTATTAACCCACCGCTAACCTCATGTGAGGTTAACTATCCAATTACTGCACAAGAGTTCCCTTTCGTAGATCAAAACAATAAAGAGTTACAAGACCTTTATGTCTCCGCTTGGACATTGTCCTCAATAGATTTGCCTTCAGGCGGAAATATTGAATTGCAATATGAATCTGATGACTATAAACACGTTCAGGATAGAGCCGCAATGCAAATGTTTAAAGTTGTAGGCGTGAATAATGATGGTAGTGATCAATGGAGTAATAAACTCTATGGCTTACCTACAGGTGAGGCAAAATATTTGGTTGTTGAGTTATTAGAAGATGTAGCAGATGCGTCAGAGTTTGAAGAAAAGTATGTTGGTGAATTTTTAGACAAACCACTGTTTTACAGATTCTTACTTAACATGGAAAAAACGGGTCAATGTGGTTATGATTATGTTGAAGGGTATTGTAATATTGACCAAAATGCACCATTTAAATATTTCAGTAACCCAAATAATGATGGTAAAAATTATGGTGCTATTCCAATTGAACATGTAGACATTGAGGGAGGCGTTGTTGGTAACAATGATGTTAACCCTATTTCTAAGTCGGGATGGTATTTTGCTAGAAAACATCTTAATAGATATGCCTACGGAACAGGAGATAATTCTCCCACATCAATAAATCTAGGAGATATTGTTAATGCTATAGGTGCCACTTTACCGCTTCTAGCTGAAATTTTCATTGGTCCTAATGCTTATTTAAAAGGAAGAAATATTGCCAAGACATTCAAACCAGAAAAATCTTGGATACGATTAAAACATCCTACCGATGGTAAATTAGGAGGAGGACTTAGGGTGAAAAAGCTTGTCATGCATGATAATTGGGATGTAATGATTAACAATGAACAGTCAAATGCTGTTAATCCGTATAGTAATTTTTATGGTCAAGAGTATAATTATACTTTAGAAAATAGTCAAGGGTCTAGTGGAGTTGCAACTTGGGAGCCAAATATGAGTAAAGAAAATCCATTTATAGAACCCATTTATGATAATCATGAACGTCTTAGTGCTCATGAATATGTCGAAAAACCTTTAGGTGTTTCCTTCTTCCCTGCTCCTTTAGTAACCTACAGTAGAGTTGAAGTAAGTAATTTATCCAGAGAGCACGATGATGGTAGTTCTGTAAATATTGTAAAAAAACATGCTACTGGTAAGGTCGTATCTGAGTTTTTTACGTCTAAAAATTTTCCAACAATTGCAGATTATACTGAGATAGAAGATAAAAATAATTATGTATCAAATGAATCTAAAATTTTAGATAACGTTTTACGACTTAACGTATTAACAGAGTTGGTTCTTTCACAAGGTTTTTCAGTAGTTACCAACGATATGAACGGTAAAATGAAAAGGCAAACCGTTTTTGATGAAGCTTCTAATTTGGTTTCAGGAGTTGATTATAAATACAATGTAGATGCAGATAGTAGACTAGTTAATAAGCTTCCAGTAGTCATGCAAGATGGAAGCTTAGAAAATAAAATTATAGGGGTTGATTATGATGTGATTACCGATTTTAATAAAAGTTATAACCTTAGCGAAGTATATGGAGTTGATACCAATGCTACGTTTTTTGTTATTCCTTTACCGATTCCTTTACCTATTTTACTTGGTCAATTGCCTTTTGAATACAAAAGAAATGAGTCTACCTTACATACAACAACTACAACAAAAGTTGTTCATAAGTCAGGCATATTAAAAGAAAAGATAGCTTATGATTTAGGCTCTAGTGTGAGCACAAGAAATTTGGCTTGGGATGCCATTAGTGGTCAAGTGTTGTTAACAGAGACGATTAACGAATATGAAGACAATTACTACAACTTTAATTACCCTGCACATTGGTCATACAAAGGAATGGGTCAGGCGTCTAAAAACCTAGGTATTACTTGTTGGTTAACACCTATGCAATCAACGCCTGAAAGCACAGAAGACAATGAAGGGGCTACTGCTTGGTATCAATTAAGAGACTATACTACTGATGATTTAACTAATTATTTCTCTCCAGGAGACGAGCTTATTGCCTTTGATAATATTGGGAATGTAACAGACAAATATTGGATTATCCAGACTACACCAAATGCCATGGTTCTTATCGATAGTAATGGTCAAATTGCAAACCCTTGTGGTGAGAATGAAGATGATGTGTTAGTAAAGGTAGTGAGATCAAATCATAGAAATCTACAAACTGCGTCCATGGCATCAGTGACCAGTATGATAAACCCTTTAAGTGACAGTAATACCAATGATGATTATGTATATGACACATTCAATCTTGATGATTTTAACTATAATGGTACTGGTGTAGATCCAAGAATTATTAATGCTTCGGCCGTAGAGTATTATGATTTTTGGATGCCCCAACGTGAAAATAATCAAAATGTTTACCCAAGAACTAGAACTGTTCCTTTCGTTGATGATTTGATTCAATATCCACGTTTTTATGTTACCAATCCTTTTTTAAACAATATTAAAGGTGATTGGCGGGCTGTAAAATCATATGCACATCTTACAGGGAGGTCAGCTCAGGCATCGTCTCGAAGCTCAGGTTTTTTTACATCTTTTAGTCCATTTTATAAATACAATGAAAGTACTTTAGAATGGGAAAAAGACGATCAGGATTGGACTTTCGCTAGTGAAGTAACTAAATATTCCCCTTTTGGTGCTGAGTTGGAGAATAAAGACGCCTTAAATAGACATTCAGCAGCACAATATGGGTATAATTATACACTTCCTGTTGCTGTCGCTTCTAATAGTGAGTATAGAGAAATTGGCTTTGATGGCTTTGAAGATTATAGCTATGTTCCACCTAGCTATAGTAATTCTAATGCTCAGTATGGACACAAAAACTCTCATTTTGGATATCAATCTAATATTGACAATTCTTCGTCTTTAATTACTACTGAAACAGCGCATACAGGTAAATTTAGTATTAAAGTGTTACCATCTACTAGTATTTCCATGAAAAAAATTTTTGAAGAACATGGAAAATGTGATTTACCAACTATTTATAGTACTCTATGTAATGATCCAAATAGTGAATACTCATTCCCACCATATGACCTTGATCCAGAATTTGACTGCTCTTCATTCTACCCAAAATCTTTAGAATGGTATGTATTAAGCGGCTGGGTTAAAGAAGATGTTATTAAAACCCATACTTATACTAATGATATAGGTATTGAAGTATCATTTAGAGATATTGATGACAATGATATTGCATCAATTCATACAGTAACACCAGTCGGAAATATTATAGATGGATGGCAACGTATAATAGGAAAGTTCAGAGCCCCTCTTGAACCTGCCGATGGTGCAGGAGGAGGCAACTATATAGAGATAAAACTTTTTAATAATAGTTTAAGAAATGCTTGGTTTGACGACATCCGTGTGTACCCAGTAAATGGTTCAATGAAAAGTTTTGTATATGATCAAGACACGCAAAGACTTATGGCCGAACTTGATGAAAACAATTTCGCAACGTATTATGAATATGACCAAGAAGGTGGGTTAGTACGCGTGAAAAAAGAAACTGAAAAAGGCGTTTATACCATTCAAGAAACGAGATCTAGTACATCACGAAAAAATTAAAAGCAATTGAAAAACTTAATAAAAAACCATATCATTTTTACATTGTTAGCATTGTTCTCTATATCTGCTTTTTCACAAAGCAAGACTGTAACTGAACTTTTGAATGAAGTACAAACTAAAATGAGTACTAATAATGAATACAGTTGCTTACTCAATTATAAATTATACCCAACTTATGATTATAAGACAACGACTGAAAGTTATAAAGGTAGCGTCATAAAAAACAATGAAAATTATTTTCTAAAAATCAATGAAACTGTTTTCTTAACAGATGCAAATACACAAACATCTTTAAAATTAAATATTGCCCAAAAAGCCATTTCAGTAGCCAAAAACAAATCTAATATGACTCAAGACCAATCGCCTTTGGGAATGTTAGATGCTATGGTGAAATTATTTAAAAATCAAGATGTTAAAGATAACGGAACCTATTGGTTATGCACCTTAACATCAGATGTTGTCACACAACTCCCTTATGGTAAAGTTGAAATTTTTATTAATAAGAAGGATTTTAGGGTAACCAAACAAGTACTATATTTTTTAGCAAGATTCCCTTATAAAAATGCTGAAGGTGAAAAAGCTACAGGCAGCCCAAAATTAGAAATAACCATATCCGATTATAGAACCTCCATATCTAAAGAACAGAAAGGTTTAACGATGCTTTCTAATTATATAGAAATTAAAAATGATAATCTAAATACTATTGGTAGTTATAAAGATTTCAAAATTATAAAAAACTAATTTGCTTATGAAAACTCTAAAGAGCAATAACTTATCTATCAAAGCTTTTATGACTAATTGCTTATCATGCATAGTGATTATATTAGTTTGTTTTAGTCAAAATGCTTATACACAGACAGATACGTTAGATGCAACGGAAATAAATGATGCCTATACAAATAGCACGCTTATACCAGCACTTACTGATAGTGAATTAAATGCTAGTAATACGTTTTCGACGCAATCTGCCTTTTCATATGTTCAATTAAGTATCGATAATGATGCTTCACCATTTACATGGTATAAATCCAAAGTAACCATATCGGTTTCTCCATTGTCTTCAGATGGTGTTACTTTCGACACACCTTATGACATCATTTTAGAGGTTGAATACAACCCTAATGGTAATACAGGGAATACTGATGATCAAGCAATCCATATAATGCAAGACATTCGTGGATTAGAAATTAGCATTACAGCTATTGAAACTACCTATCCTGACACTAGTAATACAACAAATCTAGTTCCCGATAACTTAGATTTAACTATTGGTTTTAAAGCTAACAGAACATACCAATTAGATACAGATACTGTTCCTTCATTTCCTATTTCTTTTAACACAAATAATTCAGGAGAGACCATAGTAATATCATTGGAGAATTTGAATATTTCTGGCGCTGAAAGTTATGATATAGAATGGACTTGGATAGATAATTATGATGATGTTCTTGATGAGTATTTAGATACTGAAGAAGCCATTATGACGGTAGATATGTTTGAAAAGAATAGCACTAGAATATCTACAACTAATAAAACTTATGAAATCCCCAATATTTACAATCGTGGGTTTGTTATTGCAAGAATTAGAGCTGTAGGTCGCTTTGTTGATTTTCCAGAGCACTACAATTATGGTCCGTGGAGTACAACTTCAGCTTCAACAGTTAATGAATGGAAACATCTAGCAATCAATCAATCTCATGAATCGCTTAAAAATTGGCAATTTCAAGCCAGTTATGCAGAAGAAGGAAAAAAGAAAGAAGTGGTGAGTTATTTTGATGGTACGTTGCGAAATCGACAAACAGTAACCAAAATAAACTCAGATGAAAATGCCATCGTTGGTGAAGTGTATTATGATAATCAAGGACGACCAGCTATAGAAGCACTACCTGCTCCAGTTTCTAAAAACGAAACCAATGAATTAAAATACTATAACAACTTTAATTTAAGTAGTGCAACCTTTAATGGTATTACTAATCCAGTGTATTCCCATTTAGATTTCGATTGGGATTCTCAAAGCAATTCATTAGGAGTATGTGATATTAATATAAACGCAATGTTTGATAGTAATGGTGCTAGTCAATATTATTCGCCTTCTAATGACAATGCTAGTGTATTTAGGGATTTTATACCAGACTCAGAAGGGTTTCCTTTTTCTCAAATAGAATATACACCAGATAATACAGGTCGAATTAAAAGAAAAAGTGGTGTTGGTATTACACATAAACTAGGGTCAGGACATGAAATGAAATATTTTTATGCAAAACCATTTCAACAAGAATTAGATCGCTTATTTGGATCAAATGTAGGTTTTGATTCTCATTATAAAAAGAACGCTGTTATTGATCCAAATGGTCAAGTAAGTGTAAGTTATATAGACCCACAAGGAAGAACAATAGCAACTGCTTTAGTTTCAGACAAGCCTAGTGATGGTCAAACAACACTATTAGATGGTCTTGATGATGAAGATGATACCACTACCGTACTCGACGAAAACGAAAACCCAATATTAGCTCATGACATTACAACACAAGATTTGTTCTATCCTAATAATAATGTACTATACAATACAGGAGATCTTGATGGTTTAAATATTGATAACGCACTACGGTTTAATGCTTTTAAAACGGTTTTAGCTCCTAAAAATCATACTTTTAACTATGATTTAACTATAAACGGTGTTTTTAATAATGCCTGTTTTCCAAGTCCAGGAGCAGGTTATCCTTTTATTTTTGATTTAAGATTAAATACTACGAATGAATGTGGTGATTCAATAATACCATCAGCCTTGGCTGATCCTTTGAATCCACAATTAGGAATTAATGAAACTATAGGGACTTATAGTGTTTCTACAGTGAATATAACGTCGCCTATTTACCCTCACGAGGTAATTATAAACGAACAAGAAGAAGAAGAAACAATTACTGAAGAAACTATAGCATATGATAATTATGTGACCTTAGTAACTACTCCGCCTGGAACTCCTGTTAATAGAACTTTTTCTTTAACTCCTCCAATTGGAGACATGGGAATTAGTAAATTACTAAAAGTAAATGAAGAAGCTTTAGAAGCGTTTGCAAATGATTACATTATAAAAGCGCAACAAGCAGATCCCTCATGTATTTTAGATGCCTCAGATTTTGATCCCTCAGCTGAAATATTAGATTGCTTTTTTACTTGTGAAGAATGTGTTGATTCTATAGTAACTGTACCATCAGGATCAACTGACACCCCTGAACAAATTTATATTGACACTCAAATGCTCGATTATGAAGGCATTTTAGATCCTTTAGATGAGGATTATGATTTCATCGTAGATGCTTTAGAAGAACGCTTCGCTAGAGAATACCAACTTTTAGTTGAAGCATGTAACGCAAGGTGTAATGGTAATGGTATTAGTACATCTTCTGAAGGGGCAACAAACTCTATCTCTTGTAATGTTTTAACTCAAACATTGATAAACGATATGAAAATGGTTGGTCAATACGGGTTTTATCTCAATACACAAGACTCTGAAGATCCACTTCCGCAAGTTCCAGAAGAAACAAGTATTTTTAGTGATACTAATCAATTAACTTCAGCTTATATAATTGCGTTGTATAATACCTATCCAATTACAGACGATCCTTATGTTGATGTATTTAGTTGGAGAACGCCATTTAATCTCAATTATCCTGATGCTCCTAAGCATTATTATGATATCGCAGGCAATATTGTTGAAATATTAATTCCGATAGATGAAAATAATGAGTCAGAATATGAACTTATAGATGGCATAACGTTAATTGAAGACCCTTTAAACCCAGGATATGCGCTTATCGAACCGCAAATGTTATTACATTTTGATCTCGAAGATTCAGATAAAGATTTTAAAGCATTTTGGGAGGATTCTTGGGCATCATCTCTAGTTGCCTTTCACCCTGAGTATGGGTATTTAGAGTTTTCTAACCAGCTGTGTCAAATGACAAAATCAATTAATATTGAAATAGACACAGACGAAGATGGGCAACCAGACACAACTACAGGTTATGTAAACCCTGATGGCTATCAAGAGTATTTAGAAGGCTTGAATTTTTCTGACGCAGATGCTGAAGGGTATCTTACTATTGCCACCTTAACCAATATTGTAGATGATGATCCTTTGTTTAATGATTTATCTACTGATTTAGGATTTAGTAGTGTTGACTTTCATAACGACGTCGCTATTGAAGCTATTAATGATTATGAAGGCTCTGGAAAAACAATGCTCTTCGTAAATTATCTAGTAGTTCAATGTAATTCAATAAGCAATTGTGATGCTATTACTATGACTGATAATGACATTGCATCATTAGATCCTGCAGACCAAACATCTCTTTGGGATACTTACAGAAGCAATTATCTCTCATTTAGAGACCGCATAAAAAGTGCGTTAGCAAATACCTATGCTATAAACGAAGGCTTTTATAATCGTTGTATTGGAGAAGACAATGCAAACCCAGGAAGCCCAATTTTAAATTTAAACACCCACTACTCTTTCCCTTCTATTAATGGATCGCAAAGTGGAGATGATGTATGTGGGACCAATGAATCTATATACTTTGAAAAGGTAAAACGAATTATTTCCGAAGACTATAACTATGATTCTTCACAATCTATAGAAGAGATTGGTGAAGATTTAGAGCAACAAACAGATTATACACATTATGTCGAATCTGGTCAGTGTCCAATGGCAAGAGATTTTGAATTCTTCTTAAAAGGGATTGTAGATGACACCAATTTTGGCACTACTGATTTTGGTGATTTTGGTGATTTTAGTGGGATTTATCTTAGTATGGATTTATTTGAAGATTTAGGTGGTCTACCTACCTATGCTGATACTGGTAATGATGGAGATTTAGATATCGTTAATCAAAATACAGGCATCAATTTTTCTGGTGATCCAGGTACAAATTCTGACACATGGGAAATCTCAATTGCAGTCACAGACCCTATAACGACTCCAACGATGTCTAATAATCCTATAGAATTTGTTTTACCTGTTAACAGCGGATACAGTTGGAGTGATTATAACAATACTTGGGTCATTAGAGAAATTAATGAGTTTGTTTTTACAGATACTTCTACAGGTACACCATTAAAATTTAACTTTGAGTTTGCTGCAACAATATCTGCTCCTGGAAATACAGATATTATTGACGAGATTATTATTTCTGGTACAACAATAGCAAGAATTGGAGATTGTTATTTAACTGGTGATAACCCAGGTGATGGCGAAGAATTGGATGGAGGAACTAGTAGCGTAAGCTTATGTGATGATCTTGATAAATTAGGGTTTGTTACTTTAATCCCACAAGCGGGATTTTTTGTTGATTCAGATAGGGTTTTAATGTCTGATGATCTTGTTGGTTTTGTAAATTCTATAGTTGAAGATCAAGACTATGATGACAACTTAGTTGTGACTAATGGATATCGTCAAACATCAGGATCAGGTGTTAATTTTCGTTCTAGACAATTGTCGACTCCTTTGACTATAGTTCAAACAACTAATGATATACTTATCAATAACACAAATTCTCCAGCATCTCAAATTTTTCATATACAACGTGAAGATTATCAAAATAGTGTTCGTTTGATTTCAGACGCTTTTACCAATAATACAAGTAGTGCTACCTCATCACTAGATATTATCTATTTCCTCATTACCGCTGATAAAATTGCAGATATTGATGCAGATAGAGCGGCTTATGAGAACTTACTAGCTTCAGGGAAGACCAATAAAATTTTCTTTATTCTCATGGAAGGTGAAAATACAATTCGTAGGATAAGCCCAAATGCAGATACTAGTATAACACCCTATGAATATGTTGATCTGATAATGGGAACAACTACACCTATAGAATATAATCCAAGTATAGGTATTCTTAATTCAGATTACATAAAATTTACCGAAAGTGAATTACTAGATCCCAATAACCCGCTTGAAGATTTTTTAACTCAAACCTTTCCTGAGCTACAAGATGATAATGGTAAACCATGTATTCCATGTATATCACAAACCATTGCTCCTCAAAGTAGTTATGAAATGTTTTCTATTTACGAACAAGCGATGCAACTCATACCAAATTATGACATCCCCTCATATTATGATGTAGACTTTTTTGGAGATAGAAACTATCACTATATAACCGAAGGCTATATAGAGTACTTAGAAACGTTTGCTGGTACTCTAGCTAATGTAGATGTTGATGCAGTCTATTTCTTAACAATTGCAGAGTTTGGTGCAACAGGTTTAAATTATGGGTATAATCATGATGGCAATGGCTATTTGCCAGTTATTCAAGAATATTATAACTATTCTTGGATCGTAGCGGAAAGCCGATTCTTAAACCCAGATGATTTTGATTTTGAATTAAATGGAAGCCCTCATCCTTATTTGACCTGGAGTGAGTTTGTTATCGATTATTTGTTTGATCACAACGAAATTTGCCCACCTAAACTCATGATACCAACTATTGATATTGAGGTCATAGATGAAACTAGTGATTGTGAAGAATTTGCTATTAGTATTGCTGAAGCTTATGGAGCCGATAATTATGCCGCTTATATAGAAAGAATTAAAAGAAGGTTTAAAATCGCATATACTGCTGCAGCTTTAGAAAGTGTTGATGAAAGTTTTAATTTAACCTATGCCGACAAAGAATATCAATATACTTTATATTATTATGATCAAGCGGGTAATTTAACTCAAACAGTTCCACCAGAAGGTGTTAAAAGAACTGAATTTGGTGATTCTAACTACCAAACCTATGAACAAGATCGTATTAACAACACATTCACTGTAGCTTCTCAACCAGATCACAAATTAAAAACAGAGTATCGATACAATTCTTTAAATCAATTAGTGTGGCAAAAAACACCAGATGGAGGCGTTACTAAATTTGCTTATGATGTTTTAGGTAGAATTATAGCCTCTCAAAATGATAAGCAAGATGGTAATATTGGAGAGTTAGATGATAACGGGTTAATGCAATATAGTTATACAAGATATGATGGTCTAGGAAGAATAATTGAAGCAGGTGAGTTAGAATTTGAAATCTATTCTAGCGCATATGAGAATTATTTTATTAATAACAATGGCGAATTGATTAAGAGTGGCATTAGAGAAAATGACTTTGACGATTTATACGACTCCGTTTTAAAAAGACAAATAACCAGAACTTTTTATGATGACCCTGTATTGGTTCATGATGAATCAGGAACGAATAATGATGTATTTTCTAATGAACTGTTTACAGACTTTCAAAATGAATATTTTGAATTTAATAGTCTAAATAGAGTAACTGGAGTATTATACTATGATGCTATATATCCAGAAACTTATGTAGGCGAATTTCCAGTTGGATATAATTCAAAATTTGATAATGGTCTATTTTATAATTACGATATTCATGGTAATGTCAAGGAATTTGTAACATATATTACTGAACTTGAAATAGATAATTGTGTTGAGACTGCAGGTATATTAGATTGTGAAACACATATAAAAAGGGTGGTCTATGATTATGATTTAATTAGCAGTAATGTAAATCAAGTTACATTTCAGAAAGATAAACCAGATCAATTTATACATGCTTATGAATATGATGCAGATAACCGGATAACTAATGTAATGACCTCAAGTGATGGATATTTTTGGGAAAATGATGCCAACTATAGATATTACCCTCACGGGCCTCTGGCTAGAGTTGAACTTGGTGATAAAAAAGTTCAAGGTTTAGATTTTGTTTATACACTTCAAGGTTGGTTGAAATCTGTTAATGGAGAGAGCTTAGCTTCTAGTAGCAATGATGTTGGAAATGATGGTACTGGAACTCACAGTAACTTTGGAAGGGATGCTTATGGCTATGCTTTGCATTACTTTGATGGGGATTATCAATCTATTGCAAGTAACAATAATACCTTTTTAAAGCTTACTGAAAATAACCTTATTAATTCTAATGATAGAAACCTATATAACGGTAATATAAAAACAATGATTACTGCCCTTAGAGATAATAATGAGGGGATTCTTAGCTCGCAAGCCAATCAATATAGTTACGATCAATTAAATAGAATTAAATCCATGACGTCTCAAGCAGTCATAGATCAACCTAACGTGACGCTTTCAACTAGCCAAAGTTACCAATCGACTTATAGTTATGATAGAAACGGAAACCTCCAGACTTTAACAAGAGATGTTCCTGAAAGTAATGGGTTAGTAAATATGGACGATTTTATTTACAACTATAAAACAGATACCAATCAATTGCTTACTGTCGAAGATAATGCTCAAACAAATGCTTATGATGATATTGAAGACCAATTAGACCAACTTGGTCAGCCAGAATTTGTACAATCTGATGAAGACACGCATAATTATGTATACGATAAAATAGGGCAGCTTATTGAAGATAAGACTGAAAACATAAAAGTATCATGGCGAGTTGATGGTAAAGTTGATCAAATAGAAAAAGACCTAGGAGAGAGTACTCAAATCACAAAATTCACATACGATGGTCTAGGAAATAGATTGGGGAAATCTACAGCGACACAAACCAATAATGTGATGTCTCCATATAACAAGACTATATATTCAAGAGATGCACAAGGTAATGTATTAGGAGTTTATGAAGACATTGGAGAGTTTGATGCAACTAACATTATAGTTCTAGATGAAGACATTGTATTAGAAAATGGTTTAATAACTGATGACCAAGGTACTATAACAGCTCAAAACACTATTAATGTTGCAGGTGGTTCATTTATTTATACTGTTGATGAGCCTAATGGAGAGTTAGACCTTGTAGCTGGTACTAGTATCACATTAAAACCTGGTTTTACAGCAAAATCTGGAAGCGAGTTTACAGCGGTAATTGGTAGCGGTCCACAAACCAACATCAGTTCTTTCAAATTAAAAGAGCATCATATTTATGGAAGTTCAAGATTAGGATTACAAGAAAATGATATTGCCTTATTATCTAGTTTGACACCACCACTAGAAGTTGATGATCATATATTCATGAACCTGATTGGAGATAGGCGCTATGAACTAAGTAATCATTTAGGAAATGTGCTTAGTGTTATCACAGATCGAAAATTAGCAAGTACTGAAGATGTTAATGGAACATTAACACTAACAGAGTTTTTGCCTGATGTAGTCGCATATAATGATTACTATCCTTTTGGAATGCTAACACCTAATCGCCATGGAGCAAGTGATGACTACCGTTATGGCTTCCAAGGTCAAGAGAAAGATGACGAAATTAAGGGCGAAGGGAATTCTATTAATTTTAAATTTAGAATGCATGATCCTAGGGTGGGTAGATTTTTGTCACTCGACCCATTAGCTCCACAATATCCTCATAATTCACCTTATGTCTTTGCTGAGAATAGAGTTATTGATGGTATTGAATTGGAGGGCTTAGAATATTTAGATTCTGATGAAAGTAGGATAAGAATTGGTTGGGGGGTGACTAGATTGAATCTTAAAAACGTTAGTGGCCCTACTGCTGCAAAGTTTGATTATAAGTCAGTTAGGACAGGTAGTTTTGTCGATTATGGGTATATAGATGTTAGATACCCTTCTAGACCTAGTGCTTTTGAAAGCCAGAAATATAATGAAGCCCTTTCTGGTGCCAAACCATATACTTTTTATTCAGGCAAGTATAATAAAGATGGTAGTAAGCACAAAACTAGTGCATCTAGTCAAAAAAACTGGCATAGCGTCGGCGGAGGGTTTAAATCTCCAAAAGGATTAGTAAAAATCAATGCAGTTGTTGGAGCTGTAGAAGCTCTCGGGTGGGGACTAATGTGGTTCCAAGGAGAGCAAATTAAAGAAGATCAAAAACTTGTTAAATTACATGAAAGCATTTACTTCGAATATGTTGTTCCAGCTATGACTGAAGCACTTAATAGAGGAAATGAGTATATTCCAAATAATGACAAGTATAGAAATGATTTTTCACTATCTTTAATTGCCAATGCAATTCTATATGGTTCCAAAAGTGAAGGTTATGAAGATTTGTATGATATAGGGATAAGGATTTATAATGATTTGGCAAAAAAAACAAAAACTCAATACCAAGTAAGGATTCAAGATGAAAAACCTACAGCAACAGAATCTGAAAAATGGGACTTTGATGTTTTTGAACGATGGAAAAAAAGTCGTTTACAAGATATTAATCAAGTAATAGAAGATATAATAGGTATTGATAAAGATGATAAAAAAGCTCCTTAATGGTAGAATATGTGAAAACTATTTAAATATAAGTTTTATAAAGAATACTCTTTTTTGTTTAATTTTTGTTCTTTTTATTTCATGCATAAAAAACCCTACACTTAATGAAAAGATAACTGGAACATGGATGATTGAAGAATTAGAATATAAAAATCTAAATTATAAAGATTCTCTTAATTATAATATGCTTTTTTTTAAAAACAGTAGAAAAGTTAAAATACCAGAAATTTCAATTTATAGACAAGAATCATCTTTTTGGAATATAGAAAAAAATAATGGCATGCCTTATTTAGTAATTAACTCATTTAATGAGATTTTTGATGGAAAATATGAAATCGAGTTTATTAAAGATGATCAAAGAAAGATGCTAGGTGCAAAACTAAAATCACAAAATGTGAATATATTAGCTTATAAATTTGGACAAAATTATTTAGAGGATGGTCTTTATTGGCAGTAATATTTCTTAAGTAATTATCCCCACGCTGACGTTAGCCTAAGGAAAATTTTTCCCTGAAATGTAAAAGCTTTTTTTCTAAAAATCATATTCCAAAAAATCTCATAGCTTTGTTCTAAACCATTTTAACTTTCGGTTTAGAACCAAACTATGAAACAACCGCAACTCCTACTCCCACTCTTTAAACAATTTATTCGAGATAGTGAAACAGGCAAGCGCCTCAAGAAAAATGGCGAAAAAATCACCAAAGGCTCCATAAATAATTATCGCTATACCTATAAAAACCTTGAGCAATTCACCGAAACTACAGGCTTTGAATTGCGTATTTGCGATGCTAATAAACTCAATAAACGTGAGCGATTATCAGAAAAAAATTACTGGAAAAAATTCTATAAAAAATATACAGAACACCTCTATAAAAAAGGCTGCTATGATAATTATGTAGGTGCCAATATCAAACATTTAAGGACGTTTTTCAATTACCTCAAACGTGATAAAGACATCAATACAGGAGATTATCAATTGCTCTTTTATGTACGTAAAGAAGCCGTTGATATTTTAGTATTATCACCTGAACAACTCAAATTTTTAATTCATGATATGGAATTTCACAATAGTTTGTCTCCAGCCATGAAACGTATAAAAGATGTATTTGTATTTGGCTGCACTACAGGATTGAGATATTCCGATATTTTTCAGCTTACTAACAAAAACTTTGAAAAGCAAAATAATGAATGGTATTTAAAACTAAAATCTCAAAAAACAAAAACCTATAGTTTTATTAAATTACCAAATTATGCGGTCGAGATTTATAAAACCTATCAATCCACATCAAATAAAGCTAAGGTCTTCAAACAAGTGACCTTATTTATTTTTAACAGAAGCTTAAAACAAATTGGTGAACAAGCTGGTTTTATCGATCCTATAGAAATGTCTAGAGAGCGCCAAGGAAAAACCAAACAAATTCATGGTAAGCAATTACGCTTTTGTGATAAAATGAGCTCGCACATGATGCGTAGAACTGCAATCACAACCTTACTTATCTTAGGCATGCCAGAGCATCTTGTTAGAAAAATAAGTGGTCATAGTCATAGCAGTAGCTCTTTTAACCGCTATGTACATTATGCACAAGTATACGTCGATAAAGAAATTGACAAAGTCCATCAAAAATTAGAACATTATTAAGGAGAATGAGAGATTAAAAAAAGCCGAAATTTTCATTTCGACTTTTTATCTGTACTCAAGGTGGGAATCGAACCCACACGACCGAAGTCACTGGATTTTGAATCCAGCGCGTCTACCAATTCCGCCACTTGAGCAATTTCGGACTGCAAAACTATAAAATAATTTATTACAATCTATCAAAAATAGTAGGTTTTATGCTTTTTCAGTCCAAATAAATTCCTAAATTTGCACCTCGTTAAAATAAAGCGTGTTAATAAAAAACACAAATAATTCATTACCAATGCCAAACGGAGTAACTGAAGCAAAAATTTTTGCATGCGGACAAAGTAAAGAACTTGCTGAGAAAATCGCAGCAACTTTTGGTGTGCCTTTAGGTAATGTTATTACATCAACCTATAGTGATGGAGAATTCCAACCATCTTATGAAGAATCTATAAGAGGTACACGAATTTTTATTATTGGCTCAACGAATCCTGGACCAGAAAATTTAATGGAAATGTTGTTAATGATTGACGCTGCAAAACGTGCATCGGCAAGACACATTACAGCAGTATTACCTTATTTTGGATGGGCAAGACAAGATCGTAAAGACAAACCTAGAGTACCTATCGCGGCAAAATTAGTAGCAAAAATGCTTGAAGCTGCTGGTGCAACTCGTATCATTACTATGGATTTACATGCAGATCAAATTCAAGGGTTCTTTGAAAAACCTGTTGATCATTTGTTTGCATCCACTATATTTTTACCATATTTAAAATCATTAGCTCTAGATAAGTTAACTATTGCTTCGCCTGACATGGGTGGATCAAAAAGAGCATATGCCTATTCTAAAGCATTAGAAAGTGATGTTGTAATTTGTTACAAACAACGTGCAAAAGCTAATGTGATTTCACATATGGAATTAATTGGTGACGTCACTGGAAAAAATGTGGTACTTGTAGATGATATGGTTGATACCGCTGGAACGTTAACAAAAGCAGCCGATTTAATGATGGAAAAAGGAGCACTTAGTGTTAGAGCTATTTGCACACACCCTATATTATCTGGCGACGCATATAAAAAACTTGAAAACTCTAAACTAGAAGAATTAATTGTAACAGATTCTATTCCTCTAAAACAAAAAAGTGAAAAAATTAGAGTGTTAAGTTGTGCTGATTTATTTGCTGAAGTAATGCATAATGTACATTACAACAAGTCAATTAGTTCTAAATTTTTAATGTAATTTAATATTAATATAAACACAAACAATGAAATCAATTACAATCAATGGATCTCAAAGAGAAAGCGTGGGCAAGAAAGCAACAAAAGCCTTACGTAATGCTGGTCAGGTTCCTTGCGTATTATACGGAGGAGACCAAACTGTGCATTTCTCTGCACCAGAATTGGCTTTCTCAAAACTTGTATACACGCCAAATGCGCATACAGTTGTGATTGCCTTAGAAAATGGTGAAACTTACGATGCTGTCTTACAAGACATCCAGTTTCACCCAGTAACAGATAGAATCTTACACATAGATTTCTACCGTTTATTTGAAGACAAAGAAATTGCCATGGATATTCCTGTGCATATCATCGGAACATCTAAAGGTGTTTTAAATGGTGGTGTTCTTCGTAGAAATAGACGTAAATTAAGAGTTAAAGCATTACCTAAAAATCTTCCAGATTTCTTAGAAGCTGATATTACACCTCTTAAAATCGGTAACAAATTATATGTTACAGCATTAGAAGGTGAAGGATACAAACTATTACACACAGATAATACTGTAGTAGTACAAATCAAAACTGCTAGAACTGCTATTGTTGAGGATGAGGACGAAGATGAGGATGAACTAGGAGAAGGAGCAGAAGCAACTGCAACTACTGAAGGAGGAGCTCCTGCAGCAGATGCACCAGCTGAAACTCAAGAATAATAAACACATTATTTATTCTTTAAATATTAAAAGCATTCTATTTATTTAGAATGCTTTTTTATTTTTACAAAAACACTATAGATTATCTGGAAATTTATATGCAACTTATTTAAATGGAATTCAGCATCTATTAATGTTGAACATATTGATCCTATGAAAAAATTTCTAATCGTTGGGCTAGGCAATATTGGTGATAAATATGCCAATACAAGACATAATATTGGATTTAAGGTTTTAGACGCGCTCGTTGAAAAAGAAGACCTTAAATTTGAAACTCAAAAACTTGGAGATTTAACAACCTATAAATTTAAAGGTCGAACATTTATACTTTTAAAACCAAGTACTTATATGAATTTGAGTGGAAAAGCCGTACTGTATTGGTTAACAAAAGAAAAAGTCCCTTTAGAAAATTTACTTGTTATTACTGATGACCTTAATCTTCCCTTCGGAAATATTAGATTAAAGACTAAAGGTAGCGATGGTGGACATAATGGGCTCAAAGATATTCAGCATAAACTACAAACAACAAAGTACAACAGGTTTAGATTTGGTATCAGTGATGAATTTAGCAAAGGCAGACAAGTTGATTATGTCTTAGGAGAATGGACTGATGACGAATACGAAAAACTACCAGAGCGATTAGATAAATCTATCGAACTTATAAAATCATTCGGTACCGCAGGTATAAACAATACCATGAATACCTTTAATGGAAAATAAAAAAGGAGCGGCAATTGCCGCTCCTTTTTTATTTATAAATTATTGAGTAATACTTACTCTACAATTATTTTCTTAGTAGTTGTATTTGGACCATCACTTACAGTAACTAGATACATTCCAGACTGAACATTGTTTAGTCTAACTACTTCACTAAAATCTGAAGTATTAGTATACGTATTATTAAAAATTCGTCGCCCTCTAATATCAAATACACCAACATTGATGTCCTGATTAGAAGCAGAATTCAAGTTAATAGTAAACTCACCTTTATTAGGATTAGGGAAAATTGAAAATTCTCCTAGTGTATTTTCATCTATTGATAATGAACTATCAGCACAAATCTCAACAGTAAACTCATTAACGGTACCTCCATCTTGGTTAGTATCATCAGCAACTGTCAAAATCCAATCACCTGCAGACATTTCTCCATTAAGGGTTGATAAGTCACCTTCAGGTATAAATGTACCTGTAAAAGGAGCTGATCCTGCTGTAATAGACGTTGCTGCGTCTTGGTCAAAAACAGTATTTGTATAGTTTGCAGTGTTATTTGCACCATTATCTGAAGTCAATTCTACAACAGTTCCATTTGGACTTGTTAAGGTTATATCTAAATCATTAACCCATGTATGAGTTATATCAATAGTCACATTAACATCTAAAATTGCCACGTCTTCAGCAACATTAACAGTAGATGTAACTGTTGGTGTTCCAGAAGCTGAAATAGAAATTGGAGTATCTGTAGCAGTATAACTCGTACATGCTACACAATTATTAGCTAAGGTAACATCAATTGATTTTGTAATCGAATTAGAAGTTCCAGTAACTGTAATTGTATAGTCTCCAAGAGCACTTCCCAATAGATTACCTATCGTCATTGTAAAAGTTCCGGGAGCATTAAGAGATGTAGGACTAAAAGTCACTGTTGTTCCAGCTGGTTCGCCTGAAGCTGAAAAAGTTGTGGTTTCACCAAAATCCATTATAGTAGAATAAGAGAAAGAAAACACAGCCTCAGTATCTGAATCTGGGCAAGTAGAGATTTCATCTTCATCTGCCGCAATATTAAAGTCTGGAACTGGAGGATCACAAACACCTGGCTTAATCGCTGGTGCAATCACACTTGAGATATAAGCATCAACAGCAGCCATTTGTTGTGGTGTAAACATGTACATACAAGCATCATTTACATAATCCATGTAGTTCATAGATAATATATTTTGAGTAGGGTTACAAGCCGTTAAAGATCCAGCTGCAGGGCAATTATAAGTTTCTTGACCTGTATTTGGCGTATCTGTAAAACCGTCATCTGTAGCACATGATGGGCCTCCTGGACCCCATGGGTGAGCTAAAGTATAAAAATGCCCGAGTTCATGAGTTACTGTACGACCAAGATTAAATGGCGCTCCTGGTACAATACCTGATCCAGGACATCCAGAACCTGTACTAAAAGCTCCTAAATTCATAACAACAGCTCCTCCATTTGCTAAACTTCCTCCTCCTGGAGAGTAGCCTAAAAGACCAGCTCCAATATTTTTAACTACAAAGTTCATATAACCTATCCAATTGGCATCTTGCTCAGGAAAACCAGATCCATTTGCAAAGTTATATCCAACAGTTACTGCAGGTTCTCCTTCAAGTAATTCTGGATCCACACCTGGTGGATGATTAGATACTGCTAAACAAAATTGAATGTTAGCTGCTCCAGGCTGTAAACCAGGGTAGAAAGCACTTGCTCCTGCCCATTGAGAGATATCTGCGTTTGTGGCAGTATAATCTGCATTTAAAATATCTACTTGTGCTTGAGCTAATGCAACTAAACATTCTCTATCTGCTTCATTTCCTGAAGGAAAGTGTACGGCAACTGGTATTACAATAGTTCCACCGCCTCGTTGACTAAAATCACCATTAGCTCTTCTTTCAAGCTCGGCTTGAAATTTTAGTTGATTCGCCTTATGTTCTTTTGCAAACACGGGGTCTTTTAGTGCCTCTTCCATATACTCATCTGTAGCACATGTTCTGTTTTGAGAATAACTACTCACAGTACATACCAGCATAAGTAATGCAAGGATTGATTTAAAAGTAAAGTTCTTTTTCATAAAATGGTTGTATTAATTTAAAAGTAATTTTTTTAAAATGTTACCAAATCTAATGAAAATCAAGCATTTTTTTATGCTTTCTTTAACAAAAAAAAGATTTTTAACCACTAGAAAGTTAGTCTGTCATTATATAATTGATGATTTTATCCTTAAAAATTAATAATAATCTTAAAGTTGGCCTTTTTTTTATTGATTATATGTTTATCGCTATTTTTACCAAAAATTAGGGATTGAATTCAAATACCTCAAATAAAATACTCAAAAATGGTTCAGTAATTACTATAGGCACCTTTGATGGTGTACATATAGGTCATCAAAAAATTATTGAACGCTTAGTCAAAACTGGAAAGGTAAAACATTTAAGATCTTTGGTTTTAACATTTTTCCCCCATCCCAGAATGGTATTACAACCCGATTTTAAAATGCAACTTCTGCACACTATTGAAGAACGTCAAGACATCTTATCTCAATTTGGTTTAAACGAATTGGTTGTAAAAGAATTCACCAAAGAATTTGCAAATCTATCTGCTCATGACTATGTCAAAAAAGTTCTTGTAGATGAACTCAACGCCAAACACATTATTATTGGTTATGATCATCATTTTGGAAAAAATCGAACTGCAAATATAAATGATCTGAAATCTTTTGGTGAACAATTTGGTTTTACGGTCGAAGAAATTTCTGCTCAAGATATTGCCGACGTTGCTGTAAGCTCAACCAAAATAAGACAAGCACTTTTAGAAGGTAATATTAAAACCGCCAATTCGTTTTTAGGCTATCCTTATTTTTTAACTGGTAAGGTTATTAAAGGAAAAGGAATTGGTAAAACTATAAAATTTCCAACAGCTAATATAGCAGTTGAAAAAACGTACAAACTTATCCCAAAAAATGGTGTTTATGTTATAACATCTAAAATTAATAATACATCTGTTTTTGGAATGATGAACATTGGAACCAATCCAACATTTAATGAGACAAAACAGTCTATTGAAGTACATTTCTTAAATATAAATGAAGACCTTTACGATACGATATTAAAAATTGAAATTTTATATCGCTTGCGAGATGAACAAAAATTTGAATCGATAAAATTGCTTCAAACCCAACTTGAAAATGACAAAATCAATGCTATAACATATATACAAAAGTATCATGAATAAGTTTCTGTTTAGACATATTGATAATAGTTCGCTTGTTGTTTTCAGGATCTTTTTTGGTGCATTAATTTTTTTAGAAAGTGTTGGAGCTATTTTCACTGGTTGGCTAAGGCGCACATTAATCGAACCCCAATTTACATTCAACTTTATTGGATTTGATTGGTTACAACCACTTCCTGGCAAATGGATGTATGTATACTACATTGTTATGGGACTTATGGGGATTTTTGTAATGCTAGGTTATAAATATAAAATTAGCATGTTAAGCTTTACACTCCTGTGGTCTGCAACTTACTTCATGCAAAAATCGTCCTACAATAATCATTATTATTTTTTAATGATTTTAAGTGCTATTATGGTCATATTACCGGCTCATAAATATGCGTCTATCGATGCTAAAAATGATTCTAATATTAAAAGCATCTCGATGCCTAATTGGTGTCGTTGGGTATTTATCATTCAACTTTTTATTTTATATACTTATGCATCAATAGCAAAACTATATCCCGATTGGCTAGATTTGTCGGTTCCAGAATTATTGATGAAAGCTAAAGAAAACTACGCTTTAATTGGAAATGTGCTTCAATATAAATTTATGCATTATTTAGTGGCATATGGTGGCATTCTATTTGATGGGCTCATTATTCCATTATTACTTTGGAAACGGACACGCAAAATCGCTTTTTTTGCTTCTATTTTCTTTCATTTATTTAATTCTGTTGTTTTTCAAGTTGGTATATTTCCGTATTTATCATTAGCATTTGCTGTATTCTTTTTTGAACCAAGAATCATTCAAAAGCTGTTTTTAAAACAGAAGCCTATATATGACGGAAACAAAATAGATGTTCCAAATTATGCTAGTACATTTAAAGGCATATTTATATTGTATTTTATAGTTCAAATCGCTTTGCCTTTGCGGCATCATTTTATAACTGATGATGTCCTTTGGACTGAAGAAGGCCATCGAATGTCCTGGCGAATGATGTTGCGTTCTAAAAGAGGAAATACTAGTTTTAAAGTTGTCGATAAGGCTACAAATAAAGTTACAAAAGTAAGACTCCGAGAATATCTCACAGGAAAACAAATGCGTTCTGTAAGTGCAAAACCTGATTTCATGTGGCAATTTGCACAACGTTTAAAAGATATCTATGCCGAAAAAGGAATTGATATTGAAGTCTACGTATCCTCTTATATAAGAGTAAATGGAAAGCCTAGTAAACAACTTATTGACCCAGAAGTTGATCTTGCCAATGAAGAATGGAATCATTTTAAACATCACGATTGGATTTTACCGTCAAATCAAGACGAGAATAACTGACAATTTATTAAATTTGGCGTTTCAAAATACACATCTTTGTACATTACATTGATGTATTAATATAGAAACATACCATGTTACAAGTAGCATTTATTAGAGATCATAAAGAAGAGGTCATCGAACGTTTAAAAAAACGAAATATTGATGCATCTCAAATGGTTGAAGATGTCATCATTCTTGATGAAAAAAGAAGGCAGTTACAAACTCAATTGGACAATACTAGTGCTGAATTAAATAGTATTTCTAAAGAAATTGGTGATCTCTATAAATCTGGAAAAGCAGCAGAAGCAAATGTTTTAAAAGAAAAAACCGCACAACTTAAAAACGACAAAGCAGCTTTAAGTGGTGAACTAGATACTAAGGCTGACGAACTAATAACACTACTTTATAAAATTCCTAATGTACCTCATCCATCAGTTCCAGCTGGAAACTCAGATGAAGACAATGAAGAAATTTACACTGAAGGTAATATTCCAAAACTTCATGATAATGCTTTGCCACATTGGGAATTGGCTAAGAAATATGATATCATCGATTTTGAACTAGGTAATAAAATTACTGGATCAGGTTTTCCAGTCTATAAAGGAAAAGGTGCCCGATTACAACGTGCATTAATTGCTTATTTTTTAGATAAAAATATAGCTGCAGGCTATACTGAATATCAATTACCACACCTCGTAAATGAAGCCTCTTGTTATGGCACTGGTCAATTACCAGACAAAGAAGGGCAAATGTACCATGACTCTCGTGATGATTTATATTTAATCCCTACTGCTGAAGTTCCTGGAACTAATGTGTTTAGAGATGTGTTATTAGCAGAAAGTGATTTGCCTATTGGAATCACAGGATATACACCGTGCTTTAGACGTGAAGCTGGTAGCTATGGAGCCCACGTACGTGGATTAAATAGACTACATCAATTTGATAAAGTTGAAATTATTCGTGTGGAACATCCTGAGAATTCTTACAACGCTTTTAATGGCATGATTGATCATGTAAAAGGCATTTTAAATGAATTAAAGTTACCTTATAGAATTTTACGTTTATGTGGTGGAGATACGGGGTTTCCTTCTGCAATGACTTATGATTTTGAAGTATTCTCTACAGCCCAAGACCGCTGGTTAGAAATTTCAAGCGTTTCTAATTTTGAATCTTACCAAGCAAATCGTTTACGCTTACGTTTTAAAAACAAAAATGGTAAAAATGAATTAGCGCATACTCTAAATGGAAGCTCATTAGCACTACCTAGAGTCTTAGCTGGTATTTTGGAGAACTATCAAACTGAAGATGGCATCCAAATACCTGAGGTTTTGATTCCTTATACAGGATTCGATAAAATTTAAATTTGTAAGAATTTTACTATTATTTATCGTTTAAATGCTAAAAAATGACGTTGTTCAACGATTTTTTGACATTTTTCTTTGTTTTTTAATTTATAATTATGATGTTAGTATTCCCAATAAGAACTAACCTACTTATTATGAAAAATATAAAACGCCTAGTATTGCTAGTGACATTAATTGTCATGGCAAGTAAAGTCTTTTTTTAATAAATAAGGACATTATAAACGAACCTAAAAAAGCCATAGCAGAATAACTGAATCATTTTGTAAAGAATAGATTAATAGCACATTTATTTTGTTGGTAATGCCTGAACTTACGTTTAGGCATTTTTTTTGCTGTTTAACGAATTAATTATAAAAACATTCACAATATCTCGTAATTGCATTTGTTATATTTACATAAATTAAATAAATATGCGTCGTTTTTTAATCATTCTAACATTATTTAGCTGTGGGCTTATCTTTTCGCAAAGCGAACAATTAGCCGATGATTACTTTAAACGTGGTGAATTTGAAAAAGCACTTTTATCTTATCAAAAACTAAACGAAAAGAAAAAAAGCTCAAAATACATCTATAAGATTATTGAAACACTTCAGCAATTAGAACGCTATGATGAAGCGCAAGCTGTTATCTTACAACGTATGAAAGAAATCAATTATCCTGGACTTATCGTTGAATTAGGCTATAACTATCAACTAAAAGACAGCATCGATTTAGCCAATACATACTATAAAGATGCCATTCTTAAAATAGCAGAAAAACCAACCTACACTTATGGAATTGCCAAAAAATTTGAAGATCATTCACTTTTAGAGCAAGCCTTAGAAGCCTACAAAAAAGGAATGGAAATCAATCCAGAACTCAATTTCAATATGCAAATGGCTCGTATCTATGGCGAACAAGGTAACATTGAATTACTTTTTTCTAACTATCTCGATTATATAGAAGCTAAACCCAGTTTTCAAAGTAATGCTAAACGCGTGTTTAGTGATTTCATTTCAGAAAATAAAGAGAGTGAAAATAATCTTATTTTAAGAAAACTACTTCTCAAAAAACTGCAATCAAATCCAGAGCCATATTGGTACGATTTATTGAGTTGGTTGTTTATTCAACAAAAAGAATACAATAAAGCCTTTACTCAAGAAAAAGCTTTATATCGTCGAACGCGTGAAAGTTTAAGTCGTGTTTTAGACTTGGCACTCACAACGGTTAAAGAAAAAGAACAAGACATTGCCAATTCTATTTTTGAATTTGTTTTAGAAAACTCTCAAGATATTGATACTAGATTAACAGCACACCAATATATGCTTGACATAGAAATTGATAACGCAGATAAATCACAACTCGATGATATTGATGAAAAATTCAACGCGCTTTTTGAGCAATATGGTAAATATGAACAAACTATTGCTTTACAAATTGCATACGGCGATTTTCTTGCTTTCCACAAACATGAACCTAAAATTGCAAGTGAATTCTTAAAAAAGAGCCTAGACTTGCAGTTGTCAACATTTCAGGAAGCAACTGTAAAACTGAAATTAGGAGACATTCTAGTATTTCAAGAGCGTTTTAATGAGGCTTTAATTTACTATACGCAAATTCAAGCTAATCTTAAAAATAGCACCATTTCTCAAGAAGCCCGATTTAAAGTTGCAAAAACAAGTTACTATAAAGGTGATTTTGAATGGGCAGAATCACAATTAAAAATCTTAAAATCATCTACGTCTCAATTAATTGCCAATGATGCTTTAGAATTGAAACTACTTATTGCAGATAATAAAGATGAAGATTCGTTACAAACCGCTTTGAAATTATACTCAAAAGCTGATTTAATGTCGTTTCAAAATAAAAACGAAGAAGCCATTGCGCTCTTAGATAAAATCTTAACCGAACATAAAGGTGAAACTATAGAAGATCAAGCCTTATATATGCAAGCCAAATTATTTGAAAAAACGAAACAAATAGATAAAGCAGTAGCTAGTTATGAATACATCATTGCTAACTATAGAGATGAAATTCTAGCCGATGACGCTTTATACTTCTTAGCCGAACTCTACCAAAACCAATTGGGTTTGCCAGAAAAAGCTAAAGAGCTATACGATAACATCATCTTTAATCATCAAGACAGTATTTACTTTATCGAAGCTAGAAAACGCTTTAGGAGACTACGTGGTGATGCGATAAATTAACCCTAAAGTATGATAATCGCTGAAACTGACCGCCTTCTTCTTTCAAAAATCACAGTAGATGATGCCTCTTTCATTTTAGAATTAATGAATTCTCCTGGTTGGATTACATATATTGGTGATCGCAATGTAAAAACGATTGAAGAGGCCGCAGCTTATATTGAAAACAATCAACTAAAAGTATATGAAGCCTATGGTTTTGGATATTATAAAGTGCAACTAAAAGATGATCACTTAACACCTATTGGTTCTTTTGGATTATTAAAACGTGACGTACTTGATCATGTTGACATTGGTTTTTCATTACTTCCAGAGTATGAGGGGAAAGGCTATGGTTTTGAAGGTTCAACTGCAATTATGCATCTAGCTAAAACGAAATTCAATATTAAAACAGTGTGTGCCATTACACTTCCAATAAACAAACCCTCCATTCATCTTTTGGAAAAATTAGGCTTATCTTACCAAAAAAGAGTAAAACCTTTTGACAACAACGAAGAACTTCTGTTATTTGCAAAAGATTTATAAAAATTCATCATGTATATATATAACGTAACGGTCAATGTTGACGATACAATCCACGACGAATGGTTGCTTTGGATTAAAGAACATATTCCTCAAGTTTTAGCTACCGGAAAATTTGAAAAAGCCACATTAACCAAAGTTTTGGTCGAAGAAGATATGGGAGGGCAAACCTACTCCATTCAATATCGTTCCTATTCTAGAGAAGCATTAGACGCTTACTATAAAGAAGATGCCGATAAGTTACGTCAAGATGGTTTAATACGTTTTGCAGGAAAATCGCTAGCCTTTAGGACAGAGCTTCAAATTATAGATGAATACTCCGTAAAATTCAAATAACGTGTCAAGTAACTATCAAGTCAGAGCAAAAAAGCATTTAGGTCAACATTTCTTGACCGATGAGTCTGTAGCAGAAAACATCGCTAATACACTATCATTTGAAGGCTATAAGCATATCTTAGAAATTGGTCCAGGAATGGGTGTTTTGACTAAATACTTATTAGAAAAACCCGTTAAGACACACGTTATAGAAATCGATACAGAATCTGTAGAATACCTCAAAGCCAATTATCTTAATTTAGCAGATCGTGTGTATGAGAAAGATTTCTTGAAATATGATTTAACTGAAATTTTTAAAGACGAACCCTTTGCCATTATAGGCAACTTCCCTTATAATATTTCAACACAAATCGTTTTTAAAACGCTTGAAATGCGAGCGCAAATCCCTGAGTTTTCAGGGATGTTTCAAAAAGAAGTCGCAGCACGCATTTGCTCAAAAGAAGGCTCTAAAGTCTATGGCATTCTTTCAGTATTAACACAAGTATTTTATGATGCCGAGTACTTATTTACAGTACCTCCAACGGTTTTTAATCCGCCTCCAAAAATAGATTCTGGAGTATTACGTCTCAAACGGAAAGAAAACTTCACCTTACCTGTTGACGAAAAACTCTTTTTTAGAGTTGTGAAAACAGCGTTTCAACAACGTAGAAAAACATTACGAAACAGTTTAAAAACATTCAATCTTTCAGATAATTTAAAAGCAAATGTTATATTTGGCAAACGTCCAGAACAACTAAGTGTTGATTCTTTTTTAGAACTCACGCAACTCATTGAAAACGACGGTAAAAACTAACGATTGTCATTTCGACAGAGTGAAACGACGAGAAATCTATTGGATTCAGCAAAGCTAAATCTCATGATCGAAGAGAAAGAAAACATACAATTTGAACTTACCGATGAACTCATTGAGCAAGTAGAACTCCTTGTCGCAAAACATAATGACAAAGAGTTAACTGCGCTTTTAAAGGATTTCCACTATGCTGATGTTGCCGAAATTTTAGATGAGTTAGATTTAGAAAATTCGGTTTATGTAATCAAACTGTTAGATTCTGAAATGACTTCTGATATCCTAACAGAACTTGACGAGGATACCAGAGAGAAAGTTCTTGAAAACCTTTCAGCAAAAGAAATTGCAGAAGAAGTTGAAGAGCTTGATACCGATGATGCAGCCGATATTATTGCCGAATTACCTGAAGAACGCCAAGCCGAAGTTATCTCTAGAATTGAAGATGACGAGCATAGAGAAGAAATTACCGAATTACTTACTTATGCAGATGATACTGCTGGTAGTTTAATGGCTAAAGAATTAGTTAAAGTTTATGAAACTTGGACCGTTGCAGGTTGTTTACGTCGTATTAGAGGTCAAGCTAAAGAAGTCACAAGAGTGCATTCAATTTATGTGGTTGATAAAGAAGATAAACTCATTGGTAGATTATCCCTCAAAGATTTAATTGTTGCTAAAAGCGAGCAAAAAATAGCCGATATAGCAAAAGATAATGTAGACTTTGTAAACGTTAACGATGATGTTGAAGATGTTGCCAAAGTCATGACTAAATATGATTTAGAAGCCATACCTGTGGTTGATGATGAACAAACGCTATTAGGCAGAATTACTATTGATGATATTGTCGATGTCTTAAAAGAAGAAGCCGATAAAGATTACCAATTAGCAGCAGGTATTACCCAAGGTGTAGAAGCAGATGATAGCATTATTGAACTCACAAGAGCACGTTTACCTTGGTTATTTTTAGGATTAATTGGTGGTGTTGGTGCGTTTTTAATCATGGAAGGTTTTGAAGAGGCCTTTAAAGGAGAAGCTTTTGTGCTTTTCTTTTTTACACCGTTAATTGCTGCAATGGCAGGAAATGTAGGTGTACAGTCAAGTGCCATTATTGTTCAAGGTCTTGCTAACGATGACGTTAGAGGAAGTGTCAATAGTCGCTTAATCAAAGAAATGTTACTAGCAGCATTAAACGGAACCATTTTAGCACTCTTTCTATTTTTATTTGTCTGGGCTACCAAAGGTGATTTTACAACTGCGCTTGCTATTTCAGTGTCATTAATTGCTGTGATTATCGTTGCAGGATTGATTGGCACATTCGTTCCTTTGTTTTTAGACAAAAGAGGCATTGATCCAGCTATTGCAACAGGCCCATTTATAACAACTAGTAACGACATTTTTGGGATTCTTATCTATTTCTGGATTGCCCGATTAATTTTAGGTATTTAGAGCGTTACCTTTCAGGTCGTGCTCTCGCAAGTTGCTCTCTTCGAGGAGCTCCAACAATTGCTCCATCACTAACGCAAAACTTTGTAACTTTATAGACACTAAAGTTATTCAATATGAAACCCATAAATATTAAAGACAAGCATACCTTATTCCAAAAACAATGGCACCCACATCGTATTGCTACAGTAGATAATATGCAAGTTATTTTAGCCAAAATAAAAGGCGAATTTGTATGGCATAGTCATGACGATGAAGATGAACTATTTCAAGTCATTAAAGGCACATTATACATGCAATTTAGAGACCGAACCGAAGTGGTTAAAGAAGGTGAACTCATAGTCGTTCCTAAAGGCGTAGAGCATAACCCGTCAACCAAAGATGGTGAAGAAGTTCATTTATTATTATTTGAAAAACTCAATACAGCACATACTGGAAACGTAAAAGATGAGATGACACAAACCGAATATCCTTGGATATAATTTAATTGTCATGTCGAGCGAAGTCGAGACATCTCAAAACTAGATTTCTCAATCGCTACGCTGTTCCTCATGTCGAAATAACAACTATGAAAATCCTTCACTTAGATTCCAATCATCCATTACTCATCGAACAACTCAAAATACTCGGGTTTACTAATGATGAAGATTATACCGCTTCAAAAGAAATCATAGCACATAAGATTCATCAATATGATGGCTTTATCATACGCAGTAGATTTAAAATTGACAAACCCTTTTTAGATGCAGCAAAAAACTTAAAATTTATTGGTCGAGTAGGCGCAGGATTAGAAAATATAGATTGCGATTATGCTGTTCAAAAAGGGATTAAACTCATTGCTGCTCCAGAAGGGAATCGCAATGCCGTTGGAGAACATAGCTTAGCGATGTTATTATCGCTTTTTAATAAATTAAATAAAGCAGACAACGAGGTACGTCAAGGCAAATGGCAACGTGAAGATAATCGCGGATTAGAACTCGACGGGAAAACTATTGGGCTCGTTGGCTACGGAAATATGGGAAAAGCCTTTGCAAAAAAACTTCGAGGATTTGATGTTACTGTACTTTGCTATGACATCAAAGTTAATGTTGGTGATAGAAATGCTACACAAGTATCCTTAGAAGAACTTCAAGAAAAAGCAGATGTACTGAGCTTGCATACTCCAGAAACGTCTCTATCCATTAATATGGTAAACACTCCATTTATTAATGGTTTTAAAAAACCTTTTTGGCTCATCAATACAGCTCGAGGAAAAAGTGTAGTTACTCAAGATTTGGTATCTGCATTAAAATCTGGTCAAATTCTTGGTGCTGGTCTGGATGTTTTAGAATACGAAAAGGCATCATTTGAGAACTTATTTTCTTCAGAAATGCCTGACGCTTTTGAGTATTTAATCTCAGCAGAAAATGTGATACTTACACCTCATGTTGCTGGGTGGACGATTGAAAGTAAAGAGAAACTAGCGCAAACTATAGTAGACAAGATTAAAGCAGAATTTTGCTAAATTTAGTGCATGAAACGAACCATTCTTATTTTTGGATTGCTCATTCTAGCACTACTTTTACTATTTCAATTTAGCAAGTACGCCATTATTTCTGGTGATTTAAATTCAGAAATTGCGATTGCATTAATTGCCATTGTGTTCTTTTTTATAGGCATCTATATCAATAAAAAAAGTCTTCATAAACAAACTAATCCTTCAGAAGATATTGATCATAAAAAAATAGAAGCTCTCGATATTAGTAAACGTGAATATGAAGTCCTTGTGGGTATTTCCGAAGGGCTTTCAAACAAAGAAATTGGAGAAAAGCTTTTCGTTTCAGAAAGCACTATAAAAACACATGTCTCTAATTTACTTTCAAAACTAAATGCAAAGCGTCGTACTCAGGCGCTTCAAATCGCAAAAGACTTCAATATAATATAAAATATATACTTTTAAACTAAAGTATGAGAGGTTTGGTACTTTAGTATGACCTCTTTTTCATAGACTTCTCATAATTTTGTATCGTATTAATTAAATCCAATCATTATGAAATTAGGTGCATTTTCGGCAAGTTTGAGCGTTAAAGATATTTATGCTTCAAAGACATTTTATGAAACTTTAGGCTTTTCAGTTTTTGCTGGTGATATAGAACGCAATTATTTAATTATGAAAAATGGAGACACTATTATTGGTCTTTTTCAAGGTATGTTTGAACAAAACATTCTAACCTTTAATCCTGGCTGGGATCAAAATGCAAATACATTAGAGGTCTATGATGATGTGAGAGCTATTCAAAAACATCTTATGGCCAATAATATACCATTAGAAAAGGAAACTGATGGCAGCGAATCTGGTCCAGCAAGTATCGTGTTTCAAGATCCTGATGGAAATACAATTCTTATTGACCAACATGTATAATCACTAATTAAATTCATCAAATCATGAAAAGTACAGTTATTCGATTTGGGCTTTATGGGCTCATCACAGGCTTTATTATTTTTACCTTACACTTAGTTTTAGGGATTAACAATTTAGACTATTCAACGAATGAGATATTAGGTTATGTCTCTATTTTTCTTTCGCTTTCATTTATCTTTTTCGGTATTAAACATTATAGAGATCATGTCAATAATGGTGTGATTACTTTAGGTAAAGCAATTGCTATAGGCATTCTTATTTCATTATTGGTTGGTACCGGAATAGCCATCGCTGATTTTATATATACTAAATTCATAAACCCTTCTTTTTTTAGTGAGTTTGAACAACAACTTATTGCACAAGGAAAAGAAGATCAAATCATCGAAATGACTAGCACAACTGCAGCACTATTTATGCTTGTGCTAGTTACAATTATAGGATTTATTATATCTTTAATTTCAGGATTAATCCTTCAACGTAAATAAAATTACATATTATGCAGTATAAAGCTACCTCACCTGAAGATTACATTAGTCAGTTACCAGAAGAAAGAAAAGCACCTATTAGAAAACTAGATCAGCTTATAAAAAAGCATATGCCCAAAGGCCTAGAGGCTGGAATGGGATATGGCATGTTAGCCTATTATGTCCCAAAATCTATTTATCCTGATGGCTATCATTGCAAACCATTTCCGCCATTACCCTTTATAAATTTGGCTTCACAAAAGAATTTTATTGCTTTATACCATTCTGGTATGTATGCCAAAAAAGAATTGTACGACTGGTTTGTATCTGAGTATCCAAAACATAGTAAATACAAATTAGATATGGGTAAAAGTTGTGTGCGTTTTAAAAAAATAGATGATATTCCATATGATTTAATAGAACAACTTTTAGGAAAAATGTCTGTAGAAGAATGGATAGATATTTATGAAACTGCAATTAAGAAAAAGTAGATGAAAAAACGAGTTACAGGAATTGGTGGATTATTTTTTAAATCAAAAAATCCAAAGGCATCAAAAGATTGGTACAATAAACATTTGGGATTCAATACCGATGATTATGGCTGCATGTTTTGGTGGAAAGATACAGAAGGAAATGATTGTTCAACCCAATGGAGTCCTTTTAAAGATGATACCAAATACTTTGAGCCATCGCAAAAAGACCACATGTTTAACTATCGTGTTGAAAACTTAAAAGAATTATTAGTGACTTTAAAAGAAGAAGGTGTCACAATAGTAGGTGAAATGGAAGAATACGACTACGGAAAATTTGGTTGGATATTAGATAACGAAGGCAATAAAATAGAACTTTGGGAACCTATTGATCAAGCTTTTAAGTAGTAGTGTAACAAATTTCATATTTGAACTACTCATAAATAAACGATTAGAATGACCGAAGACAATGACAACTTAGAAGGCGATTTAAACAATGCTATCGAATCTACCGAAGATTCTATACTAGAAAACTCTGAAACAATCGCTGATAAAACCAATGATTTAAAAGACAATGCTAGTGAAGCTTTTAATTCTGCTAAAGAAAAAGCTAATGAATTAGCGACTGATGCAAAAGAAGTTTTAGAAAACGTAAAAGATAAGGCAACAGAATTTATTGAAGGGGATGGGAAAGAGATGTTCAATAACGCTAAAAATAAAGTTTCAGAACTAGCTAGTGACGCTGGTGAGAAATTACATGAATTTACTGATGATGCCAAAGAAAAAGCTTCTGAATTTGCTAACGAGGCTGGAGAAAAGCTAGGCGAATATGCAGATGTAGCAAAAGAAAAAGCGACAAAATTTGCTGGTGAAGCCAAAGAAGTTTTGGGTGATGCTGTAGAAAAAGCTTCCGAATTTGCTGATAAAGCAGAAGACAAACTAGAAGATCTTGCAGAAGATGCAAAAGAAACGTATACCGAAGCAAAAGAAAAAACCAAAGGCTTTTTCCAAAGGCTATTTGGAAAAAAATAATGCGTTTTAATGCATTTTTATTAACTTTATAACTTAACCATAAACCAATTATAATGTCTGACGAAAAGAATGATTTAAGTGATGACCTTAACGACATGTTAGGTGACGCGAAAGAAGGCGCAAAAAAAGCAGCAGATAAAGTAAGTGAAAAAGCAAGTGAACTTGCTGACGACGCTAAAGAATTTGCAGGAGATGCAAAAGAAAAAGCAGCAGAGTTTGCTGAAGATGCTAAAGCCTCTGCTCAGGAATTTGCTAACGATGCTAAAGAAGTATTCAGTGATGGTAAAAATGTGGCAATTATAGCTCATTTTACTTTAATTGGGTGGATTATTGCTTTAGTAATGAACAATGGAAATAAGACTGAATTTGGGTCTTTTTATATTAGACAAATGTTAGGTTTACTTTTATGTAGCTTAGTAGGTATTATTCCTGTTTTAGGACTATTCCTATGGCTAGTCGTACTAATAGCATGGATTATGAGTTTAGTTAGTGCTTTGGGTGGAAAAATGCAACCAACCTTCCTTTTTGGAAACCAATTTCAAGAATGGTTTAAATCCTTATAAATAATTAAAGCCAGAACTAGCATTCTGGCTTTTTAAATAATATTATTATCGTAATATTGCGATATTACGATAATAATACTTATATTTGTACTTTAATAACATATTATGGGAGTCACTAAACGATTTATATATACTAATAGCATCAATGAAATAGCAAATATTGCTAAGGTATTTGCACATCCTGCTCGGGTATCTATTTTAAAATATATAAGTGAACAAGAAGGTTGTATTTGTAATGATCTAGTTAATGAAATTGGTTTATCTCAAGCTACTATTTCTCAACATTTAAGTGTCATTGGTAATGCAGGTTTACTCAAAGGTCGATTTGAAGGCAAGAAAAAATGTTACTGTCTTAATATTGAGCGATTTGAAGAATTTCAAACCTTACTTAACTCATTCTTTACTAATACAACAGCTAATTGCTGCTAATCAATAATCTAAATTAAAATGAAAACAAAAGAACTATTTTCAATACTAGAACAACATCAAGAAAAAGAATTACTATTTGAGTACGTTCAAAATTCTTTCGTTGGTGCAAATTATCATATTACAGAAGTTAAACATATCGTTATAGACTCAGTAGATTGTGGTGCACAAACTGATTCTTGGAATGAAACTATTATTCAACTTTGGGAGAGTCCATCAGAATTTCACAAAACAAAGCACATGTCAGCTTTAAAAGCGCTTGGTATTCTAAAAAAGGTAGGCAAAATGAAACCTTATGACTTTGATGCTGAAGTAAAATTTGAATACAGTAACAAGACATTTCATACAGCACAGTTATTTGTTAATGATTTCGAAACAGAAGACAATAAACTTATCCTTAATTTAGGCGTTGAAAAAACAGCGTGCAAAGCTCAAGAGTTGTGTGGTGTTCCTGAAACAGTTGTACGTACTTTAGAGAAAGCCAAAGAAAAGGTTGAGGCCTGTTGTTCTCCAGAAAGTGGTTGCTGTTAAAAACACCTTATGAAACTAATTTTAAGACCTTTCAATAAAAGCGATTATTCTATTGTTTCAAAAATTTATGCCGAAGGTATTGCTACTAATGTTGCAACTTTTGAAACTGAAATTCCTAATTGGATAGATTGGAATAAAAAATACATTTCACAACCAAGAATAGTCGCTGTATTTGAACAAACTGTTGTGGGTTTTGCTGTTTTGTCTAAAATTTCGAATAGAGACGTTTATAAAGGTGTTGCAGAAGTCAGTCTTTATGTTGCCAAACATATGAGAGGCTATGGCATTGGAAAACAATTACTTTTGCAACTTATAACAGAAAGTGAAGCTAATGGATTTTGGACTTTGCAAGCTGGAATTTTCTCAGCAAATAAAGTTAGCATACATTTACACGAATCTTGTGGTTTTAGAATTGTTGGTACTCGAGAAAAAATAGGTCAACTTAATAACACTTGGTTCGATAACATACTTTTAGAAAGACGAAGTAAACTAATAGGAAATACAATGAAAAACATACTTGTGCTCTGTACAGGAAACTCCTGTAGAAGTCAAATGGCTCACGGCTATCTCAATCAATTTACAAAAGGAAAAGCAACTATATATAGTGCTGGAATAGAAACTCATGGTATAAATCCTGGAGCAGCAGCTATTATGAAAGAAGATGGTATTGATATTTCTAATCACACCTCAAATCATGTTGATGAATATGCTGATGTTGACTTCGATTTTATCATCACAGTTTGTGATCATGCCAATGAAAATTGTCCATACATACCAAGTAAAAATGCTGTTCGTTTACATCATAATTTCTTTGATCCATCTAAAGTATTAGGGTCTGATGATGAAAAACATCAAGCCTTTTTAAAGGCTAGGAGTGAAATAAAAGATTATTTTGAAGACTTTGTAAAAACTCACTTGCCCTCTTCTAAATTATAATCAATTGGTAAGGCATCGCCAATGCGTTGCCTTCCCATATTACCTCCAAAAATCACCTGAGGTATTGGTGAATAATTACCGTATTTATCTATTTTAAATTCATCAACTGTAGTGTGCATTATTGACACAATATCTGTTTTGTAATAAATATCTAACTTCTCTTTCAACGCTACTGTTTTTAGACCCTTATCATCTTCATCAGAAATTATTAAATACTCATATGGATCTACTACGAACCTCTTTACTCCAAAAACATAACCTTCTTCTTTTAATCGCATATAATACAATGCTCTAACAAAATGTTGAATCGAACCTTCATAGGTATTTACTCTATTCGTTTCTATTTGTTTCTTTTGCTTCGTATTTAAATCCTTATAAAATGAAGTTCCAGTATATGTAACAGATAAAGGACCCCATTTATCCATTTCTATTTCAAAATCAACAATCTCAAAACTTATTTCATAAAGCAAATTTTTATTTTTAACAACTATCGGCTTATTTGACCAAGCTGTCAAAGTACCATGTTGCTTATTATAACGAAGCTTTATATCTTTTTCATTCAATATTTTGCATGATTTCCCATTTTTAGATTTTCCTAAAAATTCGTTTTTAAACAACCTCATTTTCGCCGCTCTTGTCATACCATCATCTGCTTCAATAACAACAGTATCAAGTTGATTAATAGATTCTTTTAAGAAAATAGTTGTGTTTGATTTACTGCGATAGTCATTAATAAACACTTTTTCATATCCTAAATAAGAGACTACCAACGCCGATTTAACAGCATCAGTAAATTCAATTGAGAATTCTCCTTTATCATTTGTAACGGTACCTATAGTAGAGTTATCGAAATAAACACTTACATAGGCTAAGGGTTTATTCGTTGCCTCATCAAGAATTTTCCCAGAAAAAGATTGTCCGTGAATTAATGTATTAATCAAAAAAAGACAAAATACAAGATATTTAGTCATCATTCGAATTCGAAAATTTTCGCTCTAATTCGGCTTGAAATTCTTCCATTACCGGACGAACTGTACTTTCGGGTAAGTCAGCAATTTTAATATACATCAAACCATCAACAGCGTTATTAAATAATGGATCAACATTAAAAGCTACCAATTTGGCATTCTGCTTAATGTACTTTTTTAATAAGACAGGTAATCGCAATGCACCTGGTTCGACCTCATCAATAATTTTATCAAACTTATTCAAATCAGCTTCAGCTTCATCAAAAACAAAATCTTTATCTGCATCCTTTAGTTTCACTTTAAACTCCTTCTTAGGATGAACATATTGTGCAACATATGGGTCGTAGTAATGTGATTTCATAAACTCAATCATCAATGATTTTGAGAAATTAGAAAACTGATTGCTTATACTAACACCTCCAATTAAAAATTTATGCTCTGGATAGCGTAAGGTTGTATGTACAATGCCTTTCCAAAGTAGAAAGAGTGGCATCGGTTTTTGTTGATATTCTTTAATGATAAACGCTCTACCCATTTCAATAGATTCACTCATCATTTTATAAAGTTCTGGTTCAAACCTAAAGAGGTCTTGAAGATAAAACCCATCAATCCCATAACGTGCATAAATCTTAGACCCTAACCCCATTCTATAAGCCCCAGTCAATCGTTTCGCTTCGGTATCCCATAAAAACATATGATGATAATACGTATCAAAGCTATCTAAATCTATAGCTTCATTAGTACCTTCGCCAATAGCTCTAAATGTGATTTCACGTAATCGACCAATTTCATGTAAAATATTAGGAATTTGATCAGCAGGTGTTAAATACACTTCATAATTTTTACTCACCAATAATCTTGAATTAGCTTCACGCAATGTATCAACTTCAGCAGCCATTTTCTCTGTGCTCACAGAACCAACAATTCGTTTTGGGGGCTTTGCAGGCGGTTTTAATGTATTTGATAAATTGTCTAAAATCTTAGATTTATCTTCAAATGCATTAGATAACATGTACGTTTTTCGTCTAATAAATTCTGAAAAATCAGATAACGATTCATGTTCTTTTTGATCATTGACAGAAATTGGCTTCCCGATTCTAACCTTAATAGTTCTATGCTTTTGTGTCAGCAATTCTGAAGGTAATTTTGCTGTCCTAAACGTATCACTAATTTTGGATAACTTATAAAACAACTTACTGTTTTTAGCATGAAAATAAATTGGAACTACAGGCACTTCAGCTTTTTTTATCAGCTTCATAGCAGCTTCTTCCCAAGGTTTATCAACTACTAATTTTCCGTCTTTGTAAGTTGAAACTTCACCTGCTGGAAACACTCCTAAAGGATGGCCCTCTCTTAAATGCAAAATAGCATTTTTAAAACCTGCAATACTTGACTTCACATCCTTTCTGTCTTCAAACGGGTTTACAGGCATAATGTAAGGCTTCAATGGTTGGATTCTATGCAATAAGAAATTCGCAATGATTTTAAAATCTTTACGTTGTTCAATCATTAGTTTTAGTAGTAAGATGCCGTCAATACCTCCAAGTGGATGATTAGAAACTGTAATATAAGCACCATCTTTAGGAAGGCGCTTCAAATCTTCTTCCGGAATTTCAAATTTTATCTGAAAATCATCTAATATCGCGTCAAGAAATTCACCATCACTAAGATGCTTATTACGTTTATAAATTCTATTAAGTGTAGATATCTTCAAGACCTTCATTAGCAGCCATCCAAAGAACGTACCCAAAAAACCATATTTATCTGCATTAATTGCTTTAGCAACTTCTTTTGCAGTAACTAATCCTATATCTTGTTGTTTGGCCATGACTGTAAAAGTACTAAAATTGTTTATTTAGTTACTATTTGTATCGTTTCTTGCGTTAACTGTTTTAGTAGCAATTCTTTATCTTTTTCTACTGAAAAAATTGCTTGCTCATTATAATGTCTTACTGTATATAGACTCACATTATCATGAATTGTTACTTTAAATTTTGCTTTTAAATGCTGAAGCAATCGTTCTAGATTATTGTATGTATTCTCAAAACATACTGAAAAGCTAATCGCAGAGTTTTGAATGACATCAACTTTCATTTTATATAAATGTAGTAACTTGAATATTTCACTAATATTTTCTTCAAGTATATAACTAAAATCTAAAGATGATAAAGATACCAATACTTGATTTTTCTTAACAATATAACAAGGGATATTTGGTTCTATTCCAAAGCCTTTTCCAACTCGAGTTCCAGCATTTTTAGGGTTTAAAAAAGATTTCACGAACAGCGGAATTTCCTTTTGCTGTAAGGGTTGTAACGTTTTTGGGTGAATCACAGAAGCACCATAAAATGCTAGCTCAATTGCCTCTCTATAAGAAATGCTATTCAGTAATTGTGCATTTTCAAAATATCGCGGATCAGCATTTAATACACCAGGAACATCTTTCCAAATAGTAACACTTTCGGCATTTAAACAGTAAGCAAAAATTGCTGCTGTATAATCACTGCCCTCTCGCCCAAGAGTGGTCACAAAGTTATTAGCATCACTTGCTAAAAACCCTTGTGTAACATTTAGAATTTTTGTGTCAAAATTCGATTTTATATTAGACTGTGTTTGCTCCCAATCTACATTTGCTCTTCGATAATAATCATCCGTTTTTATAAACTCACGTACATCAAGCCAATTATTTTTAAGCCCAATCTCATTAAGATAAGCCGAAATAATTGTTGTAGATGTTAATTCTCCAAAACCAATCACTTGATCGTAAACAAAATTATAATCAGGTGATTTATTTCGACGCAAAAAATAATCTAAGTCTTCAAAAATAGTTGCTATTCTTTTAAATATAGCATGTTGTGTATTTTCAAAAAGCTCTAATAAAATTTCATTATGGTACTTTTTAACGTCTTGAATTGAACTTTGTAATTCGGCTTTATTATCAAAATAGTTTTTAATTACAAGTTCCATAGCATTGGTTGTTTTTCCCATAGCAGAAACCACTACGAGAGTATTATCGTAACCAACTTGTTGTAATACTGAAGCCAAGTTTTTAACACCTTCGGCATTTTTTACCGATGCTCCTCCAAATTTAAATACCTGCATTCTTAATATGTTCTATATAATTTTTTATTCCGTCTTCGTCAAGATGAACCACATCCCAATCCCGTTTGACATCTGCGCCTTTTTTCTCATAAAAATTAATAGCTGGCTCATTCCAATCTATCACTTCCCAACATATACGTTTAACACCAAGACGATGTCCATACTTTACAACTTCATCTAAAAGTGCAGTACCCATACCTGTGCCTCTTTTAGTTTGACTTACAATCAAATCTTCTAGATGAATAATTGGTCCTTTCCAAGTAGAGAAACGATTATATACCAAAGCAATTCCTTCAACAATACCATCACATTCTGCAACAAAACACAAAAATTGCTTTGGGTCTTCAAACCCTCTTTTTTGGAGTATTTCAACTGTGACCTCAACAGCATCTGGCTCTTTCTCAAAAACAGCAAGTTCTGTGATGAGTTCAAGAACTCTTGGCATATCATTTTTTGTGGCTTCTCTTATTGAAAAAGTCATAGGTTTTCTTTAGCCCAAATATAATCTAAAACTTAACAATTTTATCATATAATAATTCTACTATAACGTTGTAGTTGACTAAAAAAATGAGATATTTGCAAAAACAACTACACTACATGTCTAGAAAAAACCAAACACTGGGTGAATTTATTATCGAAAATCAATCGTCTTTTAAATACACTTCTGGTGAATTATCACGTCTTATAAATTCTATTCGTTTAGCTGCAAAAGTTGTCAATCATGAAGTAAACAAAGCAGGTTTAGTCGATATTATTGGAGCAGCAGGTGATACTAATATTCAAGGTGAAGATCAACAAAAATTAGATGTTTATGCTAATAATAAGTTTATCCAAACTATGACTAAGCGTAATATTGTTTGTGGCATTGCAAGTGAAGAGGAAGACGATTTTATTTCTATAAACAGTCAAGATGAAAATCATCAAAATAAATATGTCGTATTAATTGATCCTTTAGATGGTTCATCTAATATTGACGTTAATGTTTCTGTTGGAACGATTTTCTCTATCTACAGGCGTGTCACTCCTGTTGGAACACCAGTAACAATTGATGATTTCCTTCAAAAAGGAAGCCAACAAGTTGCTGCTGGATATGTAGTATACGGAACCTCAACCATGCTTGTTTATACAACTGGTGATGGTGTTAACGGGTTTACTTTAAACCCAGCAATTGGATCATTCTATTTGTCTCACCCAAACATGCAATTTCCTGAAGATGGTAAAATCTATTCGGTAAACGAAGGGAATTATACGCACTTCCCACAAGGCATAAAAAACTATATTAAATATTGCCAGCTAGAAGAAGGCGACAGACCTTACACAAGTCGCTATATTGGCTCTTTAGTATCTGATTTCCATAGAAACATGATAAAAGGTGGTATTTATTTATACCCAAAAAGTTCTTTGAATTCTAATGGTAAATTACGTCTACTCTATGAATGCAATCCAATGGCATTTATCGCCGAACAAGCCAATGGAAAAGCGAGTGATGGATTTACAAGAATTATGGATATAAAACCTACCGAACTACATCAGCGTGTACCTTTCATTTGCGGAAGTAAAAACATGGTAGAAAAAGCTGAAGAATTTATGCGCAATGCATAAAAAAAGCAACCTTTAATAGATTGCTTTTTTTTAGTTTTAAATCATTTTATTGATTCATATGTTTCATTTTATCAATAAAATCATCTAAGTCTACTTCATAATGTACTAAAGTTAAGGCCTTATCTGTAATGTATTTTACATTGTCTTGATTAAAACCTAAACCAATACATAACTTTTCTAATAAAGAAACTTGAGCTTCACCTTCAATATGATCAGCCCACACCATACGCGCTAAATCATATAAACGCTCTAGACGTCTGTCATATGATGTTGGGGGATTGATTGGGTGGCTTTGATAATCTTTAAGTATCGTTTTATAATCGGCTTCTGTAATATCTAAACGCGTCGCTAAACGGTCTAAAAACGTTTTTTCTGCTTCATTAATAATCCCATCACTCATCGCAACTCTAACAATAGCAGCAAAGTGATCTTCATTACGCTTTTTAAATCCGCTTTCGAATAATTCTGAAAATGACATATATTTTGTTGTTTAAGTCCCACAAAGATAGTTTTATTAATACATTTTAACAATAACCAATGTCACAAAAATTTTATATTTGCACAAAATAAAATGCCTTGAGTAAAACCATTCTCTCGCAAACGTATGCACAGGCTTTGCAAATGCAAAATCTGCAAACTACTATTGCCCAAACCAAGGCAAAACTTCACCTCAAAGGTCTTGTTGGCTCTTCACTTTCTCTTGTTATTAGTGAAGTATTTAAAGCTTCTGAATTACCTTTTTTATTACTCTTTAATGATAAAGAAGAAGCTGCATTTTACCTTAACGATTTAGAAGTTTTGCTAAATGATAAAGATGTTCTGTTTTATCCAGGAAGTTATCGTAGACCATATCAAATTGAAGAAACTGATAATGCCAATGTATTATTAAGATCTGAAGTATTAAATCGAATTAATTCACGAAAAAAACCTGCCATAATAGTCACTTATCCTGACGCCCTTTTTGAAAAGGTAGTCACACGTCGCGAACTAGAAAAAAATACTTTAAAAATTTCAGTTGGTGATGAGTTATCTATTGATTTTGTTAATGAAGTTTTGTTTGAATATCAGTTTAAACGTGTAGATTTTGTTACCGAACCTGGAGAGTTTTCAGTTCGTGGTGGCATTGTAGATGTGTTTTCATTTTCTCATGACGAACCTTATCGTATCGAATTTTTTGGCGACGATGTAGATAGCATTAGAACCTTTGATGTAGAAACGCAGCTTTCTACAGAACAGATTAAAAAAATTGGTATCATTCCAAATGTTGCCAATAAATTTTTAGAAGAAAGCAGACAAAGTTTTTTAAAATATATTGCTCAAAAAACAGTTGTATTTTCAAAAGATACAGATATATTGTTTTCGAGAATTGATGAATTCTTCGAAAAAGCAGAAGCGACATTTAAGGCCTTATCTTCAGAATTAAAACATTCAAAACCTGAAGAATTATTCTGTAATTCTGACTTATTAAAAAGACAATTCCTTGAATTTAGTTTAGTTGAGTTTGGGACAACTAGTATATTTTCCGTAGAAAAAATTGAGTATAACACCACACCTCAACCCTCATTTAATAAACAATTCAATTTATTGATTGATGACCTCAACACCAATCATAATAAAGGTTATACCAATTATATCGTTTGTGCAAGTGAGCAACAGGCCAAGCGTTTTCATGATATTTTTGAAGATGTCGAGCAAGAGGTACACTATCAAACTATCGTACTGTCCTTATACCAAGGATTTATTGATCACAATCAAAAAATCACTTGCTACACCGATCATCAAATCTTTGAGCGCTATCATAAATTTCACTTAAAAAATGGTTATGCAAAAAAGCAAGCCATCACACTTAAAGAACTCACTAATTTAGATATTGGCGATTATGTCACCCATATAGATCATGGTATTGGGAAGTTTGGCGGACTTCAGAAAATCGATGTAGAAGGCAAAAAACAAGAGGCCATAAAACTTGTGTATGGTGAACGTGATGTGCTCTATTTGAGCATTCATTCTTTGCATAAAATCACTAAGTTTAATGGTAAGGATGGAAAACCTCCTAAAATATATAAACTAGGAAGTAAAGCTTGGAAAACACTTAAGCAAAAAACAAAATCACGCGTTAAAGAGATTGCGTTTAACTTGATTCAAGTCTATGCAAAACGTAAACTTGAAAAAGGCTACCAATATAAACCTGATAGTTACCTTCAACATGAATTAGAAGCGTCTTTTATTTATGAAGACACACCAGATCAAATCACGTCTACCGCAGATATAAAAGCTGACATGGAAAGTGAACGCCCAATGGACCGTCTTGTCTGTGGTGATGTAGGTTTTGGGAAAACTGAAGTTGCTATACGCGCTGCTTTTAAAGCAGTAGATAATGGTAAGCAAGTTGCTATCTTAGTGCCAACGACGATTTTAGCTTATCAGCACAATAAAACAATATCAGAACGCCTCAAAGATTTCCCTGTCACTGTAGATTATCTCAACCGTTTTAGAACAGCTAAGGAAAAACGCATCACTCTAGAAAAACTTGAAAAAGGGCATGTAGATATTATTATTGGTACGCATCAACTTGTCAATAAAAATGTAAAGTTTAAAGACTTAGGCTTGCTCATCGTTGATGAAGAACAAAAATTTGGTGTTGCTGTAAAGGAAAAATTAAAAACGCTTAAAGAAAATGTAGACGTTCTAACACTTACTGCAACGCCTATTCCAAGAACATTACAATTCAGCTTGATGGCTGCTCGTGATTTGTCTGTGATTACAACAGCACCTCCGAATCGCTATCCCATAGAAAGTCATGTCATCCGTTTTAATGAAGAAACAATTAGAGATGCTGTGACCTATGAGATTCAACGAGGCGGACAAATTTTTTTCATTCATAATCGAATTGAGAACATTAAAGAAGTTGCTGGAATGATACAACGCTTGGTTCCCGATGCAAAAATTGGTATTGGTCATGGTCGATTAGATGGCAAAAAGCTGGAGCTTTTAATGCTTGCTTTTATGAATGGTGAGTTTGATGTACTAGTGAGCACAACTATTGTAGAAAGTGGATTAGACGTTCCAAATGCTAACACTATTTTCATCAATAACGCCAACAATTTTGGTTTAAGTGATTTACATCAAATGCGTGGTCGTGTTGGACGAAGTAATAAAAAAGCATTCTGTTATTTTATTACACCTGAATATTCTGCAATGACTAACGATGCTAGAAAACGTATTACAGCTTTAGAACAATTTACTGAATTAGGAAGTGGTTTTAACATTGCCATGAAAGATTTAGAGATTCGTGGTGCTGGAGACTTACTTGGAGGTGAACAAAGTGGTTTTATTAATGATATTGGTTTTGATACCTATCAAAAAATATTAAACGAAGCCATAGAAGAACTTAAAGAAAATGAGTTTAAAGACTTATATAAAGATAGTGACAAAGTTAAAGACTATGTTAAAGATATAACTATTGATACTGACTTCGAATTGCTCTTCCCAGACGATTATGTGAATAGTATTACTGAACGTTTAAACCTATACACCAAACTTAATACACTTAAAACAGAAGCAGAATTACAAATATTTGAAACTGAAATCACTGATCGTTTTGGAGAGTTGCCAATTCAAGTGATTGATTTATTAAATAGTGTACGTATCAAGTGGATTGCCACAAAAATTGGTCTTGAAAAAATCATCATGAAAAAAGGGCGCTTTGTAGGTTACTTTATTAATGATCAACAGAGTCCGTTTTATCAAAGTGATAACTTCACAAAAGTATTACAGTATATTCAATCGCGTCCAAAAGATTGTAAAATGAAAGAAAAACAAACTAGAAATGGGTTGCGTTTGTTATTAACTTTCGAGCATATCAAATCCGTCAAGCAAGCACTTGGAAGGCTTCAAGAGATATGAAAAACACACATTTAAAACATGTCATTTGGCTCACAATTGCTACTATTTTTATTAGTACATCTGGAGCTTTAGGCAAATTTATAGACATGCCTATTGCGGTTATTATTTGGTGGCGATGTGCTTTAGGTGCTATCTTTTTATTGGTGTTTTGTAAATACAAAAAAATTCAACTCAAGATTAATTCTGGTCATGACCGACTTACTTTTTTTATTGCAGCATTGTTTTTAGGTGCACATTGGATCACTTACTTCCATGCATTAAAGGTCTCAAATGTAGCCATAGGGATGCTATCGCTTTTCACATTTCCTGTTTTCACCACGTTACTAGAACCTTTATTTTCAAAAGAAAAATTGGACCCAATGCATATGGTTCTTGGTGCACTGGTTTTACTTGGTGTTTATTTTTTAGTTCCAGATTTTGATTTAGAAAGTTCCCAGTTACAAGGTGTACTTTGGGGAATTATTTCTGCTATTTGTTATGCCATTAGAACACTAATGTTAAAGCAGCACGTTTCAGTTTATAATGGTAGTATGTTGATGTTTTACCAAGTGGCAATTTTGGCAGCTGTTCTACTACCTTCTTTAATTATATTAGATACTTCAGCTATCAAAACGCAATATCCTTATGTAATTATATTAGCGTTAGTAACCACAGCTATAGGTCATACGCTATTTGTTAATAGTTTAAATCATTTTAAGGCAAGTACTGTTAGCATTATTGCAAGTACACAGCCGGTTTTTGGAATTATTATCGCTTTTTTATTCTTGAATGAAATTCCTACTTTGAACACCTTTTTAGGCGGAACACTAATCATTTCTACAGTGATTATCGAAAGTATACGTTCGAAAGGAAAAAAATCCTGATATTTGGCTCGATATTTGAAATTGAATATGTGTTTAAAAAATTAAATACCAATGAAAAAACTTTTATTTTTATTTGCCTTAGTTCCAACATTCTTTTTTGCTCAAAATAGCATTAGTGGTGTGTTCTCTCCTGCCGATGAATATACCTATGCGTTTTTATATCATGCAACACCTACCAGTTCAGACTATATTAATAGAGCGCAACTTGGTCAAGATGGTAGTTTTAGTATTCCCTTAGATTCTACAGCAACGCCAGGGATTTATAAAATTGTATATGCCTTACCACCTGAAGAAAATAATTTCGATTTTATTTACAACGGAAAAGAATCTGTGGCATTTACGTTTAGTGTAGATAATGGATTAGAATTTACCAATGGTCAAGACAATAAACTTTGGGCATCTTATACCAAGAGTATGGAAATGGTCAATATGACTCTTAGTAATTTTTATACTCAAGAAAGCACCGATGAAAAAGCATATGCCGATATCATAAAAACATTACAAGACACGCAAACAGCTTATGAAACGTCATCAGAAGGCACACTAGCCTCCGTATTTATTAAAGCAAATACACCTTATATTCCTCAAGGTTTTGAAGACTTATCTACCTATTCTAAAAATTTAAAACGCACCTATCTAGAGCATGTCGATTTTAGTAATCCTTTATTACAAAGTTCAGACTTTTTAGTAGATCGCGTCTTGGCTTATATCTTCGGAATGACTGCTAATACCAAAAATGAAACTTATAAAAAAGATGTTGATGCTTTAATGACTACCATTGGAAATGGTAATACAGACATTAAAACAATTTTATATGAAATGATATGGAGACGTTTTAAAGGTATGGACAATCCTGAGTTGGCAAATTATGTTACAGATAATCACTTATTAGAATTAACTAAAAAAACAAACTACGAAGCATTAGCTGAGCAATTAATAGCTTACAAAAACAATACAATTGGTAATAAATCAGCCAACTTTGACTTAGCGTTTACCAAAGATGGCGCAACTGTAACAACAACACTTCATGATTTAGATATCGCAGAGCAATATTTAGTAATTTTTTGGAGCAGTGGTTGCGGACATTGTCTTGATGAGCTTCCAAAAGTTAAAGCGATGTTAGCTAATAATAAAGCGCTACAGGTGATTGCTTTTGGGCTCGAAGAAGAACCAGACAATTGGCAAACTAAAATTGTAGAGTACCCAGATTTTATTCATGTATTAGGCTTAGGAAAATGGGATAACCCAACTGCCGATGCTTACGGTATAGAATCAACACCTTCATATTTTGTATTAGACAAAAACAAAAACATCATAGCAAAACCTTATGATGTCGAAGCTTTAGAGAAGGTTTTAAAATAATAAAAAAAGCGCAACAAAATGTTGCGCTTTTTTTATATACTAAGTCTAAACTTAATCTAAATTTGGAATACGTAACACTTGTCCTGGATAAATTTTATCAGGGTCAGTTAACATCGGTTTGTTTGCTTCAAAAATTTCAGGATATTTCATTGCATTACCATAATAGTGCTTTGCTATCTTTCCTAAAGTATCTCCACTAGCAACTGTATGAAATTGTGCTTCTGGTTCTACATGTTCTACAGTCATATTATCATCAACCGTTGCGATACCAGTAGTATTACCGACTACTAAAATTACTTTTTCTCTTGTTGCTTGATCATAAGCCATTCCAGATATTCTAGCCATATCATCATCAACAAATATGTTTAAACCATCTACTCGTAATTGTAAATCGTTGATGGTGTCTTCTAAATTTCTTGCTGCCGCTTCTTCTAATCGTAATTCGGCTGCATCGGCTGCTCTTCTTGCTTTTTCTTTTGCTATTGCGGCTTCTTCTTCTGTTGTTTTTCCTATCCCGAAAACTTTAGCGCCCGTGTTTTTAATAAATGAAAATAATCCCATGATTGTCTGTTCTTTTAAGGTTATAAATTATGTATTTATATAGTTGGCGAAATTGTATATCAATTCCAATTATATAACCAACTACATTACTTCGACACAGTTTGAAGCTTAGAAGTCACTTTCCGAAGAAAAAATAAAAGAAAACGCCCAACTCAAATGAATGAGATGGACGTTTCTGGAGTCTAAATAACCAACCAAAATCTAGCTCCTTGTATTTACCCTAGGGTTATCTTTTTTAGCAGTTTTCTGCTTACGTTTTTTTAATTGTTTTGAACCTTCAACTTTTCTTCCCGAAGCATCAGTTTCTCTTAAGAATTGAATGTATCCACGTCCTGTAAATTCATATATAGTTTCTGACGATGGATGGAATAACTCTATCCTTTGATCATTAATAACGCTCAATTCGAAGTATTCATTGTCGAAGAAATCATAATCTAGTGTTAATGTTTTTAAATACATGTCTCCACTAACATCTCCAACACCATAAATGCCTGTATAGTCCCAGTAAATATTATCTGGATTCCCGATGTTTACATCTTGAGAGCTTCTAAATTCTGAATCATTCCCACCAGCTAAAAACTGAAGGTAGTTTTCATTATCAAACTCATTTAATACACCCATTTCACTAGTATATGTTTTTTCCCAAGCTTCATATTCTTGTAAGAAATAGTGAATATTATCATAGAACACAAAGTCATAATCAAAATTACTTCTCTGGAAACCATTTAAGAAGTATGACGTATCATTAAATGGGTTATACAATTCTATTGTATTATTATCTATTTGATAGACATCAAAGGTTTCAAAACCATCAATATCATGGTCGATATCTAAAATCATATTGTAAGCATCGTAAGTTCCTACGTCAATACCATACCCATTTCCTTGACTTCCGAAGCCAACTAAATTGTTATTCGCATAAAACACACCATTTCTAAATGATACTGTAAATGCAATTTGTAAAAAAGGCGTTTCGCCTTGACCTAAAGTTTCATTGATATCTACATACCATAATTCGTATGAATTCAACAACTGGTTTAAGGTGATACCAGGTTGATTATCAAAATCATTAACAATAACCTCTTCTGTATAACAAGAGGTAAATAGAAGTGCTGTTAAAGCAAAGCCTAAGCATATTTTTATCGTTTTCATAGTCGTTTATTTTAGGGTTACATTTATGTAAGTTTCAAAACGCGTGCCAAAAACGAAAGTCTACTCTGTTTCGCTTCGGAAACGTCTATAAAATGCTTATTTTTGAGTAACAGAAATTGATAATCTATTTATGAGTCAACCATTAAAATATGCTGTATTTGGCGCAGGAAGTTGGGCAACTGCTATTGTAAAGATGCTCTGTGAAAACTTAGATGAAGTGGGATGGTACATGCGCAGCGTGTATACAAAAGAACATTTACTAAAAGAACAACACAACCCAAGTTATTTGAGCTCTGTAGAATTTAAAACCGAACAGCTCAAATTAAGCAACGATATTAATGAAATTGCTGAATGGGCCGATGTTTTAATTTTCGTTATTCCGTCTGCATTTATACATGCTGAATTAGAAAAACTCTCTATTGATATTTCGAATAAAACTGTCGTTTCTGCTGTAAAAGGTATTATGCCAGAATCTGGATTATTAGTTGGTGAGCACTTTCATGATATTTACCATATCCCTTTTGAAAACATTGCAGTTATTGCTGGGCCTTGCCATGCCGAAGAAGTCGCTCTTGAACGTTTATCATATTTAACAATTTCGTGTGCCGATGCCGAAAAAGCACAAACTATTGCTGATGCTTTATCTAGCGATTATATCAAAACCAAAATTAGTGATGATATTATTGGAACTGAATATGCCGTCATGCTAAAAAACATATATGCTATTGCTGCCGGTATGGCTCATGGTTTAGGCTATGGTGACAATTTTCAAAGTGTATTGATGAGCAATGCAATTCGTGAAATGAAACGCTTTATCAAAAAAATGCACAAGATGAAGCGCAACATCAATAATTCGGCTTATTTAGGTGATTTATTAGTGACGGGTTACTCCACGTTTTCGAGAAATCGCATGTTTGGAAACATGATTGGTAAAGGCTATACCGTAAAATCTGCACAAATGGAAATGAATATGGTTGCCGAAGGTTATTATGCGACCAAAAGTGCACATGAACTCAATCTCAAAAACACAAAAAAAACACGCTTACCTATCATTAATGCGGTTTATGAGATTTTATATGAGAATAAAAACCCAAAGAAGGTCTTTAAGAAATTAACAGATAAGTTGGATTAGTTACTCTTCTTCCCAATCTTCAGAAAGGTCATCTAATTCATCTATTTGCTCTTTGGTTTTATTAATTTTCTTATTCAAAAAATAAGGCATTCCAAAAATTGAAACTAGAAAAATTAGATTCAAAGGAATATATACATATAACAACCATTTTACCCATTGGTGTTCCCAAAAGATATAAAACAAAACAATGGCAATGATTGTTCTAATCACATACATGATTAATTTTTTACGTCTGTATTCAGGAGAAAGTACAGTGTTTTCTCGAGCTGTTTTTAATTCATCTTCAAATTGTTGCTTAAAATCTTCCATGCCTAAATTTAAACTATTTCACTAAGATTCCTTTTAACTGCATCAGTGGAATCGTCTGTAATGCTTTAGTGTTTATGGTATTCTTCCTAAAGAGATACGTTTTATCTAACATTTGGTTGCCTTCAAAAAAAGTAACTTTAAATTCATTATTAAGTGCAAGTACATCATTTTGCATAAACTCTATTTTGGCGTAACTTCTTGCAGGTAATAGTTTTATGGTATGTCGCATCACGGGCGTGATTTTAGTTTCTGAATAACCCTTTGAGGCAATCAAAACTGTATCTAAATCGACATCTTTATTATTGATGATATAAGCATTCCAATCATTAGTTTTATACTCGTGATGTTGTTCTTGAACTACAGCTACAAAAACGTCTTCTACTTCTGGAATTTCAATATCTTTTCTCATGTTATTTCATGCTTAATGCGAAATACTTTAATTTAGAGCAAAAATAATCCATTTAATATTTTCTGATGAGACATTGTTCATTTTTCCTACTACTTTTAGTAACAAGTTTAAGTTTTTCTCAAGTTAAAAACGAATCTAAGCTTAGCATAGATCAAATTATGCAAGGTGAAGATTTTATTGGTTATCTACCTACCAACGTGTCTTGGGATAACGATAGTAAACACATCCATTTTAGTTGGAATCCAGATAATGATACCATTAGATCTGCTTATCATGTTAATATCAATTCAAAACAGATAAAAAAAACAGCATTCAGCGCTTTAAAAGCAAGAGATAATAATGGTGATTTTTCAAAAGATTATAAGCTAAAAGTTTATCAAAAAAGTGGTGATTTGTTTTTGCTAAATTTGGCAAACAACACAACCAAACGCCTTACTAATACCAATGCATTTGAATCAAACCCTGAATTCTCTGGTGATGAGAAATCTATTCTTTATCAGCTAAATAACAACCTTTATCAGTGGCAAATCGCCGATGGAACTTTAAAACAATTAACTTATTTTAAATCAGGCAATGAAAAACCAGAAAGCAAACCAAATGCGCAAGATCAATGGCTCACGGATGATCAATTTGAGCTTATTAATATCTTAGAAAAACGTAAAAACCAGAATGATGCTAGAAACTACAGACGTGAACAAACGCAACTTGATAAATTAGAGCCAATTTATTTAGGCGATAAAAATTTATTTGGCCTTTCGGTATCTCCAGATTTAAATTATGTGGTGTATAACCTATATGCTACTCCAAATGACAAAAACACAATTGTTCCTGATTATGTAACTGAAAGTAGTTACACTGCCGATTTAAATGCAAGACCAAATGTTGGAAGCCCACAATACACTTACGAATCATGGATTTTAAATCTGAAAACTGGAGCACATTATCAAATTAATACAGATACAATTGAAGGTATCAAAGACAAACCTGAGTTTTTAAAAGAGTATGCTGAAGACTCATCAGAATATAAAGACACTTACGAAAGTGCAAGAGAGGTTAGCATCGATAATTTGAGTTTTTCTGAAGACGGAAAAGCTGTTGTTAATATTGTATCTGCCGATAATAAAGACCGATGGATTATGTCTTTGGATTTAAGTAATGGTACTTTAAAATTGATAGATCGACAACATGATGAGGCTTGGATTGGTGGACCAGGAATAGGATGGTTTTCAAATGGTGATATTGGATGGATAGACAATGATCATATTTGGTTTAAATCTGAAAAAACAGGGTATTCGCACTTGTACGCCGCTAACGTGAATTCTTGGGAAATCAAAGCGCTAACATCAGGTGCTTTTGAAATTCTAGAAACGAGCTTATCAAAAGATAAAAAGACCTTTTTTATAACAAGTAATAAAGTGAGTCCTCACGAACAGCATTTTTACCATTTGCCTTCAAAAGGTGGCGCTATGAAACAAATAACCTCAAAAGTTGGAGGCCATGAGGTCACAGTATCTCCAGATGAAAAGTCTTTAGCTATTCGGTATTCATTCACAAACAAACCTTGGGAGCTTTATGTCATGCCTAATAAAGCTGGTGCCGAAATGACCAAACTCACAACGTCTACTACTAAAGCGTTTGATTCATACAATTGGATTGATTCTGAAATCATAAACTTTACAGCTCGTGATGGTGCAGAAGTACCAGCGACATTATACAAGCCTGAAGCTGCTAAAAAGAATGGAGCCGCTGTCCTATTTGTTCATGGTGCTGGATATCTTCAAAATGTACATCGTTGGTGGCCTTCATACTATAGAGAATATATGTTTCATAATATTCTAGTAGATAATGGTTACACCGTTTTAGCTATCGATTTTAGAGCGAGTGCTGGTTATGGTCGTGATTGGAGAACAGCAATATATAGACATATGGGCGGAAAAGATTTAGACGATCAAATTGATGGTGCCAAATACCTTGTTGAGAATCACGGTATTGATAAAGACAGATTAGGAATCTATGGTGGGTCTTATGGTGGCTTTATAACGTTAATGGCAATGTTTAACTCACCTGACACTTTTAAAAGTGGTGCGGCATTACGATCTGTTACAGATTGGGCACATTATAACCATGGGTATACCGCTCCTATATTAAATACGCCTGTTGAAGATCCAAAAGCGTATAAGCAAAGTTCGCCATTGTATTTTGCTGAAGGCCTTAAAGGACATTTATTAATGTTACACGGTATGATTGATACCAATGTTCATTTTCAAGATGTGGTCCGTTTATCACAACGTTTAATTGAGCTGAAAAAAGAAAACTGGGAACTGGCTGTTTTTCCTTTAGAAGGGCACGGGTTTAGAGAAGGTTCTAGCTGGTCTGATGAATACCGACGTATCTACAAGTTATTTGAAACCACTTTAAAGGATTAAGACAATAAGTTAACATTATCGTTTTGATTTTCTCATAGAATTAGTCGAACTTAGTAAGCTGTTGATTAACAGATAAAAACTTTAAGTTATGCGGTATTTTTTGATAGGTCTCCTCTTTACGCAATTTTTATTTGGGCAGCGTATCAATGGTATTGTTTTAGATTCAAAAACTAAAGCGCCTATTGAAAATGTATCTGTATTTTTCAAAAAGAACAAATCGGGTACTGTTTCTAATGAAAAAGGTGTATTTAATCTGTCCTTAAAATCAAAAATCGCTAAAACAGATAGCTTGAAATTTTCCTGTATTGGATATCACTCTAGAACAATTTCAATTGAAGATTTTAAGAAAGAAAAGACTACGGTTTATCTTTCTAAAAAGTTAGAAAACCTTAATCAGGTTGTAGTTAACTCTTCTGAAATTTTAAAAGATAAGTTAACATTTAAAAGGCTAGCGCCTTTAAAATCTAGGGTATCAGACTTTGGCTCTCAAGTCGCTGGTAATTACATCTATGTCACTAGTGGAAACTCATCTTACTTACAAGACATTGGAAAAAAAGCCCTCATTGAGGTTGGTCTCATACCTAATCCATCATTTGCCGATTTAATGAGAGAATTAAGTCGAGGTTTTTATTACGAAGGTTACAGTGACAAATTACAGATATATGATATACTAAATAATTCATGGTCAGTTTCTGAAATAACATTTAAAGAGCGTGCCTATCACAATCTAAATTGCTATGGTAATACACTTTATAGTATTGGTGGAAAACGATTATCTATAAATAGAAAACGGGAATATTTAGATGATAAAATTGAAGTATTTGATATGGCTTCAGATGAAGTAATCATTGATCATACCAATCCACACCAAGCTATAAATTTTGCATCATTTACGTATAATGATAATATTATTGTGATGGGAGGTTCTACCTCAATAAACAAAAAAGGAAAAAAGACATACACAGACGCCTCACACATTTATAATATCACATCTGGACGCTGGTATGAGCTTCCAAAAATGATAACTGCCAAAGAAACACAGGGGGTCATTATAAACGACAATATCTATCTTATTGGAGGTCATAATGGACAACCACTTCAAACAGTAGAATCTTATAACATCAAAACTAAAACTTGGATGCAACTAGGTGATTTATTTCATGCTTTGGAAAAACCTGCTTTAGCCACAAGCGATCAAATGATATACATATATGATGGAAATAAAATGTTTAGATTCGATACGATTACAGGAATTATAGAAACGTATAACATCGATTTAAAGCTTAAAAATTCTAGATTACATTACCATCAAAATAAGCTTTACATAATTGGAGGCTTTACAGAAAATGCTCACACAAAAGCAGCCTCATCAGACGTCTATGTTATCGACCTTGATGTTTTTGAAGAAACTAAAATTGTAAACTCGAAGTTTTTAGTTAGAGAGCGCTCTTAAACTGCTCCAAGAAACGTACATCATTTTCGCTTAATAAACGAATATCACTAATTTGGTGCAATAGTAAAGCGATACGATCGATTCCCATACCAAATGCAAAACCAGAATATTCTTTAGAATCAATACCGCAGTTTTCTAATACATTAGGATCTACCATACCACAACCCATAATTTCTAACCAACCTGTTCCTTTGGTCATTTTATAATCGGTTTCGGTTTCTAATCCCCAATATACATCTACCTCAGCACTTGGTTCAGTAAATGGAAAATACGATGGGCGCAATCGAATCTTAGATTTCCCAAACATTTCTGTGGTGAAATATTGTAGCGTTTGCTTTAAGTCGGCAAAACTCACATCTTTATCAATATAAAGGCCTTCAACCTGGTGGAAAAAACAGTGAGAACGTGCCGAAATAGCTTCGTTACGAAATACACGACCAGGAGAAATCGTACGAATTGGTGGTTTGTTATTTTCCATATAACGCACTTGTACTGAACTGGTATGTGTACGCAATAAGATATCTGGATCTGTTTGAATGAAAAACGTGTCTTGCATATCACGAGCAGGATGGTACTCCGGTAAATTTAATGCAGTGAAATTGTGCCAATCATCTTCAATTTCTGGACCTTCACTGACGTTAAAGCCTATTCGAGAAAAGATATCTATAATTTGATTTTTAACTATAGAAATTGGATGACGTGCGCCTATCTCTAAAGGCTCGCCGGGACGTGATAAATCACCATAAACACTTTTAGTATCTTCCTTATTCTCTAATTCTTCTTTTAAAGCATTGACTTTATCTTCAGCAGTTTTTTTAAGCTTATTAATGGTTTGACCAAACTCTTTTTTTTGATCGTTAGCGACATTTTTAAACTCAGCAAAGTAGTCTTTGAGTAATCCTTTAGACCCTAAATATTTGATACGAAATTCCTCAACCTCTTCTTTAGATTGTGCTTTAAATGCTTCGGCTTCTGCTATGAGTTCTTTTATCTTATCTATCATGCCTGTGCTAAATTTAGTTCAGTAACTTAAAATGAATGGCAAATTTAATGAATTTATCGAGATTTGCGTTAGTGATGGAGGCATTTGTTGAAGCTCTCCCGATCCTTATCGGGAAGCGACTGCCGAGAGCACGACCCTTGTGGTAACGCCCAAGGTTTAATCTATAAATTGAGTCTCGACAAAATAGTTAACAATAGCATCTTTCATCAAAACACTTTGTTCGCCTGCTTTTAAAGGCGGTAATTCTTCTTTCACCTTATAATGTGGCCAACCATCTTCGTCAACAAAATCGAACTCGTAATACCCATAAGGTGATAACAATTTACATATGGCAATATGCATTAAATCAAGCTTATGATCCTTTTTAAATTTGCGGTCTAATTGCCCCAATTCTTGTACGCCAATTAAATAAATAATAGCATCCAAATCTAAAGGATCTCCATCAGAAAATCGTGCCGAAAGCTTTTCGACTACCTGATCCCAACGCTGTTTTAACTGCTCATCTCTTGCCATATATCAATTTCAAAATTTAAGACTTCAAAGTTACATAAACTAAGTGATGGATTTTAACGTTATCTATTTAAAATCGTAAAAATTATGTACGTTTGTTAAAACTGACTAAACTATGGCATTGATTGATATTATTTTAGGAGCGCTCTTGCTTTTTGGACTTATAAGAGGCTTTATGAAAGGGTTGTTTGTAGAAGTTGCATCTCTTGTTGCTTTAGTGGCAGGTGTATATGGCGCAATTCACTTTAGTAATTTTGCTGCGGAATTTTTAGATAGCAAACTTGATTGGGATGAAAAATACATCAATATAGTTGCCTTTGCTATCACCTTTGTTATTATTGTTTTAATTATTGCCCTTGCCGGAAAAGCTTTAACCAAATTAGCCGATTTTGCAGCTTTAGGTGTCTTAAATAAATTGCTTGGCGGTGTCTTTGGTGCTTTGAAAATAGGTTTGATACTCAGTGTACTTCTAATTGTCTTTGATAATATGAATAATTCAATTCCTTTTGCTGATAAAGAAGATTTAGAAGAATCGATTCTTTACAAACCTGTAAAATCTTTAGCGCCAATGATTTTCCCTAGTATTTTGAATAAAGGAAAAGATGATCCAAACGAAGATTCAAACTCTGAAGCATAAAAAAACTGCCTACAATATGTAGACAGTTTTCTTGAATTATATGCTTCGCTTAATGCGATGTACTGTTTTACAACATATTTACTTTTCCTGTATGTAAACTATAAACGCCACCAACGATTTGAATTTCACCATTGTCTTCCATTTCTGTTAGGATTTGGCTTTTCTCACGAATACGATCAATAGTTAATTGCACATTATTTTCAACTGTTTTAGCAACAAACGCTGCATTAGATGAATTAGCTTCTCCTTCTACTTCATCTGCAGATTTCCTCACAGCTGGCATTATGTTATCTAACATCGCTGTAATATTACCTAGTTCTACACCATCACATGCCGCTTTTACCGCACCACAACTTTCATGACCTAAAACAAGAATGAGTTTACTCCCAGCTACATTACATGAGTATTCTAAACTTCCTAAAATATCTACATTTTCAAAATTCCCTGCAACTCTAGCTACAAATATATCACCAATAGCTTGATCTAATACCGTTTCTACTGGTACACGAGAATCTATACAGGATAAAACTACTGCTTTTGGAAATTGCCCTCCAGTTGTTTGGTTCACCAATGCCGAATTATCTGTGGCTTGTGAATTTCCGCTTACAAAACGGTTGTTTCCTTCTAATAAATCTTGCAACACACCACTTGGTGTTAATGCCTCTTGTACGTTTTTTGATATTGCTATATTTTTCATCTTTATTTTTGTTTTATACTCAAAATTGAGTGTTTTGTTTGTTAAAATTTGTCTTTTACATTTGTTTTAATCCACTGTAAACAGGATTTGAAATCTTCAAAAATATGCTCATTCGGAATAAAATCTGGAATAATATCAATACGTTCCATCATATAACGCGGTTGCTTTAATACATTCACAAATAAGACTTCTACATTCTTAATTTTTAAATCTTGAAGCATATCTTCCATAGCATATAGACCAGATTGATCCATGTATTGCATACGATCTAATCTCAAAATTGCAAAGGATGCCGTATCGGGTATTTGCAATGTTAAAGCTTGAAAATCACTAGTAGATCCAAAAAACAAAGGTCCCTTTATATGTTTTACAAAAACTTCCTCTTTTAAGCTTTTTGGAAAATCTACTTCATCTGCCCATGCTTCTTCTTTCAATGATTTTACATCAGAGCGTTCTGCAGTAAGGTCTCCTATTTTCTTCATAAACATTAACGATGCAATGACCAAACCAATACCTACTGCATATACCAAATCCCATAAAGAAGATAGTATAAGTACAACAAGCATTATTAATACCTCAGAGCTCAACTTTAATGGCCCTAACTTGATATCTTTTGGTAGTGCTGGTATTGCTCGTAAGCCCTTATAATCCATAACTCCAATACCAACAGTTATTAAAATCCCTGCTAAAACGGCTGCTGGAATTTGAGACGCTAAATTTGGAAGGCCTGGAATCATTAAAATACTAAATAATAATATTCCAGCAATCATACCAGACAGTTTGGTTTTACCACCAGAATTTATATTCACCACAGTTCGAATTGTAGCTCCAGCCCCAGGTATACCTCCAAATAAAGCCGCGATACTATTCCCTATACCTTGGCCAACTAATTCTTTATTAGGCTTGTGCTTTGTCTTCGTCATATTATCTGCCACGATACTCGTTAATAGCGAATCAATTGCTCCTAGAAGTGATAGTGCTAAAGCTGTAAAAATATAAGGTGTTATTGAACTTAATTCAAAACTTGTGATAATTTCTAAATTAGGGATAGGTAAACCTTCTGGAATTTCAGGAATGGATCTGTAATCTAACTTGGCCAACATGGCTATGGCTGACATAACAACTAAGGCCACTAAAGTGCTAGGTACTTTAGTTGTAATTCGTTTAAATCCATAAATAATAAAAATAGTTCCTAAAGCTAAGATTAGCTCTAACCAATTAATATTTTTTAATGCTCTAGGTAATACTTTTATTGATCCAAGTACACCAGAGGCCTCTTTTGCAGCAAGTGTTTGAGATTCTTTTAAAATACCATCTTGTGTGATTTTTTCTGCTCTGCTTATTGTTTCTTTGAAATTTTCTAATACTAAAATACCTTCTCCAGCTTCTTCTTTTAGAATATTTTCAAGGATAACTTCTTCAGCTTGGGGTTTAAATTCATTAACAAACTCCAAATCTTCTTTAGGATAATAACCAATGGCTGGTAAAATTTGAGTGACCAAAATAATCACACCAATGGCCGTCATAAAGCCAGATACTACAGGATATGGTATGTACCGAATGTATTTCCCTAAACCAATAGCGCCTAGACCTATTTGCATTAGACCTGCTAATAAAAACACAGTTAGAATGGCTGGCATCGCTTTTTCTACACTACCATCATTAGCAGCAATAATACCAGCTATAATAACCATACTTACTGCAGTCATTGGAGCTGTTGGACCAGAAATTTGCGTATTAGTTCCACCAAATAAAGCTGCGAAAAAACTAATAAAAATAGCGCCATATAATCCAGCACTAGGACCTAAACCTGATGATACTCCAAAAGCTAATGCCAGAGGCAATGCTACAATTCCTGCTGTAATTCCACCAAAGGCATCCCCTTTGATGTTTGAAAATAAGTTCTTCATAGTTTAGTTATTAGTGCTTTATTCGCTTAAATTTAAAAAATTTAAATTCAAGTTTCGTTAAAAATTAACAAAAGCTATCAAATTAATTTGATCCCTCCCTGAGGTTTCAAAAAATTGATTCATATAACCTAATTCTAATCGCAAAGCCTTTGAAAACTCATAACCTAAACCTCCATAGACTCTATTTCTATCGAAAACAGAGGTTTTGGTATTAAGAAATATCTCGTTATAAGCTGAAAGGTATAGTGGATTCTTTTCATCTTCTTTATATTGAAGCGGAATTTTAATTCCTAAAAAATATCTAAAGCGTAGTTTAAAATCATCTTCAACGAAGCGCTGTTCAAATCGGTAACGATGGCTTAAACCGATCTTCCCAACCTTTTGCTTTGTTGTAAACTGTTGGAAGATTCGATGCTCATTTACCGATACTTTTTCATCAGTATTACCAATATAATTTTCAGATAAAATATAGCCATAGCCTAATAGAATATTATTGTTGTTTTCGGTTAGATTATAACCTAATCCCGTACGCAACAATAATTGTTCTAAATCACCTATAGCATCATAATTTCTATATTGGACTTCGTTATGGATGTTCCATTTTTCATTAAGTTTTTTATTTCCTATATAAATGAGCCAATTTCCAAGGTTACTATCTTGAGAAAAGGCCGTTTTAGGCAACATAAAAACCAGAAAAAAAACAGGACATAAGATAAATTTTAAATGCTTCATATTATTTTTAGAACTTAGTTTGCACTGTATGATGTTTCATTAGTCAAAAATAAAGAAATATTAACCTTATTAACGACATCTTTAATTTCACCTCTAATAACATTCAGTTTATTATTGGTTTGATCTCCTCTATCGATACATAATAAATTAACCTTATTCTTTACCAAATAACTAGACAGTGTTTTAAGTGCATTGTCATTTTTTTCAAATACATAATCTACTGTTTTGTTAGTAGAACTGACTAACTTTTCTCTAGAATCATTTGTGCTATCAACAATATTGAATGACTTTAAAGGTTGTTCGGTTTGATCAATTAACTCATCTGCAAACCTCAAATTTAAGGTTTCCGTTTTATTATTATAAAATCCAAGTGACAATTCTTTTTCTGGTGCTAAACCATACGATGCCGATGCCATCATGACTGGTCCTCTGTAAGCATTTAAAACAAATCCTGTAATATTATCACCAATAAAACCTAGTGTTTTTTGTTTTCTCTTTCCTAAAACAATAACATCTGGCTTAGCCGACTTAATAGCATTTTCAATCTCATTTTTTACATTTCCAAACGTAAAAGATGAATTGATATTTACATCATACTCTTCTGAAATTGGAGCAATAAGATTTTTTATTTTCTTTTCAATCATAATATGCTCCTTTGTTATTGTTCGCATAGCCGATAATTGGCTATCTGTTTCTACAATATCTGTAGGCTTTTTTACATGAAAAAACTCAATATCTGCGTTTATCATCTTAGACAAACTAATTGTGTTTTTTAAAGTACTATTCGTTCCTTCTTTCAAATCTGAAAGCATTAATATTTTATATTTTTTTTGTTTCATAATGTTTTGTGTTTTAGGCCGTTTTCGGTCTTAGTTTAAAAAATTCTATAAAGCTGTCAGGGTTTTCAACAATACCTCGTTCAGAAATCAACTGAATATCAATGTGCCGTTCTTTAGCTTTAAATGCAAAATCATCCAAGATCTCAATAATATCATTATCTAAATACCTTGTTTTTCTAACATCTAGTTCTAAGTACGTATCTCTAGGTAAACTATCCAGCTCTTTTAAAATAGCTCCTTTGTTAAAAAATGTAACTTCTTCTGCTAATGTCATTTTAATTTTATGTTTCCCATTACTTTTATCTTCAATGTGTAAGAAATGAGAATTTTGAAAACTCTTAATTAAAATCACAACGATACCAACAGCTAATCCCATTCCGATACCAACTAATAAATCGGTAAAAACAATTCCAAAAACAGTAACAAAAAATGGTATTGATTGCTTCCATCCCAAATCATACATCTTCTTAAATAATGAAGGTTTTGCTAACTTAAATCCAACAATAAATAAGATTGCAGCTAAAACAGATAATGGAATCATATTTAATAATCTCGGAATCAAAATCACTGAAATCAACAAGAGAAATCCATGAATAATTGCCGACATCTTGCTACGTCCTCCAGATTGGATGTTCGCTGAACTACGAACGATTACCTGAGTAATTGGTAAGCCTCCTATCATTCCTGAAATTATATTTCCAGTACCTTGAGCTAATAATTCTCTATTGGTTGGCGTCACATTTTTATGAGGATCTAGCTTATCTGTTGCTTCAACACAGAGTAAGGTTTCCAAGCTAGCTACAAGTGCAATTGTAAAGGCGACAATCCATATTTCAGGATTTGTTATCGCAGAAAAATTTGGCAAACTAAATTGTCCTAAAAAAGATGCAGCATCTTCCGGTATAGGAACACTAACTAAATGGGATTGATCAATTCCTAAAGTATCATTAGATTTAGTCACAATAAAAAAGATAATTCCAACAACAACTGCAACTAAAGGCCCTTGAACTAATTGAAATATTTTTCCTTTTTTTGATAATACTTTATCCCAAAGTAATAAAATAGCTAAGCCAACAATTCCTATTATTGTTGAACCTAATTGAATGTGGTCAAAAATATTTAGTATTTGAGTTATCGTACTTTCTCCATTCACTTTAAATAGCGTAAACGCTTTGTCATAGCCAAAAAAATGAGGAATCTGCTTTAAAATAATAATAATCCCAATCCCTGTTAGCATTCCTTTAATTACTGATGATGGAAAATAATAACCGATAATACCAGCTTTAAGCAATCCAAAAATTAATTGAATAATTCCACCAATGACAACCGCAAGTAAAAAGTTTTGGTAACCACCTAAAGTCCCAATAGCTGTTAATACTATAGCTGCTAAACCTGCAGCTGGACCACTAACACCAATTTTAGAACCACTTAATGATCCTACAACAATTCCGCCAACAATTCCTGCAATTAAACCTGAAAAAAGTGGTGCCCCACTTGCTAATGCAATACCTAAACATAATGGTAATGCAACAAAAAATACGACGATACTCGATGGTATGTCATTTTTAAGAGTTTTAAACATATATAAATTCATTTAAGCTAAAGATGTTTATCAATAGCTGATTTTTAATAATTTTTTTCGGGACATGGTTGTTTATCCCTGACTTTAAAAAATTATGAAATGAATTCGGGAGGTGGAGAAATTAAGTTGAGATGTGGTTTAGGATACGTCTTGAATTTGTATGCTAAATCTTCTTTACTGTTTGTTGATTTTAAGTCTTCTAATTCAGTATCTAAATCAATAACAAAGACCTCAAATTCTTTATTTTTTTTACTTTCTTTCTCTTCTTCTTCTTCAGAAATATCAAAAAAAATAGATACATCAATAGAACTATCTACAACCATAACAATAGTTGGCACTGTTGTAAGCGATAAAAAAAATATTGAAAAGAAAATGGCTAGTAGATTTCTGCTCATAAATAAAATTCGAAAAACAAATATAAAACTAGATTTTTAATTTTTTGTTAAAGAATCTTTAAAAAATCTTCAACATTTTAATATCATCACTGACGACCCAACCTGTTTTGCCATCGGCTAGCTTAATTTCCTTCCAATTATTAACAGTATCCAGTACTTGTACTTTAGTGCCTTCATGAAGTTTGAACGCTTCAATACTTCGAAGATTAGGTTCGCTTTTAATTTGAGCCTCTCGAGCAAAAACAATTGCCGGTTGATCTCTTTCAACCAATTCATACTTGTGAAATGCAAATAATACAGTCACTAATGCTAATCCAAGAGATGCTAGACTTGTTACAAAGGCAAACCGTTTTTTTGCAGTGCTGTAAGAGAAATAATAGATAAGAAATAACAGCACAAAAAGCACCATTAAACTCACAGAAAGTTTTGCCCAATTATCAAAACTTAATGTGTTTGTTGCATTATTTAAAAGTCGTGTGAATCCAACTTCAGGAACAACATCAATAGCGTCTATGGTCATATTTCTAGCATATGCTATATTATTTAGAATGTCTTTATCATTAGGTTTTAATAATAATGCCTTTTCATAGTAATAAATACTAGGTGCAATATGATTGAGTTTATAATGTGCATTAGCCATGTTAAAATACAATTCAGCAGAATGATCTCCAGCATCTAAAATAGACTTGTATTTTTCTAATGCATTCGTATAATCACCTTCATTATATAACGTATTGGCTTGTTCAAAAGCACTATTGTTTTGAGCAAGTGTCAATGTGCTTAATAAAAAAAACAGTATGTAAATTAATGGTTTCATCACTATCTAATTTCTTTATCAATAATAGAAATTGTTGAAGCTGCTTTTTCATAATCTTGCTTCATTTCCACATTAGTAATTGGAGTATATCTAGCCAATTCACAGTGTTCTAAAATGCTAATAAACTCTTTAACGGAAGGCTCATTCACTTGACGTTCTAACAAAACACTTTCAATTTTTTCTTTACTAAAATCACTCGTTTCAATTTGTAGCTTAGCTTTTAAATAATTATGTAATGCTTTCTCAAGTGCAATATAAAAGGCTTCTTTGTGACCTAATGATTTTTTAGCTTCACTTAAATAGCGCTTGGCCAGTCTATCGGCTTTTCTAATTTTATTTCCGAAGACATCAGCATCACGCTTTTCTTTTTTCTTACGATAAACCATTGCTAATGGAATTGCTAATAACGGAAGTAATAATGAACTCCAAAACGCTTTAGACTTAAAGAAGTTATTACTCACAATAGGTTTTAGTTTTGCATCGGTTTTAATAAATGCAAATTGGTCATTATTCAAAGTCACTCCTTTTTTGGTTCCGTCTGTACTTACTATGTTATTATCACCAGAAGATGTGTTAATTGGCCCTTCAATCACATCAATAATAATTTCACCTGAAGACACACGCTTATATGTTTCGGTTGCTAAATCAAAATAAGAAAAGGACACACTTGGTATAGGATACTTTCCTTTATACTGAGGAACGATTGTATAATTATCAGAAATAGAACCTTGCATTCCGCCTAAATTAGTTCTAATCTTTTCGTTGTGTTCTGGCTCATAAACTTCTAAAGAACTAGGTAATGTGAGCTTAGGTAATTGAAACAAATTAAGGTTTCCTTTTCCAGTAACCTCAACTCGTGCTTGTAAAGATTCTGAAGCATTAAGTTCAGATTTTGAAGTAATAACGTTAAATTTAAAATCACCAACTGCTCCAGTAAAATCATCTGGTTTTCCTTCTTCTGGCAATGGTTTCACATTAATCGTTCGGCTTCCTGCAGAAACAGTTCTGTTTATTTGTGCCATATGTCTTCCACCGAAAATATCACGTCGATTTGTAGGAACTTCAACTGTAATATCTAGAGTCAATGGCTCTATTTCCAGTTTTCCGGTTTTTTGAGGGTAGAGTACCGTTTTCCGAAGCACCACAAAACGATAATCTTCACCTTTATATTTGCCGTTTTGAATTTTTAAGCCTTTAGTTTCGATTTTTTGGCTCCAGAAATCATTGTATCTAGGGTTATCAATTTCTCTCCAATTACTCACTCCTGTTGTTGAAGACACGTATAGCTTATAAACGACTGTTATGGCTTCATTGAGATAAGGATTGGGTTTAGAAACTTCAGCAACTAAGTGTATGTTTTCTGAAGCGATACCTTCTACATTATGAGGGTCATTTGGTCGTTTTACTGCATTTGTAACTTGAACAGTTACAGCTTGCGACTTGTATATTTCACCATCAATCTCAATACTCGCTTGCCTGATAGTGAATTTTCCTTGTTTTTTTGGTGCTAAAAAATAGCTATAGGTTTTAGCATATGAATGTTTACCATTGAGCCAAGAATTACTCACTGATGTATTTGGACCTCCAACCACATTAAAGTTTGCAAAATCAGGGGGATTGAAATTATCACCATCCTTATTCATTACAAAATCAATACGCAAACGTTCATTAATACCTAATTTACCCTTACTTACCTTGGCTTCAAACTTCACCTGAGCAAAAGTCATACTTGAAGTAAGTATGATAACTAATAATGATATGAGCTTTAAGATTTTCATCTCAATAGTAAATTCGGATTTTATTTAACAGTTATGGTAACAGGTTCTGATTCAAAATCTTTGTTAATAGTTTCCATAATCATTCCGCCATTAAGATTTCTTTTATTGGAAGGTGTTTCTAAAGTTATATTAAGTTTTAAAGGTTCAATTTGAAATTCTCCTTTTTCTATTGGCGTGAGTTTTGTTTTACTTAAAACAACGTATCTGTATTTTTCATTCTTAAACCCTCCTGTTTTTACAGACAGAGGCATTACATCAATTTCTTCAGATTCAAAACCTTTATAATCTGGTTTTTTAACGGTTTCCCATTTAGAAATCCCTGTATTTTGCGACACATAGAGTTTATAAGTCACTTCAGTAACGTTTTCTAATGATAGCACATTTCTAGTTACTTCGGTGACCAGATGTACATTATCTTCAAGTTCCCATGATAAAACATTAGTCTCCTTAATGATTTTATTTTCTTCTTTTGTATTTATAAAACTACTAGATAGCGTAAGTATAAAAAATAGTAGTGATATCTGTTTTATTAATTTCATAAGAGATGTATTTACCAGTCTTTTTCGGTTTTGACTTTCTGACCTTTTTGTTTTTCGGCATTTATTTTTTCCTGAACCTTCTGTTCTTGATTATTCATAGCTTCTAACAAATTTTTAATTTGTTGAGGCGATAATTGACCTGGTTGTGGTTTAGGTTTTCCTTTTTGTTTTTGATCATCCTTTTGTTCGCCTTTGTCTTTTTCATCTTTAGGCTTTCCTTCATCATCTTTTTGATCATCACCTTCTTTTTTATCTTGATCACCATCATCTTTAGGATCATCTTTTTTCTGATCGTCTTCTTTTTTATCTTCCTCCTTATTCTCGTCTTCTTTATCTTCGTCTTTCTTATCTTCTTCTTTGTCTTGATCTTGTTTGTTTTGCTGCTCTGCACATGCTTTAGCTATAGCAAAATTGTAACGTGTTTCATCATCGGTTGGATCATTTCTCAACGCATTTTTATAAGCTTCTACTGCTTCTTTACATAATTCCTCCTTCATTAGGATATTACCAATGTTATGATACGCTTTGTGTTTTTCTGTTTTTGAAGTTGCATTTTCTGCAGCTTGCGTGTGACGATATAAAGCTTCTTCGTAATTGCCTTTTTCGTAATAAGAGTTTCCTAAATTATAAGAGCCTGCAACAACTGAAGGTGCTTTGGAAATGGCTTTTCTGTATTCCATTTCTGCAAAGATATAATTATCAGCATCAACAAGTTCGTTACCTTCATAGACATAGTCATTTGCCTTTTCAAGTATTAACTGCTTTTCTTTTTCCTTGTCTTTATCTTGTGCATAAGACAGTGCTGTTAGTAAGCATAAGCAAATAATAAATAATTGTTTCATTTTATTTTATTTCTTTAAAAACGGTATTGAGATATAATTGTTCCCATATACCATTATTACAAATACCTACTTTAAAATTGTAAGTTGAATCATCAACATATTCCCACATATCTGTAATCAAAGATTCTCCATATTGGTACTGATACACGATATTTTTGCCTTGGGCAACAACGGTTCCTTTAGTTACATTTCCGAAGACATCAAACTCCCAAAACTTAATTGTATTCGTCTTTTTATCATATTGTCTTATTCCGTGATTTCTATCGCCAAACTTCGTTTGCTCTTTATTAATGAACCCTTTAGACTCTGTGACTACTATCGTGTTTTCTAAATCCAAATGAAAGCTTACCTCTTGTTTAAATTGTGGTCCATTATTTTCCCATTGCCCTTTTGCGCTCCAGGTTTTATTCACCAAATTTTCAAACAGTTCTAATTCTTTAACTTGGCCAACCATCACAAGTGGCATTAAACAGAACAATATGAGTATGTTATAGTTTATTTTAATCATATGTAAATGCCAAGATAAAAAACAGTTGGACTTGATATAGTTAAAGAATTTATAAATTATTATATCTAAAACTTGATTAGATATTCTCATTAAAGAGATTGAGTCGTTTTAGCCAAGCCGTTTTTCGTTCTAGGAAGAAAATATCTATAAATAAAAAGAAGATCCCAAAACCTAAAAACCATTGAAACTGATCTTTAAAATCGGCAAATTCTTTAGCTTCAAATTCGGTTTTATCCATTCTATTTAAAATGTCTTTAATCTCTTCTATAACTTCGGAAGTATTAGTCCCATTAATATAAGCGCCATTGGCTTCATCGGCAATCTCTTTAAGGGTTTCTTCATTAAGTTTAGTCACAACGGTTTCACCTTGACTATCTTTTTTATAATTTAAAAGCACTCCATTTCGTTTTATTGGAATTGGTCCTCCTTTAACATCTCCAACGCCAATAGTGAAAATTCGAATACCTTCATCACTTGCTTCTTCTGCAACATTACTTGCAACATTGCTGTGGTCTTCTCCATCTGAAATGATAATCAACACACGATTGGTTTGTTGTTCGTCATCAAAATAGGTTTTTGCTAATTCAATAGCTTCACTAATTGCGGTCCCTTGAGAAGAGAGCATATCTGTATTCATATTCTGCAAGAACATTTTTGCAGAGGCATAATCTGTAGTAATCGGTAACTGTGGAAATGCTTTTCCTGCATAAGCAATAATACCCACACGATCACTTGCTAAATTATTAATGATTTGCGTCACCAATTGCTTTGACTTATCTAATCGGTTGGGTGCAATATCTTCCGCTAACATACTTTTAGACACATCCACTGCAAATACGATATCAACGCCTAGACGTTTTACTGTTTCTAATTTTGTCCCAATTTTTGGGTTAACCAATGCTATTGCTAAACATGCAAAAGCCAAACATAGTACTACAATTTTTAAAACAGATTTAAATAGCGATTGATTAGGGCTTAATCGTTTTAATAACTTACTCTTAGCGAATCGTTTTTGTGCGCTTCGTTTCCAAATTTGAAGTATCACAAATAGTAAGATGATTACTGGGATGACCAGTAATATCCAAAACCAAATTTTTTCTTCTAATTGAAAATCAAACATAATATCTATACAAAACTTCTAAAAACGGTTAATCGAAGTAATGCTTCTAAAAGCAATAAGCCTAAAGCTATCAAAACCAACGGACGATATTTTTCGTCATATGTTGTATACTTAATTTCTTCGATTTCGGTTTTTTCGAGTTTATTTATTTCGTTATAAATTTCTTTTAATTTCTTATTGTTTGTTGCTCTAAAATATCTTCCGCCAGTCACGTCTGCAATTTCATTAAGTAAGTCTTCATCGATTTCAACCTGTACTCTTCTGTATTGGAAATTTCCGTTAGGTAGAATTGAATATGGGGATAATGCCATGCCATTAGTTCCTAATCCAATGGTGTACACTTTTATGCCATACTCAACAGCCAATTCACTTGCAATTTTTGGATCTATAAACCCAGAATTATTGACACCATCTGTTAGCAAAATGATAATCTTGCTCTTAGCTTTACTATCTTTTATACGATTGACAGACGTTGCGAGCCCCATTCCTATAGCTGTTCCGCCTTCGATTATTGTATTGTATTTGATATCTCTAAGTGATCGTAATACAATAGCTTTATCACTTGTTATTGGTGTTTTTGTATAGCTTTCTCCTGCATATTCAACAAGGCCTATTCTATCATTTGGTCGACCTTGAATAAACTCAGCAGCGACTTTTTTTAAGGCTTCTAATCGGTTTGGTAATAAATCTTTTGCCAACATACTCGCAGATACATCGATCGCCATAACAATATCAATACCTTTTGTTGTTTTCGTTTTTGTTGTTTCGTCAGAAGTTCTAGGTCTGGCTAAAGCTGTAATTAAAAATGCTAAGGCTAATAAGCGACATACAAACAATAAAGGGCGTAGTTTAGGAAGTATCGAATTTCCAACTTTAAAACCTTTAATGCTTGACATCTTCAATTCAGCTGTTTGATACTTTCGTTTAAAAAAGTACCACGTAATAGCTAAAGGCAGTAATAAAAACAACCAGAAAAACTCTTTATTTAAAAACTCTACACCTTCTAACATCACTCTTCTTCAACTTTTATTAGTTCTATGGAATCAATAATACGTGTAATCGTTTGAGTCGTATACTCATCTTGATTATCCCATACCAATGTAATTTGTTGCATGACACCTTTGGCAGTGAAGACAAAAATCGCATATTCTATTGGTTTGAATTCTCCTGCAACTGATGTTGGAAAGCTACCTGTTCCGTAAACCTTTAATCCTTCAGCTGCGTTAGGTGTAATAAACTGCTTGCGTTTTACAATTATATTTTGAGCACCATTATCTTCAAACGTTTTAATTTGTCTTTCAGTAACAGCAAGAGGGTCTAGTTCTGTTTCATTATCTTCACTAAACTTTGTTGTGTTTAAGTTAATGTATAGCGGACTTGCAAAGTCACCAAAAGTAAACATGCTTGACTTTGTTTTATCTAAGGAATCTCTTTTAATTTCAACACGTTCTAAAACCACAGGTGTAGCGATTGTAATTGGTGGTATTCCATAATCACTTTGTATCCATTCGCTTTCTAATAGTTCTTTGGTATCACTTCCAACAATACTATCTGCGACATATTTAAAACCGTATTTAAGTCCGAAACCAACATAAGTCGCAATCATAATAAGAATACTAGCCGCAACAGTAAGCAATATCTTTTCTGTTCTTTTCTTGCGCACCTGTTCTTCTTCATATTGTTTGTTAAGTAACTTTTGCTCTTCGGTAAGCTCAGGTAAAGCATCTCTCACTTGGTCAATCTCTATATCTATAGTGTTTCTATCAATTTTGGCGAGTTCGATATCTGGAGCAGATTTAGCAAATTTTACCAAATCGGCACGTTTCAGTATGGTTTCAATATTATTAATATCCTCAACATTCAATTCAATTTGATTGGCATCGTTAAGAAGGTTTAATCTACTTATCAATTCATCTGTTGTGCTTTCGAGAGCACGATCGTATACTTTTTCGTCAAGATATTTTCTGATAATAAAAGTTAGTTCAGAATAATAGTCTTTTAATTCTTCCTTCTGAAGATAATTGCTTTCGTCTAAGGTCTTTAGTGCCAATTTTGCTCTATCATAAGGCGGCAGTAATGCGATTTCTTCTTCTTCGGTTAAAGGCTTTTTTCGCCAAATAAGCCAATACAATAAAACCCCAGCTAAGGCTGCAATCAATAAACCAACAAGGGCGTATTTCCACCAATCACTAGATGCTTTGTCTACCTCAATTAAAGGTTTGATATCATATAAGTTTTGCTTGGTGGTATCTACAGCGACAGTGTTAACTTCAACCTTCAAAGAATCGGTAAAGAACGTTTTAGTCCCAACGACTATTTTTTGTTTTGGAATAACATATGAACCAGAATCAAACTGTGTTAATCCGTATGTTTTTATAAGCTGAAATTTAGCTTTATTTTTTGTAGTATCAACCTTGTAGGATTCAATCATTTCAAGAGGCAAGAAGGTTTGACCTTCTGGAAAAACCACCAAATCTGTAGTATCGGTTTCAACTTGAATTTTATAAGTGATTTGCTCACCTATTCGTATTTTAGTAGTATCAATTGATGACGTAACTTGAGCTGAAGAAATAAAAGAAAGAAGACAAAAAGCCATAGATAAAACAACCAAAGACGGATGACCGATGGCGAAAATTTCTCTATTCTTATTTTTAATGCTTTTAATCATAACTCCTGTTACCCTCTTCTTTTAAAATATCCTAATAGTTTTTTTACATAACTTTCATCTACACGACAATCGATTGTTCCTGAACCCGATTTGGTAAATGTATCTTTATAATATTCTACTTTTTCTCTGTAATATTTACTATAACTAGTTCTCACTGATTTTGATGCCGTATTAACAAGTACTAATTCTCCAGATTCTTCATCTTCCATTTGCACCATTCCTAAATTTGGAATTGATTCTTCATGCTTATCAAACACTCTAATACCAGTAATATCGTGACGCCCAGCTGCTATTTTTAAATTTTGTTTATAATCATCTGCTATGAAGTCACTAAGCACAAAAACAATGGCTTTCTTTTTCATCACATTAGATAAGAACTTGAAAGCTTCGGCGATATTGGTAAGTTTACTCTTGGGCTTAAACTCAATGAGTTCGCGAATGATACGCAATACATGTGAGCGGCCCTTTTTAGGTGGAATATATAATTCGATGTCATCTGAAAATAAGATAAGACCAATTTTATCATTATTCTGTGTTGCTGAAAAAGCTAATGTTGCTGCAATTTCGGTAACGATTTCATTTTTAAATTGCTCCTCGGTTCCAAACAGCTCAGACCCAGAAATATCAACCATAAGCATCATGGTTAATTCACGTTCTTCTTCAAAAACTTTAATAAAGGGTTCATTATAACGAGCCGTTACATTCCAATCAATATTACGTACATCATCACCATATTGATACTGCCTTACTTCAGAAAAAGTCATACCACGACCTTTGAACGTCGAATGGTATTCGCCTCCAAATATATGATCAGACAAACGGCGTGTCTTTATCTCAATTTTTCGTACTTTTTTTAGTAATTCCTTAGTATCCATTTTTCTAGTTTGTCATTCTGCACTTGATGCAGAATCTATCAAATTAAATCTGTGATCAGTAATAATGAGATTCCTGTTTTAACAGAAATGACGATTTATGGTACTTCGATTTCGTTTACAATTTTATTGATGATATCTTCTGAAGTAATATTTTCGGCTTCGGCCTCATAAGTAATTCCAATTCTGTGACGTAATACATCATGAACTATGGCACGAACATCTTCTGGGATTACATAACCACGACGCTTAATAAACGCATAACATTTTGCTGCAGTCGCAAGGTTAATACTTCCACGAGGAGATGCTCCAAAAGAAATGAGTGGTTTTAAATTGGCTAATCTATATTGTTCTGGGTAACGTGTGGCAAAGATAATATCAAGAATATATTTCTCAATCTTCTCATCCATGTATACTTCTCTAACAACAGCTTGCGCTTTTAAAATTTGGGCTACAGAAACTACTGGATTCACTTTATCCCAATCTCCTTTAAGGTTTGCTCTCATAATGAGTTGCTCTTCAGCTTGCTTAGGATAATCAATAACTGTTTTTAACATGAAACGGTCTACCTGAGCTTCTGGTAATGGATAGGTTCCTTCTTGCTCTACTGGGTTTTGTGTTGCCATTACTAAAAATGGCTTATCTAAAACAAAGGTTTCATCTCCAATCGTAACTTGTCTTTCTTGCATCGCTTCTAATAAAGCCGATTGCACTTTAGCAGGCGCTCTGTTAATTTCGTCAGCAAGCACAAAATTTGCAAAGATTGGACCTTTTCTAATTGAAAAATCATTCTCTTTCATATTGTAGATTAATGTTCCTACAACATCAGCGGGTAATAAGTCTGGAGTAAACTGAATTCTACTAAAGCTTCCATCTACCGCTTGAGACAATGTATTAATTGCTAGTGTTTTTGCTAATCCAGGAACACCTTCTAATAAAATATGCCCGCGTCCTAACAATCCAATGAGTAATCGCTCAACCATGTGTTTTTGTCCAACGATGACTTTATTCATTTCCATCATTAACAAATCAACAAAAGCACTTTCTTTTTCTATTTTCTCATTGATGCTCTTAATGTCAATTGTACCTGTTTCTTCCATTATCTATAAGGTTTTATATGCTATGAATAGCGCTCTTTAATTTAGTTACGCAAATTGTTAAATTTTTCGTTGTAATGCTGTTAAGAATTGGTTAAAAAAATAAGGGTAATACCAATGGCATTACCCTATATCTATTTATAAAAGTTATTTTATTGCAATTCTATAGTTTCTAGTACTGTCGTTTCACCTACATCAACACTAACAGCTTCGATAACAGTTTCAGTAAATCCAGATTCTGGATTAGGCGTCACAGTGACATCATAAGCTCCTGACGGCAAGCCTACTAACACAAAATTTCCGTTTTCATCAGTATACGTAGATACAATATCAGACCCAACTAAAACACTAACTTGTGTTTGTACATCAGTCGGTGAAATACTTCCACTAATAATTCCTGTCGACACATCTGCCACAGCTCTAATAACTGGTTTCAAAATAATATTTCCTGAGTTTCCTGCTTCAACTATTGACTGACATACATCAAAATCTAACCAAAACGTATATTCAAAATTAGGTTCTAAAGTTTCATTGACTTGAATTTTAAGTCCAGACTGTTGCGCACTAGGTGTCATTAATGGAAATGTTTCGCCATCAATAACAATACTATTATCATTTCCAAGAATCAAACGTATTTGATTTAATGTTCCTGAAGGAATCTCATAATCATCTGCTAATAATACATTAACGCCACCTGTGAGTTCTAATAAATCATATACTCCGGTATTGATAGCTTCTACACTTTGCCAACCATTATCATCTTCAGATTCATCATTAACTTTAACCATTACGTCTACAACATCTATATACACATGATCATAATCACCAGGATTATCAACTAACTTCACCGTTAATTTGGAGGTGCCTTGTGCGCTCGGAGACGTATTTTCATCATCACTACAGCTAAAAATAGTAAGTAAAAATAAGGTCGAAAATAAAAGGGCTTTAATTTTAATTGAGTTCATAATTTATTTGATTTGTTCTAAACTATATACGCTCAATCAAACTCTTCAGATGTTTTTAACCTTCTAGAAAATATTAAAAAGTCGCATTAATGTATTCATCTTAGGGTTCAGATTTGCATTTCCTTCTGTAGACATTTCTATAGAATCATCAAGATTAAACTCAATCACAAAATCATATAACCTATTAGCTACCAATTGTTTCTCAACAATATTCACAGAGGCATTTTCATATTCAGGAGCCAGATTTAATTCATACTCTATTCCATTTTTTACAACAGTGTTATGATCTCCTAAAACTAATTTAATATTGTAAATAAACTCTGAAGGTACTTCTTCAAAATCTACTAAAGTCACCACTTGATTTTCTGTAATATCAGATAAATCATGTATTCCTGTATTAATTGTGTTTAAGCTTATCCAAGCATTCGGATCATTTTCATCATCCAAAACTCTAAATTGAACGTCTAATATTTCGATATTAACTCTACTGAATGTGCTTTGAGTTCCTTGAAGTTTAACTGAAACTAAACTAGTGTTCTCATAAGTTTCTGTATCATATTCTTTAGTACAACTTGTTATTAAAAACAAGAATAAAACACTAAATAAAGCGGTTTTGTAAGCGTGTAAATATTTCATGATTGGGACATTGAATAATAGCTAAACAATAATACTCCATTCTTCAATATTTGACTATTTTTATACGTGAATTGCAAAAAAACTATTATAAACTGAAAAAAAAGTGAAATATTCTCGATTAATAGCAGGTACAATGACCTGGGGAGTTTGGGGAAAACAACTCAAGAAAACCGAAACAATTGATTTGATGCATTATTGCATAGATCAAAATATTACGACATTTGACCATGCTGATATTTATGGCGGCTATACAACCGAAGCAGATTTTGGTAACGCTTTCTCGGAAAGTGGTATTAAAAGAGACCGTATTCAGTTAATTAGCAAATGTGGGATTCAATATGTAAGTGATAACAGAAAGAATACTGTAAAGCATTACAATTACAGTAAAGATTATATTATTTGGTCTGCAGAAACATCATTAAAACATTTAAAAACAGATTACCTCGATTTATTATTATTGCATAGACCAAGTCCGTTAATGCAACCCAATGCAATTGCTGAAGCTGTTTCAGAATTAAAAAAAAGAGGCTTAATCAAGTCTTTTGGTGTGTCAAACTTTAGCCCTTCTCAAACAGCGTTATTAGCAAAATCTGTCGACATTTCAGTCAATCAAATAGAGTTTTCACTCACACAACATACTGCAATGCACGACGGTGCGTTAGATTATATGATGATGAATAATATCACACCTATGTCGTGGTCACCATTAGGAAGTGTGTTTAGAGAAGATACTGAGCAAACACGACGCATACATAAGCAACTTGGCGAATTACTAGATAAGTATAGCGTTACTGAAGATCAATTGCTATTGGCTTGGATTTTAAAACATCCATCACAAATTCATCCCGTTATAGGAACAACAACAAAAAAGCGAATTGCTGATGCGGTAAAAGCTGCTGATATCGATTTAGAATTAGAAGATTGGTTTAAAATTTTAGTGGCTTGTCAAGGTCATAAAGTCCCATAATCTGTAAGAATGTATATGATAAACTGGTTACATAATGAATGGAAAAAATTAGCTTACTATAATATGAAACCGTCAATCATTTGCCTTCTTATTCAAATACTATTAATAACATCATGTACGTCTACAGCACAACAAATTGAAGACAATAGATTTATTAGCTATATTGTAAATTTAAAGACCCAAACTTTAAAATTTTATTTAAAAAACAGTGAAGGTGTTAATTATGGCAATTTTCAGAATCTAAAAACCTCATTAGAAAACAGCAATCAAAAATTATGTTTCGCTATGAATGGAGGCATGTACCTCAAAGATGGTTCGCCTCAAGGTTTGTATATTGAAAAAGGTATTACAAAAACTAAAATTGACACTGTAAAAAAAGCTTACGGTAACTTTTACTTACAACCAAATGGTGTGTTTTATATTACTAAAAACAATACAGGTGTTGTATGTCGAACTATTGATTTTAAAAGCCATTCTGATATCATTTATGCAACTCAATCTGGGCCAATGCTTGTTATTGGAGGTGAAATTCATCCAGTTTTTGTCAAAGGATCTAAGAATTTACATATAAGAAATGGTGTTGGTGTTTTGCCAAACGGGACACTTTTGTTTGCGATGTCTAAAGACCTCATTAGCTTATATGAGTTTGCTGAATTTTTTAAAAGTCATGGATGTAAAAACGCGTTGTACCTTGATGGGTTTGTTTCAAAAACTTACCTTCCGAAGAAAAAATGGGAGCAATTAGATGGTGATTTTGGAGTTATAATTGCTGAAATAGAAAAATGATTAATAAACGATTACTTATTAAAAATTTACTCGCTCACAATGATGAGAATAGTTTCTATGATAAAAAACGAAAAGTTGATATCACTCATAAAGAAGGAAAAGCAAAATTTCTAAAACACATTTGCGCCCTTTCAAATAGTAACCCTAAAAACAATTCTTATATCGTTATTGGTGTTGAAGATGAAGACAATAAAATTATTGGTGTCAACTTTTTTGATGACAGTAAAATTCAAAACCTTATCAATGCCTATCTTTCAAATCCGCCAATTGTACAATATGAAAATATTCCGTTTCCACATTTATCAGATGATAAGGTCGTTGGATTGGTAACGATTAGACCAATAGACGACATTACATCACTTAGAAAAAACATTTGGAAATACTATGGTGGTTCTGTGTTTTTCAGAGATGGCAGTATGAGCATGCCTAAGGTTTTTGATATTGAAATTAAGGATGTCAATTCAAAAATTGTAAGTGCTATTGAATCTCATGCTCAAAACAATATTGAATATACTTTAGATGGTGTCTTTGATTTCATGAATAAGCGCAAAGATTTTAATCCTCAATACAAAGTTTTTAAAGAATATTTTGTGCTGTGTTGGTCTGGTCAAGAAAAAATAATAAAGGATGAAACATTTTTCTCCAGAGTTGATATTGAATTAATTAATGAGCAAGTACGCTTGTTTTTTTCAACACTAGACGAAGTCTCAATTGTTTATGATAATAACTCATTTAAAATTGTAGAATATGTAAGTCTCGGACTTCAAAATGCTTTTAATTATTATAAGTTAGAAGAGACTATTATTCATTTTGAAGATAATGCGCATTATACGATTGAAACCAACCTCCTTTTTGAACCACCTCAATTTGACAAAAAAGTATTACACCACATCTATAATGCTAACAATACTATTTTGGAGAAGTTAAAGAAGGGATATGTTCTTAATAAAAACGAAGAGTTAGATCTTAAAAACCTTCCTGCAACCTATCTTATATGCTATCTTAACTCATTTCATGAAGCTATTGACAAGTTAAATGAAGCAAAGCCCTATTTAAAAAAGTACAGTAAATCTATTTACAATTCTTATCAAGAAGCTACTCGAATTTTACGAAAAGTAAAATACAGTTAATTAATAACGCTATTAATTAACTGTATCTATAATTGGTTTTAGTTTTTCTCATCCTTCTTGAATGGGCATACAACAGAATGCGCAATAATATATATATCACCTTCAACATCATCAATTTTATAGTTATCTATTGATGTTCCATCAGGGAAACTATCACTGTAAGGGTACTGCCCTGGAGCTACTGTAAATTGGCCATTTCTTTTTCTTGGATACTTTTCATTTCCAACGTATAAATGGGTTTCAAAAAAGCCGTAACCTTCATTAGCAACAAAATCTACTAAAACATAATCTGATTCATAAACAACATATAGCGTTCCTATAAGTTCTCCATTATTAAGGTTACAACCTCCTGCGGCTTGATAAATTGGGTAAGAATCGTTGTGATAAGCTGAAATAGGCCCAATAGTCCAACCCCATCTATTAGAGTTTAGATCATCATCATCTAAAAAACACATAGCCTCATCCTCTTTACCATAAGCAAAGGCTGTCTCACATTCAATTTTTTCATCTTTTACTTCTCGATTTAAACTGTCTTCTGTAATAACTTCATCTTGTTCACAAGATGAAAATGAAATAAAGAAAGAGACAACAATTAATTTAAATAATGTTTTCATAATAATATTTGTATTGATTAATAGCATCTACAAGTTAAGGAAATTATAACAAACAAAAAAAAGAAAATGATTTTAAGGAACTGGTAATCTGATGACTAGTGTTTTTTAATCGAAAACTCCCACATGGTTTTCATAATGAATTGGACATATTCAAATTAAAAATACAGTTAATCGGAGAAATTGTGTGAAATTTACCGTTCATACCGTTTTTTGTGCTATTTGTAGTATTAATTGTACACGAGTTCTGTTTTTTACGATTTTTGGCTTGCTATTAATCAATTACATATGACCTTATTTCAACGTCGACTTGTCGAAAACGAAATAAGGTTTTTGTTTTTTAAAGCATTTATCTTCTTCTAAATCCCTTTAACAAAATCTCCTTTTTCAGCAAAGGTGAACCATATAATTACCATTCATACAGTTTTTTTTACCACTTATAGTTTTTTTTAGAAAGCAAACTTAATTTTTACGATTTTAGCATTGCTATTAATCAATTACATATAACCTTGTTTCAATGTCGCTTGTCGAATGTGAAACAGGGTTTTTGTTTTTTATAGGATTAAATAAAATTCAATTTAGGGAAAGAGGCGTTTAAAATAGTTTGATCTTCAACAGCCATCCATTTATCTAAAATAGTAGCATAAATAGATCTAAAATCTACTGTATACTTTAAATCCCCATTAGAATCTAAGTCTGATAAACTTGCCAAATCATTGTAAAATCCAGGTGTTTTTAATTGGTTTCCAATAATGAATAAATTACTCGCTGTTCCATGATCTGTTCCATTGGCCGCATTTTGCTTAACACGCCTCCCAAATTCAGAAAACGTTACAATAAGCGTATCATCAAAAGTGCCATGCTGCTTTAAGTCTTGGACAAATGCTTCAATACCTTCAGCATATATTTTTAACAGGCGAGCTTGACTATTTAATTGTCCAGCATGTGTATCAAATCCACCTAGTGACGAATAAAAAACTTTAGTTTCTATACCAGAATTAATCAATTTTGACGTTGTTTTCAATTGATTTGCAAATGCATTATTAGGATACTCCTGCTTTGATGATGCCGTTTTATGTTTCTCAAAAATATATTTAGCAGATGACTCTGCAGCAATCATAGTTTTATATAGATAACCTAAATTATGCTCACTCAAATGTTCATCTTGATAATGTCTTAAAACATTTTTAAAATATGGATCTTGAGATGTTTTAAATAATACAGCAGGATTGGTTGTAGCAATTCCATGCATTTGCTGCCCTTTTAAAGCTAATGACAAACTATCATGAATCTCAATGGCATTGTATGGTTTATTCCCATAAGTATCTAAATAACGTCCAAGCCATCCTGTTTGCAAATATTCGTTAGAATTACTTGCTGTTTGCCATATATCTGTTGCTCTAAAATGGGATCGATTTGGATTGGGATAACCTACATTATTAATAATGGTTAAATGACCTTCGTCATACAATTTTTTAAGCGGACGTAAACTTGTATGAAACCCAAGTTCGTCAGTTGCTTTCAAAACATCGGCTTTAGAAATAGCAATTTTTGGTCGATTGCGATAATACGCATCATTATTAAAAGGCACAATAGTATTTAAGCCATCATTCCCTCCTGATAATTGAATCATCACTAAGCGCTTATACCCTAAATTACTCGTTGACATACTTTCAAATGCCTTTACAAAACTAGGTACAAAAAATAAGCTACTCGCTAAGGTTGATTGCTTTAAAAAATGTCTTCTGTCCATAATTAACACATTTGATATTCAGGCAATGACATCAATTGAATACAAAAGTCTTGCTTTGAACTTTGATTTAATGTCTCTAAATAGGTTTCAGTTCCTCGACTCAACTTTGAAACAATAAGTTGTGCCTTAAGCTCATTAATTGATACACTTTCAAACTGCTTATTAAACGTATCCCAATCAACTTTTACTTGAACAAATTTATTTTTCTTTTTACTTGAATAGTACTTCTCAAAAGTATCTTCAAATTCTCCTTTTTCTCTAATAGATATTTTAGCATTAGCCAAAATTATTGAAGGTAGTTTTAATCGTAACATGATTGTATTACTATCAACCCAACTTTTCCCCCCTTTCCATCCAGCTACATTTGGTGGGTTTAATAACATTTGTCCGAGTAGTTTTTGAATTTTAAGAAGGTCCTTTGTTTTTTCAAACGTTACAGGAACTGTTTTTCTCATTCCAACTAAAAACTCAATAGGAGATTTGATTTTTGTCCCTATGTTTACCTCATCATAAAACCAGTCAGACAAAAATATCTGCCGCATTAGGTTTTCAATATTATAATCTTTGTAGAAGATGTTAGCTAATTCTTCAACTCTGTTTTTATCGACTGTTTCATTTACAAAGTATTTATAAATTTTCTCACAAACAAAGTGAGCACATTGCCTTTGTTCTAAAATAATATCAATAATATCATCTCCATCATAGCGTCCTGTATGACCAAAAAATGTTTTAAAATCATAGTCGTGTTGAAGTCTTCTAAGTATAAATTCGCCTTCAAAGTTATTATTATATCCTGTGAAAGCTCTTGCGCTTTCCTTAATGTCTTTTTCGGTATAATGTCCCTCACCTAATGTGAAAAGCTCCATAAGTTCTCTTGCAAAATTTTCGTTTGGTTTTTGTTTTCTATTTTGCTTGTTATTAAGATATTTAAGCATTGCTGCTTCTTTTGAAATTGCCTTTACAAAGTCTCCAAAGTGTCCTAGAGATTGCTCTCGTAAGGTGTTGTTATAGTGTTGTACATGAAAAATATTCTGATCTCGACACACAAAATGATTCGCCCAGAATAAAGTCATTTTCTCTCTTAAAGTTTGTTCTGAATTCACCAATAGATTTATCCAATGAACATTATATTCTTTTAGTTTTTCACTACTTATTTTTCTAAAATCTCTTTGTTTTGATTTGTCCTTAGTTATTGTTTTTGTTGTCAAATGATCTATTTCCGAAGTATCAATTGTCAATTCATTCATTTGCATCGATTTAGAAAACAATTCATCTACAACTTGAGTTTTGTCTTTTTTAACTAAATCATTAAGCTGATTAGGTGTTACACCAAAACCAGCTCTCCAAAATAAATGTTGTATGTGACGAGATTTCATAATGTTTAGACTTAGTAACCGATATTAGGTTTAATTATATACGTTCAAAAATGATTCCAAAGATTGAAGCACAAAAAAAACCGTCTCAATTTATGAAACGGTTTTTAGTTGTTATTTGTTTTAAATCTTTTTACAAATCAAACTTAATGCCTTGAGCTAATGGTAATTCATCAGAATAATTAACGGTATTCGTTTGTCTTCTCATATATACTTTCCAAGCATCAGATCCAGATTCACGTCCGCCTCCAGTTTCTTTTTCACCACCAAAAGCACCTCCAATCTCTGCGCCAGATGTTCCGATGTTAACATTCGCAATTCCACAATCTGAACCAGCATAAGATAAAAATTTCTCTGCTTCTTTCATTTCATTTGTCATAATCGCTGAAGATAACCCTTGAGCAACACCATTTTGTTTTTCAATCGCATTTTCAACATCTCCAGAATATTTCATTAGATATAAAATTGGAGCAAACGTTTCGTGTTGTACAATTTCAAAATGATTTTCAGCTTCGATAATAGCTGGTTTTACGTAGCATCCACTTTCGTAACCTTCGCCTTCTAAAACGCCACCATCAACCAAAACATTTCCACCTTCAGCTTTCGCTTTTTCAATAGCTGCTAAATAGGTATTTACAGCATCTTTATCAATTAATGGTCCTATATGATTCTTTTCATCCAAAGGATTTCCAATAGTTAATTGACCATAAGCACCAACAATAGCATCTCTTACTTTATCATAAACAGATTCATGAATAATTAATCGTCGTGTAGATGTACAACGTTGTCCACAAGTTCCCACAGCACCAAATACAGCGCCAGGCACTACTACTTTTAAATCTGCAGACGGTGTAATAATAATGGCATTATTACCACCTAACTCCAATAAAGATTTACCAAAACGTTTCGCAACAGTTGCACCAACTATACGTCCCATTCTAGTAGATCCTGTAGCAGAAACTAAAGGAATACGGGTATCAGTAGTCATCATTTCTCCTACTTTGTAATCTCCATTTATGATGCAAGAAATACCTTCAGGTAAATTGTTTTCTTTTAAAATGTCTGCAATAATATTTTGACAAGCGATTGAGCATAAAGGCGCTTTTTCAGAACCTTTCCATACGCATACATCACCGCAAATCCATGCTAAAGCTGTATTCCAAGCCCAAACCGCAACAGGAAAGTTAAATGCTGAGATAATCCCAACAACACCAATTGGATGCCATTGCTCTCTCATTACATGCCCTGGGCGTTCAGATGGAATTGTTTGACCATTTAATTGTCTTGATAATCCAACAGCGAAATCACAGATATCAATCATTTCTTGAACTTCACCATAACCTTCTTGTAAGGATTTACCCATTTCATAAGACACAAGTTTACCAAGAGGCTCCTTTAAATCTCTTAATTTGTTACCGAACTGACGTACAATTTCTCCACGTTGTGGTGCTGGAACGTCTCTCCAAGATTTAAATGCTTTTGTTGCAGCATCCATGACTCTGTCGTAATCTGCTCTTGTTGTCGTTTTTACTTTTCCTATTAATTGTCCGTCAACAGGTGAATAGGATTCAATAATCTCTCCGTTAGAAAAATTATTTGAACCTGTAGACGTCCCATCATTTATATCGTTAACACCTAATTGCTTTAAGGCATCTTTTATTCCGAAATCGGTAGCAATCGCTTCCATATATGCTTGTTTTTTATGAATTATTAAATTTTGACGCGAAGTTACTAATAAAATGTCAATTTTGCTTGATGTAATTTAGCGAATACTGTAACTTTAAAGCACATATAAATTTTGCCTAACCATGAAACATTCTATCTTTTTTATTGTACTGTTATCCATTTGTTTTTGTTGTACTGAAAGTGTTAAAACTTCAAGTAATCAAAGTGAGAATACAAGCGCTGATACTTCTGAAAATGACATGCAAACCAAAGCAGAATTTGCCATTATTATTCATGGTGGTGCTGGAACTATTCTGAAGAAGAACATGACGCCTGAAAAAGAGCTTGCTTATAAAGCTAAGTTAGAAGAAGCGATTAGAGTTGGTTATGAGATTTTAAAAAATGGCGGAACTAGTCTTGATGCTGTTCAAAAAACCATAAATGTTATGGAAGATTCCCCTTTATTTAATGCTGGAAAAGGTGCGGTTTTCACTAATGCCGAAACTAATGAATTAGATGCATCAATCATGGATGGAAAAACACTTAATGCTGGAGCATCAGCAGGAACAATAACTGTAAGAAATCCAATAAACTTAGCTAGAATCATTATGGACAAGTCTCCACATGTAATGATGGCTGGAGTTGGTGCTGACACCTATGCAAAAGAACAAGGACTATCAATAGTTGAACCATCTTATTTTTATACTGAACATAGATTTAACGCCTTAAAACGCGCTATGGAACGTGAACAAATAGAACTCGATCACGACGACAAACAAGCATTTTATGACCCTGAAATCAAAGATTCTAAATTTGGAACTGTTGGATGCGCAGCGCTTGATAAAAATGGAAATCTCGCTGCAGGAACATCAACAGGTGGTATGACTAATAAACGTTATGGGCGAGTTGGAGATGCACCAATTATTGGAGCCGGAACTTATGCCAATAACAACTCTTGTGCGGTCTCAAGTACAGGATGGGGTGAATATTTTATTAGAAGCATGGTAGCACATGATATTTCAGCATTAATGCAATACAAAGGACTAACACTTCAAGAAGCTGCTCGAGAAGTCATTCATACAAAGGTTCCTGCTCTAGGTGGTGATGGCGGTATTGTAGCGGTTGATAAAAATGGAATTATGGTTGCCGAATTTAATACTGCTGGCATGTACAGAGCAACAATGAATGATAAAGGAGAATTAACAATTGGGATTTATAAAGAGTAAAAAACGAATTCTATCCAATTGATAACGAATTCTATTTTATCAATTACACATAACAAAACATCAGGTCTAGAGCCCGTTGAATACTGTAGTTTTATGGTGTTCAAATATCAAACAGATGGTTTGAGTTTTTATAATCCAAACCAATAAACACATCTAAAGCCATGAAACTAAAACATCTTTCTACACTCATTTTATGCCTCGCCATCACAGTTTCCTGTAAAAAAAAGGATCCCATTACACAAGAAACCGACAACCTATTTAAGTTTAGAGACTATATTAGTTATACAACTTCAGGTTTGCAATCTGTAACGGCACCAATTACGATTAATTTAGCTAATGATGTAGAAGGTTGGGAAATTGACCAAGTCATTACTGATGATATCATTCGTATATCTCCTCATGTTGAAGGCACTCTAAAGACATCTAATAAACATGCCTTGTATTTTACACCTGATGAGCATCTAGATCCAGCAACAGAATACACAGTCGTTGTCAAGTTAGATAAGATTTATAAAGACATGCCTAAAGATTATGAGGATTATGTTTTTCAGTTTAAAACGATAACACCAAATTTCAATATTGTTACCAATAGCCTACAATCATATAGTAAAAAATGGCAGTACTTAGAAGCGGTTATCAAATCTGCTGATGTCATCTCCATTTCAGATGCTAAACAATTGGTTGAAGCCTCTCAAAAAGGAAAACGTCTAAAATTAGAGTTTGATGAAGTAGAAACACATTCCAATTATTTTAAGTTTAGAGTTGATAGTATTAATCGTTTAGTGGAAGACTCTGAAATTCTCTTAAAATGGAATGGTAATGCTATAAAAGCAGAAAATAAAGGGGAGAACAAGGTTCAAATTCCTGGTATTAATAACTTCAAAATTGTAAATGTTGAAGCTTATAAAAGTCCAGAACAATTTTTATATATCAACTTCTCTGACCCTATTAAAAATCAACAAAATTTTGATGGCTTAGTAACAATTCAAAATGTAAAAACCCCAAAATTTGTCGTGGTGGGTAATGTTTTAAAAGTATATCCAGACACCAAATTGGTTGGTAATATTCAAGTTGATGTTTTTCAAGGTATTAAGAATGCTGATGGTTATAAACTTAAAACACCATTCTCTGAAGCCATTTCTTTTGAAGAAATAAAACCTCAAGTACGCCTCATAAGTAATGGAACTATTTTACCTAATTCTAACGAACTAAAATTCAATTTTGAAGCTGTAAACTTAAGTGCTGTAAATGTAAGAGTCATCAAAATATTTGAAGACAATGTTTTACAATTTCTTCAAGACAACCCAATGAATAGCAATAATCAAAACGAAATTAAACGTGTTGGCCGACGTATTGCTAAACAAACCATTCAGTTGCAATCTGCTGCTGAAAATTCAGGAAAATGGAAAGCTTATAGTATTGATTTGTCAAAATTCTTTAAAGCTGATACTGGCGCAATTTATCGTGTGGAAATAGATTTCAACAGAAGCTATTCATTGTTTGATTGTGAAGCAAATCCTCAAGGTGTTCTAAACGAAGACAATGAATATGATGATTACTATTATGAAGAAGATTATTATTACGATGAATACACAGACTCAAATACTGAAGATGACGAATTAAGAGAACAAAAATATTGGGATAATCGTACCTATCGCTACAGAAATTATAGGTACAATTGGAGACAACGTGAAAACCCTTGTGATGATGCTTATTATAATGAGAACAAAATAATATCTCAAAATTTATTGGCTTCAAATCTTGGTGTCATAGTTAAACAAGGCGTCAATAACAATTACTATTTTGCTGTTACTAATATTTTAAACACAAATCCAGAAGCAAATGCTACAGTTAAGTTGTACAATTTTCAGCAACAAGAAATTGGATCAGTAACAACCAATAGTGAAGGATTAGCGGTTTATGAAGCTAATAAATATGCTGCCTTTGCCATTGTAACTAAAGGTAATAACACAAGTTATCTTAGACTTACCGACGGAAATTCGCTATCCTTAAGCAAATTTGATGTTTCCGGAAATCGGTTACAACGCGGACTTAAAGGCTACATCTATGGTGAACGTGGTGTGTGGCGTCCTGGAGACTCATTGTTCTTAACCTTTATGCTCAATGATAAAGCTAATGCACTTCCAAAAGGCCATCCTGTAAAACTAGAAGTTACCGATCCTAATGGAAAGTTGGTCTATAAAAATGTAACTTCAGATAATGTCAACAATTTCTATAAATTTATTGTGCCTACTGCTTCTGAAGGAAAAACAGGAAATTACAATGCTAAAGTTTCTGTTGGCGGTGCACAGTTTTACAAGTCATTAAAAGTTGAAACTGTAAAACCTAACCGACTCAAAATTAAAGTTGATTTTAATCAAGAAGTGCTTTCAAATACAGAACCAATCAATGGAACACTAGATGTTAAATGGTTACATGGAGCGCCTGCAAAAAATATCAAAGCCGAAATCAAAGCGAAATTTAGTAACGCTTACACCAGCTTTAAAAACTTTAAAGGCTACACGTTTACTGATCCAGCACGTCAATTTAATTCTGAAGAACTCAATATTTTTGAAGGTAATCTCGATGAAGATGGGAAAGCAACTATCGACGCTAAATTAGATCTTGGAAAAAATGCACCTGGAATGCTTAATGCACAATTTTTGGTTAGAGCTTTCGAAAATGGAGGTGATTTTTCATTAGATGCATTTTCAAAAACTTACTCGCCTTACAAATCATATGTTGGGTTAAAATCCCCAAAAGGCAACTACTATGGTTCGTATTTTACAGATACAAATCAAACGTTCGATTTAGCAGTAGTTGATAAAGATGGGAAACCTGTTCAACGGAATAATCTTGAAATTAAAGTTTATAAAATAGAATGGCGTTGGTGGTGGAATTCCTCTTACGATAACTTATCAAATTATGTGTCGAGCAGTTATCACAGACCCATTTTGAACCAAAAAGCGTCAACAGGTGCTAATGGTAAAACAACATTCACACTCAAAATTCCAGAAGACGAAAGAGGTCGTTACCTCATCAGAATTACTGATCCAGTAAGTGGTCACGCTACAGGACGTACAGCCTATTTCTACAAAAATTGGTCAGGGATGTCAACTGGAAATGATAAAGAAGCTGCAAAAATGCTAGTTTTTGCTTCAGATAAAGATAAGTATATTGTTGGTGAAACAGCCAAAATTAAATTCCCTTCTGGTCATGAAGGTCGTGCTTTAGTGAGTATAGAAAATGGTTCAGATGTTATTGAATACAAATGGGTGAAAACTAAAAAAGGGGAAACTACAGTTGAAATTCCTATCACTTCAGAAATGGCGCCAAACGTATTTGTCAATATCTCCTTATTACAACCACATGCAATAACGAGTAATGATTTGCCAATTAGGCTATATGGTGTCATTCCAATTATGGTAGAAGACCCAAAAACAATTCTCGAACCAGAATTACGCATGGCAAGTGTTCTCAGGCCAGAACAAGAATTCGAAGTTGAAGTCTTTGAGAAAAACAAAAAAGCAATGACCTATACCATTGCTATGGTAGAAGAAGGCTTATTAGATTTAACACGATTTAAAACACCAGATGCATGGCAATCTTTTTATTCTCGTGAAGCACTTGGCGTGAGAACTTGGGATATTTTTGACGATGTTATTGGTGCATATTCAGGAAGTATCGATCAAGTATTTGCTATTGGCGGTGATGGAAGTGCTGCTAAAGGCAAAAATAAAAAAGCCAATCGTTTTAAGCCAGTTGTAACCTATTTAGGGCCTTTTGAATTGGAAGCTGGAAAACGAAAATTCCATAAAATAAAAATGCCAAACTATATTGGTGCAGTACGAACAATGGTTATTGCTGGAAATAATGACACCGAAGCTTATGGTAGTACAGATAAATCGGTAGAAGTAAAAAAACCTTTAATGGTCTTGGCAACCTTACCACGAAAATTGAGTCCAGGAGAAAAAGTAACACTCCCTGTAACCGTTTTTGCTATGGAACCTCAAGTGAAAAATGTTAGTCTTAGTTTAAAATTGAGCAATGGTATTTCAGTGGTTGGCAACAACTCTCAAAAAATGGCTTTTGCCAAACCAGATGAACAAATGGCTTACTTTGAATTAGATGTGAGTAAAGCAAAAGGCGTTAATACTGTTGAAGTAATCGCTAAAGGAAATGGTGAAACATCTGCCTATAAAGTTGAGTTGGATGTTGTGAACCCTAATCCAATAACCTCTTTATACGAAAATGCAAAATTGGAAGCTAATGCTTCGGAAACTTTAAACTTTAAAACCTTTGGAGTTCCAGGAACCAATACAGCTACTGTAGAATTTTCAACATTGCCTCCAATGGATTTCTCAAAGCGATTACAATACCTCATCAAATATCCTCATGGGTGTGTCGAACAAACCACGTCTGGCGTGTTTCCGCAGTTATACTTGAGTGATATTTTCGATTTAAAATATGAGAAGAAGCAAGAAATTCAGTCTAATATAGAAAATGGTATCAAGCGTTTGGGGAATTTCCAACGACCAAATGGAGGCATGAGTTATTGGATTGGCGAAAACACAGCCAATGACTGGGGAACAAGTTATGCTGGACATTTTTTAATCGAAGCCGAAAAGAAAGGCTTTGTATTGCCATTAACCTTTAAAAGCAACTGGTTACGTTACCAAAAACAAGCTGCTAGAGATTGGAGACCGAGCTACAGAAACTATAATTCTGATTTAGCACAAGCATACCGATTATACACTTTGGCATTAGCAGGTAGCCCAGATTTATCGTCAATGAATCGATTACGTGAGTTTACCAAAATTTCTAACGAAGCCAAATGGCGATTAGCTGCAGCTTATGCGCTCGCTGGACAAAAAGAAGCAAGTGCACAATTATCAAAAACCGCTAATATTAATTTTAAACCACCAAAATATAATTACTACACCTATGGTTCGGTAGATCGTAATAGAGCAATGGCTTTAGAAACCATGATTATTACTAAAGACTCAAAAGCTCGAGGCCTTTCAGAATTGATTGCGAAAGATTTATCAAGTGATGGTTGGATGAGTACACAAACAACGGCGTATAGCTTACTTGCCATGGCAAAAATGGTTGAAGCTAATGGAGGAAAAGACATGGATTTCAGTTATACCTTTGAAGGGAAAACCGAAACGATAACAACTAAGAGTACAATTGCACAACGCAGCCTTCCAGTTGTGGATGGTGCTAATACGTTGACCTTGAAAAATGCTGCTGGTAATTTGGTTTATGTTCGTGTTTTAAATTCGGGTAAATTACCATTAGGTGAAGAGTTAAGCGAACAGAGAGGCTTAAGTGTTTCTGTGATTTTTACAGATTTAAAAGGAAACCGTCTAGATGTAGCTAAGCTGCAACAAGGGCAAGATATTATGGCTCGAATAAGTGTAAGCAACTTAAAAAGCGAAAACCTTCGTGATGTTGCCTTGACTCAAATTTTCCCTTCAGGATGGGAAATCGTCAACACGCGATTCACTGCTTTTGGAGATACCACAACAAGTACAGCAAGATATACTGATATAAGAGATGATCGTGTGAACTTCTATTTTGATTTGCCTTCTAAAGGAAAACATGGCACCAAAGTATTTACGGTGATGCTTAATGCGGCTTACTTGGGAAGGTATTATTTACCAGGAACTCAAGTAGAAGCCATGTATGATAACGATTTCTTTGTAAGAAACAAAGGCCGTTGGATTGAGGTTAAAAAATAAACAATGTATAGAATAGTATTATGAACTATTTACCAGAAGATTTAGTCTTTGCTTTCGGGTTACTTTTTAGAATACTATTCTATACATTGCTTATTTCTTTAATGTTCTTTGAAAAGGTTCGAGTTTTTAAAAGTCGGTATAACAAGTGGATAAATATTGCCTTATTATTTTTTGCAGGATGTTATATTGGGTCTTTAATACCTCTATTTTTTGATGATAAAAATTATGGTGGCTCATCAGAGTTTTTGATGACAGTTTGGAGCTTATTTTTTATTTACATTTTGGTATTCAATAATGCGCCTAAACGTAAATTTGCATTACATAAAACGACATCGTATATCGTTGTAAGAGTAATAATTATTGTCATTTTATTCTGTAATGCACAGCTCAATTATCATTCTTATAAAGGCACATGGTATGGTGATTATAATAGTGAAGCATTTCATGGTATTTTATCATTCTTGCTTCCAGTCACAGCTTATCTATTTTCGGTTATAAAACCAAAAAGCATTAATCTAGGCTTATTTATCATTTTGGTTAGCATGCTACAATTTGTCTATGGGATCTCGTTATCTTATGGCGTAGATGGCTATATAAGTGACGATATAGAATTATCAATCATTTTTATTTTAAATACAGTTCTTTTTTTTGGTGTTGGACTATATAATATTAAAACTCAAAGCAAGTACAATGAAAAACAATAAACCTTACTATGCCGTGATTTTCACATCTACGCATTCTGAAAACACAGACGGATACGCTGAAATGGCAAACCAAATGGAATCCTTAGCCAAACAACAAAATGGATTTTTAGGTATTGAAAGTGCAAGAAATACTATTGGTATTACAGTAAGCTACTGGGAAAGTCTTGAAGCTATAAAAAGTTGGAAACAGCACTCCGATCATTTAGTAGCACAACAAAAAGGTCGAGAAAATTGGTATAACTGGTATAAAGTTAGGATTTGTAAAGTAGAGCGAGACTATGAATTTAATTTTTAACCCGCTATCTATTTATCTTTTCAGGGTAAAATGGGCTTTAAATTCTTTACGGTCTCCTGTATTAGGTTCATTGTACTCTACTACAAAC
>CANLEE010000006.1 GCA_947489585.1 uncultured Psychroserpens sp.
GCTGACCTTCATCTACAATTTTTGATCTTAGCAATAAACCTGGGAAGATCCGAAAGGCTGGCATTATTGAATACAACTGGTTATATCATAACTAATATACCACATATCCCATTAAAAACTCTGGATATGTACACCTTTTATGACGATTTGTAATATTCAAAACTCTTTATAATGAGTTCATTATCCACTAAGCAATCAATCTTTGGTGCGCCTATGTGTTCGAGCAATACAAAGTTGATATTGCCATGCTCATTTTTCTTATCATACTTTAATAAGTCGATAATGGCATCATAATCTGAAGGTTCAATAACAACAGGCGAGTAGATGGCATTAAATGTTTTGGTGATGTGATCTAAATCTGCTTTTGGGAAACCGCATAATTCCATAGAAATAAAACATTCTAAAATCATCCCTATAGCAATGGCTTCACCGTGCAGTAATTCCTCCTTGTCTGGATGACTTAAAAAATACGATTCTATGGCATGGCCTAAGGTGTGGCCAAAATTAAGGTATTTGCGTTCGCCTTGTTCTAAAGGATCATTGGTAACAACTACCTTTTTAATTTCAACAGATTCATGAATTAATACATCTAAATCGTCGAGTGTGAGTTGCGATAAATTGGTTAGTCTATCAAAATAGTCTCGATCTCTAATAAGGCCGTGTTTTAGCATTTCGGCTAAACCAGATTTCATTTGGTTTTGAGCTAAGGTATCTAAATAGGAGGTGTCTATAAGTACCATATCACCAGAACTAATCACGCCAACCTGATTTTTTAACGCCCCAAGATCAACACCAGTTTTGCCACCTACAGAGGCATCTACCATCGCTAATAACGATGTTGGAATATTAATATACTTAATACCACGCTTGAAGGTACAGGCTACAAAACCACCTAAATCGGTTACAACACCACCTCCAAGATTGAGCATCAAACTTTTTCGGTCTGCGCCAAGTTCAGATAAGGCATTCCAAACACCAACACAAGTCTCTATCGTTTTATAAGATTCGCCAGCTTCAATTTCAATGACTTCAATCGCAATAGCCGTTTCTAATTGTGACATGAATTTTGACAAGCAATACTCATGTGTATTGGTGTCTACAAGAATAAAAATTTTTGAAAACTTGTGCTCAGCGATATACCGATTGAGTTCAACATAAGCTTGATCGTTAAAGTGAATTTTATATGTTTTGGTTTCTATGGAATTCATAAGTGCTTTTAGAAAGTGGAAAATTAGCGACTTTTAGTAAAATAATACGCATCTAATAATTATTTTTGTGTAATATTTTTCACAAATGACTACAAACTCTCTCTTTGATAATACGGAAGTTGCTTTTGCACTTAAAAATGATTCGGAACTCGAACGTGCTTATTTTCTGTTTAAGATGATTTCACACGAGCCTTTAGTTCGAATTGGTACCGCAGCAACTAATTTTGCCTTGAAAGCTAAATTGCCAGTTGAAGGTTTAATACGATCGACTGTGTTTGATCATTTTTGTGGTGGCGTAAACGAAGAAGATTGTTTATCTGTCATTGACAAAATGTTCACCAAAGGTGTTAGTGCGGTTTTGGACTACTCGGTAGAAGGGAAGGAAGAGGAGTCGACCTTTGATGAGGCTAGAGATAAGATACTTAAAATCATAAGGTTTGCTGATGAAAAAGAAGCGATGCCTATTGTTGTCTTTAAACCAACGGGTTTTGGACGTTTTTATTTATATCAGAAGAAAGGCGAAGGGAAAGCATTTTCTAATGAAGAGCAAGCCGAATGGGACCGTATCGTAGCGCGTTTTGATGATGTATGTAAACTCGCCAAAGAAAAAGATGTTGAAGTATTGATTGATGGCGAAGAAAGTTGGATGCAGGATGCCGCTGATGACCTTTGCGAAGCCATGATGCGCAAGTATAATACAACCAAACCTATTGTGTATAATACGCTGCAAACCTATCGCTGGGACAGACTAGACTATTTAAAAGGTCTTCATGAGCGTGCACAACAAGGTACGTTTAAAGTTGGGTTTAAAATTGTTCGTGGTGCCTATATGGAAAAGGAACGGAAGCGCGCAGAGGAGAAGGGGTATAAATCTCCTATATGTGAAACCAAAGCGGCTACTGATGAGAATTTCAATACCTGCATGACCTATATTTTAAATCACTTAAATACGATTTCTTTATTTATAGGAACACACAATGAGCAGAGTTGTTATATCGCTATGGATTTGATGCAAGCGTTAGGAATCGATAAAAAAGACAATGACGTTTGGTTTGGGCAACTCTATGGTATGAGTGATCATATTAGCTTTAATCTCGCTGCACAAGGCTATAACGTTGCTAAATATGTGCCTTTTGGTCCTGTAAAAGATGTGATGCCGTATTTGATTAGGCGAGCAGAAGAAAATACATCTGTTGCTGGACAAACGAGTAGAGAACTTAATCTACTCAAGCAAGAGAAGAAACGTCGTAAATTATGATGTTTTGAATGGGTTATTTATTTCCCAAACAGTTTCTTTTTTCGTTGTGGGTTATTTCCATAACCATAACCGTAACCTCTTTTCTTAGTAGTTCCGTTAAGAAGCGTTGTCATATTTGGCAAACGATTCTCTTCGTACATGGTTTGCGCAATATGAAGCTGACGCTTGTCAATATTATTAGCACTTACAATGTATATAAATAGATCTGCATGATTGCTTATTAATAAGGTATCAGTAACTAAACCTACGGCTGCAGTATCTACTATGATATAATCGTATTTCTTTTTTACACTTTCAAAAAGCGAATCTACACGTTCACTCATTAATAATTCAGCAGGATTTGGAGGAATTGTTCCAGAAGGAATCACATCTAAAAACGGATTCCCTTCCACTTTTACAGTCACATCATCTATAGATAAATTGGTGTCTGAAATGTAATCGGTAAGACCAATTGTCGATTTTAAATTAAGATATTTAATCACTTTAGGTACTCTAATATCTGTTTCAATTAGCAATACTTTCTTTTCAGAATAAGAAAAAGAAGTCGCTAAATTGGTAGACGTATGTGATTTCCCTTCTTGTGCTTTTGTAGAAGTAATGTATATTGTTTTGCATTTGTCTGATTTGCCTTTAAGCATAAAATCTATATTAGAACGTATAATTCTAAACGCTTCAGCTCTTGGAGAATAATCGACTTTATTTATTGTATTGGATTTGTTTTTTGACTTTGGAATATCACCAATAAATGGAATCGGTAAAATCTTTAATAAGTCTTTCTTTGTTTTTATTTTATTGTCTAATAAATCGGCTAAGTAAATAGTTACCAATGGAATAATGATTCCAATAAATAGTGCCGCAAGAAATAGGATTTCCTTTTTTGGCCAAATAGGAGCCGTAGACTGAAGATAGGCATTATCAATAACAATGGCATTGGGAGACGTAATACCATTTGCAATTGCTGATTCTTCTCGCTTTTCTAATAAATATAAATACAACGATTCTTTAATACTTTGCTGACGTTGTAAATCTCTAAATTGGCGTTCTTTTTTTGGTGCCGAATAAATTTGAGATGAAATTCTAGAGTCTTCTTTTCGAAGCGCATCAAGTCGTATTTGTCCAGAAGATTTAGAATTTGCTAAACTAGCATTTAAGCTTTGTTTCATACTGCTAATTTGTTGATCTAAATTGACAATAACTGGGTTTTTGAGTGTTGACGATTTAAGAATTCTATTTCTTTGAATTACTAAATCATTATGTTTTTTAGTAAGTTCATTAATAGAGTTATCTTCAAAAGACATATTTGCAGGAATCAAACTACCATTATCATTATTGTCTTGTAAATAATCACTCATGTAATCAATGAGTTGTAACTGCGTAGATGTTGAAATTTGTTGTGACTCAATTTCTTTTTCGCTTTGCAAGAAAATACTAGACTGACCCGCTAAATCTGTAAGTCTATTGTCTTTTTTTACAGTTTCGGCAGTAAGGTCAACTTGTGATAATTCTTCAGCTATAACTTCTAATCTATTGTTTATAAAATCGGATGTTAACTTAACAACTTGATTTTTATTATCAATGACATAGTTATTGTATTCGCTTATTAATGCATTAACAATATCCTTTCCTTTATTTACGACTGGATCTTTTAAATCTATAGAAATAATACTAGAATTTGGCCCAGCAGGAGCAATCTTTATTTTGCTGCTATAAATAGCACTTAAAGAGTTTACATTAGATATCTTGATGGTAATATCTTTACCAACTTTCATTTCTTCTTGATTGAAATTAGGCGTAATAATAACATCACCTATAGGTGTAGGAACCTTTTCTCCAAAATTATATTTTTTACCACTGTCTTTAAAGGTAAATTGTTCTTTAGAAGATACATTAAGAGTAATTGATGTGTTTAGGCTATTTATTATTGAATCTTCTTTAAAGAAATTAATTTCTACAGGAGGATTATCATAAATTTCAAACGCTTTTATCTTGCCTTGAATGTAATACTGAACATTTAAGTTTAATCGTTCTGTAACTGCATTCATTAGGCTTTTTGACTTTAAAACCTCAATTTCATCATCAACACTGTTAAAGTCTTTTTTAAAGAAACCGTAATCATTAGCAGTATTAAGCTCGCTTAGAATGCCTTTGTTTTTATCATTATTTGCAATTTTTATATTTGCAGAAATAGCATATTGCTTTGTAGCATATCTTAAATATAGAAAGACTAAACTAAAGCATATAATTAAGCTGATTAAGAACCATTTTTTGTTATTAAGATACTTATCAAACTGTTCGTTAATTAAATCTTTGTCGCTCGTAGGATTGCTCATTAGTAGTTTATTTAATTAAAATAGCAGCAATAGTTGCAAGAGTAGCTATTGCAGAAATAATAACTCCATTATTTTGGTTGTATGACGATTGTCTTACTCTTGCGTTATTAGGTTCTACATATATAACATCATTTTGAGATAAATAATAGACAGGTGAATTAACAACATTAATAGACGTCAAATCATACTTTGCGTATTTTTTCTGCCCATCAACTTCTCTTACTAAAAATATATTATTTCGTTTTCCATAGATTGTTAAATCTCCTGCAAGACCTAAAGCTTCAGATATAGAAATACGCTCATCTTGAATTGTATATGCACCAGGTCTATTAACCTCACCAAGTACTGTAACAGTAAAATTAATAAGTCTAATATTTACTATAGGGTTTGTAACATATTCTGAAATCTTTTCTTTTAAAAGTGTTGTTGCTTCAGCCCTTGTAAGGCCTCCAATTTTAATAGTGCCTAGAACAGGAAACTCTATATTTCCATCTTTATCTACAAGATAGGTTTGTCTTAGTACATTTCCTTGAGCACTTAAGCCATTAATTCCACTTGTAGGATTGTTATTTCCGTAAGAGACAGTAGGTAAGACAAAAGGTCTAACTGCATCTGCATCTAAAGCAGAGACATCAATAGTTAGAATATCATCAGTTTTATATGAAATTTCATATCTAGTACTAAGTAAATTTTGATCAGATATAGGTTCATCTTGAAAATAGATGATATCTTTTCTAGACCCACATGAAGTCAATGTAAAAGTGAATAGTAATATTAGTGCTGTAAATTTTGTTAATTTACTTTGGCGTGAGGTTAAGATTTGATTCATTTCACTAATGTTTTATTGATTTGATTGTTTTGGCATCTAATATTTCAAATTTAGAGTTGTTAGATACATATTCAGGAATAATATCTTTCATCAAAGAGACGATTTCGATATTTTGCATTTTCAGATTAACCATAGTGAGGTTAATTATTTTTTGCTCAACTTCTACAGTGTCTAATTTTTTCGTTCTGGCAATCATGATTTTTTCATGGTAGGTCGCTTTAGTATTCTCACCATCAGCCAAAAGTTCTTCGTAAATTTTTTCACCTGGTCGCAATCCAGTAATCTTGATGTCTATATCTTCTGGATATCTTAATCCTGAAAGTACAATCATATTTTTAGCTAGGTTAAAAATCTTAACAGATTCTCCCATATCAAAAACAAATATTTCCCCTCCATTACCCATTGCAGCAGCTTCAAGTACCAATTGGCACGCTTCTGGAATAGTCATGAAATATCTTGTAATATCCCTGTGAGTCACAGTTAATGGACCTCCAGCTTCTATTTGTTTTTTGAATAAAGGAATAACAGATCCATTAGAACCTAATACATTACCAAACCTAGTTGTTACAAATTTTGTGTGCCCTTTACCTTGTAAGCAATTGATATAAAGTTCTGCAATACGTTTGGTAGCACCCATAACATTAGTTGGGTTTACAGCTTTATCTGTTGAGATAAAAACAAATTTATTGACACTGTGCTTTACAGCTAGACTAGCCATGTTTTTTGTGCCATTAATGTTAACACTAACAGCTTCATATGGATTGTTTTCCATTAAAGGTACATGTTTATATGCAGCAGCATGGAAAATGATTTCTGGTCTATAAAGAGTAAATAGGTGCTCAAGGCGTTTATTGTCACGAACATCTGCAATTACAGTTGTAAAGTTTTTAATACCTTTTTGAATAAATTCTTGTTGAATCTCATACAATGCAGATTCTGCAATATCGATGAGTATTAGTTTTTTAAAATTATAGTTACAAATTTTACGAGCAATTTCACTTCCTATAGAACCAGCAGCTCCAGTTATGAAAATAATTTTATTGTCATATTCATCGACTAAAGCAGGGTTAATAATTGATATTGGGTCTCTTCCTAAAAGGTCTTCAATCTTAACATCTTTTATTTGACCTACACTTAAATCACCATCTATCCAGTTTTGTACAGGTGGTACAATTTTAACTTTAAGGTTTAACTCAAAAAGTCTTTCTGAAATTTGTAATAAGCGATTCGGCTTAATATTTTGAATAGAGATAATAACCTCTTCAATTGCATTTTTCTCAATAAAACTGCTTGTGATGCTTTCTAATCTATAAACCTTTAGCGTATTTATTTTTTTTCCGGTTTTTTGCGCATTATCATCAATGAAACCACAAACTATATGATTACTTTTTGGGTCATTGGTAATGGCATCATAAGTAATCATGCCCGAATTACCAGCACCAAATATTAAAACGCGTTTTTGTGTTTTAAAATCTTGCATTAGCTTATTGTACATCGATTTGATAAAAAGCTTAAAACCGACAAGAAATAAGATATTTAGTAATAGGTGAATGTATATTATTGAGCCTGAAATATTAAAAATACTCTCGTAGTTAAATCGTCTACTAAAAAACGTAGATATAATTAATATAGTAGCTAATATATTAACCCCAATAATAATATTGACAACATCTTTAAATCCAGTAAATCTCACAACGCCTTTGTAAGATCCAACAAGAATAAAACTAATTAGAGCAGCCAAAAAGACAAATGGAATTTGCTTGAACATGACTACGAAATCAAAGTCTAAATTAAAATTAAAACGAATAATATACGCAGCAACAAAGGTGAATGCTGCGATAGTTAAATCGAAAAGCATTACCAACCATTTGGAGGCATATTTATGCGAAATATTTTGAAGTAAACGTTTTATCATGCTCTAAAATACATTTTTATTGCTGAAACAACTCTATTTAATTCGTTTTCAGTTAAGTTAGAACCACTAGGCAAACATAAGCCTTTTTTGAATAATTCATCAGAAACACCGTTTATATACTGAGGTGCGTCTTTAAAAACAGGCTGTTGGTGCATTGGTTTCCAAAGTGGTCGTGTTTCAATGTTGTAGGTCTCCAAGGATGTTCTTATTCCTTCCCTAATCTCTTGAGAAGGTGTAAGTACACAAGACAACCATCTATTAGAAAAAGCACCAGCTGGTTCTTCAACAAACTGTAGTTCTTCTATTGTTTTGAAGCTGTCTTTATAAAATGCATAATTACGTCTTCTAGCAGCGACGTGGTCATCTAAAACTTCCATTTGACCTCTTCCAATACCAGCTAAGACATTTGATAGTCTATAGTTATAACCTATTGAAGCGTGTAAGTATTCTACCGCTTTTTCTCTAGCTTGTGTTGCTAAGAACACAGCTTTCTCCTTTAATTTAAGATCTTTTGTGACAATTGCACCACCTCCTGAAGTTGTAATAATCTTATTGCCATTAAATGATAATATAGCAATATCACCAAATGTACCACACTTAGTACCATTATAGGTGCTTCCTAGGGCTTCGGCACTATCTTCTAAGACAGGGATATCATATTGTTTTGCAATGTTATGAATTTCCTCAATTTTATAGGGCATTCCGTAGAGATGTACAGGGATAATAGCTTTAGGTTTTTTTCCTTTACTAATACGGTCTTTAATAGCAATTTCTAATTGCTGAGGACACATATTCCAAGTGTCTTTTTCACTATCAACAAAAATTGGTGTGGCACCTTGGTATGCTATCGGGTTTGCTGAAGCTGAAAAGGTTTTGCTTTGACAAATAACTTCATCTCCATGGCTAACATTTAATAAAATAAGACCTAAGTGAATCGCTGCTGTTCCAGAACTGAGTGCAGCAACATGACTATCTTGATTAAGATAGTTTTGTAGATCACTTTCAAAACCATTTACATGTGGGCCCAAAGGAGCAATCCAATTAGTTTCGAACGCATTATTTATATAAGATTGTTCTTTTCCACCCATATGCGGAGATGACAACCAAATTTTTGATTCCATAATCAATCTGTTAAGTAAGTTTATTACTATTCAATAATATTGTCTAGTAGAGGGATTTGGGTTTGAACAATTGACGTTTAACTGAAAACTATTCAGGGTAAATATTACTATTAATACTAAACCTTTCAAATAATTACGACAAATAGCATGTTTTTACGATATATCATAACTATTAGAGGTTTAATACGCTTAAAACCTTAGTTATTTGTTGAGATGCTTCTTTATGACCATGACAGTTCCAATGGCCATCAGCTGCATTTAAAGCCCAAGGTTGATCAGACGTTTCTTCAAGGTCGATGTGTTGCACTCCTTTTGAATCAAAGAAATCAATAATTTCTTTTGAAGTATTTGGGTGAAAAACAAGTATAATTTTATTGAGTTCATAGTTGTTTTTACAGTAGGAGTAGAGCTTATCAAAACGCGAAACATCAAAAACGTCAACCGTTTCAATTTCTCCTTTATTTTGCTTGTTTACAAATAAAGGAAACCTTAAGTAGAGGTAATACAGAAATTTGCAGTTGTATAATATTTTTTTCATTCCAGAAGATTTTAGTTGACCATTTAGTAATTCACCTTTATCTAAATCAATCTGCATTCTATCAGTATATCTTACAATCTCAGTAAAACTTTCATTAAAATCTTGTTCACTAACATAAATCATATGGCTATCAAAATCTAGAGAATCTAATTGCTTAGTGATTTCCATCGCTTCAATAAAAGTTACACCAGATCTTCCAGCTTCAAAAAAATCTGTGTTCTTATTTAGCTCTTGTAATAAGTATCCTTGATTACAAGTGATTGGATTCATAATGTTTTCAATATATGAATCACCAATCACAGACACTTTATTTGGTCTAGTATTTAAATAATCTACACCAAGCCATCCATATTCATTTACTTCCCAAGGTTCTGATGCACCTTTGTAGTATCCTTTTTGACCTGGTAAATACTTTTGAATACCATTTTCAATATATCTTTGAGGAATATCTGAGGTAAGTTTATTTGTTCTTACAATGACTTCACCAACTAAATAGCCAAGCATCAAAAACAATATAATTTTAAAAATGAAGTTTTTCATAATCTTAAAATTGAAAATATATAAAAGCTTGTTCTTTTCCTGTAAACACAAACATTAGTACTATTATGGCATAATAAAATGCCCATCTCAAGTAAAACGGTAATTTATGAATTTTAGAAATTGCAAATTCGCCTTCTCTACCTATCCATTCTATAATTGTAAACACCAACACTAGGATTAATGTATAATACCCATGTTGTACTAAATCGGGCTGATTAAAGATGGATGCGTTAAAAATATTTGAAATATATCCTACAGCATCAGATACTGTATCTGCTCTAAAAAATATCCAAGCAAAAACGGTAAGCGTGAATGTTATCAGCATACTTATTGCATCTTTAAACTTAGGCAACCATTTACCTTTAGCTACGATATCTAAATTGTTTCTGTTGTTATTTGTTAGCATAACAGGAAGAAAATATAACGCATTTAAGCCTCCCCAAATAATAAAAGTCCAATTAGCACCATGCCAAAAACCACTTACTAAAAAGATGATAAAGACATTTCTAATTTTAAATTTTAAGCTTCCACGACTTCCTCCTAATGGGATATATAAGTAATCTCGAAACCAAGTTGATAATGAAATATGCCATCGTCGCCAAAATTCGGCAATGTCTCTTGAGAAATATGGAAACGCGAAGTTTTTCATTAAATCAAAACCAAATAAACGTGATGTACCAATAGCTATATCAGAATATCCTGAAAAGTCACCATAGATTTGAAATGCGAAAAACAGAGCTCCTAATATTAATGTGCTACCTGATTGATCTTCATATGAATTGAAAATTATATTAGCATATTCTGCACAGTTATCTGCGATAACTACTTTTTTAAATAAACCCCAAAGGATTTGTCGTAATCCATCAATTGCTAGAGTGATATCAAACTTTCTTTTTTTATAAAACTGAGGTAATAAATGCGTTGCTCGTTCTATCGGTCCTGCTACTAATTGCGGGAAAAAACTAACAAAGGCAGTAAAGGCAATAAAATCTTTTGTTGGTTCTAATTTGCGTCTATACACATCTATGGTATAGCTAAGCGTTTGAAAGGTGTAAAAGCTAATTCCAACGGGTAACACAATATTTAATGAGTTTATAGAAATATCTTTTCCGAAGAAAGAGAAAGCAGTCACAAAATTGTCTATAAAAAAGTTATAGTATTTAAAGAACCCTAAAAAACCAAGATTTACTAAAATACTAATCCATAATAGCACTTTTCTTCTGCTTTCATTATTCGTTTTTGATAATTGTCTGCCTACAGTATAATCAATAATTGTACTAAATAGTATAAGTGATAAAAAACGGTAATCCCAGCAACCATAAAAAAAGTAACTAGCAGCTACTATTAAAAAATTTTGAAGTTTTAATGATTTTGAATTTATAAGCCAATAGAGTGTGAATACTATTGGAAGAAAAATGGCAAAATCTAATGAATTAAAAAACATAAAATGGTTGATTTGGTTTTTTTAGCTATTTAATGTATTGCTATTAAGATCTATATATGTTTAGTATAGAGTTTTGAAATATCACTTAATATTTCATTATAAACCTAATAAACACGTTAAAAAACATTTTTTTACGTTGATATTTAGCAGAATAGGATAATTCAATACGAATTATTTAACTGATCAATTAATTATATTTTTACTGGTTAAACTATGCATTGTCTCGCTTTGAAAGTTATATGTTTTATTTAGTGATTCATAGGTTTTAAATATGGTTTCAAGGTTTTCAAAATTCTTATCCATATGAGCTCCAAAGTTATGGGGATGCCACCATAAATGATATACTTCTTTTCGCTTTGCAGCATATGTCATTGCTTTTTTTATACGCCTTAGTTTAAGCGGCTCTAAATATTTTAGCTTTTTATTATAAGGTCTTAAAAAACGACTTGATGGGATGTTAAATATAATACTATTCTTATTGATTTTTTTTAAGTTATAGGTGTTGCTGCCTGTTAGATTAATATAAGCATCTAAAGGCTTTAGAGCTCTAAATATAAATAAGTTTCGATATTTTTTTGTGCTATGTATGTTATAAATAAATGATTTTTCTTTGCCTCTAAAACTTGTTATACCATACTTCTTGCATGTTTCGAGGTATGGTTTATCAATAGTATCATCTGGATTTATTTGATTTTTAGGAAATACAATACTCTTCATCTCAAGCTCTAAAGGTTTTGCAATGTTTATTGCTGAATTTAAATCAGCATCAAACTGCTCAACTGTTTGTCCGTGAGCATGACAAGAAAAGTGTGAAAATGTATGTGTGCCAATTTCATGGTTTTCATTAGCCTTAATTTTTTTTATGTTAGAAAACGCATAGTGAAATGGATCGTCTTTTTCATCAATTCCAATAGATTCTATTAAAGGATAGGGGTTTAATTCTTTGTTTAAATAAGTCGGTATTTTTTGAGGAAGATATGTGCTTAAATCATTTTTATCTTTAGCAAATAATAAGCCAACAGTAGCAAAAGTAATTTTGATTTTATATTTGTCGCTTAGTTCTAAAAGTCTGGCAATGACCTTGTCTACGTTTTCTAAGTTCGTCCTATACTGGTTAACTGTTTTTTCATCATAGACTCCCCAATGTTTTTCGTAATCTAAAGATACAACAAAATGACCGTTCATATTTTTGTTTAAAAAATGACTTCAAAAGTAAAGAAAATTTAGGATTAAATTAATTCTATTCAATGATAATAACTTCGCAAAAAGTTTATATTTGCTTATAAAATATTGGAATATTTATTCAATGACATCTAATCCTTTTACATCTTCAAGTTTTGTAAATATATGGTCAAAACACTTTAATGACGGTAAGCAATTATTGTCGTTTAAGTTTATTGATGGTGTTAAGTTTATTAAATATTCAAATTTTGGTATCTATATAAATGCAGGTAAAAATCTAACTAAAGGTGTTGATTATACTATAAATTATAATGTAGAAGATTATAAAGGAAAAACATTTTTGATTTATGATGTGCCAACATATTTTAAAATAGATGAGTTTAACCCACCAGAAACTTCTAGTTTGAAACTAAAGAAAATGTTTCAATACCAAGGTTTTTTGATGGATATTACTGAGTTTAAAGATAAAGATGATTATATCAACTCACAGTTTAGTTCCAAAAACAGAAGAGAGTTTAGATCTAATCAAAGACGATTAGAAACCTGTTTTAATATTTCATATGAATTTATAAACGAGGCCATTTCTGAGACTAAGTTTGAAAAACTTTTTAATCAGTTTTACGCTTTGCTTAATGAACGTTTCCAAGACAAACAAGTCAATTATCACCATTTAAGTACTTCAAAATGGGTCTATTATAGTGAATTGGTTTTTGAAATGTTAAAACAAAAGCGTGCATCACTTCTCGTTATTTATAATGACGATATGCCTATAGGAATTACATTGAATTTCCATTCTGAAAAGGTTTTGTTTGAAACTATTACAGTATTTGATCCAAATTATTATAAATTTAGTATCGGTAAGACATCTATCATCAAGCTACTAGAATGGTGTTTTGATTCTGGTTATAACATATCCGATTTTTCTAAAGGGGATTTTGACTATAAACATAAATGGGCAAATTTAGTTTATGATTTTGATTATCATATTTTATATGATTCAAAGTCCTTAAAGTCAAGATTGACAGCTAAGTATATCGAGTTATTTTATATTGTTAAGCTCTATTTGAGAAAAAGGAAGGTGAATGAACTTTATAGAAAGTATAAATACTTATTAGCTGGTCATAAGCCTCAAAGTGATTCAAAGCATTCAAATTTTAAATTAGCTTATGTTGATACGTTTGATTCACAAGATTATCAATTAGTAGAATTATCAAATAATGATTATAAGTTTCTTCTGGTGTTTGTGTATTCTTTTGCGTTTGCAAATCCAGAGCCTATAAATGCTATTAAGGTATATAAGCAAAATAATGCTAAAGAAACCTATTTAATTTCTGGATCAAAAAAAACACAACAAGTTGTTTTTAACTAGACTTTATTTCTAGCATCCTATCACATTTTGAAAATAATTTACCAGCTACATATTGATTAAACTCATCTACAGAAGTATTGCCCTTTAGCCATTCGATGTAAATTGCAGCTGTATTAATCCCTGCTTCATGTGAGAATGGGTAACCTCCTCCAAATCTTGGGTTTAGCTCCAACACATAAAGTTCATTGTTAGCGATAAAGACATCACAATCTAAACTGCCAACATGTTTCAAGTGTTTAGAGAGCGTTGCTCCAACAGCATCAAATCGTTTGTCAATAATAGACATTGCTTTATCAGTTTCACCTGAGCGCATGTTAACTTTTTCTCTTACAAAAGTGCCATAGTAGTTGCCTTCAAAGTCATTAACGATATCCATACCATATTCTTTGCCATCCATCTTTTGTTGAATAAGAATTGCATTGTCAAAATCATGTGAGCTTGCAGTATTTAGAATAGATTTTTTAAGTTTTATCTGCTGAAGTTTAAATGCCAAGTCTAACTCTTCATCTGTCTCAGGAAAATCAATTCCGATAGAAGCACTTCCCCAACGCGGTTTTACAACTAATGGAAATTCAAGGGCGCCATTTTTTATAGCTAGCCTAGTATCTTCAAGTGTTGTGTAAGTTTGAGGTGTTTTTAGTCCTATGTCTTTTAGGAAATTGAAAGTTTCAATTTTATCAAATGCAATATCAATGACCCGTTCATTAGAAATAATAACCTTAGCACCTGTTTTTTCTATTTCTGATTTATACTTAGAAAGGATGGGAAGTTCTAAGTCATTTAGCGATATAACTGCAGTAATCTGATGCTCAATAATGATGTTTTTTAGCGCATCTATATAGTGGTCATCATAAATACTAGGTACTATAATGGCTAAGTCAGCATCAACCATTGCAGGAGCAGAAAGGCTCATGTCGGCAGCAACTATGCGACCTTGATTGTTTAATGCTTCTTTGAAATAATTGATTAAATAATTACGTCTACCAGCACAGGTGAAAAGTATATTTATTGCCATGAGTTATTCTTGTTTTGTAGTTTCAGTACCTGTAAAGTCGGGTACAATATCATTTTCAACACTATAAATACCATCTTTTTTTACGACTTTATAGAGTGTTAAAAATAGAATTTTTATATCTAATAGGAAGCTTAGGTTTTTAACATACCATACATCGTATTCAAACTTTTGTTCCCAACTAATTGCGTTTCGACCATTTACTTGAGCCCATCCAGTGATTCCAGGTTTAATTAAATGTCTTTGTTTCTGAAAGTCATTATATCTTGGTAAATATCTAATAAGAAGAGGTCTAGGTCCAATTAAGCTCATATCACCTTTAATCACATTGAGTAATTGAGGAATTTCATCAAGCGAATATTTTCTAACAAAAATACCAGTTTTGGTTAAGCGTTCAGAAGGCGGAAGGAGTTCGCCGTTCGCATCAGTTTTGTCATTCATCGTTTTAAATTTGATGATTTTAAAAATGCGTTCGTTTTTTCCTGGACGTTCTTGATAAAAGAAAGCACTACCATTATTTTTTATCATTAAAACAAGCCATGTGATAGCAAAAATTGGAAATAATAATAAGAAGCCAATACTTGCCGCAAGGCAATCCAAAAGACGTTTAAAGATGTTTTTATATAGTTTCATTGCTCTAAACTTTTGTAGGTTTTTAGAATTTCATTCCAAACAAAATCTTGATCATAACGTTCAATTATTCTAGATCTCGTATAGGCAATCATTGCTTCTCTTTTTTCTGGATTATCAATCATAAATTGCATTGCTTTTTCTAAAGCTAATTCATTTTTTGTGGGAATGATTAAACCGTTGAGTTCATGCTTAATTATTTCATTGCAACCATTAATATTTGATACAATACATGGTAATTCCATACAGCTCGCTTGCAAAACAACATTGGGAAAACCTTCTCTGTAGCTAGGAAAGGACAGTACATTAGAGATAGCAACATAGGGTCTAATATCTTTTTGAACACCTACAGCAAGAATAGCTTTGTTTTCTTTAATTAGCGCTTCTGTTTCTGGTAAAAGTGGATCTAAATGATCTTCTTTTGGCCCAACGAGTATTAATTTACTGTTAGCTGTTTTAGAAGACAAGTTATCAAATGCTTTCACTAGTTCATTGATTCCTTTGTCTTTTACAATTCTTCCAATAAAAATAAAAACAATATCCGAGTCTGTTATGCCAAGTTTAGCTTTTAATTCTGTTCTTTTTTCTTCTGAAACCAATGCACTATCATAATGTTTCACATCTATTCCATTAGAACTTCCGTTGCCAATGATTTTGAGTTTTGAAGCTTTGGTGTACTTATTTTGAATGATGATATCATTTAAACCATATGAGTTTGGAAGAATTAGAGTAGCACACGAATAAGTAAATTTTTCTACAATATCTAATAGCTTACGCTTTTTGCCAGTTACCTCTAAAAGAGGTAAGCCAGCAATAGTGTGCAAACGATGTGGCACTCCAGCCAATTTTGCAGCTAGCATACCTAAAGTTCCAGCTTTTGGTGTATGTGTATGTACAATAAAAGGTTTTTCTTTTTTGAAAAGCTTATACAGTAAGTACGTTGCCTTCAAATCTTTTAAAGGTGTTATTGTTCGAGTCATCTCAATGGCATGTATTTCAACACCTTCTTTTTGATTGACTTCCTCTAAGGCATCTCCATTACTAGAAACTCCAATTACCTTGTAGTGTTGGCTCATAAAGCGATGCTGGCCTCTTAAAAGCGTTCTTAAAGATCCTGGCACTGTAGTTATTCGAATTAATTTTTTCAAGATAAATGTAGTTTCTAGTACAAAAATAAATGATAATTTTAGTCAATATAGATTTTAGAGTACCATTTTTGAAAGCAATAAAAAGCCCACACTTTAAAGGTGTTATCTTCCTTACCGCTAACATGATTCTGAACGAGTTTGCTAATATTATCTGTATTAAATATGGATTGATTTTTTAAAAATGAAATGTCACTGTAATTTAAAAGTTCTTGTTTTAAACCACCTCTTAACCAATCACCAACCGGAACTCCAAAGCCTTGCTTTGATTTTTCAAGAAAACCTTCAGGAAAATCCTCTTTAAATGCTTCCTTTAAAATGTGCTTTTTACTCCATTTATTTAATAAATAATCTTCAGGTAAACTCATAGTAAATTCAAATAATTCTCTATTTAAAAATGGAGATCTACATTCTAATGAATTTAGCATACTAGTTCTATCTACTTTAACAAGCATATCACCTTCAAGACTTAAATGCCTGTCAACAGTTCTAAATTCATGTAAAGATTTAGGATTTGAAATGTTAGTTTTTGTTTTATAGTAATCAAAAACATTTTGTTTTTGATAAGCATCAGATAGTAGCGCATTAATATCATTAGTTTCAAATCCTAAAGAAATAATATCCCAATAATAGCTGTCATTATAGTCAATAGCATTCACTAACTTGTTGAGTTTATATTTAAAACCTCTACTATCTTCTTTTCGTTTTAATGAGGCTGATGATAATGATTTAATACGATTATGAATGAATTTAGGAACTATTTTTGTGTAACGACTATTTAATTTTCCAATATAGTATTTGTTATACCCGCCAAAGACTTCATCACCTCCATCACCTGTTAGCGCTACTTTTACATATGATTTTGTTTTGTTCGATACTAAATAGGTTGGGAGTGAGGAGGAATCTGCAAATGGCTCATCAAAATTTAAAAGAATAGCATCAATATTTTTGCTTAAATCAGATTCGTTAATTATAAACTCATGATGATTACTATTAATTTGCTTTGCAACAACTCTAGATTTATCTGTTTCGTCAAATGTGGCTTTTTCAAAACCTATAGAAAATGTATCAATTTTAGAATCGTTGATTTCAGATAAGCAATAGGATACTACTGAAGAATCAACACCTCCTGATAAAAATGTACCTAAAGGCACATCAGAAACAGATCTAGATTCTACACTTTGAAACACACGATCTTTAACTTCTGCCTTAGCTTCATCAAATGATAATTTTGACTTTGCTTTTGGTGTTGTGTCATGAATTTGATGTGTCGTAAAATTCAAGGTTTCCAAATCATATTCTAAATAATTATTGGCCTCTAGTTTTTTCACACCTTCATAAATGGTATAAGGGGCAGGAATATAAGTCAATCGGAAATATAGATTTAAGCCTTCTTTAGCAATAGCAGGTTTTGTAATTAGACTATTAAAAATTGATTTTAATTCAGAAGCCCAATAAAAAGAATCCTTTGTATCTGTATAATACAAGGGTTTTTCTCCAAAAAAATCTCTAGCTATATAAATTTTATTTTTGTTGATGTCATGAACACTTAAACCAAACATGCCATCTAACATGGCAAAACTATCAGTGCCATAAGTTTCATAAAGCTTTAGAACAACTTCAGTATCACTTGTTGTAGAAAAGGCGACACCTTTATCTTTTAATTGTTCCCTAAGTGTTTGGAAATTATATATTTCACCATTAAAAACGATGCCAATGGTTTCATCTTTAGAGTACATGGGCTGATTACCTGTACTCAAATCAATGATTGATAGACGTCGCATTCCCATACCAACAGCATAACTTGAGCCGCTTTTCAAATAGATACCATCATCATCTGGTCCACGATGTATTATGAGATCATTCATTTTTGTAAGCGTATGCTTTACTGTATTAATCTCTTGTTTTGACTTGAATATGATACCATTAATTCCGCACATAATTTTCTTACTAGTATTTTATTGATGATTTTTTAATTGATTCTAACTCGAAGTCTCCCGTTTTGTATTTATGGAAAAGAACAATGAGCAACAAGGTTATCCAAAATAAAGGAAGTCTTAATGTCATATGAACAGTTGCATAAACACCTAATATCAAGAGTAAAACCATAACTTGAATTGATATTTTTTTGAAAATTGAAGCTATGGACATAAAGAATAAAATAAATCCTACGATTCCATAACTAAATAATATATTCACAAACGTTGAGTGTAACTCAATAGTAGAATTAAAACGTTCATTGCTACCTTCTCCTGAACCAAAAAATAAGTATTGAGGATAATCAAATAATCGATCATAACCACGACCAATATTATCGCTACTTGTTGTATTATCACTTTCAGAAATTCTATCAAAAATATAAGTGATTTGACTAAATTTTTCTAAGCTAACATTACCATTAAAATAGGAAAACGATAATAAGCCAACTATTACTATTGTAAATATTAAGATGTTTTTTTTCGATTTTAAATAAAAGAATATCCAAAATAAAAGTGCGCCAGCTGTAGCTGATCTAGAGGCAGATATAATTATAAAAAAAGAACAAATTATTGTAACAGTAAGTATATGTGCAAATTTTATGGTTTTTAAGATCGATGACAATATGTTTATTATAAGCATTGATGCTAAAGCCCAAAAAGCCAATTGATTAGGGTTATTAAACAATAATCTTGACCTAACTCCTTGACTTGGTACAAAAGGGGATATTCCAAGTTGAAGAATTAATGAAATGGTTAAAGCAACAACAGTAAATTTTAAAAAAACGGGGTCTTTAAATTTGCTGAGAACAAACAATAGTAATAAGTAACAGTATAAATAATTTATACTCGTTATTAATGAGGCATAAGTATGCACAATAACAAGAAATACTACATTTACAATAAAGGTGTAGCATACAAATAAGAAAAGGTGCCTAGAAAAAGAATTTTCCTTTATATGTAGCAAAATAGGTTTTATATTAAAAGCAATTGCTAAAACACCAAATACATCAGCAAGCTGTGGATTACCTTCCGGAAGTATGTAGAAAGGAAAAGCAATAAGGTATAAAGCCCATAAATAATTGCTAAATTTCATTAACTGCTGTTTTATTAATTACTTTTCTATTGTATCTATAAGCTAAAAATGCTGTAATAGCTCTTGCAATTACAATAGCAATTGCTCCACCAATATAATAATATTTAGGAATAAGTATCAAACCAGCTATTAGTCCACAAATAGACCCAAAGAAAACTATTTTTAAATATAATTTGTCTTGGTGATGAACCATAAGTCCGTTAACTCCATAAGCTGAAATAAATGAAGATAAAAATGGACTAAAACTTAAAATCTTAACAATAACTATAATTTCTGGAGCAGGTTGTTTCAGCCAGAGCGTTATTAAAAATTCAGATAAAAAGTACATAAGTATTGACAAAACAAAGCCCACACTAATAAAAATATATTTCACTTTTTTCATGGCTGTTTTGTTCCTATTAATGAATGGAAAAAAGACCATTGTTAAAATCGTATCTAACACACTAAAAGCTCCTGAAACTTTTGAACCAATTTCCATGAATCCTACATACTGTGGCAGCCCAAAAACACCAACTAAAAAAATGGAAGAGTTGGCATATAATGTAGGAGATATTAAAGTAAGAAAAGAGCTTAACCCGTCTTTTAGCTGTTTTTTTACTTCAGCAAATCTAGCAAGCTTAAATTTTATTTTAAACTCTGTTATAACAATTATTTGTGCTATAATACCTGAGAATACATATCCAATAGACTGGTAAAGTGATATATAAATGAAATCTGATTCTTCTTTAACGAAAATAAAAACAAGGGCAGCAAATAATAAACGAGAGATGACGTGTGATATAGTGCTGAATTTCATTCTTTCTACACCCATAAAGAACCAACCAGGAAACATCAATTCTCCAAAAATTGTAAAACTAAAATAGAAATATATGATATAGTGCGAATTGAATATATCAATAAAATAAACTAGAAAAAATAATAGAATTAGCGAAATTAAAGCTAGAAATAGCTGGGTGGTAATGACATTATTATAGATATCATTTAACTTCCCTTTATCTTCTTTATTTAGCGCAACTAGCCTTACACCAGATAAGGAAAACCCATACTGAACAATATTTCTTAAATAGAAAATTAATGCATAAGCAAAGGCATATATACCATAATTAGTAGCACCTACAACAACAATTAAATAGGGTATAAGTACTAAGGGTACTACTGCATCAACAGACTTAAATAGGGTCAAGGAAACAAAATTTTCAATGAGCCTTATGTGTTTTTTTAATTTCAATGCAGGTTTGAGTTTATTAAGTAAATAGTATCAAATATTTGAATGTATTTACGACTGCAAATAACTATTTAATTTTTGTATAATCCAAATCATCAACCTTACTCGTATATAGTTTTTATTACATTTTACCCTCTAAATGATTGTTTAATCCGTTATATATCCATTTTTTGTAAGAATTTTATTAAAATTATATACATTTTATCGATTAAATGCAAATAAACGCTATGAAATGCATTTTGTTTTATATGTTTGTTTGAGTAAGCCCCAAAAATTAACCCCAAATGAATCCCCAAATTTCACGAAAGCTAATGCTTGCATTAGTAATTTTTTACGGTATAGTTTATAACATACAGGCACAAGAATATGATTTAGATACAGACTTAGAGATGCATTGGCCTACGCCTCAGTCTCCTAAGCCAGATTATCTAGGGCATATCTTTGATCCAGCATTTGGAACTAAGATAGTAAGGATTACTGGTGATCCAGGTACGCCTGTTCCAAACCTAAATGAAAACTGGAGAAATACTGCCAGACACTCATATTCAATTAAGCAAACTTGGAATGCGGATGAATCTGTAATGTATATCAATAGACACAGGGATATTGGTGGAGGTTATGGATCAGCAATGTTTTTAGATGGCCAAACATATGAAGTGCTTAATAATGCTAATATTATGCCTTCTGGGGGAAATGAAAGCAGATGGCATCCAACAGATCCAAATCTGAGAATCATTTTATATAATGATTCATTTCGAAGCTGGAACTATTTTACTGATGAACTTATTGAATTAATGTCTTGGACAGGTTATAGTAATACACAATTAGGTCCTTGGACAGGAAACTTATCTGATGATGGTTCTATGGCTGCTGTATTGGCGACTAGAAACTCCGATAATAAACTTGTTGGGTTTGCAGTTGACATGGTTAATAATATTAAATATCCGGATATTGATTTTTCTTCAATACCAAATTTAGACTATATCAGTATTTCTCCTTTAGGAAACTATATCCTTGTAAACGGAAATTTTGGAACTGGAAGTGATAGAACTAAAATCTATGATTTAGAAGGAAACCAAGTAGGTCCGTTTTGGAGTGGTTATGGTCAACCAAGTCATTTTGATATGACAGTTGATGATAATGGAGATGAGATTGCTGTTGGTGTTGATAAATCTAATAACGTAACTGGAGGAAGAATTATTAAGAGAAGACTTTCTGACGGTTTAGTAACTCAAATAACTACAGATGGTTATGTAAGTCATACAACTGCTAGAGCACTCGGAAGACCAGGTTGGGTGTACGCTTCAACAGGTTCTTCTACGGCATCATCTAAATGGTTGCCTTATCTAAATGAAATAATTGCAGTGAAGTTAGACGGATCAAGAGTTGAAAGAATATGTCATTCACGTAATTTATATACTAATTATGAAAATCAAGCGCATCCTAGTCCTTCACCATCTGGTAGTAGGGTCGTGTTTGCTTCAGACTGGAGAAGTGGTAACGTACCAATTCAATGTTATGTTGCCGATTTCCGTGATAACCTTATTACAACAGGAAATCAAGTTGTTGTAAGCTCTGATGCTAATAATGATACAATCTGCGAAGGCCAAGAAGTCATTTTATCAGCTTCTAATGCTGATTCTTATGTATGGGATTTAAATGGTGAAACAACTGAAACTATTACAGTATCTCCAGATGTTACTACAACTTATACAGTAACAGGAACTCACTCTGATGGGAGTACTACTGAAGCTCAAATAACAATTACAGTTAATGAAATGCCTACAGCAAATGCTGGAGAAGATGTAGAAACCTGTCAAGGCACCGAAGTTACTTTAACAGCAACAGGTGGAACTTCCTATGAATGGAGTACAGGAGAATCAACTCAATCTATTATAGTAAATCCAAATGTAACAGCTACTTTTTCTGTAGAGGTTACACAAAATAATTGCACAAGTACAGATAGTGTTGTAGTCACAGTAAATGATGTTCCTGATGTTGATGCAGGAGAAGATGTAACCATATTTATTGGTGAAAGTGCGACCTTAACTGCTACTGGTGCAGATTCGTACCTATGGAGTACAGGTGAAACGACACAAACAATTAGTGTAAACCCAGTTTTAGATACCTCATACTCAGTGACTGGTACAATTGGAAGTTGTGAAAACTCTGATACTATTACTGTTTTTTTGCAAGATGACAGTGTCAATGCCAATGCTGGAAATGACACGGAGATTTGTATTGGAGAAACCACTACACTTACAGCAACAGGAGGAACAACTTATTTATGGAGTACAGGAGAAACTACAGCAAGTATAGATGTTTCACCTAATACTACAACAACTTATACAGTAACAGCATTTAGTGTGTCTGGTACAAATCAAGAAGACGATAGTGTAATTGTAACAGTAAATGAAATTCCCGACGTAAGTGCAGGGGCGAATGTTGTTATAACAGTAGGTGAATCTACAACTTTAACGGCTACAGGCGCTGATTCTTATTTATGGCAAACAGGTGAAACTACAGCAAGTATTGAAGTTAGCCCGAATGTTACAACAGTATATACAGTAACAGGTTATTCAAATAATTGTGAAGCATCGGCTAATGTCACTGTATCTGTTGATGCAGATACCGTTACTGCAGATGCAGGGGTAGATGTAGATATATGCGATGGGGAAAGTACAACCTTGACAGCAACAGGAGGTGTAACATATCTTTGGAATACAGGAGAAACAACTGCAAATATTGAAGTGTCTCCAAACGTTACTACAACTTATACCGTTACGGTTTATAATGCATCAGGAACATCATCTGATGAAGACAGTGTAATTGTAACAGTAAATGAACTGCCAGCTACAGATGCTGGATCTAATGTTGTTATAACTATAGGTGAATCAACCACTTTAATGGCTACAGGTGCTGATTCTTATTTATGGGAAACAGGTGAAACTACAGCTAGTATTGTTGTAAGCCCGAATGTAACAACAGTATATACAGTAACAGGTTATTCTAATAACTGTGAATCATCTGCTAATGTGACAGTTTCTGTAGAGATAGATACTGTTATAGCTGATGCAGGAGAAGATGTAACTATTTGTAATGGAGAGACAACGACATTAACAGCAAGTGGAGGTGTTACATATCTATGGAGCACTGGTGAAACATCTGAAAGTATTAATGTCAATCCAAACGCAACAACAACCTATACAGTAACAGTTTATAATGCTTCGGAAACATCTTCTGATGAGGATAGTGTTATAGTTACTGTAAATGAGTTACCAGCTATAAATGCTGGCAATGATGTTACTATTACTGAGGGTTCTTCAACAACATTGACGGCTACAGGAGCTGACACATACCTATGGAATACAGGAGAGACTACGGCTAGTATTTCGGTTAACCCTACAACCACAACAGAATATTCTGTAACAGGTTTTTCAAATGGTTGTGAGGCTACAGATGCTATTTTAGTCACTGTTGAACCTTTTGTGTTTGAAGCAAGTGCAGGTGCAAATCAAGTTATATGTCAAGGGTATTCAACAACATTAACAGCATCAGAAGGAGATGCATACTTATGGAGTACAGGAGAAACAACACAAAGTATTACTGTAAGCCCAACAGGAACGCAAACCTATACAGTCACTGTTTATGAAGGAGAATACGAAGATGATGCAGATGTTACGGTTTCAGTAAACCCAAACCCAAATGTTATAATTAATGATGGGGGTGAAGTCATGATTTTAGAAGGCGAGTTTGTAACACTCTCAGCAACTGGTGCAAATAGTTATTTATGGAATAATGGCGCAACGCAACCAAACATTGCAGTAAGTCCGTCAGGAACGACAACTTATGAAGTGACAGGTTATATAAATGATTGTGAAGATACTAATGCGATAGTTGTGAATGTAGTAGAAGCTGTACAAGCTGACGCTGGTGAAGACTTAATTATTTGTTCTGAAGAAACAGTAACCTTAACTGCTACCGGTGGAGATGAATACCTGTGGAATACAGGTGAAACAACTCAAAGTATTGAAGTATCACCAGATGCCGATACCGAATATTCTGTTTTAGTATACAATGCCTTAGATAGTGATGAAGATTCTGTTATAGTTTTTGTTGAATCATGTAATACAATTGAAAATATACCGCCAGATAGCAGTGAATTTGGATTCGTAGTATATCCAGATCCTATTGATGATGTATTGAAAGTAAAAATAGATGGCTTAGAATCTGTTACTGCTAAAGGGATATCAATATATGATATGACTGGAAAAGTTTTATATACCGAATTATTTAATGCATCAGATTTAGAGAATCAATCTGAAATGACACGACTAATTAATACGTCAACATTTGCTAGTGGTATTTATGTAGTACGATTACTATATAATGATACTAGCGTATTAAAGAAAATACCTATTAGGTAAAAAATATTGTTTTTTGAATTAGCTATTAATTAATAACCATTGTTAGTATTTATTTACTGACGATGGTTATTTTATTTAATAATGAGTGATTGAATTGTGGCAGTAGAATCACAATTTTTTACCGTTAACAAAACGTTTTTATCGTTTAATTCATTTTCAATGAGGTAGGTTTTGCAACCTTCAGATTTTGTGTCACTTTCAGAAAAGTTAACATCTCCAGTTTTTATCAAATTCGAAATTGCAAGTGTATCTAAGTCATAGGTTCTCATTGCATTTTCTGTCGCTTCAGAATAAAACCGTTCCTTGATACTTATATTTTTGATGGTCCTAGAATTAGGACCATATGAACACGACGTTTTTTTTCCGCTTAAAAAGAACGCAAGTAGAATAAGACCTATTGAAAAGCCTCCCAAATAGTAGCCTATTCGATGAATTAGTTTCATATATAAAGATATTTGTCTTCTAGAAAATTAACAGATTAACATCGCTACAATCTAAATCAAACCAATCTGCAACCGATTTATTTGTCAAAATTCCGTGGTAAAAATACAACCCATTTTTCAATCCACGATCAAAACGTATGGCATTTTCGATTCCGCCGTCTTCAGCAATTTTCAAAAGATAAGGTGTGAAGATGTTACTGATTGATACTGAGGCAGAACGCGAATATCTTGCAGGAATATTTGGTACACAATAATGAATTACACCATTGTGCTCGAAAGTGGGTTTATCATGATTGGTCACTTCGCTAGTTTCAAAGCATCCACCCATGTCAATACTAACATCAATGACCACAGCTCCAGACTTCATTGTGTTGACCATTGCTTCGGTGACTACAATTGGGGATCTGTTTTTGCCCCTTACGGCTCCAATAGCAATATCACAGCGCTTCAATGCCTTGACTAAGTTTTTGGGTTGCAATGTTGAGGTATATAATGTGCGTCCTAAATTAGATTGTACACAACGCAGTTTTGTGATTGAATTATCAAATATTTTTACATTGGCACCAAGTCCGATAGCAGAGCGTGCCGCAAATTCGCCAACTGTTCCTGCACCAATGATAACAACTTCAGTTGGAGGTACGCCACTTATGTTTCCAAACATTAAACCGTTACCACCATTGACGTTAGATAATAATTCTGAGGCGATTAAAATGGATGCAGTTCCAGCAATTTCACTTAATGAACGCACAGCAGGATAGGCGCCATCATCATCTTTGATAAATTCAAAAGCTAAGGCCGTAATACGTTTAGCGGCTAAGGATTCAAAGTATTTTTTGCTTTGGGTTTTTAATTGCAACGCTGAAATTAAAAGCGCTTGCGGATTTATTAATTTAATTTCGTCTAATGAAGGTGGTTCAACTTTTAATATAATAGGGCAGGAGAATACTTTAGTGGTATCCTTAGTAACTTCTGCGCCAGCTTCGCTATAGGTTTTATCTTTGAAATTAGCACCTATGCCAGCTCCAGATTCAATCATAACGCGATGACCATTAGAGACTAAAGCTGAGACTGCATCTGGTGTTAAACAGACACGTTTCTCTTGAAAATGAGTTTCTTTTGGGATTCCTATAAATAGATCACCTTTCTTTTTATAGACTTCAAGTGTTTCTTCTTGTGGTAATAATTGTGCTTTGGTAAAAGGAGATAATGACTTGCTCATTGAATTTTTAATTGGTAACTCAAATTACAAATAAAAATTCATTTTATGCAAAATAAGTTTTATATTAGAGATTATTTTCTATGAGTATGAATTTCAAAAACAAAAACATCAATGATTATGTTATTATATTTCTTATTCTATCTATCAGATTAATTTTTCATATTCCAAAATTAATGACTCATGAACTATTAAATTCAGAAGTAGTTGGTTTTGAAATGAGTTTAGAGTTGTTTTTATGGTTTTTTGCTGTCAAACTTCAGTTAATACTGCTACTTATAATATGGCACTATACCTCAAGGCATTGGTGGAAAACTGCAATAATGATACCATTGACATTAGAAATTTATAAACTCATAGGTTTTTTAAACATCAAGGCAGAAAGTTTTGACGAAGTAGATTTTATAACCAGTATACCTGTTACTATTCCGATAGTATTGTCTTTATTGTATCTATCAAACAAATTAAATAAATATATTAATCATCAAATGATTTATGAAAAATTAAATACTGAGATTGACTTTATCTTTGAAGAAATTAATTCTGCAAAAAACACGAAAGATGAAATAGAAATTGGAACTGAGTTAAACTATTTAAAAGCTAACAAAAAAAAATATGATAAAACTGAATATCTAGAAAAGTTGTTGCAGTTAAGAACCAAATATTATTAAAATGAGGAGCTTTAATATAAAAAAAGACATCATAATTATTTCAATAATAATTGTTTCTCCATTTGCTTTCTATTTTCATGTATTAGCACCTAAAACTAAAATATGGGAAACAATACTATTCACTATAGATGCAGGTTATTTTGAAAAAATAAATAATTACTTATGGATATATTCATATAAAATTCTGACCATTTTAATGGTTTCGATTTGGTTTATAACATGCAAAAATTGGTGGAGATTAGCTATATTATTCCCTCTATCATTTGAGTTTTCACATTTTATTAGTTTTTTGAATGATAGGTATCAATTTTTAAGCAATTACAGTCATTTTCATTCAATTCCAATATTTTTGATTTTTGGTTTTTTACTTTTTCTAATATCAAAAAAGTTAAATTATTATTCACTAAAAAACAACAACAAGTCAAAACTTAATGCTGAAATTTATGAGTTAATGAAAGATTTATCTCTTTTTGATAGAGATAAATCTCAAGAAATTGAGAAACAATTCAATCTTCTAAAAAAAGAGAAGGATTTTATAAATAAAAAAGACTATTTAGTCATTCTAATAAATTTAAGAGATAAAATGGACAATTAGAAAACTTATTAATTATTTTTTTTTCACACTTTCAATTTCGATTAAAATTTCATTCAAAAGGGCTTTCTTTTCGTCAGACCATTTTGATTTAAGCTTGTCATCTATATAAGCTTCAATTTGCTTTTTACTCCTAACTATTGGTTTAGGCTTATCTTCTATAAACATATCGCCTTTACCAGTAATTAACCAAATCAAATTAACTTGAGGATATTCTTTAACAATACGTTCAATCACATCACTACCAACAGACGCATTATTTTTCTGCATACGCAGTATATAGCCATTGGCTGTACCTATAGAGATATCAAATTGTCTGGCGCTCATTTGTAATGCAGATATCAATTGCATAATACGGTGTACGGTTTTACTCATGATAATTAGGGTTATTAAGAGTTAATTATTATAACTGGGTGTTACAAATGTAAATGTTTTTGACTTAAAACACTTAAACATCGATTATTTTCTAAGAGATTGAAGTTGTTGCTTCTAGTGATGAGAAATATGAGATGTAAAAATACTTATATAAAAAACACAGATCATAGTTTATGAACTGTGTTTTTGAGGTGATATTTTTGATTATATAAGCTGTAAACTAAAAATACTGTTTGATCTTACCCCAAACACCTTTGGGTTTCATCATAAACTCTTCTTCCAATTCTTGCATAGTTTTGTCAGCATCATTAATAGTGTTAAACATTTTAGCTCTTATTAAGTAAATAGATGGAATTACAAATCCAATAATAGGAAGCATGTATACTAATTGTAATTCATCGACATGAGATATATCCGCTCTTACTGTTAAAAATATTTGAAGAATATACATTATAATTGGTACTAAAAGAGCATGATACCACCAATTTCTGTTGGTAAAAAACCAAATAAATAACAAAAGTAATGGTATTAATTTTCCAGTGAGAACCCACATCGCATACTGGGCATCCTCCCAAAAAGTACTATCATAAGTAAACAAAAAAGTGTCCCAAACTTTTTCAGTTGGAACACTTTCATGTAAGGACCATAGAATTGGAGTAAAAGCAATTATGGTACCAATTATGCTACCTACTATTGCGTTTTTACTTAATCTTTTTGGTTTATCCGTTAGGGATAAGTTTTCTCTTACCTTTTTTAAGTTCAGTTTTGGTTTGTCCATCTAAGTTAATTAAATCAGTTGCCTGAGCTGTGAACAACATACCACCGAAAATCGCGATTGCTAGTACGTACTTTTTAGTCTTCATAATATAAGGGATTAAATTAATTAATTGCTCAAATATAAGATGCACTTATACTTTAAACAGTTAAAAGGAGTGTTAAAAACCCCTTATTTAATCACCTTTTATTACGGTTTTTCCGTAATCATCAATAAAGACGCGGTGTTAAGTTGCTAATTTATTTACTAAATTTTGTGCTGCTCCATAGCGTTTTCCTGGGTTAATATTAGGTTTTGGCTCAATTTGAGGGATCTTGAGGTCTTATTTTTATGAAAAATTTCAATCGTATTTGTATCTTCTGGTAACAAATTTTTAGCGTTTTCTGGCCACTCAATAAACACCCAATTAGAGGTGTATAAATAATCTTCAAAACCAAAATTTAAAGCTTCTTCTTCATCATTGATTCTATACAAATCAAAATGATAAATAGATGATTCTTTAGCTATATATTCATTAACAATAGAAAATGTTGGACTATTGACTTCATCAGTACAACCAAGCAATTCTGCCAATGCTTTGATAAGTGTTGTCTTACCAACTCCCATCTCACCATAAAACAAAATAGTTTTTGACGTTACACGCTGCAATATTTCCTCTGCGACGGCATCGATGTCTTCAATTTGATATGTGATTTCCAATAGCTTTGACATAATTAATGTGTCAAAAAAAGGGGTTAACCTATTTTGAAGAGCAATAATACGTAATATTTATCAAAAAAACTAGAAAAAAGTGTATTTCATCGGCTTTTTTTGCATTACATGGAGTTTTATTTAGGGTTCATCACTACAAATGGGATGATCATTTCTTCCAATGAAACACCACCATGTTGATAGGTGTTTCTATAATAACTCACATAGTGATTATAATTATTTGGATAAGCTAAGAAGTAATCACTCTTTGCAAAAATAAACGAACTACTCATCGTTATAGATGGTAAATGAATTGCCTTAGGGTCTTTAGCAACAAGCACTTCGCGCTCTTCATACGTTAAGCTTCGTCCAGTTTTGTAACGCAGGTTTAAACTCGTATCGCGATCTCCAATAACTTTAGAAGGATGCTTCACATTTATCGTTCCGTGATCAGTGGTCAAGATTAATTTGAATCCTAAACTTTGAGCTTGTTGAATCATTTCTAACAATGGCGAGTTTTTAAACCAACTGACAGTTAAAGAACGATATGCCTTATCGTTTGATGCTAATTCTTTAACAACATCCATTTCTGTTTTGGAATGCGATAGCATATCTACAAAATTGTATACTATTACCGAAAGATCATTATCCTTTAGTGTTTTGAAATTATCAACCAATTTTTTACCAGCTCTCAAGTTGGTGATTTTATGGTATTCTGTTTTTAAATGTTGCAAGCCTAGTCGTTTTAATTGACCTTGCAGAAACTCATTTTCGTGCATGTTCTTTCCGCCATCATCTGTATCATTTTTCCATAATTTTGGATGGAGTTTTTCCATGTCAGAAGGCATAAGTCCAGAGAATATAGCATTTCTGGCATATTGTGTTGCGGTTGGAAGAATACTATAAAAAGGGATTTCAGAATCTTTTTTATAATAATTATTAACGATAGGTTCAAAGGCTTTCCATTGGTCATAACGTAAATTATCAATAACTATTAAAAGCGTAGGTTGATCCTTGCTTAATTCAGGAACGACCTTATCTTTAAATAAATTGTGAGACAGTGTTGGCGCATCTGCATCATGATCAAACCAATCGGGATAGTTTTTATCAATAAATTTTCCAAACTGAACATTAGCCTCCGTCTTTTGAGATTCTAAAATTTCGGTCATACCAACATCTTCAATGTCTTCAAGTTGTAATTCCCAATACACAAGCTTCTGATAAAGATCACTCCATTCTTCAAAACTATTCACCATAGATAAATCCATCGCAATCTTTCTAAATTCTTGCTGATAGTTAGATGTTGTTTTTTCTGAAACTAGCCTTGAGTGATCCAAATTCTTTTTTAAGCTCAATAAAATTTGATTTGGATTAACTGGCTTTATTAAATAGTCTGCAATTTTATTACCAATCGCTTCTTCCATAATGTATTCTTCTTCACTTTTGGTAATCATCACTACAGGAAGATTAGCGCGACGCTCTTTAATTTCATGTAGTGTTTCCAAACCTGTAAGTCCAGGCATGTTTTCATCTAAGAACACGATATCAAAATTGGTGTCGTCAATAATTTCGATAGCTTCTGTACCACTTTGACACGTTGTAACGTTATATTGTTTTTGTTCTAAAAAGATGATATGTGGTTTTAAAAGATCGATTTCGTCGTCAACCCAAAGAATATTTATAGTGTTCATGTATATTTGTTTAAATTAATGTAAAAGCTTAACGTTTGAAGACAAGCAACAAACTCAAAATCTTTAACGACCCAATTTACGGATTTATTACTATTCCGAACTCGGATATTTTCGATTTAATTGAACATAAATATTTTCAACGTTTACGTCGAATTTCTCAAATGGGTTTATCATATCTTGTTTACCCTGGAGCACATCATACTCGTTTTCATCATGCAATTGGTTGTATGCATTTAATGCAAAAAGCGGTGAATGTCCTTCGTTTTAAAGGTGTTACAATTTCTGATGAGGAAGAAAGGGCGCTGTATATTGCTATTCTTTTGCATGATATTGGTCATGGTCCATTCTCTCATGCTATGGAGCATAGTATTGTAAATGGTATTTCTCATGAGGAAATATCAATGCGTTTTATGCAAAAACTCAATAAAGAATTTAACGGAAGTTTAACGCTTGCCATTCAAATTTTTGAAGGCCAATATGACAGACCGTTTTTATGTGAGTTGATTTCGAGTCAATTTGATATGGATAGAGCCGATTATTTAAAGCGGGATAGTTTTTATACTGGCGTTGCTGAAGGCAATATTAATAGTGAACGATTAATTACTATGCTAAATGTAGTTGATGACCGATTAGTCGTTGAAGAAAAAGGAATTTATAGTGTCGAAAAATTCTTAGTAGCACGTCGCTTTATGTATTGGCAAGTATATCTACATAAAACTGGATTGGTTGCAGAACAATTGTTAACACGTGTTTTAAAACGTGCTAAAGAATTGTCAAGTTTGGGTGTTGAATTGAGCGCTAGTAAAGCGCTATCTTATTTTCTTAAGAATGAGATTTCCGCAGAACATTTTGATAACGATACATTAGAAGCATTTTCACAATTGGATGATACAGATATAGTTGCTGCAATGAAAGATTGGCAATATCATGATGATTTTATCCTGAAAAACCTCTGTGATATGATAATTAATAGAGATTTACTAAAAATAAAACTGAAGAATAAACCAATCAAACGCTCAACACTAGATAAGCATATTAAAAACATGATTATAAAGTATAATATTTCTGAAAAAGATGCGGGATACTTTGTGTTTATTGATGAAATATCTAATCAGGCTTACCAATCAAAAAAGCAGAATATTAAGATTTTACAAAAAACAGGCAAAGTCGTAGATATTACAAAAGCATCTGACCAATTTAGTATGAAAGCCTTGTCAAAGCCTGTTACAAAATATTATATCTGTTATCCTAAATAAAATCTAAGACATTTTTCCTATTTTTGCGTGAATGAACTTTACAGCACAACAAATAGCTGGAATTTTAGAAGGTGATATCGTAGGTGATCCTGAAGTAGAAGTTTCTAAGCTTTCAAAAATTGAAGAAGGTACAGAAGGCTCTTTGACCTTTTTGGCAAACCCCAAGTATAGTCCTTATATTTATTCTACAAAAGCATCTATTACCATAGTTAATAAAACGTTTGAACCAGAAAACGATATTACAACAACCCTTATAAAGGTTGATGATGCGTATCAATCATTTTCAAAGCTTTTAGAATATTATAACCAAGTGAAGATGAATAAAAATGGTATTGAACAACCGTCGTTTATTTCAGAATCTGCTAAATTGGGGAGTGATATTTATGTAGGCGCTTTTAGTTATATAGGTGAAAATGTAAGTATTGGTAATAATGTAAAGATATATCCAAACAGCTATATAGGAGATAATGTCACTATTGGAGATTATACTGTTGTGTTTTCAGGAGCAAAGATTTATTCAGAATCTTTAATAGGAAGTCACTGCGTTATTAATTCAGGGGTTATTATTGGAGCAGATGGCTTTGGTTTTGTACCAGATGAAAAAGGAGAATATAGCAAAATGCCCCAAATAGGCAACGTAATTATAGAGGATTATGTAGATGTTGGTGCTGCAACGACAATAGACAGAGCAACCTTAGGTTCTACAGTAATTGGAAGAGGTGTAAAGTTGGACAACCAAATACAAATAGCTCATAATGTTGAGATTGGTAAAAACACAGTAATAGCTGCACAAACCGGAATTGCTGGATCTTCTAAAATTGGTGAAAATTGCCTAATAGGAGGTCAAGTAGGTATCGCTGGTCATATTACTATAGGCAATAATGTAAGAGTGCAAGCGCAATCTGGTATTGGTAGACATGTAAAGGATAATGAAGTATTGCAAGGGTCTCCATCATTCGCATTTGGAGATTGGAATAAATCTTATGTGCATTTTAAAAATTTACCTAAGATTGTTAAATCCATTAATGATTTAGAAAAAAAAGTAAATGGCAATAATTAAAACAGACATTAAACAAAAAACAATAGAGAAAGAAGTTTCTCTTACCGGAGTTGGTTTACATACGGGTAAGGATGTAACACTTACGTTTTGTCCTGCTCCAGTGAATAATGGATTTTCATTTAAGCGTGTTGACCTTGAAGGATCTCCTATTATCGAAGCAGATGCAAATTATGTAACCAATACGCAAAGAGGGACATGTTTAGAAAAAAATGGTGTAACCATTCAAACTTCAGAACATGTGTTAGCGGCTTTGGTAGGATTAGATGTAGATAATGCAATTATAGAACTTAATGCTGCTGAGCCTCCAATCATGGATGGGTCATCAAAGTTTTTTGTTGAAGCACTTGAAAAAGCAGGTATTACTGAGCAAGACGATTTTAGAGAAGAATATGTGGTATCTGATGTCGTTTCATATTCTGATGAAGAATCAGGAAGCGAAATTATCGTCATGCCAGCAAAAGAATACCAGGTTACTACTATGGTTGACTTTGGAACAAAAGTTCTCGGAACTCAAAACGCAACCCTGAATCATATTTCAGATTTTAAAGTAGATATTTCAGATTCTAGAACATTTAGCTTTTTGCACGAATTGGAAATGTTATTAGAAAATGGACTTATAAAAGGTGGTGATCTTAATAATGCTATTGTATATGTTGATAAAGCATTGTCTCCAGAAACTATGGAGAAATTAAAAGTAGCATTTAATAAAGATTCAATAGCAATTAAACCTAATGGTATCTTAGATAATTTAACGCTTCATCATCCTAATGAAGCAGCAAGGCATAAGCTACTTGATGTAGTTGGTGATTTGGCTTTAGTTGGTACTCGTATCAAAGGGAAAGTAATTGCTAATAAACCTGGGCACTTTATAAATACACAGTTTGCAAAAAAACTGTCTAAAATTATAAAAAATGAACGTCGTAATAATGTTCCACAAATAGATTTAAATCAACAGCCTTTAATGGACGTGATTCAAATTATGGATATGTTACCGCACAGACAACCTTTTTTATTATTAGATAAGGTTTTTGAATTATCTGACTCTCATGTTATTGGTATGAAGAATGTGACTATGAACGAAGAGTTCTTTAAAGGTCACTTTCCTGGGGCTCCTGTTATGCCTGGAGTTTTAATTGTAGAAGCTATGGCTCAGACTGGAGGAATATTGGTCTTGAGTACAGTGCCAGACCCAGAAAATTACTTAACCTTTTTTATGAAGATTGATAAAGTGAAATTCAAACAAAAAGTGGTGCCTGGTGATACCCTTATTTTTAAATGTGATTTAATTACACCTATTCGCCGCGGTATATGCCATATGCAAGGCTATGCCTATGCCAATGGTAAACTTTGTGCTGAAGCCGAATTAATGGCACAAATTTCAAAAGTTAAATAAAAATAATACGGAGAAATAAACCCAGCTTTGACAAGAAGATGATAATGAATCTATCAATTTTAATAGCGAACACATTTCACTTTAGTAAAGAATTAAATACGAAAAAATGAACCAACCTTTAGCTTATGTGCATCCTGGAGCAAAAATTGCTAAGAATGTAGTTATAGAACCTTTTACAACAATTTATAGTAATGTAACGATTGGAGAGGGAACCTGGATAGGTAGTAATGTAACCATCATGGAAGGTGCTCGCATTGGTAAGAATTGTAATATATTTCCTGGTTCAGTAATTTCAGCTGTGCCACAGGATTTAAAATATAATGATGAAGATACACTTACAATAATAGGTGATAATGTCACTATAAGAGAGTGTGTTACAATCAACAGAGGTACTACAGATAAAATGAAAACTGTTATTGGAAATAACTGCTTAATTATGGCGTATTGCCATATTGCCCATGATTGTATTGTTGGCAATAATTGTATTTTTTCAAATAATAGCACATTGGCTGGTCATATTTCGATTGGAGATTATGTGGTTTTGGCAGGAATGACTGCAGTGCACCAATTCTGCTCTATAGGAAATCATGCATTCGTTACTGGTGGATCTTTAGTAAGAAAAGATGTACCTCCTTTTGTTAAAGCTGCTCGAGAACCATTATCTTATGTTGGAATAAATTCAGTAGGTTTGCGCCGACGTGGATTTTCAACTGAAAAAATTAGAGAAATTCAAGATATATACAGAATGTTATATCAAAAAAATTATAATAATACCCAAGCTTCAGATTTGATTGAAGCAGAAATGGAAGCAACTCCAGAACGTGATGAAATTCTTCAATTTATTAAGAATTCGCATCGAGGTATCATGAAAGGATATTTCAAATCAAATTAATAATAAAAATTACAACTATATAATATGGCTACGACATCAGATATCAGAAACGGATTATGCATTAGATACAACCACGATATCTACAAAATCATAGAATTTTTGCACGTAAAACCAGGTAAAGGTCCTGCATTTGTTAGAACAAAAATGAAAAGTGTGACTTCCGGTAAAGTTTTGGATAACACGTTTTCTGCTGGACATAAAATTGAAGATGTACGTGTAGAAACACATAAATTTCAATATTTATATACTGATGGTGAGTTTTATCATTTTATGAATGAGGCAGATTATACCCAAATACGTTTATTAAAAGCGGCTTTAGATAGACCAGAATTAATGAAAGAAGGCGAAGTGGTAACCGTTTTAATTAATACTGAAGATAGTATGCCATTATCAGTAGATATGCCAGCAAGTGTTATTCTTGAAGTTACTTCAACTGAACCTGGTGTTAAAGGTAATACTGCTACAAATGCCACTAAACCAGCAACCGTAGAGACAGGAGCAACAGTTAATGTGCCTTTATTTATTAATGAAGGCGACAAGATTAAAATTGAAACAGAAAAGGGAACTTACAAAGAACGTATTAAGGAATAACACATGAAATTTCCAAAACCTCATGCGCTTAAAGAAATCGCAAATATTATCTCTGCAAAGTATGTAGGTGCTGATGATTTTCCGGTTTTAGGTATGAATGAAATTCATGTTGTTGAATCTGGAGATATTGTATTTGTTGATCACCCAAAATATTACGACAAAGCTTTAGAATCGGCTGCTACAATCGTTTTAATAAATAAAAAAGTTGACTGCCCTGAAGGTAAAGCTCTTTTAATAAGTGACGATCCATTTAGAGATTTTAATAAATTAACACTTCATTTCAAACCATTTCAATCCTCTAATGTCGCTATTTCACCTACAGCTAAGATTGGTGAGAATACGATTATTCAACCCAATTGTTTTATTGGACATAATGTGACTATTGGTGATAATTGCGTTATTCATTCTAACGTTAATATTTATGATGATACGATTATTGGTGATAATGTCACTATTCATGCTGGAGCTGTTTTAGGTGCTAGCGCATTCTATTATAAGAATCGTCCTGAAGGGTTTGACCAATTGCGTTCTGGTGGTCGTGTAGTTATAGAAAACAATGTGGATATAGGCGCTTTGTGTACTATTGATAAAGGTGTCACTGCAGATACCGTTATTGGAGAAGGCTCTAAATTAGATAACCAAATTCAAGTTGGTCATGATACTGTAATAGGTAAAAAATGCTTAATTGCTTCCCAAGTTGGTATTGCAGGTTGTGTTATTATTGAAGATGAAGTAACAATTTGGGGACAGGTAGGAATTACTAGCGGAATTACCATCGGAAAAAAAGCTGTAATTTCAGCAAAAGCTGGTGTAAGTAAATCATTAGAAGGGCATAAAAGTTATTTTGGTGTTCCTGCTGACGATTTCAGAAGCAAATACAAAGAAATTGCTGCTATTAGAAAAATCCCTGAAATCCTTGAAAAAATAAAAAACTTATAAATGTTAGCAAAAGAAGTAGTTAAAGCATTCTATGAATTAGATTTAGCGAAAACGAATAATGCACTTGATTTTATCCATAAAGACTGTAAATTACTTTGGAATAGTAGTAATGGTTATACAACTTTAGATTATGAAGGTATAAAAAACATGTTGGAAGGATTGAAAAAAGCATACCACTCATTTAACTATAGAGTAAGCCATTTGCTTGAAGATCAAAATATGGTTACTGCCAGATATACAATTTATGTCACATCAATTGAGCGACCAGAAAAGGAAGATGCTTTAGCACATTTCATTTCGATTTGGGAAGTTAAAAACGAGAAATTATACCGCTGTCATGAAATAAGTCAACTTGCAGATGATAGTTCTGAAAGTTTAAATTCTTATGCAGAAATAAAAGTTTAAAAACTTTTCTTAATAATATGCAATCCCTTATTTTTGCACAACGAATTTTCAACTATAAAATTCTATTAAATAGAAATAAAATCATATAAAACAAACACAAATGAGCGTTTTAGTTAATAAAGATTCAAAAATAATAGTTCAAGGCTTTACAGGTAGTGAAGGTACATTTCACGCTGGTCAAATGATTGAGTACGGAACTAATGTTGTTGGTGGTGTTACTCCAGGAAAAGGAGGGCAAACACACCTAGATAGACCAGTTTTTAATACTGTTGCCGAAGCGGTAAAAGAAGTAGAAGCTGATACAACAATTATTTTTGTTCCACCAGCATTTGCTGCCGATGCAATTATGGAAGCTGCCGATGCTGGAATTAAAGTAATTATTACAATTACTGAAGGTATTCCGGTTGGAGATATGATTAAGGCCTCAGATTATATTAAGAGTAGAGATTGTAGACTCGTTGGACCTAATTGCCCAGGAGTGATTACTCCAGGTGAAGCAAAAGTTGGTATTATGCCAGGTTTTGTGTTCAAAAAAGGAAAAGTTGGTATCGTTTCTAAATCTGGTACATTAACATATGAAGCTGCCGATCAGGTTGTAAAACAAGGCTTAGGAATTACTACAGCAATTGGTATTGGAGGAGATCCAATTATTGGTACAACAACTAAAGAAGCTGTTGAGTTATTAATTAACGACCCAGAAACTGAAGCTGTCGTTATGATTGGTGAAATTGGAGGGCAATTAGAAGCCGATGCTGCAAATTGGTATAAAGCTAGCGGAAGCAAAAAACCTGTCGTTGGTTTTATCGCTGGAGAAACTGCACCTGCAGGACGTACAATGGGTCATGCTGGAGCTATTGTTGGTGGAAGTGATGATACAGCTCAAGCTAAAAAGAAAATTATGAGAGCTTGTGGTATTCATGTTGTAGATTCACCTGCTGAAATAGGTAAAAAAATAGCAGAAGTTATTGGATAATAGTAATTTCTTGTTAAAATAAATATAAAACACATTCGTTATAATTCCGTTGACTGTAACTTAGTCAGCGGAATTTTTTTTAAAACTATAAAATCAATCTAAAAATGAAACATTTAAAAGTATTGTTATTACTTGCTGTAGTTGCTTTTTTCTACAATTGTAAAACAGAAAAAAACACAGATTTAGCTTATGCAGTTGCGTCTCAAAAAGATGCAAGTGGCTTTAGTTATGAAACAGTTGAAAATGACCCAACAGGTCTACGCTTGTATACTTTAGACAATGGTCTTAAAGTGTATTTAAGCAAAAATAGTGATGAACCAAAAATTCAAACTTATATAGCTGTAAGAGCTGGTTCAAATTATGATCCAAAAGAATCTACTGGATTAGCACATTATTTAGAACACATGGTGTTTAAAGGAACTAGTAAAATTGGAACCATAGATTGGGAAAAAGAAAAGCAATACTTAGATCAAATCTCTGATTTGTACGAACAGCACAGAGCTGAGTCAGATCCTGATAAAAAACTAGCGCTATACAAGAAAATTGATGAAGTATCTCTCGAAGCATCCAATTATAGTGTTGCGAATGAATATGATAAAATGACAAGTTCTCTTGGAGCAACAGGAACTAATGCACATACTTGGTTTGAAGAAACTGTATATAAGAATAAAATCCCTGCGAATGAGCTTGATAAATGGTTGACTTTAGAACAAGAACGTTTTGGAGAATTAGTATTGCGATTGTTTCATACAGAATTAGAAGCCGTTTTTGAAGAGTTTAATAGAGGTCAAGATAGTGATGGTAGAAAACGCTATGCAGCTATGCTTAAAGGATTATTTCCAAATCATCCTTATGGTCAACAATCAACAATAGGAATTGCAGAACACCTAAAGAACCCATCTCTTGTAGATATTAATAATTATTTTGACAAATACTATGTCCCAAATAATATGGCAATGGTATTGGTTGGTGATTTAGATTTTGATACTACTATAGAAAAAGTGAATAACACTTTTGGTAAGTTAGAAAAGAAAGAAGTGATTCATCCTGAATTGCCAAAGGAAGAGCCAATTACTTCTCCAGTAGTAAATGAAGTGTTTGGACCAACTGCTGAAAGTATCTCTATTGCATTTAGATCTCAAGGTGTAAACACTGAAGAAGAAAAATTAATGACACTTGCTGATATGATTTTAGCAAATGGAAATGCAGGTTTAATAGATTTAAACTTAAACCAAAAACAAATGGTTCAGAGAGCTAGCTGTTCTCCAACATTTTTAAATGATTATGGTTACCACTCGTTTAGCGGTTCACCAAAAGAAGGACAAAGCTTAGATGAAGTTAAAGATTTATTATTAGCTCAGGTCGATAAACTTAAAAAAGGAGAATTTGAAGATTGGATGATAGAAGCTGTTGTTAATGATTTAAAACTAAGCCAAACTAGGCAATATGAAAACAGTACAGCATTGGCTTCAATGTATTACAATGCGTTTATCCATCATGAAAATTGGGCTGATAAAGTGAAATTTTTAGATGATTTAAAAGCAATATCAAAGCAAGAATTAGTAGATTTTGCTAACCGTTTTTATAAAGACAATTATGTTGTGACTTATAAGCGTCAAGGTGAAGATGATTCTATCGTAAAAGTTGCAAATCCTGGGATCACTCCTGTTCATGTTAATAGAGATAAAAGCTCTCAGTACATGCAAGATTTCAACAAGATTGAGTCAGAACCATTGCAGCCTAAGTTTGTAGATTATAAAAAAGAAATTAAAGGCTCAAAACTTGATAATGGTATTGAAGTATCTTATATTAATAATGAATTGAATGATTTATTTGATATGAATATCATTTTCGATATGGGAAGTGATAACGACAAGAAATTAGGACTTGCAGCAGGATATATGGAATATCTTGGTACCGACAAATATTCTGCAGAAGAGCTTAAAAAAGAATTCTACAAGCTAGGTGTTAATTATTATGTTAATGCAGGAGCTGAAACTACTTATGTTGGTTTAAACGGATTAAAAGAAAACTTGCCAAAAGGATTAGAGTTGTTAGAACACCTTTGGAATAATGCAGTTCCAGATCAAGAGGCGTATGACAAATATGTTGAGTCCATCACAAAAGGTAGAGTAGATGGGAAATCACAAAAAGGGAATATCCTATGGAATGGTCTAATGAGTTATGGAAAATATGGAGATAACTCACGTTTGAGAAATATATTTCAAACTAAAGAGCTTAATGAGACTGACCCAGCAGAACTGGTAGATATTATTAAAGGGATGAAAAATTTCCAACAGCGTATTTTTTACTACGGAAAAGACGTAGATGCTGCTGTTGAAGCCTTAAATGCAAGTCACCAAATTCCTGAAGATTTAAAAACATACCCAGAAGCCATGGCTTATCTAGAAAAAGAAACTGGTGGTAATGTGTATTTTGTTGATTTTGACATGGTACAATCTGAAATGCTATTCTTAGCAAAAGGAGAACCTTTTAAAGTAGAGAATATGGCAGCTTCTACATTATTTAATACCTATTTTGGAAGTGGGTTATCTTCAATTGTATTCCAAGAAATTAGAGAATCCAAATCATTAGCATATTCAGCATTTTCAAGCTATAGTACGGCAAGGAAAAAGGAAGATTCTAATTATGTAATGGCCTATATAGGAACTCAAGCAAATAAAATGCCTCAAGCGGTTGAAGCAATGATGGAGCTTATGACTAATATGCCTGAAGCTCAAGAGCAATTTAATGCAGCGAAAGAAGCAACATTAAAAAAGCTAGCCGCACAACGTATTACTAAATCTAATATTTTCTGGACCTACGAAGGTCTTAAGAAAAGAGGTATTGATAATGACAATAGAGAAGACATGTATAATGCTATAAAAGATATGACGATGGATGATTTGCGTAATTTCTTTAACTCAAATATTAAAGGCGAAAATTATAATGTTATGGTTATTGGTAACAAAAAAGACATTGATTTTAAAGCACTTAATAAGTTAGGGAAAGTTCAAGAAATGGATATAGATTACCTGTTTAACTATGAGCAACCTGAAGAAATAAAAATGTAAATTTTTAGATTTTCATTATAGAAATAATGTTAAAAACCTCACAAGATTTTGTGAGGTTTTTATATGTTGTGCAACTTGTAATTGCTATATTTGAATACCAACTATTTTAAACAAACACATATGAAACTTTTAGAAGGAAAAACAGCGATAATCACTGGTGCAAGTAGAGGTATTGGTAAGGGTATTGCCGAAGTTTTTGCGCAGCATGGAGCAAATATTGCATTTACATATAGTTCTTCTGTAGAAGCAGCTAATGCATTAGAAAAAGATTTAAATGGCCTAGGTATAAAAGCCAAAGGTTATCAAAGTAATGCGGCTAATTATGAAGACGCTCAAAAACTTGCTGAAGAGGTATTAAGCGAATTTGGCAGCATTGATATTTTAGTCAACAATGCTGGAATTACCAAAGATAATCTCTTAATGAGAATGGGAGAAGAAGATTTTGATAAAGTCATTGAAGTGAACTTAAAATCTGTTTTTAATATGACCAAAGCTGTTCAGCGTACAATGCTAAAACAGCGTAAAGGATCTATTATCAATATGAGTTCTGTTGTTGGTGTGAAAGGAAATGCAGGGCAAACAAATTATGCGGCATCAAAAGCCGGTATTATTGGATTTTCAAAATCTGTGGCTTTAGAATTAGGGTCAAGAAATATTAGAAGCAATGTGATTGCTCCTGGTTTTATTGAAACTGAAATGACCGCAAAACTTGACGAAGAAACAGTTAAAGGATGGCGATCTGCAATTCCGTTAAAACGTGGTGGAAGTCCTGAAGATATTGCAAATGCTTGTGTATTCTTAGCAAGTGATATGAGCGCATATGTTACAGGGCAAACATTGAACGTTGATGGTGGAATGTTAACTTAAAGCTTATGCTATTTGCGATTCATCCTAAACTACCAATGCGTAATAAAGCTGTGACCAAAGATTATTACCTAAATAAACTTGGTTTCAAGACCATAGGAAGTGTTGACTATGAAGCGTATTTAATGATTCAGAAAGATGAAATTGAAATTCATTTTTTTGAATTCAAAGAACTTGATCCTAAACAAAATTACGGACAAGTATATATTAGAGTCAAAGCTATTGATAGCTATTATCAATCGTTATTAGATTGTAATATTGTGATTCACCCTAATGCGCCTTTAGAGGAAAAACCTTGGGGAGTGAAAGAATTTGCAATACTAGATCCTGATAATAATTTATTGACATTTGGTGAAACCATTTAAATTACTAAAGTATTAATTGCAAACCGAAACAATAACATATATCATTATATCTGGAATCATAGCGCTATTACTAGCGCTTTTTCAGTATGCCTATAAATCTAAAATCAAAGGCTTACGTGCTTGGTTGTTAACCGGGTTGCGCTTTATAACATTGTTTTCAATATTTGTGCTTTTGATTAATCCAAAGTTTGATAAAGTAACCTATTACAATGAAAAACCTAATCTTGTTATTGCTGTTGATAATTCAGAATCTATAAATTATCTTAATCAATCGCAAAGCACAACAGATTTTATCAATACCTTAAAAGAAAGCGACGCTTTAAATAATAATTTCAACTTAGAATTCTATAGCTTCGGAAAAGAAGTCAATCCAACAGATTCGTTGTCATTTGATGAAAAACAATCCAACCTAGCTTTAGTATTTGAGCGTTTATCAGAAGTATATAATAATTCCATTTCTCCAACACTGCTCATTTCCGACGGAAATCAAACCTATGGAAACGATTATGCTTATATGACCAAACGCTATAAGCAATCGGTTTTTCCAGTTATTTTGGGTGATACTACAACTTATACAGATGTTAAGATTCAGCAGCTTAATGTCAATCGCTATGCGTATTTAAAAAATAAATTCCCTGTTGAAATCATTGCGACTTATAATGGGGACCAAACTGTAGCCACTCAACTTACAATTGCTACTGGTAACACAACTGTATACTCACAACCGCTTGTATTTAGAAAACCAATAAAATCTCAGATTTTAAATTTAACATTACCAGCAAACAGAGTTGGTATCACTAGTTATAGAGCGCAAATTGTTCCGTTAGAAAATGAAAAAAACACCATAAATAATGTCAAAAACTTTGCTGTTGAAGTAATTGACCAAAAAACAAATGTGGCGATTGTTTCAGATATATTGCATCCCGATTTAGGAGCTCTTAAAAAATCTATTGAAAGTAATGAACAGCGTAATGCGGAAATTTTATCGACTGTTGACTTCTTAAATAAATCCAATGATTTTCAATTGGTGATTGTATATCAACCAACTAATAATTTTAGAGCATTATTCAACGAAATTGAAAAGCTAAAACTTAATAAGATTGTTATTACTGGAACGAAAACAAATTGGGCATTATTAAATCAATTGCAAAGCAATTATAAACAAGAACTAACAAATCAAATTGAAGAATTTCAGCCAAGCTTAAATCAAAATTATGCCACATTTATCGTTGATAATTTAAACTTTGGTGAATTTCCACCTTTAAAAGCTGAGTTTGGTAGTACTTCATTTGCAGTACCTTTTCAAACAATTCTATATAAAACTGTAAATGGAACCCAAATAGATGAACCACTATTTGCGACATTTGAAATTAATGATAAACGTGAAGCATTAATTCTAGGCGAAGGTATTTGGAGATGGAGAGCTCAGGCTTATATCAATGAAAATTCATTTAACACGTTTGATAATTTTATAGGCAAAATGGTTCAGTATTTAAGCACTAATAAACAAAGAACACGACTCAATGTAAACTATGAATCTTTTTATAATGGGAATGATAATGTGAGAATCACGGCGCAATTCTTCAACAAAAATTATGAGTTTGAAGATAATGCTAATTTAAATATTGCACTTAAAAACAAAGATACTGACGAAGTGAAATCATTTCCTTTTGTTTTGAAAAACACTAATTATGAAGTAGACTTAAGTGGTTTAGAAGCTGGAAACTACACATTTACTGTCAAAGTTAATAATGAAAACATTTCAAAATCTGGTGAGCTCAAAATATTAGATTACAATGTTGAGCAACAATTCTTGAATGCCAATGTAACAAAACTTCAAAGTTTAGCTACTAATAGTGAAGGGAAGTCTTATTTTATTGATAATACATCTTCTATTGTAAATGATTTATTAAACGATCCTAGGTTTGCAACAATTCAAAAAAGCACCAAAAAAGTCGTACCTTTGATAGATTGGAAATATCTCCTCGCACTCATTGCATTAAGTCTAGCTATTGAGTGGTTTATTAGAAAATATAACGGACTAATTTAAAAACTAAATATCATGGAAAAATTACCAAAAATCGCATTGCCAGTTATTTTTGTGGCAGTCGTATTAATTATATTATTAGCAAAATCTGCAGTGACAATTGGCTCTGGTGAAGCTGGCGTTTTGTATAAAACATTTGGAGGAGGAGTTGTTACAGATGAACCTCCTTTAGGAGAAGGCTTTCAGCTTATTGCGCCTTGGAATAAGGTAATAATCTACGAAGTAAGACAACAAGAATTATTCGAAAAAATGAAAGTATTATCGTCTAACGGATTAGAAATTCAAATTGATGCTTCAGCATGGTATGAGCCTGTTTATAATGAATTAGGTAATTTACACCAGTCTCTTGGAGAAGGTTATTTGCAGCGCGTTATTCAGCCTGCAATTCGTAGTGCAGCAAGGAGTGTTATTGGACGTTATACACCAGATGATTTGTATTCAACTAAACGTGACGCCATTCAAGTTGAAATTTATGAAGAAACCAAGAAAATTCTTGACAAACAATATGTTCAATTAAATGAGGTGTTGGTAAGAGATGTAACTTTACCTCCAACAATTAAAGAAGCCATTGAGCGTAAATTAAAGCAGGAGCAAGAATCTTTAGAGTATGAATTTAGACTTGAAAGTGCAAGAAAAGAAGCTGAGAAAGTGATTATTGAAGCAAAGGGTAAAGCAGAATCAAATAGAATTCTAAGTGCATCATTAACAGATAAGATTCTTCAAGATAAAGGTATAGAAGCTACTGTTAAACTTTCAGAATCACCAAATAGCAAAGTCATTGTGATTGGTTCTGGAGATTCTGGATTGCCAATTATATTGGGTAATCAATAAGATCAATGAAAATTATTGTCGCTTTTTTATTATGTAGTTTCAATGTATTTGCTCAAGATACTTATGATTTATCAAGAGAAGTTCATGTCAATTGCTATTACAATAATGACGTAAAAACACCAATTTTAATTTATGACAATATCAATGGCAAAGTTGTAGACACGTTATACAATAGTGAGGATAAAAACGCGTGGTATAAATTAACAATTCTCGAAAGCGATTATGGTTGGTTTAAAATAAAGAGATTATCAACGCCAACTGAGCAATTTAATTATGAAAACTATTGGGTGAAAAGCCAACACTTTTTAGTTAGTGTTGATAGTTCAAGTGACAACAAGAATATATATTTATATGATTTGCCTTCTACTAAAGCTAACAAAATACATAAGCTTGATGATTTTCAAAAAGTAAGTGTTACAGAAGTTGACGGAAATTGGTCTAAAGTAAAATTTAAAGTCGGTAAAAAGGAAATAGAAGGCTGGTTAGGTTTTGAATATCAAATAGCCAATCCTTGGATAAACACTTTAAAATCTGATTAATCTTTAATTTAAGAGCCAAATATTAATAATATCATAAATCTTAATTCAGAATTTGGAATTATAAATTTTAATTCGCAATCTTTGTTTAAACATAACAACTAATGACTTTTATTCAATTACATCATCATTTTCATACTAGCGCTCAAGCGAGGTGAAAATGTATTGAATAAATTCAAAATATTAAAAACCGTTTGAGTAAATCAAACGGTTTTTGCTTTATAGCACTTTCCTAAAAGATTTACTCAAACCTTACAATTACAACAAAAAAGAATATGAGTAAATTAAAAATTGCAGTTCAGAAATCGGGAAGACTTCACAATGACTCCATGAAAATCTTAAAAGATGTTGGGATTTCTATAGACAATGGCAAAGACCAATTGAAAGCATCAGCAAAGAATTTCCCTCTAGAAGTATTTTATCTCAGAAATGGAGACATACCGCAATACTTAAAAGATGGTGTTGTAGATGCCGCCATCATTGGAGAGAATGTTTTAATCGAAAAAGGTAATGGAATTTCAATTATTGAAAAACTTGGGTTTTCTACGTGCAAAGTCTCAATTGCTGTTCCAAAGGCTAAAAACTATACATCGATTAAGGATTTAGAAGGCAAGCGTATTGCAACATCTTATCCTAATACAGTGAATCAGTTTTTAGAACAAAATAAAGTTAATGCTAACATTCATATCATTAATGGTTCAGTTGAGATTGCACCAAATATTGGATTGGCAGACGCTATTGTAGATATTGTATCTAGTGGAAGTACGTTATTCAAAAACGGATTGAAAGAAGTCGAAGTCTTATTAAAATCGGAGGCAGTTGTAGCTGTGTCTCCAATGATTTCTCTAGAAAATCAAGACATCTTAAACAAACTTCAATTTCGATTGCAATCGGTGTTAAGAGGAAGACAAAGCAAATATGTACTACTTAACGCTCCAGATGATAAACTAGATGCTATTGTAAATATTCTTCCTGGTATGAATAGTCCAACTATTTTGCCCTTAGCAAAAAAAGGATGGAACTCATTGCACTCTGTAATAAATAAAAATGAATTTTGGGAAGTTATTGATGAACTCAAAGCAAATGGAGCAGAGGGAATTTTAGTATGTCCAATCGAAAACATGGTACTATAATGAAAACAATTATAAATCCAAATAGGTCAGATTGGTCAACGCTTTTAAAAAGACCAACACTAACCGTTGATAATATTGAAAATACAGTCAACGAAATTTTTAATGATGTTAAACGTCGAGGCGATAAAGCTGTGTCAAAATACACTGAGTTATTTGATGGAGTTATATTAGATTCTGTAATTGTAACTGAGGATGAAATTATACAAGCGTCTAAACAAGTTTCTGGAGACCTAAAGAATGCCATACAAATTGCCAAACAAAATATTGAAACATTTCATACTGCTCAAAAAACTGATCGCATCAGCGTTCAAACTACTGCAGGAATTAAGTGCTGGCAAGAAAAAAGACCAATTCAAAAAGTAGGATTATATATTCCTGGAGGTACAGCGCCTTTATTTTCTACAGTTTTAATGCTAGCGATTCCTGCTCAAATTGCAGGTTGCAAAGAGATTGTATTATGTTCGCCTCCAAACAAAGAGGGAAAAGTTGCTAATGAAATTTTATATGCAGCACAATTATGTGGTGTCACAAAAATTATCAAAGTAGGGGGCATTCAAGCGATAGCAGGATTGACTTTTGGAACACAAGAGATACCTCAGGTTTATAAAATTTTTGGCCCAGGAAATCAATATGTCACAGTAGCTAAACAATTGGCTACAAAATATGGTGTTGCTATCGATATGCCAGCTGGTCCAAGTGAATTATTGGTCGTCGCAGATGATACAGCAAATGCAAGTTATGTTGCCTCAGATTTATTAAGTCAAGCAGAACATGGCGCAGATAGTCAAGTCATTTTAGTATCAAGATCTAAACCGTTATTAGATGCCGTACAAAGTGAGATACAAAAACAGATTTTAGAGCTACCGAGATTAGAAATGGCTCAAAAAGCGATTGATAATTCTAAACTAATTTATGTTGAAACTGATGAGATAGCTCTTGATATTATTAATGAATATGCGCCAGAGCATTTTATCATTTGTACGAGTAATGATGATTTCTATATAGACAATATTTCTAACGCTGGTTCTGTATTCATTGGAAATTATACACCTGAAAGTGCAGGAGATTATGCTTCAGGAACGAATCATACGTTGCCAACTAACGGGTTTAGTAAAGCTTATTCAGGAGTTAATCTTGATAGTTTTACTAAGAGTATCACATTTCAGAAAATATCAAAAGAAGGTCTTCTAAATATTGGAAATGTTATTGAATTAATGGCTGATGCCGAAGGATTGCAAGCACACAAAAACGCTGTGACTTTGAGACTTAGGGATTTAAAAGAGTAATGTCATGCTGAACTCGTTTCAGCATCACACAAGAATTAAAATTATGAGACACTGAAATAAATTCAGTGTGACGAAAAAAATGAAAAAAGATTTTAACATAAATAAAATCGTAAGAGCTAATATCAAAAAGTTGCTGCCATATTCGTCTGCTAGAGATGAATATAATGGAGTTTCTGATGCTATGGTCTTTCTCGATGCTAACGAAAACCCGTTTGAAAATGGTGTAAACCGTTACCCAGATCCACAGCAAAGCAGGCTAAAAGCTAAACTTTCAGAATTAAAAGGGGTTTCTATAGAAAACATCTTATTGGGTAACGGAAGCGATGAAGTTCTAGATTTAATCTTTAGAGCATTTTGTGAACCAAACCGAGATAGTGTTATTACTTTGCCACCAACATACGGCATGTACGATGTATTGGCCAAAGTCAATGCAGTAGCTATTATTAAAATTGAATTGGATGCTGATTTTGAACCTAGAGTCGACGAAATTTTAAAGGTAGCGACAAACCAAACCAAGTTATTGTTTTTATGTTCGCCTAACAATCCTACGGCTAATAGCTTTAAAGCAAAAAGTATTGAGCGTTTGGTTTCTAATTTTAATGGAATTGTGGTTATTGATGAAGCCTATATTGATTTTTCAAATGAAGAAAGTTGGGTCAAAAGATTACAGGAGTTTAAAAACTTAATCGTTACACAAACCTTATCTAAAGCTTATGGAATGGCAGGAATTCGCTTAGGAATTTGCTATGCTTCAAAAAGTATTGTTTCTATTCTAAACCGAATCAAACCGCCATATAATGTTAATGAGTTAACACAATTGAAAGCAATTGAACGCTTAGCAAAGCCTGAAGATGTTTCTGAGGAAATACAAAGGATATTGACACAACGAGATTGGTTGATATCAGAATTAGAAGATCTACCACTTATCAAAAAGGTATATCCTTCTGATGCTAATTTTATTTTAGCTGAAGTGGATGATGCAACAGCCAGATACTCAGAATTAATAAACAAAGGAATCGTTGTTAGAAATAGAACAACACAGCCTTTATGTGAAAATTGCTTGCGATTTACTGTAGGCTCACAAAGGGAAAACATAAAACTAATTACAGCACTAAAAACATTATAATGAAACGCGTATTATTTATAGACAGAGACGGAACCATTATCAAAGAGCCTGCAGATGAACAAATAGATTCTTTTGAGAAATTAGAGTTTTATCCGAAGGTATTTCAGTACTTAAGTAAAATTGTAAAAGAGTTAGATTTCGAAATTGTAATGATTACCAATCAGGATGGTTTGGGAACAGATGTATATCCCGAAGATGCATTTTGGCCAGTACACAAATTTGTTTTAAAAACGTTTGAAGCTGAAGGTGTTGTTTTTGAAGAACAATTTATTGATAGAACATTTGCAAAAGACAATGCGCCAACACGAAAACCAAATACAGGTTTACTAACAAAGTATTTTTCTTCGGAATATGATTTAGCTAATTCTTTCGTTATTGGCGATCGTTTGACAGATATTGAACTTGCAAAGAACCTTGGCTCTAAAGGGATATTTATTAATGATAATACTAATCTTGGAACTGATGAAATTACTGTCAAGCGTGACGCTTTAGATGATTTTATTGTTTTGGAAAGTAATGATTGGGAAGCCATTTATACATTCTTGAAAACAGATGCAAGAACAGGAAATATTGAGCGAAATACGAATGAAACGAAAATCAAAATCGATCTAAACTTAGATGGAACAGGCCAGAGTAGTATCGATACAGGAATTGCCTTTTTTGATCATATGTTAGACCAAATTGCGCGTCACGGACAATTAGATTTGAGCCTTACAGTTGATGGTGATTTAGAGGTTGACGAGCACCATACGATTGAAGATACAGCCATTGCTCTAGGAGAGGTGTTCGCCACAACTTTGGGAAACAAATTAGGCATTGAACGTTATGGGTTTTCATTGCCAATGGATGATTGTTTTGCTCAAGCTGCAATTGATTTTGGTGGCAGAAACTGGTTGGTTTGGGAAGCTGATTTTAAACGCGAAATGATTGGTAAAATGCCAACTGAAATGTTCTACCATTTTTTCAAATCATTTACTGATGGTGCAAAATGTAATTTAAATATCAAGGCAGAAGGAACAAACGAACACCATAAGATTGAAGCTATTTTTAAAGCGTTTGCAAAAGCAATAAAAATGGCAGTAAAAAGAGATGTAGAAAAGATGATTTTACCAAGTACAAAAGGCATGTTATAATGAATGTAGTTATTGTAGATTACGGTGCAGGAAATATCAAAAGCATTCAATTTGCTTTTAAACGATTAGGTGTCGATGCAGTGCTTTCTAATAAGCCTGAAGTTATTAAAGCAGCAGATAAAGTCATCTTTCCTGGTGTTGGTGAAGCGAGTTCAGCAATGGAAATGCTAAAACAAAGTGGTTTGGATGAGCTTATTCCAAAATTAAAACAGCCTGTTTTAGGAATTTGCTTAGGGATGCAACTTATGTGTAATTATACTGAAGAAGGTAACACAAAAGGATTAGGGATTTTTGATGTTAACGTAAAACGATTTAGTAAGGTTGTTAAAGTTCCTCAAATGGGATGGAACACAGTAAAGAATCTAAAATCAGATTTGTTTAAAGGTATTAATGAAGCAGAGTTCATGTATCTTGTACATAGTTATTATGCTGAGAATTGTTCAGAAGCTATTGCAACATCAGATTATGAATTAGAATATGCTTCAGCTTTAGAAAACGATAATTTTTATGGTGTACAGTTCCATCCAGAAAAGAGTAGTGTAGCAGGAGAACAATTATTAAAAAACTTTTTAAAACTATGAGAATTATACCAGCAATAGATATTATAGATGGCAAATGTGTGCGTTTGACTAAAGGCGATTATAATACAAAAACAATATACAATGAAAATCCAGTTGAAGTCGCTAAAGAATTTGAAGCAGCAGGTATTCAATATTTGCATTTGGTGGATTTAGATGGCGCAAAAGCGAAACACATTGTGAACTATAAAGTCTTAGAGCAAATTACATCTAAGACCAATTTGAAGATTGACTTTGGAGGTGGTTTAAAATCTGATGAGGATTTACATATTGCTTTTAATTCTGGAGCCAGACAAATTACAGGAGGTAGTATTGCTGTTAAAGACTCCGAAGTTTTTGAAGGTTGGATTAATAGATATGGCGGTGTGAAAATTATACTTGGAGCCGATTGTAATAATGAAAAAATAGCAGTAAGTGGATGGCAAGAAGAAAGTAATATGGATGTGTTACCGTTTATAAAATCATACGAAGACAAAGGAATCAAGTATGTTATTTGTACTGATATTGCTAAAGACGGGATGCTAGAAGGGCCTTCATTTGACTTATACAAACGCATTTTAGAACGATCAAAAGGGATTAAATTGATTGCTTCTGGGGGCGTGACGTCAATTGATGATTTAAATACTTTAGAAGATTTAGGTTGTGAAGGTGCAATTATAGGTAAAGCGCTTTACGAAGGTCATATTAGATTAAGAGATTTAGAAACATATTCATAAGCAATGTTAACGAAAAGAATTATACCATGTTTAGATATCAAAAATGGAAGAACCGTAAAAGGTGTCAATTTTGTGGATTTGCGTGATGCGGGTGATCCTGTTGAATTAGCAAAACAATATGCAAAGCTTGGAGCAGACGAATTGGTGTTTTTAGATATTTCTGCTACACTAGAAGGCCGTAAAACCATGCATGATATGGTATTAAAAGTTGCAGAACAAGTTAATATCCCATTTACAGTTGGCGGTGGAATTTCATCAATTGAAGACGTTGACGATTTATTACATTGTGGTGCCGATAAAGTATCTATCAATTCTAGTGCTGTAAAGCGTCCTGAATTGATAAATGAACTGTCAAATAAATTTGGAAGTCAGTGTGTTGTAGTGGCCATTGACGCTAAGCAAATCGATGACGAATGGGTAGTGCATTTAGCAGGCGGTACCATTCCTACAGCATTGAATTTGTTTACATGGGCAAAAGAAGTCGAACATCGAGGTGCAGGAGAAATTTTGTTTACCTCAATGAATAACGATGGAACAAAAGCTGGATTTGCGAATGAAGCGTTAGCTAAATTATCCGAAATGGTAAACATACCAATTATAGCTTCTGGAGGCGCAGGAACCGTTCAACACTTTGTTGATACCTTTAATGAAGGAAAAGCCGATGCTGCTTTAGCAGCAAGTGTATTTCATTTTGGTGAAATAGAGATTTTAGATTTAAAAAGAGAATTGAAAACAAATAATATTGAAGTACGGCTTTAAGTCGTCATGCTGAACGTGTTTCAGTATCTCATAACAAAAGAATAAATGAACATAGACTACACGAAAAATAACGGACTCGTACCAGCCATCATTCAGGATGCTATAACACATAAAGTATTGATGCTGGGCTATATGAATGATGAGGCATTAAAGAAAACTATAGATACAAATTTGGTAACTTTTTTTAGTCGAACAAAACAACGTTTGTGGACCAAAGGAGAAGACAGTGGTAACGTTTTAAATCTAGTTAATATTAAATTGGACTGTGATAGTGATACACTTTTGGTAAAAGTAAACCCAAATGGGCCAACATGTCATAAAGGTTCTGATACCTGTTGGAATGAAGATAATGTGCAAAATTTTGGATTTCTTTCAGAATTAGAAACAGTCATTGAAAGCAGAAAGAATGGCGCCTCTGAAGATGTCTCTTATGTCGCTTCTCTTTTTGCAAAAGGTATTAATAAAATTGCTCAAAAAGTAGGAGAGGAGGCTGTAGAAGTGGTTATCGAAGCTAAAGATAATGACGACAAATTGTTTCTAGATGAAAGTGCAGATTTATTATTTCACTATATGATTTTACTTCAAGCTAAAGGGTATAAGCTAAATGATATTGCTAAGGTTTTAAAAGAGCGCCATTAATATTTTGAGTTCATTCATAAAATTGCGTTCTTGCTTTTATGTTTAATAAACGCTATTACTATTTAATTAAAATTCAGTATTTGGGTTATCGTTTTCATGGTTGGCAAAAACAACCTAAGCTGAAAACAATTCATTTAATGATTGACAGAACTTTAAATTTTATTCTTGACGGAAAGCAATTTAAAACCTTAGGTTCTGGTCGCACTGATGCTATGGTATCTGCAAATGAAACAGCTTTTGAATTATTCATTTATGAAAAAATTGAAGACGAAGCAGCATTTTTAGAACTGTTTAATCATAACCTTCCGCAAGATTTGCGAGCCTTAGAAATAGAAGAAGTTGATGCCGGCTTCAACATCATTCAGCACTCAAAAATTAAGGAGTATGTATATTTGTTTACTTACGGACAAAAATGCCATCCGTTTTGTGCACCATTGATGACCACCATTCTTGACGATTTAGATATTGAACTCATGAAGCAAGGCGCTCAATTATTTATAGGGATTCATAATTTTAAACCTTACTGTTTTCGAGCGACAGATAAAGGCGTATATACTAGAACTATTGAAAGCTGTCAACTAGTTGAGAACACATTATTTACAGCTAGTTTTTTTCCAAAGAACACCTACACACTCATAGTAAAGGGAAAAGGTTTTGGACGAAATCAAATACGTCTCATGATGGGAACACTTATCAAGTTGGGTAGAAGAGAAGTCGACTTAGAGTACATTGAAGATTCTCTAAAACCTGAAAGCATGGAAGTGATGGATTTTATTGCGCCAGCATCAGGTTTGATTTTGAATAGTGTTGATTTTGAATAAATCACTCTAATTTAGGTGCTTTAAAAATAGCCCAACTTCCAAAGACTAATGCACTAAAAAGCACACATTTTTCTATAATATGCAATGCTATGATTAAAAGGAATTCATATTCAAATCGTGAATCTCCAGACCAATCACCTCGATGATATGACGCATTAATAATGACTAGTTTTTCAAACATTGCTCCTGAAAATAACGTTAAAATGGCAATGAGGAATGTCAAAGGTATTAAGAAGCGCAACTTGGATCTTATCTTTTTAAACCAATACAATTGAATCAAACCACAAAATGTCAAAGGTCTTAATAACGAGAACCAATATGCATAGGCATAGGGGCCTGTTGCTCTTTTACTAAACAGCGTAAAATCTCCTGAACCATAATAGAAAACTAAACTTATAAGATACAGAACAAAATATACAATAGCTAATACTCTCGCCACAACAATGGCATGATGTATAAACTTATTTATATGTTTGTTTCTTGATAATACTGAGGCTAATAGTGCTAATAACATGAGGATTGCGAACCCAAAAAATAAGCCATCTATAAAATTATTAACCGCTCTGATTATTATATAGATATCAGTGTCCATTTTTAAAGTTTACTTTTTGCATGTTCTAAACCTAACTCTATATAGTGTAGTAAGTCGGTTTCGGTTGTAATACCATCTTGAGATACATAAACAAACTCCTTCATAGGCCGTTTGGTGAAATCCATAGGTCTAACACTATTTTTTGCCAATTCAGCGTCCATTTTATCTCCAATAATTCGTACAGCTAAATCCTCTTTAATAATGCCAACAGTCATTTTTCCTTTATATAAAAACGATAAGCCACCAAACATTTTCTTTTCAGTAAAATCTTCAGGAAACAATTTCAGTTGTTCTCTAATTCGTATTGCGAGTTGTTTGTTGAATGCCATGATTATTACTGTGTTTTTTTACTTGCATTATGCTTTATAACTGAATAGATAATATTATAAATAAAATGCACCTGTATGAGTAGTGTAGTGAAAATTAATATCAAATTAATGTAAGTCTCATTTGAGGACTCAAACAAACTTTTTGTTTTGAAGTATCTAAAATAAATTAAAAAAATATAATACACCATTACAGTACTAATGCTAACGAATGTATGAAGCCTAATAAGATTTATGTTGAGTTTAATATTGATTTTTTGAAACAACCAGTAAATAAGGCCAGCAAAGAGATATAATGAACTAAAAACAATACTCACTTCTCTTTTTGCGACAACATAATATGTATCACGAATACTCATGCTTACTGCATCACTAATATTAAGTATTGATAGCTCACTAATTATGATAATGCTAATCGCAGTAAGCCAAAAATAAATATGAGGATAGAGCTTATTCATTAAATTTTCAATCTCGCCGAAGCCATAATACTTTGATCTGCATAATCACCTTCTAAGTATTTCAAATGTCCAACAATGGCTATCATTGCGGCATTATCTGTAGTATATTCAAACTTTGGGACATACGTTGTCCAGCCAAATTTTTGTTCCCCATTTTTCAAAGCTTGACGTATCCCTGAGTTTGCCGAAACACCGCCTCCAATTGCAATGTGATTAATGCCAGTTTCTTTCGTCGCTAATTTCAACTTATCAATTAAAATTCCAATAATGGTGTATTGAATAGAGGCGCAAATGTCATTTAAATGCGCTTCAATAAAGTTTGGGTTAGCTTTAACTTGTTTCTGAACAAAATATAATATTTGAGTTTTTAAACCTGAAAAACTAAAATTTAACCCGTCAACTTTTGGCTTAGTAAAAGCAAATGCTTTTGGATTACCTAAGGCAGCACGCCTATCTATTTCTGGTCCAGCAGGATATCCTAAACCAAGAAGTTTCCCACTTTTATCAAACGCTTCACCAACAGCGTCGTCTATAGTTTCACCTATGACTTCCATATTGAAATAGGAGTTCACTTTGACAATTTGCGTATGTCCTCCAGAAATGGTCATTGCTAAAAAAGGAAAAGGAGGTTTTTTAAAATCGGATTCTTCAATAAAATGTGCTAAAATATGTGCTTGCATATGATTAACATCTATTAGAGGAATATCTAATCCGTAAGCCAACGATTTTGCAAATGACGTTCCTACGAGAAGAGACCCCATTAAACCTGGACCTCTAGTAAAGGCAATAGCACTAAGCTGTGATTTAGAAATTTCAGCTTTTTTTAGGGCTAAATCTACAACTGGAACAATATTTTGCTGGTGTGCTCTAGATGCCAATTCTGGAACAACGCCACCATACGCTTCATGTATTTTTTGATTAGCAACAATGTTGCTCAAAATTTTACCGTTACACATTACAGCAGCTGCGGTGTCATCACAAGATGACTCAATAGCAAGAATATATATATTTTGTGATGTCATTAATATAAATTAGGCACAATAATTGTTAATTTTGAGGTCAAAGTTATAACTTTCAGAGCGTATCAAGAAATTCCTAAAAATAGTATCAAAAATATTAGCAATTATTTTGCTATTGTTCATCATTTTGGTGTTGGTATTATCTATTCCTGCAGTTCAAACAAGTCTGGGAAAATATGTAACTAATCGTATCAATGGCGATTTTGGTACAAATATTAATATTGGTAAAGTCGGACTTCAATTTAATGGAGACGTAGAGCTCAAAGAAATTTACATAGAAGATTACAAAAAAGATACACTTATTGCTATCGATGAGTTAAATACTTCAATTCTTAACTACGGAAATGTTATCGATGGCACATTAAACTTTGGAGATATTGACATTATGAATTTGACATTTAATGTCAAAACATATAAAGGTGAAACAGATACCAATCTTGATATTTTTGTTGCAAAGTTTGACGAAGACAATCCGCGACCAGAAAAAAGTACTTTTCTCTTATCGTCAAGTGATGTATCTATTTATGATGGCGCATTTAGATTGATTGATGAAAATAGAGATACACAAAAAGTGCTCGAGTTTAATGATCTTAACATAAACGCTACAGATTTTGTAATTGCAGGTAGTGATGTCAATGCACGTATCAATACTCTAACTTTTAAGGATAGTCGAGGAGCCTATGTCAAAAATTTGGTAACCGATTTTGAGTATACTTTGGATCATATGAGCTTTGATCGTTTGAGTATTAAAACCGAAAACTCCCATCTCAATGGAAATGTACGTTTTGATTATAATCGAGAAGATTTTAAAGATTTTGAAGATAAAGTAAACGTCACCGCAAATTTTAAAAACTCTGAAGTATACCTCAATGACTTAAACACTTTTTATAATGAATTTGGAGTTAATCAAAAAGCTAAACTTGATGTTGAATTATCTGGAACGCTTAATGATTTAAATGCAAAAAAACTTCAGCTTAATGCAAGTGGGAGGAGTAAGATTTATGGCGATATCAGCTTTAAAAACTTATTTAGTAGTGCTGAAGGTGATTTTTCTATGGATGGTCGTTTTGATAATCTGTCTTCTAACTACTACGATTTAAAAGCGCTATTGCCAAATATTTTGGGAGCATCTATTCCAACGGTGTTTTCAAAGCTTGGAAATTTCAGAATCACAGGTACGTCTTACATCACCGATACAACCATTGATGCAAATATTAATATTAATACCGATTTAGGCCTTATTGTTTCTGATATGAAAATGACTAAGGTTGATGATATTGATAATGCGAGCTATGTAGGTAATGTGGTTTTTGATGAATTTGATTTGGGAGTGTTACTTAACGACCCAAAAGTAAAAACAACCTCTTTTGATTTGGATGTTGATGGAAAAGGATTTACAATCGATAATTTAAGCACGCAAATTACTGGACAAGTATTCCATATAGAATACAATGATTATAACTATCAAGACATTGATGTTTCTGGAAAATTAGGAAATCAAATCTTTAATGGACTTCTTGAATCGAAGGATGAGAATTTTAAGTTTAAATTTAATGGACTTGCAGATTTATCAAAAGACATAAAAACCTTTGACTTCAATGCCAATGTTGCTTATGCAAATCTTAGAGCACTTAACTTCATTACAAAAGATAGCATTTCAGTATTTAGAGGAAATGTGACAACATCGATGAAAGGCTCTAGTATTGATGATGCTTTCGGAACCTTAAAATTTGATAAGACAACCTATGTTAATGAAAATGGTGAATATTATTTTAAAGATTTTAAAATAGAGTCAGCCTTTGAAAAAGATAAGCGAACATTAACAATTAACTCACCAGACATTATTCAAGGTAAAATGAGTGGTAACTTTAAGTTTGCCGATATAGGTAAGCTTGTTGAAAACTCAATTGGAAGTATATATACGAACTATATTCCTAATGAAATTGAAACCGACCAGTATATAGAATTTGATTTCAAAATCTATAATAAAATTGTTGAAGCTTTTTATCATGATATTGAGTTAGGACCAAATACAACTATAAAAGGTCGAATTGAAACCGATGAAAAACAATTCAACTTAACCTTCAATTCTCCTAAGATTAAATTACTCGATTATTTTGCAAACGATATTTCAGTGTTGATTGATAATAGTAACCCACTATTTAATACCTACATAGAAATTGACACATTGAGTACCAAGTTTTATGATGTATCGAAATTTAGTTTAATTAATGTGACACAGCGTGATACTTTGTTTATCAAATCTGAATTTAAAGGTGGAAAGCAAAATGTAGATGATTTCAACTTAAGTATGTTTTATACTATTGATGAAAGCAATAAATCTGTTATTGGTTTTAGAAAATCTACAGTACTATTCAAGGATAACGAATGGACAATTAATGAAGACAAGAATAGATTAAATAAAATTGCCTTTACTAGAGATTTTAAAAACTTTGATATTAGTCAAATGGTAATGAACCATTTTGAAGAGCGTATTGAACTTTCTGGGCAATTGCAAAATGATAATTATAAAAATCTCAAACTAGATTTTACAGATGTAGATCTCACCAAGATTACTCCAAGAGTTGATAGTTTGTATTTAGAAGGACGTGTTAATGGTGAACTCAAAATATTACAGAATGATGGTGTGTATTTGCCAAATTCTACTGTTGTCATAAGTGATTTAAAAGCTAATGATTATGAATTAGGAGAACTTAATGCGCAAATAAAGGGAAATAAATCGCTTACCAATTATAATGTTGATGTATCACTTAAAAATGGTAATTTAAAGTCTTTGGATGCTAAAGGAACTATTGATGTTGATGCCAATACTATTGATGTCGATGTTGTTTTTGATGAATTTTTACTTGATCCACTAGATCCATTCGGTGAAGGTGTAATTACTAATATTAGAGGCTTAGTAACTGGTAACGCGAAAGTAAATGGAAGCCTTAAAAACCCTCAATTTAATGGAGACTTACTTTTGGATAACGCAGGGTTGACCATACCGTATCTCAATGTAGATTATAGTTTCGATTTTGATTCACAAGTGAAACTAGAATCTCAGAAATTTATTTTTCAGGATGTTGAAATTACAGATTCTGAATTTTTCTCAAAAGCGACATTAAATGGATTTATTGGTCATCAAAACTTTTCTGATTGGAAGCTTGGGTTAGAAATAGATACAAATCGTTTACTTGTTTTAGATACAGATTATAATGAAGAAGAGTTGTATTATGGTACAGCATTTGTTAACGGTAAAGCAGATATCATTGGGCCAACAGATGCGCTTAAAATTGTATTTAATGGTAGTACAGCAGAGGGAACCATATTTAAAATTCCGTTAAGTGATTTAGAAAGTTATGGCGATAATTCTTTTATTCACTTTTTAAGCCCTGAAGAAAAAGAAGCTCGTCTTCGAGGGGAGGTTATAAATAATACAGAAGTTAAAGGATTAGAATTGGAGTTCAATCTGTTTGTAAACCCATATGCAGATATAGAAATTTTAATTGATAAAAACTCAGGTAGTACAATTCAAGGAAAAGGGAATGGTAATCTATTGTTTGATATCAATACCAATGGAAAGTTTCAAATGTTTGGGGATTTTCAGATTGTTGAAGGAAATTATAATTTTGCTTACGGAGGTTTGGTTCAAAAAGAACTAACCGTTGTTCCTGGAGGTTCTATTCGCTGGGAAGGAGATCCTCTCAAAGCTCAAATAGGTTTAACTGCTGTATATGCAACTCAAGCTAATCCTTCAGTATTATTAGATAATCCAATTAATAGAAGTATCGAAGTAGAAGTAGAAGTGAACCTGACTGGTCAGTTAGAACAGCCAGATCCAGACTTCACCTTTAATTTCCCAGATGTGAATTCTACTATAAAATCCGAGTTAGATTATCGTTTAGAAACAAAGGAAAGCAGAACAAATCAAGCATTGTTCTTGTTATCTACTGGGTCTTTTGCTAGTGAATTAAGTTTAGGTCAGCAAGCCTATGGAACGATTTCAGATCGGGTGAATGCCTTTTTCAATAGCTTTTTAACTAATGATGATGGAAAACTCCAAGTTGGTTTTGATTACCAAATTGGAGAGCAAACTGCAGATTATCAAACCGATGATAGACTAGGCCTCACTTTAAGTACAAAAATTAGCGATCGTGTTTTAATAAATGGTAAAGTTGGTGTGCCAATTGGAGGTGTTAATCAAACTGTAATTGCTGGAGACGTTCAAATCGATGTACTTTTAAATGATGATGGTACACTAAAGGCTACATTCTTTAATCGAGAAAATAGTATTAGAAATTTTGGTGAAGAAATTGGTTATACTCAAGGTGCCGGTTTAACTTATAATGTAGAGTTTGATACTTTCAAAGAATTAGTGCAAATTATCTTCTCCGGAAAGAATAAAAAGAAAGAGGAAAAGAAAGAAGCGGAAAAAGAGGAAGTTGATAAAGAAATGACACCAGATTTTATTAAAATCAAATCAAAAAAGGACTCAAAAAGCAATTAATCCAACTTATTTTTAACAATTATTCTTTTTTTTATTAACGAAAACGTTTGAGTTTTTGAAGACCTGTTAAATAAAGTCCAATTCCATTTTTATTGTAGTTTTTGTTTACTAGTTTTACTCTATAAAAGTAAATAATCATGCTATACACCATAAAAAAAATAGGCGTTTTCACATCAGGAGGCGATTCTCCAGGTATGAATGCAGCTATTCGTTCAGTCGTTAGAGCTTGTGCTTTTCATGACATTAAATGTGTTGGAATTTATAGAGGTTATGAAGGGATGATTGAAGGCGATTTCAAACCTTTAGATGCACGTAGCGTAAAGGGAATTATCAACAAAGGTGGAACCGTTTTGAAGTCAGCACGATCTCAAGAATTTAGAACAGAAGAAGGCCGAAAAAAGGCGTATGACAAACTAGTTGAAGCTGGTATTGATGCATTTGTAGTTATTGGAGGTGATGGTAGCTTTACTGGTGCGATGATTTTTAGTCAAGAATATGGAATACCAGTTATGGGAATTCCAGGAACTATTGATAATGATATTTTCGGAACAACCCATACATTAGGTTACGATACGGCTTTAAATACAGTTGTAGAAGCAATTGATAAGATTAGAGATACTGCAAGTTCGCACAATCGCTTATTCTTCATAGAGGTCATGGGACGTGATGTTGGACATATAGCACTTAATGTTGGTGTTGGAGCTGGAGCCGAAGAAATACTAATACCAGAAGAAGATTTAGGCTTAGATCGTTTAGTCGAATCGTTACGTCGCAGTAAACAATCTGGAAAATCTTCTAGTATTGTTGTTGTGGCTGAAGGTGATAAAACTGGAAAAAATGTATTTGAATTGAAAGATTATGTTGATGAGAATATGTCAGAATATGAAGTTAGAGTGTCTGTTTTAGGTCATATGCAACGAGGAGGAGCACCGTCTTGTTTTGATCGTGTTTTAGCGAGTAGAATGGGAGTGAAAGCTGTTGAAAGTTTAATCTCAGGAAATACAAATTGTATGGTTGGCTTAAAAAATGATATCATGACTTTAACGCCTTTAGATTTAGCTGTAAAAGGTAAATCAAAAATAAACTTAGAATTATTACGTGTATCAGATATCATGTCTATATAGGTGATTTAAATAAAAATTAATATTAACACAAATAAAATGTCAAATTTAAAATTAGGAATTAACGGTTTTGGTCGAATAGGTAGAATCGTTTTTAGAGCAACAGTAAAAAGAGATGATGTAGATGTAGTTGCAATTAACGATTTGTTAGATGTAGAGCATTTAGCATACTTATTAAAATACGATTCAGTTCACGGAAATTTCGACGGAACCGTTGAAGTTAAAGATGGGCATTTAGTTGTAGATGGTAAAACGGTTAGAGTTACAGCCGAAAGAGATCCTAAAAACTTAAAATGGGATGACGTTGGAACTGATGTCGTTGCCGAGTGTACAGGTATTTTTACCACTTTAGAAACTGCCGATTATCACATTCAAGCTGGAGCAAAAAAGGTTGTAATTTCTGCACCAAGTAAAGACGCACCAATGTTTGTAATGGGTGTCAATGATAATGAATTAACAGGAGATCATAAAATTGTGTCTAATGCGTCGTGTACAACAAACTGTTTAGCGCCAATGGCTAAAATAATAGATGATAACTTCGGAATTGAAGAAGCTTTAATGACTACAATTCATGCGAGTACTTCAACACAGTTGACTGTTGATGGACCTTCACGTAAAAATTATAGATTGGGACGTTCGGCAATTATCAATATTATTCCTTCAACTACAGGAGCAGCAAAAGCTGTTGGTAAAGTAATTCCAAAATTAAACGGAAAACTAACAGGTATGGCATTTCGTGTACCAACTGCAGATGTGTCGGTTGTAGATTTAACGGTAAGAACTAATAATGAAACATCATTAGAAGACATCAAAGCCGCTTTCAAAAAAGCTTCTGAAGGTTCTATGAAAGGTGTTTTAGGATATACTGAAGATGCTGTTGTATCTCAAGATTTTGTGAGTGATGTTCGCACAAGTATATTTGATGCCGATGCTTGTATCGAATTAAATTCTAAATTCTTTAAATTAGTATCTTGGTACGACAACGAATTTGGATACTCAAATAAATTAGTAGACTTAGCTCAAAAGGTTAATTCTTTATAATATTCATTTTAAACCCGAAGTTATATTTATAACTTCGGGTTTACTTTTACTCTTAACTCATGATTTTAATAACTGATGGTGGTTCTACTAAATGCGATTGGATAGTCGTTGATAATAATGGAGAACAGCTTCACGAAAAAATTCGTACCAAAGGGCTTAACCCAGCAATTCTAAAAGAAAAGAAACTCAAAAAAATCATTAGAAAAAGCAAAGAACTCATAACATTTAGTCATGAGGTGACGCATATATTTTTCTATGGAGCAGGTTGTGGAACAGAAAAGCCTAAAGTAATGCTTAAAGAAGCTTTAGAATCTATATTTATTAATGCCGAAATTGATGTTCAGGAAGATACTATGGCTGCTGTAAGAGCAACACTCAACCAAGTTGATGAAGCTGCCGTAGTGTGTATCTTGGGCACAGGATCTAACTGTAGCTATTTTGATGGACAACGATTACATCAACGCGTATTATCATTAGGCTATTCACTTATGGACGAAGCTTCGGGTAACTATTATGGAAAAGAGCTCATTAAAGATTATTATTTCAATAAAATGCCAGAGGATATTAAAGTGGCTTTTGATCATAAATACAATCTAGAAGCGGATTATATTAAATACAATTTATACAAGCAGCCAAATCCAAATGCCTATTTAGCAAGTTTTGCTGAGTTTATGTTTTTGAATAAAGATTCAGATTATATAAATGCATTAATTAAAAATGGAATTCGCATATTCGCCAAGAATATGATATTTCAATATCGAGAAGAATTGAAAACTGTACCTGTTCATTTTGCAGGTTCTATTGCATTTTTTGCTGAAACCGAAATACGAGAAGTTGCAGAAGAACTTGGTTTTAAAGTTGGAAATTTTGAAAGACGTCCAATAGAAGGTTTAGTAACCTATCATACCAATCAACTCTAACAGAATTTCATAGCACTATAAAAAAAGGCATTAGAATTTTCTAATGCCTTTTAGGATAAAAATTGGTTGGTTAGATTGTTATTTTATCCATCCTTTTGATGTTGCCATTCTTGCAAACCATACTAGAAATACACATACTACAATAACCATTATTGGCATTCCTAAGCTCATATCTTCAACTGTACTAAATAAGTAAACATGCTGAATTGTAGCTGTTATAAATGAAATTACAAATAAAATAGTAGCCCATTTTTTTCTAATTAGTAGCGCTAATGCTCCTAAAGCACCACAAAAAACTGCTAATGCAAAACATGCTGTATACCATGATGGGTGTTCTACTAAAAATTCGGCTTGTTGTTCTGGTGGAAGCTGGGCAATCATATCTTCTGTCATGAAAGCTCGGCCTAAATAAGCAAGAACTCCAAGGCCATTCCAAATAAGGGCTAATACTGCTACAATCCAAAACCATACAGGTGGTTTATTGTTTAAAGAATCTGTCATTATAAATTGATTTTAGTTAGATATTGGTAACAATTTATGAAAAAATAGTAGTACAAAATCAAAAAACTCAACACATTTTTATGAATTTCATAAAAATGTGTTGAGTTTTAATTCTTAAAACAGGTAAAAAATTTAGTCTTCTACGACATGAAGTATAGGTGTTTTATTAACCCATTTTCCGTTTTTAGACTCACCAAGAATAAGTACATCTTTACTTTGTTCATATTCTTTTATTGTACGCATCATCTGCTCTTTGGTGTCTCTGTGTAACTTAATTCCAGTATTTTTACCTTTATTTCTTATTTCGAGATAAAATCCGTCTCTGAATTTTATCGGTCTTGTTGGAGGTCTTCCCATGTATCTGTATTTGTAGTAATAGTCTCGCATATTAGTAAAAATATTATCAATATGCAAGTGATTTATTAATTATTCAAAAGTAATTGTTTTAGGCGTTTAAAACCAAGGGTTTAGATAGTAAAAACTAATTAGCATATAGATATGAACTATGCTGATTTTTTTTGTGTTTTTAACAGAAATGCGCATGATAGGTAATATGACTATTGCTTGAAATAATTTTTGATTTTTCTTAGCGACATTTTTTGTATTTTTATTCTGAAAAATAAAGTATCCTATGGCAACTCCTAAATTCTCAAAAGAGATTCTAGACTTCTTTAAAAAACTAGAAAAAAATAATGATAGAGATTGGTTTAATGAACATAAGAAAGAGTTCAAAGCTAATGAAGCTAAGGCAAAAGATGCTTATAAATATATCTATGAGGCATTAAATAAGCATGATGTTGTTGATGGGTTTAAACTCTTCAGAATTTATAGAGATGTGCGATTTTCTAAAAACAAGTTGCCTTATAAAACACATTTTGGTGGATCATTCCATAGAAAAAAACCAGAGTTAAGAGGTGGGTATTATGTTCATATTCAGCCAAATAACGAATCGTTTATAGCTACAGGCTTTTGGGAGCCAAATAAAGATGATTTATTGAGAATTCGCCGAGAAATTGAACAGGATGATCAAGAGATTAGAGCTATTGTAACTAATAAAAAGTTTAAATCTGTTTGGGGAGATTTTGTTGGAGATGAGTTAAAAACAGCACCAAGAGATTTTGATAAAGCGCATCCAGCCATAGATTTAATAAAAAAGAAACAATATATCTTCACAAAAAAATATACTGATAAGGAGGTGACAAGTGATAACTTTATAGATGATGTCAATGCCTCATTTAAAGCGATTCGACCATTTTTTGATTATATGAGTGATGTCTTGACGACTAACTTGAATGGTGAATCTATAATTTAGTGGCTAAATGGCTTTCGCAAGAGGTTGTACAAACAGTTGAATATTACTTACCAATCGTTCTTTTACGATATTCATTATGCGTTTATTTAAGGCAGACGAATTTTGAATATAAAGTTCGTATTCTTCAACTGTAAATTGACCTATAATCATTCCTTTTACAGAATTTCTAAACTTCATATCCTTATGAATGGCATTTTCAATATAAGCCATTTGTTTAGTTAATGACAAATCATAAAATACATTTTTGCGCTTAGTAATATAATTTCTAAATACAAGAATGAGAAGATGGTTTTGCATTTTTATAATTGGTCGTAAAGTTGTATTCTGAAAGCATTCATCAACACTCATATGTTCATTTACTAGAGCCGAAGCAATAATAGGTCGTATAGATTTTAAGTTTGTAGATCGATCATTCATGGCTTTAAATTTTATTAAAAATAGAAATAAAGCATTGGTATTTTGATGCCTTGTTTTTATGTTGTCAACGGTGTTATTAACAAAAAAAGCATAATGACAATTTTATCACTATGCTTTTTTGAACTAAACTAAGACTATTTATTTATATCTGACTTAGTCCTCCATCTACTTCAAGCTCTATTCCATTAATATAAGAAGCTGCATCAGATGCTAAGAACAAAGCCGTTTTTGCGATCTCTTCTGAGGTTCCAAAACGTCCTAATGGTACTTGTGCAGCAAATCCTTTACCCATTTCTTCTACAACATCCTCAGGTAATCCCATTTTTCCATATATAGGAGTACTTATAGGTCCTGGTGCAATAGAATTTACTCTAATACCTCTAGATTTGACTTCTGATGTTAATACTCTAGCAAATGAACGCAATGCACCTTTACTCGCTGAATATACTCCCAAACCATCAAACCCCTTTTGACTTACAATAGAACTTGTAAATAGTATTGTACCATTGTCATTAATATGCGGAAGCGCTTCTTTTGTAGCCAAAATAGGTCCTTTTACATTTATATTAAATATTTCATCATAATGGGATTCTGATATATCTGTTATTGGAGTAGGAGGAGCAATTCCTGCATTAAGAAATAGAATGTCTATCTTTCCATATGTTTCGGTTGCTACTTTAATTAAATTAGAGTTATCTGATGCCTTAGCTACGTCGGCAACAACCGTTATAAATTCACCTTCTAAATCTTTAGATATTGTTTCAAGTGCTTCTTGACGTCTTCCTGCGAGTACTACTTTTGCGCCTTCTTGCAAGTAAAGTTTAGCTGTTGCTAATCCTATACCGCTATTTGCGCCTGTAATTACTGCAACTTTGTTTTTTAATGTATTCATTCTGTGTGTTTGTGTTTTATTTGAAACAATCGTTTCAAATTGAGTTAAAAAAAATTAAATTAATGTTTGCAAAATTGTTTTAATAATACCGTCTAATTGTTTTTCGTTTTGAACGAGTATGCCAGTCATTCTAAATCCTTGTAATGAACTAAACAAATACATGGCATATTCTTTTGCAGATTTATTAGTATTAATATGCTTTTCTTGTTGTCCTCGTTCAACTAAATCTTCTAAAAATTCAAGAGTATTTTTTTGATTGAGATTTAAAAAGGATGTGATTTTTTTGTCATGATTTGCCATTTCAGATTTACAATTAGTAATCATACAACCTCTATCATTCTTATCATTTAGCATATCGCTTTTGTACATATGAAATAGTAATTCTATAGCATTTGCTGGGTTTTTAGCATCAAGTAAAACATTAGAGGTTTTCTTTTGATATTTATTTTGATAAGCTTCTAAACAATCTATAAATAAACTTAGTTTACATCCAAAAGAGTTATAAATACTGGATCTGTTTAGTCCTGTAGCATCAACAAGATCTTGCATTGATGTTGCATTATAACCTTTATCATGGAAGACTTCTGTAGCTTGACTTACTACAAAATCTCTATCGAATGTTTCTACTTTTGGCATATTTATTTGAAATGAACGTTTCAAAGATATGCAATTAATTGGATGCAGGTTGTTAATTTTTTGTTATTATTGAAATTCATTGATTTAAACGTAATATTCTAATCGTTCTCATTTCATTTAAAAAAAGAAACAATTACCTTTGGTAAAAGTGAAACTATGAAATTTGGAAGCGTAAACAATCCTCAAGATTTAGATTTAAGTTTGCCTCAAGATCATATTGATACTGCAAGCGTATTAAATAAAGTTAAAGATGATAATGTTCCAGACATTTATGTTGGATGTGCTAAATGGAACAAAGCCGATCTTAAGGGATTTTATCCTCGAGGTACTAAAGATGAATTAGGTTATTATTCTAATCAATTTAATTCTATTGAGCTCAATGCCACCTTCTATAGAATTTTTCCGGCAGACCAATTTTCGAAATGGTATGACAAAACACCTAATGGTTTTAAGTTTTTTCCGAAGCTAAATCAAGAGATTAGCCATTGGAAACGTTTAAATGAGGTACAGGCTGTCGTTGATCACTATTTAAGCAATGCTATTAATTTAAAGGAGAAGCTAGGAACGATATTTCTTCAAATGCATTCTAATTTCGCACCTAAAGATTTTGATCGAGTTGTCCATTTTATTGAGCATTGGCCAAAAGAAGTTGACTTGGCTGTCGAATTTCGACATACCAATTGGTATAATGATGAAACTGTAGCAAATCAGTTGTATGACCTCTTAGAAAAAAATAATATTTCAAATGTGATAGTCGATACTGCTGGAAGACGTGATTTAATGCATATGCGGCTTACAAACCCAACTGCTTTTGTAAGGTATGTAGGTGCAAATCATGAAAGTGATTATTCAAGACTAGATGATTGGGTTCTAAGGTTAAAGGAATGGCAGGAGCAAGGCATTAAAGAGATAGATTTTTTTATTCATCAAAATATTGAAAAAGAATCTCCTTTATTATCAGCTTATTTTATTAAAAAATTAAATGCTGAATTAGGCTCTGATTTAAAAATTCCAAATGAGGATTTAGGGACTTTGTTTTAATAATTTGGAATATGTAACCCTAGTATAATATCTCTTTTAGCAGACTTTATTTTACCATTACCTTCTAAGGTTATAACACCTGAACCACCTCTTGGTTTAGCTCTATTTAAAATATTTGATGTGATATTTGGGTCATCTGAAAAATAAAAATCTTCTACATAGTAGGCATTCACATTAGGTTCTTTTACAGTAATATGAATATGTTGCGGAACCGTTGAATTTGGATATGATGCTGGTCTTGAGGTGAAAAATGCATAGCTTCCCTTGTTGTCTGTTTTTAACCATGTTCTTAAATAACCATGATCTTTTTCCCAACCTTTAGAAGTCGACGAGGTTGGATAGCGACCTGTATGGTCTGTATGATACACATATAAAATGACATTTTTTGCAGGCGTCTTTCCATCATTTTCATAGACAATTCCACTAATTTTTATTTTATTAGACCTTGAGTTAAAGCCGTAAATAGTATCTATAGCGTTTAGTTTTTTATTTCCAAAATCATTAACAGCTTCACAGCCTTCACAAGGTCCGCCAACATTTGCTGAGTTTTGAGATTGCGCACAAGACATCAAAACAAATACAAGTAGTAAAGGTAAAACAAGATGCTTTTTCATAATTAAAAGGATTAATAGTCCTAATTTAATGATTGAGAGCATGCTTTATTTTCTATTTAAGAAAAGTTTAGAAAAAGATTAACACTCCTACTATATTTTCCAAATAAATGCTAATCTTTACAAAAAAAAGATGAGATTTCATACTAGAAAATGGGTGAAGCCAGAAGACTTAAACCCGAATCAAACTTTATTTGGAGGGCAACTTCTTGCTTGGATTGATGAAGAAGCGGCATTATATACAATTATTCAACTTGAGAACTCTAAGATTGTTACCAAATACATATCTGAAATTAATTTTATGGCTTCAGCTAAGCAAGGAGATATTGTTGAAATAGGCATTGAAGTTGTAAAGTTTGGTCGAACGTCTTTAACTATGAAATGCGAAGCTCGTAACAAAATGACAAGAGAAACGATTCTCACAGTTGATAATATTATTATGGTAAACCTTGGAGATGATGGTATGCCTGCTCCACACGGTAAAACTGAAGTCGAGTATGTTAGGAATCGATTGGACGATTAATTACTAATAATGCCAGTAGTTAATTCAAATACTTCCAAATCAAAATAAGGTACAGCTGCAAGCGCATGATCGAAAATATCAGACATGATATATTCATAATTTTCCCAACGCTTATCACTACTAAAACAGTAAATTTCTAAAGGTAAACCTTGAGCCGTTGGTTCTAACTGTCGTACCATTATAGTCATATCCTTATTCACTGCAGAATGGTGTTCGACATATAACTGTAAATACTTTCGAAAGACACCTAAATTTGTAAGGTTTCGTCCATTAATTAGTACAGATTTGTCAGCATTTTTTTCTTGGTTGAATGTACTAATCTCTTTTTGACGCGTGTTTAGATAATTGGTAATTAGTTGAATGTTTTTTAATTTTTCAATATGCGTATCTGTAAGGTAGGTGATACTAGTTGCTTTTAAAATAATAGAACGTTTGATACGTCGTCCACCTGATGATTGCATTCCTCTCCAGTTTTTAAATGAATCTGAAATAAGCGCATAGGTTGGAATCGTTGTAATCGTTTTATCAAAGTTTTGAACTTTTACTGTTGCCAAATTAATTTCAGTTACATCACCATCGGCACCATATTTTTCAAAAGTAATCCAATCTCCAATGCGTACCATATCATTTATAGATACCTGAATACTAGCCACAAACCCTAGAATAGTATCTCTAAATACTAAAATAATAACTGCTGAAGCGGCTCCTAGAGTCGTTACAAATTTCCAAAATGAAATACCACTAATTATAGCAAACGAAGAAAATAATCCAATGACCCAAGCAAAAATCATAAAGACTTGGATGTAACTATCTATGGGTTTGTCTTTAAAGCGATCTAATGTTTTTAGGTAATCTTTAATCGTATTTAAAACACTTCGCGCTATCCATAAGGTCAAAATAATACCAAAAACTTTTGATGATTTCTCAATGATATTTTCTAAGTAACTGAAATCAGAAAAAACAACTGGAATAAACTCGATTGCAATTAATAGAGGAATAATATGCGCAATGTTTCTGGGCACTTTGTTTTTTACTAATATGTTATCGAAGTTAGATTTAGATCTTACTGAAAATGCATTAAAAGCATTCACTAATACTTTTCTAATAATATAATCGATAATAAATACAACGATAAGCAATGCAATAGTTAGCGCTAGCATGTTTAAATACTTTGCTGACGTATCACTTAACCCAACAGATATTAAGTAATCATATAGTAAATGACGAAAATTCATCATGTGGTTTTATTCTTTAAATATTTCTTTTCAATATAAAAGGTGCCAAAAGGAATGACAGATGCGATTAATACAATTAGAAGTGTTCTAGTCTTCCATTTTAATTGCTGACCAACAACAATAGCAAAAACAATATAAGCTAAAAACAATATACCATGTGGCATACCTAATAATCTTACGTAAGTCTCATCCTCTGTGAAGTACTTATAAGGCGATGCAATAAATAGTAACAATAAATAAGAGACACCTTCTAAAATGGCAATAATTCTAAAACTATTTAACAATGAAAACATAAGGTTATAAATTTTATGCAAAATTAGTCGATGCGCAATTAAAACAGTTACTATTTTGCAACTATTTTATCTAAATAATTTGCATAAAAAAAGACTGTTGGAAACAACAGTCTTTTTCATGGATTAATCAACCACTATAGGCTAAGTTAATTATTAGTTTGATGCCATCATGGCAAAGAATTTATCAATGTTTGGTAAAATAACAATACGTGTTCTACGATTTTTAGCTCTATTCTCTTCGGTGTTATTTGGTGCTAAAGGTTGGTAAAAGCTACGTCCAGCAGCAATTAATTGCTCGGGAGCCACATTGTAATCATCTTGTAATTTTTTCACTACAGCAGTAGCACGAAGTACACTTAAATCCCAGTTATCTTTTAATGCTGCAGTACTACGCATTTGTTTATTGTCTGTATGACCTTCAACCATAACGTCAAGGCTTTCTTCAGAGTTAATCACATTTGCAATCTTTTGTAAAATCTCATTAGCCTTATCACTTATTCTATAACTCCCAGACTTAAATAACATTTTGTCTGAAATTGAAATCATCACAACTGTTTCCTCGATATTAACTGCAATATCTTCATCTTCTTCAATATTATCCATAGAAACCTTTAAATTGAATTGTAATGCCAAATTCATTGAATCCTTTAATGTTTTGGCCGTAGACATATATGCAGGCGGTACATTTTTAAGAGACTTACGCATCGCTTCTTTTTGCTTTTCAGAAACGACTACACCATCAACAGAGACGAGTTTTGTATTGTTGTCTTCGGTAAGTTCATTTATTTTAGAATTATAGTTATCTACGCGTTCTTGAATTCTTGCAAACTTAGTTTCTAATTCTTCTTTTTCGACTTTAGTTTTAGTTAATTCGCTTTTTAATTCGCCGTTGTCTTGCTCTAAGGCTAGGTATTTCTTTTTTGAGACACAAGCTGTTAAAAATAATGCTGATAATACTATTACTGAAATTCGTTTCATAATTGTTGTTTAGGTTTTGGTTTATGTTTATATCTACGAGTTAAAATCTGTTACGGACTTTCAAGCGCTTAAATTTTATTAACCATCCTTTGTTAACTACGGAAATTTGAAGTCCTTAAAATTTTGTGAAATCCATTATTATCTTGGGCACATTGATTAATTTTATTGCATAATCATACCAAACTAAAATATTATGAAGAAATCATTACTTCTCACAATGGCATTAGTATTTTGCTTTATGCCAATCACTAATCAAGCACAATCCAAAAGAAAAAAGAAAAAAAATCAAAAAACCGAAGCTGTAAAGCCAGCACCAAAGAAAAATCAAGGAAAAATTAAACCTTATGATAAAGTCATTACTAAAGAAGCTATATCAGATGATGGTTTGTTTAAAGTGCATAAGGTAGGAGAGAAGTACTATTTTGAAATTCCAAATGAACATCTTGGAAAGGATATGCTTTTGGTGAGCCGAATAGCAAAATTACCAGCTAATCTGGGTGGTGGTTATATCAATGCTGGAACAAAAACTGGAGAACGTTTAGTCGCTTGGGAACGTTTCGATAAAAAAGTTTTGATTAAAGAGCGATCATATAATTCGGTGGCCGACGAAGAATTGCCAATTAGTATTTCCGTGAAATCAAATAACTATGAACCGACGTTATTTGCATTTGATATTGCAGCGTTTAGCAAAGATTCTTCAGCAGTAGTGGTTGATGTCACTAAGTTTTATAGCAGTGATGTTAAAGCAATAAGCGGACTTCCAGGACGATTGCGTACCACATATAAAGTTCGTAACCTCGATGCTTCTCGAAGTTTTATAAATACAATGAAAAGTTTTCCGCAGAACATAGAAGTGGTGCAAGATATGACCTATAATGCCTCGCAGCCGCCATCAACACGTTCTGCAGAAACGATTAGTTTGCAAATGAATCAATCTATGATTTTATTACCTGAAACGCCCATGCAACCACGTTTCGCTGATGAACGCGTTGGATGGTTTACCTTTAGTCAAGTTGATTACGGAAGTGAAGAACTAAAAGCTGATACCAAAACCTATATTCGTAGATGGAAATTAGAACCAAAAGATCCTGCTGCCTATGCTAGAGGAGAGTTGGTAGAACCAGTAAAACCTATTGTGTATTATTTAGACCCAGCGACGCCAGAAAGTTTACGTAAGTATATCAAAGAAGGTATTGAGTTGTGGCAAGGACCATTTGAAACCGCAGGATTTAAAAATGCGATTATAGCAAAATATCCACCTACAAAAGAAGAAGACCCAGATTTCAGTCCTGAAGATGTGCGTTATTCTGTGGTGCGCTATGTCGCTAGTGAAACACGAAATGCTATAGGACCAAGTGTGTCAGACCCTAGAAGTGGTGAGATTATAGAAAGTGATATTATATGGTATCACAATCATTTGCGTTCATACAGAAACCGTTATTTATTAGAAACAGGGGCTGCAAACCCTTCGGCTCGAACACTAAACACACCAGCTGAAGAAATAGGTGAGATGATGAAAATGGTAATAGCACATGAAGTTGGTCATGCTTTAGGTTTACCACATAATATGAGCGCAAGTAAAGCCTATGACGTAGAGAGTTATAGAAATGGCGCTTTTACTCAAGAATTTGGAATTGCCTCAACAATTATGGATTATGCGCGTTACAATTATATTGCACAACCAGGCGATGAAAACATTCGATTTATTCGTCAAATTGGACCTTACGATCACTATGCTATAAATTGGGGATATCGCACTATTACTAGTGCAGATTCACCTGATGCTGAACGAAACACATTGGATAAATGGATTGTGGAAAAGGCTGGAGATCCTAAATATGTCTTCGGAAAACAAAGTAGCCGATTTGACCCTACATCTCAAACTGAAGATATAGGAAATGATGCTATTAAAGCGTCTGACTATGCTTTAAAAAATCTAAAATATGTCGCGCAAAATTTACCAAAGTGGACAAGTGATCAAACGAATAATTATGAAGATTTAGAGGAACTTTATGGCGAATTATTAGGTTGTTATAATCGATATATAGGTCATGTATTGGGTAATATTGGTGGTGTAGAGGAGAACCTCATAACACCAAGTCAAGGTGGGATTGTCTATCAAACTGTTACCAAGCAAAAACAGCAAGAATCTATGCAATGGTTGCACGAAAATGCATTTGAAACACCAACATGGTTATTGGATAAAAATATGTTGCAAAACATTAATTATGCAGGTTATACAGACCGTTTGAGACGTTTACAAAGCCGCTATTTAAATGGGTTGTTAAGTTTTGAACGTTTAGGACGTTTGATTGATCATGAATCGATAGATCCCACAAATTATAGTCCTTTAGCAATGTTGCAAGACTTGCGAAAAGGTATTTGGAGTGAAGTAAACCTTACTAAAAATGTAGATGTGTATCGTCGTAATTTGCAACGCGCTTATATTGACCGTATGGAATATTTAATGACCGAAGATTTAGACCCAAGACGATCTAGACAATATTTTAGTGTGTCACAATCTGATGTGAGAGCATTAGTTCGTGGTGAATTAAATACTTTGAAGCGTCAGGCAGCAGCTGCAGGAAATCGCGGCATTAATACTGTAACTAAGTATCACTATAGAGATTGTGTGAAACGTATGGAGCAAATTTTAGATCCTAAATAAGATAAATCCGAAGAACTACTACAACACCTTTTTGACACGTTCAGAAAGGTGTTTTTTTATTGTCGTAACATTAAGCTATATTTATGGTGAAGCAAAACTTTTGCAAACCTTATGAGTATTTTTAATAACAAACGAATGGGATTAGTATCAAAAAAGGGATTATATAAATATGTCATGTATGGCATAGGAGAGATTGTTTTAGTCGTTATAGGCATTTTAATTGCTGTGAGTATCAATAATCAAAATCAGAAGCGAGCTTCAGAAAATCGACTAAAAACATACTTACAAGTATATAAACAAGATATAGAAGTAGATACACTAGTGCTTGGTCAAGCTATAAAATTTATAGAGGATAGACAGGAGCCTTTTAAATTGTTTTTAAGTAATACCGTTTCTGAAAAAACGTATAGAGATAATCCGCAAGGTTATGGACTTGCATTGTCGTATTTCCCATTGAGCTTTCAGCAAAAGGGGATAAAGTTATTAGAAAATTATATTGGAGAAACTGAAATTGAGCAGGATACTTTGATTTCAGATATAATAGCTAGTCATCGAATCTATGAAAACTTAGTTAATACATCAATGGAACGCATTAGTGAGGATATTGATAATAACCTGAACTATTTAAAAGAAAATCAGCCATGGATTGCAGATTTACTTTTAGGCCAATTAGGCCATCCAGATATGATGCCATATTTATTGAGTGATAAGTACAGAGCTCGATTGACGCTTCATTCTATATTAGTGTATAATAATTTATACCCGCAATTGGTGCAGTTAAAGAAAAATCATATCAAAACTATAGAAGAGATAGACAAACGGATTGATGATACTAAATAAAAAAAAACACTCATCTAAAATAAGATAAGTGCTTTTTAATTTAGTTGATTAGAATTTACAAACATTGCCTTGACAGGCACCTTGCATATAACGGAAACCACAACTTGCATGATGTGCACTTGCAATTTTGTAGATATCAGCAAATAGGTAATACGTGATATCGGCTATGCGCTCCAACATTGGAGGAGCTGCACTCACATTTCCATGGGAATCAATATATCGCAAACTACCTACGGTTTCATAATCCCAAGCCAATGCCTCTTTTAATAAGACTTTAAAACTGTTTGGCAATGGTAATAGTAATAAAGCTTCAATAAATTCATCTGAAGGCGGAAGTAATGGCACAATATCAAGATAATTTTCATACCGAATATCGTTATGAAACTCTGCATTATATGCATTACAGAATTCTGCATCACCAGGTTTTGGGCCAGCAAATGTGATTGTTTGTTCTACATGAATATTAAAGTTTTGCTTAAAGAACATGGCAGCAATAGGAGCCATTCCGCCACCTTTACTATGGCCTGTCATGACGATTGGCATTGAGCCACTTGGGTTTAATAAGTGTATAGCTGATTTAATATTCAGTGCTAAATTAGTTACAGCGTGTAAAAACCCATGATGCACTTTTCCAGTTATTCCTCGATGTGCTACTGGAGCTACAAGAAATATATCCTGAATCCAATCTAAAATTGAAAACAAATTCCAAGCAGGAGGAAGTGTACCTCGAAAAGCAACAATAATCTCAGTTTCTGTTTTACCGATAAGGCAGGCGTCAATTTTATCGTCAGCAACTGCGATATATGGGTTTTCAACCAATCCCATAGCATGATATTGATTAGCAATGTTTGGTGCTATTAATGGACGAGGAATTGAAGGAGGTAATCCAACAGGGTTTAATAAATCAATTTGATATACACCAGAAGGATATGAAGTTTCAATAAGATATGCTGATTCTGAAGCACATAATAATTTACAAGATAAATCTACAGTTGACATAATACTATTTTTTTGTTTATATCAAAATTATAATAGTCTATTGGTTATTTTTCAGGTATAATTACGTGATTTTTATTTTAAGTAAATCATTCTTTTACAGTGGTTTATATGATTTATTTCTGAGAGGTTTTAAAATAACTACTAATTTTTTAGTACATCTACTAATTTTTTAGTAGTTTTGAATTATATAATAGTATAATCATGGAAAAACTTACCAAAAGAGAAGATCAAATCATGCAGATTATCTGGGATTTAAAAACAGCATTTATAAGAGATGTCATAGAAAAGTTGCCAGAACCTAAGCCTCATTATAATTCTGTAGCCACAATTATCAAGATATTAGTGAAAAAAGGAATTCTCAAATCTGAAAAGATTGGTAATACACATCTTTATAGTCCTGTTGCTGAGTTTGAAGATTATAGAGACAAGAACCTAACTGACATTAAAAAGAAGTTTTTCGGAAATTCACTTCCAAAAATGATGGCCTATTTTGCAAAAGAAGAGAGCCTGTCTGATGAAGAGATTTCAGAATTAATTGAGGTCATTAAATCTAATAAAACTAAGAAATAATGATTATTCTTCTCATAAAAACATCGCTTATAATCATTATCATTTTAGGGTTTTATAAAATTCTAATTGAGAAAGAAAGTTTCTTTTCTACTAATAGAATGTATCTCGTTTTAGGCTTATTGCTAACCTTTGCAATACCATTTGTGTCTTTGCCAAAATTAATTAATAATCAAGGTTTTGTGTCAGAATTAATCGAGCCTACACTTTCTCAAAGCACTGATAAAGAATTGCTTAAAGATTCTTTTGACAAAAGTACTTTAAGTGAAGGGTTAAAAGAAAACACACCTAATCTATCTGTAAAAAAGACAACTTTAAGCCCTGAACCATCTAGAGGTATTTTAGACTGGATATTTATAATTTATGTCTTTGGGGTGGTAGTATTATCGCTAAACCTTCTGTTACAGATTGGTAATTTGTTATTTAAAGTCATGCGTTCTAAAGATAAAATAAAAGATACTGATGGCATCATTATAAACTCAACAAGCATTAAAGAACCATGTTCTTTTTTCAACTATATATTTATTAATCCAGAGCAATATGAGTTCGAAATCTATGAGCAAATTATAGCACACGAAAAGATTCATGTTAAAAAACGTCATAGTGTAGACTTATTGCTTTCAGAAATTGCTGTAATCGTATTATGGTTTAATCCTTTTATATGGCTCTTTAGAAGAGAAGTCGAAAAAAATATCGAATACCAAACTGATCACTTGTTAATTGATACAGAACACACTGAAAAGGATAGCTATCAAATGAATCTTTTAAAGATAGCAACATTTAGTAAACCACTTACCATTACTACAAATTACAATCAATCATTAATCAAACAACGAATTTTAAAAATGAACAGTAAAAAATCAAACCCACACAGTTATTGGAAGTATACATTTACTTTACCAATGTTTTTCGCTCTTTTATTATTACTTAATAAACCTTATGCCGCTTTTGGGCAACAAGAAGAGCCACCAACTTTTAATGATGCTATGATAACAGATATTGAAGCAGAACCCGAATATTTTTCAGATTGTGAAGCTTTTAAGCAAGCCTTGGAAGAAAAAGATGTTGCTAAGCTTAAAACTATTTTAATCAATTTGGATCCTGATTGTATCACATATATTGAAAATTCAAAGCATGCCACTTTAACTTCTGTAAAGGCACAACTAGAAGAAGGTGCAGCTCTTGAACTTGATACTACAGGAAACGTAATTGTAACTGATACTTACGGAACTACAACTGAAACCATTGACACGGTTGCTATTTCCGAAGATGTCTTAAGTTCAAATTCTGAATGCAGACCACTATTAGAGGCTATTAGAGCTAATGACATGGATGCAGTTGTAGACTTATTAAAAACTACCGATGCAAATTGCATAGATCCAAATCCTGGATATGATGAAACGAGATCCAATGGCAATTATTGGAGATACGAAAAAGCTAAAGCACCATTGTTTGCAGTTGCTCGAACAGGTAACTTAGATATTGCAAGGCTTTTAGTTGATAGTGGTGCAGATGTAAAGCTAAACGTGCAAGGCGATGGTACAGCATTAATTACAGCTGCAGGGTGTGGTCACTTAGATCTTGTGAAGTATTTTACTTCTCAAGGCGCAGATATTAATCGCAAATTCCCTAATCAAGGAAATGCTTTAATTGCAGCATCTGGTAATGGCCATCTTGAGATAATGACATATTTAGTCTCTAATGGAGCAGACATTAATTACTATTCACCTAATCAAGGCAATGCACTTATAGCTGCTGCACACTCTAATAATGTAAATGCGGTGAAATATTTAGTTGATAAAGGTATGGATGTTAACTTCATTTCACCTAATCAAGGAAATGCACTAATTGCAGCATCAAACAACGGACAATTAGAAACGGTAAAATATTTAATATCTAAAGGAGCAAAAGTTAATAAAATATCTCCAAACCAAGGAACTCCATTGATTGCAGCTTCAAATAATGGACAGTTAGAAACCGTAACTTATTTATTAGAAAGCGGATCTGAAATTGATAAAATCTCACCAAACCAAGGTACAGCGCTTATCGCTGCAGCAAACAATGGACATCTAAAAACTGTTGAGTTTCTTGTGAGTAAGGGCTCAGATATAAATAGATATTCACCAAATCAAGGTACTGCTGTAAATGTTGCTGCAACTAATGGTCATAAATCTGTAATGGAATATCTCATAAAAAATGGTGCAGATATTAATGTCAATACAAATAGTCATGGCTCTCCTTTAATTTCTGCATCCAGAAATGGTCTAACAGATAGTGTTACATATTTAATCTCTCAAGGTGCAGACATTAATTTAGAAAATGATGGTCAAGGATCTGCTTTAAATGCAGCGGCAAGAAATGGAATCAATTCTACAGTTGAGCTATTATTATCTAAAGGCGCAAATATTAATGCGCAAACTGATGGTCAAGGATCGGCATTGAATGCTGCCGCTAGAAATGGCCATCTTGAAACGGTTAAATTACTGATTGAAAAAGGTGCAAATATTAATCTTCAAAATGATGGCCAAGGTTCTGCTCTAAATGCAGCAGCACGAAATGGGCATAATGGGGTAATAACATATTTACTATCAAAAGGCGCAGATATTAATCTCCAAAATAATGGTCAAGGCTCTGCGCTAAATGCTGCAGCGAGAAACGGGTTAATGAGTACAGTTAAGCTATTGGTTGAAAATGATGCCGATATCAATTTATATAGTAATGGTCAAGGAACAGCATTATCTGCTGCATCAAAGAATAAGCATCAAGATATTGTAGATTATTTGCTTTCAAAAGGTGCAAAACACATTTATGGTAACTAATTAGCATACAGGCTTAAATTTCATCAATCAAATCATCAATAATCAACAATACTGTCTTATACATTCATTATGAGACAGTATTGTTTTAAAACAATCCACATGAAAAATTTTCTGAGAGTATACATAGTAATACTCTGTATGTACAGCTGTAATAAAAAAAAGTATGATCTAGCAATTACTAATGTGCAAATCTTTGATAGTAAAACGACAGAAGTGTCTGTGAATAAAACAGTATTAATAAATGCAGATACTATAGCCGCTATTATTGATTCTAAATTAGATTTTAATGCTAAAAAAACGATAGAAGGTAACAATCGCTTATTAACTCCAGGCTTTATAGACACACATGTGCATACAGTAGGAAATTATGGCGTAGACTCAACTTCACCAGAAGACTATAAAGCAGATAATGGTTTAGAAATGTTGCGTGGTTTGCAAGCCCAACATTACCTCAATTATGGTGTTACAACAATTATAGATATGGGGCAGCCAGAAGCTTGGATAGATGTCACACTAGATTGGCAGAAAAACCCAACACCAAACCATCCAAACATTTTCATTTGTGGCGGTTCTATGGTCTCTGATGAAGACAGACGACAGCCAATACATCATATTGAAGTCATGAACCCAGAAGATGGGAGAGCAAAGGTTCGTGAATATGCATCTAGAGGCTTAAAGTATATGAAATTGTATAGTAAGTTGCATAAACCAGATTATGAAGCCATGGCTGATGAAGCTAAGAAACAAGGCATAATCATCAATTCTCATGTCGATAACAATCGCGTGACTATTTCTGAAGGTATCGATTTTGGTGTTTCTAATTTTGAACACTTTTTTACTTTGACACCAAGCATTTTAGATTATGAAGAGCACTGGCCAAAAATGAATGAGATGTTTGGTATAAAAATGAATTCTAGCATTGATGAATTTGCTGCTCAAATGGTCTATTTTTTTGGTTATATAAAATCTAACCCTGAATATGAAGCACGCTTGATGACTTTATTTGATAAAATGGCTAGGGAAGGAGCTACGCTAAGTTCCGCATTAAATGTTGTGGCCTCATCGGCTGGTCAATCTGATTTTTTTACATCATTTGAATATTATCCGATTCGTAAAACACCGATGGTAAATTATAATGAGGATCAGCAAAAGCAATTAGATGAAGCTTTTGATTCGTTTATGAATTATATGAAAATCGCACATGATAAAGGTGTCAAATTAAGAATAGGTACTGATTGTCGCTTTGGTGGCCGTGCATTTTTATCTGAGCTTATTCTTTTTAATAAAGCAGGTTTTTCCATAGCAGAGACGCTTCAAATTGCAACACTAAATGGTTATGAAGCGATGCAATTAGATGATAAACGAGGGACCATTGAAGTAGGCAAGATGGCTGATTTTATTTTATTTGAAAAGAATCCATTTGATGGTATACGTAATGTGCTTTCTGATAAAGTAATCATAAAAGATGGTTTGGTTTATGAAGCACAAAAATCAATAGGACATGAACTTAGAACTGTGTTACTAAATGAAGGTATAGGATCTGCTAAAACATGGTTTGAGAATGTTAAAACTGATACAACTTATCCCGAAATAAAAGTTAGTGAATTAAAGAATACTGTGCGAGAATTATTTGCTGGAGGTAAGACTAAAGAAGCCATGGTTGCCTATACTATCTTTAAGACAGAGTTTCCCAATAAGCCATATATTGAAGATGGTGGCGCTATTGCTAATAGGTGTTATAAAATGATTAGAGAAGGACATTTTGAGGACTTAAAAACGTATTATACGTTTAGTAATCAGAATTTCTCTAAAACCAAAAAGTATTTGGGATTATCAGTTTATATGACCATATTAAATGCTGATATTTCCGCAGGACAAGATTATTTTGATGCTCATAAAAATGATAGTAATTATATTTTAGATGAAGGTGAAATTAATGGTTTGGGTTATTTATATCTTCAAGAAGGAAAGCTTGAAGAGGCCTTAGCAGTATTTCATATGAATGTGTCTGCATTTCCTGAATCGTGGAATGCTTATGATAGTTTAGCTGAAGGCTATTTAGAAGCTGGAAATAAAGTAAAAGCCAAGCACAATTATAAGAAGGCATTAGCACTGAATCCCGAAAGCCCTTCAGCGATAGCTGCATTAAAAGAATTATAAAATTTTTAAATAATTAGAGTATATTGTATGACTATTAATTAACATACGATATCTAACCCATGAAATCATTTACAATTCAAGAAATCAACACGATTATTAACGGCGAAATTATAGGAACAGCCTCACCAAATATCACAGGATTAGAACAGATTAAAAAGGCGAATAGCAATCAAGCCACCTTTATAGGAAACAGAAAATATGCAGCAATGTGGAGCGATTCTAATGCAGCTTTAGCCATTATTAATGATAATATAGATTTAGAACCTGGTGAAAATCGAGTTTTAATCAAAGTAAAAAATGCAGATTTAGCCATGGCAAAACTGTTAGATACTTTTACACCAGAAGCGCCACATTTTGAAGTGGATATTCATCCTAGCGCAACAGTTGATGCCTCGGCAAAGGTTGGCAATGGAAGTCGAGTAGGAGCGGGTTGTTATGTTGGTAAGAATGTTGTTTTAGGAGACCATGTCACTTTATATCCTAATGTGACCATTTTAGACGACACCATAATTGGTAATCACACGACAGCTTGGTCTGGCACTGTGATTAGAGAGCGTTCGGTTATTGGAAGCCATTGTATTTTTCATACCAATGTAAGTATAGGAGCAGATGGCTTTGGATATCGTCCAAGTGATGATGGAAGGGGCTTGGTTAAAATTCCGCATATCGGGAATGTCGTTATCGGGAATGGTGTAGAAATAGGAGCAAATTCATGTGTAGACCGCGGAAAATTTAGCTCGACGATAATAGGAGATGGCTGTAAGATTGACAATTTAGTTCAGATAGCACATAATTGTGAATTAGGGCGTTCATGTATTATGGCTGGCAGTAGCGGTTTAGCAGGCTCGGTCACTTTAGGTGATGGTGTCGTTATAGGCGGAAGTGCTTCTATAAAAGATCATACGACCATACATTCAGGTGCTACTGTAGGTGCTGGATCTGGTGTTATGAATGATGTACCAGCCGGAAAAACCGTATTGGGTTATCCTGCAGCAGACTCACGAGAAATGCTAAAACAATGGGTAGCACTACGGAAATTGGGAAGATAAAACGCTATATAAGCAGCATTTAGTTTTGTGGCATCATCTTTGAATACCATAAAGTAATATTAAAAATTAAATTATAATACAATGAGTAAAGGAACAGTAAAATTCTTCAACGATGCCAAAGGTTTTGGTTTTATAACTGAAGAAGGTTCAGACAAAGATCACTTTGTACACATTTCTGGATTAATTGATGAGATTCGTGAAGGCGATGAAGTTGAATTTGATCTCACAGAAGGAAAAAAAGGATTAAACGCAGTAAACGTAAAAGTTATTTAAATATACGCTTAACCTGAATTATGAAAGTCCGTCACTAAGTGACGGACTTTTTTTTGTGTATATAAGTCAGTGCATTTAACTAGACAAATAAGTAGTAGCAAAAATTTTTATTAACTTTTTTGCGACACTTTATAAAAAGTTAAGTTATTATATAAACTAACACATCGAAAACCAACTTTTGGAACACCCAGAATTAATAAAAGCATGCAAGCAAAATAATTTAAAAGCGCAAATGCAAGTCTATTTGATGTACAAGGATATGCTTTATAATGTGAGTTTAAGAATTATTAAAAATAAACATGATGCACAAGATACTGTTCATGATGCCTTTATTAAGGCGTTTCAAAATATTTCTAAGTTAGAAGATGATCTTAACCTAGGCGCCTGGTTAAAACGAATTGTAATTAATTGCTCCTTAGACTTTTTGAGGAAAAAAAAGAAATTAGGTTGGCTGCAATACTCGGTTGAAATTCAAGATAATGAAGAAGAAGCTGATGACTTTGAAGACATGACTTTAAAAGTTGAAGACGTTAAAAAAGCTATAGAGGGCTTAAAAGATAAATACCGAATAATTATTGTGTTATACTTAATTGAAGACTATACGCATAAGGAAATAGCAGAACAATTAGGTCTAAATGAAAGTACAGTGCGCAACCAATATAGAAGAGGTAAGCATCTTTTAAAACAACAATTAAAAAACAAATTAGTGGTATGAGTTTAGAGCGATTTATTAAAAATCATAAAAATGAATTTGATGACGAAAAAATGCCAAATCTTGCAAGTTTAGATTTCGAAGCGAGAATTAAGAAGGAGTTGCATTATTCAAATCAGCCAAAACGATTACGATTTCTGAGATCGTTTTCAATCGCAGCGAGTATTTTGCTATTAGTCACACTTGGTTATGTATTCAATCAGAATAGAGTAGAAGACCTAAAAATTAGAGATAATTTAGTTCTTGCTCTAGGTGAAAATCAAACCAATAGTACACGTTTAGAGGCTATTTATGAAATTGAAGACCGTTATGATAACCAAGAAGAAGACGAAAAAATATTGGAGGCTTTTTTCAAAATATTAAAAGGCGATTCTAATAGCAATTCGAAAATAGCAGTTATTGATGCGCTTTTAAATTTCCCAGACAATCCATCAGTTAGAAACAATATCATAGAAGCTTTAGCTAATGAAAAGGAACCTTTAGTGCAGCTTAAACTTATAAAATCTGTTACGCTTTTGCGAGAGCAACGTGCCAAAGCATCCTTACAACAGATTATTGAAAACAATGAATCCTTGCCCTTAGTTAAAGGAAACGCATCAGCTTCTTTAGCTATGTTAAATCAATAAAAAACGAACAAAATGAAAAAAACAATCACATTACTAGTCTTATTTTTAATAGTTAAAGTAAGTCATTCACAGGACAATGAAAAACGCATTAAATTTAATGCAGGCACTCTAAAAATATGTACGAGCGCTCATATGAAAATTAAGGGCTATGATGGCGATGAAGTGATCATTAAGAGCCTTAATAATCAAACACGATATATTTACAATTTCAACTATGGTGATAGTAATAATGGAAAATTGATAAATTCAAGTCTAATTAAATCAGATTCAATTAAGATTAAAGGATATCGATACTTAACGTTTAGTGGTAAAGAAAAAGAACTAGAGAAAGGTTTAAAACCACTTGGAAACAAATCAAATAATCCAGCAGATAATTTATATTTAGATATTACGGAAAACTCTGGAGAATTAATTATTAGAGACTATAACCAATCGGAATCTAATACGAATTTATTGAGTAGGTTTTCTTTTGATAATAAGTATGAAATCACCATACCTAATACTATTAAGTTACTATGGAATACCGAACAGTGTTCTAAGACTAATGCCAATACATTTTTTGTAACCTCAGGGTCTCAGCCTTCAGAATTATCTAATTTTAAGGGCGAAGTAGAAATTTCTTTATCCTATGGCTCAATTAACATAACAGATGTTAGTGGTCCTGTAATTGCAAATACTATAGGCGGAAATATAAAAGTAATCTTCGATAAGATTGTCCCAACAGAACTATATTCTTTAATTAGTAATAATGGCTATATAGATGTAGAATTACCAACAACAGCAAATCTAAATGTTGATGCAAAAGGAAATCGCATTTTAAGTGATATTGATTTTGAAGTTTTAACTGAAAATATCACATCTTCCATTAACGGCACAAAAGAGATGAAGCTAAAATTAAATTCTGGAGGCACAAAAATGAAACTGGATGCTGGTTCGGGTAGTATTTATATTAGAGAGCATAAATAGATAGGCTCATATAATTCTCAAAACATAACCAAATAACATATTAGAAAGTATGATTCTGTCTAACAAAAACAGGCACTACATGAAGTTTGTGCTAGGGATTTTATGTCTTACATTTGAGGTCGTTCTTGCACAAAGCTCAGTACTGTCGAAAGATATAGTATACTGTAATCCAATAGAAGCGATTACTGTAGATGGTCAAATAGAGGATTGGCCTACAAATCTTGTAAAGCATGCAATTGACGTCCCTTTAATGGGTTCGAAACAGGATAGTAAAACCGATTTTTCTGCGTTTTTTATGACAGGTTATCAAAAGGAAGAAAACGCTTTATACATAGCTATTGTAATTAATGATGACGAATTTGTATTAGGCACAGAAGAGGATAACATCAACCATATGGATGCCTATCTTTTGTATTTAGATCAACAGCATTTGCGAAAGGGCTCTGGGATAAGTCGTTATTTGCTTTCTGAAACACAACAATTAACTATTGATCCTCAAGTGAGTTGGGATCCCAAAATGCTAACTTTAGCGACTTGGGATAATATTAGTTATAAATCGACACTTCATGGAAACACCAAAATTTATGAAATACAAATAGATTTGGAAACGGATATTTATGAAGGAAGAACTATTGGTATTGCGCATATGATTAATGATAAAGATACCGATACGCAAGAGATTTATGCGTGGAATAGGCAGCCTTCACATATTATTGCTAGACCAGTAAATTTGGGAACGCTTGTTTTTCAGAAGGACAATAATAATTTGGGACATATAGAGGGTCGAGTGCAATGGCGAGATACTTTGGTAAAAGATAAAAACCCCAGAGGTGTATATGCTATTTCAAAAACGAATGCAAATCAGTGGTTTTATATTCTTGCTAATCGTAAGAGTGGAGATTTTCAAGCGACCATACCCAAAGGCGAATATATCTTAAAACCTGATAAGACTGCATATTTTGGAGGGACTGGCTTCCGTAAAGTTGATCCGAAATCTATCTTAGCGTTTAATGTTGAGGCGCATCAAACAACGTCTGAACTCAATTTAGAATTGCAATATCTTCAAGTTCCAGATTTAACAAAACCATCACAATTGTTAGCCCAATTAGATAAAGACAGTACTAAAATAAAACTGGATAAGGTCATAACTGCTTATATGGATTATTATCAGATAGAAGCGGTGTCTTTCAGCGCTTTTAAAGGAAATGCGACCTATTCAAAAACCTATGGCGTGACTAACAATTATACTAAAGAAAAGGCAAATATAAACACCCTTTTTGAAGCAGCGTCTATGACAAAGGCGGTATTCGCATATACAGTTATGCGTCTTTTTGAGAAAGGCCTTATAGATTTAGATGAACCGCTATACAACTATTTACCATTCGAAAAGTCTGATAATACGGCGTATAATAAATTGCTCACTGCGCGAATTATATTGTCTCATAAAAGCGGACTTCCAAATTGGGGTAGATCTAATATAGACTATGAGTTTGAACCAGGTGACGGTTATGGTTATTCTGGTGAAGCTTTTGAATATCTAAAACGGGTTATAGAAACCATAACAGCTAAAGGGATTAATACCATTCTTAATGAAGAATTGATTGCACCTCTAGGATTAGAAAACATGTATTTTAAAACGAATGATACGGGAATGAAACACAAGGCTTATGGCCACCTTAACGGACTTGCCATACGAAAGGATATGCAGTCTGAAATTGGAGTAGCACATAGTTTGGTAACCAATGCGCAATCCTTAGCTACATTTGTGAAGGCCTTAAACGATAGGAAAGGTCTAAAACCAGAAACTTTTGATCTCTTGTTTTCAAAACAAACTGAGTTACTTGAAGCCTATAGATCAAATCTTTGGGGCTATAATGAATATCTCGCATTTGGAGTTTTTATTGAAGAAAGACCATATAGCAAGGTGATTAAACACGGTGGGAGTAATGGTGATTTCTGGGCTACTTTTAAATTGTATGACGACTTAAATATGGGGTATGTCATCATGACCAATGGAAATAGCGGGCAATTCATTAGAGATGATATAGAACGAAACCTTTTAGATTTAGAACAATTATCTCCCAAGAATTAGTAATATAAGTACATTGATTTTAATTGAAATTCAACCAAGAAATAGTAAATAACTAATACTCCATTTAAATCATTAAGCCGTTTGCTTTTGGTCGTAGTCCACAGATTGCTTTATTTGAAGTAAATGACTCGCAATAGAGGATAGTTCAAATTTTAGCAAGCGACTGTCTTTACGGCTAAAGTCTTCGACATGATGTTTGTAAATAGATTGGATTCCTTTTTTAATAGAAATGAAGTAACTATCATCAGTGGCATCAAATGTCACAGAACTTTTGAAATCACTTTTTTTCAACAGCCAATAAGAAAGGCTATTAATCTGATTGAATAAGGCTAAATTGTCGTCCATAATACATAGGTTTTAATAGATCGAGGGGTAGACAAGTTAGCTCTAAGTGGTTGTTTTATAATGAATTATAAGATGAACGGCTTATAAATTCGCTAGAAACACATGTGAAGTATTATTTTACCGATTAAATACAACGTAAGTCATTTATCGTTTAAAGCAGATTAAAAATCACATAGCCATAGGCAAAGATGCGCAAGAGTCTTAGCGAACCATAATAGATGACACGTTTGAAAGGAAATTTAATGATTCCTGCAGTCATGCATGATATCGCAAAAGGAACGGGCAATAAAGCGCCAATGATGATTAGAAATCCACCCCATTTTTTAGAGTTTTTAAGCTGTTTTTCCATTTTAACTTCCAAATAGCTATGAACAGCTGGTATTTTAGTAATTAATTGTCCTAACCAATACGACATCAACCCACCTAAATATGACAAAACAGCCAATATACTTAGAAAGAACCATGGTGTAGTCATTTTTCCAGACCAAGCGATAAACATTTCAGGAGGTATAAGGCCCAGAATGGTTTCTGAAATAAAGAAGACAGTTAATACACCAAAAACGGGCAACATCTCTGTAAGACGTTCTAAAGATGCATTTACATCTACAAATTGATTAGCTAAAGCAACTGCAGCAATAAAAGCCACGACATAGGGTAAGGCCGTTTTAATTGCAGACCAAATAAATTCATAAAATCCAGTGTATGCATAGTATTGATGCAGTAATTGTAGGCGAGATTTCTCTGTAATAGAGCGTGTTTTAGTAGGTTTCATTTAGTTTAATAGTTGGTATTTGGGGGAATCAAATATATTATATCATACCTAAAATGAAAGAAATTTTTGCTTTATTCGATGAAATGCACACTCAATTGCATAGGCTATTGTCTTATAAATCATAAAATTTTATTAAATCTCTTATTTTGGTACATAAGACTTCCTAACTTGATGTCAACTTGAACATTATAGATCATGAAATATGTCATCCAACTATTGATTTTATTACCATTTATGGGCTATACACAATATGTAGAAAGTGATTGGGAGGAGCGAGACACATGGATGGCTCTGGATACCATATTTACCGCTATTGGCATAGAAAAAGGCGATTATGTAGCAGATATTGGTTGCCATGAAGGGTATTTGAGTATACGTTTAGCCAAAAAGGTTGAAAAAAAGGGGAAGGTGTATGCTGTTGATATTCGCACAGATCGTTTAGAGACTTTAAAAGCAACAGCCAAAGATCGAGATCTTAACAATATTAAAACCATTGTAGGTGATTATGACAACCCGAATCTACCAAGAGGACGCTTAGATACTGTTATTATTATGGATACCTACCATGAAATGACAGATTATATGATCATTCTAGACCATATTAAAAAGGCTTTAAAGCCTGGAGGTCAAATTGTAATTATAGAAAAACTAAAGTCCCGAATTATTGGTAAATCACGAGATGAGCAAACTGATGCTCATAGTTTAGGGCCTGAGTATGTTGAGAACGAACTTCAAGAAGCTGGATTTACCATTCGTTATAAAAACGAAGATCTAGGTGATTGGGAGAATGATCCTGATAAGGTCATTTGGATGTTGATTGCAAGGAAGAATTAATATACGATTCGAAATCAATCGTCTATTATATGATTGATTCAGAATACTCATAATAGGAGATAACTTCAATTGCATTCAAATATTTTTATTTTACATAATATAAATTATAGTACAAATGTATTTGTATAGCTGTTTATAGCAATGGTTCATTTGATAGCTATAATTCTATACTATGTAAAATACCCCAAGAAACATTTGTCTGCTAAAGAAACTACAGAACTTGGGGCAATTAAACTATTAAGCGGTTTGCTTCGCAGAGTTGTTTGCATTTGTACTATAATTTGACGTTATGTAAAATATCCGCTGCCAACGCTTATTGCTTTGTAAAATCAAATTACTATTGCAATTTATTTTATACGCAATTTCCAGCCTCTTGCCAGCGCATTATAAAAGCTAACCTTTTGCTATGTTTTAAAAATCGCGTATTCGACAAAATGTACGTCATAAAAAATTTTAAGCGATTCTCGTCAACTTGCCACAAGAGCATAAATTTTAAGAAAAATAAAATTCCATGCACTTGTTATATTTAATCTACTAATTGAAGTTTTCTTTTAATGTTTCATTGTCTTTTGTCTTGAAACAAAAGAAACAAAAGCTTAATCTTTAATAATATCTACTTCTCTTTTCTTTATTAAGTTATCTAATAACGATATCATCTCTTTCTTTCTTTGACTTAATGATTCATAGTTATTTATTTTATTTTCATAGTTTTCTATTTCTTTATCTATATTATTAATTTGTTTTTCTATTTCTTTTTTTAATTTTTTCTGTTCGCCTTTTAATTTTTGTCTATTTCGCAAATCTTTAGCAAACTCTTTAAAAGCTAATGACAGTTGAATAACTTGACTACCAGATTTTATTTTATCTTCAAATAGCATTTTGCTTATTAATTTAGAAATCTCTTTGGAATCAATTTTCTCAGATTTAATAATCTCTTCCATAACTTCTCTTGTGATGTCTATGCCTGTTGCCGTTATTTTAGTGCCAGGAGGTACTTCTAGAATATTAAAAACTAAATCCGATAATGATTCCATTTTTGATGCAACTTTTGCTAATCTATGACTCCGTTTAGTTGTTCTCCACCATTTTAGTGAAATTAATTCACTTTTTATTTCTTCTAAATCTTTTATTGATTCTTTGTTAAGAATTCTTTTTATTTCAACTTTTTTAAAGTCTTCTAAAATTTGAATTCTATTTTTTTTAAGTCTTGATACTATAATTTGTGCCTCATCAGATTTAATTTTTTCTGGAGATTTCTGTTTTATTACTTTTTTTATGGGTTTTTTATTTGAAGTTCTATCTCTTCTTCTATTATCAGCTCGATCTGCACCTGTTTCTTTTGATTTATTTTTATTACCTCTTTCAAATGCTGAACCACCATCCTTACTAGTTTTGCCTCTATAGCGTACAGTTGGCTCACCCATAACCTGTGAGTAAGAATAGGAAAATGTAAAAAACAATAACATAAAAATTAGATTCTTTTTCATTTTTAATTTTTTTTTAATTAAACATATCTTTTGTCTTGAAACAAAAGAAACAAAAATTCAAGGCTGCATATAATTTTGGAAACAATTAACGGCTCATTCGCTATATTTTAGGAAAGATTATAACTGGTTAAGATTGTTTTCATATCCTTTTTATAATTGAAATTCTTAAGCTTAGATATTGCTAAACCCCTAAAATATGCACGCTCATCTCACCTATTGTTTTGGCCAAAATTTTATGAGGCCAAGTCAAACATCGAGATTCTATTTTACATAATAATCATATTAAATGTCCTGAAATATTATCCACTTCTTTTAGAGCTTTTTCTATTTCATTTTGTGAATACTTATTCACTACATGCTCACCCATTTCAAAACAATAAACACCAACAGAAACTTCATCGTATGAACAACCGAGCTCATCAGAAAAAAAGTGTTGTAATAAGGGGAATCTTAATTCATCTTCCCAATTATAATCTTCCTTTATAATTGTGAATACTTCATAGCCTCCTTTCAGTGATAAATCTATTCTATGCACTTCTCCAGATAAGATATTGTCATAGCCAATATCTAATGAAACTTTAACTTTAGTATCAATTATATCATTTCCTAAATCATTAAAATCATTTACATATCTATTAAGGTCTTCGAGATAATTTTTTAATTCTCTTTGATTTCTTTTATTATCAACAAAGTTTTTTTCGAACATTTTAATAAAATAATTTTCTGTTTTATTTAAATCATAACCTGATTTGTAATAAAAATTTATAGCATGCTTCCAGCAAGTGTATTTTGATAACCTAAAAAAACCTCCTGTTGATTCTTCTAGGATTGATTTAGATTTTTTTGGATTAGCTCTAATACTTTCTAATTGTCTATGTGAAATCTTCATTATTACATCATTTTTTTTACTTCTGGGTAATTGTCAAAAACTTTATAGGCTTGAATTGACATTCTACTATACATTCTCAATGCTTCTTTTTCATCAATAGAATCATTATATAAATCTGGGAAATGAATCATTAAATTATCTAAATCTGAATCTGAATAACCTTTGAATTTTGAGATAAACTCTAAAAAGTCGATTAAATTTCTTTTTCCGTTGTCTTCAGGATTTAAACTAGATATCTTTTCTGTCAATAAATCTCTGCTGTATTCATCTAAATGAACTCCATTATATTCAAGTGAAATTCTTCGTGATAAACAAGGTATACATTCACCGCAGTGATTTTTGGCTGAAACTCTTGATGCTTTCCAACAACTAATTGATTTATTTGCATTATTTGCAATCTCTTTATCCAAAATACCCACTACTTCTCCTTTTGTTTTATATAAAAAGGGATTTACAATATCAAGATTCTCAAGAGATAATAATTTCAAAAAAATCTCTTTTGCTAAATCAACAAATTTTGGATTGGCAGTATGAGTTGAAAAAGGTCCAACTCGTGATGGATTTAATGGTAAGTGAATAGCAAATTGACCATTTTCAGCCATACTTATTATTTTTCTAAACCCTACTCTTCTCGCTGTCAACGCTGCTAAAGACAAAAATAAAAATGATCTAGTCCTTTGAGTGTTTTCCCTTTCTACATCAGTTGGGAAGGTAAATTCTCCTTTGTTTCTCCCAAAAACACGATAAGGAAAATATGGTAATTCAGTTTTATAGAATTCATTTAATAGTTTTAAAACACCTTCTTGAGAAGCTTTTACAACCCTATTTTGATTAATATGACTTACTAAAACTAAATCTGATTTTTGGTTTTTGAAATGAACTACTCCGCTTAATGAATCTAATCCACCAGAAAATAAAAGTACAGTTCCTTTCTTATTTGGCCAATCTTTACTCTCTTCAGGTTTTCCATCAATAGGAATAAATCTAATTGTCCAATTATCACTACTCAAAACAAATAGAGCCTCTTCAAGTAAGTCTTTTATTCTTTCAAACGCATGAAAATTAACAACTTCAATACTAATTTCAATTGTTCTAATATAATCCTCTAACTCATTTCGCTTCACAGCTAAATCAGCAGCAAAAATACCTGAAGCTACATTCAACAAATCAACTTCTAAACTAGTAGTATCATCGAAATAGTTATTAAAAGCATTTTCTCCATTATACAAGTTTTCACCAGATATTAAGTCTAAATTAGTAGATGATGTCTTATCGGTCACTTTTATTTTCATTTGCGATAAGATTTTGAACTATTAATTGCTGTGTCTACAAATGACTTCCAATCATTTATGTTTTTAGGCTCTACTTTTATGCTATCAATTATTCGAGAGGTTTCAACTCTTATTTCATTCTTGAACGAGTTTAATTCAGTAACAGATTTATTACGATACTCTTTGCCTACATAGCCAGAAGCATCTCTACTTACTATATATCCAGTTAATTCAGAAAAGAATGCACTTCTCCATTGTTTGGTCGCATTTTTTGATAAATAAGCTGCAGGAATAGCTCTTTTGGCAAATTCAGCAACAATTGAGTTTTGTTTAGATAAAATAAGTTCTTGTCTAAAACTTTTTAAAGCATCTCTTGCATTTGTCGATTGACTTATGAGTTGATGACATTTAAAAATAATTTCAGAATTAATCTCTTTAGATATTGGTTTATCTTGATTTTCGGAAGCTCTCCAAATCTCTTTAATAACTCTTTGCAAAGGAATTTTCTCATTCCTATATCCAATTTTCACTGGTCTCCAGTTATTATTATTCGGAGACGGATGACTTATTGATGTTCCCATTATTTATATTATTTTATCTTTTTTTAACTTACCGATTTGAGTTGATAGACTAGATAGTTTAATCACTGAATCAACAAATATTCTATTCCAATTAATTGATTGTTGTAAGCCAGAATTATTTATTATAATAGCAACCATTTCTGCTAAATCTCCGGAAGTAATACATGATACTGGAACTTGTACTCTAGACATGAGTTCCATAGATCTATCTTGTAATGATTTATCTGAATCATTAAATTCTCCAGAAATTACCAAGAAGCTTTTTATATTAAATATATGCTTATACCTTAACCTAAAATCTTTTACATATTTTTCAAACCTATTTATATCGTCACTTGCAAAGTCAAATCCATCTTTATAGGCCTTTGAATCAAATAAAAATGCTGTAGAGTCTTTTCCTAAAACAATACCATCAGGAAGACTTTCAAAAGATCTATCCTTTCCATATCTTCTAACTGACGTTTTAAATAAAAATTGAAAACATTCTTTTGAATAAATTTCAAGTAAATCATCAGGTTTTCCTTCTAATCCTTTAGGTAATTTATTGCGACCTAAATCTATCATTATTTCAGATAAATTTGGATTTAAAACTAAACCGGTATTCACTACACCTCCAATTTCTTTGTAGAATTCATCAAATGTATAAGAATCATAATTAACACTTAATTTGATATCACATATAATAAAAGGCTTACTATTATTCCTCGATGCCGTTCTACTCAATGTTTCTAAAATACTGATTGAAGGAGACTTTTCACTTATCAAAACTGAATACCATATTTCTCCTCCAAACCTGTCATATTTATAAAAAATAATGATGCTATGATCTGGAGATACTCTTATAAAATCTTTAAAGTGATAACCATTAACAATTAGAGTTATAATTAAATTATCATTTGCAGAAAATTCATTCATAAAAATTCGCATGAGTTAGTGTGCAACGATATTAAAATCGCTGTATTAAAACTTGTGTTACTAATAATCAATATATAGGGAGAGTTTAAATATACTAAATATTGTAGGAATAATATTTAAGGAAAACCGTAAACATTTGAATATTAGTTAATTTATAACCATTCCACACACATTACGCTTCCCTCCTACGTCGTCGCATAAAAAGTGCTCCATTAACATCGTAGAACAAACTTTTAGAATAAATTTTTTTAAGAAATTGTAGTAACAACTTTCGCTTTTAACCAAAGCTCAAGTTACATAACGCAATGACATTATGATACAAATTAGTAATCATAATGAGACATTATATAAAATGTTTTTGTAACGATTACGCTCTAATTAATATTGTGAGAATATCACATACGTGATTTATATCGACCCAGCCACATCATCTGCAAACAAATTGCATGGCTCGATTGTTTTATAAATACAAATTGTAATTATCAAACTTATTCTTTTAAGGTTTCAATCGATGGAATAATAAAGTCATTCATAATTTCATCAGTATAATTATGCCCATTTCTATTGCCATAGTTAGTAGTCGTTATAACAACAGTTAAACCCAATTCTGAGTTTGCTAAAACTTTATTGCCGCCATTACCAGACATGAAGAACGATTTATATTTTTTATCCTTGCCAAAGTTTTTTATCCAAAAGAGATAGCCATATTCCGCATCATAAGCTTCGAGTTTTGTTGTTGATGCCTTTTCTATCCATGACGATGAAATAATTTGTTTCCCATTCCATTGTCCTTTATTTAAGCATAACTGAATTAATTTCAGAAGATCTCTACTTCTATATTCACTTCCTCCAGCAGTATTTAATAGTTTCTGAGGTGTATAATGCAATGTATAGTCATTAATCGCTAAAGGTTCAAAAAGGTGCTTCTTTGCAAATTCAACCAAATCACTTTTAATGGCATTTTGTAAAATTTCGGCCATTAATGCAGCTCCCGCTGTACAATAACTAAAAGCGCGACCATGAGGTCGTTCTTCAGGTTTAGGTCCCCAAGGATAAGAATAAACAGGAAGGTCCAAATAAAATTTAGCCCAATCTTCTATAATATACATACGTTCTTCATTACCTCTAGAGAATCTATTACTATCGTTACATTCTAAAGTAGAGCTCATCGTTAAGAGGTCTTCGATAGTAATTTCTTCTTTGCGTTTATCTGGGTTTTTTACCGGAAGTTTGTGCTGTAAGTAGTCAAAAATTTTATCGCTCTCAGACTTAATATGTCCTTTGTCTAAAGCGATGCCAGCTAATAAAGTTGCCATGGTTTTAGTAACAGAACGCGTATTGTGCTTAGAATTAACATCATTTTCGTTATAATACTTTTCAAATAAGACATTGCCATCTTTAGCTATTAAAATACTTGTAATGCGTTCGTACTTGCCAGAAGAGACAATACTGTCCATCTTGTTTAGTAGAGGAATATTACTTGTATTGGTTTTAGAAAAATTGAGTTGAGCATTGCCATGTAAGACACATAAAAAGCAAACTACTGTTATAAGTACATGTTTCATATTGTATTTTTTAATTTATGAATCATCAAACTTAGAGAATAAGTTTATTACTTAATAGAATGAAATTAACATTAAAAATTTTTATTAATTTTTTTCCGATATGTGCTTGGACTACTATTGAAAAACGATTTAAATACGCGATTAAAATGACTTTGATCTGAAAAACCTGCTAGGTAAGCTATTTCCGTTAATGAATTATTTGAGTTTAAAAGTAACGGAATGGCTTTTTTAACTTTATGCTGTCTTATATATTCACCAAGACTCATTGAAAGGTGTTTTGACGCAGCTCTTGAGATATGTACAGGGTGCACTTTTAACTCATTTGATAAATAATCAAGACTAAGAGTAGACGTATCATAATGTAGTAATTCTTTTAAACCATCTACCCAGTTTGGATTCTTTTGCGTGTTAATTTCCTTTAAGTGACTCAACGCTTCACAGATTTGAAGTAATAAAACTTCAACAGACACCTCACTGCAATTATCAGAAATTAAAAACTCATGATATAGTTTTGCGAAAAGCAAGTGCAATTTTGGGTTTTCAATTAGTTGGCTACCCTCTAATAAATTTAGTGATATTCCATTTTCTTTAAGCCATTTTCTTTCAAATTCCAGATGAAAACCACTAGCCTCTGTAGAATGTTTAGAACCGTAATGCGCTTCTTGCCAATTATTGAACATTAAACTTCCAGCAGGACACAATGATTTTACTTTTTTATTGCAATCCTTCATATTACCATTTAATACATACATGAAATAAGGATTTTCATGATAGTGCCAATCTGTTTTATTTCCAGTATAATTATATTGGGACAGCAGAATTCCATTAAATGAAACCTCTAAACCTTTCTTGCCATAATACTTTCCTTTGGTTAATATTTTCATCTTATTTATGTTTAGAGATTCATCTTATAGACTTGATTTTAAATGTTTAGTTACAACAAGTTACTCCATTTCCAATAATTGTCTAATATTTCTGTACTTACCTAATAAATACACTTCACTCCTATCGTCGCTATATAAAAGAGTGTTTACTCGCACACTATTTTATTAAATAAGCGCTCTATAATCTACACACGATTTATTCTGTTTGGTTTTGATTTAGAGTACTGCTTCACCTCTATAGTTTTTTAGAGAACACAATGTTTTCATATGATTTTCCATTGACTATAAAATTTAATTCGCCAACGTTTTTAAATTCATTTTTTTCATAGAATCTAATCGCTCTTTTGTTTTTTATGTAAACAGAAAGCCACATTGTATCTAATTGTAATGCTTTGGCTTGTTCTTCAACATAAGTTAATAGCTGTTTTCCAATTTTTAAGGGTATAAAATCATCTAAGATGAAGATTCTTTCAAGGCGACAATTGTTTTGAGAAGTTACACTTTCTTGTTTTTCGTTTACTATAATTTTAGCATATCCAACAGGAAAATCATCAGCATATATAATGTAGAAATGGTTCTTAGTATTTTTTATATTTTGTTTCGTTTTAGAAACTGAAAAATTTTCGTCCAGATAGTTTAATAGATTGTTTTTATCCTCTATATAATGCCCATGAGATTCAGCCCATGTTAGTCTTCCCAAAAGCGCTAAAACTTCTGTATCTGCTTTTTTAGCTGTTTTTATTTTAATCATTGCTCTTTTTTTTAATTCGTAAACGTTTGATGTGGTAGCCATGTAGTAATACAGCAATAGTACATCCTATAATTATCGGATTTGCGCTAATTAATACGCCGTATAGAATGTAAATCACATTAGCTATTAGTGAGATTAACCGTAGTTTATATTCCCCTTTTGTAGACATTGAATATAAATTGATGACTAAACCTGCGTAACCAATACTGTCAATTAAAACTGAGTTCATATGTTATGTTTTTTGAAAGCACAGGTGTTTCTATTATTATAATTTTATACTATACTTTATATAGCTACAATATTAAGTATATTATTATACCTTTGCAATAACGGTCAAAAATGATAGTTTAATTAAATTGGAAATATGTACAAATTCAAAGGAAAAGAATATCCCTGCTGTGCAACTGTAGCAATGGGAATTATTGGTGGAAAATGGAAAACAGCTATTCTATATAATTTGAAATCTACTACACTGCGATATAATGAACTTAGAAAAAAAATGCCTACGGTAACTGAACGCACTTTGAGTTTGCAGTTAAAAACATTAGAAAAAGACGGAATCATAAAACGGAAAGTTTACACCTCAAAACCACCTCTAAGAGTAGAATACTCCTTAACTGAGTTTGGTGAAACTTTAGTGCCAGTGTTAGATGCTGTAGTAGATTGGGGTAAATATGTGATTGAAAATAAGCTAGATTAAGAGAAAGCGTTTCTTTTTTGATGAAATTATTTAGAAGTACAATCCATTCCACATACATTACTCATTCACATCTATTGCTTTGGCGACATCATGAACCTCTCAAACTCGGTTTGCGCTTCCCTCCTGCCTTTTATCACATCGAAGATTCTTGAACTCATTAATTTAAATAGAAACTTAATAATAAAGCTCATTTTTACCTTACGCAAGAATATTATATTGCAATTGTTTTAATAAAAAAAACCGATACAAGTTCGGGTTTATGATTATTAGGCTTATTGTTTTTTGGAATTATTCTTTCGCAAACGCAGGTATAACAATTTCAAAAATAGGTTTCATGATTTTATCATCTTCACGATCATGACCAGAAATTACTATGGTTAAATCAAGATCTTCTACCACAATAACGCGTTGTCCACCGCCTCCCCAAGCAAGTGTGGCATCATAGGTTTTATTACCTGCATCTACTGGTGTATAATACCAAAAATATCCATAAAGATAATTCTTAGGCATCCAATCGATTGCAGGTCTAACAATTCCGCTAGTTGCTTTTTCTAGATATGCTGCAGATATAAGTTGTTCATCATTTAATTTGCCATTATTAAGAACCAAATGCCCCAACTTGAGCATGTCGCGAGATAGGATACTTGCTTGCCAACCTGCTTGTGGTAAACCGCTTGCATGATCTGACCATTTATAATCGGTAATCCCAAGTTTATCAAGTAGCTCGGTTTTAATAAAGTCTTTAGCGGTTCCTGGAACCACAGCGTCTATAACTGTCATCACCATCATCGGATTAAAATTACCATATAGATAGGTCTGAGATTCGTCAGTTATAGGTTCGCTTTGCTCAAGAAGCGTTTGAACCAGCCCTTGGCCTTTTAATCGCAATGAATCATTCTCAAACGCCTTCCATTTATCTCTGTCTATAGTCAATCCGCCATGCATGGTCAATGCTTTATGAAGTGTGATTTTTTCAGCACCATCAACAAATTTCGTTGGATCAACATCTTTTAGAAAACTAATTAAAGGCTTGTTTAGATCATCCATGGTTAAGTAACCCATTTGTATGGCTCTTCCTAAGACTAAACTGGTATATCCTTTTACTGCTGATGCTTGTCCGTGAGGCAAGTTGATTCGACCTTTTTTGTAATAGGACTCAAAAACTAATTTGTTTTTGTGTGAAATGAGTACTGCATCATAGTTGCCATGTTTGCCTTCAAAAATCTCTTGAGATAATTTAAGGATTGCCTTTTGATCATTGCTATTTATCGCTAATGTATCAACTGATATGCCGTCGTTTCTGTCCTCAGGTGTTGTAGTGACAAATGCCTTATTGAGATGCGGAATATCCCAGAATGAGCCGTCATAGTTTTCACTCGACACATGATTCAACAAGGATGACAACCAGGCAACACTTTCTACAGCAACCCTTGGGAAAGCGGTTTGATGATCACCTTCAATAGTTTTATTTTGAATGGATAGTTCTAAATTTGTTCTACTATCAAGTAATTTAATATAGTCGTCTATGGGTTCGTCCTTATCTTTTTCTAAACTCCCATAGGCGATAAATACGTTAGCATGCAATGCATGATCCTTATTTGACTCGTCAGTTCCTAGCTCAGCATTAATCTCAGAAAGGTATGGAACTAAGCCTTTACTCAGTGGACTACCAAGAATGTAGTTGTTAAAGGTGTCTGGTTGCGTCAGTAATATATAAGCACCAAATGCACCGCTTAGTGAGTAACCGAAATAGCTACGACTATTTGGATCTGTACGATAGTTTTTATCCACATATTGGATAACCTCGTTACGGATAAATGACAAGTGTTTTTCTGCATGGCCAAATTTCAGTTTGGGATGATTAGGGTTGGTTTTTTTCCAGAATGAATAATCGGTAAATCGGCTGGCGTGAGCACCATATTGTTGCATTAAATCTTCTGCGATGTCCTTCTGCCAAGAAATCCCAACTAGAATCACATCTTCTAGCATGAATTCTGCAGATCCAGATAGCATTTCGAGATGCCACATCGCATCGGTATAATAAAGAACAGGATAGATTTTATTTTCGTTCTCTGAATAATCTTCTGGCAGCTCTATATACAATTCATAGTTTTTTTCAGTCTTAGAGTCTTGAATTGGAACGACCTGAATTTGTGGCAATACTAAGGGAGATCCTTCTCCGTTTGATGTGGATTCTTTTAAACTATTTTCTTGTGCAAAGCTTGTATTTATTGATAAAAGGATTATTAGTATTATGAATTTAATTGCTCTCATAGTTATGGTCTTTTGTTAGTGATATGTATAAATATATAGTTAAGCCTTATTTTGTAGGTCATTTTATTCAATATCAAACAGTCCAGATTTGGAAAGTTGTCGAGAAATAACATTAAGTTGATTACTTTCTCGATTAATATTTGAAGTTCCGAAATATGCAATAACCAAATCTTTCGAAGGTGATATATAAAGTCCTTGACCTCCATGTGCACCTTTATAAAAATCGCCATCTTCATAGACTTCACCCCATTGATAACTACTACATATTATTTCTTCTGAAAACCTTGACTTCTTTTTAAGGTTTTTATTTACATCTCGGATTTTAAATAAGTGCGCATCAGAGATTATTGAATTGGTGTTCTTTCTACCACTTGGTGTAAAAGCTAAACCAAATCTAGCAAGATCTCGAAGTGTTGTTGACATGCCATCGGCATATGAAATAGAGGTCCCATTAGTATTAAATCCTAAAAGGGCACTATATTCTGCACCTATCCTACTCCATATTTCCTGTTCTACGAAATTGCGAAAGGTAAGTCCACTAATTTTCTCGACTAATAGCGTTAATAGCATAGCATCAGCATTAGACCATTGGTACTCCGCTCCTGAAGGTCTGACAGATTTTGCAGTGGCTAAATCTTTAATTGGGTCAAAACTTGCTTCATAAGTCTCCAATGGTACACGATCGATTCCTGAACTCATGGCAAGTATATCTATGACTGGAACACCTTCCCAACCTGAGTTTTTAAGGGCATCAAAGTAGTAATCAATGGTTTTGCTCGTATCGATTAAACCTCTATCCTCCAAAATAGCAATTGACGTACTCACAAAGACTTGGGTTATTACCATATTAATATGCAAATCGGTTGGGAACATTCTCGGATAGCCTTCAAAGACGATTTTGCCTTTATGAATGATGATTAGCCCATTTACTTCTACTTGCTGTACATAGTCGTTTAATGAAAGTCCACCGCCTTTTTTTAAATCTGTTGGCATCATAAAATTTTTCACATCATCTCTTGGTGTTTCTTCAAGAATTTTTGGTGTATTAGACCTAAGTATGCGTGAATGTTTCTGAATTTGTGAGAAGTTGAGATAAAAATACCGTTCCAAATCGCCGTATTCGGTCCAATTGCCACCTTCATAAATACGCTTATGGAATGCATAAACTTCTTCTTTTGTAAATCCGGAATAATTATATGTTTCATATTTTGGACTTGCAGAGCTTATGATATCAGCGTTCTTTTTTGGCTCGTTTTTGCAGGCAAGAAAAAGAAATATGGCTAAGAGTACAGAAATAATATGTTTCATGTTTTTTTAGTTAATGTTGAATAAAGATATCCCTATAATCTAGATTCAATATCTAAAAGATGATGAACACAACGGTTAAATGACAAAACCATTTCGTCATTGATATATCGCTTTTGTATAGAAATTGTAGCACTTTGCCTTTGAGATATTATCTTTACCATGTTTTAATAGCAAAACCTATGATAAAAAAGTCCTGGAGGAATATTCTACTTATTAATATTGGTGCTTTTATATTGGTAGCCATGCTAGAAATATTAGGTGGATGGATATCTAGAGATAAATATGATAGCGATTATGCCTTTTATGTATGGCAATTAGGATTTGCAGTAAGTATTATGGCAGTTATTTGGATTAACCACTTTATACTTATTCCTTTTTTTTACGATAAGAAAAAGTATTTTTTATATGGGGTGTTCCTTATAGGAGCCATATTTCTAACATCTTACTTAAAAGGATATTCTCCAGCAAACTGGATAGGCGTCTATAAGATGTTCTTTTTTCTTATTTATACAACCGGAACCGGAATGGCTGCTTTCTTTCTGAGAAGAAGTATCTTATTTCGAAGAAAAAATGACAAAAAGGAAAAGTTACAAAAAGAGATGGAACTTACTTATTTAAAGGAACAGGTGAATCCACATTTTTTATTCAATTCTTTAAATAGTATTTATTCACTCTCAAGGCAACAATCACCAGAAACTCCAGATGTAGTTATGCAACTTTCTGAACTCATGCGGTATCAGTTAGAGAGTTCTAAAAAAGACACTGTTTTATTAAAAGAAGAGCTTGAGTTTATAGAGAATTATTTGTTACTTGAAGAAAAGCGGTTGAGTGATCGTTGTACTATCGAGTTTGTAATTAAAGGCGATCTTTCAAGATTAAGAATTTCTCCAATGTTACTTATCCCATTCGTTGAAAATGCTATGAAGCATGGTGCTCAAAGCACGAATGAACAGAGTACTATTGATATTTCTGCGTCTATAAAGAATACAACCCTTCATTTTTATGTAGATAATTCAAAACCTTCCACTATTCCTATATCGAAAAGAGAAGGTCTCGGTCTTGAAAATGTGAGAAGGCGTTTAAACTTATTATATCCTAATTCTCATGTATTAGAAATAGATGATAGAGAAAACGAATATCGCGTAAATTTATCTATTGATTTAAAAGCATCTATATTAATTAAAAAAGATAGTTAATGATTAAAGTTGGCATTGTAGATGATGAAATACTAGCACGCAAAGTGTTAGAAGAGTATTGTTCTAAAATTGATAATTTAGACCTCGTACTAAGTACAGGGAATCCACTTGATTTTATCAATTTTATTCAGCAAAATGATCTTGATCTCATCTTTTTAGATATTGAAATGCCTGAACTTAATGGCATGGAAATTTTGCGTTCCATGATAAAACCACCCAAAGTTATTTTGACTACAGCTTATTCTGAGTATGCCTTAGAAAGTTATAATTATGGTGTTGTAGATTATTTATTGAAACCCATAAAAATTGAACGTTTTTTAAAAGCCATAAACAAAGTTACGGCTTCAAAACTAACACAGCTTAAAAAAAATAGTGAAAACGAAGAACTGCAAATAAAGCATGATGGTATGCCTGTTAATATTTCATTTAAATCCATTCTGTACATTCAGAGTTTTGGAAATTATTTGAAAATCTTTACAGATTCAAGAATGTACTTGATTTCCGAAACACTTATTAATATTACTACATTATTATCTGAAAATTTCCAACGCACACATAAATCTTACATTACCAATTTGGATAGAGTTACAAAGGCAACCAGAACCCATTTGTTAATTGAAAACAATAAAGTTCCAGTCAGTGCTATGTACAAGGTTATTGTTTTTAAAAAACTGGAAGTTTTAGCAAAATTATGACATAGTTAATTCCTATTTATTCACACCTTCCCTATTATTGGTTTTTAGTTGCAATCATGCATTAAAGATTTTATAGCTTATGTTCTTTAGATTTGCGTTATATTTTTAGTTAATTTGTTCTCTAATCAATTCGCATGACCATCAAAACAACAAACCTATACTTTTTTGCCATACTTTTTCTTTTCAATTTCAGTGTCTTTCATGCTCAAATAAAAACGAGTAATACACCGCAATGGGTCGTCAATCAATCTTATGAAAAAGATCCAAACATTGATTTAAATGAAATCTCATATGGTTTGCTCACATTACTTAGCGATGAGCAAATTCATATTCCTAAAAAAGAACGTTATATCCGTTTTGTACAAAAAATAACAGACAATGTTGGTGTGCAAGATGGTTCGACAATATCTATTAATTATGATCCGACCTATCAGCAACTTTTCTTGCACAACATTACGATTTTGCGACAAGGAAAAACCATTAACAAACTTAATGTTAATGACTTTCAGACCATTCGACAAGAGTCTAATGCAGAAAGTTATATCTACGACGGTAGTCTGAATGCCATCGCCAATTTAGCCGATATTCGTAATGGTGATATTTTGGACGTAAGTTATACTGTAAAAGGATTTAATCCAATACATGGCAATCATTTTTCTGGAGGTACTTCGCTAAACGATTTTCAACCTGTAGGCAAAATTAACTACTACCTTATTTCTAATAAGAAACTACAGTACAAAACTCAAAATTCAGACATAGAACCCAAAATAGCAAGCTATAGCGGTTATACAACTTATAATTGGCAAGCGACCTTAACTAAAACACCAAATTTTGAAGAGAATATGCCTAGTTGGTATTTGCCTTATCAAAATATATTTGTTACCGATTTTAAAACTTGGGATGCTGTTGTAGATTGGGCGTTGAACATATATCAAGATGATGTAGAACTATCAGAAGAACTTAAAGCAAAAATTGAACATATAAAAAACAGTTCTGAGTATGAAGGCAAACGCATTACAGCTACTCTGAAATTTGTGCAAGATGAAATTAGGTACCTTGGCTTAGAGTCTGGTATTGGTGCGTATAAACCTTTTTCACCAAATAAAGTACTCAACCAACGTTTTGGTGACTGCAAAGACAAAAGTTGGCTTATGGTTACTATGCTTCGCAATATGGGCATTTCTGCATATCCTGTACTTATTAACTCAACATACGGTGAATCACTTCATCAGTTTTTACCATCACCAAAGGTGTTTGACCATGTTGTTGTGAAAGTTGTTGATAGCACCAATACTAACTTGTTTTACGACCCAACTATTAGCAACCAATTTGGGAATTATAAGTCGGTATCATTTCCAAATTATGGCAAAGCTTTAGTTATAAAAAAAGGAGTTGAAGCTTTGGAAAACATTGCATCTAAAAGTGAAAATTTAGTCGAAGTATTTGATACCTTCGATTTGCCAACTGTTGGTGGACCTGGTACACTAAATATTATGACAGTATATCGAGATGCAGAAGCCGATGCGATGCGAGCACGTTACAAATCGAGTAGTTTGTCTTCAATAAGTAAAGATTTTAAAAATTATTATGAAAACATGTACGATGATATTGAAGTTATAAAAGACCCTATTTTTGAAGACGATAGTTTAGCCAATAAAATACTCGTTGAAGAGTCCTACAAAATCAATAACATTTGGACACCAATGGTTGGTAACAATAAAAATATTGCAGTAGAATTTTCCCCATACAGTATTTTGGACGTTTTCATTTCGCCTGACGAAAAAGAACGAAAGACACCATTCGCGCTATATTACCCAACACATAAAAAACATCAGATTACGGTTAAACTACCACAACGATGGGGCATTTCTAAAGATAATATTAGTGTAAATTCTAAGAATTTTGATTTTTCGCTGAAGGTTAAAATGAATCCTGGAAAAGACATTCTGTACCTCAATTATGAGTACCAAAATAAAAATAGCTTTGTTAAACCTGAAGATTTTGAGGAGTACTACACAAAAATTAAAAAACTGGAACAAACGACAGCCTACTATGTTTATATTCCAAAAAGCGAAGCCAAAAGTCTGAGCTTTGATAAAACTTTTGATACAGAAAAAATAGCTTCAAGTGTAACCACATTATTTTATTGGATAGCTGGTTTCATTGTTGTAATAGTATTAGGCTTGGTCATTTTTATTATTCAGAGTAATAAAAACAGAGATTAGTATTAGGATGGTTTTGTAAATGCATCGCGTAAAATAAAAAGTTGCATAGCGTAATTAGAATGGTTTAATTTAATGCTTCTACGCTAACATCAGCAATATCAACTGTATCTAGATAAGACATTTTAGCTTTTACTTATTTGCAAATTATAAGTTTGGTGTTTTTGGCTAAATTGGGATTACTTGTAATATCAATTTGCTCTTATAACTAAAAAGCTACAAATTAATATTTGTAGCTTTTAGTAGGACTAAAATCTTAGCACTTAATTAATATCTGAGCAACTAGATATATCATAACCTTCTCTAAAATAGATGCCATGGACTTCTCCATCGTCATTTAACCATTTAATAGCATAATTATCACAAGTAAATTGTGGCGTTAAGGTAGATAAATTGCCAAAGTTGAGATCTACGACAATCTTGTCGTCTTCATAATACCAATCATAACCTACTAACCCTGGGTTTTCCTGATTAAATTCTTCTAATGTTGGAAAAGTTCCATCTGTACTATATATATTAAAACGTTTGGTTTCTGTAAATTCATAACGAATTGTAGTTTCAAATCCCATTGGTACCCAACGTCCGAGAATTGTAGCTTCTGGGATAGCGTTTTGTGGATCTTCATTTTCATTATAATCATCAGATGAGCAATTAAATAATGCAATGGCCATTAAAATAAATAGTGTCTTTTTCATAATAATTGTTTTGGTTCACTAATAAAACAACTCAAGTTCAATAACTCCTGAAAATAAATATCTTGATTCATAATTACCAAGCTTTTGTATCTTTAATGTTATAAATATTGATGGTGGTGTTATTCAGTATTTAAGGGCAAACAATTAAGCTTTTCTAAATGCCGAAGGTGTTGTTTTTTCAAATTTCTTGAAGGCACTATTGAAAGAGGATAAGCTACTAAAACCAACATCGTATGCTATTGAGGCAATAGTGAAATTTTTATTTGCATCATCTATTAGTAACAACTTGGCATCTTGTATGCGATAATAATTGATATAATCATTAAAGCTCTTTTTTGCATATTGGTTGATAATTTCAGAAGTTTTTTGAGTGCCAATTCCAATATGTTTCCCTAAACTTGATAAGGTTATTTCTGAATCGAGATATTGTTTGTCTTCAATAACAAGTTTCGTTATTTTTTCAAATAATAAGGCGTCATCATTCTGCTTAAAAACAGAACCATTAATATCTAAAATTTTTAGTTGATAAGCCTTATAACTTAATATGTAAATGACCAAAGAATACATAATTGGCCCAAAAATATAAGGAACAGCATCCTCAATAATGTTTAGACAATACGATACCCAAATAAAAACAAAGCCAATGATAAGGAGGTTTAGCCATTTAAATACGGCTTTTTGTGATTTTGTAAGTAAGTTTTTATTGTGTGCGCGTTTTACACTTTGAACAATGCGCCATGAGACAAAAATATATGTTGCAAGATGTAAATAAATAAAAATGAGAACACTAGCAAATACAAGTATAACTTCCTTACTCTGGGTATCAAACCAATGTTTTCTTATAAAGAAACTCAACGCAAAGATGAGTATGAAAGGCATTAGCTCAATCAAGTAATGTTTTGATAGTTTGTAATTAACTCTGGTCATTCCGAGCACATACCATCGCAATAAGGGGCCAGTTAATAACAGAAAAGCTAATCCAGCAAAAATAAATATAGGCTCTAAATCACTACCAAAATTTAGTAATACCGACTTCCCTATTCTGAAGGCCATGAAATATAAAATGAGCCCTAACAGCACATTGGTGATGCCACGTTTCTTTTTGAAAAAGCACAAATAAGTAGCGAACAAAAGACCATGTAAAAGTCCTGCGCTACTTATTATGATTAGAAGTATATCTGAAAAATTCAATATTTATATTTATTCAAATGTATTAATTTTTTTGTTCTTCCTCTATGAGTTGTTTTGCATGTGATGCCAATCCTAAAATATTAACAAATCCTACAATATTGCCTTGCATAGCACCAACAATTCCATGCTTTGCCAAGATTAATCTGTCCATAGGTTGTTTCTTGTTTTGCATAAGGTCTTCCATGAGTGTTTCGGCTTGATCTACACCTTCATTTTCGTATGCAATTAATACTTTTATTGCATTTTCTTCACCTGTTATAGGCCTGTATTTTGGCGTATACCCCAATTGTTTGATCATTGTTTCGGCTAAAATCCAAACTGACCATGGGTTTTGCCCTGTGATCAAATTTTCATCATGACTCATATGCTCCAAATACATGTGCCCTCCATTAAATTGTGCTCCTCCTTCAATAAGCTTGCTTTCCAATAGAAATGGAAAAATTGTTTCTGCATCTGATATTAACAGCAATTCTTCTTCGTTAGTAAAACTACTGATTGTCTTGTTCTCTATTAGTGGTCTGCCATTATCTAATTTTACATTTACTAATGCTGCTGGTCCATGACAAACGGCTCCAATCACTTTGTTATTTTCATAATAGTTTTTAATAATAGATTGTATTGTGGCATTTTCTGGAAAATCAAACATAGCACCTTTTCCACCTACAAAATATATTGCTGAATAGTCTTCTGGTTTAACATCATCTAACTTAATGGTGTTATTGGCTTTGTTTTGTGCCGAGACATCATTTAAAAAAGCATAGTCATATTTTCCCATATCCTCATCGTCAATAACAACAGGAGGTGTTCCACCTAGTGGACTTGCTATATCAACATCAAATCCATTAGCTTTAAACACATAATATGCTCTGGCTAATTCGGTAAGCTCATATCCAGTTGGTTCACCACTCATTCCCATAGTATCTGTACTGGTAACTACGGCTAATATTTTTCCTCGAGTTTCTGGAATATTTTCAGTTAGGTATACTAATTCATTCTTTTGACTCGATTCTATATCCATATCTCTGGGTGGCACTAAACTTCTAATCCAAAAGAATAGAGATACTAGTAGTACTATAAGGCTAGTAAGAATACCTAAAGTCCATTTTAAAATTTTATATTTTTTTTTCATTACATCTTGTATTTATGATTATTCTGCTAAATACAGTAAATCAATTTGCAATGACTGACGAAATGATAATTTCGTTAGAGTAAAAATTATTTAGTTACTAAAAACGGGGCAATTTTGTACCTAAACAATTAAAGAAGATATTTTTTGTGTTATGAAAAAAATCAATATCTTTAAATATTCTCCCTATACATGTGTAAGTCTAAAATTGACTTACAAATTTAATATCTATAGATTTATGTTTGTTTAATTTACTAAGCGAACAAGTTTTCATATTGACTATATTTTAAAATTAGATCCTTTGGATTTACATTTTAGAATATTATCTAACTACAAATAACCTATAATTAAAGCTTATGAAAAAAAGCCTAAAAAACATATACCCTAAAACATATCCTGTTGGACCTGGTGCATTAGACCTAGAGCGATTAGACCTCATATTAGAACGTGAGTTGATAGATTGGAAAGTAATGATGTCTAAACTACCAGAAAACCCATTTATAGCTAGGAACGAATTATACCGAGAGTATAGGTTTGAAAATTTTAAATCTGTGATCAAATTTATTAATAATGTTTCCAAAGTATGTGAGGCCTTACCACATCACCCAAGATGGGAAAACACTTGGACTACTTTGAGAGTTTGGTTAACGACTTGGGACATAAATCATGTTATCTCTTACAAAGACATTATGCTGGCAAGGCAAATGGACCATATCTATTTAAAGTTTGATTTTTCTAAAGATGAATCAAAACATGCAAAAAAATCTGAAGAAGAAAAAGCTGCCTTTGCAGCAGAAATACAAAGTTTAGTAATTGAAGATAACTTAGAAGTAGCTTTTTTTAAGTTAAATGAATATGCAACATTAAATAGTGGAAGTGATATCATCAAAGATTTAATGGTTATGAATGGTAATTTCAATAGAGTTCGTAAAAATGATAGAAAACAGCTATTAACATCTGACGAAGCTAATGTTGCCTATGCGAAATTTAGAGATTGCATATTAGAATTAATAAAGGATTTATGATAATTAATAAAAAAAGCTCACACCTTGTAGTATGAGCTGTAGTAACATAAATGTGGCATCTAGTTTTCGGGTTTTCCAAAATCAATTGCCATTACTAATTTCTCTAGTAAAATGATATTATCATTTTTGTAAGAGTAATGTTACTCGTGAGGTACCGAAGTTGGTATAAATACCATTTTTTTATCCTTCTCCTCCATAAAGATAATAAGTAATAAAATTAAAGAAAAAATGCCTAAAAATACTATAAAGCCCAAATTTATATTTAATGAGATGGAATTGAGTACTATTCCAGAAGGTGTTTTTAAGCAAAAAAATTTATTAAAAGTTAAACTCATACGAAACAACATTAAAAATATTCCAAAAGATATAGAAAACCTATCTCGCTTAGAAACATTTGATATATCTAATAATAATATAATCCATACCTATACAAAATTATTTGAGCTTCAGAAGCTGAAAATTTTAATCATAAATAATAATCGGTTAAATAATTTGCCAAGACAAATAGGTAAATTAAAAAAATTAAAAAAATTGCAATTGGCTAATAACTCATTAAAAAGCTTGCCTGATGAAATCGAACAGCTAGAAAACTTAACAGAACTTAATATTTCATATAATAAATTCAAACAATTTCCTAAACAGATTTTTAATTTAAAATCTTTAAAATCCATATGGATAGGCGGGAATTATTTTGAAACCTTTCCTATGGAAGAACTATTGGAGAAATTGCCACATTTGCTTAGAGTTTATACCTTTAGTAATATACAATACCATGATAAACTTAGTGTCAATAGTAATTATATAAGGCTATCAAGCATAAAAGGCAACATTTATGATGTGTTGAAACAAAAACCGAAGGATATCATTATAAACCCAACAAATGAAATTGTAGAGAATTTAACCTCACATATCATACAAGGTAACATCAACAATTTCTTTAATTTACTAAATGATAACACTGAATTATTTAAGAAAAAGGAATTGGTAAGCTTGTATAACTTACAAGCGCAATGGAACAATTTAGAAAGAAGAATTCATGAAAATATAATAAGTATTGACCAGCAGGTATTGCAGAAAAACCAAATAACAAATGGGTTACTTAGAATTATAATGGCAGAATAAACCAACTTTCAAATGACTAAATCAAAATTTGACACATTAAAAACTGAAGTCACAGAGCTTATTGCTAATAACAGTCTTGAACAAGCAATTCTCATGCTATCTAATTACTATAGTAGTACCTCAGAAGTTCATAATATTATACTACAATCTGCAAGATATCATGCTTTAAAAGCTGATCAAATGAAAGGTTTAATTGATTCAGATAAAGCCAATACCGAATTAAATAAACTTCGCATGAGTATTCTGTCTTTTTTACAAGAAAAAGAAGAAAATATGGCATTTAAAACTGCAGTTTTTGATTCTAATTCTAAAGCAGATATTAACGATTTAATTCCAGTTTTTTTGAGTGTTGGCACACCTCACAATGAGTTTCAAGCAAATTATATTAATACGTTAAAAGCACATTTTTTAAAATATAAAATAGATTTAAAAACTTTAGATGATGATGACTGGAATGTATTAGATCCATTAAAACCAGTATCAAATAGAATGGCCAATTGCCATGGCTGCTTAGTACTTGCTATGGAGCGAACATACATTGAAAGAGGGGTTTCAAAACGTTTGAGTAAACAAGAATCAAAAATAGAACATCAATCTTTTGCAACGCCTTGGGTGCATATTGAAGCTTCTATGGCCTATCAGCTTAAACTTCCATTTATCATTTTAAAAGAAGATCACTTAAAAAGCGAAGGTATGTTAGATAATACATTATTCGAAGGAAGAATTGTAAAAATTGACTCTTCCAATCCAAATGAATTAGAGGCTTACCCAATAAAATCGTTCACCCGTAAATGGGTTGAGGATGTACATAAACAATATGAAATCAGCTAAACTTTTAAAAATGCAAAACACAACACTAATTATTGATAATCAAATATTACAAGTAAAAACTCCTGGAGCAAAAGCAAATAATGAAGTTGCTGTAGATGGAGATAATCCTTGGGATGCAGCTCATACATATAGAGAAAAAGAAAAACTTTCAGCGTTGTATATAGAACCAGAGATACATCAAGACTTATATGATGTTGAAAAGCAAGACCAACTAAAACTTAAAGCTAGTCAACCACATTATCTTAACAATTGGCCTAATCCACCTACTATAAGTGATAATTTTGTGTGGCACTTATTAGAAGACTATTCAGAATTGAAAAAAGCGAGTGAAAAGGTTTGGAATAAGATTGGAAAAGCGAAATGTATAAAAATTGCTCATATAGATACTGGATATCAACCTAATCATCCTGCATTGCCAGAGTTTCTAGATTCGGGAATAAGTTTTGTAAAAGGCGAAGAAGGTAAAGCAGCAATTGATGTCAAGAAAAAAACTTTCGGTGAACAAGAAGGGCATGGAACTGCTACTATGTCAATTTTGGCTGGGAAAAAAGTATATTTCAATGAACATGGCATTAACTATGAAGGACAATTTGGAGGTATTCCGTTTGCAGAAATAATTCCGATACGTATATCAGATACTGTAGCACTAATTCGTTCTCAAAACTTCGTAAAAGCAATTAATTATGCCATTAAAGAAGGCTGTGAAGTTGTAAGTATGTCAATGGCTGGAGCACCTACAAAAGAATGGGCAAAAGTTGTTAATGAAGCATATAAACAAGGAGTAACGATTGTTACTGCAGCTGGAAATAGTTGGAATAAAGGCGCAAAACGGTTATTGCCAAAACGGTTATTATATCCTGCGAGATGGCAAAGGGTGATTGCTGCTACTGGTGTTACGTCAAATCATTATCCCTATATTTTTAAAGCACAAGTTGGTGTAAAATCTGAAGGAGGAGAAAGCATGCAAGGTAATTATGGCCCAAAAAAAGTAATGAAGAATGCTATTGCTGCTTATACTCCAAATACTCCCTGGGCAACAATGAATGAAGCTGACGATAACATACTTTATAGGTTTGATGGTGGGGGAACTTCTTCTGCTACACCACAAGTTGCAGCTGCTGCTGCACTTTGGCTAAGTTTTTTTAGAGATGAAATTAATGCACAGATACTTTCAAAAGATGATCTATGGAAAAAGGTTGAAGCGGTAAGAGAAGCATTATATACTTCGGCAGATAAGGACACATATCCAGAATGGGAAAAATATTATGGTCAAGGCATCCTAAAAGCAGAACAAGCATTGAGCATTTTTCCGAATTTTAATGACTTAAAACCTGCAAAAAAAGCTAAAGCTACTCTGAATGGAATTGCTGATTTTTTAGGAATTATGCTCAGGTTGAAAAACGATGAAGCTATGTCCATAGACGAGGAAATTAAAAGAGAAATGTTTTCAACTGAAATACTTCAAGAACTGCATAATAATCCTGAATTGCACCATTTTCTGGATGCAGATGATGAATTTTGGACTGATGATGAAAAAGAGCAATTAATGCGGAGTCTATTGGATTCTCCTAGTGCATCAAATACATTAAAAAGCTTCTTAAACACTATGCTAAATAACAATAAATTATGAATTTAGATAACGCACACGCCTTACTTATTGGTGTTGGTTCAGATTTACCAGTAACTGTAACTGATGCATCAGCTTTGGCAGCTGTATTAACAGATCAAAATAAAGCGGCATATAATGAAGAGAATGTGGTTTTATTAACTGAACAAAATGCTACAAGAGAAAAAGTATTAAATGCTTTAAATGCTTTAATTAAAAAAACGTCTTCAATAAATGATGCTACCGTAATTGTCTATTATTCTGGGCACGGAGGAATTTATGAAGAAGAAGTTAATGGACAAACACAGGAAAATTATTATTTACTTACTAATGGTTATGACTCCAATAACAGATCAGAAACGATGATTCTTGGAAATGAATTTTCCGAATTAATTGATAAAATTAAGGCTAAAAAAATACTTGTCATGCTGGATTGTTGCCATGCTAAAGGAATGCTTGGTGCTCAACCTCTAATGAAATCTGTGAGTCGTGACCAGAGTATTGCGAATTCGAATATTGAGTTGTTAAGAATGTTACGTAGTGGAGAGGGACGTATTTATGTTACATCTTGTGATGATGATGAGCAATCTGTCATTCTTCCAGGATCAGATAATAGCCTGTTTACCGAAGTAGTTCTTGAAGCGCTTTCTGGGCAAGCAAGTAATGGAAGAGAATACGTAAGAGTTATAGAGTTACTATATTATATTTTGACTGAAGTGCCAGAGCGAATTAAAAGATTTAATCATGTTCAGCGACCAATAATTAACAAAATTGATTTTTTAAGCCCCGATTACTATTTATGTAAAGCTAGCATTGAAAGTAAGGAAGCGTCTTCGGTGTCACTAAAAATGGTTGATGAAATCGACGACAAAATAAAATTGTTAATTGAAGATTATAATATTAGAAATAGCCACACTACTATTGATATAGAAATGGTTGAAGAAAATAATCAGAGTCAAGATGATATACAAAAAGAGGAGAGCATCCAAAAAATTAAGAAGTATATAACTCAAGGTGATACTAAAAAAGCGATTACAATTTTTCTTGAACTTACCGAAAGTATTTGTACAGACCAAAGAAATGATGTAATTCTCATTGCAGGAAGGTATAACCAAGTATTTAAGCAAAAAATGACAAGCCTAATAAGTGATGATAATTACAGAATACAAATAGCTCAGATCAACATGAGTATACTCTATTTTCTAGAATTATGTGAGTGAGAGGTTTTGTATTTAAACTAAGAGTGCTCATCACTAAAACAAATAGCTTCTACTTTTTTATAATGTTGAAGCTATTTGTTTTTATAATTTAAAAAGACCTACCAAATCTTAATCCGCTCCTCCTCTGTTCTATAATTAGTTTCGCCTGGTTGAACATCGAATGCTTCATAAAATGGCGTAAAGTTCATTAATGGTCCATTAACACGCCAAATTGGTGGTGAATGTGGATCGTTGGCAACATAGTTACGTAAGAATTCTTCACGCATCTTCACACGCCAGATATTAGCAATGGATAAAAAGAAGCGTTGGTTTGGTGTATAGCCACCAATGGTTGTAGTATCTTGACCTTGTTCGGTTAATTTGAAAGCATCATAAGCAATGGCAATTCCACCATTGTCAGCGGTGTTTTCACCAACGGTTAAGGCACCTTTCAAATGCACGCTATCTAATACTGTAAACGCATCATACTGCTTAACAATTTGCGCTGTTTTGGCTTTAAACTTAGTATAATCTTCTTCAGTCCACCAATTGGTGACATTTCCGTTTTTATCATATTGTGCACCTTGATCATCAAAGGCATGCGTAAATTCGTGTCCAATAACCATACCTATACCTCCATAATTTAAAGCATCATCCGCATGTAAATCGAAATATGGAGATTGCAAAATTCCAGCAGGAAATACTATTTCATTTAATGAAGGGTTATAATATGCTGTCACTGTTGACGGTGTCGTTCCCCATTCGTCTCTATTTGGTGGTTGATTTAACTGTTTTAATTGATATTGATAAGCGTCTCTACGTAAGGCAACTACGTTTTCAAAAAACTGACCTTTATTAATCGCAGCATCATAAGTTCTCCACACATCTGGGTATCCAATTTTTTTATTGATGGCATAGAGTTTGTCTTTAGCCTTAACTTTGGTGCTATCACTCATCCAATCGAGATTATCAATGCGCTTTTCGAGTACTTTTTGAAAATTATTAACGAGATCAAGAGCGCGCTTTTTTGCATCTTCATTGAAATAACGCTTGACGTATAATTGCCCTAAAGCAAATCCAATCTGTTGATCTACACGACGTACCATTTGCTTATCTCGTGGTTGTTGCTCAGACTGGCCCGATAAGATTTTTGAGTATTCAAATGACGCATCTTGAAAAGGTTTAGTTAGCATATTATCATGAGACCCAATTGAATTGGCTTTGAGATATAGTTTCCAATCATTTAATGATACAGAAGTTAACATTGTATTTAAAGCATCATAATACGCGGGCTGTGCCACATCTATAGAATCTGCCTCAGCACCTAGTGTTTTTAGAATGGCTGACCAATTTATATTTGAATGTTTGCTATTCAATTCTGAAACTGCCATTTTATTATAATTGGCTTTCACATCTCGACGTTCGATTCGCGTTTTATGTGATTGTGCCAATTGCTTTTCTATAGCATATACTTTATCTGCTTGTGCTTTTGCATTACTATCGCCTACCAATTCAAAAAGACGTGTCAAGTAGGTTTTGTAGGCCTTTTGAATTTCAGTCACTGATGCATCTTCAATAAAATAATAATCACGGTCTGGCAGGCCTAATCCAGTTTGTGCAACATGCAAAATATTGATAGAACTATTCTTTTGGTCTGGAGAAATATAGGGTGCAAACATAGAATAATCTCCAGATTTTATTTGTAATGCTACAAATTCTGTTAGCGATTTAATATCATGGATCGCATCTATGCGATCTAAAATGGGTTGAATGGGTTTGATACCACGTTTGTTAATACTTATAGTATCCATACCTGAAGCATAAAAGTCGCCTACTAATTGCTCAACACTTCCAGTAGGGTGTTCTCCTTTTGAGACGTCTTCTAATATGTTTTTAAGCAACTCTTGCTGCGGAATATTCAAAAAACGGTAAGCACCTACTCCAACTTGGTCATCAGCAATGACAGCGTTATCCATCCATGTTTTATTGACATGATTAAAGAAATTATCCCCAGGTTTGATTGAATGATCGATATCTTCAAAAACCACAGGTTTAATATCTGGTACATTTTCAGTATTAGTAGAAGTATCATTTTTGCAAGAAAAAAATAACAATAGTAATAATGAGAAGTAGTGAAATGATTTCATAAAAGACTGTGTTTTGTTTTCTCAAAGATATACATTTCTATTCTTGTATAACGTTTTAAAAAGTTGGCAAAAAAAAGTTAATGTGGATAACTCTAACAATACATTAACACAATTGAACGTTTTATTTTTTTAAATTCGGCAATCAAAAATTAGCGACGCCTATTACGTATTATGAAGTTAGTTATTTCCTGTGTTCTATTATTCACATGGTCTTTAAGTGTTCAAGCTCAAAAAGCTCCAGAACTTAAGATAGATATTTCAGAATTTAATTTTATTAAAACAATAGACTCTTCTAAGGTTGAAGCAGCTATTGAAAAAGATACTATTGTTCCTATAGATCTTAAAGCTGAGTATTGGGATCATACTGTTTATAACCCATATAAAGATGCTCAAGTAAAATTTCCTATTCAACTTCAATTTAATGATTCTACTTACCACTCTCCTATTGGAAAAAACAAAGTAGTTACATCGCGTTATGGTTGGAGACGTGGACGACCACATCGAGGTATTGACATCGATTTAATCACTGGCGATAGTTTGTATGCGATGTTTGATGGTATTGTGAGAATGTCACGATATAGTAGAGGTCATGGAAGAACGGTTGTTGTGAGACATTATAACGGATTAGAAACTGTATATGCACATTTATCTGCATATGGTGTTAAAGAAAATGACACTGTAGCTAAAGGACAATATTTGGGAAAAGGGGGCACCTCCGGAAATGCAAGAGGGAGTCATTTGCATTTGGTAGTGAATTATAAAGGAATTTCTATCAATCCAGAATATTTGTTCGAGTTTAATGAGAAAAATAAAGTGAGAGCTTCTGAACTTTGGGTGACTAAAAAATGGACACGGCCAATTGTACATAACTCAAAACGTCAAAGTAAAATGCAATTGTTACTTTCTGAAGAGGAAGCTATTGCAAGTTTAATTAAGCAGCAATCAATATATATTGTAAAACGAGGTGATACCTTATCGAGAATATCAAAACGAAATAATGTGTCTATTGCTTCACTATGTAAGACAAATTCTTTAAAACGAAATTCAATAATTAAGATTGGACAAAAAATAGTGATTGAAAAATAGAGACTAGATTTCTATTAGAATAGAATTATTTTGTAGCCACTGCATCTGAATTGAGCACAATATCTTTTTGTACTTCAAATAGTTCACCTACTTTTTTAAGTTTTAGTATTCGAGTTGGATCTCCTTTTTTTGCCATTCGCTTACGACAAAGCTTTGTCAATAATGGATCTTCATCAAAAAGAAAACTTGCAAGCTCATATTCTGGCTTTGAAGGCTCTTTAATAATAGGAAATAGCTGTTGCAGTTGATTGTATCGTCTATCATTTCCTGGTATAAATGTATAAAATGTATAATGCCCATCAGCATCCGTCTTTATCCAACCTCTATGATGCACATAACGCTTTTCATCATGCTTCCTTAAATCAAAATCACCATTTTCATCTGCCTGCTCTATGTATAAAATAACATCTTTAGCAGGAGTTACGCCATCACTCTGATATATAGTTCCAGAAACTTTGATTTTATTTTGTTTTGACTCAAAATCGGCAATAGTATCTGTGGCATTTAACTGAAGTTCTGTATAATCATATACAGGATTTCTTTCTAAATAATTATCCAAATCGTTTGTAGATTCCTGAGCACAAATAGAATAATTTGCACCTAATAAACAGGTAAAACAAAAAAGGGCTATAAAATTTTTCATGAGGTTAAGTCGTATTAGATTTACTCAAAATTGCAAGATTAATTCCGTAACTCCTTAAAAATCATATGAGTGTTCAAATTTTACGATGAAATGTTTTATTTCGCAAAATATATCGATGAAATGTATACATTTTTCAATGCTTGCCTCTTAATTTTTTGAACTATATGGAAATTAGCACGTTATTTATCTAAAACTTGTTCAGGGATTTGACCTAATTATTTTTAATCTGAAACATCAATAAAACCATCACCTATTTTTGCATTGAAATTTTTGGAGTCCTAAAAAAAAATTGATTAAAATAAACGTTTATGCAAACAATCAAAATGTAACATATTTCATGAATACATCACTTTTTTTGAACACGAAATAAAGAAAAAGAGCAAAAGTATTTCGTCGTAAAAATTTGCATTTTATCCAGTAAATAAGCAGTTTATCCAAGAAATATGCATTTCATATGATAAAATAGTTTTCAAAAAAAGTCAAAATTTGCTTGGTTTTTTTAATAATTTGTATAGATTTGCTTGTCCTAGATTAACTAAATAAACTAAAAATGAAAACAAAATCTACTTTATTAAGCGTCATTTTTTTACTGATGATTAGCATCGGTTTCGCTCAAAAAAAGAATGCTCCAGTAAATATTATTAGTGGCAAAGTAAATATATCAAAGTATCATAGTCATGATGAATTAAATAGAATGACTAAAGGTGAACTACTAACGCTATATATTGAACGTATAGAAGTCATTGTAAATATTTTGCCAAATATTGCATTTGCTACCAAACCAGGTGTTACCATGGGATCTTTAGGTATTCCTGAAACAAAAGAAAATAAAAAAGCTTTAGAAGCAAATCGAGAAGCCTCTGTTAATTATTTTGACAGTACAGTTGAGTTTCAAACATCGATACTGCCCTATTCTGATACACGTGATTTAATTGCAGCAATCTTATTTTATGAAGAGACACTTAAGTCATTGCATACGTATAACGATTATAAAACTGATTAGCCATTTTTAATTCTATATTTTAAACTAAACCTCAGCAATTTTGTTGAGGTTTTTTTTATCCAAATATTTTTTTTCATAAATCATTGATTTAATGAGTGTTAATTAATTAGTTGTTTTAAACTTTTTTTGTAGGAAAAATATTATATTGAATACTAAATGATGTATTTCGTCGATATTTTTTGCGTTTCATAAGTATTCTTCATATGTTTGGTATATAAATTAGCGCCCAACTAATCTAACAAAAAATTTAACCGCTATGAAAAAAATTACTCTACTTTCATTTTTCTTCTCATTAGTGTTTGGCAACATGCTTGCGCAACAAGAAAAAGGAATAATTGGCTACAATAATTGGCTAAACCCTTGGACCGAATTTAAACCTAATAAAGTTGAATACGGTAAACCTACTCAAATACTAAGTGGTAATATTAAGAAAGACACTAAACTGTATAAGAGAGATGTCTATTTATTGTTAGGCGATGTTTTTGTCACTGATAGTGCAACACTAACAATAGAACCAGGAACAGTAATTATTGGAGATTTCAAAACCAAAGGCTCGCTTACTATAAGTAACGGTTCTAAAATTATTGCAGACGGTTCACATACTGACCCCATAATTTTTACATCAAGTAGAAGTGTTAAAAAACCAGGAGATTGGGGAGGACTTTTCATACTTGGTAATGCTCCTACAAACAAATTTGGTAATGAATCATCACTAAACTATGGTTTGAGACCTTCAGATTCTAAAAGTATTAGCTATGGTGGAGATGATCCTAATAGCTATTCTGGGATATTAAGATATGTAAGAATTGAGTATGCAGGAAAAAGAACTAAAGATTACGGCTATTTTAATGCGCTAACCCTTGGCGCTATAGGGCAACATACTATTATAGAAAATATAATGGTAAGCTATTGTGAAGGTAACTCGTTTAATGTTCTTGGAGGAGACTTAACTTTAGATAAGTTGGTATCCTATAAATCTAGTGGAAATGATTACGAATTTAATTATGGTGCACAATGTTGGATAATTAATTCTTTGGCAGTACGATCACCATACATATCTGGTGCTGATGTATCTAGATGCATGTCTGTAATCGCTCATGACTTAAAAGATGAAGCAGATTTTACAAAAAAACAAACCTTGGTAGAAGCTGAAAATTTAACATTGATAAACATAAGCAATGATTTAAACAATGATATTAAAGTTGGTTTAGTGAATGAAGCTATTTTCATTGGAGAAGATGCGTCGTTTGCCATTGATAAAAGTGTGATTTCTGGTTTTAATCCAGCTGTAGTCTTTGAAAATAAGATTAAAGTAAACAGTGAAAGTTTAGAGAAAATCAGATTTACTAGAACCTATTTTAATAACTGTAAAGGAAATATCTTTGTTGAAGACTTTCCAAATAATGAGGATTTAGAGAATTGGTATGGCAACAGAGCTTTTAACAATGTATACTCTAAAGGCCCAGATTCTGAAACATTCATTGACGCAAAAAATTCAAAACGACCAGATTTCAGATTAAGAATTAATAGAATTATCGCGGCTAATGATGCCATTGATGATGACGATTAATAGAACACTCTCTCATAAATTTATAAAAATAGCAAAGAATATATAAAACCTTAATTTAAGAACAATTGCTTATAGGATAAACAATTACGCCCCAAATTACATGTACTACTATACTAAATTTGCATATAAACTCCTTTTTGGACTTTGTTTTTTTGTTCTTGTTTTGCAAGAAAATTTAAACGCCCAGATTGTTATTGGCACACCCAACTTAGGGTTTAGTCAAGCATGCGCAAGCGAATCGTTTAATACCTACAGTACAACTTTTGTTTTTTCTCCTGAAGGAGTACTTGACGCTGCAAATCAATTTACAATTGAAATGTCTGATGCTGATGGTGATTTTTCTAGTCCTACAGTAATTTTTACATCTAACCCAGGTGCAATTACTTCATCACCTGCAACCTTAGATTTTTCATTACCAATAACAACAGCTGGTGAAAACTATAAGATAAGGATAAAAAGTAGCTCACCTGCTGCAACAAGTTCAAATTCTGTGTCTTTTGCTGCATACTATAAAATTCAAGACACACCATTCACAATAAATAACCTTGTGTCTACAGGAGCTTATTGCTTAGGTGGAAGTTATCTGTTAACTATTGATAATCCTGGTAATGGTACTAATGATTCACCACTTAATTATCCGTCTTTGACATTTAATTGGTTTAAAGAAACTGGACCTACAACATCAATTTTTGTTGCTGAAGGTTCTACCCTAACAATAAATGAAGAAGGGACTTATTTTGTTGAAACTAATTATGGTACATGTACTTCAAATTCATTCTCAAATCGTGTAACTATTAGTGCAGTTGCATCGGGAGAAGCCAATGCTGAAATAGCATCAAGTTTAGGAAATCCGTTTTGTCCAGGTCAAGGCCTAACAACATTAAGCACAATTGGAGGCAATAGTTACCAATGGTTCAAGGATGGTGAAATTATTCCAGATGCAACAAACCAAATGTATCAAACAAATGAATCAGGAACATATGCTGTTCAGGTCGATTTGGGAAGTTGTTCCGCATCAGGTTCAATTGAACTTGAAAGTGAACTTTTTGATGCTTCGATTAACGTTTCAGAAATAAATACTATCGAAGAAGGAGAATCAGTTTCAGTAGAAGTAGTAACAACAGCAAACAATCCAGAATTTGAATGGTATTTAAACGGTGTATTAATTACTAATGCTTCAGAAGATAATTATGAAGCTACCACGTTTGGCAACTATAAAGTGATAATAAATGAGACTTCAGGTTGTATAGGTTCAAGAGAGTTTCTATTCGAAGTTACTGAAGCGATAGATCCCTTTCCAGATGTAGAAAAAATCCCAAATGTTATCAGCCCAAATGGAGATAGTATCAATGATACTTGGGTAATTCCAACAAAATATGTTAGCGGAACAAACACAGAGGTCATGATTATGACCAATCGAGGGAAAGTAGTATTGCAAACCGATAATTATCTCAATAACTGGCCTGAGAATGATTTGAATTTATCAAGTGTTAATCTCGTATTCTATTACGTGATTACAACAGCGAATAACGAAACCAAAAAAGGTTCAATAACACTAGTGAAATAATATGAAAACACATCTTCTGGTTTTAGTATTATGTATATGTGCTATACAGATGTTCTATTCTCAAGAAGATGATGGAGTGGTTTCACTTAGCTTGCCAGTAAGAAATTCATTAACATTTAATAGGTATTCAATTAACCCAACATTTAGTTTTGTAAGAGAACAAAATAAATACATCAGCTTTTTTAATAAAAGAGAATGGGTACAATTTGATGATGCACCACTCACCTATTTAGGCAGTTATTCAGGACGATTTGGTGAAAATATTGGAGCAGGAATTGGTGTGTTTCAACAAAACTATGGCGTATTAACAACTTTTGGTGGTGTTGTAAACTTTGCATATAACGTAAGACTTGAGAGAGATAGCAACCTAACTTTTGGGCTTAATGTTGGCGCATATAAAAGTGGTGTAAACACAGGAAATGTCATTACTAATTTTGATGATCCGTCTCTACAAAATGTACCGGAGAACTTTCTACTAACAATAAACCCTGGTATTAATTATGGCCTAGCCTTTTTAGATTTTGGAGTATCTCTAAACAATTTAGCTGTATACAATTTTAATTCATCTGAGATGATTCAAGATAACCCTGAGCAAAGTATTCAAGGGCATTTAATGTACACAGGATATATGAATACTAGAGGTTTTTTTGATGAAAGTAAATTCTCTGGTTTAATAAAATCGGAGTTTAAAAAAGATGAAACTGTACTATCGGCTATGGCTATGCTTACGGTTCCTAAGGGCATTTGGGCACAAGTAGGATATAATACAGTTTTTGGTGTTTCGGGAGGTGTCGGACTTAATATTACATCTGAAATTGCAATTGAGTATAATTTTGAAAAAGCATTAGGAGATTTAGACAATTTTGGATCATCCCATGAAATTACGCTGGCTTATAGATTTAAAAATAGAGAAAATTATGATTATAGTAGCGGGGATGAAGTCACAGGTTTAATTTCAGGAAACAAAAGAAAACCAAGAATATCAAAAATATCAAAAGAAAAAGCTGAGGCAAATAGAAAATCATCTGCAGAAAGAAAAGCAAGATTAGCTGAAGAACAAAAAGCCAAAGAAGAAACCGATGCACAAGCTAAATTATTAGCAGAGCAGAAAGCTAAAGAAGCAGCTGATGTGCAAGCTAAGTTATTAGCAGAGCAAAAAGCTAAGGAAGCAGCTGATGCACAAGCCAAGTTATTAGCAGAGCAAAAAGCTAAGGAAGCAGCTGATGCACAAGCTAAATTATTAGCAGAGCAGAAAGCTAAGGAAGCAGCTGATGCACAAGCTAAATTATTAGCAGAGCAAAAAGCTAAGGAAGCAGCTGATGCACAAGCTAAATTATTAGCAGAGCAAAAAGCTAAGGAAGCAGCTGATACACAAGCCAAGTTATTAGCAGAGCAAAAAGCCAAGGAGGAGTTAATTTTAAACCCTAAAGACGACCTGGAAAAATCTATGCTTGCTTTAGCACAACAAACTGAAGATTCTAAAGCAACTCAAAATGAGTTACTAAAACAATTTGATGACATTGTTGAGATTAAAAACAAGGACCTGAAAGATTTAAAAGAGGAGAATGATTTGAGCGAACAAGGCATCTCAGTTGGTCCAAAACCTTTTAAAAGTATTACTGCTGAAAACAATGCTTTAGAAGCTATCAAGTCTGATTTAGATGATGTCATTAAAACACGTACTGATAAAATTAAAAAATTAAAAGACTTATATGATGATAAGTTTCAAGCTGATACTATTACTAATGATGTAGTATTGCTTCATTACAAAAAAACAATAGAACGCTTACAGTCTGAACAAATAAAAGCAACAGATGCCAGAACAAATTTAGAAACGAGGTTGGAAGATATTAGAATTGCTACCGAATTTGAGAGAAGACGAAGAATTAAGCGTGCAGCATTTGACAATGAAGAAGAACGCTTCTCTCAAGACAGAGCAGCATTACAAAATATAAAACAAACAACTAACCAAGTTAGTGTACCGCTGCGATCTGAAGATTTTGATTTTGGTGAAGAACAAAGCAGTAATATTCAAATTTTAGAGAATGTTAAAAATGTTGATGATGGCTATTATTTAATAATCGCTGTGCATAATGATGTTGATAAAAGAAACGATTTCGTTAAGAAAGTAGTAGCATCAGGACAATCAGATGTGGATTTCTTTTATGATATCAATACGAGTAAATATTACATTTATTATAAGAAGTTCGATAGTATTGAAGCCGCAAATGAAGGCTTGAAATCAAAAGAAAATAAACCATATAATGAAAAAATGTCCCTCGTCAAAATAGAGAATTAAAAATAAGTAATTAGGCCCTATTTCGTTTTTGACACTGCCCTTGTCGAAGATGAAATTAAAAAAATTAAGTATCATGAAAAAACCTACTTTTTCTAGAATAACAATCATAGTATCATTATTGTTTTTAGGTCTTCAATCCTATGCTCAAAATTACGAACCTTTTACACCAAGGTTTAATGAGGATTTGAAAGGCGATATCGTTCTTATTGGAAATAATATTCTTGGACCAGACAATAATGCGTTTAACGACAATTCAGTATATAACCATAATGTAAATATGCAATATATTGACATTGATGGTGATGCATCTACGTTTAGTTCATCAAGTTCAGATTTGGAGATACCAAATCCAAATTGTTATCGAATCATATATGCAGGTTTATATTGGGGCGCAGTGAATCCAGGTAGTGAGCCAATAACTGATGTAAAGTTTAAAGGACCAATTGGTGGTTATAATGATATTCAAGGAACAATTATTTATGATGCAAACGGAACAACAGTAGATGGCGGAGACAGCTTTTCATATGCATGTTTTGCTGATGTAACAGATATTGTTACGAGTTTTGGCTCTGGTACTGATTTAGGAACATATACGGTAGGTAACGTATCATCCGCAGTAGGTGAAACTGCAACATTCAACCCTTATAATGGGACAGGGCAATCTGCAGGTTGGTCGCTTTTTATTGTTTACGAAGATCCTACACTACCAGGTAAGTCTATTACTAGTTTTGATGGTTTCAGTGCTATTAGTGTTCCAGGTAACAACCCAACATTAGATATTCCTGTTGACGGATTTAGAACCATTCCTGCTCCAGCACCAGTAAGAGCAAACTTTGCTTTTGCAACTCTTGAAGGTGATAGCCCAATTTTAGGTGATCGTCTAAGGTTAAATGGAGTGAGTTTATCTACTGTAGATCGTCCAGTAACCAATTTTTTTAATAGTTCGGTAACACAATTAGATGCTACACCTGTAAATAACAGAGTTCCTAATAGTACAAATACCTTGGGATTTGATACTGGTGTCATGGCAATTCCTAACCCAGGAAACTCAGTTATTGCTAATGATGCTACATCGGGTACAATTCGATTAGAAACAAGTGGTGATACCTATTTTCCATATTTCTTTGCTTTCGCTGTAGAAATTATTGAGCCAAATATAGTGCTTACAAAAATTGTAGAAGATGATGCTGGTAATGATATTGGAGGACAACTTGTAGGGCTTGGATCTTCATTAAATTATGTGATTGGATTTCAAAATACTGGAAATGATAATGCTACCAATTTTCAAATTAGAGATATCCTTCCAATAAATATTATATATAATCATCCCACTGATTTAGTGCTCCCTCCAGGAGTTACTGTAGCGAGTTATAACCCAGTAACACGTGAACTTATTTTTGATATTGATAATTCTCTCGTGGAAGAGAATGATCCTGTTTATGAAATCCGTATTGAAGTGCAGGTCGTAGATGATTGTGGTCAATTAGCTGATGCATGTTCAAATATTATAAATAATCAAGCATTTGCAACATATAACGGTTTCTATAATCCTACATTTCAAATTACAGACGATCCGAGTTTAAATAGTAATACTGGATGTTTATTGTCACCACAAGCGACTAACTTCTTAGCAGATCTTGATTGTGAATTTACTGAAGACATTGTGTTATGTGGTGATAGTGTTGATTTAACAGCTGCCAATGGATATGATTCTTATTCTTGGTCGACAAGTGCAACTGGAACTCCAGTAATAGGTACTACTCAAACTATTACTGTAACAGCAACTGGAACCTATTATTCTTTTAATACTGCTGTTGCGCCTTGTCAATCTATAGAACAAGTATACAATGTTGAAGTTTTTGGTGCTAATATTGAAAACCCAGTTATTCCTTATGCTGATGAGGTTGTTACTTGTCCTAATGATGGAAAGTTATTGCCAAATATATTTCTATGTGGCGCTAACGATTCAAGATTTATTCAAACCAATATTTCTAGTGCATCATCTATTATATGGGAACAATTAGATGAGTCTAGTTGCCCAGCTGTTTCTGATCCAGACTGTGCAAATGAAGATGATACATGTTCATGGAATCAAGTTGGTATTGGTCCAGACTTTTTAGCAGACACTTCAGGTCAGTTTAGATTAACCATAAATTATGAAGGTGGATGTTTTGTACAGTTCTATTTTAATGTATATCAAAATGAATTAAATGCTGATGTCATTGCAACAGATATCATTTGTACAACACCAGGAAGCATTACAGTAATTGATGTACCATCAGGCTATGAATTTAGTTTAGATGATGTAACCTATCAAACCAGTAACGTATTCACTGTTAATACACCTGGAACTTATACAGTTTATATTAGACAGATTGGTGTTCCAACCAACCCTTGTGTATTTACGGTTCCTGATGTTCAAATTAGAGATCGTGACTTTACGGTTTCAACCACAATAATCCAACCACTTTGTTTTGGAGACAAAGGCAGCATACAGTTAGCGGCCAATGATGTTGATCCACAATACTCATTTGCATTATATGATGGAGGAACTTTGGTAAATAGTGTAGGGCCTATCGTTGAAAACACATATATATTCGAAAATTTAAACCCTGGAACTTATACTGCTACTGTAGAAACAGAAAATGGTTGTACCTATTCTGAAGATGTTGAAATTATAGAGCCTCCATTATTAACAGTAACGGCAGCAGTGACGATTCCATTAACTTGTACTGATGGTGAAATTACTGTCTATCCTGAAGGTGGAACACCGCCATATTTCTATTTTGTAAATGGTTCAACAGATTTTCAAACGGTTCCAGAAATTGTAGTTACTACTGCAGGTGTATATGATATTACTGTTGTTGATTCTAATAATTGTAGTGCTAGTACATCAATTACTGTAGATGCTATTCCTGAGCCAGAATTTAATATTACTACTACTGATATTTCATGTTCAGGTGATACAGGTACATTAACTATAAATGTAACTGCTACTAATGGTTACAGTTTAGAGTATAGTATAGATGGAGGGGCAACTTTTGTCAATTCACCTGTATTTACAGGATTAACAGAAGGTGATTATGATGTAGTCGTCCAATATACAGCTGGTTCATCAGTATGTGTTACTGATCCGCAAACGGTAACTATTGTTGCCAATACTGCTATTTCAGGAACAGCTGAATTAATAGCACCTTATACATGTAATTCTACAGGTACAATTACAGTTACAGGAGTAGCAGGAGGAGATGGACCTTATACGTATAGTATTGATGGTGTAAACTTTCAAACAAGTAATACGTTTACAGGCTTAACGGCAGGAACTTATACAATTATCATAAAAGATACGAATGATTGTACGTTCGTAACAAATGAAATTACTATTGATGTATTAAACCCACCAACAGATTTGACCTTTTCTAATACACCAATAACTTGTCCTACAAATACTACCACTGTTACTATAACAGGCACAACTGGTGGAACAGGGGTTTTAGAATATCAAATCATTGCTCCAGCTGCTAGTGCTACAGTTTATCAGACATCAACAGTATTTTCAGGATTAGAACCTGGTACATATACCTTTCAAGTTAGAGATGAAAATGATTGTGTCTATAGTGAATCTTATACAATTGATCCTATACCAACTCCAACTGTTAATATTGTTTTAACTTCAGATTTGAACTGTACGGCATCACCTGATGCAATAATTACCGGAACAATTACAGGACCAGCACCTTTTACCTATGCAGTCTCTATAAATAGTGGTGCGTATACATCATTAGGAGCTACTGGAACACCATTTACTTATGCAACATCTACTGATGGCACTTACCAATTTGAAATTACTGATGCTAATGGTTGTACTGCAGAATCAAGTATAATTACTATAGAACCGCTTTCATTACCAAACTTAAGCCTTATAACACAAGCGCAATCCATACTTTGTAATGGTGATTCAAACGGAGCTATTGACATTGATATTGATGACACAGTAGGAACTCCTCCTTTTGTAATTAATGTAAATAATGATACATCAGGAGTAAATTATGGTACACAAACCTCTGGATTACCAGCAGGTACTTATACTATTACTGTAACAGATGCCAACTTATGTACAGCTACTGATACCATTATTATTAGCGAACCAGATCCAATCGTATTAGATTACGATACAGTTGACATTACTTGTACTGCTGGCGGTGTTTCACAAGGTTCTGTAATTATAAATTCTGTAACAGGGGGAACTGCACCATATAACTATTTTGTAACTGGTACGAATGGGTATTCAAATTCTGAACTCAATACTACAGGATCAACATCTGTAAGTTTTGATGTTGTTGATTTTGGGCTATATCAAATAAATGTCATCGATGCAAATGGTTGTTCAATATTAGCGCAAGATGTACTGGTAGCCTCTCCTCCAACAGATTTAGATATTTCAGTAACCGCAACAGTAGATTGTCTTGCTGGTGGTGAAGCTATTGTAAGTGTAGGTTCTACATTGAGTAGTTCTGGACCATTCTATTTTGCAATATACCAAGGGTTTATTCCTCCTCCACCTCCTCCACTTGGAGGTATATGGATTCCAGAAGACATGCCTGGTAGTGAAACGGCAACTTTTACAGGCTTAACACCTGGAGTAACATACACGTTTATCGTTTTTGATGCTTCTACAAATTGCAGCTATTATGAACCAGCCACAACACCAATACCAACAAATTCAACGCTTACGTTAAGTGCAATAAGTTTTAATAATATTACCTGCACAGGAAGTGCAGATGGAAATGTGTCTTTTACAATCAATAGTGTTTATGGTACTGCTGTAAATGTTGATTACGAAATATTTGATTCGTTAAGTTTGGTTTCTACCGGAATAACTGGCTCAGGAACTGTTCCTGCTGGTGGATCACTTGCTGTAACAGATTTAGGGCCTTTACCTTTTGGTAATTATTTTGTTTCAATTAGTGAGACTTCAGGACCAAATTCTGGTTGTGGTATTGTAACTGCTCCTTTCAATATAACTGAATCGACAATTGCATTGAACTTAATTACTTCAATAGATCAAAATGCAAATTGTAATGCAAATTCTGGAGTTATAAGTGCTATAGGCGAAAATGGTACTGCTCCATATCAATATCAAATTACAACAACAGCCACTGCCCCATTAGCTTCAGATGCAGCTTGGGCTTCAACAAGTACTTTTAATGTTGATGCTGGAAATTATTATGTTCATGTTATAGATGCATATGACTGTATTGTGTCTAGTCCTGTAGTTGTCTTACCTATGGATGCCACTCCAGTGATTTCGGCAGTAGTTAATAATCTATGTACAGTTGCTGAAGGGGATTTCGAAATTGATGTTACATTAGATACAGCAGGTATAGCTCCATACAGTTTCAGTATAGATGGAGGTGCTTTTCAAACGCAAACAGCTCCTTTTACAATATCAAATTTATTTTCAGGCGCACATACAATTGAAATACAAGATGCAAATGGTTGTGGAAACTTAGTAACGGTTAATATTCCTGCGCCTATTGGAATAACACCAAATGTTTCAGCATTGCCTACTTGTAATAATGATGATGGCGAAATAACAGTAACAGGTTCTGGTGGATCAGGATCATACGCATATAGTATAAACCCAAGTCCAGTATCTGTGAGTTTAAGTGGTAATATATTTTCAGGTGTGCCATCTGGAATTTATACTATAACAATAACAGATACTGTGACTTCTTGTACTGAAGAAGTAACAGTATCATTAGCTGAAGCAATTTCACCAACATTTACTACAACGCCAACTGATGTCACTTGTTTTGGTGATAATACAGGTGAATTTGAAATCAATGTGAATGGTTATTCTGGAACTTATACCTATGAAATTTTTAATAGCTCAGGAACATCTGTAGTTGGCCCAATAAATGCTAACACATCTACAAACCCATTAACGGTTACAGGAATGGTTGCTGGAAGTTATACAGTGACCATTGTAGAAACACAAAGCCCATTTTGTACTGCAACTTCAACAGTGATAATCGCGTCTCCTTCAGAAGCGCTAACACTAGTAGCTACTGAAACATCTAACGTCACATGTGATAACAATCAAGGAACTATTACTGCTATTGCAAGTGGTGGTTGGGGAAGTTATGAATATGAATTGACAGGAGCTGCAACTGTCCCGTATTCTTCTAATGGTACTTTTACAGATCTTTCAGCAGGAAATTATACAGTAAATGTCATCGATGCTGAAGGTTGTATTGCCTCAGTTAATCTGACACTTGTTGAACCAACACCAATAGATGCAACATTTACACCAAGTACGACCTTATTGTCTTGTTTTGGAGATCAAGATGCTTCGATAACTACAACTAATGTTACTGGCGGTGTTGGTACTGAATATATCTATACCTTAACTACTATTTTACCAACTCCTAGTACATCTGGACCGCAAACATCAAATGTATTTAGCGATTTAGGAGCTGGAACATATACTGTTTCTATTTCTGATGGCAGTGGATGTTTTATGACTTCCGTAGATATTGTCATAGATGAACCTACTCCAATACAAGCGAGTTTAGTTACAACCACTACACAAACATGTTTAACAGAATCAACGTTGACATTAAGTGCTACCGGAGGTACTGGATTATATACATATAGTAATGATAGTACATTCGCCACAATATTAGGGACATTTAGTTCATCAACTACATTTTCTGTACCAGCTGGAACATTTCAATATTATGTAAGAGACGCTAATGGTTGTGTTGCAAATGTATCTAATGAGATTACTATTGATCCACTTCTAGATTTAGTGATTAATTTGCAGTCAACTAACCCAACAATTAATTGTGCAGGCGATAACAATGGTTCTATAGTAGCCAATGCTCAAGGCGGTTTAGGAAATTATATATATACATTGCAAGACACTAGTGGAAATACAATTCCTGCTACACAAAATAGTCCAGGAGTTTTTACCGAACTAGTAGCTGGAACTTATGTTGTCTATGTTGAAAGCGGTGATTGTGATACCGCATCGGCACCAATTACGATAACTGAGCCTTCAGCACCATTGGAAGTTGATTTCGTTGTGAATGATGTTACATGTAGTGGAAACAATGATGGTGTTTTAGAGATTAATGCTACTGGAGGAACAGGGATTATCAAATATGCCATATCTCCACAATTAGATCAATTTTTTGAAACTAATATATTCGAAAATTTAGCACCAGGCAATTATGATGTTATTGTTCAAGATGTTTTAGGATGTTATGTAACATTTGATTTTACGATTAATGATCCAATTCAAGTTATTTTAAGTATTGTTCCTAATTCCTTGTTTGAAGAAACTTGTGAAGGAGATGGCAATGGTGAGTTTAGTATTGATATTTCAGGAGGAAGCTTGCCATATAGCGTTAGTCTGGATAATTATGATGGACCATATACAACAGGAGCTCCAGGACAAACACTATTCGATTTCACTGGATTAAACGGAGGCGATCATACGGTTTATGTTCGTGATGCACAAGGTTGTGAATCTGAATGGAATATTACTTTTCCAGATCCAGTAACCATAAACCCTATAGTAGAGATTGAATACCTCTGTGAGAATAACACTTTAAGTAATACAGTTACAGTTAGTGTTGACGATAGTATAACAGATCTTACACAATTGGACTACTCATTAGATGGAGGTCCTTACCAATTAAGTAACATATTCGTTGACGTAACTCCTGGAACTGACCACTATATCGATGTTAGACATACAAATGGTTGCATCCAAACTACTGACTTATTTGATATTGGAGACTATCAACCACTATCACTAATACTAGCAGAAGGTGAAGAGCCAGGCGAAATCATTGCAACTGCCACAGGTGGTACTGGTGTTTATGAATTTACACTTAATGGTGAAGACTATGGAAGCACTAATGTGTGGGTTGTAACTGAAGAAGGCACATATACAGTTGTAGTAACTGATAGTGCAGGTTGTCAAGCTACAGCCATGATTGAAATCGAAATTGAAGGTCCTTGTATTCCTAATTATTTTACACCTAATGGTGATGGTGTAACAGATGGTTGGACTGTAGGTTGTGCTGAGGATTACCCGAATCTTACATTCGATATTTTTGATAGATATGGTCGTAAAGTTGCCACATATCGTGTAGGTGAATATTGGGATGGCAGATATAATGGAACTGAACTTCCTACAGGTGATTATTGGTATGTGGTCAAACCAAATAGCCCATTATTGAATAAGGATTATGTTGGACATTTTACACTTTACAGGTAATTGCATCTAAAGAATTAAAAACTAATTAAATGAAAAATCTTAAATTATATATCATTCTTTTTTTATTCAGCTCGTTTAGTTACGGACAAGAATTAAACTTACCGGTTTGGACACAATATCTTGCAGATAATGATTTTGTTATCTCTCCTACTTATGCAGGAATTGGTGATAATTTTAAAGTTAGAGCAAATGGTCTTACACAATGGGTTGGTATAAAGAATGCACCAGACAATCAATCATTATATGCCGATTTCAGAATTGGAAATCAAACAGGAGTTGGATTATCACTGTATAATGACAAAAATGGAAATACACGTCAAAAAGGTGCAAAATTCTCTTTTGCTCATCATATTATTTTAGATTACAAATCAAAACAATACTTATCTTTTGGATTATCATATAACATCAATAGTTTCAGAATTGAGATAGAAAACTTCCAACCTACTGAAGACATCCCTATCGTTGATCCAAATATTATAGATGATAGAAAGCGATCAAACAATAATTTTGATGTTGGTTTTCTTTATCGCTGGAATAGGTTTTATTTTAGTTTCAATGCGAATAATGTATTAAAAAAAGATATCGATGATTTTGTTGGAGTTGAACCTAATCAGCTTCTAAATTATCAAGCCTATACAGGCTACATCATTGCTAGCAAAAACAATAAAAATGTCGAGTTTGAACCGTCAGTATTCTTTCAAATGTTTGACAGTGATAATCGATCGGCTACTGATGTCAATTTTAAATATAGACGATTTAATAGGGATGGAGATTATTATTGGGTAGGCGGTTCTTATCGTTTTCTTAATGATCAATTTTTTAAACCATTAAATGTTGGGCCAATGGCTGGTGTAATGAAGAATAGGCTTTATTTAGCATATTCGTACCAATTGACCATAAATGATCTTTCAGGCTATAACTCAGGTACTCATGTATTAACTATAGGGCTAGATTTTATGTCTGGTATTAGTAATTGTGCATGTACTAAAGGAACAAGCTATAGAAAATATAAAAACAATGGTAACAATAGGAATTAGAGATTAGTTCACTTCTAGTTTATACCCTATTCCATGCACATTGGTGAGTTTAATAGTATCATCGTCTTGTAATTTCTTGCGTAATTTAGAAATGTAAGTATCTAAGCTTCTGCCAACGATTACACCATTATCCTCCCATACTTTTTTAGTCAACTCATCACGTTTAATAACTTGATTTGGGCTAGCAACAAAAAGTTCTAATAGTTCACATTCCTTTTTAGAAAGGCTAATTTCGGTAGCTGCTTTGACCAATTTATTTTGTTCAGGATAAAATTGAAAACTTCCAATTTCAGAATAACTTGAGATTTGATCTTCTGAACGTCTTAAAACCTTCCTCTTTTCTCTAAAATAATAGATCATAAAAGCCGCGAAACCTATTACAGCTATGATAAGAAGAGGGTGTCGACTTATAAAATTGTTTTGTTTGCCTAAGAAGGTTACTGTAATGGTATAGCAAGCTTCTGGTAAATAACGACCTGCACAAGGAATTATAGTGCGCTCCTTCTCTACATTCTTTTCATAACTATATGCAACTTCCTTATCGGTACATTGGATTACTTCTACACGATAGTTTTCAGCTAATTCAGCTATTGCGAAACTACTATCGATAACAGTAACTAACTCATTAGGTTCAAATGATATGGTATTCTGAAATGATAATTGGTAGATCACTTCGTCTTTTTCAATAACAGGTAGAATTATAGATGTAGAATCCTGTTGACGCAATAGTAATTGATTGCCAGCTTCCCGTAACGCAATTTTTATAATACCAGAATCTGTATTAGTTGCATTTCCTGAACAAGAAATAAATCCGATCATTATAAGAAAAGTAAATACGCTATAAATAAGATAAAATTGCTGTTTTTTCATAATCTGGTGTAAATAACATAATAATTCATGACTTTTTACAACTGTTGACACTTCTTTTACACTTTTTTGACATTTTTCACCTGAGCTGCTTCTAGTTTTACCAAACAAATCAAAAACAATATACATATGAAAATTCGTTTATTACTTATTACTATTGCAATGTGTTCAATTTTTAGTTCTTATGCTCAAGACTATCTCAATATTGATATTAATAAAAGTGAGCTGAGGTGGTCAGGAGAATATACGTTTTATTTTGGAGGACATGATGGAACCATAAGTTTCACCGAAGGCTATTTTATTAAAACTAATCAAGTGATTACTGGCGGTCAATTTATTATTGATATGAATTCAATCGTATGCAACGACATTAAAGAGGCAGAAGCAAATGAAGGACTTGTTAATCATTTAAAGGATCCAGACTTTTTTGATGTTGCACAATTTCCAACGGCTAGTATAGTCATTACGAAAGTTGTATATCATGACAGTACACATATGAAAATCTATGCTGATTTAACCATTAAAAGTATTACTAAGCCTATTTCTTTTCATGCTGAAGTTGATTTTGAAGCCAAGCTAATGACGACCAAATTTAAGATAGACCGAATGCTCTGGGATATAAGTTATAATAGTAAAATGAGAGATGGTGCCATTTCTGACGCAATTGGCTTTGATGTGAAATTAAGTTTATAACTTTATACTATGAAAAACTATATACTCATAATCATTTGCTTTGTATGTTCAACAATTGTGTATTCACAAGATGAGCAACAACTTGGTGTACTTGAATCTGATACGACTTGGTTAAAGGAAATTATTAAGTTCCCTATTGGTTTTGCCCCGGAGATCAAATATACAGGTTACGAAGACTTGCGATTTGCAAAACAATGGCGAAATCAAGATAGTGAAGACTTTTGGTGCTATATGTTTGTATGGCATGTTGATGGAATTCAAAAACCAACTACTGAATATTTAGAACAACAAATAAAGTTCTACTATGATGGAATTATGAAAGCAGTTAATAAGAAAAAAGATTTTGTGGTTCCGGAAACTAAGGTTCAACTTGAGAACTCAAGTGATGCTGAAGCAGATTTATTAGGAAAAATAGATGTGCATGATTCATTTAACACTGAGGACTTGATTACTTTAAATGTACAAGTTAAAACGTATTATTGCAAAGCGAACAATACCACAAATATGGTGTTTAAGCTATCTCCACAAGCCTTTAATGGTGAGATTTGGGAGCGATTTAAAACGGTAAAACTTCATGATGATGTTTGTGAGAATTAATCTTTCCAGCCCCAAGGTGCTTCAGGAGTTTTTATCGTTTGAGTTAAATCCATAACAACTTTAAAAACACGGTCTGTTCCTAAACGTCTTAAATTATAAGTAAAAGTGGACTCGTCAATTGTTATCCACCAAACATTGGTGGCTGCAGCAGGAATTAGGTTTTGTGTATGTTCATCTGCTGAAAACATTTGTATGCCTGCTTTGCCTTGATTGCTTGTTGTGCCACCATAAAAATTGACGTCATCTTCTGTACCATCTTTATGTCTATGATCGTGTTTTAGACTAATTCGATCATTGTCATAGCTTAAAATCCAAGTCCTTGATTTATCATCACCAACAAAGAAAGGAATTTTAATTTCTTTATCAGAGCATTTCCGAACATGCATAACTAACTGTTTGCCGCCGAAGTCTTTATCATCTTTTGGTAATTCTAAATGACCTTCATAAGCATTTCCGCAATGCGATTTGAGTGTATTCCAGAACTGCAATGCTGGGCTTTCGTTTTCTTGTGCAAATATGGTAATAGAACATAAAAAGGCACAAAGACATAATTTTATCTTTAGAGACATAGTACTAATTTTAAGACAGCAGCAAGTTACTATTTAATATATAATAAATAACTACCTTTATAAAAACCGAAAAAATGCCTAGTATTCCATGTCCTAAATGTCAAGCTAACATTGAATTTAATATTAATGAAGTTTTAAAAGCAAAAACATTCACTTGTAGTGCTTGCAAGACCGTAATTACTTTGACTTATGAAGACAACAAACACACTTTAGATAAAGCAAAAAAAGAATTAGACAAGCTTAAAGATGAATTAGGTATTGATTAAATTATTTTATTTTAGGCATCTAAACATTTTCTATTCACCTATATGAAGGATCTTACGTTTGATAAAAACCGTGTAATAAGCTTTAGTGATGCTGTATTCTCAATAGCTATGACTTTACTAGTCTTAGAGGTTGGTATACCTTCAATTAAAGCAATTGGTGTAAAAAGTACTTGGGAATTATTAGAAAATAGAATACCAAGTTTTATTGGCTTACTAGTTAGTTTTTTGGTTACTGCCTTATATTGGGTTTCACATTTAAGAACAATGAAATTTGTAAGTTCAGTAGATTCTAAGCTGTTGTGGCTTAACATATTTTTATTGCTTTTTATTGTGCTTATGCCTTTTTCTACTGGGTTTTATGTAGGTGGTTTTAATTATGTTGGCCCATTTGTGTTTTACTGTTTTAATTTATCTGCTATAGGGCTATTTAATTTTTTGTTAATTAGATATGTTTTAAAAAAAGAAAAAGGACATCCAGAATTAAAGCCTCAAGCTGTCAAATGGCATACATATACAGCCTTAAATGCATTGGTTATATGGATTTTAGCGGGAGTTTTAGCTTTCGTCTTACCGTCTGTTGCTAGACTAATCTTTATTCTAATTTTTGTGATTCAGTTTTTTATAAACCGAAATTATAAAAGAAAAATAAAAAACCTAGAAGACAATGCGTAGTTGTTTTTACTCTGAAATTCTAACAACATTTCCAGTATAACGTATTGGAAAACGCTTTGCTCCTTTTAATATCATATCACTTTTAAGCGATGGATATAAAAGAATAGTCACATCGTAATTTTCATTATTACTTTTAGCATCAAACGAAATGGTATAGCTATTGTTTTCGTTTTTTACGATTTTATAATCCTTAATGTTTCCATCAAAAGTAATGCTATTATCATCAGAGCCATTATAACCTGAAGGCATTTGTACTTCTCCATAATACGGAAGTCTAGATGTAATTACTTCACCTTTAAGCTTTAATTCATTAGCAATTCCCGTTAAACTAATACGATTGGCATTGCTGCCAGGTGCAATAAGCCCAGAACTTTGAAGTGCAGCTATACTTCTATTAATTTGTGGCATGGCCCAAACAGATTCTATTTTAAAAGATTGATCGGCTACTAATTGATCTAAAGTTTGAATTTGCTCAGGTGTAGCAGCAGTTTTTGTTGAATTACAAGCGATAAAAAACAAGCTTATAAACAATACTATAGCAATTTTAGTTTTCATAACATGAGTTTTAGCCCTTTAAAGATAAGGTTTTAGAGGCTTAAAACAGTGTTATTTAACATTTTATACAGTACAAAAGGTTATTAAAAAAGCGAACTCCTTAGTGACCATACTAAGGAGTTCTATTTGTGTAATACCTAAATACATATTGCTATATATTTAAGTGGCTGCGAAAATAGACTAATTATATTAGTAAATACGCTATTTTGAAATAAGATTTTAATTAATCCTTAAAGTGTCATTTGTCTAAACTTAATATCTAAATCTTTTTGGATGCTCTGGATATCTTGTTCTTCACCTGAAATGATAAGCGCAATAGATTCTCCTGTTTTTCCAGCTCTTGCCGTTCTACCACTCCTATGCGTATAATATTCTAATTGATCTGGTAACTGATGATGTATCACGAAGGCTAAGTTGTTTACATCTATTCCTCTAGCCGATACATCTGTTGATACTAAATATTGTAACGATTCATTTTTAAAAGCACGCATGACTTTATCTCGTTCCTTTTGTTGCATATCACCTTGAAGTGCGCCAACAGAGAACCCTTCTGCTTTTAATTTTTCTGTTAATTGATTTGTTCCTGCTTTTGTTCTGCAGAAAATTATACCTCTATCATTATCATATTTATCTAACAAACGTGTAATAATATTCACTTTTTCCTTTATAGATGTAACAATATAGTGATGCGAAATATTAGCATTGACCAAACTATTTTTATCGATCTCGACCCGAATAGCATCAGCTGACATATAAGTTCTTATGATTTTTTGAATTTCTTCAGGCATTGTCGCCGAAAATAGCCACGTATGTCGTGTACCTGTAGTATATTTTAAAATCTTATTTAAATCTTGTTTAAAACCCATGCTCAACATCTCATCTGCTTCATCTAAAACAAGCGTATCAATATTTTTGATATTAACATCTCCTCGTTCTATAAAATCTAACAAACGCCCAGGTGTAGCTACAATAATATGTGTGGTACGTTGTAATCGCTTTATTTGAATATCCATTTTTTCACCACCATAAACACCTTCAGCAAAAATTTTATCGTCAGTATATTTGGTGAATTTGAATAATTGCTTTTGTATTTGTTGCACCAATTCTCTCGTAGGTGCCAAAATTAAAGCTTGGACATGGTTCTTCTTCGGATTGATATTTTGAAGTATTGGCAACCCATAAGCTGCAGTTTTACCAGTCCCAGTTTGAGCCAATCCAATAAAATCAGTATCATTTTTTAGTAAGATAGGTAAGGCTTCTTCTTGAATTTGCGTTGGCGTTTTTATATTAAGTTCTTTTAAACCTTTAATGAAAGGTTTAGAAATGCCTAAGTCGAAAAATGTAGTATCCATAGTCAATTGTAATTCTTTGCAAAGGTATTGTTATTATTCGTAATTTCGGTTTTAAATGGACTTATCTAACCAACATCTCCAAGCCTTATACCAAGCCTATTGCAAAACCCATTTATTATGGAAAGCGGTCACCGTTTCAAATCTGAAACAATTAGAAGTACCTGTTAATTTTTCTTTAGTTTTTCTTAGGAAACTTGAGCGACGATTGCGTTTAGGGCAGTTGGCAGAACAATTTGTGTTTAATCAAATACAATCTTGCGAAACAATAGAACTACTTGCTGAAAATATTCAGATACAAAACGGAAAACATACGCTAGGTGAATTAGATGCTTTACTAAAAATTGAAAAGCAACCTATCCATTTAGAAATTATCTATAAGTTTTATGTGTATGATGACAGCTTAGGTAATTCTGAAATTGAGCGATGGATTGGTCCCAACCGAAAAGACAGTCTCCAAGAGAAGCTTACTAAATTAAAAGAAAAACAGTTGCCTCTCTTATATTCTGAAACTTGCAAATCCACATTAAAGCAATTAGAATTAGATCACTTAAATTTTGAACAGCGGGTACTATTTAAAGCGCAATTGTTTGTTCCGTATCAACAAGAAATAAATTTTGAAAGTTTAAATGAAGATTGCGTTTGTGGCTTTTACATTAGCCTAAAACAATTAGATGCATTTAAGGATTGTCAATTCTATATCCCTGCAAAACTAGATTGGTTTCTAGAACCTGATGATACTATAGATTGGTTGTCATATTTCAATTTTAGAACAGATTCAGAAGGTTTTCTAAAAAATAATCAATCGCCTTTATTCTGGATAAAAGACGAAGCAGGAGAATTGTCTAAGGGTTTTTTAGTTTGGTGGTAAATTTAAATGCACTTTTATATCCAATCGTTACATTCCTAAGGTTTCATAAACATAGCAGACTCCCTTTTTATAATCAATAAAATAGCGAGAGCGATTCCATTCATAATCGGTTGCTTTATATTCTGTGAAATTAGCATCAGGTTGAAACCAATCAAGGTGATTAGTAAAATGAATCCAGCTATCATCATCGGTAGTTTCAACTTCTACTAAGTTATTTTGCAATTTAAAAGTGTACCACCATGCCTTCGTCGGCTTAAACTTTAAAAAAACTTCATATTCTAAAGTGAAATGAGGCGATTGGTAATATTCACCATGAATGACTTCAACTTCTTTCGGAACTTCACCTAGCCAATACTCAAAGGTATCTTCAGGATCTGAAGATTCTCGAGGCCAACAGCCTACAAGCAAAGTAAACGAACAAAAGATTAGTATTAGTTTTTTCAAATTAATTGAAGTTTACAAAATCAAACACTTTTTTAAAGTGTCTTCATATATAGCTTCATATTGCGGTACGATTTGATGCAAATCGAAACGTTTAGATACTTGCTTTGCATTTGCTTTAAATTCAGCTAAGCGCTTTTCATCTTTTAAAATATAAAGTGCATTTTTAGACATATCATCTATTGCATTGACTTCACTTAAAAAACCTGAAAAACCGTGTTCATTAACTTCTGGAATTCCACCTGTATTACTAGAAATTACTGGCACGCCAGAGGCCATAGCTTCTAAAGCAGATAATCCAAAACTTTCAGTTAATGATGGCAGTAAGAACAAGTCACTAAAACAGAGAATCTTATCTATTTCATTACTATTTCCAAAGAAAATAACCTTATCACTGATACCTAGTTTTTCGCATAAACGCTCAGCTGGTTCGCGTTCAGGGCCTTCACCAACCATCATTAATTTAGCTGGAATTTCTTTTTGAATATTATAAAAGATCTTAATGACATCAGGAATCTGTTTCACCTCTCTAAAGTTACTTATGTGCGTGATGATTTTCTCATCAATATTTGCCATCATACCTCTTTTACAATCCGTAAAATTATGTTCGTACTTTACTAAGTCGATAAAATTTGGAACAACATTGATGTCTTTTTTAATATCAAATAAGCGCAACGTGTCCTCCTTTAAACTTTGAGATACAGAGGTAACTGCATCAGATTTATTGATACTGAAAGTAACAGCAGGTTTATAAAATGGATGGCTACCAACAAGTGTAATGTCGGTACCGTGAAGTGTTGTGACAATTGGTACATAAATCCCTTCTTCTTGCAACATTTTCTTCGCCATATATGCTGCATATGCATGAGGTATCGCATAATGCACATGTAAAACTTCAATTTTATGAAGCTTTACCATATCTACTAACTTACTAGATAACGCTAGTTCGTATGGCTGATATAGAAATAATGGATATTCAGGAACAGTTACTTCGTGGTAGTGTACATTATTACTCAATAATTCTAGACGCACTGGCTGACTATAAGTGATAAAGTGAATTTCATGTCCACGCTTAGATAATTCTAAACCTAATTCTGTAGCTACAACGCCACTACCTCCAAATGTTGGGTAACAAACAATTCCTATTCGCATAAATTGTGCTTTCTAATGTTTATGTTCAGCGATATCACTTTCCGATTCGTCATCAATAATGGCTTCATAGATTAAGCGCTGTATTTCTGTTCTAATGTTTTCTCTTAACAATAAATTTTTTCCAGCTTTTGGATACGTTCTATTTGCTAAAAAAATATATATAATTTCCTCTTCAGGATCTGCCCAAGCATAGGTTCCGGTAAATCCAGAATGACCAAAACTCGTCATAGATACACAACCACATGTTGGACCTTCATCTCCTAGTTGTGGTTTGTCGAAACCAACGCCTCTCCTTACATTTTTATGACAATAATGGCAAGTATTAAATTTATCAACAGTTTCTGTCTTAAAATAGCGTTTTCCACCATAAAACCCTTTTTGCAAGTACATCTGCATAATCTTTGCAACATCATTAGCATTACTAAAAACACCAGCATGACCTCCTACTCCATTTTGCATGGCTGCTCCCATATCATGTACATAGCCATGCACTTTTTGGTAACGGAAATAATCATCAATTTCGGTGGGGATGATGTTTTTATCACTAAATTTTGTGGACGGGTTATATGTTGTATAATTAGCTCCCAAAGATTGGTAAAAATGCTCTTGCGCTAATTCATCTAGAGGTTTTTTATAATAGCCTTCAATATATTTTTTCAGAATATAATAAGGCAAATCACTGTAGCGATAGCGCAATGTGGATAATAATTCGGTCTCGACAATTACTTTTTGAATTGAATCTGGATAATCGTGACGCAAATACATTTCTTCGGCCACTTTGATATTGAAACGTGGTGTGCCTGTTCTTCTGTAGTATTTAGGATCTGGTTTCTTTGTTACTGAATCTAATGTAGCCACATAAAAAGGTACCCAAGGGCGCAATTGTGCATAATGAGATAGCATACGTTTGATGGTCACATCTTTCTTGTTTGATGTTTTATATTCAGGAAGGATTCTAGACAACTTAGTATTTAAAGATACTGCCTTCTTTTCTTCAAGTTCCATTAATAAAGGCAGGGTCGCCAAAATTTTAGTTAGTGAGGCAACATCATAAATATCATCAAACTTAACATTCTCTTTTCCTTGGTATGTATGCTTTCCGAAATTTTTATTGTAGACTACTTTTCCTTTTCTAGCAACTAGCAATTGAATGCCTGGTGTCATCTTATTGTCTACCGCATAATTAGCAATTGAGTCTAGTCGTTGCAATTTCTCAGAGCTCATCCCAACTCGCTCTGGCAATCCATAGCTTAATGATGAAATAGCACTATAATGAATACCATCGCCAACTTTAAAATGCTCACCTAAAGATACAGGAATAGTTCCTTTAGCCGCAACAGATCCAAAAATGACTTGAGCCGATTTTTGTTGAGAAATAGCACTATTTTGGTAACTCATTATAATCCCTTCAATATTTCCAATAGTGGTCAAGTCTATAAGAGAATATGGCCTAGCAAATACATCAAGAATTACTGTATTAGTTCTGGCAATTTCATAAAGCCAAACCAATTCTTTGTTTTCAAACTTATAACCTTGCCATGGGTTATCATTCTTTTTATGGAATCCAACAATAACCGTGTTATAATTTTGAAGTTTGGTAATAAGTTCATCCAACTTTTCGGCTTTGACCTTATGAACTTTGGTGTATTTTTTGAGCTCTTCATAAAATGTAGAACCCGAACTATCACCCAATTCAACATAAGCAATTTTTTTGGTTTCTAAATGACGTAATGGTAATAACTCTTCTTTATTTTTTAGCACTGTCACCGCATCTTCAAGCAATTCTTCATAAAGTAAATCATCCTGTAATCGATTTAAATCATTGACTAAAGTTGATACTCCTATGGGTTGGTAATTATCTAAGCCAACTTTGTATTTTGCCATTAAAATCTTTTTTACTGAATGTGCTAATCGGTCTTCAGTAAGTTCTTTTTTATTATAAGCCTCAATGATTTTAGCGATGGCTTTTGGTACATCTTCAGAAATCAATAAAACATCATTGCCAGCTTGAAATGCAGCCAAATCTATTTCTCCAGGTGTGCTATAATTTGAAACCCCTTTCATTTCCAAAGCATCTGTAAAAATAAGCCCTTTGAAGCCTAGTGAGTCTTTTAATATATCTGTAACAATATGCTTTGATAATGATGACGGAAAGCCAGAACGTGGTTCCAAGCTCGGGACATTTAAATGTGCTACCATGACACTTGATAAACCCTCCTTTATCAATTCGCGATATGGATATAATTCAATAGAATCGATACGCTTTTCGTTAAAGTTTATGGTTGGAAGTGTTTTATGAGAATCGCTATCGGTGTCACCATGACCAGGAAAATGTTTTGCATTTGCTAAAACGCCAGCATCTTGCATCCCTTTCATAAATGCTGAAGCTTTTTCAGTAACATTGTCCCTGTCTTCACCAAAAGATCGATTTCCAATAATTGGATTTTTTGGGTTTGTGTTAATATCAACTACGGGTGCAAAATTGAAATGTACTCCAATGCGCTTACAATGTTCACCAATTTGATATCCTGTACGCTCTATTAATTTAGGGCTTTTTATAGCACCTAATGTCATATTCCATGGAAATGCATATGTGGAGTCCAAACGCATACTTAATCCCCATTCGGCATCCATACCAATTAAAAGTGGTGTTTTTGAAATAGCTTGGTATAAATTGTTAAGTTTTGCTTGGCGAACAGGGCCTCCTTTTGAGAAAATCAAACCACCAATATGATTGTTATTTATGAGCTTTGCAATTTGGTTCTCATTACTTTTATTAGTGTTAGAAAAAGCGCGTACCATAAAAAGCTGTCCGACTTTTTCTTCTAAGCTCATAGTATTATATAAGCTATCTACCCATTTTTGTTGTGCTTCAAGATTTTTATGTGCTAATGGATGATTAGCCTCTTGAGAAAACATAGGGGCCAAAACTGTAAGCGTAAGAATGAGGGACAATATATATCGCATATGCTAAAGGTCTTTTAGATTTGTTCTTAAATAGAACTAAAAACTATGCCAAAATAGTATTTTTAAGAGGAAGAATAAAGACTTTAAGATAGATTTATAAAGAAGGTTGTGAACAAATAAGATAAACGCTTAATCTAGCCAAAAATATCTAACAAAATTGGCTTTAACTTTATCTATAAATACATCTATTTGATAAGTTTGAATGCCATATAATAAAAAATGTATTCTATACTATTCGATTAAGTCTATATGTCTATCATGATAACCTAATAAATAAAGGACACCATCAAGCCCAATACTAGAGATTGAGCTTTGTGCATTATCTTTCACTGTTGGCTTAGCATGGAAAGCGATCCCTAAACCAGCCAAATTGAGCATTGGCAAATCGTTTGCACCATCACCAACCGCTATTGTTTGACTAATATCTATGCCCTCTTTTATTGCAATCTCTTTAAGGTATTCTGCTTTTTTATTACCGTCTACTATGTCTCCAATATATCCTCCAGTTAACACACCATCTTTAATTTCAAGTTGATTGGCATATACATAATCCATACCCAACTCTTTTTGCAAGTAGTGGCCAAAATAGGTGAAGCCACCAGATAGAATTGCTGTTTTAAATCCGTAGCTTTTTAGTGTATCAATGAGTCGCTTTGCACCTTTTGTTATTGGCAAATTAACGGCAACATCATGAAGCACCTCTTCGCGTAGCCCTTTCAAAAGCTTCATACGTTTTTTAAAGCTCTCATTAAAATCGATTTCGCCTTGCATAGCAGATTCGGTAATGGCTTTTACTTCTGGTCCAACACCAGCAAGTTCTGCTAACTTATCAATAACTTCAGCTTGAATAAGTGTAGAATCCATATCAAAGCAAACCAGACGTCGGTTTCTTCTAAAAATATTGTCTTCCTGAAATGCAATATCAACATCCAAATCTCTGGAGATTTGCATGAATTTTTTTGTTACCTCTTCTTTACAATCAATCTTACCTCTAATAGAAAGTTGAATAGATGAACGCTGATATTCTTCATTATTGACAAGTGACGTGCGGCCTGTAAGTCTTTTAATGGCATCAATATTTAAGTTTATTTCTGAAATTACTTTGGTTACTTCGGAAATTTGCTCAGCTGATAATTTTTCGCCTAATATGGTAATAATGTATTTGTCTTTCCCTTGTAGTTTTACCCAGTTCTCATAACTTTCTGAAGTTATTGGGCTAAATTTAGCAGTAATGCCCAATTCATAAGATTTAAACAATAAATCTTTTAATACAGAAGCAGAATTTGCTCCCGATTGAATTTCAAATAGAATTCCTAATGATAATGTATCGTGAATATTTGCTTGTCCGATATCTAAAATCTTAGCATCATATTGCGCTAAAACACTAGTTAGAGTTGATGTTAGCCCTGGTTTATCCTGTCCAGAAATATTTAGTAAGAAAATTTCATTTGACATGATATTTTCCTCCAATTCCTTTAAAACAGCATCTTTGTTTTTGTTCATTATATTATTTTAAAAATCGGCTATGCCAGCTTTCACTTGCTGGAACTTCCCAGTTTTCTTTAAACTCTGCAATGTTGGTGACTAGATTATTAAAAACAATCGTGTTTTTTGATACGGCTTTGTCTTTTGCCATTTTTTTAAAGTCTAATAATGATTTATGAGCAACGTACTCGCCTTGTTTATAGGAGACGTTCATTTTATCCATTAAGTCGACATTATAGTCGTTCTCTAATTGTTGAATAAAGTGCACCGAAGCATCAATACTGCATCCCGTAGCATTAGTCAAGCTTTGATTTAAGGCTATAACAATAAATCGTTTATATTCAATTGTATAGCCAGACTGTAAATCACTTCCGTGAGCTGTCCAGTTTTCAATAAATATATCTAGTTTTTCTTTTAGTTCTGAAAGTTCTTGTTCTGAAAATGATCGATTCGATTGATATATCCAAACGCGAGATTCTTCAGGAAGTGTATTAAAATCGACAAGCATAAATTCTTTTTTTCTGAATACAAAAGTACAATATTACATCCAATCTCTATCTTGAGATTCTACCTTAAATAATAAAAAGTCACAGATAATTTTTGCCTCATTTTCATCAATGTATGGAATTGTAACTTCTTGTGACGCTGTTGAAATATTGAGAGACCTAATTTGTTTGCGTTTTTGAAATATGTTTTGCTTCATTTCAATAGATTGAATTTTGTGTATTTCAAAAATAACTGTGACTGTATCTATAAACCCACTGCCAATGGTGATATATTCATCATTAATTTTGTAATAGGCTTTTTTGTATTTAAAATGCATATACAAAACACTCATGATTAAAAATAAAATATTAATCAACCAGAAGCTATTTCCAAAGATAAAAAAAGCAGGAATATTAAATATCCCAGCTATAAAAAGCATTTCTACGATTAATATGCGTTTGTAATATAGTGAAGGTTTGAATGCCTTTATTTGATTTGCATAATTGTCTAATAATTTATTAATTAAGTGATAAACCTGATCTTTTTCTAATGCAATTATATTAAAGTTCTTGCGTTGTTTTGCATTGACCATAGCTTGTTTAACAGATAATGTATTTAGTCCAAAATATGTTTTGATGCGATTTGTTTTTATAATGATATTTTGAATTCGACTAGGCGTTAAGCTTAGCAAAACTTTATTAAACAAGCCTTTGCTTATCTCAATCGTCTTTTGATTTTCAATCACTTCTAAGTTGAAATTAGTAATAACCGTTTTAATTACAGAAAAAAGCAATGAGATTAAAATTCCAATAAGTATAACAACTAAATTCAAAATAATAAAAGTAAATATGCTTTCTTCATCTAGATGTATTGTTTTTTTAATCTGTTCTTGAAGCTCTAACTCTATGATGTAATCTTTAAATTCATAATATAAACCAAATACAAAGGATGCAATGATTGCGAAACTTTTAAAGTGGTTTTGAGAAAGCCCTTCTAATAGTAGGCGCTTTGGTGACACTCGAAAGAACACATTTTTGATTTCATGAGATTCAGTTTCTACTATATTAGTAGTATTAAATAGCTCCTTTTTGATTTGTAATGCCGTAGGTTTATCTAAAGCATTAATTTCTATTTCAGCCTTATCATCTCCAGCAGTTTCAATATTTAAGGAAACAACATTAATTAACTGCTGAATAAAGTTTTGCTTGATGTTTACGTTTTGAATCTTCGACTTTGGGATAACAGTATTATCTTTATTTATGATACCCGTTGATAAATGAAATTCATCATTTGTGAGATGAAATTTGAAATTCCAATACTTTAAAATAGCCAATACCAATAGGGAAATTAGAATTCCAACTATAATTAAAAGTAATATATTCGTTGATAGAAATGCAAATGATTTCTTTTTTGATAATGATAGACCAAAAGCAATGAATATCACAAAAAACCGCCTAATAAACTTATAAGTGTTTAGCGCAAAAATGATTAAAATCCCTTTGGAAGATTGTCGAATTGGCTTAGAAAAATCAAGTATTTCCATTGACCTTGCTGCTTAAAAAATCGTTGATTTGCATGGCATCTCTGAGCGGTAAACCTTTAATTCTAAGGTCACTTCCAGATTCTCCAGCAGTATAAATATTTAGTGTTGCTAGATTTAATTTGCGAGCGATCCAACTGCGAGATGTTTCAATATGTTGAATCCTTGAAACAGGTACAGTAGTGATAGAATTTACTATAAGGCCTTTGGCATATATTACATCGTGTTCTCTAATGGCATATTTTCGCTTTTTGAAAGCTAGTAATGCTGTAATAAAATTGAGTACACTAAATAGAAGAACAATTGAAAATAAATACCAGTAGTTATCTTGGATAATTTCCTTTTTGATAAAAAACTTAATGATAATCAATATTCCAAAAACTAGAGCAAATTTTAATATCTTGTTAAAAATAATGATTTTGATGTACTGTTTAGAAATAGGCTTTAAAATGACATTATCAATATTTGGAAACGTCTCACTATGAATTTGTGTATTGCTAAAGTTCATTTATGAAGCTAAGAAGTTATCTGTTGTTTTTGTTATGTTTTTTAAAATTCCTATAAGTCAAAAAACCATACATGAGCACTCCAAAAACAAAATAGAATACTAATCTTAACCAAGAAAAGCCTCTTTCGAAAAAATAATCGAAAAGTATTACAACTATTGCGAATATAGTTCCGCCAACTAATCCTGCGGTAATGATTCTTTTTTTATCAATCTCAGCCATTTTATAAATCTTCTGCATTAGCTATTAGCTCTGCAATATCCATCACTTCAATGTCATTTTCTTTTTCTTTATTCTTAATACCATCGGTCATCATGGTATTGCAAAACGGACAACCAGCAGCAATAATTTGAGGTTTGGTTTCTAAAGCTTGTTCGGTTCTTTCTATATTAACATCTTTACTCCCTTTTTCTGGTTCTTTAAACATTTGGGCACCTCCCGCACCACAGCATAGACCACGAGACTTACAGCTTTTCATTTCAACTAACTCGGCATCTAACTTTCGAATTAAATCTCTTGGTGCTTCATAAACATCATTGGCACGTCCTAAATAACAAGGGTCATGAAATGTAATACGTTTTCCTTTGTATTGTCCACCTTCAATGGTTAATCGACCATCAGAAAGCAATGATTTTAAAAACTGAGTATGATGCATCACTTCATAATTACCACCTAATTCTGGGTATTCATTTTTTATGGTATTGAAACAATGTGGACATGCGGTTACAATTTTCTTAACTTCATAAGCATTCATCACTTCAATATTAGTCACAGCCTGCATTTGAAATAAAAATTCGTTTCCAGATCGTTTTGCAGGGTCTCCTGTACAGCTTTCTTCGGTTCCTAATACAGCAAATTCTACATTGGCTTTATTAAGCAGTTTCACAAAGGCTTTCGTGATTTTCTTAGCTCTATCATCAAAACTTCCAGCGCAACCTACCCAAAATAATACTTCGGGTTGTTTGCCTGCTGCCATAAACTCTGCCATTGTTGGCACTTTGAGTAATTCACTCATATCTCTATTATTGTGTTTTCTTAACTAAATTATTTTTAAAAGTTTCTTGTTGTCTAGGAGACTTTAATCGTTAGTTAATTTAATTGTCTTTGATTTCTGCAAAATCTGTTTTTGCTATTCTTATATATATGGCAAGTTTTTTCTTGCCTTCTTTCAATCTATTTTTAGGATCTAACCGCTCGAGATATGTTCGTCGTTTGGCCTCTTCTCCTATAACTTCTTTTTGGAAGTCTGTGCAATAATCACATATGACTTTCAAAAGCTGAATGTCCTTAACTTCATTGTTACGATATTCAATGACTGTATATGATTTTATTTGCAATGAATCTTTGGTGTATGATTGTGCGCTTAAAAGCCCACTATTCAAACAAAGGATAGTGATTGATATGAGTTGATATTTCCGAAGAAAAACACACATTTTCACTCATTTTTCCAGTTTAGACGATCCATTTGATTATATGGCCATGGTGCTCCATTGTTTTCAATATTAGTCATCATATTATTAAGTTCCATTGGCGCTGCACTTTGTTCCATAACTAGATATTGACGCATTTGCATAATGATGTTTAGTGGGTCAATACTAACTGGACAGGCTTCAACACAGGCATTACAACTTGTACAAGCCCAAAGTTCTTCATTTGTAATATAATCACCAAGTAATTGCTTACCGTCATCTTTAAATTCACCTTTATTGGCATCTATATTTTTGCCTACTTCTTCAAGACGATCACGTGTATCCATCATGATTTTTCTAGGCGATAATTGTTTTCCGGTTTGGTTGGCTGGACATTCACTAGTACAGCGCCCACATTCAGTACAAGTATAGGCATTAAGCAAATTATGCCAGCTTAAATCTTGAACATCACTTGCGCCAAATTTTGCAGGAACTGCTACTTCGGCTCCTTCTGGTGGTGCAGCAAATGGATCGACATTTGGATCCATCATCATCTTCACTTCTTTTGTTACTGCTTCATTATTTTCGAACTGTCCTTTAGGTGTTAGTTTTCCGTAGTAAGTATTTGGGAATGCTAAAAGGATATGTAAGTGTTTTGAGAAATATAAATAATTTAAGAATGTGAGAATTCCTAGAATATGCATCCACCATGCCGCTCTTTCTATTATAATGAGTGTGCTATTTGAAAGTCCGTCAAATATGGGCAATAACCATTGACTAATAGGAAATGAACCTGCTGTAGAATAGCCTTCTGCTCCATTAAGTTGCAACTGTAGATCAGCACCATTCATAGTTAAAAACAAGCACATTAAAACAACTTCAAAATAGAGAATGATGTTACCATCACTTTTAGGCCAACCTTTCATTTCTGAACTTAAAAAACGCTTTAGCTTAATAATGTTACGTCGCAACCAAAAGATAATTACAGCGACTAAAACTCCAAAAGCTAACAGTTCAAAAGTGCCTATTAAAATGTCATAAATCTCTCCAGCGGACGAAAATATACGATGCTCACCTGTAAGTCCGTCAATAATAATTTCAAGAACTTCAATATTAATAACTACAAAACCAACATAAACGATGATATGTAATATTCCAGCAATAGGTCGCTTTACCATTTTGCTTTGGCCTAAAGCGATCATAGTCATGTTTTTCCAGCGTTGCGATTTATTATCGCTGATTTCAACATCACGACCAAGTTTAATGTTGCGAATTAACTTCCTAACATTTCTTGCAAAATATCCAATGCCAATGATTAAAGCTATGGCAAATAATAGTCGTGGTAAGTATTCCATATTAAAGTTTAATTATTTTGATCTTCTTCTTTAGGTGGTGTATATGGTATCTCCTTTTTCGACAGAATACGTCTGTATCGTGCAGGATGTAATTTAATATCTCTAACTAATTCTTCCATTTCTTTTGAGGCTGCTTCCAAATTATTGTATAAACCTTCGTCCTTTAAAAGCTTACCAATAGTGCCATCACCATTACTAATACTAGCCATAAGATTATTAACAGAAGCCAATGTTTTATCAAGATTGGCAACTGTTTTAGAGAACTCTACATTTTTTAAATCACTTGTTATAACTGACAAATCTTTAGAAATAGAATCAAAATTAGTAAGAACTGCAGCTAGCTTATCATCATTTTTATTGACTAAAGTATTAATAGAGTATGCTACAGATTTGAAAGCCTTCATTGTTGAGTTGAGTTCTTTGATAGCATGTTTTAATCCATCATCAGATTCGTCAACAACAAGACTATTTAAGCTAACTAAAAGTGTATCTGCAGATTTTAAGGTGATATCTAAATTATCACTTACGCCTTCAAAATTTTCAGTAAGATTATTAATTAACCCGTCTTTGATTTCAGACTGCAAAAAATCGCCAGGTTTTGCTTGTTCACCTTCTTGACTTATGATAATTGCCAATGCGTTTCCTCCCATGAGGCCAGTTTGATATAATCGCACTTTACTTTGTTTAGAAAAAGTTAATTGATCATTAACTGTAAATGCAACCTTTGTTTTTCCGGTTTCAAAATCATAACTAATATCCTTAACCTTTCCAACGGCATTTCCTTTAACAGTAACAGGTGACGACGAACCTAGGGCATTGTAGTCAAATTCAGTGTAATACGTGTTAGGTGATTCAAATAGATTTTCACCTTTAAGATAATTGAATAAAAAAATCAATAATATAATACCCGAAAGAACGAGTATTGCTGTTTTTACTTCTCTTGAAACTTTCAAATTTTACAATTTTGGGTTAAAACAAAATTAGCAATAAAAATATAAAGATTACTCTTTATTAGATGCAGATTTCAATGCATCGGTAACTGTAGATTTCAATGCATCAGAAACATCTATTTTATTTCCATCTCTATAAGCTACAACAAAACAATCTTTATAACCTTTAGACTTCGCTTCAATTTGGAATTGCTTTATCTTGCTATAATCTGAAGTATAGCCATAAAAGTATTTGTAGAAGTTACCCACTTTCTCTCTAGAAATATCTGATAAACCTTTGAAATTATATGATTTGGGCTCTAGTTGTTTTGAACTGGCTGCAATTTGAACTTTGAATACAACATTATCTATGATTTGCGGTTCTACATCTAAAGTGTCAGTTGTTTCAGTATTGATACCTTCACCTATATGATCACCAACATTTAAATCCAATTGCTTTTTATAATCTAAAATGGCATCTGTAATCGACTTAGACATTTTGGATTGTCCGTTTTTAGAATTCAAATAGGCCCCTTCCTTTTTGTAAGTTAGAAATCCTGTTTCTACTAAAACACTTGGCATATATGTATTGTGTAATACCCAAAAACCTGCTTGCTTCACACCTCTACTCTTACGCTTTTGCTGTGCTTTAAAATTATCTTCTATATATCGGGCTAACCGTATACTTTGATCAAGGTAATCTTCTTGTATGAGACTGAGTGTTATAAATGATTCTGGAGAGTTTGGATCAAAGCCTTCATAGTGTTTTTCATAATCAGCTTCTAAGAAGATCACTTCATTCTCTTTTTTTGCAATTTCGAAGTTACGTTGATTCGCATGCAATCCTAAAACAAAGGTTTCAGTTCCGTTAGCTGATGAATTATGCGCATTACAATGTACAGAGACAAACAAATCGGCATCAGCATCATTTGCAATTTTGGCGCGACCTCTTAAGGTCACAAAAACATCTTCTGTTCTTGTGTAGATGACCTTAATGTCTTTATTCTTTGCTAAGGCCTTTCCAATTTGCTTTACAATATTTAATGCAATATTACTTTCTTTGTAACCATTTCCGATGTTACCCGAATCACCTCCTCCATGACCAGCATCAAGGACTACAACAAATTTGTCGCTATCATTTTGATAGGCATAAGCAGATGTTAAAAAACTGGTAATTAACAAAGCTGTTAATACGAATATATAATGTAGTGTCGTTTTCATACGTGTTTAACGTTTAACCAACTCGGTTTATTTCAAGTCTTATAAAAGCTAGGTTATACAGGCTTTATAAACTTTTGATAAATTAATTGAATTATAAATTAATCATAAAAAATATATGTAATTTTGGGAATTCAAAAACCGAGCCATACTTTAGCAAAAATACATTTAAAAGCATTGCGTACAAAAAGCTTACACATACTTTTTACCCTAAGTTTTACCATGTTTATTAACATGTTTTGCTTCGCTCAAGAGTTGCCAAAATCTAAGGAAGCTATAAAACCCAAACCTATAAATGATTCTATTACAGTTAGTGTCAATGAATTGCTTGCGCCTCCACTGAACCTTAAAGAAGGTGATAGCATCAAAAACGATTCTATTCCTAAGAAAAAAAAGGAAACCTTAGAAGGCATTGTTAACTACAAAGCCAAAGACTACGTTAGGCTCAATCAAAAAGAAAATCAAACTACTTTATATAACGAAGCCGAAGTCACCTATACCGACATGAACATTAAAGCTGGTATCATTGTTATTGACCATAGTAAGAACCTTGTTTATGCTGGACGATTAAAAGATTCATCTGGCGTTTACACACAAAAACCGGTATTCACTCAAGGTGAAAGTGTGATTGAGCCCGACTCAATTATTTTTAATACACTAACTAAAAAAGCCTTTGTTTTTAATACAAAGACCGAAGAAAGTGGGTTTAATGTTTTAGCGCCTTTAACCAAAATGGAAAACGACTCTACTTTATTTATGAAAGATGCTCGTTTTACAACCTCAGAAAATTTAGACGATCCCGAATATGCTTTTGTAACCTCAAAGATTAAGGTCGTTCCTGATAAGAAAATTGTAGCTGGTGCCACAAATATGGAAATATATGGCGTGCCTACACCTATTTGGTTGCCTTTTGCGTATTTTCCTATGACTAGTAAACATACTTCTGGTATTATTATGCCAACACCTGGTCAAGATTTAGGAAGTACAGACAGAGGGTATAACCTTCAAAATGGTGGTTATTATTTTGCAATTAGTGATTATTTAGACTTAGCTGTTCTTGGGGATTATTATACCAATGGTAGTTATGGTTTACGGTTAGAATCTAATTATGGCTTGCGCTATAAGTTTAGAGGTAATTTAAGCTTTAGATATGAGAATTTAATTAATGGTGAAAATGGCTTCCCTGATTTTTCAAAGTCTACCATTTATAATATTAGGTGGTCACACAGTCAGGATGCAAAATCAAATCCGAATTCTCGATTTTCAGCATCTGTAAACCTTGGAAGTAGTCGCTATTTTCAACAATCTATTAATCAGTTAAACTTGCCAAGTACACAAAATAACACTTTAGCATCATCCATATCGTATTCTAAAACCTTTCAAGGTGAGCCACAAGTTAATATGAATGTGACTGCAACGCATTCGCAAAACACCAATACAGAACAAATTAATATGACCTTGCCTACGTTTCAAGGTAGTGTTGGGCGTATGTTTCCTTTTGCACCAAAAGTTGGTTCCAAAAAAGGAATTATTCAAAATATAAACCTTCAGTATAATGTAAGAGCAGAAAATAGGATTCAAACCACAGATTCCTTGTTTTTTAAATCTGAAATGTTTGATGATGCACAAATAGGCGCTTTGCATTCTATTCCTGTATCTACAAATTTTAAGGTCTTTAATTATTTTAGTATGAGTGCTAGTGCCAATTTTGAAGAAAATTGGACACTCAATACAATTAATAGATTTCAAGATGAAGACGGTGACATCATTACTGAAGATTTAAACCAGTTTGACCGCTTCTTTACCTATAACTTTAGTGCAAGTATTGGTACGACAATTTATGGAATGTTCAATTTTGAGAAAGAAGGAAAAGATCCAAAAATTCAAAAGATAAGACATGTGATGCGACCATCAATTAGCTATAATATTAATCCCGCTTTTGATGAGTATTATGATACATATGAAATTATTGATGCAGACGGAACAACAGTTGGAGATTACACAAGATTTGAAGGGTCGTTATTTGGAACACCTAACAGAACATTCTCAAGCTCAATGGGAATTTCATTGGGAAACAATTTTGAAGCTAAAGTTAGGGATAAAGACAGTTCAGCTACAGAACCTAAAAAGATTAAGCTCTTAAATAACCTTAATTTTTCAACGTCTTATAATTTTGCAGGAGATTCATTACAATGGAGTCCTTTAAGAGTCTCTGGTGGTACAACGTTGCTGAAGGATAAGATGAATGTCAATTTTGGGATGGTGCTAGATCCTTACGCACTAGATAATAATAACAGAAAGATTGATCGCTTTAATATCGATAATGGCGGAAGCTTATTTCGGTTGACCTCTGCATCTCTTAATGTAAGTTATTCAATATCCAGTAAAACCTTTGAAGGTAATGGTGATATTGATGAAAATGATCGTGCTACACAAGAATCCTTGCGAAATGGAGGTCGTGCTGATGATCTTTTTGGGAAGCCTCAGGACTTTGCAGATCAACGATTATCTGATAATGATCGTGGTGATGACAAAGATGAGGAAGAATCAGAACTTTATAATTATATACCACCTTGGAGTTTGCGATTAGCATATGCGGTGAATTATTCGAATTCGGCAAGGCAAAGTGAAATCTCTAATAACTCACTCATGTTTTCTGGTGATATCGAATTATCACCTCGGTGGTCTGTTGGTGCCTCTTCGGGTTATGATTTTGTCAATAAAGGCTTTACACAAACTCAACTGCGTTTTGAACGTGATTTATTAAGTTGGCGTTTGAATTTTAGTTGGGTGCCTTTTGGAACCTATAAATCATGGAATTTTTTCATCGGAATAAAATCCAACTTACTTAAGGATCTTAAATACGATAAACGTAGACAACGTGACGAACAATTATAAATAAACATCATGAAAACCATTATTAACACGCCTAATGCTCCTTCACCTATTGGACCTTATAATCAAGCTGTTTTAACAGGGAACACGTTATACACGTCAGGGCAAATTGCTATTGACGTTAACACTGGAGAATTGATTTTAGACTCTATAACTTCGGAAACAGAACAAGTGATGCAAAATTTGAAAGCTGTACTTACAGCTGCAGATATGACGTTTGAACATGTAGTTAAAACCTCCATTTTCATTAGTGATATGCATAACTTCTCGCAAATAAATGAGGTATATGCTACTTATTTTGATGCAAATACTGCTCCTGCTCGTGAGACTGTAGAAGTAGCAAATTTGCCAAAATTTGTCAATGTTGAGATCAGCATGATAGCTGTTAAATAAGCGTTCATTAGAGTTATAAACAATCATTTCTTAAAAACTTCATGACTTAAGTGTTTTACAAGTGTTTCATCGGTTTAAATTTGAAGCATATTTAAAACAATCATACTATGCATAAAGTTTTACTATCTACTGCCCTATTTTTAATTGCTTCTGTTGCCTTTGCTCAAAAAGATTTTGAAAAATCCTTAGACTCAGTTCAAACACTAGATGACGTGACTCTATTTTTTGAAAAAAACAAAAAAGCCAAAGGAAAAGTAGTTGTGTTTAATGAAGAAAAGCACAAAACACAAATGGCTGAGAAGATATTTAAAATGAGCGTTGGCTCAAAAAAATACTTTAAAAACAGCCCGCAAAAGACGTACTATAAAGTGATAGAAAAGTATGAAATTCCATATTATAGAGTAAGCTGTGTATATCTTGACGGAAATAAAAAATCACAAAGCGAGATTAATGCCATTCGTCAAAACATAATTTCTCAATACAATCAAGGCCATAGATTTACTGATTTAGCTAAGCGTTTTTCAATGGATAACACAGCAAAACAAGGTGGTGATTTGGGATGGTTTACTTATGGCGACTTGCACCCTGAATTTGAAAAACAAGTTCTGGATGGAACTTATGGTGTTAATGATATTTTTATGATTGATGTCCCGGAAATAAACGCCTATTATGTGGTATTAATGACACAGGGTAAAAAACTTATTGAAGAAGCTAAAGTTTTGAAAGTAACTGAACCCGCTAGAAGAAGTCGAGAGTAATGCAGCTTTTTTACAACGCAGATTTAACACAAAACGATACTGAAATTCGTTTTTCAAAAGAAGAGAGTAGACACATCGCCAAAGTCTTGCGTAAATCGGTTGGAGATACCTTGAACATCACTAATGGAAAAGGTTGGCTGTTTTCTGCAGAGATTTCGATTGCTGATGTAAAACACTGTATTGCGACTATAAAAACTTCGGAACTGCAGCCTAAAAAAAAATATAGCCTACATCTTGCAGTTGCACCAACCAAAATGAACGATCGTTATGAATGGTTTCTAGAAAAAGCAACTGAAATTGGCCTAGATACTATTACACCAATCTTTTGTGACAATAGTGAACGTCGAATCATTAAAGCTGAACGCTTTGAAAAACTATTGCAATCAGCAATGAAACAATCTTTAAACTGCTATTTACCAAAATTGAACGAGGCCATGTCTTTTAAAGCGTTTATTGCCCAAGATTTTGATAGCCAACGATTTATTGCACATTGCGAAGAAACCGATAAGGCGTCGCTTAAATCTGAATTAAAAGCGCATCAAGATGTTACTATTTTAATTGGACCTGAAGGTGATTTTAGTAGCAAAGAAATTACTATGGCAATTGCCAATAAGTTCCAACCTGTCATGCTAGGCACAACTAGATTACGCACAGAAACAGCAGCAGTTGTAGCTTGTCATTCAGTAGCTTATACTAATGAACTATAAATTCACTTGACAAGCGCCAACAATATCTAAATCAGTAGTTTGTATTATTGTAATTAGCTTTAAATCATCATCAGTATTTACTAGTTTTGGGATAGCAATTTCAAACACGCCTTTTGATGCTTCGAGCTTTAAAACAGATTCTGCAATTACAATGTTTGAATTTTTAAGCGTCCGATTTCTATTTTCTCCTCGTGCTATTTCAGTAATACGTTCATCTAAAACCAATGCAACACGAATGGATTTGTTTTTAATGTTTCCATAGATTTGATAATCAAAAGTTACTTTAGTAGTACTTGTATTTACTGATGATAATTCTATTTTGTTTTTTGCCGAAACTTTTGCGTTTTTATGCAATGTATTTGCCATTTTATTGGAGTTAGATCCCACAAAATGTGTTTTCCCATTAACAACAATTTGAGGCGTATAAATAGAACTGCTATTAAATTTCTGGCTATACAAGCGTTGTTTATCACTGAATTGAGCTTTACTAAAAGGATCCTTCCAACCAATATAGTTCCAATAATCAACATGATACGATAAAGCAATAACTTCAGTTTTTGAATAGGTATCTTGAATTTGTGTTAGTAATTTGTCGGCAGGCGGACAACTTGAGCAGCCTTGTGAGGTAAAGAGTTCTAATACGGTAACGGGTGGGTATGTGTCTATCTTTTCAGAAGAAAAGAATAAGGGTATCATAAATAACGTTAAAAGGATATGTTTCATCTATTTAAATTTTTATTTTTGAAGTATGAGGTTTAGTTCGAATTCATTTAAAAATCTTACAGTGGTATTAACGCTTGTGATAAGTTTAACAAGTGCAGTCGTTGTGGCTCAAGATTTAGCAATTGTTAAGTATAAAGGTGGTGGTGATTGGTATAGTAATCCTACAGCACTTCCCAATTTGATAGCTTATTGCAATGCAAATATCAAAACAAAAATGAATGAAAAACCTCAAGTTGTTGAAGTTGGCAGTATCGATATTTTTCAATTTCCAATGTTGCATATGACCGGTCATGGTAATGTGTTTTTTACAGATGAAGATGCTGAAAACCTTAGGAAATATCTTGTCTCTGGAGGGTTTCTTCATATTGATGATAATTATGGTATGGAGCCTTATATCAAAAAAGAATTGAAAAAGGTATTTCCAAATCAGGAATTAATTGAGTTACCAAAAGACCATCAAATTTTTAATGCGGCCTATAAATTTCCTGAGGGTTTACCAAAAATTCATGAGCATGATGGAAAGCGTCCGCAGGCTCTAGGCCTTTTCTATGAAAGCAGACTTGTGCTATTATTTACATTTGAAAGTGATTTAGGCGATGGCTGGGAAGACCCAGAAGTTCACAATGACCCAGAAGACGTGAGAGAAAAAGCGCTTAGAATGGGAGCTAATATTGTGAAATTTGCGTTTGAAAATTAAATGATATCTTTATTAAATGAATATAGAGACTAATCAGCAAGATACACATCCAACCTATTTAAAAGTCATTTTTTTTGCTTTGGGTCTATATTTGTTGTTTTTTCCTTTAGCTATGATTGAGGGAAATACCTATTATTATAATACGATATATACTTATATACCATATGATAATGATGGGGTTTTACGCACTTGTCAATAAATACACCTATTCTTTTGCAACTCGACCACTACTCTACTAATTTTAATAAACGTCGCTTTTCCATTACATTAGTTTGCGAAAATGTAACCAATGCGCCTAATGTTGGAAGCTTATTTCGAACAGCAGATGCTTTTGGAGTTGAACAACTTGTGTTTTGCGGTGAACAGATTCCTCTAGGGCGCAAAATGACTAAAACATCTAGAGCTACTGAAAAGTCTGTCAACTATGAGATTAGAACAGATGCTTTTGCTACTGTTTCCGAATTAAAAAAGAGTGGCTATTTTATTATTGCGTTAGAAATTACTACAAAAAGCACTGCTCTAGATGCTTATCAATTTCCGAAGAACACACCAATTGCATTAATTATAGGCGATGAAAACTTTGGAGTATCTGAAGCCATATTGGAGCTATGTGACGCAGTGATTCATGTGGATATGTACGGACAAAATAGCAGTATGAATGTGGTACAAGCTACAAGTATAAGTTTATACGAAATTACCAAGCAAATTAAATAAAGTCTTTATATTTATAAAGTAAAACCAATCTAATGAATTCTAGAACAATTGCAAACGGAATACTAAGAGCAGTAGGCATTATTATCGCTATTGCTTTGGTAGTGTACTTTCTATACAAAATACAATCTGTCATTGTTTATATCCTGATTGCAGCAGTTATTTCGCTCATAGGAAGGCCTATTGTTATATTTCTTCGAAGACGTTTAAAGTTTAGGAATACAATTGCCGTAGTGGCTACCATGATATTTCTTATTGGAATTTTTGCCGGCATTATCGGTCTTTTAATTCCGTTGTTGGTCGAACAAGGTCAAAACTTATCGCTCTTAGATATTGATCAACTTAAAATAAATATTGAAGAACTTTATAAAGCTAGCATTCACTATTTAGAACTCAATCATATTGATGCAGAACAAGCTATTAAGGAATCAAAAATCCTGTCGAATTTAGATTACAGCATCATTCCTAATTTCTTAAATAATTTTGTAGCTGGAATTGGCAGTTTTAGTATTGGCTTGATGTCTGTGCTCTTCATCGCCTTTTTCTTTTTAAAAGATAGTAACCTCTTTCAACAAGGCATAATGACTTTAGTTCCAAACGAAAAGGAATCAAAGACAAAGCGTTCGTTTGCTAAAATTTCTGATTTATTATCACGGTATTTTGTTGGGCTCTTTTTTCAGATCTTAATTTTATTTGTGATTTACACTATTGGCTTGCTCATTATAGGTGTCAAGAATGCTGTGGTGATTGCCTTTTTATGTGCATTAATCAATTTGATTCCTTATTTAGGGCCATTAATTGGCGCCTTTTTAATGTTGCTTCTTGTTATGACCAATAATTTAACAGATAGCTTTAATGACGTTATTTTGCCCAATATTATATATGCGCTTATTATCATTACTATTGCCCAATTAATAGACAATTTCTTTAGCCAACCTTATATCTTTTCTAAAAGCGTAAAATCGCATCCGCTTGAAATTTTCCTCGTCATCATTATCGCAGGATTACTTTTTGGTGTTGTAGGTATGATCGTCGCTATACCAAGTTATACAGCCATAAAAGTGATTTTAAAAGAGTTTTTATCTGATAATAAAGTGGTGAAAAAATTAACCCAAGGCCTATAATTGTATTTTGAATATTGAAATTTTAAATACTGAAATCCAAGACTTTATTAAGGCTAATCTTTCGACTGACATTTCTAAGATTTTACTAAAAGGAACGCCATTTAAGACGGTTAGTACATCGGAAATTGTTGAGCAAATTGAAGCCAAAGCAAAGTGTAAAAAAAAATTACCGACTTGGTTTTCTACAAAACATATCTATTATCCCAACAAGCTTAATATCGAGCAAACCTCTTCTGAAATTACAGCAGCTTATAAATCGTCATTGCTGTCTGGGAAGTCGATAATTGATCTAACAGGAGGCTTTGGTGTTGACAGCTATTATTTTTCAAAAGTTTTTGAACGTGTTACGCATTGTGAACTCAATACAGAGCTATCTGCAATTGTTGCACATAATACGAATCAATTAGACGTTTCAGCTATTGAAACGATTCCTGCAAACGGAATTGAATATCTCTTAGCTTCAAAAAAGACCTATGATTGGATTTATATTGATCCTTCAAGGCGTCATGATAGCAAAGGAAAAGTGTTTTTTCTAAAAGACTGCTTGCCCGATGTCCCTAGCCATTTAGAGACTTTGTTTAAGCACAGTAATCACATTGCTATTAAAACCTCACCGCTTTTGGATTTGTCGGTAGGAATTGCTGAATTAAAGCATGTTAAAGACATTCATATTATTGCGGTAAAGAATGAAGTTAAAGAATTAATATGGATAATTGAAAACGGTTTTGACAGTGAAATTACTATCAAAACCGTTAATATAATAGCGGACACTAAAGATGTTTTTTCTTTTTCATTAAACGAAGAATCAAAAGCTGTTGCAACTTTTGAATTCCCTTTACAATATCTTTACGAACCCAATTCGTCTATTCTTAAGTCTGGAGGATTTAATAGTTTAGCTAAAAGCTATCAGCTTTCAAAACTACACCAGCATTCCCATTTATATACTAGTAATGCATTGCTTCGTTTTCCTGGTCGAGCTTTTAAAATTGAAACCGTTATTGATTACAATAAAAAGGCATTAAAAACCTTAGGACTATCAAAAGCCAATATCACTACTAGAAATTTCCCTGAAACCGTACAGCAAATTCGAAAGAAGCATCGTATAAAAGATGGAAATCATACATACTTATTCTTTACAACAAATTATCTCAACAAACGAATTGTAGTGGTTTGCTCAAAAATCTAATTATAGATTTATAGGCACTGCGGTTGTCAAATTATTATCGGTATCGACTTCTATATCAAAACTCATACACTCACCCATTGTATATACTACTTTCTCATCGCTAAGACCAGTTGTATTTTTTGAAATGTTGAAAATGATATCGCCTTCGGCAAACATTAAATAACTTGAACTATTACCTGGAGCCAAATCTTGAACAGTATGTAATACTGTACCATCAATAGTGGCAATTTGCAAAGTCACTAAAATTGTTCCGTTGTTTGTTATTCTAGCTTGTGGGTCTTGACCGGTACAAGGGTCTTGCGTATTTGGTAGTGTAGAATCTTCTAATACAATTGCTGTTTCTAATTGTTCGTTTTCAATAGATTCAACAGAACAACTATAACACGTCGTCATTACAATTGCACACGCAATTGTGTATTTAAGTAGGTTTTTCATCGATTTGGGGTTTAATGAAATATAAGACAAAGGTAATCCTTAAATTGAATAAAACAAACTATTTTGTCGATTAAATGATTAAAATACTCGATGAAATACATTTTTTCATAGGAAACATCGACGAACAACACCTAAAAAACACCGGTTTTAAGCCAGTAATAAGATTGTAACATACATAAGACAACCAAAATGTAACCAATCATCAAATTCGCAGTCTTCAAATTGAATATTTAAATCAGCGCATTATGAAAAGTTTCTTTTGTTTCCTTATCAATTTATTAATTCTCACCAGTTGCTCTGGTCAATCCGAAAAAGACAAAAAGCTTTTGGATGAAAGAATCTCTAGAATCGAAAATGGTCTTCAATCTAATCTACAAATACAATATGGTGATAGCCTGAGTATTCAATATTACAATATCGAAGAACGAATGAAAGAATTAGGTATTTCTGGAGTAAGTATTGCAGTTATGAATAATGGGATTATTGAATGGGCTAAAGGTTACGGAATAGCTGATAGCTTAGAAAATCGTAAAGTGACCACTGAAACGTTATTCCAAGCAGGTTCAATTAGTAAGCCAGTTGCAGCAACTAGATCACTCCAACTTATGGAGCAAGGTTTAATTGATTTAGATTTGAATGTAAATACATATTTATCTAGTTGGAAGTTACCTGATAATGAGTTTACAGAAAAAGAAAAGGTTACCACCCGAAGAATGTTAAATCATTCAGCAGGGCTTACCATTAGTGGTTTTCTAGGGTATAAAAAAGGTGAAACAACACCTAGTATCCCAGAAATTCTTGATGGAAAGGGAAATACGGGTCCAGTTCGTGTCTATAAAGAGCCTGGAGGTGATTGGCAATACTCTGGCGGAGGATATACGATTATGCAGTTGATGATTACTGATATTGAGCAAAAACAATTCCCTGAAATTATGCAAGAATATGTTCTGGATCCATTAGGAATGAAATCTAGTACATATGAAAACCCACTACCAAAAGCGTATCATAACATAGCTGCAACGGGCTATAATTTTGATGGGACTCAAGTAGAAGGCAAATGGTTTACGTACCCAGAAATGGCAGCCGCTGGACTTTGGACAACACCATCTGAATTGATACTATGGGGAAAAGAAATTCAGCAAATATTTCAAACACAAAAAGATGGATTGCTGAAGGTTCAAACAGTTAATGAAATGCTTATTCCAGAACACGGAGAAGATCAAGGTCTTGGACCTTATGTATTAAAACACATCTTTGGACATGGTGGATCTGACGAGGGGTTTCGTGCTGATCTTACGGCTTGGAAAGAGACTCCAAATGCGGTTGCAATTATGGTTAATTCTCAAAAAGGAAACGTCATCATAAAAGAAATTTTATTGAGTATAGTTCAAGAATACAGCTTACAAGGAATCAACCCTAGAACTAGAGTATTTAATGAACAATCACAGAAGGAACTTGGTCGTTTTATAGGTAAATATCACTTCCCTGAGCATGGTGACGCCAAAATTTCAATTAAGGGCAATGGTTTAGAATTTACTGGAGAAATATTCACAAACCCAGTTTTTTTATTGCCTGAAACTGATAGTATTTTCTTTAATAAGAATACTGGAACGTATTATAGATTCCAATTTGAAGAGGATTCAATTAATAGTGTGAAATTTTCACGATTCGAAGCCAAAAAGATCGAATAATAGTTAATTATATAAATACCAAAGGCTAAAATCAAGGAATAGAATAAGTATTTGATAACAACATGTATAAATCATTGTTATAGTAATATTACTCTGAAAACCCTACGGGTTTACCTCTGGTTCGTTTTCTTTTGCTAACTTAGTTCTTACCAACGCAACTAACCATACACGAACACGTTGTGAAACATTTAAGAAACTCTTGACAAAAAAACATAAATTCACTCAACCTATAATTAATTCAATGAAAACTCTTCTTAAAGGAAAAGTTAATTTTGTTGAAAATTATAATAATTGGTCGTTAGAAATTGAAGTGACATGGAATAAAAGAATGACGAAAACAACTATTAAATCTAGAAAACTTGATTTAAAAACTGATTTCATTCCTTGCAAACTTTCTCAATTTCATTTGTTTAACCTTTTATCTTATATGTCATTCAGATCTGATTCCTTTAATTTTTATGGAACCAAAAGCGAATACTCAGATTTAATTCTAGAAAGCCCAGCCACTCTACCATTAATGGAATGTAAAAATGCAATGATTAAACTAGAAGGGAAATATTTGGTTTTTTCAGGTGGAACAAGAAAAAAAGATGTTACTAGTTTATCAAATGTTTTTACTTTAAATGAAAGATTTATGAGAGATATTGACCAACTAAACGTTACACAACAACGTGTATAAATCTCTGCTATAGTAATGATTACTCTGAAAACCCTACGGATTTACCTCTGGTTCGTTTTCTTTTGCTAACTTATTTCTTACCAACGCAACAACTATTAAAGCAAGGAGATTTTGGTTCGACATTTTAAAAAAATGACGTTAACAAAAACCAACTTTGCAACATTATCTAAAAACCTTAGTCTTTTTATTATAATAGAAATATAATCAAAAATGAAAAAGATACTATTCTTGCTTCTTATTTCCCTTCTCTCAACTAATAGTTATGCACAAAGCAAAAATCAACTTGAATTGTTAGACAAATTTATTATAGCACATAACTTAGGTACAGAAAAAGCAATTGTCAATTTTATAAATGAAACTTACAAACCTACCTTACTCAAAAAAATTAATATGAAAAAGCATATAGCTTTCTATAATCATATTATCAAAGAGTTTGGTCTATTGAATAGTGAAATTTATGAAGTGGTTGAAACTAAACCAACTAAACTAATTGTAAATCTGATTAAAAAGGGAGAAAGCACAAGTAATAAATCAATTGACCCAACAGAAATATTAATGGTCGAAATAGATACTGATAAAAATCAACCACGTTATTTGAGTCGTGGTTTAGGCCTTGGAGCATTAGCTTGCTCTATTAAAAAAGATTAGCGTTTTAACGTGCACAACAGCGTGTATAGTTCATGCATTCGCCTAAACATCAAATAAAATGACTAACTTTAAACTAACAAGTATGATTACTTGGAAAAATGAGCAAAACATAGCCTTGCTCCTTTTTCCATCGGTTTTTTTGACACAAATGGTTTATCCAAAGTGAAAGTTGCTTCAGCTAAAAGTCCGCGCAAACCATACACAAAACCTCTGACAACAATTAGAATAACGAATCAAATAATGAAAAGAAAATTAATTTTTGGCCTAATCAGTATCGCTCTAATACTAATTTCATGTGATGCAAAAAGACATTTTGTTAAAACTGAAAACGGAAAATTCGTTGACAAAAGGTTAGTTGGAGTTTGGAAAGGATCTGAATCTGGAAATATTGTTGAAGGAATGTCATCTGAATGGGTAATGACTCGAAATTTGGATGGAACTTTCTCTCTTGATTTCAAAGCGACATTAGACGGGCAAATCATGGAAGGAATTGAAAACGGAAATTGGTGGATTGAAAATGGGTTATTTCATGAATATCATAATGAATCTGAAGGAACAGATATCTATAATTATGAAGTTTTGAATAAGAAAAAAATTAAGTTTAGAGCAGAAAAAATGTTTATTGAAGTGGTTAATAAAAACTATGAATTCATTGACACAAAAACGACCGAATAAATAACTGTTAGCAACAACGTATAGTGTTAATTACAACTGTCTTCTTGCCCTTTTGTTTCTACTACTTCGGAAGTTCTTACCCACTTTGGTAAAGTAAGCTACAAAAGCCCAAACTAGGCTTATAGCAATAATTAAAATAATTATTTGATAATATTCATCAGGTAAATTCATATTTAAATATACAAAAAAATAACGACATGACTACACCTTGTATAATCATTTGAAGCTGAATTTTCTCTCGGAAATTCAATCTTATTAATTACCTTTAGGTTCAGTGGAAAATGACTTGCGTCCTTTCTATAAATTAACAACCATACACGAACACGTTGCATGCCAATTAAAAAACAGCATTTATAAATTTTAAAATCTTAAAAAAATGAGCACAATTAGATTAGGTGATGAGGCACCAAACTTTACGGCACAATCCACAGAAGGCGAAATAAATTTTCACAACTGGCTTGGAGATAGTTGGGGAATTTTATTTTCTCATCCAGCAGATTATACACCTGTTTGTACTACCGAATTAGGTACAGTAGCCAAATATAAAGATGAATTTGACAAGAGAAATGTAAAAGTCGCGGCATTGAGTGTGGATGGATTAGTATCTCATAATGGTTGGATTAATGACATTAATGAAACACAAAACACAATAGTCAATTTTCCAATTATTGCAGATGAAGATAAAAAAGTAGCCATGTTATACGATATGATTCATCCGAATGCGGACAGCAAATTGACTGTGAGATCTGTATTTGTTATTGACTCAGATAAAAAGGTGAAATTAACCATTACTTATCCTGCATCGACTGGTAGAAACTTTGATGAATTATTAAGAGTAATAGATTCATTACAATTGACAGCTTACCATAAAGTCGCTACGCCTGCAAATTGGAATAATGGAGATGACTGTGTTATTGTTCCATCTGTTTCTAATGAGGATATTCCTAATCTATTCCCAAAAGGACACACTGAAGTTAAGCCATATTTAAGGCTAACCCCTCAGCCAAATATTGACTAAATCAACACATAAAACATATATAGTTAATTGCTTGGTTTTTGTGTGCTAGGACATGAGCAAAACGAATTAGAGAACTAACTACCAAAAGTAAATCATACATTGTTGTGTGTAATATCGATTAAATGAAATTATATGATTTAATCCATGAAAGTGGAAAACGAATAATCTACTTTCCATTAAGCCAATTTAGCAGAGTATCTGTAGATAAAACTAAACACAGTTTCGGAAATAAGGAATTTAAGAAGCTTGTAAATCAAGTTTTAAAACCTTTACTAGAAAAGAATGGGTTTAAAGGAAATGATTACTTCTATTACAGGTTGAGAAACAATAATATAGAAACCATTTTAATAGGAACTTCTCCTTATGGAAAAGCAGTTTGCATAAACGTTGAAATAAAAAAGCATACTAAAAATATAGATGTACTAAATCAGGAAAAAATTGATAAACTAGAATCGATATCTCCAACAAAACAAGGATGGAAGCGATTAAGTCCTGATAAAGAAGACTGTTGGTGGCAGTTTAGAGCAACAGAAACTAAAAATAGAAAGGTTCTAAAAGAAATTTTTAATTTGATTGAATTAGAGGGAGAAAAGTATTTTACAAAATATAACAAGTAATACTACGCAACCATAGACGAATACGTTTTGTGTTAGCAAAAAAGCGTTTTGCATTTAACAAATGAATGACCAAAGAATAAACGGAAAATATATTTTAGCAGGAATGGTTGCTGTTATTTTTACATGGATAGTTCATGAATTTACGCATTGGGTTACGAGTGAATTATTTGGATATGAAACTATAATGCAACTAAACAGCACATCACCAATAAAAGGTGAAAACCCGACCGAATCTAGAATGGCTATCATTTCTATATCTGCACCAATTGTAACGATTTTACAAGCACTCGTAGTTTTTATCATTCTGAAAACGCGGAATTGGAATAAATATCTTTATCCATTTCTATTCACCGCGTTTTATATGCGGCTTTTAGCTGGACTTATGAATTTCATAAACGTGAATGATGAGGGACGTGTAAGTCAGTACCTCGGAATTGGGACTTTTACGCTATCAATCACAGCAAGCGGCCTTTTATTTTATATGGTCTATAAAATTTCAAAAAAACATTCTTTGAATTGGAAATTTCAATTGGGAACTTATGTAATCGTAATTGTCATCAGTTCTATTTTAATACTTTCAGATATGTTTTTCGAAATAAGAATAATATGAAGCCAATACGCAATAATGTATATAATAACTGGCATTTTAGAATTATCTATAAAACCTAGTGAATTTCCCAAGGCGTATTTTCTATTTTTGCTAACTTAGTTCCCACATCATATCATGATAGTCAAGACTAGAATGACTAAAGTGAATTTAATCTAAAAATTCTATTTTTGACAAAACTATAAAAACAAAAAAATGGGGCTATTTGACCAATTTATAAAAAAAACAAAAGACATCGTTTATAAACCTATTTCAGATTTGGAAGCTTGGATTGGAATCCTATATGCTTGCATGTCCTCAGATGGAGTTGTAAGCGATGTGGAAATTGATTCTCTATCGCGAATGATTGTACATAAACAAAAATTCTCAGGAATAGACATCGCTCCGCTTTACAATTCAGTTTCAGAAGCAAAATCGAAAATTGGTGGAATTGGCTTAGTTGAGGCTTGCGCTGAATTCGTTAATGAAGGTGATAAAGACACTTTATTTTCAATGGCAATTGAAATCGTATTAGCAGATGGAGTTCTTGAAAAAGATGAGGAAAAAGTAATAGAGTTAATAGCTGACCGAATGAAAATTGATGCAGAACTTGCTAACAAAATAATACAAGTTATGCTAATTAGAAATAGAGGTAATGTCGTAATTGTTGATTAAAAACAGGAATCCTTCCTAGCCTACTTCGCCTAAGTAAATTGCTTTAAGAGCTGTAAAAATCTGGTTTTTATAGATGGCTTTTCTATGGTTCGTTTTCTTTTACTAAATTTAGAATTACTATACACAAGCACATGTAGTTAACTAAAAAGAAGATATAAGTATGTCAAAGAAAGTAACCGCTGAGCGAATAGCAAAATGACTTTTAGCTCTATTTATCCGCTTTACCTAAACAGATTGGAGAGAAATGGTAGAACTAAGGAAGAACTTAATCAAGTGATTGAGTGGTTATCGAATCGAGGAAATTGATGATCCATTAATCAGAAAAGCTAGATATATGGACAAGCTGGTAGATGAATTGGCAAGAGGCCGCAAAATGGAGAAAATTTTGCGAGAAGAAAAAAATAAGACCTTCTACTTCTTGTTTAACTTTTATTGGAATAAAATGATTTTCCAACCATAAAAACACTTACTTCACTTAAGGTAATCATAAACGAATACGTTAGCAACAAACGAAAAAACAATGCAAGATTATATTAATTTCGCAGAAAAGAATGGAGTTACACTTATTGGAAATGGAAAGTGTCAGTTTTGTGGTGCCAATACAAAAAGAGGAATTCACGAATGTCTTGAGATATTCAACCTTGGATTTCAAGATATTGATTTTTCAAAAATTGAAAATCATATATACAGATTTTTAATTGTTGACGCACATACATTGCAACACTCTGAAATTCACGGCAGATGGAATAATCATTTTCATCTTTCAAGGTTGCATTTAATTTTCAAATATCATATTAAATGGACATATCAGTTATCACCTAAATTGAGTGATTTGCTGAACAAGTATAAAGTTGACAAACAAAATGAATATCTATATCCTCCAAAAAAACTTGAAAGAGGAAAAATAACCACAACAGATATTATAGAAAAGTCAATTAATGAAATTGAAATGAAGTCACTGATTAAAAAATGGGCATTCGAAGTCTACACTAAATGGAATGCTTATCATAATGTGGTAGATAATATTGCACTAGATTTTTTAAACTCAAAATAAAACCAGTTACTAAGAACGTTCATAATCATTCGTTTTGTGAGCATTCAAACATGTATGGAATTTTGCAATCGTCGCTTTTTGTAGACGAATTTTCCTTTGGTTTGTTTTCTTTTACTAATTTAGACCTAGCGAATATAACACACTAATGAAGCAAACCATACACGAACAGATTGTGTGTGATTTGAAAAGACTTAACAAAATGAAAAACATATCCCTCTTCCTAATAGCGCTAATCCTTTTTTCATGTAATGAAAATGCATCTTCAATGATAGATTCTGAAGTCACAATGAATATTCAAAAAGAAAAAGAAAAGCTTCGTTATTTGAAAGAAGTTGAATGGCCTAAAGCCTATCGAGAGCAAGATACGATTTTACTTGATCGAATCTTGGGAGATGACTTTCAAATGGTAACCAATGATGGTGAGTGGTCAAATAAGATAAAACAACTTGAACGAATTAAGGAAACAGCAATGAGCCATGATTCTTTCAGATATGAGATAAAAAGACTAGAGATACTTAAAAATGGAACAGCAATAATTGCCGGGACTGGACACATCATAAATAATGGCAAAGAAAGTATTTATCAATCAAGTAATATTCTAATCCTTCGAAATGGAATATGGAAAGCAGTTCTATCACATGTTTCAGGTTATAAGGAATTAGAGTAACTATATTTGCCGTAATTAATTGTTTGCGCTCACCTATTCAAAAACCTTGTGACCTTCGCTAGCCCAACTTCAGCAAGTAAATTCGTTAAGAAAACTAGAACTTTGGTTTTTGCATACAGGGTTTCCTCTGGTCCGTTTTCTTTTACTAACTTAGCACATAGCTACCACAGCCAGTAATACACACGCAAGCAGATAATAATTATAAGAAACACTAATGATTAAAAACACTTTATTTATAATAATATCTATCATTACTATTTCATCTGTTTTTAGTCAAGAAGTTGAAAGTAAAAAGGATAGTATTAAAAATGAACTTTCTGAATTTTCTGATGGTCCGTATATTTTTATTGAAAATAATAGACTCATTGAAAAAACAATAGTTAGCGGTAAAGTTTCTTCAAGAGTATTAAAAGCAAATGCATATGACACAGTATTTACTCCTGAAAAATCCGCTTTTAATAAAGTAAAAAAAATTGCTGCATTAAGTGATATTCATGGACAATATGACGTAGCAATTGAACTACTAAAAAATAATAAAATCATTGATAAGAATCTAAATTGGAATTTTGGCAGTGGACACTTGGTAATTGTTGGAGATATTTTCGATAGAGGTAATAAAGTTAATGAAATGCTTTGGTTGATTTATAAACTTGAGATTCAAGCAAATAACAAAGGTGGTCGCGTGCATTTTCTTCTAGGCAATCACGAGTATATGATTCTTCATAAAGATTTAAGATATATAAGTGAAAAATATAGGTTGTCTTCTAAATTATTGAACTTAGAGTATGACCAACTATATAGTCATAAAACAATTATTGGTAGATGGTTACGCTCAAAATCAACTATTATTAAAATAAATAATAATGTTTTTGTACATGGTGGTGTTTCTGAAGATTTTATAGTAAATAATGATTTTAATCTTGAAAAAATAAATGATGTAATGAGGAAATCCATTGAGCGAACTAAGCAAGAAATGAAATCAACTGATTTTTATAATATTTATTATGGCAATAAAAGTTTGATATGGTATCGTGGTTATTTCAATGATAACTTAACTGATAGTGATATTTCAAAAATATTAGAGCTGGTGAACTCAAAACATATTATTGTTGGACATTGTTCTAATGAAGAGGTTGTTCAATTATATGAAAATAAAATTTTCGGTGTAGATTCCAGTATTAAAAAAGGGAAATATGGAGAACTTTTATTTATTGAAAATAAGCAATTTTTTCGAGGTACTTTAAACGGAAAAAAAATACAATTTTAACTCCCTGCGACCAGCAACGTGTATACTTACACCTTAAGTATTCGCCTACTTGACGTCCACAAAAAATCAAAATTTTAAAACAAAATGAATAATGATTATAAAGTTGGTGATTTAATTTATGATGCAAATATTTATGATGGCATGAATACCAGCTTAGCCGATTTGCAATTTTACAAACGATGGCTACCAAAAAATAAAAATGCTCGCATACTTGAGCTTTGTTGCGGCACTGGTAGACTTACGCTTCCAATTGCAAAGGATGGATATAATATTACTGGTGTAGATTACACAGCTTCAATGCTTGAACAAGCAAAAGTAAAAGCTTCCAACGAAGGCTTAGAAGTTGAGTTTATAGAAGCAGATATTAGAACTTTAAATTTGCCAGAGACATTCGATCTTATTTTTATTCCATTTAATTCAATCCATCATTTATATAAAAATGATGATTTATTTAAGGCATTTAATGCTGTTAAAAAACATCTCAAAGAAGGTGGCTTATTTCTGTTAGATTGCTTTAATCCCAATATTCAGTTTATTGTTGAAGCAGAAAAAGAACAAAAAGAAATTGCTAACTACACCACCAAAGATGGAAGAGATGTATTGATAAAGCAGGTCATGCGATATGAAAATATAACACAGGTTAATCGCATAGAATGGCATTATTATATAAATGGCGAGTTTGATTCAATTCAAAATTTGGATATGAGACTGTTCTTCCCTCAAGAACTAGATGCATACCTAGAAAGGAATGGTTTTAATATCATTAATAAGTTTGGAAGTTTTGAAGAAGATCCATTTAGTAATAATTCAGAAAAACAGATATTTATTTGTCAATAGAATGTCAATTTTTGCTTAGCCATACGCCTTTCAGCCGATTCGCTTAACATAGAATTATGAACTAATGTTAAAGTAGTTATAATCTGAGCATTTTCTAATGAGCCTTCAATATAATGTAGATACTTTTGAGCAACATTAAAACGGTTCATAATGATAAAATTCTACACACAATTAACAGTATTACTCTTTGTTCTTTCAATTCAAGCTCAGCAAAATTCTGAAATTGAAGCCATTAACTTTAAAATTGGTGATAAGCATAGTTTCCAATCAGAAGTCTTAAACGAAAAACGTGATATTCTAATTCATTTACCATCCGATTACAATGATTCAAAAAAAGACTATCCAGTTATTTATGTTTTAGACGGAAACAACCACTTCTATCATGCTACTATTGGAGTCACAATTTTGGAAGAAAACGCAAAAATACCAGAGAGTATTGTTGTTGCAATTCCAAATAATAGAGGAACAAGAGCTAGGGACTTAGCTCGAGAAAGAGGCAAGTTTATGCAATTTATAAAGAGCGAAGTGATTGAGTTTGTTGAGAAAAACCATAGAACTAACGACCAAAAAACTATTTTTGGTCACTCTATGGCTGGAGCATTTGTTTTAAACTATTTGGTCACTGAGCCTTCATTGTTTGATAATTATATCGCTGCAAGTCCAGTGATACAAATTTTAAATTCTGAACTACTAGATAAGTACCAAAAGTTGTTTGAGCAAAATGAAACGTTAGATAAATCATTATACATAACGCTGACTGAATTAGATGCAGAAGGCGAAAGAGCTACTCAAGCGCTTACTAAGTTCGTTGAGATTCTAAAAAATAAAGCCCCAAAGTCACTTACCTGGAAATATGACTATATCGAGAATCAAATCCATATGACCACGCCATATCTAACTTTTTACCAAGGTTTAGCAGAGTTTTATAAAAATTATAACGCTCAATAAAAATAGCTTGCTTCAATGTATCTAGAAAATCCCAATTGAAAAATATAGTAATATTAATTATTAGTTTTAATGCAATTGGTATAAAAACACTTTTGGGCTAGAAATAGTCAAAGAATTTGCTTTCCCTGATGAAAGTGTAATAGGAGTTTTAATAAAAAAAAGATAATTTGTTATTGTACTATTTTTTAGAGGTAATGTACTAGAAATTATTAGTAGACATTGATTACTTAAAACATATACAATTAAATTACTAGCTTCTCACCTAGTATAAAAATTAAATCCCAAACTTAAAGGATACATAAAATTATTGCTTTATAATTTTAATTGAATGACTTTTTAAACCATTTCGAAGCGAGACCAAATATACTCCGTTAACTAAATTTGATAAATCAAGTTTAGTTGCCTTACTACTTATTTCTTCTATTATGACTCTTCCTATAATATCATGCACTTTTATATTATAGTCTCGTAAATCTTGACTTTTGATATTAATAATTCCTTCGGTTGGATTAGGGTAAATAGAAAATGTTTCTGACTCTACCTCGCTTATTGATAAACTATCGCAATTAGCTATAGTCTCACTAATACTGTCACATCCTGCATTATTACTTTCTATTATTGCATCACCACTATTTTCCAAGTGAAAACAAACAGAATCAATACTACAATCACTTAAAAGATCATTATACTGAATTCGCACATATTCAGCAATAGGTCCTATATTAGCAACCCCGTCTATGTTATTTAATATTGTATTATCATTGATTATTAAATTATTTATCGGTGATATAATATTTTCTAGCCCATTTAAATTTACAAGTTGGTCATTATAGCCAATAAAAAAATTATTCTCAACTGTATGCAAACTACTTAAATCTATAAAATTAACCAAGGCTGTACTATTAAAGCCTATCATTTTTGCCGATTCTAAATTGCTAAAGCCTATAATATTATTTAAACTTATACTGCTGCCAAAAAATAAATTTGACTCAAGATTAACTAAGTTGTTAAACCCGCTTATAGTTTCTAGGCTTGAATTACGCCAAAAAATGAGTCCAGAATTTCCATCAAATTGGTTTATCGTGGTTAAACTATTAAAACCACTAATTTCAATAAGGTTGGTGTTATCTGAAAAGTATATACTTTTATCAACAACTGCTAATTGCTGAAAACCACTAACACTTAATAAGCTGTTATTATCTTCAAACTTTAACTCATTACCTATAGAAATTAATTGATTAAACCCGCTCGTTTCTATCAATTGTGCATTGTCATTAATAACTAATGATAACGCAATTGATGTTAAATTATTAAATTCATTTAAATGAGTGATGTTTCCATTGTTATGAATCCACATATGGTCATCAACAATTTCCAAATTATCGAATCCCGATAATGTTTGCATAGGGCAATTTAATATAGATAAACCTCCACCTATTTCTAATAGATTTTGGAAACCTGTTAATTCACTAAAATTAGAAGATGAAATACTTAAGGTGCCATCAATCTGACTCAGTTGATTAAACCTATCCAAAGCAGAAGTACCTAAGTTGAAAAACAAACTAAAACTACCTTGTACTTGCTGAAGATTGTCAAAACCTTCAAAATTATCAATAGGGTTTGAATGCATGTAAACATTTCCTCCAATTAATTCTAATGAACTTAAACCTGTTATTGCATTTAAACTATCGTTTCCACTAATAAAAAGATCTGATCCTATAGAACTCAGTTGATTCAAGCCAGATAAATTAATTAATTGATTATTATTATCTATGCGCAATTCACCATCCAATTGAATAGTGGAGTTTATTCCATCAATAAGCATTAAACTAGGGTTATATTGAATACTGATATTTCCGCCGATAGTTTCAATGGCATTAAAACCATCTATTTCATTTAAACTCGTATTATAAACTATTAAACTAGCTCCTACTGATGTTACTTGACTAAACTCTGGAATTGAACTTAAAAGAGGATTGTCTTTAAATTCAAAGTCGCCAACTATTGTTTCTAAACTATTAAAACCAGTTAGAGAATGTAATTCATCGTGATCTTCTATCGTGAAATTTGAACCAACAGATAAAAGGCTATTAAAACCACTTATCTCTAATAAAGAATTATTTCTATCTATAAACAATTCGCCACCAATGGTTAATAAATTATCAAAACCACTAATGTTTTCAATATTGTTTTGTTCAAAAAACAACCCTCCACCAATAGATAGTAAATTTGTAAACCCGCCTAATGTTGTTGGGTCATATCCATTAAAACTCATATCACCGCCAACAGAATTAAGGTTATTTAAACCATTTATATCCATCCATTCCTTGAGGTTGATCATATTAACATTACCTAATATTGAAGTAATGTTATTTAATCCATCTAAATTCTGCAGCCCAATATTAAAACCATATATAGAAACAGAACCATTTATTTCGCTGCAATTCGGATAATTGGCCATAAAAGAATCAATATCTGCTTGAGTTTGAAAAGTAACACTTCCAGCTGGACATTGAGCAAAAGTGATAAACGACATTAATAGGAAAACGAGTGTGGTGGTGTTTTTCATTTTTTTCATTTAAGAAGCTAATATACCCCTATTTTATTGATTCCAAAAAAGGACAACTAAAGAAACATTCTTTTATATTATTTCGCAATTAGATTAAGACATATAACTTCTTCCAAATATTATTTTCAAAACGATATGGTTTAGCACTAATCCAAGGCAAGTCTATTCTAAAAACAAGAAATCCCTTCCAAATAAATGAAAGGGATTCTGTGAGCCCTGAAGGATTCGAACCTTCGACCGCCTCCTTAGAAGGGAGGTGCTCTATCCAGCTGAGCTAAGAGCCCTCAATAAAGTCGGGGTGGCAGGATTCGAACCTGCGACCTCCGCGTCCCAAACGCGGCGCGATAACCGGGCTACGCTACACCCCGAAAATGGTTATCAACTTTTTGAGTAATTAAATATAATTTCTCTAAAAATTCGAGGTGCAAATATATATCTTTTCTTTAATAGTTGACAACTTTTATTATTAAATTTAAGCATAAAATTTATTTTAATGACATTTATTAGACAATCACTATTTATTATTAGTCTGGTCAGCCTTTTTGCATGTGCTCAAGATAAAACGCCAATTAACAATGATCACTCCTATGAATTGATCGTTTCTGAATTAAGAAATCCATGGGCTTTTGCATTTCTTCCTGATCATTCTATGCTTATTAATGAAAAAGAAGGTCGGATTATTCATTTTAAAAATGGAAAAAAAACAGAAATAAGTGACGTGCCAAAAGTTTATAATCGTGGACAAGGTGGTTTATTAGACATAAAGTTGCACCCTAATTATAAAAATAATGGATGGATTTATTTAACATACGCGTCTCCTGAAGGTCAAAACAGAGGTGGGCACACCGCTGTAATGCGTGCAAAATTAAAAAACAATACACTTGTTGAAAAAGAAGTATTATATAAAGCCACGCCTAACACCACCAGAGGCCAGCATTTTGGATCACGAATCGTATTTGATGACCAAGGTTATCTCTATTTTACTATTGGTGAACGTGGAAATCGTGATGAAAATCCACAAGATATCACACGAGATGGTGGAAAAGTATACCGGTTACATGATGATGGTTCTGTACCGTTAGATAATCCTTTTATAAATGATGGAAATGCAAAAACTGCGATTTACTCCTATGGACATCGAAATCCGCAAGGCATGGTTATTCACCCAGATACTAGAGCGATATGGACCCATGAACATGGGCCAAAAGGTGGTGATGAAATTAATATCATTGCTTCAGGTAAAAATTACGGTTGGCCAGTTATAACCTATGGTGTTAATTATATTGGCACTAAAATAACAGACGAAACCTCTCGTCCAGGAATGGAACAACCCCTCCACTACTGGGTGCCTTCAATTGCGCCTAGTGGTATGGAATTTATTTCAAGCGACAAATACAAAGGTTGGAAAGGAAATCTGTTGGTTGGCTCATTAAAATTTCAGTACTTAGACAACTGTTATATAAAAGATGGAAAAGTTATCAAAGAAGAGCGTTTACTTGATGGATTAGGACGGGTACGTTCTATTAATCAAGGCCCAGATGGCTATATTTACGTTGGCATCGAAAACTTGGGTATCGTAAAGCTTATAAAAACCAAATGAGAAAGATTTCAGTTGCAATAGTTGCAATAGTTGCAATTTTAATATTGGTATCATGCAATTCTTCTGAAAAGAAAACAAATACTTCAGAAGAAAAAGAAAAGACAAAACTCGAAGCAAGCATGGCACGAGGAAAAAACATCTATACCAATTTTTGCATAAGTTGTCATTTGCCAAACGGAAAAGGCCTTCCTAAGGTATTTCCGCCTTTAGCAAAATCGGATTATTTAAAAAATAATCGTCTTGGAAGCATTAGATCTATTAAATATGGTCAGTCTGGAGAGATTATCGTCAATGGGCAAACTTATAATGGTGTCATGGCGCCTCTAGGTCTTAACGACGAAGAAATAGCTGATGTAATGAACTATATTACTAACAGTTGGGGGAATTATAATGCTAAATTAATAACGGTAAAAGAAGTTTCAGCAATTGAGGAATGATTTTCTATCATAATTGCTAAATTTGTTCAAGTAAAACTTAGATATAAATATGCTTATAATCGGAATTGCAGGTGGAACAGGATGTGGTAAAACTACTGTTGTAAATCAAATACTTAATGAATTACCTGAAGGTGAAGTTGGGGTTATCTCTCAAGATTCATATTATATGGATACAACACATTTAAGTTATGATGAACGTGTTAAAATTAATTTTGATCATCCGCGTTCTATCGATTTTGAATTGTTAGAAGAACATCTTAAAGAATTGCGTGATGGAAATGCTATTGAACAACCCGTATATTCATTCGTAAAGCATAATAGAACTGGTGACACAATTAAAACAAATCCTAGGAAGGTTATGATAGTTGAAGGTATTTTAATCCTCACCAATCCAGAATTACGTAAGATGTTTGATATTAAAATCTTTGTACATGCCGATAGTGATGAACGTTTGATTAGACGATTAAAACGTGATATTTCTGAGCGCGGACGTGATATTGATGAAGTACTAAGCAGATATCAAACAACACTTAAACCGATGCATCAACAATTTATTGAGCCAATGAAAGAATATGCAGATATTATTATACCAAACAACAAATACAACACTGTTGCAGTTGATATAGTAAAGACTATTATCAATGAAAAACTAAATTAATGCTCAAATACTTAAAAAACATATTTGTTATTGTCTTTATTTCTTTTGCAATATGGATGCTATTTATAGACTCGAATTCGCTATTGATTCACCGTGAATTGAATCAAGATATTCAAGATCTTGAAGATGAAAAAGAGTATTATAAAAAAGAAATTGAAAAAGACATGAAAGCTATTAAAGAATTAAGTACCGAAGACGGTATCGAGAAATTAGCTCGAGAAAAATACTATATGAAGAAAGATAATGAAGATATTTATATCATTGAATATGAAGATAGTTTAAAATTGGAAAAAAAAGATGAGTAAGAAATTATTTGACGAATTTCCAGATGTATCTTCAAAACAATGGAAACAAAAAATTCAGGCTGATTTAAAGGGTGCTGATTACAACGAAACTTTGATATGGCATACCAATGAAGGTATAGATGTTAAGCCTTTTTATCATGCTGATGAACGTAATGAGCTGCCCCCAATTTCAGAGTCTAAAGCGAGTACGCTTAAAATTTGTCAGTCCATTTTTGTGGCTAATACAGAAAAATCTAATGCGAAAGCTATTGATGCTATTTCAAGAGGCGCTGAAGCTATTGAGTTTGTGATTCCTACACAAGATATTTCCGTAGAACGTCTTATAAAGAATATTGACACCGCTTCTACTCCAATATATTTAAAATTTCAACACTTATTTTCAGATCATATTAAAGCGAGTTCATTTGATAATAATATAGTCGCTCAAATTGATATTATTGATCATCTAGCTAGAACTGGAAATTGGTATCATAATTTAAAAGATGATCATAACCATTTTGAAGCAATAGTTAAACAAACCAATACAATTAGTGTTGATATGGCGTTGTATCAAAATGCTGGAGCCAATATGGTGCAACAACTAGCTTATGCTTTAGCACACACGAATGAGTATTTTAATCATATTCAAAACATTCTAAATGAAAATAAAAAGCAGTCATTAGAAGTTATCTTTAATGTTTCGGTTGGGACTAATTACTTTTTTGAAATTGCGAAATTGAGAGCCTTACGAGAGCTTTACAGCGCATTAGCTACAGAATATGGTATACATACTAAATGCCAAATTCATGTAACACCAACAAAACGTAATAAAACCATTTACGATTATAATACAAACATGCTGCGCACCACTACCGAATGTATGAGTGCTGTTTTAGGAGGCGCAAATCGTATTACCAACTTGGCATATGATGCTATTTATCATAAAGATAATGAGTTTGGAGAACGCATTTCACGTAATCAGCTACTTGTTTTAAAGCATGAAAGTTATTTTGATACTGTTGATAATCCATCCGATGGGGCTTACTATATCGAAAGTTTAACATCTCAATTAAGTGAAAAAGCTTTGGAGCTATTTAAAGATATTGAAGCTAATAACGGGTTTCTATTCCAACTCAAAGAAGGGAAAATTCAGAAGAAAATAAGAGAAAGTGCTGCTAAAGAACAAACGCAGTTTGATGCTGGTGAACAGGTATTATTAGGAACAAATAAACATCCAAACCCAGACGATAAAATGAAACAGAACTTGGAGTTATATCCATTTGTAAAAACAAATCCAGTTAAGACTTTAATTGAACCTATTATAGAAAAACGTCTAGCTGAAACTATAGAACAAGAACGACTTAAAACCGAATAAAAATTCAAACCATGAAATTAAAACTATCACTAATTGTATTATGTCTATGCTTTTTTGCTTGTAAAAATGAATCAAAAACAGAGCAAATAGCTTTTGATTATAAATATCCAAGCGTTGAAAAACTTATAGATTGTGAAGGAATTGATACAGGATTATTACAAGAAGCGCTACAATCTTTTGAGGAGGATTTGGTAAATTTCTACACACCAGGAAAACCTGTCTATTCTAGAGCATATAGCTTGTTTGTGAGCCAAGCACTTTCGAACAGAGTTGATTATCCTAAAATCGTTTCTGAGCATTCCAAACTGGTCTTTGAAGCTTTAAAACAAGACAACGATTTATGGACTACCAATCCAGATGGTAGTCGATTAAATTTTAATAATCCCGTTTTTAAATGTATTGGAAGCCAAATTAAAGATGAACCTTTACAAAAAACATTTAATGCCTTGATATCAACCAATAGTATGAGTTTACGCATGTTTGGTGATGAACTAAAACGCAAAACTTTTGGAATGAAAGATGACAAGCATCTGGCTACATATGTTGCGCTCGAATTATTCTACGGAAAATTATACAATGTCGATTTTAATAGAGATCCTTCAGAGGAAACAAGTGGCTTAAAAGAACATGGATCACATGATGGACATAACCATTAAAATTTATGCGCAAAAACCTTCAACATATAAAAATTAAATCAAGCACTAATGCACAAAGAGCTATTTCTACAAGCAATTTTAAAACTGCCGAAGATATTATTGTAAAATCGTCATATTCTAAAGACGATATTGAAAACTTAGAGCATTTAAATTTTGTTGCAGGCATAGCACCTAACCTTCGGGGACCATACTCTACCATGTATGTACGAAGACCATGGACGATTCGTCAATATGCTGGATTTTCCACTGCTGAAGACAGTAATGCATTTTATAGAAGAAACCTAGCTGCTGGTCAAAAAGGCTTGTCTGTTGCGTTTGATTTAGCTACGCATCGTGGCTATGATTCTGATCATGAACGTGTTGTTGGTGATGTTGGAAAAGCAGGTGTCGCTATTGATAGTGTTGAAGATATGAAAGTCCTCTTCGACCAAATTCCTTTAGATAAAATGTCGGTATCTATGACTATGAATGGTGCTGTATTACCGATTATGGCATTTTATATAGTAGCAGCAGAAGAACAAGGTGTTGCTCCAGAACAATTGGCAGGAACTATTCAGAATGATATTCTTAAAGAGTTCATGGTTCGTAATACCTACATCTACCCGCCTACACCATCGATGAAGATTATCTCAGATATCTTTGAATACACGAGCAAGAATATGCCAAAATTTAATAGCATTAGTATCTCTGGTTATCATATGCAAGAAGCTGGAGCAACTTGTGATATTGAATTGGCATATACCTTAGCAGATGGATTAGAATATATCAAAAAGGGACTTGAAGCAGGAATGGATATCGATACCTTTGCGCCTCGCCTATCTTTCTTTTGGGCTATTGGCATGAATCATTTTATGGAAATTGCTAAAATGCGTGCAGCGCGTATGCTTTGGGCTAAATTAGTGAGTCAGTTTAATCCTAAGAATCAAAAATCATTAGCCTTACGTACACATTGTCAAACGTCTGGATGGAGTTTGACAGAACAAGATCCTTTTAATAATGTAGCTCGTACCACTATTGAAGCTGCTGCGGCTGCATTTGGAGGTACACAAAGTTTACATACCAATGCGCTAGATGAAGCCATAGCCTTACCAACAGATTTTTCAGCTCGTATCGCACGTAATACACAAATCTTTTTGCAAGAGGAAACTGGCATCACAAAGACGGTTGATCCTTGGGCAGGAAGTTATTATGTTGAAAAATTAACACATGATATCGCTCAGAAAGCATGGTCCCTCATTGAAGAGGTAGAAGAATTAGGTGGAATGACCAAAGCAATTGAGGCTGGTATTCCAAAACTTAGAATAGAAGAAGCTGCTGCACGAAAGCAAGCACGAATTGATTCTGGACAAGATATTATAGTAGGTGTCAATAAATACCGCTTAGAGGAAGAAGATCCTATTTCTACCTTAGAAGTGGATAACCAAACTGTTAGAAACGGACAAATACAACGTTTAGAGCATATAAAAGCGACAAGAGATACGAAGGCTGTCAATCAAGCACTTTTAAAATTAACCGAAGCCGCTCGCTCAGGAGAAGATAATTTATTAGCTTTAGCAGTGAATGCTGCTCGAGAACGTGCTACACTTGGTGAAATTAGTGATGCTCTTGAAGTAGAATTTGGACGCTATAAAGCACAAATTAAATCTTTTTCTGGAGTGTATAGTAAAGAAATAAAAGATGACGAAAGCTTTAAAAAAGCTAGAGAATTAGCAGATCAATTTGCTGAACAAGATGGTCGTAGACCAAGAATAATGATTGCTAAAATGGGACAAGATGGTCATGATCGTGGCGCCAAAGTTGTTGCAACTGGTTATGCCGATGTTGGCTTTGATGTTGACATTGGTCCACTCTTTCAAACACCCAAAGAAGCTGCCAAACAAGCCGTAGAAAACGACGTGCATATTTTAGGCGTATCTTCCTTAGCTGCAGGACATAAGACCTTAGTACCTCAAGTGATTGAAGAATTAAAAGTTTATGGTCGTGATGACATTATGGTCATTGTTGGAGGTGTCATTCCAAAGCAAGATTATCAATATTTATTTGATGCTGGAGCTGTTGCTGTTTTTGGACCTGGAACAAAAATTAGTGATGCTGCAATTAAGATCTTGGAAATTTTAATTGAATGATATGATAAATTTTCAATATAATTTATGAAAAACATAGATAAAGCCTCACGATTAGCTAACTATATTATAGATATGTTAGTTATTTATGTGGCTTTTATTGTATTTACTATAATTGAAGATAATTATTATGTGAATTACTTCGCTTTTTATTGCATTATGTTTGCCTATTATTTTTTATTTGAAATGACGACTTCACAAACATTCGGCAAAATGATTACCAAAACTAAAGTTGTAAGTAAGGATGGCTCTAAGCCTCAATTTCTTAGAATTTTTATCAGGTCTTTGTCTAGGTTAATCCCTTTTGATATGCTTTCATATCTATTTGGTTCAGAAATTGGAATGCATGATGTCGTTTCTAGAACAAAGCTTGTGAAGAAAATATGAAGCAGTACACATTAGATGCAAATGAGCTAACACTAAGAGTCAATAAATCACCAATATTTGTACGTGCTTTAATGTTTCTATTTGCTATCCTTTTTTTTGTATTACCTATTCTTGGCTTTGTTAGTTATGCTTCAATGGGAAAAGGACTTCACATTGGTTCCTTTGTACTAATTTTTCTTTTTGGTTTAATGGGGTTTTATTTATTGAGGCTAGCGCTTTGGAATACTTATGGAAAAGAAAAATTAAGCTTTAAGACTAATGAATGTACTTATCTGGCAGATTATGGGTGGTTTAAAGATGCTATAAAAACAAAAGAATTTAAAACGTATACATTTTCCATAAAACCAATAGGATATATTGAAGATCAAAAGGGAGTACTCCTTATAGAAGACAGTAAAACACAAATTGAATGTGCTACAAAAATGCCCATAGAAACCATCGAAGCACTAATTGAGGAATTAATAAAGAAATATTGCGTATAGCAAACCAATATTACAAAATTTTGTGCGTTATAATCACATGAAATTTAAAAGACACCAACTACTTCTAAATTACATATTTATTATATGTCTACTCGTTCTGGTTATTAACGATCATATTTTGAAATGGGAGTTTTCGAATTGGTTTACCGGAAAATTATCAGACTTTGTTGGGATGTTAATCCTTCCTTTTTTGATTACTTATTTTAATCCAAAACATATCAAATTCAACTTAGCTCTGTCTGCTGTATTATTTATGTTTTGGAAATCATCCCTATCTACAGACGCCATTGATTTCTATAATAAATTCGCTTTCATACAAACGTCTAGAGTTGTTGATTATACCGATTATATTGCACTAGTAATGCTGCCTTTTGTCTATTGGTTAATTAAAAAAATAAAGGAAAACCCTGAGTTTTTAGCAATTAAAACAAAGCTAAATTCAGTTTTTGTATTAATACCGACAGTATTTATTTTAATATCAGAAACACCTCCCAGAAGTCATTATATAACTCAAACAGATAGCAATTTCAGATGTCATAATTGCAAGCTTAAAGTCAATATGACCCAAGCTGAAGTTTTAGAAAAATTTGGTGCTTTTAATATCAAAATAGATACTATTTTTGATTCATCAGTTTATAATCGCTACGCTTTACAAGAAGATAGTTTACGGCATTACACGATTAAAGAATTTATCATTGATAACGATACATTGAGAAACACAGATATCTCATTAAGAAGTCCAGAAGTAGGCAAAACAATAATTTCATTGAATGGTTTTGATTATAATAAAGATATTTCAAACCAGAAAATGAAACGCAAACTACAACGACACTTTCGAAAAATAACAAAAGACTACTTTAAAAAGTTGTAATTGCTACCACTCTGCTTACATCGTTAAAACCTGTTAAACTTCTTTAAATCAAAGACTTATTTTTTATCTTATAAAAAATAAATCAGAAAAATAGTACAATTCATATTATTTAAACTAAAAACTTAGTTATATTTATAGTTCAATTCTTAAACTCAATTAAAATCTAAAAACATGAATCAAACACCATCAAAACTGAGCATGCTTAGCATGTTTATGGTATTCTTTTTTGCACTGGCGTCTTATGGACAAGATGTAGAAATGAAACCAAAAGAAATTTCAGCTTCAGAAGACATTCCTTTTAATCCTGAAGTAAAAACTGGAGTACTAAGTAACGGTCTCACCTATTACATCAAAAATAATGGCAAACCAGAAAATAAGGTTGAATTAAGACTAGTGGTGAACGCTGGTTCTATTTTAGAAGACGATGATCAACAAGGTCTGGCCCATTTTATGGAGCACATGAATTTTAATGGAACCAAAAACTTTAAAAAGAATGAACTAGTTGATTACTTGCAAAGTATTGGTGTAAAATTTGGAGCACACCTTAATGCATATACTAGTTTTGATGAAACGGTCTACATTTTACCAATTCCTAGTGATGATCCTGAAAAATTAGAAAAGGGATTTCAAATTCTAGAAGATTGGGCACATAATGCACTTTTAACTGATGAAGAAATCGATAATGAAAGAGGTGTCGTTCTTGAAGAGTATCGACTTGGTAAAGGTGCAAACGAACGTATGTCTCAACGCTATCTTCCCAAAATGTTATATGGCTCGAAGTATGCAGACCGCCTTCCTATTGGGAAAAAGGAAATTCTTGAAAATTTTGATTATGAAAGCTTAAGACGTTTTTATAAAGATTGGTATAGACCTGATTTAATGTCTGTTATGGCTGTTGGTGATGTTGATGTTGCTACACTTGAAGCAAAAATCAAAGAACACTTCGGGAAAATTCCTGCAGCTAAAAATCCAAGAACTCGAGAATCTTTTGATTTGCCTAATCATAAAGAAACATTTATTGCCATTGAGTCTGATAAGGAAGCGTCTTTTTCTCAAGTGCAAGTCATGTTTAAAGATGAGAAGAATTCAACCCCAGATATTTCGGTTGAAGAGTATAGAAAGTCAATGATAAAAGGTGTTTTTTCTCAAATGATTAATAATCGCTTGCAAGAATTAACAAATGGAGAAAAACCTCCATTTGTATATGGTTATAGTTTTCACGGTGGTACGTACGCAAAAAATAAGAGCGCTTACCAATCGTTTGCTATGACAAAAGAAACAGGTCAGCTTAATGCATTAAAAACCCTATTAGAAGAAAACCAAAGAGTGAAACAACATGGATTTTTTAATGGTGAATTTGAACGCGCTAAAAAAGACATTTTGGCGCGCATGGAAAAGTCTTTTAAGGATCGAAATAAAATGGAATCTAATAGAGTTATTAGCGAGTATGTAAGACATTTTCTTGAAAATGAACCAATGCCAGGAATAGAATGGGAATATGCATTTTATCAAGAACAGTTGCCTAAAGTAAACTTAGAGGAAGTGAATGGGCTTATTTCTGATTATATTAAAGATGAAAATCGTGTTATTGTATTAACGGGTCCAGAAAAAGAAGGATTAGAACAAGTAACAGAAGCACAAGTGAAATCAGTTTTAGAAGCAGTAGAAAGTAAAGTGTTGGAGCCTTATAAAGATGAAGCTGTTGCAACATCATTGATGACCACTACTCCTACTCCGGGAACCATTACTGATTATTCAAAAAATGATGCCATTGGCACAACCACATTAACCCTTAGTAATGGTGCTAAAGTAACTTATAAAGTCACTGATTTTAAAAATGATGAAATTCTTTTTGATGCCTTTAGCTATGGAGGTTCATCTCTATATTCGCTTGAGGAGCACAAAGCTACAGTTAATGCAAATGGCGGGCTATCGGAAGCAGGAGTTAACGGTTATAACAAAGTCGAATTAGGTAAAATGATGTCTGGCAAGATTGTGCGTGTTAGACCAAGTATTCGCACGTATAGTGAAGAGATGTCAGGTTCTGCTTCACCAAAAGATTTTGAAGATCTATTTCAATTGGTAAACCTTTATTTTACGGCATTAAATAAAGATGATAAAGCATTCAATTCATTTAAAGAAAAGCAAAAGTCCTTTTTAGGCAATATGATGTCTAATCCACAAACCTATTTTTCTGTCAAAATGGGCGAGTTTATTTATGGAAAAAGCCCAAGATATACTGGTTTTCCAACACCAGAAAAAATGGATGAAGCCGATTACGATTTAGCATATAAAAAATATCAAGAACGTTTTGCAGATGCTGGTGATTTCCACTTTTATTTCGTCGGAAATATAGACGAGAAGAAATTAGTAGAATATGCGAGTACATATCTCGCGAGTCTTCCTGGCAAAAATTCAAATGAAACGTATAAGGTTTCAGAGTTTAGACCACTAACAGGACAACATGAAAAAATAATCAAAAAAGGAACGGATCAAAAAAGCTCAGTTCGTATTACGTATCATGGTCCAACAACTTATAGTGCTAAAGAGAATTTAGCATTAGAAACATTAGGAGAAATATTAACAATTAAACTTATCGAACAACTTCGCGAAGAAGAAGGTGGAGTTTATGGTGCTGGCGCTAGAGGTAGCATTAGCAAAATGCCTTATGATTGGTATCGCTTTAATATTAGTTTCCCTTGTGGACCAGAAAATGTTGACAAACTCAAAACTGCTGCATTAGCTGAAGTTGAAAAATTAGTAAAAGATGGCCCAACTCAAAAGGATTTAGATAAGGTAAAAGAATCTTATATGTTAGATCATAAAGAAGATTTAAAAACGAATCGTTTTTGGTTACGTCATTTAAAAAACTCTGATTATCAAAAGAGTGATGCTACAAAGCTCCTTGAATATGAAAAGAATGTTAATAGCCTCAACATCGATTTTCTTCAAGAAGTGGCTAAAAAATACTTGAGCAAAGATTATATCATTGGTATTCATTACCCAGAATCATGATATGAATTTATTTTTGTTTTATTGTTAAAAAAAAAAGCAGCTGTAATAAGTTGCTTTTTTTATACAAGTAATGTTAACAACTTCGGTTTTAATAACTCATAATAAATCGTATTTTTGATTTCAATTAAACCAAATCATTTAATGGGTAAAATCATTGCAATTGCCAATCAAAAAGGAGGTGTTGGTAAAACAACAACTTCTGTTAATTTAGCAGCATCATTAGGAGTTCTAGAAAAGAAAGTATTACTTATAGATGCAGATCCACAAGCTAATGCTACATCTGGACTTGGTATTGAAGTAGAACAAGTAGAAACCGGAACCTATCAGTTATTAGAACATACAGCATCTGCTGAAGCAGCTATTGTTGAAACAGATTCACCTAATGTAGATATCATACCATCTCATATTGATTTGGTAGCCATAGAGATTGAGTTAGTAGATAAAGAAGAGCGTGAGTACATGCTTAAAAAAGCCATATCGCATCTGAAATCATCGTATGATTATATTTTGATAGATTGTGCGCCATCACTTGGCTTATTAACATTAAATGCGCTAACGGCTTCAGATTCTGTAATCATCCCAATCCAATGTGAATATTTTGCATTGGAAGGCTTGGGTAAATTGTTGAATACTGTAAAAAGTGTTCAGAAAATACATAATACCGGATTAGACATTGAAGGTATGCTACTCACCATGTTTGATCAACGTTTACGTTTATCAAATCAAGTGGTTGAAGAAGTCCAAAAGCATTTTAGTGATATGGTTTTTAAAACCATCATACAGCGAAATGTAAGACTAGGTGAAGCACCAAGTTATGGTGAAAGCATTATAAAATATGATGTAAGTAGTAAAGGAGCGTCAAATTATTTAAGTTTGGCAAAAGAAATTATTAATAGAAATGCATAATGGCGAAGGCAACTAAAAAACAAGCATTAGGTAGAGGTTTGTCTGCATTGTTGAAAGACCCTTCTAATGATATAAAATCTGCTAATGATAAGCATGCAGATACAATAATTGGAAACATTGTTGAACTAGATATTGATGTGATTGAAATCAATCCGTTTCAACCACGTACAAATTTCAATGAAGAAACGCTACGTGAACTTGCCTCTTCTATAAAAGAACTAGGCGTAATTCAACCAATTACGGTTAGAAAATTAGATTTTAATAAGTTTCAATTAGTTTCAGGAGAACGTCGTTTTAGAGCTTCAAAATTGATTGGGTTAAAAACAATTCCTGCTTATATTAGAATAGCAAATGATCAAGAATCATTAGAAATGGCTTTGGTTGAGAATATTCAACGCCAGGATTTAGATCCAATTGAAATTGCATTATCCTATCAACGTTTAATAGATGAAATTTCATTAACCCAAGAACAAATGAGCGAGCGTGTTGGAAAAAAACGTTCAACGATTGCAAACTATTTACGCTTATTAAAATTAGATCCAATTATTCAAACTGGAATGCGAGATGGCTTTATCTCTATGGGTCATGGTCGTGCTATTATTAATATTGAAGATCAAAACATCCAGTTAGATATTTATGAAAAGATTATTACTGATAAATTATCTGTTAGAGCAACTGAAGCTTTAGTAAAAACATATCATAATCCTTCAACTAAAAAAACGCCTGAACCTGAAGAGTATCCTAAATTTGTTAAAAAAGGCATAAAAGAATTTTCAGAATACTTTGGGCATAAAATTGGCGTTAAATTGTCAAAGAATGGTAAGGGACAAATAACTATTCCGTTTCATTCTGAAGAAGATTTTAACCGTATAAAAAAACTAGTACAACGTGCTAAATAAGTTAGTATATAGTCTTTTATTTTCACTTTTTTTCTGCGCTTTTACTTTTGGGCAAGAAGACATACCTTCTGACGAGGTGAAAACAGACCTATTAATGGTCAAGGATACTATAAATACCAAACGTGAGCCTATCAATGTGTTAGCACCTTCAAAAGCTGCTTTCTATTCTGCTATTCTTCCAGGTTTGGGTCAAGCCTATAATAAAAAGTATTGGAAAATTCCTATCGTTTATGCTGCTATTGGTATTCCGGTTTATCTTTATATAAGAAATGATAAAGATTATAATATATATCGTGATGCATACAAAAGACGTTTGTCAGGATTTGGACAAGGATCTGATGGAGACCCTTTTCCTAATGTCACAAATGATGGCCTAATTAATGCACAAAAACAGCTGAGACGAAATAAAGAATTAGCGTTATTGATTGCTATTGGTGCCTATGCGTTAAATATCGTAGATGCAAATGTTGATGCGCATTTATTACAATTTAATGTAGACGAAGATTTATCTTTGCGACCACATTTTAAATATAACCAAATGGAAAATAATACTGATTTGGGACTTACTCTGAATTTTAAATTCTAATCGTATGAATATTGCGCTTTTAGGCTATGGAAAAATGGGTAAAGCAATTGAAAAAATTGCAATAGAACGTGGCCATCAAATTCTTCTGAAAGTGTCTAGCACTACGGAAAAATTTTCACTAGAAAATATTGATGTTGCTATTGACTTTAGTCTACCGTCTACTGCAGTGGCTAATATTTCAGAATGTATAAATACTAATGTCCCAGTAATTTCTGGAACTACAGGTTGGTTGGATCACTATAATGATGTAATAGCCTTATGCCGCTCAAAAAATGGAACTTTTTTATATGCATCAAATTTTAGTTTAGGTGTAAACATCTTTTTTGAACTTAACAAAACACTGGCTAAACTTTTAAAAGGTTTGCCACAATATAAAACGAGTATGGAAGAAATTCACCATACACAAAAGCTAGATGCGCCTAGTGGAACAGCAATTACACTTGCCGAAGGAATCATCGAAGAAACCAATTATAAAAACTGGACTTTAGATGCACCAAAACAAAATGAGATTGGTATTTTAGCAACGCGAATTGAAAATGTTCCTGGAACTCATGAAATTAATTACGACTCTGAAGTAGATAGTATTCAAATTAAACATACTGCGCATAGCAGACAAGGGTTTGCTTTAGGTGCTGTAATCGCAGCAGAATATGTTCATGATAAAAAAGGGGTCTTTACTATGAAAGATGTATTAAATATTAGTTAATATGTCAATTGAATGTAACGTTTTTAAATACTTTTCAACTCACTAAGAAATCAAACTATAGATATGACAATTACACAGTGGTTAATTTTTATAATAATAATCCAATGCATTCACGGACTTGGAACATGGAAATTATACGTTAAAGCTGGACGCCAAGCTTGGGAAGCCTTTATTCCTGTTTATAATGCAGTGGTGCTAATGAAAATTATTAACCGCCCGTGGTGGTGGACAATATTACTTTTCGTGCCAATTGTAAATCTAATTATGTTACCAGTGGTTTGGGTAGAAACAGCAAGAAGTTTTGGAAAAAATCAATATTTAGATACGTTTTTAGCTATTGTGACTTTAGGCTTTTATAATTTCTATCTCAATTATGTTGAAGATGTAGACTATGTTGAAAATAGAAGTTTAGATCCTAAATCAAGCTCAGGAGATTGGACAAGTTCAATATTATTTGCTATTGTTGCAGCTACGATAGTACATACTTACTTTATTCAACCATTTACTATACCTAGTTCTTCTTTAGAAAAATCATTACTCGTTGGCGATTTTCTCTTTGTGAGTAAGTTTCATTATGGTGCTCGAGTCCCTATGACGACAGTTGCTACACCAATGGTTCATGATACGATACCAATCGCAAATATAAAATCATATGTGTTCAATGATAAAATTGAAGAGCATAAAACCTCATTAAAGAATAAATTGCAACTACCTTATATGAGGATCCCAGGGTTTGAAAGTATCGAACGCAATGATATTGTTGTTTTTAACCAACCCGCAGATACGCTTTTAAATATGAACGATTTTAATCCAGATCGTAATTACTACAAGCCTATCGATAAGAAAACAAATTTAGTAAAACGTTGTGTTGGTGTTCCTGGCGATTCATTAGAAGTAAGAGATGGCTATGTTTACATCAATGGTAAGAAAAATGAATTACCAGATCGTGCTAAACTTCAATTTTCATATGATATTACTCTAAAAGGAAATGTCGCATCGTATCAAAGGTTGATGGAAATTTTAAAAACCTATGATATCACTGATACACCTTACCAAGCTGCTGATGGTGTTTTTATCATTCAAGCTACTGAAGGTGCAGTTGCAAAGGCCAAAAATCATCCAAACATTGCCAGTATTTCAAGACGTACAACACCAAAAGGACAAGATGGTAATCTATTCCCTAGAGCTCCTCAATTTCCATGGAATTATGACAACTTTGGTCCTATTTATATTCCAAAGAAAGGAGAAACTGTAGCATTAAACATGGAAGTTTTACCTTTATATAAGCGTTTAATTTCAGAATATGAAGGCAAAAAAGTAGTCTCAAGAGGAAACCAAATTTTAATTGAAGGTGAACCAGCAACGTCTTATACATTTGATCAAGATTATTATTGGATGATGGGAGACAACCGCCATAATTCTATTGACGCTCGAGCTTGGGGTTATGTACCATTTGATCATGTCGTTGGAAAACCTGTGTTTATTTGGATGAGTTGGGATGGTATTAAAAATCCACGTTGGGAACGTTGGTTTACAACAGTTGGTGGTTCTGGAAAGCCTACATCTTACTTGATACCCTTCTTAATTTTGCTAGCCGCTTGGTTTGGTTTTAATAAGTGGAGAAAACGTAAAAACTCTAGCAACTAAAAGAAACAAATAATTCTGTGCATTTTATCATAAATTGGAATTTCAGTTTGTAAATGAACGTTTTACTACATCCAACATACTTTCCTAGCATTGCACATTTTGTTGCCATGTTGCAAGCAGATCATATTATTTTTGAAGTTTGTGATAATTACCAAAAGCAAACTTACAGAAATCGTGCTTCATTATATAGTGCTAATGGAAAATTAGACATTAATGTACCAGTCATTTATTCTCAAAAAAATAGACAACTTTATAAAGATGTTGAAATTTTTAATGCTGAAAATTGGCAAATGCAGCACATGAAATCTTTAGAATCTGCCTATCGAACTTCACCTTTTTATGAATTTTATATTGACGATTTGTCCCAATTGTTTGAAATAGAAGCAACTACAGTTATGGAATTCAACTTAAATTGTCTCAATGTTATTTTTGAATGCTTACAATTGCCGTTTTCATACTCAAAAACAGATAATTTTGAATTAAAGCCAGACGGTGTTTTAGATGCCAGAGTATTAGCAAATAGTAGAAAAGAAATCAAGCAGAACTTTCAGCCTTATGCACAAGTATTTGATAGTAAACATGGATTTCTAAATAATTTGAGTATTCTAGATTTATTATTTAATGAAGGTCCAAATACCGAATTATACTTAGAATCTCAACACTTGAATTTGTAATGTTACAACCCATTGTTCATTACGGGATTCATTTTATTTTGCCTCTAATTATAGCACTAACTTTTTTCAAAAAGACATGGAAATCGGCTTATCTTATAATGCTTTGTGCTTTTATAATTGACTTAGACCATTTGTTGGCGACACCATTGTTTGACCCAAATAGATGCAGTGTAAATTTTCACCCACTACACTCCTACTATGCTATCGGAGCATATCTAATAGTAACCTTTTTTAAAATAACTAGGCACCTTGGCCTAGGGTTAGCGATTCACATAATTGCAGATCAAGTAGATTGTTGGATGATGTAATCTATTTTAGTTTCACCCTAGCCATCACTGGATAATGATCAGAATACTTTACATCATACGTCTTAAAGGCATTGATGTCAAAATTAGTATCTACTAAAACAAAATCAATACGTACAGGAAAGAACTTAAAATCATAAGTGCGACCAAAGCCATTACCAGCATTTACAAAGGCGTCTTTTAAATCACCTTTAATTTCTTTATAAACATAAGAATAAGCTGTATTATTAAAATCACCACTAATAATCATTTGATATGGACACTGTGCTTTGTGTTTTAAAAATAATTCGGCTTGTGATTGCTGCATTTTAAAAGTTGAACTAACTCGTTTAAATAAATTTTCTGAATTCTCTTTAGTAAACTCCTCAGATGTTGGATCAATTCCAGAGGATTGCAGATGTACGTTATAAATACGTATTGTATCTCCATGTCTAACTATATCTGCAAAAATGGCATTATTTGATGTATTTGGAAATTCTATAGAACCAGAATTTATAATCGGAAACTTAGTAAAAATTGCTTGTCCGTTTTTAACTTTATTTCCCGAAAGTTCTTCGTATTTATAATAATCGTTTAAATCGACATCTTTATCTGGTCTGTATTCTTGCATACATAATACATCAGGTTTTTCTTCAGAAATAAAAGCAGAAATGTTTTGCTTAACATTAGGATCATCTATCCAGTTAAAGGCATTAAACAAACGCACATTATAATTCATTACTGAAAGATTCTGGCTATCATCTATGTGTGTTGACGAAGAAAATTTATAGAGCGAAAATAGGTGACTATATCCTAGTGCTAAAATTATAAGTGATAACAATAGTTGCTTTTTTGTCTTCAACAGCCAGTATAAAATAAATAAGAGATTAACAAGAATCAAAAAAGGAACAGCTAAACTCAGTACCGAAAGGAAAGCAAAACGTTTTGGTTCTAGATATGGCAAAAGGTAGGATAATAGCAAAGCAAATGCCATCAATGAATTGACAATAAACATTAGCTTCTCAAAACCTTTTAGTTTCCGCATATAGATTAATCTTTGCCTGATTTAAATAAAAATGTCTTTTCTTCTTTGGTTAAACTATCATAACCGCTTTTGCTTATTTTATCTAAGATAAGATCAACTTTCTTCTGGTTATTAAACTCATTAAATTCGTCTTTATTATGACCAGCAAAGGCTTTCTTTTTACTTTTATGTACTGTTTTTAGTGTAGATTTTGACTTGAAAAGGTTTGCTACTCTATCCATGAATTTGCCAAAGCCCTTACCTATATCTTTTCCTTTTAAAAGTTGTGTTGCATAAGCATAGCCTAACAAACTACCTCCTAAATGTGCAATCATACCACCTTGGTTTACACCACTAAACAAACGAATTAAATCAAAGGCTACAATAGCGACTCCTAAATACCATAATTTGATTTTTACTGTGAAAAATTTAGCTTCACGATACGGCATGTACGCGCAAATAAAAATAAGCAACGCATTAACTCCTGCAGAAGCACCTACAAGAACAGTAATCTTATCTACAAAAAATGCAGGCATAATATTATAAGCAAGAAGATATAAAATTCCGCCAACTATAATGCCCATAAAATAAATATTCAACGATTGTTTCGTCGGAAATAAATTCACCATAGTTCTTGAAACAAAATACAAGACTAGCATATTGAATATAATATGCAATGGGTCGTAATGCGCAAAGCCATAGCTAAAGATTGACCAAGGCTTCACTATAAAATCAGAAAAGCCATTTGGCAATTCTAACCAGTCTAGCGTTCTTTCTCTAGGAATACGCCTTAAAACTCTTAATAACCATCCAACGAAAAAGACCAAAACATTTAAAGCTATGATCTTTTCAAAAACATTAAGGTGTTTTAGTTTGTCTTTTATGTCGTGTGTTAACGATGTCATCGATCCCAACGGTTTTTATTAAACTGTGTTTTTTTCCAATACCACATGATAAAGAATCCGGTAAGTGCACCTCCAACGTGAGCCATATATGCCGTATTATTTGGACTGAAGAAGGATTGCCCTGTTAGAGCTGATATAATATCTAATATAATAATACCTGGTATAAAATACTTCGCTTTTATTGGTATTGGTAAGAATATCAACATCAATTTTGCCTCAGGGTTCATCATTCCAAAAGCGGCCAAAACACCCATAATACAACCAGATGCTCCAACCATAGGAATAGAGAATACCTCATTTAATTTATCTCCAACAGCAGTGAAGACTTTATTATCACTTAGAACTTCTACAATTCTATCATTAGACACTCCTCCATCAATTAAAACTTGCTTTAGTGGTAAGTACTCGAAATAGTGAAACCCTAATTGAAATAAAACAGCACCTAAACCAGCAGATATATATATAAACAAAAACTTCTTTGATCCCAACTGAGTTTCTACAGCTGTACCAAACATCCATAAGGCAAACATATTAAAGAGAATATGCATAACATCTGCATGCATAAACATGTGTGTAAAAATCTGCCATGGCTTAAACATTGGATTCTCTGGAAAATATAAAGCAAACCATGCTCTAAATGGAACACCATTTTGAATAGCAAAGGTTCCAATAAACATGATAACGTTTATAATGAGCAAATGCTTTACTGTATCTGTTATACCTCTTATCATAAATTTTTACATAAATTTTTTATCAAAATCATCAACACTCATCGTAATAAATGTCACCCTATTTGTAGGAGAAACCGAAGGTTCTTTACAAGCAAATAAACTGTTTACTAAATGTTCTTGTTCAATTTTGGTTAATGACTGTCCTGTTTTAATTGCTAAGCTCTTCGACATTGATTTTGCTAATAAATCTGTAGCACTAAAATTACTATCTGGTACTTCTTGCTCTACATCACTTATCAACTGTTCTAAGATAATAGAGACTTCACTTTCAGGAACATTAATTGGAACACCTGTAATCTCAATCGTTGTATTGTCAAACGATGAAAACACAAACCCAGTATGCTCCAAATCCTCTTTTAGTTGAACCAATAATTCCATTTCTGTTTGAGAGAATTCTAATGCCAATGGAAATAATAATTGCTGACTTACAGCTTCTTTTACTGTTAGATGTTTCAAGAATCCTTCATATAAAATACGTTGATGTGCGCGATGTTGATCTAAAATCATCATCCCAGATTTTATGGTGCTAATAATATACTTATTATGAAGCTGATATGTAGTTTGAGAAGTTTCAACTGATTTGTCTTCAGAAAATAAAGACGCATTTTCAGGCTCGCTTTCAAACTCAATTTCACTAAAACTGCGCTCAGTTTTTGTGCCTTTAGATTCTAGTCCAACATATAGACTTTCCCATTGCGTAGCTGATTCTTTTCGATATGGGGATGAATGATGACCTGATTTAGATGTTGTTTTTTCTTCTTGAAACGGGTTAAATGTACGATCAACTTCTACTGTTGGCGTTGGCGCATTTTTGTTTTTATAATCGTAAGGAGTATCTAAGTTCTTATCACGATCAAAATCTAATACAGGTGCTATATTAAATTGTCCTAGACTATGTTTCACTGATGAACGCAAAATGGCGTAGAGTGTATGTTCATCATCGAACTTAATTTCAGTTTTAGTCGGATGAATATTAATATCAATCGTTTTTGGATCAACCGTTAAGTTTAAAAAGTAACTTGGATAGCTTCCATCTTTTACTAAACCTTCATAAGCCGAATTTATAGCATGATTTAAATAAGCACTTTTTATAAATCGGTTATTGACAAAGAAAAATTGCTCATTTTTGGTACGCTTTGCAAATTCTGGCTTACCAACAAAGCCTGAAATTTTTAAAACTTCTGTTTCTTCTTCAACAGGAACTAATTTTTCATTTGTTTTTCCGCCGAAAATATTAACTACACGTTGTCTATAGTTGCTCTTCGGAAGATTAAAACTCTCACTTCCATTATGATACATCACAAAAACAATATCTGGATGTGCTAAAGCTACACGATGAAATTCATCAATGATATGTCGTAACTCAACATTATTCGATTTTAAAAAATTACGTCGCGCTGGAATATTAAAAAATAAGTTTTTTACTGAAAGTGAAGTCCCTTTTGGAGTCACAGTAACATCTTGGTTTTTTATAGTACTTCCTTCTATTTCTATACGTGTACCTAATTCTTCCTGTTCCTGCTTGGTTTTTAATTCAACGTGAGCAATAGCTGCTATACTAGCAAGTGCTTCACCTCTAAACCCTTTGGTGTTTAGACTAAATAAATCTTCAGCAGAACGTATTTTTGAAGTCGCGTGACGCTCAAAACTCAATCGCGCATCAGTAGCTGTCATGCCTTTTCCATTATCAATCACCTGAATTAAGGTTTTACCAGCATCTTTAATAATAAGCTTAATAGTGTCAGATCCTGCGTCGATAGAATTTTCAAGTAATTCTTTCACAACCGAAGCTGGTCGTTGTACAACTTCACCTGCCGCAATTTGATTTGCAACATGATCTGGTAGCAATTGAATAATGTCTGCCATTAGCGTTTAAAGGAGAATATGGATAAATCGAAATCTATAATAAACAAAAAGACAAGAATTAAAACAGCAATAATGTATAACACCCGACGATTGGCGCCAGTAGTGTCATCATTAGTTTTATAATCATTAATAGCATTGCTAAACTTTGTTTTTAGTCCTTTATTGCTACTTGCAGTAACGCGATGTTCATCAAATTTGTGTTTCAATTCAAACGGACTTCCTTCACCTTTGTAGTAACGTGGTTGGTAACTATACTTCTTGTTTTTTCTTGTGCTTAAAATTCCCATAATGCTATGATGTTTCGTAGTGAGTTAAAACAAACCATAATGCAATTATCATACCTAAAACTATTAAAAGCATTACAATTGAAACACTTCGTTTACCTTTATGCTTTCCTTGACCTCTAACAGATTCCCATTGTGTTCTGAGGTCTTCACCTTCTTTAGATTCTCTGAGATGCCTAGGTATATAATTAAAGCGCTTATGTTTTCGTTGTCGAAACAAACTCATTACTAATCTAGTCTATTATTTCAAAAGTACAGAATTTACAAGGAAAACTGCTCTATCAACTCCTAAAAATTGTTAACAAACGCAACTTTCTTTGGAAATATTAAAACTTATGATTGTTATCGTTTAAAGCGCAATTACTAAAAATTATGAAAGACTATTTATGACGTCTCAAATCTGCCATTTTAATAGCAGCTATCGCAGCTTCAGTACCTTTATTACCGTGTTTACCTCCAGATCGGTCTATAGATTGCTGCATCGTATTATCAGTAAGTACACAGAAAATAACAGGCGTATCTGAATTAAGATTCAATTCTTTGATACCATGCGTGACTCCCTCACAAACAAAATCAAAATGTTTGGTTTCACCTTGAATCACGCAACCAATAGCAATAACAGCATCAACTTGATACTCAACCATTTTTTTACTTCCGTAGATGAGTTCAAAGCTACCAGGAACATCCCATTTAATAATATTGCCTGCTAGTACTCCACAATCAATTAAGGCATCGTAAGCACCTTGATATAAGCCATTGGTAATGGTGTCGTTCCATTCAGAAACAACAATCCCAAACCGAAAGTTCTTCGCGTTTGGGATTGTGTTTTTATCGTAGTTAGATAAGTTATGATTTGCAGTTGCCATAATAACTAAAATTAATTATTTGCTTCCTTCTGCTCTTCCTATAAATGCGTCAATATTTTTAGCTTGATCAGATTCTGAAAACTCAGATTTAATTCTTTTATAGTATTCTAAAGCTTTAGCTGGTTGACCTAAAGATTCAGCTACACCAGCAGCTTTAAATAAATACATTGGTGTTGTATAGTCATTTGTAGAAGCTTTGATAGCTTGCTCATAATAACCTAAGGCATCATCTAATTGGTTGAGTTGCACAAAAGCATCAGCAACACCACCTTTAGCAAGTGGGCCAAATACATGGTCATCACCATCAAAATCACTTAAAAACTTTACAGCATTCGTGTAATCTTTAGTGTTTAAATATGCCATACCTGCAAAGTAGTTCGCTAAATTTCCAGCTGGAGTACTTCCATATTCGTTAACGATATCTACCAAACCATATTTTCCTTCACCTCCATTAAGCGCTAAATTATAAAGTGAATCTTTATTAGTAGCCGTTAATGCTTGCTCATAATATTTTTGAGCAGTATACATTTCGTTCATTGCCTCTTGAGCTTTTGGCTCAGCAATAAATTTATTGTAACCTAAATATGCTAAGGCAATTATTGCAGCTAATCCTACAATAATGAAAATACCTTTTTGGTTTTTTGCAACAAAATCTTCAGCTTTATTTGCACCTTCATCTAAGGTGTTAAATACTTCTGCAGTTGTAGAGTCTTGCTCTAAAACATCTATTGTTTCACCTTTTTCCTTAATAGGCTTTGGTTTGTATCCTCTTTTCTTATATGTTGCCATAATTCTGTATTTGTGCCCGCAAAAATAAAATTTTTATTGGGATTTTAAAGGTAAATTATTTGTTATTTTTACTTCTTAACCAAAAGTAAGTCTACTTAACCAATAAAAATGAAATTTAAGCTTCCAATTTTAGTCTTCGTTTTTAGCATTTTTGCTTGTTCTCCCAATGAAGACTTAGTGTTAAACTCAGAAAATATCAAGGCACTAAACGCATCTATTACACATGATTATAGAATTAAAAAGTATGTGACATCTAATCGTGAAAAAACATTGGTAAATATTGATTATATATTGAATAACCAATTAGTGGAACAGCTTGGAAAAGCGTCTCGCAAACAATTAATATATAATAATGGAAGGCTTGAAAAAATTATCCAGTGTAGATTTAACAACTGTAATAGTCCATATTATGAACTCTTGAATTATGATGACAATGGGAACTTATTGGGTTCATCAATGATTAATACAAAAGAGTCCGGAGATATTGAAACATTAATAAATGAACAAACCAAATATTATAATGCTGATAATGTGTTGGTAAAAGAACGTGTAGATAAAGGTAGCGATGTAAACTCAAATCCGTTTGAAACTTGGAAAACATATACGTATAAAGCGAATAGAATAGCTACTGAAATACAAGTTAGAAATCAAGATACCATTTGGATTGGAACGTATAGCTATGACCAAGATAATCGACTTAAGAAAATAAGCAGAACTAACGACACACTATTTGATAATGACACTTTTACATACAATAGTAAAGGGCTACTCGTCAAAAAAACACGAGAAAGCAATGTTCATAAAATTGCTAAAAACACGTCTTTCAGTGTGCATAATACGACTACAGTTTATGTGTATAATGATGCCAATAAATGCATTAGTGAAACCATATATAATCATTTAGGGCAAACGCATCTCGAATTTAATTATCAAATAGAGAAAAACAATTATAACTGATAAAAAACAATTATCTTTCAGGTTGAAGTTTCAAACAAAAATCCTTCTAAATAGTTTATGATTTTAAACACGTTAAGCTTAGTCAATTACAAGAATTTTGAAAGTCAAGATTTTAAGTTTGATTCTAAAATTAATTGTTTTGTTGGCTCCAATGGTGTTGGAAAAACAAATGCGCTCGATGCTATTTATCATTTATCCTTCGGAAAAAGCTATTTCAACCCCGTAGCGACTCAAAATATTAAACACGACGAAGACTTTTTTGTTGTAGATGGCATTTTCGACAAAAATGATAAAGCAGAAAAAATTGTCGTATCGCTAAAACGCGGACAAAAGAAAATGATTAAACGCAATGGAAAAGCTTATGAAAAATTTAGCGATCACATTGGGTTTATACCATTAGTTATTATTTCACCCGCTGATCGCGACTTAATTATTGAAGGTAGTGAAACACGTCGTAAGTTTATTGATAGTGTTATTTCTCAAAGTAACAAAGGGTACTTAACAAATTTGATTAATTATAATAAAGTGTTGTCTCAGCGCAATGCCTTACTAAAATACTTTGCTCTTAATAATACCTTTAATGCACAAACCCTTGAAGTGTATAACGAACAATTGGATAGCTACGGAAGTGAGATTTTTAAAACGCGTGATGAATTTCTAAAAACGTTTATTCCAATTTTTAAAGCACGCTATGAAGCAATAAGCAATAATAATGAAGCCGTCAATCTAGAGTATAAAAGTGACTTATTTGATGATGACTTAACATCGCTTTTAGCAAAAAGTGTCAATAAAGATAAAGCTTTGCAATATACAAGTGTTGGAATTCATAAAGATGATTTAAGCTTTCAAATTGAAACCTATCCAATTAAAAAATTTGGAAGTCAAGGGCAACAAAAATCGTTTTTAATTGCATTGAAATTAGCGCAATTCGATTTTATAAAACAACAAAGTGGCGTGACACCATTACTCCTGCTTGATGATATTTTTGATAAACTTGATGAGAATCGTGTGGCACAAATAATTAGTTTGGTGGATAATGATGATTTTGGGCAGTTGTTCATTAGTGACACACATGCCGAACGCACCGAAACTGTAGTAAAACAAATTCACCAATCGTATAAAATCTTTAAACTATGAGGACGTTTGTAATTCTATGTTTTGCCTTAGTATTATTTGGATGTTCTGAAAACCCTGAAACTTTCATTCAGCATATTAATGGTTATTGGGAAATTGAAGAAGTCACATTAAGTGACGGTACAAAAAAAGAATACACGTATAATGATACTATAGATTATATAGAGCTTTCAGATAGTTTAGCAGGTTTCCGCAGAAAACTAAAACCAAATTTTATGGGCAAATACGAAACGTCGAAGAGTATCGAAACGTTCAGTATAAAAATAGAACACGACAGTCTTAATGTGTATTATAAAACACCTTATGCCAATTGGAAAGAGACGATTTTAAAAGCTAATGAAACCCAATTAATCATAACAAATGCCAATAAAGATATGTATCTTTATAAACGGTATCAACCCCTTGATTTAGAGTAATGGCAAAACGACAAAATAATCACCTACCTATAAGTGACATCCTCAAAGAATTTGTGGATGCAAATAAGTTACAATCGGGTTTAGACAAGGTTGATGTTAGAGATGCTTGGGCGAAAATGATGGGAAATGGTGTTAATAATTATACAACCGACGTTACATTAGATAGAGATGTATTGTATGTCGCTCTAAGCTCTAGCGTGCTTCGTGAAGAATTAAGCTACGGAAAACAAAAAATTATTGATATGCTTAATGAGTCTATTGGAAAGGAAGTTGTAAAAAAACTAGTCTTGAGATAACGCCTCTATTGTAATGACAGTTCATTCTCTAGCACCAACTCTCAAAATATTTCAGTAAATTCATACACTAACTCAAATTACATGAAATACATCAAACTCATAACCACTTTGGTACTCACCTTAGTGGTATTTTATTGCCTCAATACAAAACTGGGTTCGGTTCCTCCTATCGGAAAATTTCTAAATCCAGTTAGTGGTGTCTGGCAAAATGATACGAATGAGGATATCTCCGGAAATGTAACCATTAAAGGTTTATTGGCGCCTGTTACCATACATTATGATACCCAATTAATTCCGCACATCTTTGCTGAAAACGATACCGACTTATACAAAGCGCAAGGCTATATCACAGCTAAGCATCGCCTATGGCAAATGGAATTTCAAACACATGCAGCGGCTGGTCGACTCTCCGAAATCATAGGTAATATCGCTATAGATTATGATCGTAGTGAACGAAGACGAGGCATGGCTTATGGCGCAGAAAAAGCTTTAGAGAAAATGCAAAATGATCCTGAGGCCATAAAATTCTTAGAGGCATATCGCGATGGTGTCAATAGTTATATCGAAACTTTAGATGAAAAGACAATTCCAGTAGAATACAAACTCCTTGATTATAAACCCGAACGCTGGACGATTAAAAAAACGGCTTTGTTACTTATGTATATGACGAAGATGCTCGCTGGTGGCGATGACGATTTAGAATATACGAATGCCTTGCGCAAATTCGGAAAGGATCGATTTGATTTACTATTTCCAGATTTTTTTGATGTTAATGAACCTATTATTCCAAAAGATACTGACTGGAGTTTTATTGATGTTGCCCTCACACCAACACCTCAAAGTGAATTACCACTCGATTCCATTCCTGAAACTATAGAAAAACCACATCCAGATAATGGTAGTAATAATTGGGCAGTTTCTGGAGCGAAGTCTACAACAGGCAACCCAATTTTAGCCAACGATCCGCATTTGGGTTTAAATTTGCCTTCTATTTGGTTTGTGATGCAACTTAGTACACCAGAATACAATGCTATGGGAGCAACATTACCTGGCGCTTTAGGCATTATTTCTGGGTTCAATAATCATATCGCTTGGGGAGAAACAAATGCGACTCGAGATGTTTTAGATTGGTATAAAATAGAATTTAAAGACGCAACGAGAACACAATACAAGCATGACAACCAATGGAAAAATACGACGGTTAGAATTGAAGAAATCAAAGTGAAAGGCGCAAAAACAATTCTCGATTCTGTAATCTATACACATCATGGTCCAGTAACCTATGATCATACATTTAAAAGTGATAACCCTAAAGCGGGTTACGCGATGAAATGGGTTGGCCACATTGGTGGTAATAATCAGCGTCCATTTTTAGAGTTGAATAGCGCCAAAAATTATAACGATTATGTCAACGCCTTGAAAACATATACAGCACCTGCTCAAAATTTTGTATTTGCTTCTACCGAAGGGGATATTGCACTTTGGATTCAAGGCTTATTTCCAAACAAATGGAAAGGTCAAGGCAAATTTTTAATGGATGGCACAAATCCGGAACATGACTGGCAAAGTTATATTCCGCAAGCATTTAATGCTCATGTAAAGAACCCAGAACGTGGTTTTGTGAGTTCAGCCAATCAACATCCTGTCGATGAAAATTATTCGTTTTATGTATTCAATGATGGTTATGAAACCTATCGTAATCGTGTCATTAACGATTTCTTTAGATCAAAAGATAAGTTCAGCGTTGACGACTTTAAAGCCTTACACAATAATAACTACAATTTAAAAGCGGCCGAGCTTTTACCAACAATGCTTAAATCGATGGATGTGACTTCATTGTCTTCGCAAGAACAAGAAATTTTCAACGAAGTGAAGTCTTGGGATTTTAATAATGACATTGAAAAAGTAGGGCCAAGTATTTGGAGAGCCTGGTGGTATAAATTATATCCAATGATTTGGGATGAATTTGATAGTGATGATGAAGCGATGACTTCCCCTTTTACCTATCAAACCATTTATTTACTAAACAATTATCCTAACGATCCTTTTATGGATATCGTAGATACACCAGAAAAAGAAACGGCAAACGATTTATTTCTATTAGCATTTAAAGCGGCTTCAAAAGAGTTAATCGATTGGAAATCAAAAAATGGCGATTACAATTGGCAAGTGTATAAAGCCACACGTGTTGGACATTTACTTCAAGGCTTACCTGCATTTTCAAGATTTGATTTACCCATTGGAGGTGATGCCAATATTGTGAATGCCACATCAGAAACACACGGGCCATCATGGCGAATGATTGTTGAAATGAGTTCACCTCCAAAAGCTTTAGGGATTTATCCTGGTGGTCAATCAGGAAATCCAGGCAGTCAATACTATGATAATATGATTGACGATTGGGCCGCAGGAAACTATTATAAGCTCAATTTTATGCAAAACGCAGACGCTAGTGGAAATATCATGGCGACACAAACTCTAACACCTTCAAACTAATGAGTAAACAGAATAGTATAAACTTTGTCGTCACAATCATAATCGCATTAATTCTATCTCAATTTTTGCCATGGTGGTCAGTCATGGTTGCAGGATTTGTCTCTGCCTTATTTTTTAGTTTAAAAAAAGCCGCTGTCTTTTTTGTGCCGTTTTTAGCTATACTACTCTATTGGTCTGTCTATGCTTTTATAGTAAGTAGTGTTAATGATTTTACACTTGCCAAAAAAATTGCTGTGCTCCTACCTTTAGGCGGCAATCCGTATGTACTCATATTAGTTACAGGCATCATTGGCGGCTTGGCTGCTGGTATATCTGCTCTACTTGGGAAACAACTAAGCATGCTGGCTGGACGTTGAAATATACGTAGTTCTACGTATTGACTCTTATAAAAAAATAAAATAACTTCGTTTAAACATCTAGTATAAGTCATTAAAACTTGAAAACAATGTACTGGGAATAAATTTATGACATGAGTAAAAATGCAAAGAATAGCCTATGGTTATTAATTGTGGACAAATTAATAATTGCTGGAATCTTAGTTCTTGGTGTTGCTTACTTTGATGGTAAGCTGATTAAACTTGATAGTGCTCTTTCTGAAAATCGTGAAATAAGGTTAGAAGAATTCAGGAGCCAATTAGAACGAGAAAGAGAGAGAAATTTAGAGAAATTTAAACACACATTGACCGAAATTAGAGATGAAAACAAGTCAAATCGAGCTCTGCATCAACAAACATTCGATCATGCCTTTCAATCACAACAACGACTCATTAAATTTCAACAAAGTAAAGAACTTGAAACATTAAAAGAAAAAAATAAATTTGAAAATGATATTAGTATCATAAAAATTGAAAAACAACTAGCTTATTTAGAGAAGCAATTGAGTGAGTTTTATTGGCCAGTCAGAGTAAGGTTTGAGAAAAATAATGCAATATGGTATATGATGTCAAAAAGGCAAATTGGTGGAGTTTTAGATTCAATAGTTCTTGCTAATCATCTTGAAATATTAGATATACTAGAAAACAAGCTTCATCTAGCTGCTCCAGATAAGGATCTTGAAACAAGAATCGGGAATTATATTAACCATGTTGAAATTTTTCGTGCAATGAGATTGAGTGGAAATACGAAAGAATACCCAGGTGATATAAATTCTTCATTTGATTATAACGAACAATTTTCGCAACAAGTTAAGAATCAATGTGACTCATTACAAGCATATTACAATAGACTAATTCTCGAGCACCAATCTTTAATGCATATTGATCCTAATTAATAATCAAATTGAAATTTAAGATGTCCAATAATATTTTAAATAATGTTCAAAAATTAGTAGCCTCTGATAAAACTGATCAAGCACTAAAATTACTTCAAAATAATTCTTTTTTTATTTTAAATTTCAATTTAACTATACTCAGAAACAGGTATTTTCGACTTAAAAAAAACATAAATAGGGGAACAATTACTCATGATAAAGCAAATATTGAATTAAATAGAATTAATAAAAGCATTCTTAGTTTGGCTGTGGAAAATGAAAAACCATGGTTTTATCGCAGGGCTTTTCTAAGAGCTTTTATAGTAATATTATTATTACTAGTTTTAATCATTGTATTTAAAATAGTTAGTGAATCTTTAAATTATTAAAATAGATTTATTTTTAACTTATTGTATAATAAATCGCTATTTTTCTGTGTGTATTCGGAAAATCCTAGCGGATTTTCCTCTGGCTCGTTTTCTTTTACTCTAGCCAATAACAAACAAAAAAGCGCAACCAATGGTTGCGCTTTTCATATATTATAGAATGTTCTAATTAAAACATATCTCTACCTGAGAAATGGAATGCACCTTCAATCGCTGCATTTTCATCGCTATCACTTCCGTGAACTGCATTTTCTCCCATAGATGCTGCATATAATTTTCTAATTGTTCCTTCTGCTGCTTCAGCAGGATTAGTTGCACCAATTAAGGTTCTGAAATCTTCAACTGCATTATCTTTTTCTAAGATTGCAGCAACAACAGGTCCTCTAGTCATGTACTCTACTAACTCACCGTAAAATGGTCTTTCACTGTGAACTGCATAAAATGCCTGAGCATCTTGAGTGGTCATCTGTGTTAATTTCATTGCTACGATTCTAAAACCTGAAGCTGTTATTTTTTCTAAAATTGCACCAATATTCCCTTTTTCAACAGAATCTGGTTTAAGCATTGTAAATGTTCTATTTGTTGCCATTTGATTTTTTTATTTGAGCTGCAAAAGTAATACATTTCTTTAAAATTTCAGTATAAACCAATATTAAAAAATTGTATCTTCGTCCTCTATGAATAAAGAAGATATTAATACCATTAAATCGCTTTTAAGTTCACCTAAAGCTATTGTAATCATTCCTCATAAAAATCCTGATGGAGATGCTGTTGGCTCAACGCTTGGCTTATATCATTATCTTAAAAAGTTAAGTCATCAAGCGACAATTATAGCGCCTAATGATTATCCTGATTTTTTAAAATGGATGCCCGATGAAAATACAATTCTGAAATATGATCATCAAAAAGAAGAAAGCGATGTATTGCTAAAAGCCGCAGAGCTTATTTTTACTTTAGATTTTAATTCTTTAAGTCGTATTGGTGACATGCAGGAAGCTGTAGCAGCTTCTAATAGCCTAAAAATAATGATTGATCATCACCAACAGCCTGACGATTATGCGACGTATATGTATTCGGATGTAAAAATGTCGTCGACCTGTGAAATGGTTTATAATTTTATAGATATGTTAGGCGATGCAAATAAGATAGATCGTAATATCGCAACTTGTTTGTATACAGGAATTATGACAGATACAGGTTCTTTCCGGTTTCCGTCGACAACAAGTGCGACACATCATATTATTGGAAACCTCATTGAGAAAGGCGCTAATAATTCAGAAATCCATAATAATATCATGGATACAAATAGTTATGAACGCACGCAATTACTAGGAAGAGCGTTGAGCAATCTTAAAGTCATTCCTGAATATCGCACCGCTTATATTACACTAACGCAAGACGAACTCAATACCTTCAACTTTAAAAAAGGAGATACCGAAGGTTTTGTAAATTATGGCTTATCTCTAAAAGGGATTATCTTCGCGGCTATTTTTATTGAAAACCATCAAGAAAACATTATCAAGATTTCGTTACGTAGCAAAGGTGATTTTTCAGTTAATGAATTATCTAGAGCACACTTTCAAGGTGGTGGCCATACCAATGCAGCTGGAGGTAAAAGCGATTTGAATTTAAGCGATACCATTGAAAAATTTATTAGTATATTGCCTCAATACAAACAAGACCTCAAAGCCTAATGAAGATCATATTAAGATTAGTTATTGTACTGCTTCTATTTGCCAGTTGTAAGACGCCTGAAGCTCGTAAACCAGAGCAAGTGCAATCGGGTTCATTTATAAAAGAATCGGCAGAACGTAATAAAAAACTCAACGAAAGAGAACAACAACGCATTGAAGCAATTATGGCTCAAAATCCTGAATATGATTATAAAGCATCAGCTACAGGGTTTTGGTATTACTACCATACAAAGGTTGAAAAAGATACCATAAGAGCCGGCTTTGGAGATATTATAAATTTCGATTATAATGTAAAAGACCTTAGTGGAAATACAATATATACTGCACAAGAACTAGGGAATCAGGATTATGCCATGGATAAGCAAGAGATTTTTACAGGCTTGCGAGAAGGATTAAAACTCTTAAAACCAAGTGAATCTGTTACATTTCTATTTCCGTCACAAAAAGCATATGGCTACTATGGCGACAAAGAAAAAATAGGCACTAATATCCCACTAATGGTCAAAGTTACCGTAAATACTATAAAACAAAACCAATAAATTTAAATTAATAACTATGCAATTGATGAGCAGAACACTCCAAATTTTAATGCTATGTTTACTGGTAACAGTAACATCTTGTAAAGAAGAATATCCTGATTTAGAAGATGGGCTTTATGCCGAAATTAATACCAGTAAAGGTACAATGATCGCTAAACTTTTTTACGATAAAGTCCCAGTGACAGTTGCCAATTTTGTGGCTTTAGCAGAAGGAACACATCCAATGATGAGTGATGAGTTTAAAGGAAAACCATTCTATGATAGTTTAACATTTCACAGAGTTATGGATAAATTCATGATTCAAGGTGGAGATCATACTGCGACTGGTAGTGGAAATCCAGGTTATAAATTTACAGCCGATTTTCATCCAGATTTAAATCATGATACAGGTGGCATGCTTTCTATGGCTAATGGTGGTGGTTTTAATACCAATGGAAGTCAGTTTTTTGTGACTGAAGTTCCTTATCCAAGTTTAAACGCTTATGATAAAGAAGGTAATTTAAAACCATGTGATCAACGTGGTATAAGTTGTCATTCTGTATTTGGCGAATTAGTTAAAGGTGTTGAAGTACAAGATTCAATCTCAAATGTAAAAGTTGCTCCAAGAACTAACAAACCGCTTGAGGATGTTATTATGACTAAGATCACTATTATTAGAAAAGGATCTTCGGCAAAATCATTTAATGCTGCAAAAGTTTTTGAAAGTGAATTGCCAAAAGTAGAAGAAGAAATCAACCAAATTCAAGAGGAAAAGCGATTAAAAGCTGAACAAGAGCAAAAAGAGCGTGATGAAAAAATTGCTGCTGCATCAGCTGAGACTAAGCCTATTCTTGAAGATTATGAAACCAAAACGACAGCCTTACCTTCAGGTTTAAAAAAGTATGTATTAACTAAAGGTACTGGTCCAAAGCCAAAAGCTGGTGATTCAGTAAGCGTGTATTATGAAGGCTATTTCACTGATGGTCGTTTATTTGATAGTGATAGAATTAAGGTTGCTGAAAAGTACGGTATGTTTAACCAAAGGCGTTTGGATGCGAATGCTTATGGTCCAACAAGAATGTGGGTAAGTCCAGATGCACGAATGATACCAGGTTTTAAAGAAGCCTTAGCATCATTATCGGTTGGCGAAAAGGCGTTTTTTTATATGCCTTCTCACCTGGCCTATGGCGAACGTGGTAATCGAGGTATTCCACCTAATACTGATTTGACTTTTATTGTCGAGATGGTTGGTATTGTTGAGAAAAAATAACTACAATAAGCTTATATAAAAAAGCCTTTCTAAATGAAAGGCTTTTTTTATGCATTATAATTTTTTATTTCTTCGGAATATGCTTTAAAATTTCTAATACAAAAGTCCAGTACTTTTGTGCAGAAGAAATTTGAGCGCGCTCGTCTGGTGAATGCGCCCCTTTAATATTAGGTCCAAAACTAATCATATCCATTTCAGGGTAATTGGTTCCTAAAATACCACATTCTAAACCTGCATGACAGGCGGCTACATGTGGCTCTTCTCCGTTGTTCAAATCTTTGTATAGCGGCACCATCACTTTTAAAATATCAGAATCCATATTAGGCTTCCAACCAGGATAATCACCATCACAGGTTACTTCACATCCTGTAAGTTCAAAGGCTGCACGTAATGTATTCGCTAAATCCCATTTAGAGCTTTCTACCGAACTACGCGTTAAACATCCAATTTTAATGTTTCCGTCTTTAACGATTACACGAGCAATATTATTAGACGTTTCTACTAAATCTGGAATATCAGGACTCATACGAAATACACCATTTAATGCAGCATAAATTGCTCTAGTTAATCCTTCTTGAACACCAAGATCCATAATTTTATTTGGGGGGTCTGTTTTAGAAACTTCAATCACTAAATCGGGCTCCATTGTTTTATATTCTAAAGCAATAGCATTAGCGATGTCATTCATTTCAGAAACAAAAGCATCTTCGTGAATCGCATCAATGGCAACAATGGCATTACTTTCTCTAGGAATTGCGTTTCGCAGACTTCCGCCATCAATTTCAGAAATACGTAAACCAAAATTCTCAAAACCATCAAATAATAAACGATTCATCAACTTGTTGGCATTTCCTAAACCTTCATGAATTTGCATTCCTGAATGACCACCTTGCAAACCTTTGACAGATATTTTATAACCAATTTTAAACTCTGGAGTATCTTCTTGCTCATAGGTTCTTGTTGCTGTAACATCAACACCACCAGCACAACCTACACCAATCTCATCATCTTCTTCAGTGTCTAGGTTTAAAAGAATTTCACCATCAAGCAAACCGCCTTTTAAACCCATAGCTCCTGTCATTCCTGTTTCTTCATCTATAGTAAACAAAGCTTCAATTGCTGGATGTGGAATATCTGTGCTTTCTAAAATAGCCATAATTGTAGCGACACCTAATCCGTTATCTGCTCCAAGCGTTGTGCCTTTTGCTCGCACCCAATCACCATCAACATACATCTCAATACCTTGTGTATCAAAATCAAAAACAGTATCATTATTTTTTTGGTGAACCATATCTAAATGCGATTGCATAACTATGGTTTTGCGATCTTCCATTCCAGTAGTTGCTGGTTTTTTTATGATTACGTTTCCTACCTCATCTTCTATCGTTTCTAAAGCCAAGCTTGTTCCAAAATCTTTCATGAATTTAATCACTCGTTCTTCTTTTTTAGAAGGTCTTGGTACAGCGTTAAGGTCGGCAAATTTATTCCAAAGTTGTTTGGGTTCTAATTGTCTTATTTCTGAACTCATTATGTTAATTTTTAGTTTAGCAAAGGTACATTCTTTTTAGTATTTTTGAATCATGGGCAAATATAAAAAGCTTAGTATTGCATTCTCTATTATTCCTCAGATTATCTTTCTGAAAATATTAGCCCACTACCCTAGTTTTGTTGAGTCTGTTTATAGTCATGGGATTTACATTTGGATTTCTAAGCTTATGCGTTATATGTTTGGTTGGCTACCATTTTCGGTAGGCGATATTTTATATACACTTTTAGCTGTGTATGTAATTCGGTGGCTTATTGTTAATAAAAAGCGAATCATTAAAGACACCAAGCACTGGTTTTTAGATGTGCTATCGGCAATTTCAATGGGGTATTTAGCATTTCATATACTTTGGGCTTTTAATTATTATCGCTTGCCACTTCATGAATCGTTAAACATTGAAAATGAATATACTACTGAAGAATTAGTAAATCTTACCAAACAACTAATAAAAAAAACTAATAGAATTCATTTAAGCCTTGCAGTTAATGATTCTACAAAAGTAGCCCTACCGTATTCTAAATCAGAAGTCTTAAAGATGGTACCAAATGGATACGATAAGCTATCAGAAAAATTTCCGTATTTAGAATATCAACCACGAAGTATAAAGCGCTCATTATATAGTTTACCTTTGACGTATATGGGCTTTTCTGGGTACTTAAATCCGTTTACTAATGAAGCGCAAGTTGATGGTCTAATTCCAACGTTTAAGTTCCCAACCACTGGAAGTCATGAAGTAGCACATCAATTGGGTTATGCTGCTGAGAATGAAGCAAATTTTATTGGTAGTATGGCTGCTATTCATCATTCAGATGTTTACTTTAATTATTCAGGTTATGCTTTTGCGCTTCGTCATTGTTTATATGAAACCTATAGACGTAATCCAGAACTATATACCGAATTAAAAGAACAGATAAACATTGGAGTATTAAAAAATTATCAAGAAGTTAGAGACTTTTGGGATGGCTATCAAAACCCAACTGAACCTTTGTTTAAGGCGACTTATAACAATTTCTTAAAGTCTAACAACCAAGCTGGAGGAATGGATAGTTATAGCTATGTTGTTGCACTTCTAGTAAATTATCATAAAAGTAACCCTATCGATTAAACGTTAAAAGCTAAATTAATTTTAGATTTTACTTTCTTAATTCTCTATCTTTAGAAAGAAATAATAATCAACCTTTTTATATGAATAAAATCAAGTACGCAATTCTTATGTGCTTGTGCAGTTTTGCTTTATTTGCACAAGACTACTTCCCCAAGAATGATGGTGTAAAAACCACAAACACAAATTATCAAGCCTTTACAAATGCCAAAATTCATATCACTCCAACCCAAGTTGTTGAGAATGGTACACTTCTCATTAGAGATGGTAAAATCGTAGCATCTGGTAATCAAGTGAACATCCCAAAAAACTCAACTGTTATTGATTTAGCCGGAAAAAGTATCTATCCCTCATTTATTGATATGTATTCTACATTTGGCGTAAAAAAACCAGAACGTGCTCCTGGTCAAGGGAGAAGTCCACAGTATGAACCTACCCGATCTGGTTATTATTGGAATGACCATGTCATGCCAGAAAATAATGCCATTGACAAATTTCAATTTGATGAAAAAGCAGCTAAAGAATTAATGAAAGCTGGTTTCGGAGTTGTAAATACACATATCGAGGATGGTATTGTTAGAGGTAGTGGAGCTTTGGTTGCTCTAAATGCTAATGCTGGTAATGAAGCTCGCATCTTAGATGCGCAATCTGCCCAGTATTTTTCATTTCGCAAAAGTGTGACGTCTAGACAATCGTATCCTGGTTCTATTATGGGAAGCATGGCATTACTACGTCAAATGTATTATGATGCAGATTGGTATGCAAAAGGTAATAGTAAGACTACCGATTTATCATTAGAAGCCCTAAACGCAAATAAAAATTTGGTCCAAATTTTTGGAGCAGGTAGCCGTATGAATGTGATGCGAGCAGATAAAGTTGGTGATCTTTTCGGAATTCAATATGTAATTCTTGGAGGAGGTGATGAATACGAACGTGTGCAAGATATTAAGAGTACCAATGCATCTTATATTATTCCTGTAAATTTTCAGGATGCATATGATGTAGAGAATGCCTATTTAAGTCGCTCATTATCGTTAAGTGATATGAAAGCTTGGAATCAAGAACCAACAAACCCAAAGATATTGGCAGAGAATGCTGTTAAATTTGCTTTTACAACACATGATTTAAAATCGCCAAAGTCCTTTATGGCAAATGTTAGAAAAGCTTTAGAATATGGACTTTCAAAAGAAAAAGCTTTAGAGGCTTTAACTACAGTTCCTGCACAATTATTAGGTAAATCTTCTGAAATTGGCTCACTTCAAAAAGGGGCTTATGCCAACTTCTTAATTAGTTCAGGTGATATTTTTGATAAAAACACGACGCTTTATGAAAACTGGGTTCAAGGCCAAAAAACTGTTCTTGAAAACATGAACACTAAAGATATTCGTGGTGATTATGAATTTCGCTTAGCTGGAGATGATTATAAGATGACACTTAAAGGAGACTTAAGTAAGCTAAAATCTGAAATTACTAGTGCTGGTAAAAAGCGAGGTTCGAAGGTGTCTTATGCTGATGATTGGATTAACATTTCAATGACATCAAAAGATTCAACGAATCAAGAATTTATAAGATTAGTTGCTAATGTAACCAGTGGAAATACTCTCAATGGAAAAGCCTTGTTTCCAAATGGAAATGAGATGACATTCTACGGGACAAAACTGGAAAATACTGACGACAGTACTTCAGAGGATAAAAAGACTGATAAGATGTCAGATTCTAAAACAAAAGAAGTGGTCCCTGTCACCTATCCAAATGTAGCTTATGGTTTTGCAGAAAAACCAAAAGCTGAAACCATGTTATTTAAAAATGCAACAGTCTGGACAGGTGAAGATGAAGGTGTTTTGAAAAACACTGATATGCTTATTAAAAACGGGAAGATTGCAAAAATTGGCAAAAACCTTTCCGATGGAAGTGCAAGAGTTATTGACGCTACAGGTAAACATATAACAGCTGGAGTGATTGACGAACATTCACATATTGCTGCAAGTTCGATTAATGAAGGTGGACATAATTCTTCTGCTGAAGTGACCATAGAAGATGTAATCGATGATGAAGATATTGACATCTATAGAAACCTAGCAGGTGGTGTTACATCAATTCAAATACTTCACGGATCAGCTAATCCAATTGGAGGGCGCTCAGCTATTATCAAATTAAAATGGGGTGAATCTGCTCAGGATATGGTATTTGAAAATAGTCCTAAGTTTATAAAATTCGCTTTAGGTGAAAATGTAAAACAGTCTAACTGGTCGAGCTTTTCAAGATTCCCTCAAACAAGAATGGGTGTTGAACAATTATATATGGATTACTTTAATCGAGCAAAAGCCTATGATGCGCTAAAGAAAAGTGGAAAGCCTTATCGCAAGGATATAGAAATGGATGTTATTGCTGAAATCTTAAATAAAGAACGTTTTATCTCATGCCACTCTTATGTGCAAAGTGAAATCAATATGCTAATGAAAGTTGCTGATCGATTTGATTTCAATATTAATACGTTTACACATATTTTAGAAGGTTATAAAGTCGCAGATAAAATGAAAGACCATGGTGTTGGAGGATCGACCTTTAGTGATTGGTGGGCCTACAAATATGAAGTAAATGACGCCATACCTTATAACGCAGCAATTATGCATAATGCAGGTGTTGTGGTAGCCATTAATAGTGATGATGGTGAAATGTCTAGGCGATTAAACCAAGAAGCAGCTAAATCGGTTAAATATGGCGGAATTAGTGAAGAAGATGCTTGGAAATTTGTAACGCTTAATCCCGCAAAACTATTACATATAGATGATCGCGTTGGAAGCCTTAAAGTTGGTAAAGATGCAGATATCGTTTTATGGACAGAGCATCCAATGTCTATTTATACAAAAGCTGAAAAGACAATTATTGAGGGCGTTACTTATTTTGATTTAAAGCGTGATGAACAATTACGATCACAAATAAAAAAGGAAAAAGCTGAGCTCATAAATCAAATGATGCAAGCCAAAAATAAAGGCCTAAAAACGCAGCCAATTAAGAAGACAGAGAAAGACCAGATGCACTGTGATTATTTAGACCATGTACAACACTAAACTTTTGACGATGAAAAACATAAATATAAAATTAATAGTTGTTGCACTACTAAGTATCTCTTTTGGGTTTGCACAACAAACTCCTGCTTCAAAGCAAAGCAAGACTATTGCTATTACAGGCGCCACAGCGCATATTGGAAACGGAACTGTAATTGAAAACAGCTTAATTGTTTTTGAAAATGGAAAACTTATAAATGTGGCTGATATGTCTGGCGTAAAGCTAGATTTAGGCAAAATGGATGTTATAGATGCTACAGGCAAACACGTATACCCAGGATTTATTGTTCCAAATTCTACATTAGGACTCGTAGAAATTAGTGCAGTTAGAGCTACTGATGATGATGCAGAAATAGGAAGTTGGAATCCACATATTAGAAGTTTGATTGCCTATAATGCAGAATCTAAAATTGTTGAATCCATGAGACCAAATGGCGTATTATTAGCTCAAGTAACACCTCGTGGAGGACGTATCTCTGGAACATCTTCTATTGTTCAATTAGATGCTTGGAATTGGGAGGATGCTGCTATTAAAGTGGATGACGGTGTTCATATGAATTGGCCTAATAATTTCTCTCGTGGTCGTTGGTGGTTAGGTGAAGACCCTACAATGAAGGTCAACAAAAATTATAATGCTCAAGTGACTGAGGTTGAAAATTGGTTTAATGAAACCAAAGCTTATATAAATGGAGATAAATCTCCAAAGCATTTACCGTATGAAGGAACAAAAGGTTTATTAGATGGTTCAAAAACGTTATATATTCATGTGGATGATGAAAAAGGAATCACAGATGCCGTTAATTTCTCAAAAGCATATCAAATCAAATCGACTGTGATTGTTGGTGGTTATGAAGCTCATAAAGTAGCAGACTTACTAAAAAGAAACAATATCCCTGTATTATTACAACGCGTACATACAAGACCTAGCCAAACAGATGATGATTATGATATGCCGTTTAAATTGGCAAAATTATTAACCGATAAAGGTGTTGTGGTTGCCTTAGAAACTAGCGGGCAAATGGAGCGCATGAATTCTCGTAACCTTCCGTTTTATGCAGGCACTACAGTAGCCCATGGTTTATCCAAAGCGCAAGCTTTACAGCTTATCACACAAAATCCTGCAAAAATTTTAGGTATTGATGACAATTATGGAACTTTGGAAATAGGAAAAAGTGCTACACTATTTATTAGTGAAGGTGACGCACTCGATATGAGAACTAATATATTGACTCATGCCTTTATTGATGGACGCCTTATCAGTTTAGAAACGCATCAAACTGAATTATGGAAACGTTATTCTAAGAAATTGGAAAGTCAAGATTAAAAGAAAAAATAGATTATAAAAAAGACCTGTAAATTCATTACAGGTCTTTTTTTATGCGTTTGTTATACGTTATTCAATCACTTTTGCGCCTTCTGGCTTCACAAAAAGAGATGCATCTGGAGCCTTGCTAGAAAGAGTGACGTTAGTAAACTCAACAGTGTTTCTTTTAGTTATAGGCAAATTATTCTCAACTGTGTACCAATCTATGCTTTCTGGCAAAATCATACCACTAATGGTTTGCCAATTATTATATCTGATAAAACGAAAATCTTTACTTTTTTCATCTTTACCAAAGGTTACAGTATAAGCCAACCACTCCATTTTACCAGTTTGTTCATCATAGTAAATGATATATTGATCATCAGGTGATACACCTACTCCTGCCTCATATGAAATTAAAATGCCTGGATAGGTTTTTCCTTCAAAATCTAAAGGTTTTGCATCCTCATATATAATACCATCATCACCAACAATAAAAGGCATCGCATAAAAATACATCATTAACCCTTTATAAAATTTTGCATTGCCTGTATAAGCAATACCATCTTTCTCATTAACCCACAAGGTACTTCCATCATAACCAGAAGTATATGTTGGTGTATCAATGCGTTCAGCCCTTGTTTTTAAGTTTGTGGTTGTCACTTCTTTTCCTTTTGGTTTTTCCATAGTAAATACTAAACTATTCATAGCATTCCATGCATCAATACCACCATGAGCATCAAATATTTTGGTAATATCCTCAGGATAAGTACTAGTAGTAACATCTAGTTGTTCTTCAGAATAATCAATAGATTCGACAGTTTCAGGCTTTTTATTGTCTTTGCAAGACGCAAAAATAAGTAGTGCAATTAAGAATAAACTTTTAAGTTTCATATGTTTTAGTAATGGTTTTGTGCTTAGACGAAGTTAAAAAGAATAGTTTACAAAAAAGCCTCAGAAAAATTCAGAGGCTAATCAGTTCAGCAAATATTGCGATTTTGACTAATCTATAACGAGTTTTTTTACTGCTGTTTTAGCATTCATGTTGACTTTTATAAAGTACATTCCGCTTTGTAAATCTGAGATGTCAATAATCATTCTATTCTCATCGGAAATTTTATGTATCAAGATTTGTTTTCCTTGGATATCTAAAAGTGATAAGGTGCCATTTCCGAAGCCATTCGAATTGAAAGAAATATTAATAATGTCTTTTGTTGGGTTTGGAAATATAATAAATGTACTAGATTGTGAAGGCGTAATTGATAAGGTAGGGTCTGCTACAAATTCAGTTTCAAAAGTATTAGTAATAATAGGAGCGTTAAAATCAAAGAAGATTGAGGCAGTATTCGGAATGATGTCATCTACAGCATAGTCCGATTTTGGTTTAATCTTAAAATGCACATAACCATGACTAGCTTCTGAATCATCCTGCTCAGCTGGCAAATTGATATTATTAAATGTCCAAGTCAAATTAGTACCCGTTCGCAATACACTTCCTGAATGACTTAAACGCAAATTTTGGAATGTACTTGGATCTAGTTGGCTATCTAAAACATCTTCAATGCTTATATTTATTGCATCGGCAGTTCCTAAGTTTTGAAACCTAATAGTGTAATACAGGTAATCATCATTAGTAAATTCATCGATGATAATTTCTCGCCCATGAGATTCTCCTTTATCATTAGGGTCCCATGAACCTACAACAGTTTGATAAAGTGTTGGATTATGGTTATTTGGATTGACATCATTAGTATCGGTAATATAATCTACTGAACTATTAATAACTTCACCAAGAGGTGTTTCGACTGGGCAAGTCAATGTTATTAAAACCGATCTACTTTCTGCAGGTTCTAAATTCAAAAAGTCTACAGATATACCTTCAGAAGTGATAGTTATAACATCTGAACCATCTCCGACTGCATCATTCATAACCATATTTTGATCTTTTATGTATACTATTGTACCAGATGTGACAGTATTTAATCCATTATTTTTATATACAAGTTCATGTTCAACAGTAAATCCTGGTCTAGGTGGTCCAAAGGCATTAATTAGCATGACTTCAACATCTTCACAAGTACCTTGCACAATAAGCTCTAATTCAACTATTGTGCTACATACATAGTCTTGAACTCTAGTTATGTTGGAAACTTTTGCATATATAGTTTGCTGATTAACAGTAGTATTTGTGTAGGGAGAACTCAAGGAATTAATACCGTCTAATGCATCTTGATAAGTTTCAAAAAACCTTACGCCATAACCAAAAAATTGACCAGATAAAATTTCTGCAGTCTTACTAAATAAATTGAATTCTGTAAATCCGTCAGTATCCAAATCACAAGCAATTAAAGGTGTTGGTGATACTGCAGTTGGTGGTAATACAATTGCAAATGGGTCATAAGATGTTAAAACTGGATGTGTCGCAGGATCAATGGGGTCTGCTCTTCTCCAAATGTCTTGTAAAGCATCTGAGGTTGAGGTTATAAAATTTTCTGGATTTGCTATAGGGTTCATTTGTGCAATAGCATCGTCTTCTGATGTATAATACGTTAGCGGAAAATAAAACTGTTCATTACTTTCTGGTATTGTGCAAAATCGAAATGGAAACAATTGAAATAGATCTACTTGTACTTCTCCATCTAAATCATCATCACAAACATACTCCGGTGTTAATCCACAAGGAGGAGGTGGTCCACCTTGAGCTTGAACCATTAGACCATTCAAAACTAAAACAAATAATAACAATCGTAATTTTAATAGCATAGACGTTTTTTTTCAAAATTAATATTCTTATTTATAAAACATGGTATCGCAACAAGTAATCGTTTATTAATATCTAATTATAATCAAAAAAAGACCTTAAAGCAATTTTTAAGGCCTTTTCAACTAAATATTTCGATTTGGACTATTCTATAATAAGTTTCTTAACTAAGATTTCATTCCCTGCATTAAGTTTCACAAAATATAAACCACTTTGTAAGTCAGAGATATCGATATCAGTTGTATTGGATTGGTTGATAGATTGTTCTATTATTAGTTTTCCTTGTATATCAACAATATTAAACGTTAGAATTCCATAGTTTACAGCGCCCAATTCGATGGTAATCTGTTCTTTTGCAGGATTTGGAAATACATTAAATACAATCTCATCTAATTCAGAAATAGATAAGCTCTCTTCAACAAACTCTGTCTCAAATGTATTCGTCACTATTGGCGCATTAAAATCAAAAAATATCGATGCCGTATTCGGAATAATATCGCCAATAGCGTATCCTGAATTTGGTTTAATTCGGAAATAGACAAAGCCGTTACTACCCTCTGAGTCATCTTGTTCTGCTGGAAGATTAATATCTTCAAAGAACCATTCTAGATTATTTTCTGTTCTTGTAACCACATAATCATGACTTGAACGCAACATTTGAAATGTGGTTTCATCCATTTGACTGTCAATTATATCATCAATTCTTATAAATGTTGCAGGAGCAGTTCCTAAATTCTGAAATCGTATAGTGTAATATAAATATTCATCAGAAGATGCAAAATCGTCAAAGACAATTTGTGGACCGTGAGCTTCCATTTTATTATTTGGATCATAAGATCCGATAACCTCCTCAGTAATGGATGAAGTATTATTAGTATCAACAATATCATTTCCAGTAGACATATAAGTCGCTGTATTAGTAACTAATTCACCTAATTCAGCATTAGTAGATGTTAGTAATGTAATGACTGCAGTATAGCTTTCTCCAACAGGTAAGTCTACAAAATCTAAAGTAAACCCAGAAGCAGTTATTGACGTCGTGAAATTAGGGTTAGATGTAATTGATTGTATTGATAACTGAGAATCTAAGATATAATCAACTGTTCCACTTGAAGTGCTTTGTCCATAATTAGTTATGACAAGATAATTTGTATGTGAAAATCCAGGTTGTGGTGCTCCATTATTAATTAAGTTAATTCCAATATCCTCACACATTTGGTTATTTATAATTGGGAATTCAATTGTTATAGAATTTCCATCTAAAACAGTAATATCAGAAAACATACCAACGCTATTTGTATAACAGTCTTCATATTCATCATATATGAAGAAGTTAATATCATAAACATCTGCGTCTTCTTCGGATATAATTGTAAAATTCCCAGTTGATGAACTGACAGTATTTAACATACCATCACTATTCAATTCATACGTAAAATAACCATTTGTAAAATTAACTTCATCAGAATCTTTCACACCATTTTCATTAATATCACCATAGGCTAATACTTCAATAAATCCAACATCATTACAATCTACGAATGTCACTGAAACAGAATCGCTGGTTACAGTTTCACATTGATTATTTAAGACTATTACACTGTAAAACCCCGACTCTGATACTTCAAGAGTACTTTCATTTTCACCTTGTATAATAAATCCATCAACATACCATTCATATGAATCTGCATAATCGACAACTGCTTCCAAAACAACTGAGTTTTGAGACTCACAAGCGGTAATATCATCTCCTAGATCTACTTGAAAATCGGCAGATATACTTCCCGATCCATTAGCACCCAAATTGGTTTGGGTAATTGCTATTTCACCATCAAAACCAGAAAAATTAGTCACCAATAAAAGGTAAATTTCATTTTCTAATGCGTTAGGTATCGTGAAATTTTCAACTGAATTTGGTGAATAACTACAATCTACAATATTACCAAAAGGGTAAAATCCTGGATTGGTAGTATTGTTTAGACAATCATCTGGTGTTGGACACCCGAAATCTAATAATGAACAACCTTCGTCCAAAGAACTAAAAGGTCCCCAAAGCACAAAATCTACGTCAAAATCAAAACTATCATTGTATTGTGAAATTTCAACCTCAATAACACCTGGCTGATCAATATTGATAATACTCCAAGTTGGGTTTGGTGCAACAGCTAAACAAGCAATATCGCTGAGGCCTTGAATTCCAATCACATTTGGTGTCGTTAGAACACCATTAGTATCGGGACAAAAAGGAACGGCAGAATCACAAGCCGTATTATTAGGTGCTTCTCTAATACATAAATCAAATGTAGAAGTCTCTGACCAGTTTACCGTATAAATCACTCTTATGAAATATGTGTTACCTGGTACTAAATCTGGAACATACATTAGAGGGTTATCTGCACAAGATAGTTCAGTCAGACTATCACAGCTACCGTCATAAATAGCAAATTCGAAACGATAAATTCCGTCTCCCCAATTATCAACCGAGATGTAATGCGACTCATTAGTTGCAGCAAATTGATACCAAACATCACCATAAGAAATGCCAGCGCAATCTGGTAAGGCAAGTTCTGTAGTTGTTGATCCGTTCATAGTACCAGATATTGAATATGTACAATCAGAATTTATAGTTCCATCCATTATAGTAGCCGAACATGGAGAATTGTTATTTGGTGGACAAACAGAAACTTCAATGGGATCACTTTGGTTAAAACAATTAGGATCTTGCACACTTTGCAGTAAGGCTACTACCTCCGTGTCAAACGGAAATGGTCCAATTTGATAAATTCCTAAAGAAGATATAGTCACAGTATTAGCATCTATATTGTTAGATAAGGATAGTGAAGTGGCATCGCCAAGGCTTGTAACTTCCACATCTAATAAAAACTGATCACCATTATCACAATCATTTACAACAGTATAAACCGCTGTCGGACTCAAACAAGTTGTTAAGCAATTCACGGTAAAGTTTAAACCATCAGGAAAATCACCGGAAGTACAACTAATTGAACCATCAGATTCTACTCCTATAAATATACGATCGCCAGTAGACTCAAATACTAATCCATCTAATACACCATTGTCTCCCTCTCCTCTATATAACTCTGTTACTCCATCTGAATCTATCACAACCAGAACATCATAAGGTACACCTTCTATTTCACCTGAGTCAATAGTAAGCCTTACAGGTGAGCCATCAGAGCTAATATATGTTAGCAAATTAGTATCATCATCTGTATAACAATAGGAATCACTAATAACGCCTGAAGCACAATCTACAGTCGTTTGGGCTTGAAGGCAAAAAACACTTAAAAAAAGAAAAAATGAGAATAGTTTTTTTGTCATGATAAATTAATTCTAATTGGATCATTAAAGTAAGATAATTCTTTCCGTAATCCAAATAATATGACTGATAACAAAAAAAAGACCTCAAAATACATTTGAGGTCTTTTTTTCTACTTAAAAATTGAGCTATTTGATAATTAGTTTTTCAACTAAGGTCTTATTACTTGCATTGAGTTTTACAAAATAGAGTCCGCTTTGTAAGTCAGAAACATTTACATCTATAGTGTTAGACTGTGAAATGACTTTTTCTAAGACTAATTTCCCTTGTAAGTCAACAATGTCAAGCGTTACATTTCCTAAGCTCGAAGCATTCAATGTAATTGTAAGCGTTTCTTTAGCAGGATTTGGGTACATATCAAATTCAAGAGTACTAGATTCAGAAACAGATAAGCTCTCTTCCACAAACTCGCTATCAAATCGGTTTGTAATCACAGGAGCGTTAAAATCAAAGTAAATCGCAGCAGTATTTGGTATGATATCACCAATAACATATCCAGCTTTAGGCTTAATTCTAAAATAAACATAGCCTTGACTACCATCTGCATCATCTTGTTCAGCTGGTAAGTTGATATTATCAAAATACCATTCTAGGTTATTATCTGTTCTTGTCACTACATTATCATGGCTTGAGCGTAGCATTTGAAATGTTGTTTCATCCAACTGATTATCTAAAGCATCGTCAATACGTATAAATGTCGCAGGAGCAGTTCCTAAATTTTGGAACCGGATGGTATAATATAAATATTCATCAGACACCACAAAATCATCATATAGAATTCGTGGACCATGAGATTCCATTTTATCATTTGGGTCCCAAGACCCAACCACTAATTCTGATAGCGTTGAATAATTATTAACTTCAACTAAATCGTTACTCGCAGTTATATATGTTGCAGTATTAGTGACTATTTCACCTATTGCTACAGAAGCTGGGCAGGTTAGTGAAATTTCAATTTGTTCTGAATCTCCTGGTTGAAGGTTTACAAAATCTACTGTAAAACCTGTTGCTGTAGGTGTAATGGTATAATTAGAATTTACACTAGTAACACCATTATATATCAATTGAGCATCGTTTGTAAACTCAACCGTTCCCGAGGTTATTGTAGTAAATCCTAAGTTTTCAAGAATAATGTAGTTGTCGTGAGTAAAGCCAGGTCTTGGAGCTATCCAAGGGTTAATTAAGTATACAGCCAAGTCTTCACAACTTTGCTCTTCTACTACAGGAAAATCAACAGTAATTGTATTTCCTGTTGTAACTGAGATATCATTAAACACTGGAATTGTAACATCATAGCATCCGGCAGATTCTTCATATAAATTAAACGTAATGTCGTAAGTGTCTGTTTCGTCTCCACTAATGATTTGGAAACTTCCAGTTGATGAGTTTACTGTATTGATATTTCCGTCGTCATTAATTTCATAAGTGAAATACCCATTATAAAAACTAAGTTCGTTGGTGTCAAACACATTATTGAGATTGTCATCTACAAACGCATTAACTTGAATAAATCCAACTGCAGATGCACAGAAGACATCAAAATCAAATTGCTCTGTACAGCACGTACTTCCACTTTCACAGCTTATAGAGCCATCAGAATCAAATAATACAGAGATATTAGAACCCGAAGATGTATATGTTAATCCTGTAAAATCACCAGCATTACCATATGGAAGGTTTGGATTTAAAATCGTGCCATCTGAATCTACTATAGTGACTTCATCATAGTTGACTTCTGTTGTTCCTGCATTGAAAACTAATGTAAGAGGTAAGCCGTCGCTACTTTCAAAAGCAAACTCTGTTGTGTCGTTAAGACCATAACAATATGTGGTATTTATAGCTCCATCTTCACAGGCAACCATTTGGTTTGGATTAGCTCTTGTCGTAAAACTTTCTTCAACGCAATCTTCAGCATCTCCATTGTCATTATAAGGTATAATGTTAACATAGTATGTTACTTCATAATCTAAATTACCAATATCAAGGGTTAACACATCTCCAACATCTTGATTATCTATTATTTCTGTTCCTCCAGATGTAATACCAACAGAAACTCTATATCCATTAACTATAATTGTTGCTGGGTTCCACTCTAAATCAATATTCTCATTGACATCAACAGCCCCATTTAAAGGTGCTATTAAAGTAGCATTACAATTAGGTACTAAACTATCATCAAAACAACTCACATCAAAATCAATTGGTGTATACCCTTCACTAGCACAGCTAAAGACCTCGTCTGATTCTACATATATAGTAAGTGAACTTCCAGAGGATATAAAAGCCAAGCCTGTAAGGTCACCATTGACTCCATAAGTAGTTTCCTGTGGATTTAAGTTTGTAACACCATCAGAATCCAATACAACAAGTTCATCCCATCCTATTTCAACTTGTCCAGCATTAAACTCTACATACAGTGGTGATCCATCATCACTTTCAAAAGTATATGGTGTTGCAGAATTAATTTCATAACAGAAATTTATATTCACTGGTTCTTGATCACAAATCACTTCTATTGGACAGTTTTCGCTAATTAAATTAAAAGCTACATAAGCAAAACATTGATTATCAATATTGCTTACTCTAATATAAATCGTTTGCGGACTTGATACTGCAGTGTATTGATTTGGGTTAGCTATTGGATTCACCTGATTGAATACATCATTTAGATTCGTATAGAATGCAATAGCAACCGAATTTGGGTCTACTCCATTTAATACTTCTGTTATCACGCTTGTTAAATCAAAAACACCATTGTTTCCATCACAAACTACTAAATCTTGAGGGGTAACAATATCTACGCCTTCACTTTCATCAACAAACACCTCTGCTGTAGTCATACAACCTGTGTCAGGATTAGTAACCGTTACTGTGTATGTACCTCCTGTGAAAACTACAATTTCAGGATCTGTAGCTCCAGTACTCCACAAGTACGTGTATTGCCCCATATCGTCAACATATGGTGTTAAAACAATCTCTTGTCCGCTACAAATTGTATATGGATCATTAAAATCTACTTGCGGATTTAAACTACCTACAATAGCAATTGTGGTGATCGCAGAATTACCAGTAGCAATTTCCTCAACATAAACGTATATTAATTGCGGATCTATACCACTCTGGAAAACTGTTGGGTCTGGTATTGGGTTACTTTGATTCGCGGCATCTACTTCAGTTAAATAATAGGTAAAGTTAAATTCTGAAATATCTTGGCCATTAACAATCTCACTATTTTGCGATGTTAAGTCAAAATCACCTAAAAAGTTTGGATCATCTGTACAAAACGCTATTGTTGTTGAAGTTACTGTTAAGCAATCTATATCAACAACTAACTCTAAAAGTGTTGTTTGAAAACAATCCCCAAAAGTGCTTGATACCCTTGCGTAAACAACTTGACCAAAGGCCGTAGTATTTGTGAAAATAGGATCAATTATATTGGTATTATTATCAGCATCAACTTGACTAAGGTGATAAGTCACTATATAAGTTGGGTTATCAATTCCACCCAAAATTTCTTCTGTTTTAACATCTAAATTAAATGTATAGAAGCCATCATCGTCATCATCACAAACAATAAAAGGTGTTGGTTCAGTAATTGTAATTTGTTGGTCAACATTTAAATATAAAACAGCATTAGTATTTGATGTAAAGCAGCCAGTAAGAACATTATCTAATCTCACAAAAATAGTCTGTTGGTATGGAATTGTATTTATATAATTCTGAGGGTTTGTTATTTGATTGATACCCAAAAAAGCACTATCGCTTGTTTCATAATAGGACACAGATACATCTGATTCACCATTTATAAATTCTGCATCAAAAGCGGTTAAATCAAATGTAGCAAAACCTCCACCTTCATCACAAGCAATAACATCTTGGGCAAAACCACCTGTAGGTGATGGAATTACGACAAGTGTTAGTGTTGTTTGCTCTATATTACCTGTTGTATTATCTGTTACATTCACATAAACCGCTTGAGGATTAGCTACATTAAAATATGGACTGGATAAAGCATTTAGTGATGCATCAGCATCAGCTTGAGTTTCGTAATACGTCACTGTGAAATTATTAGGGCTTAAACCATTTAAAATTTCGGCATCTTTAAAATGCAAATCAAAAGGCTCAATATCATCATTATCTATATCGCACAACTCATAAGCTGTTGGATCATTAATAGTTTGAGAAAATAAGGTCATTGAAAAAAGAAGGGCAAAAAGCGGAAACAGTAATTTTATTTTCATAGAAAGAAGAGTTTTGGTTAGTCGAAAATTACCAAGTGATTGATAACAATAGTATAACAAGCACATATAGAATTTTCCTACCTAGAAGTCTTAACTTTTATGATTTGAAATTATAGAAGACCTTGTAATTGCCTTATAAAGATGTAAATTTGTGGCTATTCAAATATATCGAATAATTAGCAAAATGCATTATAAAGAGATTACGAGTACTCAAAATCAATTAGTAAAACAGATTCTTGTTTTAAAAGAAAAATCTCGTGAGCGCAAAAAAGCGGGGCGCTTTATTATTGAAGGCCAGCGTGAATTGATGCTAGCTTCAAAAGCTAATTATCAGATACAGTTGGTTTTGTTTTATCCAGAATTAGCATCTGAAAGTGATTTAGACGAACTCATCGCTTCGGAAATTGAACGTGTTTTAATTTCAAAAGAGGTCTTTCAAAAGTTAGCGCATCGCCATACAACAGAAGGCATTATTGCCATTGCTGAAACAAAAGACCATCATTTGAGCACTTTAATATTTCAGAAGAAAAACCCATTAATTCTCATTGCAGAAGCACCTGAAAAACCAGGAAATATTGGCGCATTACTTCGAACAGCTGATGCAGCCAATATCGATGCTGTAATTATAGCAAACCCAAAAAGTGATTTATACAATCCTAATATTATTAGATCTAGCGTTGGTTGCATCTTTACAAATCAAATTGCTATTAGTGAAACCTCAGAAATCATCACTTTTTTAAAAGCAAACAATATTGCAATATATTGTGCAGCTTTGCAAGCTTCAGTTGATTATCACAGCCAAGATTTCACCATCGCAACTGCGATTGTTGTTGGTACAGAAGCTACAGGTTTGAGCAATGAATGGTTAAAGCATGCCACACAGAATATAATTATACCAATGCAAGGCGCCATTGATAGTATGAATGTCTCTGTAGCTGCAGGAATTCTTATTTTTGAAGCCAAACGACAACGTAATTTCGAATAACTTATGACGGCAACCACTTTATTCTACATCATAATAACCATCATTATCGTCAACTTCATAATTGACAAAGTATTAGACTTTTTAAATGCTAAGCATTATGGTGATGCTATCCCTATAGAGCTTGAGGATGTTTATGATGAAACTGAATACAAAAAGTCTCAAGCCTACAAAAGAATTAATTATAAATTTGGGATATGGAGTTCATTATTTTCATTGGCATTAACACTTGGGTTTTTAGCTTTTGACGGGTTTGAATATGTAGATACTATCGCTAGAAGTTATAATGATCATCCCATTTTTATAGCTTTAATTTTCTTTGGAATCATTATGATTGGTAGTGATGTCATTTCAACACCATTTAGCTATTACAAAACATTTGTTATTGAAGAAAAATTCGGATTTAATAAAACAACAAAAAAAACGTTTATACTTGATAAAATAAAAGGCTTACTTATGATGGCCCTAATTGGTGGTGGAATTCTAGCACTCATTATCTGGTTTTATCAACAAATGCAAGACTCATTTTGGCTTTATGCTTGGGGAATAGTAACCCTTTTCACCGTGTTTATGAATATGTTTTACTCTAAACTTATTGTGCCGTTATTCAATAAACAAACACCTTTAGAAGATGGAAGCTTGCGCAATAAAATTTCAGAATATGCAACATCTGTAGGTTTCAACTTGGATAAAATTTTTATCATTGATGGTTCCAAACGAAGCACAAAAGCCAATGCCTATTTTTCTGGCTTTGGCTCTGAAAAAAGGGTCACACTTTTTGATACATTAGTTAATGAATTAGAAGAAGATGAAATTGTTGCTGTACTCGCACATGAGGTTGGGCATTATAAAAAGAAGCATATCATATTTAATCTCATTGCATCTATATTACTTACAGGCCTAACATTATACATCTTGTCAATATTTATATCAAACCCGTTATTATCAAATGCTCTAGGTGTTAAAATACCTAGTTTTCATGTGGGCTTAATTGCGTTTGGACTGCTCTACTCGCCTATTTCAGAATTGACTAGTTTAGTCATGAATTATTTCTCACGTAAGTTTGAATACCAAGCCGATGATTATGCTAAGCATACTTACAAAGCTGAACCCCTGGTGACATCGCTTAAAAAGTTATCCAAAAATAGTTTGAGTAATCTCACGCCACATCCATCATATGTATTGGCACATTATTCGCATCCTACTTTGTTGCAGCGTGTTCGTAATTTGAGGAAGTAACTATTTTAATTAGTACAAAACTGTCTGTTTCACTAACTCAAAGCATCACTTCACTCATTATTGCTTTGGTGTAATTCTTGATGTATTTACATTTATAGACAATAAAAGGAAGACTATTCCATTATTAATATAAATCCATCTTCATCATGAAAACAATCATCACTACCATCGTATTTGCTTTTTTATGCATTAATATTCAAGGTCAAGAATTTGAAAAGCACTCCAATGGCTTAATATACAATGACAATACTATTGAACAGTTAAAGTTTATTGTTGATTCATTGAACCTAAAGTTTAAAGCCTGTGAAATCACCGAAACCTATCATGCCATCCCACAAACTAAAGCGATACAATTCAATTTAGAATCTGGTAATATCAAACAAGCAAAAAAGGATTTAGAAAACGGCATGAGTTTAGACTTGCTTAAAAAAACATACCCGTTAGCAAACATAACCAAGCCCAAACTTATTATTGCTTATGACTATACAGATTATAACGATAAAACAATAACGCATGTCTCAACAAAGACCATAGGTGAAGATTACGATAAGATTATTGAATTTGAGGCTCAAATTGATATTACAGAATCCTATAGAAAAGGCGATTGGATTGTTGATTATAACAATGGAAGCAATTACAGAAATGAACATGTCACGGCTTTTTATCTACTTGAAGATTTTAAAAAAAACAAACTCAAAGATATATATGCAGAAATGGTCCAATACTCACATTGCATGATTGATACTACATCATCCAAAATTATAGATGGCGCTGAACACGGTTATTTAGAAGATTTGTCTAGTGACTATTCAAAACTAACATTAACTGAAAAAAAAGAGCTCCTTGACACTTTTCGACATACTAAAGTTATTGGTACCTGTAGTATGGATTCTAGCCCTAGAGTTCATGCTTTGAATATAGCTAAGCTTTCAGCTGAAACTGTCAATTGGGAAGTGTTTTTAAAAGCACACCTTGATGTAATGAACGATAGATTTGAAAGAGCAACTGATGGTAGTTATGCTTGGGCAGCTAGAAAAACATATTTAAAAGAACTTGAAGTTTTAGATATTAATACGCTTGATTTGCTTTTAGGTATTACATTTCGCATAGACAATGCTAGTAAAAATCATTACTATGGTAGCATTGGCAGATTAGGAAGAGCATTGTCAGAATCTGAAAATCAAATCATATTTGAAAAAACCATGCTGAACATGATAAAAAATGATGAATTAGATGATTACAACCGTTACATTGTTTATTATTTATATGACAATTACCTTTATCATTTAAATGATTGCAAAGACAAAACTGAACGAAAAATGCATATTAATAATGTAAAAGCACAACTAAAAGAAATTCAGAAATTTTTACCAAATCATTTGATTGATCATAGTTAAGCTAAAAACAGCTTCGTTTTTTATTTCAAAACAAAACCCAAAAAACACATTGCACATTACATTTCTTATTCATACTTTAGTTCTATGACTGAAGAAGCAATAGAAAAAGAAAATGCTGAGATTGCAAAAGCCTACAAAGAGCTCCTGAAAGTAAGTTATCAAACCCTTACCAAAGCAGACAAAACACTCATTAGACAAGCGTTTGAGGTTGCTGTAGATGCACATAATGGTCAGCGCAGAAAATCTGGAGAAGCGTATATTTTCCATCCTATTGCTGTGGCAAAAATTGTAGCAAGTGAGATTGGATTAGATGCTACAAGTATTGCTGCTGCCCTACTTCATGATGTTGTTGAAGATAATGAAGACTATACCAAAGATGATATCGAACGCCTTTTTGGAGAAACTGTAGCACGCATTGTTGATGGTCTTACAAAAATTTCATCTTTAAGTAAAGATACAGATGTATCAACTCAGGCAGAGAATTTCCGTAAGATGTTATTGACACTTAATGATGATGTACGTGTGATTATTATCAAAATTGCTGACAGACTTCATAATATGCAAACGATGGACTCTATGCGTCGTGACAAGCAAGAGAAAATCGCTTCTGAAACCTTATACATTTATGCGCCTTTAGCGCATAGAATAGGTTTGTACAACATCAAAACTGAACTCGAAGATTTAGGGTTAAAATATACTGAACCAGAAGTCTACAATGATATCCTAGAAAAGCAAAAAGAAAGTAAATCTGAACAAGATGGCTACATCAAAGCCTTTTCAAAAGTTATTGTAGATTCGCTAGATAAAGAAGGTTTAAACTACGAAATTAAAGGGCGACCTAAATCTATTTATTCCATCAGAAAAAAGATGGTGAAACAAGGGGTTAATTTTGATGAAGTCTATGATAAATTCGCAGTAAGGATTATTTATAAATCAGATTTGAAAAATGAAAAATTTCTCGCTTGGAAAATTTATTCAATAGTTACTGATCATTTCATCCCTAACCCAACACGTTTGCGCGATTGGATTTCATCACCAAAATCTACTGGTTATGAAGCGCTACATATTACAGTTATGGGGCCAAAAAACAGATGGGTAGAAGTACAAGTTCGTAGTGAGCGTATGAATGAAATTGCCGAAAAAGGTTATGCTGCACATTACAAGTATAAAGAAGGCAATACAGAAGATGCTTTAGATTCTTGGATTAATAAATTGCAAGAAGCTTTAGAAAGCAATGAAACTAATGCTGTAGATTTTGTTGAACAGTTTAAGCTGAATCTGTATTCTAAAGAGATATTTGTATTCTCTCCTAAAGGCGATTTAAAATCATTACCAAAAGGAGCTACACCTTTAGATTTTGCATTTAGTGTACATACTGAAGTTGGTATGAAAACAAAAGGAGCTAAAGTCAATGGTCGACTAGTACCTTTAAGCCATGAACTTAATAGTGGTGATCAAGTTGAAATTTTAACTTCAGATACTATTAAACCAAACCGTAATTGGTTAGATTATGCCACAACAGCTAGAGCGCGAAGTAAAATAAAATCGTCTCTTAAAGCTGATAAAAAGGATGTCGCCGAAGAAGGAAAAGAAATTTTAAGACGAAAACTCAAACAGCTAAAGATTAGCTTGGATGAGAAATCTGTAAATGAAATGGTTACTCATTTCAAACTTAAAACAAGCTTAGACTTGTTTTATCGTGTTGGTATTGGTACGATTGATAACAAAATGCTCAAAGACTATGCATCATCTCGAAGCAATATGTTTATGAGTTATATTAAGAATAAAATTCGTAAACCATCAGTCGCTCCAGATATTGATAAAGACGAAATCACTTCTAAATATGATCAACTAGTTTTTGGTAAGGAAGAAGAGAAACTAGATTATAAACTATCATCATGTTGCAACCCAATACCAGGTGATCCAGTATTTGGGTTCTTAACGATTAATGATGGAATAAAAGTTCATAAAAAAAATTGCCCTAATGCGCTGAGCCTTCAATCTAATTACGCATACCGTATTATGTTGGCTAAATGGATTGATTCGTCACAACAAGAATTTGCAACACAAATCAAACTCTCTGGTATTGATAATTTAGGATTGGTTAATAACATTACTCAAGTCATTTCATCCCACATGCACGTTAATATGAAAAGTATAAGTTTTGAAAGCGACGATGGTGTCTTTACTGGCAAAATTAATGTCGTAGTAACGAATAACACAATGCTAAAAAAATTAATCAATAATCTTAAAAAAATTAATGGGATAGATAAGGTTATTAGAGTTTAAAAAATGTGTAAATTTGTGGCTTAATTATGAGTGAAAAAACAGAACAGACTAACCAAGAGATTGTAAAAAACGTTTTTACAAAATTTTTAGAAGAAAAAGGCCATAGAAAAACACCTGAGCGTTATGCCATTCTTCAAGAGATTTATGATAGTGAAGAACACTTTGATATTGAATCTTTATATATCAAAATGAAAAATAAAAACTATCGTGTTAGTCGCGCTACACTTTACAATACTATTGAAATACTAATGGAATGTGCTTTGGTTAGAAAACACCAATTTGGGCAAAATCAGGCACACTACGAAAAATCTTATTTCGATAAGCAACATGACCATGTGATTATGACCGATTCTGGTGAAGTTATCGAATTCTGTGATCCTCGAATTCAATCCATCAAAAAAACGATTGAAGAGGTATTTGATATTTCTATTTCTAATCATTCACTCTACTTTTACGCAACAAAAAACAAACCAACTAATTAATTACACAATGGCAGTAGATTTACTACTAGGATTACAATGGGGCGACGAAGGCAAAGGAAAAATTGTTGATGTACTCACCTCCAAATACAACATTATTGCACGTTTTCAAGGTGGACCAAATGCAGGTCATACTCTAGAATTTGATGGAATCAAACATGTATTAAGAACAATTCCTTCTGGAATTTTTCATAAAGAATCTATTAATGTCATTGGAAATGGGGTTGTTATAGACCCAGTAGTTTTCGTTCAAGAATTAGATGGCTTAGATCAGTTCAATTTAGATTACAAATCAAATTTGATTATTTCTAGAAAAGCGCATGTTATTTTGCCTACACATCGATTGCTAGATGCTGCCTCTGAAACAGCAAAAGGAAAAGCGAAAATTGGATCTACATTAAAAGGTATTGGACCAACTTACATGGATAAAACAGGTCGTAATGGTATTAGAATTGGTGATTTAGAATTAGACAACTGGAAAGAAAAATATAGAGCTTTAGCCAATAAACATGAAGCTATGATTGGATTCTATAATGTAGATATTCAGTATGATTTAAAAGAAATGGAAGACGAGTTCTTTTCGGCCGTTGAACGTTTAAAAAAATTGCAGTTTATAGATAGTGAAGAATATTTAAACCAAGCCTTAAAAAGTGGGAAACCTATTTTAGCTGAAGGTGCTCAAGGTTCACTATTAGATATTGATTTCGGAACCTATCCGTTTGTAACATCGTCAAATACAACAGCCTCTGGCGCATGTACAGGTTTGGGAGTTGCTCCTAATAAAATTGGGGAAGTTTTCGGAATATTTAAAGCCTATACAACACGTGTAGGTTCTGGACCATTTCCTACCGAATTATTTGATGATACTGGAGCAGAAATGGCTCGTATTGGTCATGAATTTGGTGCTGTTACTGGTCGACCAAGACGTTGTGGATGGTTAGATTTAGTAGCACTTAAATATGCATGCCAAGTCAATGGTGTAACACAATTGAGTATGATGAAAGGCGATGTGCTTTCAGGGTTTAAAAGTTTAAAAGTATGTACAGCTTACAAATATAAAGGTGAAACCATTACACATTTACCGTTCAATATCGAAGCAGAAAACGTTACGCCTATTTATACAGAGTTTAAAGGCTGGAAAGAGGATTTAACTAAGATGCGTGAAGTGTCTCAATTTCCTTCGGAATTAAATGACTACATCGAATTCTTAGAGAAAGAATTAGAAATTCCTATTACCATTGTTTCTGTAGGTCCAGATCGTACACAGACAATTAATAGATAGAGTGCATATTTTGCTTGAATACTTCAGTTTAACGCTGAGGGTTTCAAAATCTATTAAAAATCTGTTAAGGCATACCAATCTGATACGATTATCGTTATTTTTGGAGCAAAACATTAAACCTTGAATCTAACTATTAGATATATTTTTATTATTGCCTGTTGTTTATCAACACTACTCTCCTATTCTCAAAAACCTAAAAAAATCTATATAGAATATTTTGGTTTTGCAGTTAAAGATTCTCTTAAAGGTGATAATGTTACAACTTTTGTACGTAGTGATCAAGATCAAATTCATGTTGTTCATGAAGGCATTGATATGTGGTGCGACAAAGCTATTTATTATCAAAATGAAAATTTCATTGAAGCGTTTAGTGATGTTAGAATGAAACAAGGTGACACCATTAATATGACCTCAAAGTATGTTGAATACAGTGGCATTACACAATTAGCATTCGCTGCTGGTGATGTGGTCTTAACTGAACCGCAATCTACATTAACTACTGATACGCTCTATTTTGATCGCACCAAACAGCAAGCATTTTATCAAAGTAAGGGAAAAGTAGTTAGGGATTCATCTGGAACGATTACTAGTCAAGTTGGCCGTTATTATATGGATACAAGTAAATACCGCTTTCTTAAAGATGTCGTTTTAGTCAATCCAGAATACACATTAAAAACCAATCAGCTTGATTTTTATTCTGAAACGGGACATTCCTATATGTATGGTCCATCAACAATAGTTGGAGATTCAAGTAAGATTTATTGTGAGCGTGGATTCTACGACACTAATAATGATACAGGCTACTTTATAAAGAATTCAAAAATTAATTACAATAACAGAGAAGTTATTGGTGACAGTCTGTATTTTGATAGAAATCGAAGTTTTGCCTCTGCAACAAATAATATTACTGTAACCGATACAATTAATAAGAGTGTTATTAAAGGACATTATGCAGAAGTATTTAGAGCAAAAGACTCTGTATTTATTACTAAACGAGCTTTAGCAATTTCAGTTCAAGAACAAGATTCGTTATACATTCATGCAGATACTTTAATGGTGACTGGTAAACCTGAGCACAGAATTACACGAGCTTATTACAATGCTAAAATGTATAAAAGTGATATGAGTGGAAAGGCAGACTCTATTCATGCAGACCACAAATCAGGTTTAACGCAATTTATTAATATAGAACGCTTCAATACAGGTGATGCTTTTTCTGTTAAACGAAAACCAGTCATTTGGAATTTAGGTAACCAAATGACAGGAGATTCTATTCATCTCATATCAAATGTTGAAAAAGAGGAATTAGATTCACTTAAAGTATTTAAAAATGCATTTCTCATTAGTAAAGACACGCTTGGCGATGGTTATAACCAAATAAAAGGACAACGATTAATTGGTTTATTTGAAAACAATGAGCTCTACAATGTAGATATTATTAAAAATGCAGAAATTATCTTCTATTCAAGAGATGATAATGACACTTTAATAGGTATCAATAAATCAAAATCTGGAAATATTAACCTTCAGTTTGATGGTCCATATAAAATTATTACACTACTTAATCAGGTTGATGGCGATATATATCCAGAATCCCAATTTCCGAAGAATGCAAGACAATTTAGAGGTTTTGATTGGCGTGGTGAAGAACAACCAAAAAGTGTAGAAGATTTATTTATAGATGACCAACCATTAAAACTTCCGGTAATTAAGGGATTAGATCCTTTTGTTCCAGAAGAAGAGTTTTTTGATGAAGCTCTGATGAAACGTGTAAATTCTGCAGAAAAAGAAGATAAAAATGAAGAGAACAAGGCAGCTCGACAAATTCCGAAACCAAAAAAGAGCACGATAATAGAGAAACCAACTGTAAAAGCTCAGACACCTTCTAAATCCTCGGTAAAGAAAAAGGACAATAGATGAAAGCTGATTTCTTTAAATATCAAGCACAAACAACTCCGCATCCTTTGGCTATGACTATTTCTCATGCAGAAGGATCTTATATTTATGACACCAACCAAAAACAGTATCTCGATTTTGTTGCAGGTGTTTCTGCATGTAGCTTAGGGCATAAACATCCAAAAGTTGTCAATGCCATTAAAAAACAATTGGATAGCTATTTGCATGTTATGGTATATGGTGAATATATTCAAGAGCCAGCAGTAGAACTAACAAAATTATTAGCATCTCAACTTCCAAATAACTTGGAGAAAACATACCTTACGAACTCAGGAACTGAAGCTATTGAAGGCGCTTTAAAACTTGCAAGACGTGTGACGGGTCGAAGTGAGATTATTGCAGCTCACCATGGCTATCATGGAAATACTATGGGTGCAATGAGCGTCATGGGTTTTGAAGAACGCAAACGCGCATTTAGGCCTTTAATACCTGATGTAAATTTTATTAAGTTTAATGTTTCTGAAGATCTATCAAATATAACAACAAATACAGCAGCAGTTATTTTAGAGACAATTCAAGGTGGTGCTGGGTTTATTGAACCAAAAAACAACTATCTTCAAAAGGTTCGTGAACAATGCAATGCAGTTGGCGCACTCTTAATTTTAGATGAAATTCAACCAGGATTTGGTCGTACTGGAAAACTATTTGGATTTGAACATTATAATTGTGTACCAGACATTTTAGTGACTGGTAAAGGCCTAGGTGGCGGAATGCCAATTGGAGCGTTTACGTCATCTGCAGAATTTATGAACCAGCTTCAAGACCAGCCAAAATTAGGTCATATCACTACGTTTGGAGGTCATCCTGTTATTGCTGCAGCTGCCTTAGCTACTGTCAAAGAAATTATCGAAACTGATCTTATAGCACAAACACTAGAAAAAGAACAATTAATTCGTAAACATTTGCAACATGATTTGATAACAGAAATTCGTGGTCGCGGATTAATGCTTGCAGCTATTACAGATTCTGCTGAGTTGACAAATGAGGTGATTTTAAAGTGCCAAGATGAGGGGTTAATTTTATTTTGGTTGCTTTTTGAACCCAAAGCTATCCGGATTACACCGCCTTTAAGCATTTCAAATACCGAAATTATTAAAGGTTGTCAGATCATAACCCAAGTTTTAGATTCAATTAAGGAGTAATTTTAACTACAATTTTACTTTGTTAAACAATTGACTAACAAATAATAAGCAACAACTTCTTTAATGTTTACTCTAACTGTTAATTATTTTGTTGAAAACATTAAAGTCAAAAATCAAAAATCTATAGTCGATAAGAGTACTTTTAATAAACTAACAACGCTATTTGCTTATGGAGTTTGGTCTACCCGAAGACAACAACAAAATTTCTCTTACTAGATTTGAATCAATGCTCAAAACCAATAATGTTTTGTTTTTTGATTCCAATGAATTTGAAAACATTATTCACCATTATTTAGAAACTGGTAAGATAGCGTTGGCAAAAAAGGCCGTTAAATTAGGCCTTGAACAGCACCCAACTTCAATCAATTTAAAACTATTTCAAACCGAATTATATGTTCTAGAACACAAGTTTGCTGAAGCAGATAAATTGCTTAACGAACTTCATGTTTTAGAACCTTCTAACGAAGAAATATATATACAAAAAGCTAATGTGTTGTCTAAACAGGACTTGCATGAAAAAGCAGTAGATACCTTATTGATTGCCTTAGATATGGCAAATGATGATGAAGGCATAGGTGATTTATACGCCTTAATAGGTATGGAATACTTGTTTTTAGACCAGTTCGATAATGCTCGAACATATTTTAAGAAATGCCTAGATATTGACAAAGAAGACTACTCAGCCCTATACAACATTATTTATTGTTATGATTTTCTTGATGAAAATGAAGATGCCATAACGTTTATAAATGCATATTTAGATACAAATCCTTATTGTGAAGTTGCTTGGCATCAGTTAGGACGCCAATATTTTACAATAAAAGATTATGACAAAGCACTTGCAGCTTTTGATTTTGCAATTATCTCTGATGACATTTTTGTTGGTGCTTATCTTGAAAAAGGAAAAGTTTTAGAAAAGAAAAAACGTTTTCATGAAGCCATCGAAAATTATAAAATAACTTTGGCTTTAGACGAACCTACATCTTTTGCGTTATTGCGAATTGGCTATTGTTATGAAAAATTAGGCGAAGATGATTTAGCTGTTCAATATTTTTATAAAACAGTTCATGAAGATCCTTTACTAGATAAAGGCTGGATTGCAATTACTAAGTTTTATAACAAAAAACAAAATTACCAAAAGGCCTTATTTTATATCAATAAAGCAATCAATATTGATGCAGATAATGTGATCTATTGGAAACTCTATGCACAAATTAACTTGCGACTAAATTTTCTAGAAGAAGCGGAACGAGGTTTCAAAAAGACCTTAGATTTAGGGAATTATGAACTACAAACATGGTTGTCTAGAACAGATGTGTTAATTGCACTAGGAGAATATGAAGCTGCGGTACTTAATTTAATTCAAGCTGCTGAATTCTATCCTGAAACTGCTGAAATTGAATTTCGATTAGCTGGACTACATTTTACACTTCATGAGAATAATAAAGGGCAATATCATTTGAAGAATGCGCTCTTGCTTAACAATGAGTATGAATTTATTATGGAAGAATTATTTCCAAATGTGCTCAAAAAACCTTCGGTACAGCAACAAATTTTACAAGCTAGAAAATAACTCTATCTCAACAATTTATATTTCCAAAAAATCATTCTTTTTAAGTAAGAAATTACTCGTGTATGTTTCATACCTTTACGACTCTTATTGATATTTAGAATGCAAAGACAATTTATAGATTATTTTTTTATTACACTAAAAGGGATTGCCATGGGAGCAGCAGATGTAGTACCAGGTGTCTCTGGTGGTACTATCGCGTTTATTTCTGGGATTTATGAAGAGCTTATTGAAAGCATAGACAATGTAAATCTTGGTGTTTTTAAAACATGGAAACAACATGGCTTTAAAGCAGCTTGGAATTCTATTAATGGAACCTTTCTCCTTGCATTATTCTCTGGAATTGCCATTAGTATTTTATCCTTAGCAAAGCTCATAAAATATCTTTTGCACAATGAACCAATTTTATTGTGGTCATTTTTCTTTGGATTAGTTTTAGCAAGTATTATATACATCGCAAAACAAATTAAAAATTGGTCACCCAAAATATTTGTTGCTATACTTATTACCACTATAGCGTCTTATTTTATTACACTAGCCGAACCCTTTGCTTCTCCTGACAGCTCATTGTATCTTTTGTTTTGTGGGTTTATCGCTATTATAGCTATGATTCTGCCAGGTGTTTCTGGCGCATTTATTTTATTAATACTAGGTGCGTATGAAACTGCAATTAACACTGTAAATAATCTCATGGAAGGGTTAAGCACAGGAAATTGGGATCTATTAAAAGATGCTTTACTCAAGTTCTTTTTACTAGCTATTGGTGCAGTAATAGGCTTAAAAGTTTTTTCTAAAGTGCTAAATTGGATGTTTAAACATCACAAAAATCTAACACTAGCTATTCTTACTGGTTTTATGATTGGCTCACTAAATAAAATTTGGCCTTGGAAAGAAGTCTTAAAAACACGTATCAACTCTGAAGGCATTGAAGTTACTGTTTTAGATAAGAGTATTTTACCAGCCTCATTTTCTGGAGACCCGCAAATTATGATTGCGGTTGTTTTAGTAATTGTTGGATTTGCTACCATTCTAATTCTTGAAGGTTTTGGAAACAAAAAAGCAAAAGCCTAATGGAAAGCACCAGAACCTTTAAAGATCGTATTTTTCTAATTATTAAAGGACTTGCAATGGGAGCTGCTAATAAAGTTCCTGGTGTTTCTGGTGGTGTTGTTGCATTTGTTGCTGGATTCTATGAAGAATTTATTTTTTCTTTGCAACGCGTTAATAAAACGGCCTTCAAATTCTTACTTAATGGTCGATTTAAAAGTTTTTATAGATATATAAACGGAAAGTTTCTAGGACTCCTTTTCTTAGGAATGATTGTTAGTTATTTTAGCGTCTCAAAAATTCTCGACTATTTTCTAGCAAACTATGAATTGTATGTCTGGAGTTTATTCTTCGGAATGATTATCGGTTCTATATATTACATCAATAAAGACTTTAGAGATTGGAATTACAAAAGCATCTTATCACTTGTTATTGGTATAGCCCTTGGTCTCGCTATAAGTTTTCTAGATCCAGCAAAGGAAAATGACAATCTCATTTTTGTGTTTTTCTGCGGAATTATTAGCGTTTCTGGTATGACACTTCCTGGGTTTTCTGGATCGTTTATACTGATATTATTAGGCAACTATGTATTGCTACTAGTAGACTCTGTAAATGCTTTATATGATACATTTTCTGAAATATTTACTGGTGATTTTAGCTTTATTCAAAATGAAGCACGTGTTAGGTTATTAAAGGTTTTAGGCATGTTTACTTTAGGGTCAGTCACTGGTCTAGTCACATTTTCTCATCTTTTAAGCTATGTATTAAAACATTATAAAAGTATTACAACAGCATCTATTATCGGGTTTATTATTGGATCATTAGGCGTTGTATGGCCTTGGAAACACACCGTTTTCAAAACAAATGACAACGGTAGTTTTTTATTAGATTCTAGAGGAGAAAAAATCGTTTCAAACTATGAACGTTTTTTGCCAGAATTACAAGCTGAAACCTATTTTGCAATTGCTTATATTATATTAGGAATTTTAATCGTACTTGCTTTAGAGTGGTATGGTCAACGCACAAATAAAAAACATGTCTAGATTAGGATTATTAGGGAAACATATATCATATTCATTTTCCAGAAATTATTTTACTCAGAAATTTGAAACTGAACAATTGCCATTTACGTATGAGAATTTTGATATAGAAGACATTTCAGAATTTATAAAACTTATAAAAGATAATCCAGACATATCTGGTTTTAATGTCACTATTCCTTATAAAGAACAAGTCATTCCGTATTTGGATACTTTAGATAAAAAAGCAAAAAAAATAGGTGCTGTTAATACAATAACCAAAGATACCCAAGGACGGCTAAAAGGTTATAATACCGATTGTTATGGATTTAAAAAATCAATAAAGCCATTTCTTAAAAAACATCACAAAAAAGCACTCATACTAGGTACTGGAGGCGCATCAAAAGCAATAGCTTATACATTAAAAAAATCAAAAATCAAGTTTGATTATGTATCAAGATCTGAGAAACCTGACGTGAAATTCACATATGATACATTGACTTCAGAAGTAATCTCTAAATATGAAATTATAATTAACTGTACGCCTATTGGTACACATCCTAACGTAAATAGTTGTCCAGATATTCCTTACGATGGTATCACTAAAAAGCACCTACTCTATGATTTAATTTACAATCCTGAGGAAACTAAGTTTTTAAAATGCGGCAAACTTCAAGGTGCAAAAACCACAAATGGCTATCAAATGCTAGTCTTTCAAGCTGAAAAGGCATGGCGTATATGGAATTTAAAAACCTAAATTAGAAATAGTATAATTAGTACTTCTTTTTTGTAAATCAGTCTCTTGTTAGTATATTAGCCTTCTAATAGAAAAACATTGAAAAATGTCTGAGAATGATAACCTGCTAGAAGCAGACGGAAGCAAAGAATTGAAAACTACGGAAACACCTCAATCTACTGAAGGTGAAAAAGTAATAAACGACCCTATTTCAGAAGAGAATAGTAAATCTACAGAAGCTACTGAGACTGTTGTTGAAGAAACCGAAACTGTTTCTGACGACATAAAAGAAGAAGCAATTGAAACTATCGAAGATAAGGTAGAAGAAGCAGAAACTATAAAAGAAGAAGTAACAGAAGTTGTTGAAGAAACTACAGAGACTGTAACTGAAGACTTAGGTTCTACTGATGCACATGTTGAAGAAATAGAAGAAGCAAATGCTGAAGATGCTGAAGATGAAGAAAATGTTGAGCGTCATACTTTAGAATCTAAAGACTACCACTCAATGTCTATGGAACAGTTGACGATTGAGTTTGAGCAGCTTATTGCGAATCACAAAATTCAAAATATAAAATCCCAGTTTGAAGAAATCAAATCTGAGTTTAACTCTAAATTTGATGCCTTACTTGATGAGAAAAAAGAGGAGTTTTTGAGTGAAGGTGGAAATGAGATAGATTTCTATTATGCATCACCAGTAAAAAAGCGATTCAATGCAGCATTTAAAACGTATAGAAATACACTGAATGCTTATTATAAAGAGCGTGAGAATAATTTAAAAGCTAACCTTGAAAAACGATTGCAAATCATTGAAGAGATTAAAGGCTTAGTTAACGCTGAAGAAAACATCAACACGACCTACAAGCATTTTAAAGATTTACAAGAACAATGGCGTAATGCTGGACCAATTCCTAGAGATCGCTATAACAATGCTTGGAATTCTTACCATCATCATGTAGAGATTTTTTATGACGTGTTGCACCTTAATCGCGATTTACGTGATATGGACTTTAAACATAATCTTGAACAAAAAACCAAGATTATTGAACGCGCTGAAGAATTAGCAAAGGATGATAATATTAACCGTTCATTTAGAGAATTGCAAGTGCTTCACAAACTTTGGAAAGAAGATTTAGGCCCTGTTGCTAGAGAACACCGAGATGGAATTTGGGAACGTTTTAGCAATGCAACAAAAACAATTCATGATAAACGCCAAGGCTATTATGCCGATTTGGATAAAGCGCGTGAAATCAACTTAGTGAAAAAAGAAGCGATTATTGCTAAAATTGAAACTATAGCTGCAGATACTTCTAGTTCTCACCAAGCATGGCAAAAGAAAATTAAGAGTATTGAAGCCTTAAGAGAAGAGTTTTTTAATGCTGGAAAAGTTCCACAAAAAGTTAACGAACAAACGTGGTCAAAATTTAAAGGAGCAGTTAGAACATTCAATAGAAACAAAAATGCCTACTATAAAAACCTTAAGAAAGATCAATATGACAATCTTGAGAAAAAGAAAGCATTAATTCAGATTGCAATGGACAATAAGGATAGTGATGATTTTGCGGCTACAACACCGTTAATGAAAAAAATACAAAGTGATTGGAAAAAAATTGGCCATGTTCCTAGACGAGATAGTGATAAAATTTGGAAAGAATTTAAAGGCGCTTGTAATGCCTATTTTGATCGAATAAATGCTGAACGTAATGAAGCTAATAAAGAGTTGATGGCTGCTTATGAACAAAAATCTGCGATGCTTGATGAAATTAAAACGTTAGAATTATCTGGTAAGCCAGAAAAAGATATTGCAACAATCAAAGAAAAAATTGCTGCTTGGAAAGCGATTGGTCATGTACCTCAAAATAAACGTTATATCGATGGAAAATTCAATAAAGCACTTGATGGTTTATTTGGCAAACTTGATATGGACAAAGCCAAATTAGAGATGATAAAGTTTGAAAACAAACTTGAAAGCTTATCACAACCTAATGACACTAGACTTCTTGATAATGAACAAAACTTCATTAGAAAGAGAATTACAGAAATTAAGGGAGAAATCAACCAGCTAGAAAATAATATGCAATTTTTCTCTAATGTAGACGAAAGCAATCCGTTAGTAAAAGATGTGATTAAAAACATAGAAAAGCAAAAACAAGGCTTATCAATTTGGGAAGAAAAACTGAAGAAGATTAAAAGCATGTATTAATCTTTTCAAATTAAAGAAATAGAAAGACCATCTCAAAAAGATGGTCTTTCTTCTTTTTTATAGCAATCATCATAATCAATTTTATCACTATACTCCTATTTACGTAATTTTATACTTTTCGGTTTTTTATTAGAATAATTACTAACTTTAAAACATGGAAGCACTTATAGAAAAATTTTACACCGCTTTTAATGAATTAGATGCCGAAACTATGATATCATGTTATCATGATGATATTGTTTTTGAAGATCCTGCCTTTGGTGTTTTAAAAGGCGAACACGCAGGAAATATGTGGCGTATGCTATGTGAGAGCCAAAAAGGGAAAGATTTCAAAATTGTTTTTTCAGACATCAATATAACGTCAAACGGAACTATGGGGAATGCAAAATGGGAAGCCTTTTATAGTTTTAGTAAAACCGGGCGAAAAGTGCACAATAAAATTGCTGCGCATTTTGAATTAAAAGATGGTAAAATTATAAAGCATACCGATTATTTCAGCTTACATAAATGGGCCAAACAAGCTATGGGGTTTAAAGGTTTGTTGTTAGGAGGTACAGGTTTTTTTAGAAAAAAGCTAAACCAACAAACAAATCATTTACTCTCTAAGTTTGAGAATAGTTTGTAATACAAAAAAGCTATCTAAGATGGTCTTAAATAGCTTTTGTAATAATCAATATCTGTTTCTTTTTAGAGACTAATAGCTTACTTTATGTTTCAGTATTTGATTACATCTAGTTTATACTCAAAATGTATGCCAAAATCATCAAATTAATATAAAATTATATATGAGTTCTGGGTATTCAAAAACACCATTGGAAAAAAAATTAGGGTTGAAACCTGGGTATTCTTTTTTATTATATAACGCACCAAAGCATTACTTTAATTTATTTGAAGACATACCTAAAAACCTTACAGAACTAGCACATGTAGATGTTAAATCTGCCGATTTCATTCACATATTTTGCACATCTGTTGAGGAGTTAGAAACCACTATAAATACATTTAAACCTGCTTTAAAAACTACTGGTTTGTTATGGGTGAGCTGGCCTAAAGGCAGTAGCAAAATTATATCAAACTTAAAACGTGAACCTGTTAGAGATTTGGTTCTAAAAAAAGGATTAGTCGATATAAAAGTGGCTGCTATAGATGAAGATTGGAGTGGCTTAAAATTTGTATACAGACTAAAAGACAGAACCTAAATATTTAAGAACCATGAGTTGGATAAAAGTGATTCCTTTTGATCATGCCACAGGCAAATTAAAATCTATTTATAATAAAATTAAAGGCCCTAATAACCAAATTGACAATGTTTTAAGTATCCATAGCTTACGCCCACACACACTCATTGGCCATATGAGTTTATATAAAAACACATTGCACCATCTAAACAATACATTTCCGAATTGGTTTTTGGAATTTCTAGGAACCTATACCAGTTTTATTAATGAATGTGATTATTGCTATAAACATCATTTTGAAGGCATGAAACGATTTTTAAATGATGCAGAAAAGGCAAATAATCTAAAACTACATATTGAAAACGATTCGTTAGATAACATTCTTAATTTGAAAGAATTATGCATTATAAATTATGCAAAACAATTGACCAAAAAAGCGAGTAGTATTACAGAAAATTATATACAAAAATTAAGGAGCTTTGATTTGTCTGATGGAGAAATATTGGAGATTAACCAAGTTGTTGCCTATTTCAACTATGCAAATAGAACTGTGCTAGGGTTAGGTGTAAACACCGACAATGAGATTTTGGGGCTATCACCTAAAAGCAAAGATGACGAGAGCTCATGGAGTCACACTTAGAAAGAATTATGAATACTCTGGTTTTTTTCCTTGAACACCTTTGTAAAACGCCTTCATAAATGCAAAATCTGCATCAATATCATTGGTTGGATAAAAAGGTTCAGAGATATGATTTTGTTTATTTTTAAAATCTAAGGTAAACATGATAATAGGCACATTAGCAGTTTTTGCAATATAATAAAATCCTGTTTTCCAGTGCTCTACTTTTTTTCGCGTACCTTCAGGAGCGAGTGCTAATCTAAATTCTTCCTTATCTTCAAATAATTTCGCTATAGCTTCAACTTTATTTTGACCAGAAGTTCTATCTAATGCTGCACCACCAACTGCCTTAAAATAATACCCAAATGGCCACGCAAACAATTCTTTTTTTGCTACGAAATTTGTTTTGAGGTTTACGACCTTCCGAAGTAAAATACCAACAAAGAAATCATACCAACTTGTATGTGGAACAGCAATAATTATAGCTTTCTTAATTGTGTCTTTTGAAAAATTAGTATTGCCTGTGATTTTCCAACCCCAAAGCTTAAAATAGATGATTTTTGCTAGCCATCGCATATTACATTTTTTTATACAATGTCTTAAGTTTATCTCTGGTAATGGTTTGTTTCCAGTTTTTACCTATGGCATTTTCCCATAGTGGCTCTAAGCTTAAAGAAACATCAATCATGATATCAAATTCATCATCATGCAAATTGGCACAAATACCTTTAGGCAATTGAATATTATGTTTTCTCTTCATGGTTTTAAACATTTTAACACCTTCAGGGTAAAATTCATCTAGGTGATTAAAAACAATACAATTTCCAATACCGTGTTTTGTACCAAGGAGATATGATAATCCATAACTCATGGCGTGAGCAACTCCAACTTGAGAATAGGCAATACTCATTCCGCCATGCCAAGACGCCATCATAAGTTTGTCTTGTTCTTCTTCTTTAGAAAGTGAATTGTCATCCATGAAAATTTCCTTACAAAGTTCGAAAGCTTTTTCACCGTAACTCTTACTAAAAGCGTTTAAGTATGTTCCGTTAAGGGATTCTATACAATGTATATAACAATCCATTCCTGTATAAAACCATTGGTCTTTTGGTACACCTGTGGTAAGCTCTGGATCTAAAATAACTTGGTCAAATGGTGTATAATCTGAATTAATACCTAGCTTTTTTTCTGGTCCAGTAAGTACCGTAGTTCGTGATACTTCTGCCCCAGTTCCAGATATTGTAGGAATGCCTACATGATAAATTGCAGGTGTTTTAACCAAATCCCAGCCTTGATAATCTTTTGCTTCACCTTCATTGGTTAGCATAATGGCAACCGCTTTGGCAAGATCCAAGATAGTTCCGCCTCCAATGCCTATAATTCCAGATGGTCTGTCTTTATGGGTTAATATAATTTGTTCAACCAATTCATCGACCTGTGTCGTTTTTGGTTCTTCTTTTGCTGAAATATATAGAAGTTGGTCATCGTACGCTAAAGGAATTCTAGACGTTATTTCAGAATTTCCTTTAAACACATCGTCAACCAAAAATATAAATGGTGCTTTTCTATTTAAACGTTTAGATACTATGATATCACCTAACTGATTAAAACTGCCACGTCCAAATACTACTCTGGACACCATTGGATAATTTTTATAACTCATTTAATTGTCTTCGTATAACAAAAATAAAAACATAGTTGGATTTATCTTTACTTATTTAAATAATGTTGAAATTTTTCAGAAAATATACCAACGTGGTAACCATCAACCAATGCATGATTAGCATATATTGCTACATTCATTTCTAATGTATCATTCGTTTTATTCATCTTGCTAAATGCCAATTTAGGCACAGAATCTAAAACTCCCGAAACAGCTTCTTTATGCCCTGAAAAGTTAATCCAAGGTATTGCTGAACAATGTATGCAATCTAATTTATTTTCAGGAGGATAAAAATCATTGGTGTTTAATACTCGCGTCTTCTCTTTTTCTATATTATTAATAAACTCATAAATATCTGGACTATAATGTATATAAGATAATGCAAATGTCATATCTGCTCTCATCAATGTAGCTGAAGCATGAATAACATCAAATTTAACAACATTATCATTTAAAATTCTCATTTTTAGGGCATCAATATCATTTATTGCCTTCATACAATCGTGCAAATATTTTGCAAAAAAGCTTATTCTAAGCTTTTTTGCAGAAGCATATGCATTACTTACATCAAAAGGTATAGTCATACCAAAATATGGGTCAGCAAATGATTTAAAATGCTCAAATTGCTGTTTCCTATTCCATGTATTAATATCAATGACTTCCACTATAATAATATCGTTTTTAATTCTGATAAAGTTGATATGGTTTGATATGCTTTTTCTTGGGTATCATTCTCATTAATTTGCTCATGTAACCAAGTTGTATGAAATGGAACATGTATAGCTTCAGCACCAATATTCACTAATGGCAAAATATCTGATTTCAGTGAATTTCCTACCATCAAAAACTCAGATGGCCTGATGTCTAAATGCTCTAATAACTTTGAATAATTAGTATCTTGTTTATCACTCAAAACTTCGATATGATGAAAATATGATGTTAAATTAGATTTTTCTAATTTTCGTTCCTGATCCAATAAATCCCCTTTAGTTGCTAGAATTAAACGATAGGATTTAGATAACGTTTTCAAGGTGTCTTCTACACCATCTAATAACTCAACAGGCTTATTGAGCATGTCTTTACCAATATCAAGGATTTTACCAATTGTTTCATTTGAAATGGTATTATTGGATAATTCAAGTGCCATTTCAACCATAGATAAAACAAACCCTTTTACACCGTAGCCATACAGTGGAAGGTTTTCCATTTCCTTTTTGAAGAGTTCTTGATCTATTTTATTTGCCGTTTCATAAGGTGCCAATAATTTGGCAAATTCTAACTCGGCATCACGAAAATAGGTTTCATTGACCCAAAGTGTATCATCTGCATCAAATCCGATGACTTTGATATGTTGATAGTTAGCATTCATTTATTTCCAGAGTTTTTTAGCGCGCTCTAAATCTTCAGGTGTATCAATTTCTACGCCTTCTACAGTAGTTTCTACCATTTTAATACGCTTACCGTATTCCAAATATCTAATACACTCTATTTTTTCGGTAGCTTCTATAAATTGCATTGGAAGGTTATAAAAATCTAACAAGGCCTGTTTTCTGAAGGCATAAATCCCTTTGTGTTTAAAATATCGAGCTCCAACGTCTTTATCTCTAGGAAAAGGAATTGGGCTTCTAGAAAAATACAACGCAAAATTATTTTGATCTACAATGACCTTTACTGTATTTGGGTTGCTAATTTCATCCCAGTCATGGATTTCGACCATTAAAGAAGCTAAATCAATAATTTTATCTTGGTCATCTTTAAAAACCTCTAATACTTTTTCTAAACTTTCACGCTCAGTAAAAGGTTCATCCCCTTGAACATTAACAACGATATCAACATCTAAGTCTGCTACAGCTTCAGCAATGCGATCGCTACCAGATTCGTGCTCTTTTTTACTCATGATAGCTTTACCTCCATTAGTAACAATCTCGTCAAAAATTACTGCACTATCAGTAACTACATAAACATCATCAAATAAATTTGTTGCAACTGTAGCTTCATATGTTCTTAGAATTACCGTTTTACCAGCAAGGTTTTGCATAAGTTTTCCTGGAAAACGGGACGCACTATAACGTGCAGGAATCATTGATATAATCTTCATTTGATCAAAATAACTTGAATATCAAAAGTATAACTTTTTAAAATAAATTCAAGACTTACTTCTTTTAATCTTTTTATAAACTTTAAAAACGAGATATAAAATAATAAGAACAAAAATAAAGGCAAGAATAGGGATAAACAAAGACACTATTGACATCACTATTGATGTACCAGTTTCAATTGTTGAGACTAAAGGGTTAGCTATACCTCCCGCTGTGGTCGTAGAAACGAGTCGAGTTGCTCCAGAACTCCCTGCAATAGCAGCAGCTGTTCCGCCACCAGCTATAATAGCTAAGGCCCAAGTTATTGCTGGACTCATATCGGCAACTGTAGATACCATTACTGCAGTACCTGCTATTGTTGCCAATGGGATTGCAATTGAATCAAGTAGGTTATCTACATATGGAATATAATAACCAAAAATCTCGACCACAGTTGCAACACCTAAAGTTATAACAGCAGTTAAGCTTCCAATCCATTGCCAAGAATCGTTCAGTTCCCAGAGATTAAAATAAGCAGCTAGGCTTAATGCAAATAATGGAACGAATACTCTAAAACCAACTGATGCCGATAAACCTATACCCAAAAAAATACTTATAATGGTTTCTATAGTCATACTAATTTATTAATCCTCTTCAAAAAATTCATCTTTGAAACCAATAAGGTACAATTTTTCCTTGGCTCTGGTTGCAGCTGTATACAACCAACGCATATAATCTCTATCGATACCATTTGGCAAATAAGGTTGTTCTACAAAAATGGTGTTCCATTGTCCTCCTTGAGATTTATGACAAGTAATTGCATAAGAAAACTTGACTTGCAAGGCATTGAAGTGTTTGTTGCCTTTAATTTTTAAGAATTTTTTATAATTGGACGTTTCATCTTCATAATCTTTTTGAACTTCTTGATACAATCGGTTACTATCTTCATAAGTCAATGAAGGTGTTTCAGCTTCAATAGTATCTAATAATAAAACGGTTTCAAAAGGTCGCATTTTTGGATAGTCTACCATTTGAACTTTGACTTCGGCGAAGCGAAAATCATAAATGGTTTGGATAGAAAAAATTTCTAACACCTGAATGATATCGCCATTAGCTATAAAACCTGCCTCAGTTGTTGGTTTAATCCAGAAATAATTATTTTTCACAACCATTAAAAAATCACCAACGGTTAATTCATTTTCATTGAATAAAATTCTATTTCGAATTTGCTGATTATATAAATTAGCACGCTTATTACTTCTAACAATTATCGCAGTGTCTTCATGACCGTGTTCGCTATAGGAATCATTGATGGCATCCATAATTTCATGACCGTCAATTAATCTTATAATATCCGTAAAGCCATGAAGGTTAAATTTAAAAGACTCATAAAATTCATTTTCAATAACTTCTCTGATACGAGTCGCATTAATTAAAATGCCTGAATCTTGATTTTGTCGTACAACTTCATCGAGTTCTATTGAAGTCACATTCTTATTATAATTTAAATCAAGTTTATCTTGATTTAGCGCAGGTGAAAATTCAGATTTAACAGGAGGTAATTGTGCCTTGTCACCAATTAGTAAGAGCTTGCATTTATGTCCAGAATATACAAACTGCATCAAATCATCCAATAATGATGTACTCTCAAAGTTTTTAGAATCTGCAGGAGTATCAGGAATCATAGAAGCTTCATCGACAATAAATATAGTGTTGCGGTGCTTATTTGGTTGCATTACAAATTTGACACCTCCGCCTCTATCTTTCTTCGGAAAATAGATTTTTTTATGTATTGTAAATGCTTCTTTTTTTGAATAATTTGAGATGACCTTTGCTGCTCTACCAGTAGGAGCCATTAAAACTGCACTTTTTTTTGTTTCCCATAAGTTAGAAACTAATGTCCCAATAATACTTGTCTTTCCTGTACCAGCAAATCCTTTCAAAAGGTATAATGTGTTTGGAGAATCATCAAATACAAATTGTGCTAATTGCTCTAAAGCAATCATTTGCTTGGTTGTAGGAGCAAATGGAAATTTTTTAATAAGCAGCTTGTAAAAATCTGATGATGTCATATAATAGAGCACAAAAGCAATTGAAAATGCAATATAACATTTAATGAGTAAACGTTTTTATGGGTTTACATCTCAAATTTTGTTATAGAATATGAAAGTAATTTTATATCTTTCACCTTTGATTGATTTTTGTCTACAATATTTTAACGAATAAAAAAAAATTGTAGATTTGCGTAACTCCTTAACAAAATAAAAAAAACTAACTATGTTAACAATAATTCTTGTAGTTGTCGGCCTTATTTTACTAACCATTGGTATTGTTTGGTTAATTGATAAGTTTGTGCCTAAAAAATTAAAACCGATACTTAATATTGTATTATGGGCTTTGATTTTCTTTTTAGGTTATCTTACTTTCATGTCTGTGTATGGCGAAATTCAATTTAATAAAATTAAAGATGAGCGTTATAGAACGGTCATTACTAAATTGAAAGATATTAGAGATGCGCAATTAGCACATAGAACTGTGAAAAAAGACTTTGCTGGAAACTTTGATAATTTAGTCAAGTTTATAGATACTGCACAATTTACAATTACACAGCGTAGAGATTCTACAATTATTGATGAAGAATTGACAAAACGTTTTGGTGGTGTAGAAACTACAAAGGATATTGTAATTATTGACACATTAGGATTTGTTCCTGTAAAAGATTCTCTTTTTGGAGCTGATACACGTTACAAGACTATGATGAATCTTCCAGAAGGGATTGGACCTCCAGGTTCAAAATTTGTTCTCAAAGCAGGAAAATTAGATGAAAGTGGTATTGCTGTTTTTGAAGCTTATGTTGATAAATCTGTCATTTTACACGATCAGGAGAAAAACTTAGTTGCCAAAGAGCAGGAAGTCATGTCAGTAGATGGTGTTAATGGACCTCGTATTCAAGTAGGATCGATGACAGAAGCAGATACTGCTGGTAACTGGCCAAAAAACTTAAGCAAAGACTAAATTGAAACAAAATAGTATAAAAGCATTGTCCATTCAAATTCGTTTGAGTGGACTTTCTTTTTGCATTTTAAATCGTACTACACAAACGATTGAATGGTTAAAGCATATTCATTTAGATAAGAAAGCCACACCTTTTGAGCTCTTAAATGAATTAAAAACGGTTATTGATAATCACCATTCTCATTTTGAGCAAACTTTTGATATGGTAACCTGTATCTATCAAAACGAATTGTCTTGCTTAGTGCCTAAAGATTTATTTAATGAAAATAACTTGGCAGATTATCTAAAGTTTAATGCTAAGATTTTAAAGACCGATTTTATAAGTTTTGATGAACTATCCGCAAATGATAGTATAAATGTTTATGTTCCTCTAATTAATATTAATAATTATGTTTTTGACACCTTTGGAAGTTTTGAATATAAACACTCCTCCACTGTTCTCATTGATACACTGTTACAATTAGGATCAAAATATTCTGAAGAGAAAATGTACATCAATGTCAATGCAACGACATTTGAGATTGTATTTATAAAAGACCAACAGCTCATTTTCTATAATACATTTGAATATCAAAGTAAAGAAGATTTTATTTATTACATTTTATTTACAATAGAGCAGCTAAAACTCAATCCAGAAACGATTAAAGTCGTACTTTCTGGCACTATTGAGGAAGAAAATGATTGCTATACTATTTTATATAAATATATTCGGTTTGTAGATTTTGCACATCCTAATCACACGTATATTTTGAATGAGGAAGACGCATCAAACTCTAAGCATAATGATTTCATTTTAATAAATAGTTTTAATTAATGCGTATTATTTCTGGACAATATAAAGGACGTCGAATTACAGCTCCAAAAAAGCTACCTGTTAGACCAACAACAGATATGGCTAAGGAATCACTGTTTAATATCCTTAACAATCAGTACTACTTTGATGATATTTCTGTGTTAGATTTATTCGCGGGTACTGGTAATATAAGCTATGAATTTGCTTCGAGAGGAACAGAACAAATTACTGCTGTAGATGAAAATTTTGGTTGTATTAAATTTATCAATGAAACATCTGATAGCTTTGAAATGAATATTTCAACAATTAAAAGTGACGTTTTTAAATTTTTAGAAAAGACACAACAGCAACACTCCATCATTTTTGCAGACCCTCCTTATGATTTTCCTACAGAAGAGTTTGCGAAAATCCCAAGTTTAGTTTTTCAGAACAAATTATTAGAAGATGATGGGTTATTAGTTGTTGAGCATTCAAAACACACCGATTTATCGCACTTAGACCACTACTCACACTCCAAAAGTTATGGTGGCAACATGTTTAGCTTTTTCAAGTAAATCTACCTAGTTTCAATTTTAAGTATATCATCTCTAAAAGGATTAATAATTCTTGCGTTTTTTTGTAGTATAAATCCTAATAATATTTTTTAACTATATTATAGGTCTTCAAATCTGAGTGCAAACTCCTTTTAAACCTAAAGATCAACCTCCAATTTACAGTGTACTTCTTCTATATGGTTAATAATGGCTATTAAGCAATCAACATATTAACTTAAATCAATTATTATGAAATTTTTTAAAAGAGGGTTACTGTTCCTTATTACAGCCGTATTTGCAACGAATTTTGCAAATGCACAAGACGCACCAACGATGTTTGTAGTTCATACAGACAATGTCAAATTTGAAAAACTACCACAGTATGAACAAGCTGCCAAAAGTCTAAAAGACAATTGTGTTAAACATGAGATTGAAGGTTTAAATTGGACCGCTATAAGTATTGAAGATGGCAGGTATGTCTATGTCTCACCAATTAAAAATATGGCCGACTTAGACAAAGACCCAATGGCGCCACTTTTTGAAAAAATGGGCGAAGAAGCTGCTGAAAAACTATTTGATGACATGAATCAATGTTATGATTCACATAGCAATGCAATTGTACATCATTCTCCAGAGTTGTCTTATATACCTGAAGGCTACAGTTCAGAAGGTAAAAACCATAGAGAGTATCATTTTCTATACTATCCACCTAAACATGGAAAAGCAATGAAAGAGGCTATGGGGAAGGTTAAAGAATTGTTCAAATCTAAAGGAATTAAAAACGGCTATAATGTATATCATAGCGGATTTGGAAGCGAGGAAAGCTATTATATGGTATCAATTGCCGGAAAAGATGATGTTTCTATAGCAATGGGTGGCAAAGAGAATGACAAACTCTTTGGTGATGATAAAGGACCTACATTTTTTAATGTTATTAAACTAACGTCTAAATATGATCAAGTTGAAGGTGATATTAGACCAGATTTAAGTTACAACCCGTCTAATTAATTAATGAGAAAAGAAAAAACCCTTTACAATATGTAAAGGGTTTTTTTATACATAAGCAAATCTATAAGCCGAATCCTGTATTAATGCTTTAAAAGCATTAACCCTTATCATTTATCTACGTTTACTGTTGCCAGCAAACTTTAGCTGCCTACCCTCTAGCATCGCGCGTGTACGCTCAAGCACTAGTTTACATGACATTGCACCACATAGAGTTTACCTGGTTTCACTACAGCTTAACCTGTACATTCTTTCTGTTGCACTTTTCCTCACCTCTCGATGGATGGCTGTTAGCCACTATGATTACACTATGGTGTTCGGACTTTCCTCCATCCTAATACATCAGGACAGCGATAAGGCGATTTACTTGTTGGCAAAGTTATGATTAATAACTTGTTAAACGTATACGAAAACAGTATTTTTACTTGCACTTAGCAAAATCATTTACAATGAAAAAACTTACAACTTTATTAGCTCTAGTCTTATTAATTTCTACTTCTACATATGCTCAAATGGGAATGAAGAAATTAATGGAAGAATCAAAGGAAATTAAAGAGAGAATACTGTTAGTAGTTTTGCAAGATGACGAAATTGAAAATTTTGAACAATTTAATACGACATTAAAAAGCGTTATTGATAACAACTGGGTATTACATGAAGATTACAAATTTATTTCTAGAGAAGAATTAAAAACACTAAGAAAAAACAAAAAAGAAGCTAAAAATCATGCTTATCTTATGTATAGTTCATATGCTGTTGTAAATAATTTCCCCGAAAGTTCATTTAGAATAGGACTTCTTGATAAAAAGATATGTACCCATTTCCAAATGATAGATTCAGATGAAGATACATTTAATACAGTAGATATTTTATTTACCATACAAAGATTACAAGAAATCGTCACAGGTCTGGCCGACTATAAAAAAATGTCTAAAAGTGATTTTAAGAATATTTCAAAAAAGCAAGCTGAGCAAGTACAAGCAATAAAAGGCAAAACATTATTAATTGATGAGGATATCGTAAACGATAAAACGCGTAAACTCTTAGAATCTAAATACAAGTATGCGTATAAAATTGTTTCTAAAAAAGAAATAGACAATGCAATAGCAAAGAAAGAAAAGGACGTTGCTTTTACAAAAGCTATAATTCAAGCGAGTGCTCCGACTAGGTCAAACAAAAGAAACACTCTTGGCGGCGAAGCGATCACTGTAAGAAACAGTAGTTCTATAACTGCAATAATACATTCAATTTATGATGCTGAAACTGGTAATGCAATCTATGCATTTAATATGCCAAAATCCAAAGTAGTTTTAGGAGGAATTAATTCTAAAATGAATCACAAAGATTTTGAAGAGCTTATTGATGCTTTAGATTAATACTATTAGCTCCAATAAAAAGAGGCTCATATATCTCTTTTTTTGTTAATAACTAATTCTAAAATGAATGTAGATTTTTCTGTTTTATAAGCTGAATTTTTAACTTTGTTAACCTAAGTTTTTTCAATGGAACATTTCGTCGTATCGGCTCGTAAGTATAGACCACAAACCTTTAAGGATGTTGTTGGTCAGCAAGCTATTACAAATACGTTATTGAATGCTATTGAAAATAATCATTTGGCTCAAGCCCTTTTATTTACTGGCCCAAGAGGCGTTGGAAAAACAACATGTGCTCGTATTTTAGCGAAAATGATTAACAGCGATGGTTCTGAAACTGAGGATGAAGATTTTGCATTTAACATCTTTGAACTCGATGCTGCATCAAATAACTCTGTAGATGATATTAGAAGTTTGACAGATCAAGTTCGTATTCCTCCACAAGTTGGCAAATATAAAGTCTATATCATTGATGAGGTACATATGCTCTCTCAAGCCGCATTTAATGCTTTTTTGAAAACATTAGAAGAACCTCCAAAGCATTGTATATTTATTTTAGCAACGACAGAAAAGCATAAAATCATTCCAACGATATTATCGCGTTGTCAAATTTTTGATTTTAAACGTATCACAGTAAAAGATGCTAAAGAATACCTGAAATACATCGCTAAAGAACAAGGTATTGATGCTGAAGATGATGCACTCCATATTATAGCCCAAAAAGCTGATGGTGCTATGCGTGATGCTTTATCAATCTTTGATCGTGTTGTAAGTTTCTCAGGAAAAGAGCTTACAAGACAAGCAGTTACTGAAAACCTCAATGTGCTAGATTATGAAACCTATTTTACTAGTACAGATTTAATTTTGGAAAATAAAATTCCTGAATTGTTAATTCAGTTCAATCATACACTATCTAAAGGTTTTGATGGGCACCATTTTATTGCAGGATTAGCATCTCATTTTAGAGATTTACTCGTTTGTCAAAATGAAAAAACTATTGAGCTCCTTGAAGTGGGTGATGATACCAAAGCAAAATATGTTGAGCAATCCAGAAAGGCACCACATGCCTTTCTCATTAAAGGTATAGCACTTGCTAATGATTGCGATTTAAAATATAAAAACAGCAAAAATCAACGCTTACTAGTTGAACTTTGTCTTATGCAACTTGCCTCTATCACTTTTGATGGAGAAAAAAAAAATAGCAAGCATTACATAATTCCACCATCTTATTTTAAAAAGAAAGGAATTACGCCAATCTCTGTAGAATTGCCTAAGACAGAGATATCTGTTGAGGTTTCCGAAGAAAAAACAACAGTGAATAACGAAGATGTAAAAATCGTTGTTGATGCACCAATTACTGCTGAACTTCCTCGACCAAAACTAGATTTGAATAAAGACCATAGAACTTCTGGACTTTCCCTAAAGAGTATAAGAGCTAAAAAAGAGCACCAAATACGTCAAATGGAAGTTGTTATTGATGTTGAAGATTTGCCAACAGAAGCTTTTACTGAAGCTCAGTTTTATGACGCATGGAATGCTTATATCAAACAACTTCACAAAAAAGGAGAAAAAATTATGGCTTCTATTTTAGAAATGAGCAAGCCAACACTAAATACTACTACAATTCAACTCGAATTCCCAAATGACACATTAAGAGTTGAGCTTGAAAAATCGCAATACCCATTGATGGAATTTTTGAGAAAATCACTACTCAATTACGATTTAAAACTCGATATTAGTGTTAATGAAGAAATCTCCAAAAAGTATGCCTTTACTACTCAAGAAAAGTACGAAAAACTTAAAGAGAAAAACTCAAATATTGAAGTACTTAGAAAGACGTTTGGCTTGGACATTTAATGCTTTTATTATGAAAAAAATAGTTCTTTTAGTGCCATGTATTATTCTATTGGTTTTAACATCTTGCGATGGCAGAACCAGTAAAAAAGAACGTTTAGAACATGCTATATCTGAGTTTAACAAAAACCAGAAGTTAACTAGCGTAAAACACTATTATCCTGAAAGTTATGCGGAAACAAAAACTGATTCTTTAATTTCAAAAACATTTAAAGTAAGTATAAAAAACTATACATCTATGGATTCTCAGATTCTTTTAAATCAATCAGTGAAAGATCTTAAAATGACATCCAAATATCATCGTTCTTTTGAATCCGAAATAATAGTAACAGTTCAAGATGAAATCATTTTTAAAAGGCATATTTCTGCAGAGAAATTTAGAGATATTTCACCTTCAGAATTTTGGAAAAATGCAACACTTGAACACGTTTGGGTCAATCAAGAGATCTCTAATGATAAAAAGTTAATATTGGGCATTTCTTTTATAAATCCAAAAAATGAGTCCTATAAACTTTATGAGATGCGCATTGATAAAAGTGGAAACGAACGTTTAACTCTTATAGAAGATCATAGTTAATTATGCTTGGATTAAAATTACCAACAGACCCACGTTGGATTAATATTGTAGAAAAAAATATTGAGGACATCCTTACAGACCATGCTTATTGTGAGCAAAAGGCTGCTAGTACTGCTATTTCTTTAATTGTAAGCTTCCCTGAATATACCGAATTGGTTACCGAAATGATTGCTCTTGTTAAAGAGGAAATCAGTCACTTTAAAATGGTACATGATAGAATTATTGCCAAAGGCTGGGTTTTAGGTCGTGATAGAAAAGACGATTATGTACTGCAGTTACTGAAATTCTTCCCCAAAGGAGGTAGTAGAACAACACAGCTCGTACATAGATTACTATATGCTGCACTAATTGAAGCAAGGAGTTGTGAGCGTTTTAGATTGCTTTCTGAAGAATTAGAAGATAAAGAACTCGCCGAATTTTATAGAAAGCTTATGGTTAGTGAAGCCAATCATTATACAATGTTTCTCGGGTTTGCTAGACAATATGGTGATCGTAAGGAAGTAGACAAGAAATGGAATGAACTTCTTGATTTTGAAGCGGATATCATGAAAGACCTAAGTAAAAACCAAACAATTCATGGCTAATATCATAAAAAAAGCTTCAGTGTAAACTGAAGCTTAGTTATTATATACAAGATCGTATTAGATTTTTATACCAAATCCAAATTGAAATGTTGTGTTTTGTGCTTCTAAACCAGAAACATCTTCATCGAGAATATTGCTTAAACCGTAATGCACTCGCGCATCAACAAATAGTTCGTCGTTTATCATATATTCTACACCTCCTATACCAGAAAAGGTAAAGGTTGAAAAAGCATCTTGGTCTTTCCATGTTTTTAAACTTACCATTGGGCCAACGCCTAATGTGAATTTTTCACCAATAGCAAAACGCGCCATAATTGGCAATTGTAGATAGTCTGCTCTTAATGCTTCAGCTTTTGCACCTTCAGCTGAATATTGAATTTCCAAGTAAGCTGAAAAGTTCTCTGTAATTCCATAATCTACAAACCCACCAAAGGCAAATCCGTTTCTATGTTGGTTACTAAATGTTGCATCAGGATCAAAATCTAAATTTGAGATATTGATACCAGCTCTAACCCCATAACTCACTTCTTGAGAAAAAGATACAGTTGTAACGGCTACGAATAATAAAGTAAGTACTATTGATTTCATTTGCATAAGTATTTTAATTAGGGTTCTCGTTTTATGAGATTAATATCAAAATTATGCTAGTTTATAGCAAAGATTTGAGACGGCTAATATATAATGAAAATTAAAAATACAAAACAAATATTGGCTATTCCACTTAAAAATACGCTAAACTGACTAATAATTAGAGGTTTATACTAGAAACTGTATTAAAGTAGATGCTTTTTATAATACCATCTGACAATCCTATTTTTGGGACATAGATATCTTTAGCTCCACTCCATTTCATAGCAGAAAGATATATTCTAGTAGCTGGAATGATTACATCTGCTCGATCTTGATTGAGCTCAAGCTCTGTAATTCGTTCTTCATAAGAATACCTTCGAAGTTTATTGTAATAAGATGTTAAATAAAAATAGGTTAAAGGCTTACCTGCAGCCTTACCCGAAATTTTAAATATTTTATTAATGTTTCCTCCCGAACCTATTAAATCTATAGTGTCATACCCTTTCGTTTTAGTCTTTATCCAATCCTCAAGTTCGTGCCAAGTTTCTTTTTTTACAATATTATTGAGCAAACGTACGGTTCCTATTTTGAACGATTTTGACGCAATTGTTTTTCCTAGGTGAATTACTGAAAATTCGGTACTACCTCCACCAACATCAACATACAAATACGTTTTATCCTCTTTTATATAAGAGTGCAAATCTGTTGCAGCAATAATTGCTGCTTCTTCTTCTCCATTAATAATATCAATATCAATTGCTGCTTTTTTAGAAATAAGTTTCACTAGTTCTTTTCCATTATCGGCTTCTCGCATTGCAGAAGTTGCGCATGCCTTATATTTGACCACTTTATGTGATTTCATCAACAATTTGAAAGCAGTCATTGTATCAAGCATACGTTTTCTATTGTCTTTGGAAATTTCACCATTTAAAAACACATCCGCACCAAGACGAATAGGCACACGAACGAGCGATGTTTTTTTAAATTTCACATAAGTATCCTCTTGCTCTACAATACTTGATATTAAAAGTCTTACAGCATTAGAACCAATGTCAATTGCTGCGTATTTTTTTATGCTTAACATACTTAAGAATTCAGTTTTTCTTCAAAATAATCGTAAAGTGCAAATTGGGCTCTTACTTTTGGGTTGTCATTTTTACGATAGTTATTACTTTGAGTTTCGTCAATGACTCTAGCTTTAACATTATCATTCCAGCAAATATCGAAAATATCTAATAACTCTTGTTTAATATCATCTTGATATATTGGGCAACTCACTTCTACTCTATTTTCGATATTACGAGTCATCCAATCTGCAGAAGAAATATAGACTTTAGTATCATTATCATTACAAAATATATAAAGTCGTGTATGCTCTAAAAACTTGTCAATAATACTAATAACTTCAATATTTTCGCTCATACCTTTAATTCCAGGTATCAAACAACAAATTCCTCTAACAATCATCTGAATTTTTACACCAGCTCTACTAGCTTCATAGAGTTTATCAATCATTTTATAACTTGAAATACTGTTCAATTTCAGTTTAATAAAAGCAGGTTTACCTTTTTTCACATTTTCAATTTCTGTATCAATTAAAGCGAATAGTTTTGATTTTGTATAGTGAGGAGATGTTATAATGTGTTTATATCGGTGAATTCTATAGTTGGTATCAAAGAAATTAAACACTTTGTTAACATCTTTCAAAACTTTTTGATTAGCTGTAAACAAAGTGAAGTCTGTATAAATTTTCGCAGTAGATTCATTAAAGTTCCCAGTACTAATAAAACCATAGCGCTTCAGAGTATTGTTTTCTTCTCTCTCTAAAACACAAATTTTACTATGCACCTTCAAGCCAGAAACTCCAAAAAGCATATTGATACCTTCATCTTGCATCTGTTCAGCGTAGTCAATATTGGCTTGCTCATCAAAACGCGCTCTAAGCTCGATAACAACTGTAACTTTTTTACCGTTTTTGGCTGCATTTATAAGTGAACTGGCAATATGAGAAATTTGCGCTAATCTATAGATGGTAATTTTTATAGTTTTGACTTGTGGATCAAGTGCTGCTTCACGCAAAAATTTTACAACATAAGAGAACGTTTGATATGGTGTATGCAATAAATAATCTTTAGTGGCTATAGTATTAAAGATACTATGCTCTAAACTCAGCCCTTTTACTTGTAAAGGGTCAATTTTTTTATACAATAAATCATGGCGACCGAGACTTGGAAACCCCATATAATCTCTACGATTATGGTATCTGCCACCAGGAATAACACTATCTTTAGAGTCAATTCCCATTTTTGACATTAAAAATTCTAATGTTGCTTCATCTATAGTTTTATCATAGACAAAGCGTACAGGATCACCAATTTGTCGGTCTTTTACGCTATCAGAAATTTTCTCTATAAAACTCTTACTCAAATCACTATCGAAATCTAATTCACCATCACGAGTAATTTTAATCATATTAGCTGTAATACTACTATAATTAAAAATATTGAAAATATCATCAAGGCAGTAACGCAACAAATCATCTAAAATCATGATATAGCAATTACCACCTTTACTTGGAAGCACCACAAAACGTTCCATAGATTTAGAAATCTCTATGAGAGCAAATTGCTTTTGGTTATTGCTTAACTCCATCTTTACAGCTAAATAAGCAGCACTATCCTGCAGATGTGGCAGTTTGACCATGTCATTTAAAATGATGGTCACTAAGGCTGGGCTAACCTGTTGCAAGAAATAATTTTTTATAAACTTATGCTGTTCATCATCAACTTGGGTTTCATCAATAATGTATATCTTTTCATTTTCAAGTTTCTTTTGAATGTTACTCAATATATCCAGACTCTTGCTTTGCTGCTTAATAACAACTTGAGTGATGATTTCCAACAAATCAGCAGCTTTAATTCCTAGCTCGCTTTTTCCTCCTTTACCTGCTTCATCAATTCGTTTTACAGTAGCGTAACGCACTTTAAAGAATTCATCTAAATTATTTGAAAATATACCCAAGAAACGAAAACGCTCAATTAATGGTACACTTTCATCAGCTGCTTCTTGTAATACTCGTTCATTAAAATGAAGCCAACTTAATTCTCTATTTATATAATTGTTTTTGTCTTTTGTCATTACTTAAGATCTCTAGGGAAAATCATTAATTCTGTTTTGCCATTATTAATATCTGGCCATGTATTTGCATCAAATGATATACAAACCAATCCACTTGTAGGCAGATTATCAATATAAACATCACCAAATATATTGCAAATAGATGTGAAAGCATGATTATGTCCAAAAATCATAACATTTTCATAATTTTCACTTACGCTTTTGAGAAAATTAATCACATTTTCACCTCCAAAATCATAGAGGTTTTCTGCAATATTTAGTTTTTCAGTTTTAATGTTTAAATTTTTCATGAAAATTTCACATGTTGAAAAAGCTCTATTTGCTGGACTTGAAAAAACAATATCTGGCTCTACAAACTTGCCTTTAAAAGCATTAGAAACTAATTCTGCATCTTTAAACCCTCTTTTTTTTAAAGGCCTATCTCTATCTCCAACTTGGTGTTCCCAAGACGATTTTGCGTGTCTAATAAGTATAATTCTTTTCATCTATATTCGATTAAATGCAAATTTTATCGATAAAATGTTGCATATTTCCGTTTTAACGAGTATTTTGCCCTCTTTAACATTTAAATTTGCCAAAGGTATTAGTAATCAGTTCATTTGTTTAGTTAAATTAATGTTTAATGACCCCAAATCAAAAATATATTAATATATCCATTTACCACGCATTGGTTACCAATGTTCTTCCCTCAAAAAATTGGAAATCTGATAAAGGTCAAAAGACTTAAAACAGTTACGATTATTTTAAATTAAATCGCTAAGCGAAATTATAGTTAAATATTATACTATGAAAAAAATTACTACGATAATGCTAGTTTGTATTGCAACGCTATGTACGTATGGACAACAAACTCTTGAGTTAAAGGTAAAGAAGTCTTCGGATTCACCTAATACAGCTTCTGAACACCTATATCTTATTGAGATTGTCAATACAAAAGATAAAGCTCAGGAATTCACTATTGTTTCGGAAAATAAAACTTGTCAAGACATTCAACAATCAAAACAAGTACAACTAAAAAAACAAGTTTTAACTGCTCAAAATAAAAATGTGTTTAAAACTGGAGTTATAAAAGGAAAAAGCTCAAAAGATTTCTATATCAAAATTTCTCGAAATCCAGACACTCCTCTCGGAAAATGGAATTGCATTGAAATAAGAGCGATTTCTGATGATACAAAAACTATCAGTAATACGCTTACGATAAAATCCCAAATCCCAGATCCAAAAAATTTCAACTAGTCTTTTGACTAGTTTATTAACAAACTGTTACTTATGAAAACTGCTATTAATCATAATACGTTAAAAAAAGCCTGCTTGGTTGTCATTACCTTGCTAGGTTGTTTTGTTAATGCTCAGGTTCTAGACCCATTTACGCCTAGGTTTAATCAGACATTAAATGGAGACTATACAATGATAGCCAACAATATGTTGTCTAGAACTGCTACTCAAAACTATAATGGTTCCGATGGAAACCATAATTTTAGTAATAATGTCTATGTGGATATTGATGGTTTGTATGATGCCAATAATGATTCAGTAGATGACACCTTTAACTCAAGTAGTGCAAATTACACAAATCCTGAATCACAATTAGCTTGTCTTTCAACATACAGAGCTTATCTATATTGGGCTGCTGCTGATAGAGAACCAACTACGGATCCAAATTCAGAAAATCAGCCAAACTGGAATTATAATGATATTATGTTAATGCTCCCTGGGCAAACAACGTATGCAACACTTACTGCAGATGATATCATTTATAGAGGTCGAAATTTTCACCTTAACAATGACCCTTATATATGTTTCAAAGACATTACAAATTTAGTTACTAATCTTGATGACCCTTATGGGAAATATCAAGTAGCTAATGTTGAGGCAAAAACAGGATCGCTTACTGGGCATGATGGTGGAAATATTGGTACATCAGGTGGATGGCAAATTATTTTCGTTTATGAAAGCCCTAAATTACCTGCAAAAAATATAAGTTTATTTGATGGGTATGCAAATGTAACCAGTGCTGTTAATAATTTTGACATCACTTTTGGAGGATTTCAAACTGTACCTACTGGAAATGTAAATGCGAATGTACTTATTGGTTCATTAGAAGGTGATCAAGATTTAAGTGGTGACCAATTACAAATACGAGACACAGGTGGTGATTTTGTGTCAATTAGTGCTCCTCAAAGAAACAGTAATAACTTTTTTAATAGTAGAATTACAATTGGAAATTCAAATTTCTTAGATAGAAATCCTGCCAGTCAAAATACATTAGGTTATGATGCCGCAGTTTTTAATCTTGATAATACTGGAAATTCACTGATAGGAAATAATCAAACTTCGGCTACATTGAGACTGACCTCAAATCAAGAGACTTACGGATTATATCTTGTAGGACTCTCTGTTGATGTTTGGGCACCAGATTTAGATCCAATTGAAATTGTTATGGATTCTGGGGCTTCTCCTGCAGATGCAGGATCATCTCTTGGATTTACCTTTAATGTTATAAATAAAGGAAATGACAATGCCGTTAACTTAACAATTTCGTCAACATTACCTCCTCAAATTGCTGGAGTCAATATGGTGAACTTACCAGCTGGCGTGACTTATGATTTTAACCCCTTAACTAACTTTTTAGAATTTTCTATAGAAGATGGATATACCGATGTTGGTGATCCTGCTTTGGTCATAGATTTTGATGTTATAATTAAAGACGAATGTTACTTTTTAGAAGATAACTGTGATTTAACCTTTGATCTTCAATTTACAGCAAACTATAATGGTATACAAAACCCAAATGGGCAAAGCACATTGAGTTCTGCTGCCCTTGATGATTGTAATATTGGAAATAAACTACCACTTGTGGTAGAAGTAAACCAACCTGTAGTCGCATGGGCTAATGCTCCTGAAGAATTAGATAGAACTGTTGAATGTTCAGATGCAACTGCATTAGCAGCTGCTCAAAACTTAGAACCTGAAACAGATAAGTGTGATTTTACTTTCACTAAAACTTCAGGTCCCTTAGTTGTCGATCCTGACTGTCCTACTAATGGTTCATATACAAATACTTGGGCATTCACAGATGCTTGTGGTGTTACAATTCAAGAATATGTACAGACCATCTATGTAGTTGATACTACACCTCCAACAATAACAGTTCCTACAGATAAAACTAGAGAGTGTGGTGAAGATACTAATCCACCAAATACTGGAACTGCAGTTGCTACCGACAATTGTGGTACTGTAACTGTAGCATATTCTGATACTTCTGTTGCTGGATGTGGAAACACTGAAACGATAACTAGAACTTGGACAGCTACGGATGATTGCGGAAATGTAGCTACAGAAACACAAACTATTACAGTTGAAGATACCACTGCTCCAACATTAACACTTCCTGCTGATACTACTGTGGAATGTACTGAAAGTACTGATCCTGCAGATACAGGTAGTGCTACTGCTACAGATACCTGTGGTACTGTAACTGTTACATTCTCTGATGCATCTGCTTCAGCTTGTGGAAATACTGAAACAATTACTAGAACTTGGACAGCTACAGATGACTGTGGAAATTCAGTGTCTGATACACAAACGATTTCTGTGGTTGATACTACTGCGCCAACATTAACGCTTCCTGCTGATACTACTGTGGAATGTACTGAAAGTACTGATCCTGCAGATACAGGTAGTGCTACTGCTACAGATACCTGTGGTACTGTAACTGTTACATTCTCTGATGCATCTGCTTCAGCTTGTGGAAATACTGAAACAATTACTAGAACTTGGACAGCTACAGAT
>CANLEE010000007.1 GCA_947489585.1 uncultured Psychroserpens sp.
ATAAAGCAAAACCAAACCTGAAAGGTAAGCGTACTTTTAATCGCTACATTTCATATACGCCAACGTTGTAAAACATTATTAGAAAATTCATGAAAAATTTCATAAAAACATTTTTTGAAACATCTTCAGAAAGAATAAAAAATCCATTCACTGGTGCATTTATGATATCATGGATAATTTTTAATTGGAGAGCATTGCTATTGATTTGCTTTTCAAATCTTTCAATTGAAGAAAGAATAAATCAGATAAATCTTAACTATGTATCTATCTATTCTAATCTGATATTCCCTTTGCTCTTAGCAATAATATATATTGGATTAATTCCATACATAATGGTTGTTTTTGACAAAATTCTTAAAAAATCTGTAATTGAGAGAAAGGGCAACTTAAAGGAACAAATGATAATAGATTTAAAGGCTAAACAAGAAATCACTTTAGAAGAAAATAAATTAGAGGAATTAAAAGCTGATTATAGAGAGAAAATTGAATTGAATGAAATTATTCAAGACCTTCAAGAAAAAATTGATGTCAGAACCGCTCAGTTAAATGCATTAAAAGACGAATTCAAGACATTAAATGAAGATAATCTACAACTGAAAGAAATTGCAGAACAAAATGATACTGCTACTCTTGGAAAGGAGGAAATTGAAAATTTTAAAAAACAATACATAGAATTTAAAGAAACTGATTTATTCAAATACTTTAGAGATATTGGATTATCCATAAAAAAACGTAATGAATTCCCATATAGTATTCAAGATATTGTTAGAGAAATGTATGAGGCACAAGACATTGTGACAGACATAGAAAGCAAAGAGAATAATAAAAAGAAATTTGGATTTACACAAAAGGGGAATTACTTCTGGAGAGAGTTTATAATTAATCTAAAAGTTATAGAACCTAGAAATGATGAAAGTCTTAAAACGCAATATAAAAAACTCAGTGGTCCGAAGATAGCAGGTGATAAAATCGATTTATCTAAATTTAATAAACCTAAAAAAGAAGATTCAGAAAATTAACGTTTTACAACAACGTGTATAACTAATTGCTTGGTTTGGGTGTACTCGGAAAATCCTACGGATTTTCCTTTGGTTCGTTTTCTTTTACTAATTTAGTTGCTAGCCAACGCAACTAACCATACACGAACACGTTGTGTACAATTTCAAAAAACCAAGCTCTATTTTAATATTTAACAAGATTCAAAATTATTCCTAAACATAACACATTATAGTCGATGTATGGTTTTTGTATTGTTTAATTTCTTCATTAGGAGCTTATCTTAATATATTTTTAGCGAAAATTAATTTTAAACATTTTATGAAGCATTTTTATTCTCTAATATTACTAGTCTCATTTTATTCTGGATTTTCACAAAGTTTACCAATCAATTTTGAAGGGGATATTGCCTCTGCTGACTTCATTGATTTTGATGGTGGCACAGCTATAGTAACAACAAACCCGAATCCAACAGGAATAAATATGAGCAGTTCCGTTGGGCGTATTGTTAGAGATGGAGGAGCAATTTACGCGGGTAGTAAAATTCTATTAACAGACAATTTAGACTTTTCTGTTTTAACCAAAATAACAATGAAAGTATATACTACAGCACCTGTAGGAACAATTGTAAAATTTAAACTAGAAGGCTCTGAACCAGCTGTTGATGTCGATGCAATTACTACAGTTTCTGGTTCCTGGGAAACTTTAGAATGGGTTTTTATAGGTACAGAGAATAATCTTAATGAAATTGTTTTCATGTTTGATTTTGGTAATGTTGGAGATGGCTCAGTAAATTCTACCTTTTATTTTGATGATGTTGAGCAGGTTTCTGGACCAACAGCTCCGGTACCAACTTCTTTACCTATTGATTTTGAATCAAGTGTTGTAAGTACTGATTTTCTCAATTATAGTGGAGCGACAGCAACTATTATTTCAAACCCTCATATTGATGTCGATAATCCTAGTGCTACAGTTTGTCAAATTGTGAAAGATGGAGGCAATTTTTGGGCAGGAAGTAAAATATTTTTAATCAATTCTATTGATTTATCTACGATGTGGCATATATCCATGAAAGTATACACGACAGCACCAATTGGCACAAGAATTAAATTAGAACTTGAAAATTCAGGTGATAGAACTAATTTAGACAAATTAACAACAACCTCTGGCGAATGGGAAACTATAAGTTGGAATTTTGATGGAGAAGTTAATGATTACGATAGAATACAGGTAATGTTTGATTTTGGTAATATTGGAGATGGCACAAATACCTCAACATTTCTATTTGATGATGTACAACAAGTCTCAGGTCCGGCTATTCCTGACCCTATACCAACAACACTTCCAATTGATTTTGAAAACAGTGTTGTATCTACAGATTTTACAAATTTTTTCGGTGCAGAGACAACGGTTATACCTAATCCACAAATAGACGCAAACAATCCTAGTGCTACTGTAGGCCAATTTCTGAGAAGTGGCGGTGCTGGATATATGAGAAGTAAATTAGCATTAACAGACTATATTGAGAATATGTCAACTATTGGAACAATATCTATGAAAGTATATACCGACGCTCCAATAGGCACAATACTTAAGTTTAAATTAGAAAGCAGTCCTCCAGATCAATTCGGAAAAGAACAAGACGTCATAACTACAGTATCTGGTGAATGGGCAACTTATACTTGGGATCTTTCAAACGCAGATAGTCCGATATACGATGTATTAACTTTGATGCTAGGTTATAATGGATCAAATGATGCATCAGCTAATGCAACTTTCTTATTTGATGATATCGAAATAATATCTAATGTATTAAGTAATGGTATTGATCAATCTTTTAATACAGATCAGGTGAATGCTTTTCCAAATCCAACTAAAAATTTAGTAACGATAATCTCTGAAAACAAGAAGATCAAAAACATCACACTTTATAATATACTTGGAGAGGAGATTTTAAAACTTCAACCTAACAGTTTAAGTGCAACTATTGACATCTCAAATTTCTCTAACGGTATTTACATTGCAAAAATATCAACTAGATCAGGAATAGGTAGAATCAAATTATTAAAGGAATAAAACAATACACAACAACATGTATAATTCATTGCTAGTTCTAGCCTACTTGGAAAATCCTACGGATTTTCCTCTGATTCGTTTTCTATTTACTAACTTAGTTCTAGCCAACGCAACAGACGAAGTAAACCGAACTGGCGGAGCAACTATTAAAGCTAGAAGGTCTTTGTCCAACATTTTGAAAAAATGGGGCTAACAAAAATGTACTAGGGAAAATAATCACCGAAGGTAAACCATACACAAACACGTTGAAATATTTGATAAAAATGCACCTGAAATTAATAGCTTCACATATTTTAATATTTATGATTTCAATTTTCGGATTCACATATTTTTACGACTATGTTGGAAATGGAACAATTGAAATGATTTATGCTATTTTTCATTTGAGTGTAGTTCTTCTTCTTTATTTTGTTAGCGGATTTTTAGTTACCGATAAAACTAAAAAATTTGATTTGCGGAATTATTATATAATTGCACTAACTGGATTCATAATTTGGTTGTTAGCAGTTCTGAACTCCCCAACTGATTTGAATTGGAAAAACGAAAATGGAGGCGTTTTATGGCTGATTTACAGAATGTATATTAGCGGAATAGAAACACCTTTTAATTTTAATAGTGCCTTTTCTATTTCAGCAAAAAACATAAAAATTGAAATTGGAATACTTCTGGTTTTGACAATAATTCCTTCAATATTACAAGCTTATGGAGGCTTTATAAAAATAAAGCGGAATAAAAAAACAATGCCTGACTACGTGTCTAATTAATTGTTAGTTTATGTGTACACGAAAATCTTACAGAATTTCCTCTGGTTCGTTTTCTTTTGCTAATTTAGTCCCCTACCATACACGAACACCTTACCAACATAAAAAAACACTCGAAATTGATGAATCAAAAAGAACCAATTAAAATCATCAGGCTTATTCTCTGCATGTTTGTCATAATATCTAACAGTTCTTGTGCTGGAAATGCTAACACAGATTTTGAAGTAACCACCATTACACAAAATGTATATAGCATTATTTCGCCATCAAAAGGATTACCTACTCCTGAAAATAAAGGTTGGAATTCAAATATTCATTTTGTGGTTACTGGCAAAGGAGTCCTGCTTTTCGATACTGGCTCTTCCGAAGCGATAGGTAACAAAATTAAAAAGGCAATTAAGACGGTTACTAATCAACCTGTTCGTTGGGTAATCAATTCACATAGTCATGCTGATCATTGGCTTGGCAATGCTGCGTTTAGCGAATCTGATATTGAAATTATCGCAAGTGATAAAGCACATATAACTATGGAAAAGTATGGCAAAAAAGATGTTGAATTTTATTATAAAGTGACTAAAGGGACTATTGGTTCCACTAAACTTGCATTTCCAAAAGTTCTATTAACTCAAGGGCAAAAACGCAAATTCGGAGGAATAGATGTCGAATTCATTTTTTCCAATGATGGTCATTCTCCAGGTGATATTTTGATGTGGTTACCTAAACAAAAAATAATATTTGGTGGAGATGTACTAAGTTCTGATTGGATGCCAATGATTTCAGATTATAAAAATGTTCCCAATTTAATAAGTATCCTTTACAAAATAGCAAATTTAAACCCAACTGTTGTTTTAACAGGACATGGTAAAGCAACTACTACAGAATCGGTAATACGAGATGCAGATCTATTATCAAACGTTTGGGAAAAAGTAACATCAGATTTTGCAAAAGGTAAAAGTTCTAATGAGATTATAGAAGACATTAAAGTTACACTAGGACCAAAATATAAACCCCTATATAAAGATTTTAATTCTGAAATTATACGACATGTGAATCTTATGTATAAATTACAACACTAAACAATTATTCAAAAATTTCTTCACAAAAACGAACTAGGGAAAATAATCACCGAAGGCAATCCGTACACGTTCAGATTGTGGTTAATATTTTAACCTATTAAGTAAGAAAAATTTCTGACAAGATTTACTAGTAAAATGATTTAATATGAAAACAAGATTAATAATAGCGACATTCCTATTCACTCAACTATTTTATTCTCAAATTAAGATTCAAGAGGATAACCTAACTATTGAATATGAAAAAACAAAAAAAGCGAGTCAATTCTTAGGAGCAGTAACTAATGTTAGAACAAAATCTAAAACAATAGTTCAATACAACGTTAAAGTAAGAATTGAGATGATTGATAATCAGAAAAGACCTTTTGACCCTAACAAATTTTCACTTATAGATTATCAAAATAAAATAAGATATAGACCAATTGATGTGGCCTACACGAATTTTACAGATAAATGGCATTTTATCAAATTAATAAAGAATAAACCCGAGTATAAATCTCTAGAAAAGAGATATAAACCAGATATAAAAGATACATTTTTAGATTATGAATTTGAGGGGGTTACAAATTTTACCATACCTATAAAATATGAAGCATATGATAAATATAAAATAAGTTTTAAAAACCCGAAAAAAGTAGCTCATGAATCATATTTTGAGCCTAAGGATTTAAGAAAAAGAAACATAAACTTATATTTTCCAATGCTAAAAAGCGTCAAAAGTGCTACGCCGTATTATGGAAACATAAAGATTGAAGAGATAAAATTCAAATAAGCTTTGTAAAAGAATTTAACTTCAATAAAATAAAAACACTAAGCATAACAACGTTTATATTTAATACAAAAAAGGAGTAATAATATAACAACTATCACTCCTAAATTTGCTCTTATTATTTAATCAATAATTCACCAACTTTTTTCTGGGTTATATTAACACTATTCTCTGCTAAGTGTTTGAATCGTAACGTTTGAATCTTCAATAAATTTAAGGATTAAAGTTTCATTTCTTGGCGTAGAAACCTCAGCCTCTCCTTCACTTTCTATAGTAATTAAATTATGACTAATTGAATAATCATATATATTGTTTGAACTTATCTCACAGTCATCCATCATATTAAAATCATATGTTTTTATGGTGACTTCAAAAGAGGTATTAAACTCTAGTGTTTTCAGTTTTTCACAATCATTTAAGCTAACATTTGCTCCATTTTCAGTTATACTTGACAACCTCCATTTTCCAATAATAAATGTTTCATTAATTGTTTCAATAACATCATCATCTTTACTGCACGAGGATGTAAACCCAAAAGTAATTAGCACTACTAATAATAATAAATTTCTATTCATTTTGTTCATTTTTAGACTTCTGTAAGTCATTAATATTAAATTTTGGGCAAACTTAATTTAGTAGAACAAAATCGTGGTTCATAATTGTTAGAAGTGAACAATTTAGGACAAATTTGAGCTATTATTTTGATGTCTCTTTTTATATTCAGAAGGTGTATAGCCAGTCTCTTTTTTAAATCCATTATAAAATGCTGTTTTCGAATTAAAACCAGCCTCAAGTCCAATAGCCAAAAGATTATAATTTTTAAACTCATCGTTTAGCATCATCTTTTTAACCTCTTCTACTCTATAAAAGTTTAAATAATCTGAAAATTTTTTATCCGAAACAGTATTAATTATTTGAGAGAAATAACCAACGCTTATCCCAAGTTTTTCAGCAACGTCATTTCTACTCAATTTAGAATCTATATATAATTTATCTTCTTCAAAAAAAGATATCATTTTTTTAAAGTATGGATTCTCATTTGACACACTCATTTTTACATTAGCATCTTTCTTTTCCTTACTTACAATTTTTCTTATTTCATATCTGTTTCTGGCTAGTCTAAATTTATAAATTCCAATGTAACCAACCCAATAAAAAATTAAATTCAAAAACAACCATAGAACAAATGTGATGTCACCATAAAAATGGTAGTCTATAACCTCTAAAGTTATCCAGAGAATTACAATCAACGCATGAAGTCCATAAAATATTCTTATCCATTTTGAATCATAACTTATAGTGAGATTATCATTTTTTTTGTTTCTGAAAATCATTTTAAATTCTATTATCAAAAAAACTAAATTCAAAATGATAGAAAGATAATACTCAATAGTATAGAAATTAGGAATCCATTGTTGGTTATGTATTTCATACAAATCAAAGTAAAAATGACCTCCTATGTATAAGTTTATTAGTACCGATAGTATAAAAGGAACGGCTAGAAATAAATAGTTTGCTGTTAGCCTTAGTTTGGGGTTTAAGAACTTTAAATAATAGATGTAAAGAAATATTGGGAAAAGTAAAACAAACTCTATATCTTCTAATATTCTATAACTTGGATTACTTTCATACCATCCATATTTCAGTAAACAATATTGAATATTTATAAAAACCCCAATTAAAACTCCAATACCTAAATATAGATTGGTTTTACTTTTAAAAAACTTAGAAAATAGAATCGCAAGTGAGAAAAGTAGCCCTTGAACTATCCCAATGAAAATAAAAAAGTCAATAAAATTAATTTTCATAATCTAGCATTACTTCTAGTTCAAAACTAAATACAAAGATATAATGAATTTCAATAAGAGCATCTTGTCTCACTATCTATTAGCTAGTGCACAACAATGTGTATATTAATTACTAGTGTTGCGTATATTCCAAAACACACAAATTTTCCTCTGGCTCATTTTCTTTTGTTAACTTAGCTTCTAACTATATACGAACACATTGTAATCAATCCAATAAAAATCGATACTGAATGAAAAAGTCGATCTTTGAAATCCAAAAAATGGATTGCCCTTCGGAAGAAAACCTAATCCGAATGAAATTGGATGGCATCTCAAGTATTGCGAATTTAGAATTTGACATTCCCAATAGAAAATTGACAGTCTTTCATAGCGGAGAAATTCAACAAATAGAAAAATCCATATTAGAATTAAAACTAGGCGGAAAGAAACTATCGACGGAACAAACCGACCAAACGGATTTTAAGGAAAATAAAAATCAGAAAAAGCTTCTTTGGTCTGTACTTTTAATCAATTTCATTTTTTTCATAATCGAAATGACAACAGGTCTGATTTCAAAATCAATGGGACTTGTGGCAGATAGTTTAGATATGCTCGCAGATAGTTTTGTTTACGGAATTAGTTTGTTTGCGGTTGGCGGAACTTTAATAAAGAAAAAACGTATTGCCAAACTTGCTGGGTATTTTCAAATAACACTTGCGATTATCGGGTTTGTTGAAGTTCTAAGACGATTTTTCGGAGAAGAAAAATTACCAGACTTTTCGACTATGATTATTGTTTCGATTTTTGCACTCATTGCGAACGGAATTTGTCTTTATATTTTACAAAAGTCAAAAAGTAAAGAAGAAGCACATATGAAAGCTAGCATGATTTTCACCTCTAATGATGTGATTATCAATTTAGGAGTTATAATCGCTGGACTTTTAGTAAATTGGTTGCATTCAAGTAAACCTGATTTAATTATTGGAACAATAGTTTTTGTTTTGGTAATACAAGGTGCTATTAGAATTTTGAAACTAGGGAAATAATAGCATAGGTACAACAACGTCTATAAATAATTATTCGCTCTATGTATACTTTGATAGCTCTACAGATTTCCCCTTAGCTCATTTTCTTTTGTTAACTTAGCTTGCAACTATACACGAACACTTTAGTACAATATTATGAACAAAATAATCCTCCTGATTTTTACATTCACAACTATTAATGGGTTTACTCAGGATTTAACTTGTGAAGATTTTAAGGAAGGCACTTTTATTGGAACTACTCCTCAATTACCAGGAGTAGAATGGAAAATAATTAGAACTGAAAAAAATCAAAGTGAAAGCTTGACTAAGATTCCTCAAAAATATATCGACATAGGAATGCCGTTAGATACACTTCATGCCAAAATTGAAAGAATTGATAAGTGTGCTTACCGATTTACATATGACGAAACGAAAATGAAACTAGCTGAATATCAAAAAAAGATGAATGATACTGGTGGTATTTTGGTGGAAATGGAAAAAATAGAAGGAAAATGTTTCTATTATGTCTCTAAATCAATTATTGATAACAAAGAAATAATCATTGAAGGAAAACTATGTAAGGAGAACTAAATACTAGCTCAACAACTTCTATAATTAACTATTCGTTTTGTAAGTAGTCAGCTCATTTTCTTTTACTAACTTAGTTCCCAATCATACTCGAACACCTTGTACACCATTAAGCGAATATGAATATAGAAGAATACAGAACATATTGTTTATCTAAAAAAGGAGTCACAGAATCTTTACCTTTTCCTAAACTTCAAAATGTATTAGTTTTTAAAGTGGCTGGAAAAATGTTTACTGCGACAGATATTAATACGTTTTCAAGTTTTAGCATAAAATGTGTGCCTGAAACTATTGAAGAATTAAGAGCCGAATATCCAGCTATGCAGGAACCCTCTTATTTTAGTAAAAAACATTGGAGCAATGTTATAATGGACAACAGCATTTCAGATAAATTGCTTTATGAATGGTTAGACATTTCATATAACTTAGTCCTTGCAAAGCTCTCGAAAAAAGAAAAACTAAATCTTGAGGCTAAATAAAACTAGCTACAGGATATATAATTAAACAAAGTAAAAGACATGACTAAAAAAAAGAAAAGCTCAGCAAACTTAGGTTTGGTTTTAGGAATTGTAGGCGTTATAGCTGGAATTGGACTGTTGTTTACTGAGAGTTGGTTTATTGGAGTTTTTGGCGCAATCGCTAGTGCTGGAATAGCTTATAAAGGCTATCAAGATTTGAAACAATCTAAAAAAACAATATGATATCCATTCAGAATACATCCATGAAATGGTTAATTATTATAAACGGCACTATGGAAAATAAAATGAGTGGTAACAAAGATGGTTGGTAATCTATACTAGAATGAATAAATCAATTACAATTAAAGATGCCATTTTAATAAATGCTGAAAAAAGCGTTGTTTGGAATTTCACTCAAGATTTTTCAAAAAGACAGACTTGGGATAAGTCGATCATCGATTTAAATATTTTGCAATTAAAACCTTTCAAAATAATAGAGCTAAAATCTGTTGGTGGTATCATTACCAAATTGAGCTACAAACTTTGCCGAAAACCTGATAAAACGACTTTAAAAATGGTAGATACACAATCACTCCTTATTAAAGGTGGTGGTGGCTCATGGAGTTATTTTAGTGTGAATAGTAAAACGCAATGGACTCAAGTAAATACATTGATTTTCAAAAATAAATTACTATATATACTTTTTGGTTGGTTTGTTAAAGCTAAATTAAAACGGATTACGAAAGCCTCAATGCTAAAAGCAAAAATGATTATTGAATCAAATGATTCACAATAGTGCCTATAGCAATTATTGGTTGTACTCCTACTCTAGTTCTCTTTCTTTTCCTAACTTAGTTCCAATCATACCCAAATAGGTTGGTGCCAATTCAAAGTAAATGAAATCTATGAAAAAAACAGTGTTCACAGTTGGGCTTATAGGAGCTTTAGCAGATATTTCTGATGCACATCTAGATGCCATTACTACCAACCCTTATTTTTCACTTAAAGCTGTTTGTGATACTAATGAACAAAAGCTCCAAAATAAATTTAATGCATTAAAAAATGTGTGTCTAACAACAGATTACAACACTTTGCTAGAAGATGACGAAATAAATACCATTGTCATCTGCACACCGAATCATTTGCATGCGTCTATGACCATTGAGGCCTTAAAAGCGAATAAGCATGTGTTATGTGAAAAACCAATGACTATAAGTACTGAGGAAAGTACTTTGGTATTGAAAGCTATGGAAGCGTCTTCTGGAATTTTAGTCGTTTCCTATCATTTTGAGTTTTTTCCAGAAGTTCAATTTTTAAAACAAGAACTTAGTAGATTTAGTCCTATAAAACGTTTTCACTTTATAAGTAGCGAGCACTTATCATTAACTTCAGGAAAAGAATGGAACTTTGTAAAACATAGTGGTGGCGTTTGGCTCGACTGGGCTCCAAACGCGTTAAGTGTTTTAAAGAAAATCATCACGGAAAATGATAACTCTAATAGTTTTAAAATTTTAGACGCCAAACTAAATAGTGTTTTAAAACTTGATATTGAGACGAATGTATCTGTAAAATTAATACTAAACCATATCGAAGGCGAGTTACATATCGATTGGGAAGCGAATAAAGGAACGTTTGTTGCGCAAACCATTTTTTGGGATGAAAAAAATACTAAAATTACACTAGACCATGCCACGAATTGTATCTATGTCGATGACAAAAAAATATGGAATGGTAACGATTCTAGATATCGAGACGTATATAAAGATTTTTCTGAACGAATTACGTCAAAATCTAGTAATATTAAATCGGCACTATTTCATAACAAACTAATAGATGCTGTTTTTAAAACAGTTACCTAACAACCTGTATAATTATTGAAATGAACCAAAAGAAAATCATTAACATCGTTTTCTATTTAGGACTAATTATTTTCTGCATTGTTCTTTTTAGAAGATGCAATCAATGGCATGAAAGGCTTACGAGTGACAATGGCAAACTAACTGTTGCACACGTTTTTACTAGTAATAAAGTTAAGTCAACAACCTATTATCATTATGCATATAAAGTTGGTGATAACTATTTTTCAGAATCAACAAGTGGCTCAAATGTAAGCGATTTTAAGAATCATCCTATTCAATGTTTTTTAGTCGCCTACGATCAAACAGATCCGTCAGTTCATACAGTAATTTGGAGTTATAAATTTGATAGTATTATTCCGATAGGTGAACAAATAAGTGGCATTCAAAATAAAAACGAGTTAATTAAAAAGCATACTGTTGGATGGAATGGATTAAGTCCGTGTGCTGATAAAAACGATTGGGATAAAATTAAAGCGTATGATAAACTAAAACAGCAGGGGAAATCAATAGACACACAATAGCTGTGATGCGTAGACCTAGTTCATTTTCTTTTTATTAATTTAGACCTATGTAACCAATTATATACGAACAGCTTAGGCAATAAGCGAAACAAACAACGCTAATAATCTTTTTATGAAATTTGTATCACTCATATTGTTATTCACTGTATTAGGTTGTAAGGACACTAAAGTAAAGCAGAATAATACTGATGCTACACTAGAAATCAAACGTACTAACTGTGTTGAACAAATATTTGCAAAAGACAGTGTTTTGGGGTCTATTAGAAACCATGCTTCTGAGAAAATCCCCTTAAGCAAAGCTCTAAACAACTACACTAAAGCGTTAAAATCTTTAGATTACACAAACTGTCCTGAAACATTTACTTCTGCATTCCATGAGCACATTGAAGCCTGGGAAAAGGTTGCGAAAATATCTAATCAACACCCATCGTTACGAGGAGAATTACACGATATATTTGCAGAGTTAGAGAAAGGTAAGGATTCAACTGAGTTTAAATCTCTTGTAAAACAAGTTTGGGATACTTGGGGCAAGGTCGAAGAAAGCATCAAATAATTTAATCAGTTGACAATAAAACCACTAAACAAATTAGTTATGAATACCGAAACGAAAACAACACTAGCAAAAGGAATTTCAATTAACAATGCTGGTCTGGTAATGTTCAATGCTTATTTTTTGATGCTTCTGGAACGCTTGGGTGCTATCACAAACAATACTTTTAATTCTGAAGATGACCAGCTAAATGCCGTTCACTATTTCCAATACATCGTTACTGGATTGACAGAAACTGAAGAAATTCATTTAACATTAAATAAAATACTTTGTGGGCTTCCCATAAAAACACCTGTAAGACATGATATTGAAATAACGGAATCTGAAAAACAATTAATTCAAGGATTGATTAAAGCTTTCATTGGGTCTTGGTCTGCAATTGGAGACTCATCTATCGAAGGTTTTAGAGGGAATTGGTTAGTGAGAAATGCAATTCTAAATGAAACCGAAGAGCGTTGGGAGTTGATTGTAGAAAAGAAAGCGTATGATATATTACTATTGAAATCACCATTTTCATTTTCAATCATAAAATTACCTTGGATGACAAAACCATTACATGTTAATTGGCCCTTTTAATCTGCATACTATAGAAATCCTGAAGGTTTTTCTCTAATTCGATTTCTTTTGATAATTTAGTTCTAACCAACGCTGCATAGATGCAAAGTGAAATGGTAAAGCAAACAGAAACACATTGTTTGTCATCTAAAAACTCTAAAAACATATGAAATCCATTATATTACTATTGTCTTTACTTTTTCTTAGCTTTTGCGCAAACAAGTCAATAGAATGTGACGATTTACTACTTAAATATGCCAAAAAACATCAAAAAATTGAATTCATTGAATGCCAAAAAGGAACTGGTCAAACTGTGCTCCAAGCCAATTATAAAGTATCAGGCATGCATTCTGAAGAAATAGAAAATATCCTGATAAAAACATATGGTATTGGAAAACTAAAATTTACATGTTGTGGTTGGGAATCAACTAAGGGTTACATTGAAAATGAGGAATTAAAAAAAATCAATCAAAACTATATTTTAGAAGTTTCAATGTACGGGAATGCTGAAATGGAAGATGAAAAAGGGAAAGTCTATTTGGAACGGGATAGAACGAAAATAGAGTTTTATGTGATTATAAAATTACAAGAAATATAACCTACTTCTTGGTCTGTATATCCTTTAAAACAAGTAAAACTTACCATACTCAAACTCCGTAGAGTTTATATGATGTAACTATTTCAATCGAGACGAGTCTTCATATAAACTTATCTCATGAAAAAAATAATATTTTCGGTAGTTATTCTTCTTTTGCTTACTGAAATTCATGCACAAGAAGCACAAAGTATTGCTACAATTAAAAAAGAAGCGGCTAATGATTACAATGCAAAAAAATACAAATCAGCAGTAAAAAAGTATCTAAAAATAATCGAATTATCAGATTTTAAAAGCCAAAAGCTAAATGCTATATACAATGCAGCCTGTTGCTTAGCTTTGCAAAAAAAAATAGATAGCGCTTATCTATTTTTAAATAGAGCCATAGAATATGGCTTTACCTACAAATCTCATATAATAAAAGATTCCGATTTTGAAAATTTACGTGGCACTCCTAAATGGGAAGATTTATTATCTAAAATTCCTGAATCTAAATCACTAAATAGTAATCCAGATTTAGCAAATATTATTACAAAAGATATCCACCATTTTTGGGAGGCATACGATTTAGCTGAAAAAGATACTACGAATACCAAGGCTATTTATGAAAAATATTACTTTGATAAATCCAGCAATGGTATGCAAGACTATATGGGAGCAAAAGTAAGTTCTATAGATTATTTTATAAAACACATTGAATCACACCCAAAACTATACAAAACGATTAGAGCAAACACCTTAAAAGCTGATGATTATAAAAAAGATATTCAAAAAAGTTTTAAGAATCTTAAAGATATCTACCCTGAAGCAAAATTCCCAGATGTTTACTTTGTAATGGGTGCATTTACTAGTGGTGGAACGGTTTCCCCTACTGGGTTACTTATTGGAATAAATCAAATGAGTGATGGCGAAAATGTAAATACTGAAGAGCTTAGCTTTGGAGCTAAATTACTCATGAACAAATCCAAATACCTTCCTCATATCGTTGCTCATGAATTAATCCATTTTCAACAGGATGGAATGAAAAATGACACCATTACACTTGGATATGCAATCAAAGAAGGTATGGCAGATTTTATAGGTGAATTAATTAGTGGAGAAACAGCTAATAGGAAAATCTTTGATTGGGCAAAAGGAAAAGAAAAGAGAATTTGGGCTGACTTTAAAAAGGATATGTATTACGATCGCTATAGCAATTGGATTGCCAATTATAACACCGCTTCAGAAAACAGCTACCCAGATTTGGGCTATTGGATTGGATATGAAATTTGCAAATCTTATTACGAAAATGCAAAAGATAAAAAACAAGCTATTGTAGATATGTTGAACATTCAAGATTATAAAAAGTTTTTAGTAGATAGTAAATGGGAAAGCAAACTAGAAAAAATGCAATAACTGTAACAGAACTCCTTTTTTGATGAAGAAATTGCTTTACCGCTAGTCATGCTTTTTATTTTTATTCCCCTACTCTTTTCAATATAGGTTTTTTTAGGGTGTAACTACATGATTTATGAAATTAGGTATTTATCCCAATTGACAATTCAAAATTGAGGAACTCATTTATTAAATTCTACAAACAGAAAGTCCAACAGATTTTCGTCAGGTTCGCTTACTTTTGCTAACTTAGTTCTAATCATAAACGAGCACATTAGCTCACATTAGAAAAAATAATCCGATAGATGAAAATAACCAATAGACTTTTTCTACTTTTTATTCTCTTAGCGAATATAACTAACGCCCAAGATTGGGTAAAAACTGATATAACTAACTTTTCATATATTAACTTTCCAGTTGAAAGTCAATTAACTGAAACCTCAAATGAAAAGGTGTATTCTGCGGAAGATGAAGTTGCCTTTTATATAGTTAGTATCAGAAAACTTACTGACCAACAAAGTTCACGAATCACCCATAAGGATATACCAAGCTTATATCAGGGTGTAGCTCAAGGAGCTATGGATGCTGCAAATGCAGAGATTGTTTCAATGAATGACATTATAGTACAAACCATACCAGCACTAGAACTTGAATATAATGCCCCAAACAATTCGGGTTTACCAATCCAAAGATTTAAAAGAATAATTTATACAAATCAAAACATTATTAGTGTTGATTTTTGGCCGTTATCAAGTGAAAAAGATATCACAAATAAAAAAAAGGCAGCGTTTTTCAATTCCCTTTTGATTAATTCTACTGAAGTTGAAAATAATATAACAGTTACAGATGATACTAGTAAAACCAGTATAGCTTCTGAAACTGGGTTTTTAGTTGGCAAAGTGATCTTTTATTTGATTCTAATTGCTTTTTTAATAGGCATTTTTCTTTTAATTATATATGTGATAAAAAAGAACAAAAATAGAAAGCCCATAAATTATTCTGCTAATCAACCAAAAATTAAAACTGAAAAAATGGCTTGCAAAAACTGTGATTTCGAAAATAGCTCTAGTACTAAATATTGTACACGTTGCGGTTATGAATTGCCTAGAAATTAAATTAACATACCACATAACATTTGCTAACAACATGATCTACCCAATTTAAATATTTGACTTAAATGGAATACCTAATCGGAATTTATTTAGCATATATAGTTGCAGTTGGCGTGTTCTTTTTCAGTATTAAGTATTTAATAATTGAGAGAAAAATCGTTGACTGGAGTGAATTCCTACTGCTATCGTTTTTTCCCATTATAGGTTTCGGCACGTGGATGTATAAGCGTGAAAAAAGAGAAAAAGGAAACACAACGTTCTCAAAAAAATGGTATATCTGGAAATACATGGTTCCAATAAATATTTGGTTCATATGTCTTTTAACAGTAGCCTTTCTTATAATTGCGTTTTTAGTACTATCCACAAATCCTTCTGGTGGAAGTTCTAGTGGTTACAGTGTGTTTTCAGGTGTATTTGAAATATTTGGAGATTTTTTTTCAGGCCTTTTCACGTTTCTGTTTTTAATTATAATGTTTGGCATATTGTTAGTTTATGCCTTAATATTAATTTTAATTCCAAAGTTTCAAGTTCAATCAATTGAGAATAAATATCATAACAAACAAAAAGAAAAACAAATCGAGTAACACCAAAATGAACGATTAAGAAACACATAATACGTTCGCAAATCATGTCCAATAATCCAATGAAAGTATTAGAAACAGACAGATTGATACTTAGAAATCTAAAGATTGAAGATGTAACGTCACTACATCAAATACTAAGTGATAAAGAAACAATGAAATATTATCCTTCCCCTTATGATAGGGATGGCGTAATTAAATGGATTAAAAAAAGTATGACTAGCTATGTTCAAAATGGTTTTGGTCTATGGGCAATTATTCAAAAAGAGTCTAATAACTTTATAGGACAATGTGGCATCAGTATGCAGAATATTAATGGAGACTTAGTACCAGAAATTGGGTATCACATCCATAAAGATTTCTGGAATAATGCTTATGCAACCGAATCTGCCAAAGCTTGCCTCAATTTTGGTTTTGAACATTTAAATTTGAATGAACTATTTATACATACTTATATTAAAAACAAACCCTCTCAGCGAGTTGCTGAAAAAATTGGAATGACAAAATTATTCGAATATGAAAAGTCCCTTGTGTCTCATAATATAAAATGGCAACATGTAGTTTATAGTAAAACGAATCCTAAATAAAACATCGCCAATAGTTTTAATATATGCCAAAAAACCAAATTCAAAAGTTTATAAGAAACTATTCTGATACTGATTTTAAAAGCATAAAATATCTAACCATGACAAGAAAAAAACTGATTTTTATACTACCTATACTCTATACGATTTTTGCCTATCAGTCTCAAACAGCAAACAAAATATCAAAAAGTAATAGTCTTCTAAAGCATACTACAACTCAAGATACTGTAGGGAAAAATCAATTAAAAATTGCTTACACAGGAAATATGGGTGTTTGTATTGAACATGACGACAAAACGGTCATCATTGATGGCTTACATCAGTTTTATAACAAAGCCTATGTGTTTACACCACAAGAGATGGCGAATCAATTAATTTTAGGACAGTTTAAAGATTTCACGCCAATAGAGTTTAGTTTAATCACACATATGCATGGCGATCATTTTAGTGGAACATATGCCAAACAGTATCTTGAGAGTAATCCAAATGGTAATGTTGTAGGCTCGTCACAAATAAATCAGGATATCGTTACGTTTCATAAAGGAGATCATATTAACAATAGATTTAATAGCGTTCCGTATGACAAGCAACCACATATCATTGAAAAACAGGGCATCAAAATAACAGCCATTCAATGTGATCATGCTAGTCCAAAACGTCACGGAAATACACAAAATATTGCCTATTTAATAAATATGGCCAATTTCAGTATACTTCACGTAGGAGATACCGAATGGAATTTAATGGTACAACCAATGAAAACTTTAGATATCAAGAACAAAAATCTTGATATTGCAATACTTCCCTATTGGATGTTACTAGAAAACAATGCTACAGAACAAATTAATAACCAAATAGCGCCTAAACATATTATTGCAACTCATATTCCTCCTAACTTTAGCGAACAAAAACACAAACAATTAAGTTCAAAATTTTCAAATATTACTTTATTGACTAATCTTGGTGAAGTGCATTATTTTGATAAATAAACACTTAAAGATGAATCATAAAAACAACTAGAAAAAACATCTAACTTGAGTCAAAAGTAGCCTTCATCTTCATTTTCTTTTACTAACTTAGTCCTTAGTTTAAAACGAACTGACAAAACAAAAAATATAAAATTAAAAGCGGTAAAAACATATTGCAACCAGTAATACTTAGAACAAATTAAAATATGTTGTATAAATGAAGGTCTGTATCGCTGAAAAACCAAGTGTAGCTCGAGAAATTGCACAAGTTCTTGGTGCCAATACGAAACGTGATGGTTATTACGAGGGCAATGGCTATGCAGTAACCTATACTTTTGGGCATCTGTGTACACTTATGGAACCAAATGATTATAAACCGTATTGGAAAAGCTGGGATTTAAATAATTTACCCATGCTTCCTGAAAAATTTAAAACGAAGGTTGTAAGCAATTCAGGCATTGAGAAACAATTCAATATTGTAAAGTCGCTCTTTGATAAAGCAGATGTTGTCATTAATTGTGGTGATGCTGGTCAAGAAGGAGAACTTATTCAACGTTGGGTATTAGATCAAGCCAATTATAAAGGGAAAGTAAAACGTCTTTGGATTTCATCCTTAACTACTGAAGCAATAAAAGAAGGTTTTGAAAGCCTCAAAGATTCTGAAAGTTATGATAATCTTTACTATGCAGGATTCTCAAGAGCAATTGGAGATTGGTTATTAGGGATGAATGCTACACGCTTATATACTGTAAAACATGGTGGGTATAAGCAAGTGCTTTCTGTAGGTCGTGTGCAAACACCAACACTAGCAATGGTTGTCAATCGTTTTAAAGACATTGAAAATTTTAAGCCTCAACCCTATTGGGAATTACAAACATTATATCGTCATACTTTATTTGCATACGAAGAAGGTCGTTTCCTGAACATGAAAGATGGAGAGATTCTAGCAAAAAAAGTAAAAGAACACGATTTTGAAATTGTATCTACAACTAAAAAGAAAGGAAAAGAATATGCACCAAAGCTATTTGATCTTACAGGATTACAAGTGTATTGCAATACAAAATTTGGATTTTCAGCAGACGAAACATTAAAGATTGTACAAAAACTATACGAACAAAAAGTCGTTACTTATCCAAGAGTTGATACCACGTTTCTACCAAATGATATTTATCCAAAAGTACATGGTATACTCCAAAAATTGACGAATTACTCTCAATTAACCCAGCCACTTTTAGGTAAAACAATAAAGAAATCTGCTAAAGTTTTTAACGACAAAAAAGTGACAGATCACCATGCAATTATTCCAACGGGAATTCAAATCAACTTACAATACAATCAGCAGCAAGTCTATGATATTATTGTTAAGCGATTTATTGCGGTATTCTATCCAGACTGTGAGGTTTCTAATACAACTGTAATAGGAAAAGCTGATGATGTTAATTTTAAAACCACAGGAAAAGAGATTTTAAAAGAAGGCTGGAAAGTGGTGTTTCAATTTGGAAAAAAAGACACTTCAAGCACATCTGAAAAAGACACATTACCAAACTTTCAAAAAGGTGAAAAAGGAGTACATGAGCCTTCGTTTTTAGAAAAGCAAACTAAACCTCCTAACCAATTCACTGAAGCCTCTCTTCTACGCGCTATGGAAACCGCAGGCAAGCAAGTAGACGATGATGAGCTTCGAGATCTTATGAAAGAAAATGGTATTGGTAGACCATCTACGCGAGCTAATATCATTGAAACTTTATTTAAACGTCAGTATATTAAACGTAATAAAAAGCAAATTCTACCAACCGTTACTGGTGTTGCTCTTATTGATACAATTCAAAATGAATTATTAAAATCTGCTGAGCTTACCGGACTTTGGGAAAAGCAACTCAAAGACATTGAAAAAGGCCAATATAGTGCCAGTCGTTTCATCAAGAATATGAAAACAATGGTTGATGAACTGGTATACGAAGTACGCAGTGAAACCAAACGTGCTAATATTTCGCAAGCTACAGTTGTCAAGCAGCGTCAAGCTAAAGTCAAACAAACAAAAACTGCAGGCATTACTGCAGAAACATGTCCGAAATGTAAGAAAGGAAATCTGCTTAAAGGGAAATCAGCTTATGGTTGCAGTCAATTTAAATCAGGATGTGATTTTGTATTGCCTTTTAAAATCTACGGAAAAAAGATTTCTGAAAAACAGTGCATTCGCTTAGTGCAAAAAGGAGCAACAGTTAACCTTAAAGGGTTTATTTCTGAAACTGGAACAACAGAAGGTTTGCTACGTTTTGACGAACAGTTTAAATTGGTTTTAGAAGCAAAAACTACTGAAGAAAAGAAATCAGATATTATTATATGTCCAAAATGCCATAATGGAACTATTATAAAAGGAAAAGCTGCTTATGGTTGTAGTGATTACAAATTGGGTTGTGATTTTAGAATGTCATTTGATGCAATTCGAGCAGAAGCCAAAGACAAAAAACTCACTAAAGCTTTAGTGTACAACATACTAAAAAGTGGTGTCTAATATGAAACATCGCCATTTTAAACTCTTTAAACCTTATGGTTTTTTAAGTCAATTTCAAACCAATGCCAAACATGAAATTAACAAAAAATTCTTGGGCGAATTATACAATTTTCCTGAAGGCACAATGGCCATTGGACGTTTAGACAAAGACTCAGAAGGTTTGCTCCTATTGACAACTAATGGAAAAACAAGCTACGAAATCACCAGTTCTAAAACTGATAAAGAATATTATGTTCAAGTAGATGGAGAGATTACTAAAACCGCATTAGAGCAATTACAACAAGGCGTATCTATTACTCAAAAAGACGAAACGTATGTTACAAAACCATGCAAAACATTTAAATTAGAACACGTTCCAAATTTTCCTGAGCGTGCTAAAAAAATTCGTGATGAACGACACGGAAAAACGTCATGGATTTCTATAACCATAAATGAAGGCAAATTTAGGCAAGTTCGAAAAATGACAGCTCAGGTTGGGTATCCAACATTGCGATTGGTACGCGTTCGTGTAGGAAGTATAACTTTGGAAGGGCTAGATATGGGAGAAGCAAAAGAAGTCTTTAGTTCTTTATCTTAATCATTTCTTCTTTGGTTTTAAACTTGCCATCAACTCTTTGGCATACTATAGTATCACCTTTAATTTCAATGATTTCTATTGTGTATTTAGTTCCAATCAAATGCGCAGAATTAGTGTCACTTACCTCCTTATATTCAAATTCATATGTGCAATCTGACAACCAATTGACACGACTAATGACTTTTAAATTTATAGGTTCAGGAAAAGAATCAATTTGAATAGAATCCCTTCGAATCGTTCGCACACCCTCAAATTCAAAACTATTAAACTTAAAAGTACCTGTTTTGAATTTTGCGCAATTTGAGTCTTGCGCATAAGTAGTCATTAAGCAAAAAAGAAATGCTATAAAAAATAATATATGTTTCAATAGAGAGGTTTTAAATCACCTTAACACGAACCGCATTCATGCCTCGATTACCTTTTTCTAGTTCAAATTGCACTTTGTCGTTTTCGTTAATCTCATCGATTAATCCACTAACGTGACAAAAATACTTTTCTTGGTCTTCGGTATCTATTATAAATCCAAAACCTTTAGAATGATCAAAGAATGATACTTTCCCTTTTCTGATTGGATCGTATTCTTCTTCTTCTATATCTTCTTTTTTTGGCACACCTAGAACGATGTTTTTGGCCTTTACTTTTACTTTATCAGCTGGATCAGGTGGTGTATCTGTAAGATTTCCAAACTGATCAACGTAAGCAAATGGAATGCTTTCTGCACCTCCTTTTTCTTCTTTTTCAAGCTTACGTGCTTCCATTTTTTTGCGTTTGTCTTCGCGTTTTTTTAAGCGTTTTTTTTCTTTTTCACTTTTATTAAATGTCTGTTGCGACTTTGCCATTCTTTATTTTGAGATGTTTTAATTATTAGGCGCCATATGCTCCTATCTCTGTAAAGATAATGGTTATAATTGAATTTATACAGCAATATCATAATTAGTTAATCTAAAGTTAAAAAAAGTAAAATTTGCAATATTAATAGTATTACTATTATATTTGCGTGTAAACAATATAAATATGAAAACTTTACTATCAAATTTAAGAATTGATATCAATGATAAAATCTATTTAAAAGATCCACAATCATCAGATTTAGGCAAGCGCATTATTGAGCATAGCATAAAACTCATAGATGATATTGGCTTTGATAGCTTTACATTTAAAAAGCTTGGAGCGCTTATAGGTTCTAATGAAAGCTCAATATATCGTTACTTTGACAGTAAGCATAAATTACTACTCTACTTAACATCTTGGTATTGGGCTTGGTTAGAATATCAATTGGTATTCTCTACAACTAACATGTCAAATCCCAACGAAAAATTAGAAAAGGCTATTAATATTTTAACAAAAACAATTGAATCTGATTCTACTTTCGCTCATATTGATGAAGTGATTCTTAACCGAGTTGTGATTAATGAATATTCTAAATCATACTTAACAAAAGAAGTTGATGAAGAAAATAAAGAGGGTTATTTTGAAATTTACAAGCGCTTAATTAACAGGTTGCATAATATGATAATTGAGGTAAATAGTCAGTATAAGTTTCCGCATAGTTTAGCAAGTACTGTCTTAGAAGGTGCTTTACACCAACATTTTTTAAAAGATCATTTCAAATCATTAACCGATTGCGATAACAAAACACAACCTTCAGATTATTTTACACATTTAGTCTTTAATGCCTTAAGCACTAACAAATGACAAAAACGATTTTGACCTCATGGCAACGCTTAATAGGTTTATTAAAATTAGACCGAAAAGACATTAAGCAGGTGTTTTACTATGCCATTTTTGCTGGCTTAGTGAACCTTTCTCTTCCGCTGGGAATTCAAGCTATTATCAACTTAATCCAAGGCGCTCAAATAAGTAGTTCATGGATTGTTCTGGTAATTTTAGTAACGTTAGGAGTTGCGTTTGCTGGTGTGTTACAACTCATGCAAATGCGAATTATTGAAAATGTTCAGCAAAAAATATTCACAAGATCTTCATTTGAATTCGCCTATCGTTTTCCGAAGATAAAAATGAGTGAATTGAGACATTACTATCCGCCAGAGTTAGCCAACCGTTTCTTTGATACATTAACTGTACAAAAGGGTTTATCCAAAATCTTAATAGATTTTCCTGCAGCTTTACTTCAGATAATTTTCGGATTAATGCTCTTGTCGTTTTATCATCCTTTTTTTATTATCTACGGAATTTTACTCCTACTACTAATTTATGTTGTATTTAAATTTTCAGCACAAAGAGGCTTAGATACAAGTTTAGACGAATCTAAACAAAAATATAAGGTAGCGCATTGGTTACAAGAAATAGCAAGATCAATACTGAGTTTCAAGCTCTCTGGAAAAACAAAATTAGCACTTAATAAAAATGACCAATTAGTTTCCAATTATTTAGACGCAAGAGAAGGGCATTTCAATATTTTGGTACAACAATTTATAAAACTAATTGGCTTTAAAGTTCTTGTTACTGCAGGATTATTAGTCATTGGTGGGTTTTTAGTACTCAGTCAGCAAATGAATATTGGACAATTTGTAGCTGCTGAAATTATTATTCTTTTAGTTATTAGTTCTGTTGAAAAGCTAATTCTTGGACTAGAGTCTTTCTATGATGTTTTAACTTCTATTGAAAAACTTGGGCAAGTAGTTGATAAAGAATTAGAGTCTCAAGATGGTGATGCAATAGCTTCAGATCGCAAAGAGATAAAAATAGAATTAGATAAAGTAAGCTATAGCGTTCCAGATAAAGCAAACCCAATTTTAGAAGACATTTCATTAACAATTGAACCTAAAGACAGAATTCTTATACACGGTTCTCATGGATCAGGAAAAACAAGTTTATTAAAGCTTATTGCCGCAATTAATGCACCATCAAAAGGTGGTATTTATATTAATGATATCGCTCTTAGCGGAATTAAACTCAATGATTACAGAGCTCTGGTCGGACAATCCTTGCCAGAAGAGTCGCCTTTTGAAGCCAGTATTAGAGACAATCTCACTTTTGGAGATCAATCAATAACTGAAGAAGAAATCAATTTTGTTTTGAAGAAAACACTGCTAGTCGATTTTGTAAAATCCCAGCCCAAAGGCTTAAGAACCATTTTATACCCAGAAGGGCAACGCTTATCATCAACAGTATCTAAAAAAATTGTTTTAGCCAGAAGCATTTTAAAGAAACCGAAACTATTATTACTTAAAGATCCATTAGATCAATTTGAAAAAACGGAAGCGCTAAACATCATGCAGTTCCTTACAGACAAAAACAATCCTTGGTCTTTAGTAGTCGTAAGTTATAACATGAATTGGAAAACGAACTGTTCAAAAATCATCAATCTAGAAGATGGCAAAATTGTTTAAAACATAAGAGTATGCTTAATATTTCTCATAATAAACTTAATCAAAAAGTAGACTTATCTCCATATAAGTCGGTACAAAAGGTATTTCATAAAAGGCATTTTAAACATTTCAATCGCTTTTTGATTGCCTTTGCAATTACTGTAATCATTATTATGTTTTTACCTTGGACACAAAACATTAATAGTCGTGGAAATGTGACAACCTTAACACCAGATCAAAGACCACAGACCATACAGTCGCCAATTCCTGGACGTATAGAAGAATGGTTTGTTCGCGAAGGTGATTATGTAAAGAAGGGTGATACAATTTTGTTTATTTCAGAAATTAAAAATGAATACTTCGATCCAAACTTAGTCAATCGCACAGGTCAACAAATTAAAGCTAAAGAAGCTTCAGTAACATCTTATAGTTCAAAGATTGACGCACTTAATAATCAAATTGGTGCATTAGGTAGAGAACAAAAATTAAAATCCGAACAAGCCGAAAATAAATTATTACAAGCTAAGTTAAAAGTTAAAAGTGATAGTATCGATTTAGAAGCTGTAAAAATAAATTTGGGAATTGCAGAGCGACAAATTGGAGCTACACAAAAACTCTATGAGGAAGGTCTAAAATCACTAACACAGTTAGAAGAAAAACGCTCAAAATTTCAAGAAGCCCAAGCAAAATTGATTTCACAGGAAAACAAATATTTAGCATCAAAAAATAATGTTATAAATGCAAGGGTTGAGATTAATCGTATTCAAGCAACTTACATTGATAAGATATCAAAAGCGCAGAGTAATAAATTTACTGCAGAGTCTAATCAATTTGATGCTGAAGCTCAAGTAACTAAGCTAGAAAGTGATTTTACAAACTATGAAATGCGTAACGACTTGTATTACATAAAAGCACCTCAAAACGGATATATAAACAAAGCCATAAAAGGCGGGATTGGTGAAACGTTTAAAGAAGGAGAACGCTTAGTTGGTATTATGCCTGCAGATTATGATTTAGCAGTAGAAATGTATGTAGACCCAATAGACTTACCGTTAGTACATCCTAATGAGAAAGTTCGTATACAGTTTGATGGTTGGCCAGCAATTATTTTTAGTGGATGGCCAAATGTGTCCTACGGAACCTATGGCGCAAAAGTAGTTGCCATTGAAAACTTTATAAGCGAAAACGGAAAGTTTAGAGTTCTACTCGCTCCAGACGATACCGATCATGATTGGCCAGATGCCATACGTGTTGGCTCTGGGGCAAAGGCTATTGCTTTATTAGAAGATGTACCGATTTGGTTTGAATTATGGAGAAAGTTAAATGGCTTTCCACCAAATTATTACCAGCCAAAAGGTGATTTAACAACCAAAATTGATAAACAATAAGACTCAAAATATGAATAGATATTTAAGTATATTATTCGTTTTCGTTATAACACTCACAACAGCACAAGAGCAAGATCCAATTGTATTGGGTTTTAGCGAGTACTTGGGCTATGTCAAAAGATATCACCCCATTGCTAAACAAGCTGAATTGACAATTCAAATTGGGCAAGCAAATCTTATGAAAGCCAGAGGAGGTTTTGATCCAAAAATTGAAATTGATAATGAGCGTAAAAAGTTTAAGAATCTTGAATACTTTGACCAATTAAATGCCACGTTTAAAATTCCTACTTGGTATGGTGTTGAGTTGAAAGGCAATTTTGAACAAAATGATGGCGCGTTTTTAAATCCGCAAGCCTTTGTTCCAGACAATGGTTTGTATAGTGCAGGAATTTCGGCATCATTAGGACAGGGCTTATTTATCAACAAACGTATGGCAGACTTAAAGAAAGCCAAGTTTTTTAGAAAGCAAACTGAAGCAGATAGAGAACTACTCATCAATCAAATTTTATTCGATGCTTCCCTAGCCTATTTTAATTGGCTCAAGGCTTACAATGAAATCCAAATTTATGAGCAATTTTTGAGCAACGCTGAAATACGATTTCAAGGTGTGAAACGCAGTGTTGAAAATGGGGATAAAGCGGCTATAGATTCAATTGAAGCAGGTATTACAGTTAAAAACAGAACATTAGGCTTAGAGCAATCAAAAGTAAAATTGATGAAAACAACTTTAGAGTTATCTACATTCTTATGGTTGAATGACAATATCCCAGTAGAAATACAGCCCAATGTGATTCCTGATGCTTTTATAGAAAATTCGATTGACAATGCTTTAGAAATTTCAGGTTTACCTCTCACCAATTTTGTTATTGAAAATCATCCAAAGCTACGTTCATTAAGCTATAAATATGAAGGTTTAGAAGTTGATAAACGCTTAAAAGCGAATAAACTATTACCAAAAATTGATGTGCAATATAATTTCTTAACTGAAACAGCTGATATTGCTAGATCGTATAACACCAATCAATATAAAGGAGGGTTTAATATTGCCTTTCCGTTATTTATGCGAAAAGAGCGTGGGGACTTGAGATTAGCTAAAGTGAAACTTCAAGATTTACAATTTGAAATTGATAACGCAAGAATTACAATTCAAAATAAAGTGTTTGCGCTATATAGAGCATTAGAATCTTTTGAAACTCAAAATCAACTTATTAGTGCTATTGTTGCAGATTATGAAACAATGTTAAATGCTGAAGAACGCAAGTTTAGTTTTGGTGAGAGTTCTTTTTTCTTAATTAATTCACGAGAGAAAAACTTGATTGATTCACAATTGAAATCCATAGAACTTCAGAATGAATATTTAAAAACTAAAGCGAAGTTATTTAATAGTTTATCGAGAGATATAAAAAACCTTTAATTTTCCTTTTCAGTAGATTCTGTTTTTTTATCGGCTTCTGTTTTTTCAAGAATAGGGTGTTCATCTTTAATGACATTGACTGTTGCTTTTACACCAGTGAGTAAATTCCATTTTTTAGAAGATACTAAATTCCCTTTGTCATCATAAACTAAGAATTCAGCAGTATTTGGACCAGAATCACCTTGATTTAAAGCCTCAAAAACAATAGTATTAATACCAACATTTAAGTTCACATTAAAGCCTTTATAACCTGAAGTTAATAACAATGACGGTACAATGATATCGCCATTAACATAAACACGCACTAAATCACCGTCTGGGTATTCGTGATCGCGGCATACAATATTCACAAACTTACCATTACTTCTAAGGTCTCCAAGAAACACATCAGCCATGGTTTCAATCTTGAATCCTTGTTCAACTGCAACTTTATTAAACCGCTTTTCGAAAAGCTCACCAGGATTTCTCAATCCGTTATCGTCTATCATCGAAAACTCTTTTTTGTTTTTTTTGATAGAGACTTTACTTTCTGTTGGGATTCCGAGTATGTTCTTTTTGGGTTTCGTAATCCCAATTTTAGAATCAGGTTTTATAATTAACTTAGCGGTAGAATCTTTTTTCTTAGTCTCAATTGCAGGTATTTTAATAGACTTCTTATCATCTGTGTCTGGTTGCGCAAACAGAGAACAAGTGCATAGTACTAAAACGAAAAAAATAAGGTGCTTCTTCATCACATTTTTTTAGTATAGTCGTTTCAAAAACCATACCTAACGTTAAAAGTAACGACTTTAAGGCGCAAAGATTTTAATTTTTAGTTAAAACTTTCCGTTAAAACTCAATCGTAACTTACGAGTATATTCTTCTAACAACCAATCTTTATAGTTTTTTGTACTATTCATTATACAGTAACAGTACTGTTTTATGCGATAGCAAATATCATCATGCAATAGCTTTGCCAGCTCTCTAGCTTCAAAAACATCCTCACTATTAGCAATCACCAATTGTGAGTGTTGCGCAATACTATTTTCAATGGCCTTCATTGATTTACTTCCCTCTCTAATTACTTTTTTGTATTCGGCTTTGATATCAAAATCGTCATTAGGGTTTTTCTTGAAGCGCTTTCTAAGAGATTCTGGCATTTTATAAACAAACTCGCGCTCTATATCTTCATCATTACGAAGGTTTTCTAAGTAAAAATCTGGGTTTTTAAAGATATGTTGCCAATCTACAGGCTGGCTCCAAGGTCCAAATCGTACCGCATTATTACCCAAATCGATAACCGTGAATTTAGATTTATTTTTATAAATTCTTGAGCCACGACCTATCATCTGGAAATACAACGTAAGAGAACGTGTTGCTCGGTTTAATATAATTGACTCTACAGATGGCTCATCAAAACCAGTAGTTAAAATACTTACAGACGTTAAAATACCATTTGGTGAATTTTTAAACCACTTTAAAATCTCTTTACGTTCTTGTTTAGATGATGTATTATCTAGATGACGAATATCATAACCTGCTCTTTTAAAAGTATAGTAAACTTCTTTTGACGTATTAATACCATTATTAAAAATAAGTGTTTTCTTGCCTTTAGATAATTCTTCATAAGCAAATAACAGCTTCCCTTGCATAGCAGAATTGGTATATAACGCTTCTGAAGATTTTACGGTATAATCACCATTGATACCAATTTTTAATGTATTTAACGATACATCGTAATTATAAATTTCCGCGGATGCCAAAAAACCATTCTTTATTAATGTAGAAATATTGTCACCAACGATAAGCTCTTTATAGTTATCCTTCATTGGTAATTTTATATTACTACTTAATGGTGTTGCAGTTACACCAAGAATAAAACAGTTATCAAAAAACTTGAACAATTTTCTAAACGAATTGTAATGCGCTTCATCAATAATAACAAGCCCTATATCTTCGAGATTCAGCTTTCCGTCGTTAAGTCGGTTATTAAGAGTTTCAACCATCGCAACAAAACACTCATATTGGTCTTGATCTGGTAACTCTTTAACCTTACTATTGATAATTTTATTATTAACACCAAAACCATGCAATACCTTAGATGTTTGCTTACATAGCTCAATTCGATGTGTTAAGATGACGACCTTTTTTTTATGCTTTTTTATATACTGCCTTACAATTTCAGAAAATATCACCGTCTTACCGCCTCCTGTTGGGAGTTGATATAATAGATTGTAATTATCTGGAGCAGAATCAAAAACATCAAAAATGCGTTTAAGATCTGCAAGTTGATAGTCGTAGAGACGTTTTTTGGTTTCCTTCTTTGATGATATTGTAAGGGTTTCGGACATATAATTAATAGCTTCTGAAAAAAAAATTCGTACAAAATTAACCTTTTATAAGGTTATCAAGGCATATTGTTAAAAAGAAATGAAAAGTAATTCCTACCATTTTGTGTTAAAATTTGTTAAATTACTACTATGTAATGCAAAGTACTGTAACAATTTTATAAAACTGTCGTCTTTCTAGTATAACACAATCATTAAAACAATTATTATGAGAACTTTAAACAACAATCAATTAACGAGTACAGTAACTGAAACAAAAATCTATACTTGGAATAAAAAAAGACGATATAGATAATTTATCTATTTCAATTCATCAATCAAAAAAATTAAAAATCATGAGAACTTTAAACAACAATCAATTATCAAGTACATCTGTAGAAACAAAAATTTACACTTGGAATCAGAAAAGACGATATAGATAAGTCTACATCAATTCATCAATCAAAAAATCAATCTACCATGAAAGCTTTAACTAAAATTATCAACACATCACATACAACAAATGACGATTTAGAAACGTTACGATAGTAAGTGATAACAACATTAGTATTCATCAATCTAAAATTATATTGAGATTTATTTCAATATGTAATCCATAAAGACCAGTATTCGCTAAGTATGCTGGTCTTTTTGTTTATACCATCACTACTTTCAATAATGGTATCGTTTTTGAGACTTCACTAGAATTAAATAATCTTAAAAACTATTATTATGAAAACTTCAAGACGACAATCTGTTCAAGTCAATGCTGGTTCTATGGCAGATATTGCATTTTTATTGCTCATTTTCTTTTTAGTTACAGCTGTGATTCCAAAAGATGATATCGGAATAAATAGAAAGCTTCCTGCACCTTGCCCGAAAAATGCAGATTGTGGTGGTGAAATACATCATAGAAATACATTGGAAGTCAAAATCAACTCTAAAAATGAACTTTTAGTAGAAAACAAAATTACCAGCATTGATGAATTAAAAGAGATTACTAAGCTTTTTCTAGATAATAATGGTGATAAAAGTTGTGATTACTGCAATGGATTAAAAGATAAAAAGTCATCTGATAGTCCTCAAAAAGCAGTAGTATCATTAACTAATGATAAGCTAACAAGTTATGAGTTCTATATCAAGGTTCAAGATGAATTGACTAAAGCATATTATGAATTACGAAATGAATATTCTGAAACTATTTTGAAAAAATCGTCAAATAAATTGACAAAAGAAGAACTTCAAAAGGTAAGAGAAGCCTATCCTTTTATTTTATCTGAAGCCGAACTTAAGAACTAATCTTTCAAAGTATCTTTTTCTATTTCTACCCTATAACTGATGTTAATTTTGCGCCTGCCCCATTCTTTAGCAGCCTTAACATCAGTTCCCATATAGACATCTATTCTATTCCACCAACGTTTATTCATTTTATCCTTAACTAAATACGTGCCTTCTAACCCTTCAATTTGCACTAGCGTGTTATGAGTAAGTCCTTCTTTTAACAAATTTCGAGAGACCGCAATATATTTCAAACCTGGTTTTAAGCTATCGCCAAATGCAGTAATATGAGGATTTGAACTCGTTTGATACGCTAAAGAATTATAGGCTGTTGCTGTGACTTTAATAGTTTTCCATTCATAATTATTTTGCGCTTCTTCTTTACAGTTGAATAGTGTTAAGCACAATAGTACAAGCAAAAAATAGGGATATGTCGTAGAGGAATACATATTTAAATATAAGATTTTGTAACTTGACAAGCACAAAATAATTCATCTTTTATGAAATCCTTCTACATCTCTTTATGTATTTTAATTATGACTGCTTCTTGTAAAAATGGTGCTAAATCTACTACTGATAACTCATCAACTCTAAATGACTCTATAGCACTTATTGAACGCGCAAAAGCAATTCATGATCGTGTAATTACTTTAGATACGCACTGTGACATCAATGTCAAAAACTTTACTGACACTATTAACTATACACAAAATTTAGAGTCTCAGGTCAACCTACCAAAAATGAAAGCTGGTGGACTTGATGTGGCTTGGTTTATTGTATATACAGGACAGGATACACTTTCAGACGAAGGATATAAAAAAGCTTATGATAACGCAATGTCAAAATTTAATGCTATTCATAAATTGGTTGAAGACATTGCCCCAGACCAGATTGAATTAGCTCTAAATTCTGATGATGTGAGACGCATTTCAAAATCTGGAAAAAAGGTCGCAATGATAGGTATTGAGAATGGCTATCCTGTTGGGACAGACATCACAAATGTTGAAAAATTCTACAACCTTGGCGCGCGCTATATGTCATTATCACATAACGGACATAGTCAATTATGTGATAGTAATACTGGCGAAGAAGACAACGTTTGGCTACATGATGGCTTGAGTGATTTAGGAAAAGAAGTTGTTGAAGAAATGAACCGTTTGGGTATGATGATTGATGTGTCACACCCTTCAAAAGAGTCAATGAAACAAATGATTGCATTGAGTAAAGCACCAATTATTGCATCACATTCTTCAGCTAGAGCTTTATGTGGACATAGCAGAAATTTAGATGATGAGCAACTGCAATGGATGAAAACTAATGGGGGCGTCATTCAAACTGTTGCATTTCAAGCTTATACTAATACTGAAAAAAATGATGCTAGAAATGAAGCCATAAAACCCATTAGAAAAGATGTTGCTCAATCCTTAGGTCATACATGGTATGAATGGAGTGAAACGAAGACACTTTCTGAAGAAGATAAAGACGCATTTTATGATGTGAGAGCAAAAATTATCAAGTTAGCCGATGAAAAAGCAAGCAAAATAAAAGATTTTCCACCGAAAGTTGATGTATCAGATTTTGTAAATCACATTGATTATATGGTAAAAAAAATAGGATTAAAACACGTTGGTATTAGTAGTGATTTTGATGGAGGTGGCGGAGTTGAAGGCTGGAGTGATGCTTCAGAAACCTTTAATGTCACCTTAGAATTAGTAAAACGTGGTTATACTGAAACAGAAATAGAACAACTCTGGAGCGGTAACTTATTACGTGTGCTAGATGAAGTTGAAGCTGTCGCTAAAAACACAAACTAAAATTCAATCAGTTTAGCAATAACAGTAGCAACAAATAGAAAGAATAGAATAGAATTAACAATAGTTCCAAATAGTTTTTTAAAAGAACTAGGGTCCTTCAAACCTTTCATACTGAATACAAAACCTATAATTGAAGCCATAAAGACTAAAATCATTAAAAAACTACTAGTATATCTATAAAAATCAAGAGATACTTTCTCATTAGCGGCTAATACTTGAAAGACTAAAAACAACAAAAAACTTGCAATCGTGATAATTGAAAATTGAAAACCTTTTTTAGAATGCGAGTGTTTATTCATATTTTGATTATTGTTAGCAATAAATAGTATTAACTATGAAACATAAAAACCAGAAATTAACTTGTTTTCTGGTTTTTATGTTTTATAAATCTAAATTTTAATCCTCAATCAAGCCTTGGCCTTCAATCCAAGGTGCTCCCGCAGTTTTAAGGTCTCTCTCTATGGCTTTCATTTCATTATTCATTAATAATGACAGCTTGGATTTAATACTTGAGAGTTGGTTTTTTGCCCGCTCTACTGCTGATTTAATATTCGTCGTTGGACCATAAGTATTTTGCGATGTCATTATACCTAAATAATTACCATCTAAAGGCGTTGGGTTCGACTTCTCTCCTATTTCAGCTTTCGTTCTATCGCCATTTAATTCTTTATCAATGGCCAATAATTTCATTTTTGCATTATAAATTTTATTAATGAGTTCTGTTGAAGGGTTGGCTGATTTATCGGCAGCCCTTTTCATAGCATCAATTACAACTAATTGCTTAGCCAAGGTCATTGATGTTGCTGAAAGGTTTTGTTGGAATGCATGGTGTGATTCTATATATGCTTTTTGTTCAGCATAAGAAGCTCCTTTTAAAGTACCTTCTTTTAGTGGCACAACTTTAAACTCTTGTGCTTCTCCAAGTTGAGTGATTTTACCATCAACACGTTTAGATAAAGTCACTGTATAATTCCCTGGTGTTGCTAGTACTGTATTATTGGTCCATGGGTCAACTGTTTTTACAGGTTTTAATTTCTCCACATCACGCTCAGGATAACTCAAATCCCAATTCACACGATTGAAGCCTTTTTTATTGGTTCCAGACACACTGTTTATAACACGTCCATTAGAATCTTTTATAGTAAGTATCAACTTAGGTTCTTCTTGGAACTTTTCTTTTTCCAAAGCTTCCCATCCTGGAAATTTAATTTCAGCATTTTGTGCGTTTAATTTCTTTTCAGCTTCCTGTCGTTCAGATTTAAGTGATTTTAAATCCTCTGAAAGGTAATATGTAAATACAGCTCCAAAAGGTGGATTATCAGCAGCATATCTGGCATTCCCTTGTCCATAAACATCTTCCTTTTGAATGTACCAATACGCAGGTTTTACTTTAAATAATGTTGCTGATGCAGTTGCAACAGACTGATTAAATTCTCGTAACGGACTTATATCGTCAAGCACATAAAACCCTCTTCCAAAAGACGCTGCAACTAAATCATTTTCTCGTCGTTGAATTGTAATATCTCTAATTGATATTGTTGGAATTCCCGCTTTAAGCTTAGCCCAATTTGTTCCTCCATTTGATGTAAAATACACACCAAATTCTGTAGCTACAAAAAGAAGTTCTTTTTTTACATGATCTTGTACTAAACGCCATGTAATCAAAGATGTTGGCAAATCACCATTAATAGAAACCCAAGTCTTACCCCTATTAATACTTTTAATAAGATAAGGTTTATAATCACCATATTTATGATTGTCTAATGCTGCATAAACCGTCGAAGCATCATACAAATCTGCTCTTATATCATTTACAAAAGCTGTAGAAGGAATGCCTTTTATAGAACCAACTTCAATTTTAGTCCAGCTAGCACCTCCGTTTTCAGTTACCTGAATAATACCATCATCAGTGCCTGCATAAAGTAAGCCTTCCTGAATTGGAGATTCTGCCAAAGATGTTATCGTATTATAATTAGACATCGCAGCAACATCCCAAGCATTATCCCAACTTTGTTGGCTACCCATCATAGGAAGCTCTATTCGGTTTTGATTACGGCTCAAATCTTTAGAAATAGGGGTCCATTCGTCTCCTCTATTTTCTGATCGCCAAACACGCTGAGACGCAAAATATAATCGCTTTGGATCATGTGGGCTTACCAAAATTGGTGCATCCCAATTAAAGCGTTCATAAGGTTCACCTGCTTTAGGTTGTGGTTGAATAAATACGGTTTCTCCAGTGGTTTGATCTATTCTGAACAACCAACCTTCTTGATATTCGCCATAAGTGATATTGGGATTCCCAGGTTCAACGGCAGATTGATGCCCATCAGCTCCTAAAGTAACCCACCAATCATTATTAGTAATCCCAGCTTTACTAAGCGTTCGAGAAGGGCCGCCATGAGATCCGTTATCTTGTGTTCCTCCATAAATATTATAAAATGGTGCCGTATCATCAACCGCTACTTTATAATATTGAGTCAGCGGTAAATTACTCATAAAACGCCAGCTTTTAGTCAAGTCGAAAGTTTCATAAAGACCACCATCAGTTCCAAATAATAAATAGTTTTCGTCTGATTCTTTAAATGCCAACGCATGACTATCAACATGTTTTTTGTCTTCATTCATAAAAGAGAATGTCTTTCCATGATCATCCGAAATTTGAACGGTGTTACTCATTAAATATAGTGTTCCTTCATGATGAGGAGATGCATACAGTTCTTGATAGTAATGAGGTCCTGTTCCACCAGAAACGGCATTTGATTGCTTTTCCCATGAGGCTCCTCTATTTCTTGATATAAAAACGCCTCCCTTTTTTCGGTCTAATTCAATAGCTGCATAAATCACATCTGAATTAAAAGGTGATATTGCTAAACCAATTTTGCCTAAATTTGAATCTGGGATGCCATTTATAAGTTTTGTCCATGTGTCTCCTCCATCTATACTTTTATGAATTCCAGATCCAGGTCCTCCTCCTAAATAAGCAGCCACAGACCTTTGTCGTTGCCAAGTTGCAGCATAGAGTACATCGGGATTTGATGAATCAATTAAAATATCTGTCGCACCTACCCATTCCGTATCTCCAAGTGTTTGTTTCCAATTATTGCCACCATCAACAGATTTATAAATACCTCGCTGCCCACCACTACTCCAAAGCGGTCCTTGAGATGCCACCCAAATAATATCTGGGTTTTCTGGGTGAATTATGATTTTTGACAAGTGCTCAGAATTTTTTAATCCCATGTTTTTCCAAGTCTCGCCATCATCATGACTTACATAAATACCATCTCCAAATCCAACATGTCGTCCTCCAACATTTTCTCCAGTTCCTACCCAAATGGTATGTGGATTATTTGGATCTATGGTGATGCAGCCTATTGAATACGCTGTTTGTTTATCAAAAATTGGAGCCCAAGTAGTTCCAGAATTTACAGTTTTCCATACACCTCCAGAACCTACAGCAACATACCATATGTTTTCATTATTAGGATGAATTGCAATGTCTGCGATCCTACCAGAAGTCAGTGATGGTCCAAGGCTTCTAAATTTTAATCCTTCAAACGTGTCTTCGTTTAATTTTTGAGCATTAGATGATATCATCACTCCAATTAAGCATAGCCATAGAAGTGAAAATTTTAAAAAATTTTTCATGAATGTGGAATTTAATTCTCTAAAAAGAAAAGGTTAGTTTCAGATTATATTATACTTATGTAATTAATTTCAATAAAACATTAATTCTTTAATAGTTTAGCAAATCTTTCAGTGCTTCTTCAAAACGACCTTTAGCCATATATTGGTCTTCAAGCTGATTTGCAAATGGAATTGGTGTTTCCATACTAGCAACTCGTTTTACAGGTGCATCTAATTGCTCAAAACAATTTTCCATTATTAAAGACGATATATCACTAGCAATACCACCAAACAAAGAATCTTCTTGCAAAATAATAACTTTACTAGTTTTCTTTACGGAAACAAAAATAGCTTCAGTATCTAAAGGCTGAAGGCTTCGCAGGTCAATAAGATCTGCACTAATATTTGCATTATTATCTAAAGTTTCTAAAGCCCAATGAACTCCCGCTCCATAAGAAATAATCGTCACATCATTCCCTTCTTTTAAAAGTGATGCTTTTCCTAAAGGAAGCGTGTAATAATCGGTTGGAACTTCTTGACGAATACTTCGATACAAAGCCTTATGTTCAAAGAATAGCACAGGATTTGGATCTTCGATTGCAGTTGCTAATAAACCTTTAGCATCATATGGAAAAGCTGGGTATACAACTTTAAGTCCTGGTGTTTTGGTAAACCAAGCTTCATTGGTTTGTGAATGAAATGGCCCAGCAGCGACACCACCACCACACGGCATTCTCACGACTACATCGGCTTGCTGGTTCCAGCGGTAATGTGATTTAGCTAAATAGTTAACAACAGGATTAAATCCAGAAGTTACAAAATCAGCAAACTGCATTTCCATAACAGCCTTCATTCCTGCTATTGATAATCCCATAGCAGCTTCTACAATAGCTGACTCACAAATTGGTGTATTTCTCACACGCGCTTTTCCAAACTGCTTTACAAAACCTTCTGTAATTTTAAAAACACCACCATACTCAGCAATATCCTGACCCATAATTACTAAGTCTTTATACTTTTCCATAGATTGTTTTAATCCTAGAGAAATGGCATCGATAAGTCTTAGCTCTTTGGTTTTAGATTTAGGTTTTATGTCTTTAAATTCAAACGATTTATAAACATCATTCAATTCGGTTTCAATGTTAGGAACAATTGCTTCTTCATCAAAAGCCATTTGTAAATGCTCTTGAATTTCATGCATGATAGCTTCTTTAATAGCTACTTCTTGTTTTTCTGTTAATATTCTTTGATCTTTTAAATAGGCTTGAAAATTTTCTAAGGGGTCTTTTTTTGCCCATTCTTGTAAGAGTTCTTTAGGTACATATTTTGTGCCACTGGCTTCTTCATGTCCACGCATTCTAAAGGTTTTGAACTCAACTAAAATTGGTCTAGGACGCTTACGAATACTAGCAGCAAGTTTCTGGATTTTAGTATAAACTTCTATAATGTTATTTCCATCAAGCACAAAAGACTCCATCCCATAACCTTTGCCTCTATCGGCTAAATCTTTACAATTATATTGCTCACTTGATGGTGTTGATAAACCATATCCGTTATTTTCAATACAAAATAACACTGGTAATTGCCATACAGATGCAACATTTAATGCTTCATGGAAATCACCTTCACTTGTACCACCTTCTCCAGTGAATACAGTAGTAACTTGCTTTTTGTTTTTTAATAAATTTGCCAATGCAATACCATCGGCAACACCCAATTGTGGTCCTAAATGCGAAATCATTCCAACAATGTTAAACTCTTGGGTTCCGAAGTGAAACGAACGATCACGTCCTTTAGTAAACCCATTTGCTTTACCTTGCCATTGACTAAATAAACGGTATAATGGAATTTCTCGAGTTGTAAACACGCCTAAATTTCTATGCATTGGCAAGATATATTCCTCTTTTTGCATTGCCATAGTTACACCAACTGAAATAGCTTCTTGGCCAATACCAGAAAACCATTTTGAAATTTTGCCTTGTCGCAACAGAATAAGCATCTTCTCTTCTATCATGCGAGGTTTGAGCATGTTTTTATAAAGCTTTAAGAGGGTTTTTTCGTCTAGATTTTTTTTATCGTAGGCTATTAGACTCTTGGATGAGGTCAACATTATTATAATTATTACATTAGTTAATCAAATGTAAATAAAAATTGACGTTTTAAAAGACTTAGCTCACTTTTTTTAAGTGCGATTGAAATCTATGATTTTTGCTCGATTTTCTTTATTTTTGTTATCTTGACATATTAATAAAATACATATCTAATGAATAGAATACCTAGTGTAAATCTTCAGGATTTTCTTTCTGGAGACCCAAATAGAAAGCAGAAGTTTATTGACGAAATAGGAAAAGCATATGAAGAAATTGGTTTCGTTGCGTTAAAAGGTCACTTTTTAGACGATACGCTTGTTGACAATTTATATCAAGAAGTAAAGAATTTTTTCGATTTGCCACTTGAAACTAAACGCAGTTATGAAATTGAAGGTATTGGTGGTCAACGTGGCTATATATCTTTTGGAAAGGAAAGTGCTAAAGGAAAAAAGGAAGGTGATTTAAAAGAGTTTTGGCATTTTGGTCAATATGTTGATGATGATCCAGAACGAGCAAAAGAATACCCAGAAAATGTTACTGTTGATGAACTACCTGAATTCAACAAAATTGGTAAAGAAACCTATAGAATGCTTGAAGAAACTGCTAAACATGTTTTAAGAGCATTGGCATTATTTCTTGATCTAGATGAAACCTATTTTGACAATTACATTCACAATGGAAATTCTATTTTAAGACCTATACACTATCCACCTATTCTTGAAGAGCCAGAAAACGCTGTTCGTGCTGCAGCTCATGGTGATATCAATTTAATTACCTTATTAATGGGAGCTCAAGGCCGTGGTTTACAAGTACAAAACCATCAAGGTGATTGGATTGATGCCATTGCCGAACCAGATGAATTAATGATAAATGTTGGAGATATGTTATCAAGACATACTAACAACAAACTCAAATCTACAATACACCGAGTTGTAAATCCGCCAAGGGAACTTTGGGGAACATCCCGTTATTCTATTCCATTTTTTATGCACCCAATAAGCGAAATGAAATTAGATGTTTTGGAGAGTTGTATTGATGAAAACAACCCCAAGCAGTTTGAAAACATTACTGCTGGTGATTTCTTAAATGAACGTTTAATTGAGCTTGGACTAAAGAAATAATATGTCTAAGTACAGTAGATGCATTTGCTAGTTCTCTACTGAATTTGAATAGACATTTATAATTAATTTATGGATTTACAAGACCAATTAAAACATCTATTTCCAGATCATACTTCTGAAGATGTTTCCGAAGAAAAAGCATCGAAAGATCAAAGTCTTTGGTTGCAAGATGATCCAATAATTTGCAAATATGAAAAACGCAAAGGTAAACCTATAACTATTCTTGTAGGCTACACAGGTGCTGTCGAGGATTTTAAAAAACTCGCCAAAATGTTAAAACAAAAATTGAGCGTTGGTGGAAGTTTTAAGGATGATAAAATTATTATTCAAGGGGATTATAGAGATAAAATTATGCAGATATTAAAAGATAAAGGGTTTAATGTAAAACGTGTTGGTGGCTAAATGAATTCAAATCCCTTACATATTACTAATGGTACAAGCTTAACAGAATACTTGTTTAAATTAGATATAGCTACCGAATCTAATACAATCACTTGGCAAGAAACACTTTGCGTTGGCCCTACAGTTGAACAGATAGCTTCTGAAGAATTTATCAAAACACGAAAAGCATTCTTTAAATCATTTTATGATATTACGTTAAGTCGTAAAGAAATGACTAGCGAACTTAATAAGCTAGATGACATATCAAATTTCACTGAAATAGTACTATGGTTTGAATTTGATTTATTTTGCCACATTAATATGGTAGCTGTGATTAGCCTATTAGAACAAAAAGGCATCTACTTGCCTATCTATTTGGTTTGTAGTGGTCGTGTTGAAGGTGAAAAAGGTTTAAAAGGTTTAGCTGAGCTTACACATAAGCAACTAGAATCACATTATAAAGACAAGGTAAAACTAACTGTTGATGATATTGCTTTGGCTACAAAAGTTTGGAGGTTTTATTGTGGCAATGACCATAACCTACTCAAACCGCTCATCACAAGATCGTCTTCTTTTAAATATATGAGTATTTGTTTAAAAGCGCACATCAAACGCTTTCCTGATACACGAAGTGGCATTAGCACATTAGAATATAATATATTAAAACTCATAAAAGAGAATACCATAACCTCTAGACGCCATCTCGTTGGTTATACACTTCACTACCAAGGTTACTATGGTTATGGAGATTTGCAATTAGAACGAGTTATCGATTTACTATCACTATTTTTCATTGAAGATAATGGTACTTTAAGGCTTAACAGAAAAGGGCATTTAGCTTTAGAGCATCAATATAATTACCAAAAAGAAATGAATAACACCATTCATTTTGGCGGTGTTAGTAGTCTGGATTATAAATTTGACAAGCAACAAAATAAACTCATAAAAACTGTAGTTCATGCCAATTAAAGCATCTGAATTAATTTTAAATCCTGACGGAAGTGTCTATCACCTCAATTTACGTCCTGAACATATTGCAGACACCATCATCACTGTTGGAGATCCAGATCGTGTCAATAGTGTAACAAAGCATTTTGACACCGTAGATTTTTCGACACATAAACGAGAATTTCATACACAAACTGGAACTTACAAAGGGAAGCGAATTACTGTTATTTCTACAGGTATTGGTACAGATAATATTGATATTGTCTTCAATGAGTTAGATGCTTTGGTCAATATCGATTTAGAAAAAAGAGAAATTAAACCACAGTTAAGTTCGCTTGATATTATCAGAATTGGAACTTCTGGTTCTATTCAGAAAGAGATTCCTATAGACGCCTTTGTTGTTAGTGAATATGCCGCAGGTTTTGATAGTTTATTGCATTTTTATGATAGTGAACATATACAATTCTTTGAAATTTCCGATGCTATAAAAGAGCAAACTAACTGGTTTAATAAAAAATCTGATCCTTATGTTGTAAAGTGTAGTGAGAAATTATTCAAAACGCTATCTAGTGCAAAAACAGTTTCAGGTTTTACAGCAACGAATGTTGGTTTTTACGGCCCACAAGGTCGTATATTGCGATTGCCTATTCAGGATAATGACTTAAATGACAAACTTGCTAATTTTAATTATAAAGGTAAATCAATTACGAATTTAGAAATGGAAACTGCTGGTATTTATGGCATTTCAAATTTATTAGGGCACCAAGCACTTTCAATGAATGCTATCATTGCAAATAGAGCAACTGGTGAGTTTAGTAAAAACCCTAAACACGTTGTTGATAAACTCATCATTTACACATTAGACAAAATCATAGATTTAGATTAATTTTAAGAGTATTACATTGAAAAGAATAAACATAGGAGGCGTTCCAGAACATTTTAATCTTGCATGGTATCTAACATTAAAGAATGGTGAATACAAAGAAGAAGGTATTAATCTACGTTGGAAAGATTATTTTGGCGGTACAGGTGCTATGAATAAAGCACTCCGCGAAGGAGAAATAGACATTGCTGTTATACTTACCGAAGGTATTATCAAAGACATTATTGATGGCAACCCAAGTAAAATTGTGCAAACTTTTGTACAATCACCATTAATTTGGGGAATTCATGTTGCAAATGATTCTACATACAAAACCATAAATCATATAAAAGGTAAAAAGGCAGCTATTAGTCGTTATGGTTCTGGTTCACATCTCATGGCTTATATTAATGCTGAAAACAATGAATGGAATCTAGAAGAGGATCTTGATTTTGAAGTGATACGAAATCTTAATGGTGCTGTAGAAGGCTTAACTAAAGGTGATGCTGATTATTTCATGTGGGAAAAATTCACAACCAAACCTATAGTAGACGACGGTGTATTTAGACGTATAGGAAACTGCCCAACACCTTGGCCGTGCTTTGTCATAGCTGTTAGAGAAGACTTTTTAGAAAAAAATTTAGATGATGTAAAAACAATCTTGAATATCATTAATGGAACTACAAAAGAGTTTAAAAACATTCCGAGTATTGATAAAACAATTGCAAATAGATATGACCAAAAACTAGAAGATGTACAAGAATGGTTATCATTAACAGAATGGTCTCAAAACGTTATTGATAAAAAAACGGTAGATACAATTCAAGATAAATTATTCAGTTTAGATATCATCCCAAATAAAGTAGCTTATAGTACACTTGTAAAAGAAATTGATTAGTTTTTAGGGTAGGGTAAATGTATATCAGCATGTTATATAGGTGTAAGTAATTTTAAGTTTTAAGGTTGTCGTTGATAACACAATTTTAACTTTTAAGCGAGTTAACTTTCTATTTATCAAAATTTTATTTACATTTATCGTAACCAAATTTTTATGCTACTTGACTAAAAATCAAACAAAATGATTATAACAATTACTTTAATTCTTTCCTTCTTAGTTGCATTGAATTTTTTGTTATTAATTATTAGCTGTAACAAAACAACGAAAAAAGTTGCTATTGAAAAACCTCTGTTAATTACGAAACCTAAAGGTGTTAAAAGAGTTAAAGCAGTAAAGACCACTCAACAGTTAGCAACAAACCAGCTAGCTCCCACCGGAAGCTAAGACCTACCAATTAATTTCTCTTATCCTTTTAGATTTCAATACAGTATTAGTTTTACTAAAATGCTTGTTTCCAAACCAATACCCTCTATTTGCACTTAAAGGTGATGGATGTCCTGAAGTTAATATGGTATGTTTATGTTGAAGAATTAATTTAGATTTCTTTTTTGCAAACCCGCCCCAAAGCAAAAACACAACATCCTCTTTTTCCTGACTTATAATTTCAATTACTTTATCTGTAAATTGTTCCCAGCCTTTTTTTTGATGACTACCAGCTTGATGTGCCCTTACAGTTAATGTTGCGTTGAGAAGTAATACACCTTGCTTAGCCCAACGCTCTAAATTTCCAGATTTAGGAAAAGGGCTATTTAAATCAGTTTCAATTTCTTTAAAAATATTAATTAACGATGGTGGATGTGCTACGCCATCAGCAACAGAAAAACATAACCCATTAGCTTGTCCATCTCCATGGTAGGGATCTTGACCAATAATAACCACTTTTACATCATCAAAAGGACATAAGTCAAATGCAGAAAATATTTTTCCACCAGGAGGAAAACATCTATTAGAGCTATACTCTTCCTTGACGAAGTTGGACAAATCATTAAAATACGGTTTTTTAAATTCGTCAATCAGTTTGTTTTTCCAGCTTTCATGTATGTTTACATTCATTTTGTCTAAAAAAAATTCTTATTATCTAAAATATGAAATAAGTCATAAATTTGTAATATCAAATATAGTATATTAGCTATCACAATATCCAATCTATTATGGTAAATACAATTTTAGAGCGTGTACAGAGCATCCTAAATAATGATCTTAGGGAGATTAATACTATTGAGAAGATTTCTCATGATGATTTCTATACTAACCATATTAAGAAAAATACACCAGTCAAAATGACTAAAATGATGTCGCATTGGAAAGCTATGGAATTATGGTCATTAGATTACTTTGAAAAAATAGGGAAAGACAAAGAAACCTATATGTATAAAGGCAATATTAGGCAAAATGATACAAACTGGGAATTTGGTGCATTTCAGGATTACTTAAATGAAATACGTAGCGCAAATACAGATACCTACTTAGGTAACATGCCCATTGCAAAAATGTTTCCTCAGCTTTTAGATCACGTAGATTTTTCATTAATTTCTAACAATACAATTCGTAACTCTACGTCGTTATGGATAGGTCCTCCAGGAACCATAACAGGTTGGCATACAGATAGACTAGCAAACAATATATTAGCACTAATTGAAGGTCGAAAACTTGTGTTTTTGGTAAATCCAAAAGAGACCAAAGATAAGATGTACCCTAGCGATAAGTATGAACCAGGTTCGCGATTAAGTGATGTTAACATGGAAAAATTTGATGAGAAAAAACATCAAAATTTTAAGAATGCTAATGTTATGTATACGGTAATTCATCCAGGTGAAATGTTATTTATACCACAAACATGGTGGCATTGTGTTTATGGGTTAGATGTGTCTATTAGTTCAAATAACTTTGGCTTTACACCCATTGATAACTTCAAAATGAAATCGACTGAACTCATCAAACGTAAACTTCACAATGCTGGATTATTTAGTCCAAAAAACTGTGTATGCCATTATGTAAATGAAAGTGGAAAGCGTGTAAAACGCTAAAGCACAAACAACTAAAACATTTTATTTCTAAATCATTAATAAGTACCTTTGCAATCCTTAACGATTAGAGGGAAACTATTAATGATTAATATTCACGAAAAGACATTACAAGATATTGAGTTCTACTCCGTTTTGCAACAAGTTGCAGAGCTTTGTATAACAGATTTGGGACGCGTCGAGGCTTTAAAAATTAAGCCTTTTTCTTCGGGTGACCTTGTCATGCAATCGCTTGACTATACTAATGAATATGTAGCCTCTTTTTATAACGATAATAGAATTCCTAATCACGGATTTGAGCCCATAACAAAAGAAATCAAACTTTTAAATATTGAAAACTCATACCTAGACACAAAAAGTTTTAAAAAAATTGCATCAATTACACTCACTGTAAATGATCTTTTGAAGTTTTTTAAAAAATTTGAAGAATATTATCCGTCCCTATATAAGTCGTCCCAAAATCTAGAAATTGTCACACATATTGTTACTGAAATTGACTCTATCATTGACCGCTTTGGAGATGTAAAAGACAATGCTACAGATACGCTTTATCAATTGCGTCAATCTATAAATTCAGTTAGAGGAAAAATCAACCAAAGTTTTTCTTCAGCATTACATACCTATCATAACCTCGATTATCTTGATGATATTAGAGAATCTGTACTTGAGAATAAACGTGTACTAGCAGTCAAAGCTATGTACAGGCGTAAAGTCAAAGGAAGTATCATGGGAAGTAGCAAAACGGGAAGCATCGTTTATATACAACCTGAGCAAACATTTCAATATGCAAGAGAACTCAATAATCTTGAGTTTGAGGAAAATGAAGAAGTTGATAAAATTCTTAGAAATCTTACAGAATACATAAGACCACACACTTTGCTATTGCAGCAATACCAAGAGTTTTTAATAAAACTAGATGTTATTTACGCAAAGGCAAAATACGGACAATCTACAAACGCCATTCTTCCGAAGATAAATAATGAAAAGGTTTATAATGCCAAAGATGCCTATCATCCCTTATTATTTTTATCAAATAAAACTGAAGGCAAGAAAACGTTTCCACAATCAATTGTTTTGCATCCTGAAAATAGAATTATAGTTATTTCTGGTCCAAATGCTGGTGGAAAAAGTATTACACTTAAAACGATTGGCTTATTACAAGTGATGTTACAAAGCGGACTATTAATTCCTGTTCATGAAAAAAGTAACATCTGTTTATTTGATCGTATCATAAGTGATATTGGCGATAATCAATCCATTGAAAATCATTTAAGTACTTATAGCTATCGTTTAAAGCAGATGAATTTCTTTCTTCGGAAATGTAACAAAAACACCTTATTTCTTATTGATGAATTTGGAACTGGTAGTGATCCAGAACTAGGAGGTGCTTTAGCAGAGACATTTTTAGAAGAGTTTTACCATCGTGAAGCTTACGGAATTATAACCACCCACTACTCCAACTTAAAAGTTTTAGCAAACGAATTACCATATATGCAAAATGCAAATATGATGTTTGATGAAAAGAGTTTAGAACCTATGTTTAAATTAATTTTAGGTCAAGCAGGAAGTTCGTTTACTTTTGAAGTTGCACAAAAAAATGGGATTCCATATAGTCTTATCAATCGTGCAAAAAAGAAAATTGAACGTGGTAAAGTTCGTTTTGATGCTACCATTGCTAAGCTTCAGAAAGAGCGTAGTAAGCTTGAAAAAACAGAACGTTCATTAAAAGAAAACGAAAAGAAAAAACAATCTGAAGCAGACAAGTTAGAAGAAATCAATGCTAAGGTTCAAAAGAAGTTAGAAAACTTTCAAGAGCTATATGATAGTAATCAGCGCTTAATTTATATTGGTCAGAAGTTCAATGATATTTCAGAAAAATACTTCGAGGATAAAAAGAAACGTGAACTAATGGCTGAATTGTTTAGACTCGTTCAAATTGAAAATTCTAAGCGCAAAAAAGTTTCAGCTAAACAAAAACGAGCCGAAAAGCATAAAGAAAAGCAGATAAAACAGGAAGCCGAGAAAAAAGTAGAAGTCATTCGCAAAAAGAAAAAAGCGGCTAAAAAGAAAGACGTTAAAGTAGAAAAGCCAAAACCTATTTTAAAAATTGGTGATCGCGTGCGCATGCATGATGGCAAAGCTATTGGCAGCATCGATACCATAGAAAAAGGAAAAGCCATAGTAAACTATGGCATTTTCACGACTAACGTTAATTTGGAATTGTTAGAGTTGGTTGAAGCTAAAAAATAGTACTAATCAAGTTGGGAATTACATTGGTTGTCAAATGCAGCATTATCCCAACCAGAGGGATTATAAGTACGATAACATTTTTCATCATATATATACCCGATGGTTTGGGAGACTAATCCATTCCAACCAAAATTATAATATTCAATTTCCATTTCTACATTCCAGCTCCCAACTGGTGGCTCAAAATAGTCTTGCTCTTCATCTGTAATAGTCACCCAACTTGTACTTATTGTACCACTAGCGCTTGTTTGATAAGTTAAGCGAGCTCTTATGTTTTTTGTTGTAAAATCATTAATGACCTTAATACGATCATGTACAAAATCATTTTCACCACAGCTATCAGCAGTATACTCTGTTTGGAATCCCATTTTAGCCAAAGAATTATCTTTTAAATACCTTATAGTATAAGCCATAGGAATCCCAGGATTATTTCTTGTAAAAACAGCATTTTCACCACTAATTATCGATCCAAGTGAGCCTAAAGTTATGCCTTCATTTTCATCACTTGGAGCAAATATTTCTGCTGCGGCTTCAGCGTTACCTCCTAAAGTTACAACTGTAATCGTAGATTCATTTAAAACTTCATCATAATCACTGTTAATTGTTCCGCTACCGCTAAATCCACTTGCATACTGCAATGCCAGACTTAAATCTACTTCCGTTTCTACATTTGTAGTTTCCAATCTAAACATAATAATACGTCCGTAAGACACAGATTTCACATATGCTGGTGGACGATTATCATCAATAACAGATTGCACTTGTTCCAATGTAACATCATTGCCAAAAACACTTGCTTGAGAAAAAGGGTTATCCATTGTTACTGTATAAAATACCTGCTTGAATACTAGCATAGCTACTCTATTGGTTTCAGTTGTTTGATAATCTAATTGCGATTCTATGGAGCCTGTTGCCCATTCTGCGTTCAATCCAACATCTAATCCAAGTTGTTTACGCGAATAAGATGTTGCACTCGCATAAGACGTTTGAGATAAGTTTTCATAACCATCTGGATAGGCATTATCATGCCACCATTCTAACGCATTACTAATACTGGAGTCTACTGAGGAGTTTTCTGGATTGTCAACAACGACGGTTCCTTGATCGCCAAAACCAGGTAAACTAATCCTATAAGTAGCTGGGCCTCTACTAATATTTGTAATTGAATTTGGGAGGCCGTCTAACATATTACCATCTCCATAAACAAGTGCTCCTGGATATATGACACCATCCGTAGGCTGCAAAATTGAGACTTCAGAAAAGTTGGATTTTAAATCGTACGTCTTTCTTACACAAGATGTCACAACACCATTAACTGGGTTATTATTTCCTATGGGTTGTGAATCAATTATATCTCTTTCACTAGACCCACTAATTGATTGCGTATTTAGTAAATCTTCAGAATTATAATTCAATCCTAAAATATAATCTGTAATACTGGAAGCATCTGGATTTTCTATTAGACCAACACTATCGTCAGGATCACTACAATTCGTAATCATTATTAATAGAGTTAAGAAAAGGCTTGTTCTTTTTAAGTGCTTTATGGCACTATTTTTTAAAATATACATAGTTTGATTTTTTTAAATATTAAATGAATTAGTCCCATTGTTTTAAAGTTGTACTCAGACCTTGATGAAGTAATACCTTGCCTAAAACCGTATCGTCCAAAGTTGCAGTATTCCCTCCTCCGTAATTGTAGCTATTAGAGTTATCATTTTTAGCTCCAATTTTCAATGATGCATATAAACCTAGGTAAGCTTCAGAAGTCGTTTTTGTGTTTGCCCCTTTCAGTACAAAATGATTGTATCCATCGTCATGCTGAGGCAATATTTCTCCTACACTAGAGAAAGATGATTCTGCGGATGTTTCTGATAATTTCACACGATTACTAGCAGCATTGCTTGACCAAGAATAATATTTAAATGCAAAAAAGTACTGATCTATTGGCATGCTATTTCCATTAGCATTAGCAAATGTGCGACCGCCTGATACCTGTTGTACAGAATTATTACTAAATAATTGATTATCTGAAGCACCACTTTTAGTGGTTTCTGCTAAATAATTTGCGAGATCATTGTATTGACTTTCTGATATCAAAACCCAATCTCCTGGAGAAGCATCTTCATAAGCAGTTCTTGTATTACCACTAAGAAAAGCCCAAATATCATCTACATCTTGAATAGCTATTTTGTACTCAATAGTTTCTATTGATTCACCATTACTGACTTCAACAGTTACGAATAGATTTTCATTGGTTTCATAGTCGAAAGCCAACCAATCTCCTACTCGTAATTCATTTTCATTTAAAATAGCAGCTTGTGAAGCTGTTTCAAATGCTATTGAATAATTAAGGCTTCCTTCTAAACTAGAATTTATTGTTGTGATTAAATCACCACTTGAAGGATATTCATCAATGTTAATTGTAATTACATTGACTGAAGGATCATTTGAATTGCTATCATCTTCCGAACTACACGATGCTAAAAGTGCGATACAGAGGTAAAAGCATAATTGGTAAATAAATTGTTGTGTTTTCATTGTAATAAAGATTTTGTGGTTTTAATTTTTGTAGCGACTTACAACTGGAAAAGTCTGCAGCCAATCCAGCGCAAGACACCACAAAATATTTATGTCATCATTTATTAATGACAAGCCAAATCTAGTGGTGAAATGTCCTAAAATCTAATTTTCAGTATGGACAAACTATGGACAGGATTAACATTTCAATATATATACATGTGAGATTATAAATTTTAAAATTCACAATAAAACACTCATATACAGTGATTTATGTTGGTATTGAAAATATAAAACCATAGATTATTTATGGACAAACAGTTTTTGCACACATCATCATTTCTTAATTTATAAGAATTTATTACCTATCTTAGGTTTCATTAAAACTAACCAGCTATGAAAAGAAACGTAACGTTTTCTATACTTCTATTTTTATTTCAACTATTTGGGTTTTCACAAAGTCAAGAGTATATAGATAGCCTAAAAAATGACTATAAAACTATGCCAGAAACCTATAAAAAGGTACAGACATCTGCTAGGTTATTTTATGCTGAAATATATACAAATCCGAAATCTGGAAGGAGTCATGCTCAAAATGCTATTAAATTATCTGAGAAAATAAATTATGAATCGGGTGAAACAGTTGGACATTTTCATCTTGGAGTTTATTATGATTTAGTTCATAATATTGACTCATCTGAATATCATTATAATAAAACTTTAGAGTTATCAAAAATATATAATGATACTGTAATGCAGCCTAAGGCCCTTTCAGTTTTAGCTGGTATTGCATTAGATAAAGGAAATTTCAAGGAAGCAATTACTTTAAGAGATGAAGCTTCAAAAAGTTTTATTAAAAATAATGACTATTTAAGTTACGGAGTAAACATTGGCAATAAGGCGATAATATATAGTGAAAAAGGAGATTATAAAAAAGCTATTGAAGAAAGCTTATTTGCGCTAAGAGTTTTAGATACCATCCCTAGAGAAACTTATCGAAAGGCAGATATTTATTCTCAAATTGGTGACATTGAAATACGAAGAGAATATTACCAAGATGCTATTGGATACTATGAAAAAGCTTTAGAAGTTTATATGATTTTAAATGATAATATTTACATAAGCAATTCTTATAATAATATCGGTAATGCTTATATAAATTTAAATGAAAATGAAAAAGCAAAAACTTATTTAAAAAAAGGATTAAAAATAGCTAGAGAATATGATATCAAGGATAATATATATAATGCTTTAACAAATTTGTCTTCAATATATAGTAATCAAGGACTATATGACAAGGCACTGATTAATTTAAGAGAAAGTGAAAAACTTTGCGAAAACGAGAAGAATTCTAGCGATTATTTATTCGTAATAATTCAAATTGGGAATGTTTTGAGCAAGAAAGGTCTGCATAAAGAAGGTATAAAATATTTGAATTTGGCAGTTAGAAAATCAGATTCTCTAGACTCTCAATACCAACTTAAAAATGCTTATAAAGTTCGCTCAGAAGCCTTTGAAAGAGTTAGTTTAATGAGGAATGCTCTAGAAGATATAAAGGCCTACAATTCTGTTTCTAAAAAGATAGATAATACAACTATAAAGAAAGAAATTGAAGATTTAAAAGTTAGGTATGAGTCAGAAAAAAAAGAAGCAGAAATAGCACTTCAAAATGAAGAAATTAAAATATTAAATATTAAAGCAAAAAATGACAAGTTAACTAAAACATTATATGGGATTGGCATGTTTTCATTTTTAGCTATTGCAGGTCTACTCTACTTCGGATTTAAACAACGCATTAAAAAAAATAAAATCGCACGCGAAAAACAAGAAGAAATCTACAAACAAGAAATTGCCTTTAAAAAGAAAGAACTGGCTTCACAAACACTTCATCTAGTTCAGAAAAGCACGTTTATTCAAGAACTCAAAGAGAATCTAGAAAAAATTAAAAAATCACCTGAGTTATTCAAAGTAGAGTTTAGACGCTTAGTCATGCTCTTAAAAAAAGAAAGCGCTGAAGATAAAGATTGGGAAGTCTTTAAATCTTACTTTACTCAAGTCCATAATAATTTTGATAATAAAATTAAAGATATCAGTCAAGATATCACAGAAAAAGAAATTCGATTGGCTTCTTTTTTAAGAATGAATTTATCTACAAAAGAAATAGCAACTATGCTCAATGTATTACCAGATAGTGTATTAAAATCCAAATACAGACTCAAGAAAAAACTACTACTTGAAAAAGAAGATGATTTAACGCAATTTTTAAATACTTTATAAATCTATCCTGTATTTTTGCAGTGTGATACAAGACTTACCTAAACATAAGCAACTTATTCTTTTTGATGGTGTTTGCAACCTTTGTAATACTTCTGTTTTATATGTAATTAAGCATGACAGTTCTAATAGGTTTATGTTTGCACCTTTGCAAAGCAATGTTGGGAAACAAATTATTGAGAACTTTAATATTGATGCTTCTCAAACCGATTCTATTCTACTTTATTCTGAAGAAAAAGGGGTGTCTATAAAATCAACTGCAGCGCTTCATATTGCTAAGCAATTAGGATTCCCAAGAAGTTTAATACTTATCTTCTTTATCGTTCCAACATTTATTAGAAACTGGGTTTATGATTATGTCGCGAAGAATCGTTATAAGTGGTATGGTAAAAAAGATGCATGCATGATACCAACGCCTGAGTTAAAGTCTAAATTTCTACAATAAAAAAGTCCTTTTGGGAAAAAAGGACTTTAATAATTAACAACTAATTAAAACTAATTTAACTCTAAAATAATTTTTAATCAAGAGGGATTATCTAATTATAGATTATTGATTAATAGCACATTATTTATAGTATAAATGTACTCCTACATTCAATATTTGAGCAAAAAAATCGGTATAAACCCAAAAAAAATTGTTTAAAAAACACGATGTGCAAAAAACATCTATAAGATGCATCGTTTTTTAAAAACTCATTCGAAATACAAGTTGACTCATTCAAAATAACACTTTACTCAAACCCAGTTTCATAAACTAAGTCGTTACGATAGTTTTACAATACATAAAAACAAGCTATCATGAAACAATTTACACTACTCTTATTTTTAATTACTGCAATTAGCTTTGCTAATACAAAAAAAGGCACAGCTACAACATTAGAAGATGTTACTGTCTATCTAAGTGGCGCCCAAATCAAGAGAACAGCATCCATTAAAATACCTATTGGCACAACAGAATTCGTTTTTAATAAGTTGTCACCCAATATTCAAGAAAGTAGCATTCAGGTTTCAGGATTAAAAAATGCTTCAATTTTATCAATTAATTACGGTATAAATTACCTCTCTAAACAAGATACTTCACAAGATGTTGAAGTTATACAAGAACAAATAGCACACTTACAAGATCAAATTCAAGCTGAAAGGCATCTTATATCAGGATATGAAGAAGAATCTTATCTCATTACTCAAAACAGAGCTTTAGGGAACACCTCTGAAGTAGTAAGTCTCGAGAAACTTCAAAAATTTGCTTCCTATTATAGAACACGAATAACTGAAATAAGAACACTAACCTATCAAGCAAATAAAGCCATAACAAGTTTTAATGCTGAAATTTCAGATTTACAAAAACAACTTAGAGAATTTAATGTTGATGAAAAGGTTCAGACAGGAGAAATTAAAATCAAACTCAATACAGATATAGCTACAGACTTAACATTAAACATTAAGTATAATGTTTCTAATGCTGGATGGTTTCCTATTTATGATATTAAAGCAGAGAAAATAAATGCGCCTATTCAACTGGCTTATAAGGCACATGTGTATCAAAACACCGGAAATGATTGGGATAATATAAAACTAACGCTGTCAACAAGTGACCCAAGTACCAATAATGTAAAACCAGATATTAACCCAAAGTATCTCAACTTTACAACTACATATAACAATTACAAAAACAACAGAGCAACCAAGCGCTACCATTATAAGTACAATCCTTTAGTTAAAACAGTATCTGGAGTTGTAACCTCATCAAGTGATGGATTACCATTACCAGGTGTTAGTGTCATTGAAAAAGGAACTAATAATGGTACACAAACCGACTTTGATGGACGTTATAGTTTGCAAGTTAATGGCGGTCAAGAACTAACCTTTTCATATGTTGGCAGTAAATCTGAAAACATATCTATACATTCAAGTATTATGAATGTTGCATTAACTGAAGATGTAACTGCTCTAAGCGAAGTTGCAATCACATCCCAAGGAACACGTAGACGCCCAAATGCATCTTTTGCTCAAACCTTAGAAGGTCAAGTTGCTGGCTTAAATATTGCTAGAGGAAATAGTTCAATTAATCTTCGAGGCGTTAGTTCTTTGTCTGGATACAAAGAAGCATTATTTGTCATAGACGGAGAGCCTATAAATGAAGGCGACTTTAGAGGTCTTGACCCAGATATGATTGCATCTATGCAGGTTTTAAAAGATACAGAAGCTACGGCAATTTATGGCAATAGAGGTCGAAATGGAGTTGTACTTATCGAAACCAAAAAAGAAAACTTCACCTCAAATGGAGACCTCATTGAAGAAGGCATTACCAACACACGTTTTGAAATCAAAAAAGCATACTCAATTCCAAATAATGGTGATGTGACTGTTATTGAAATTGAAAATTTCACTGTGCCAGCTTCTTACGCATACTTTGCAGCTCCTGTACTTAATGAAAATGTATTTCTAACAGCAAAAATTGATGATTGGGAACAATATAATCTCTTACCTGCGGAAGCCAATGTCTATTTTGAAGGGAGTTATTCTGGTAAAACAAATATCAATCCGCAAAGTACAACAGAAGAGCTCACAATTTCTTTAGGTGTAGATCCCAATGTTGTTGTAAAGCGTACACAGCCAAGAGATTTTAAAAAGAACGCCTTCATTGGCAGTAATAGAATTATTTCTAAGCACTATGAAATTGAACTGAAAAATAATAAATCTTCAGCAATTGATTTAGTGTTATATGACAGAATTCCAATTAGTCAAAATAAAGATATTAAAATTGATAACATCGAAACAGGTACATCAGAATATGATGACAAAAAAGGAATTTTAAAATGGAAGCTCAACTTACCTGCTAATGATAAAGACGTTCATAAGTTTTCTTATACTGTCAAATATCCTAAGTATAAACGAGTTAACTTATAGCAGGTTAAAAGCCTTAAAGCCAAACATTCAGCTTGAGCCTAGCTTCTGTTAGTTAGGAACGAATCAAGTTCTAACTTAGTGCATGTCTAACACTAAGGAAGTTTTAGAATAAGACTCTGGAAGAATAGTTGCGCTTTAAGGCTTTATTTATTTTAAACTCTTTAAAATGAAATCTAAATTTTTATTAGAATTGTCATTAGTCAAATAAGAATCTGTATAAAATTTAGATGGTATTGCTAAACCTTTATCTTGTAACTTTTTTATCGTATCAATATAGTCTAAAGTCACTTTTCCAGTTAACAACACATCTAAATCGCCACCTTTTTTGGCATAATTATAAACCCGATTGATACCACATAAATATTGATGATCTTTAGTAAAACCTCCTCCTCTATGCACACGCAAGGTAATCCCAAAAGCAATGTCTCTATTGAGTTTGTATTGACTGTATAGTAAATCAAATGTATCAGCAAAACTATAGCCCTTATTTAAAGTATCTACAGCAATAACACGATAAGCCAATTCTTTTAATCGTTTCATAGTTAAGCATCCAGACATATACTCTGAATACACAGCTAAGCCTTCTTGAGTTTCAACATTGTTTGGAAATCCATTAGAAAACACCTTTAAGGGTTGAGCTAAACCATTAAATGTCGTCACCATATGTACTCCAATCTCATGGTTGGTTAATACTTTTAATTGGTTTTTGCTAAACTTATGGTTTTTTCGCAATACCAATGTTTGTGTATTATTCAATACCATAGCAGCTGCCGAAAGATTCGTAGACAACTTGATATTATATTTAAAATCATAACGCTTAGAATAGTCTTCGAAATAATCTACAGCATCAGAAGCCGAATAGATTGGCAACATTTCTTCATCAAAATCACTATCGTCAAAACGCAAAATGAATTTAGCATTATCAATTTCCTTTTCTGTTGGTGTACCAAAACTCTTTAAACTATTAAAATAAAATTTACGTCCTTGATTGATGGTTTCAATACATTCAATTAAACCAGAATACTCATAAATCACATCCTCATATAATTGTCTGATGTCTTTATCTTGAATACGTTCTAAACGTTGTGAGAAAAAGAGTCGATGTAATTTATACCCATTAAACTTTTGCTTTGGATACTTAAAAACGGGATCACATGTATATTTTGAAGAGAAGAATTGTTTTTTCTCACGCTCTATATTTAAAGGGTTGATATAATTAAGAACTTCAATACTTTTAACCAATCGATTAAGATTAGCATCGATATCAAATAAATCTTGATACTCTTCTGTACTTGTGATTTGCGGCATTATTTGGCGTGCTTTTTATAAAAATTTGTCGCGTGTTCTGGTAATCGAGTTTTTAATTGTTTCTCAACAGCAGCAACAACTTCTGGATAAATAACATAATCATATTCATCACAATAAATCTTCGCGATTTCGGTTGCCAAAACTAATGTATTTTGGAAATTTTGCGTAATAAATTTCAAGAAATATCCATTACCTTGAAATGTGTTATTAATTTTAGACGTTGATTTGATATGGTTTGGGAAATGTAATTCAGATAAACTTTGTCGCCAAGATTCAATATCATCGGCAAACCTGTTATTATCAACATTAGAAGTTCCTAAATTCCATGTTGGTACCTCCCTATCCCAACGCTTCCAATTATAACTATGCATATCATAAACAATAGAAACTCCAAATTTCTCTTCAAGCTTAGAAATTAAAGCATGTACAACTTTATAAAAGTTTTCATGTTTCTTGAGGCTCTTCATTTTTTCAGCTTCTGAAAGCGGCTTATGCCATAATTTTTTTCCCCAAGCTGTTACAAATACAGCTTCTTCTGGACCTCTATTTAAGTCATACTCGAAACGTGAATCACAACCTGCAATAACAATAGGATGAGTAATCACCATGTGTTTCGTTTCTGGGTCTTCTTCGTACCAGCGTTCATATTCGGTATGTATACAATTCTCCCAAAGCTCTTTTCTAAATTGATGACCATCATGAACAGCAGCACAAGCATAATGCACATAGTCATCTATTTTTAGTGTTAACGAATAGTCTTCGGCAACAGCATGAAACAATTCTTCATTATTGATTTTAGAAATTATAGCCTCTATCGATAGTCGTTCCATAGTATTAACTCAATATTTTCTTTAAACTATTATAAATCGCATGCTCCATTTGGTCCATATGGCCATCTGCAAAGGCCATAAGTTTGATATCTGCAAAAAGCGCATCTGGATTACTACTATAAGTAGATTCTGTATTTACAGCATCAACAATCTTATTAATACTTTGATAGTCATTATCTGTATCAAATTCAGCTTTAATATGTTCATACGTTTCAGCATCTACTCGAGATAAGATATACTCATGCTCACTTTGCGTTTCTTTTAAATCAGAATGCGCCACATATAATAAAATGTAAGCTACTAATTCTTCTTTTGTCCAAATAGTATTTCCCATAGTTATAATATTAACGTTCCATATTCTGTCCATGAACCATCATAAACAGATACATTTTTATAACCTATAATTTCTGCAGCTAATGCCAAAATACAGGCAGTGATTCCTGAACCGCAGGAAAAAGTTAGTGATTTATCTCCTATTTTAAAAGTCTCAAAAATTGTTTTTAACGCTTGTTTAGGTTTTAAACAATAACCATCAAACAGAATTGTATACGGAAGGTTCATAGAATTTGGAATTGTTCCACTTCGCAACCCTTTTCTAGGTTCTGGAACTAAACATTGAAAACGTTCTTCAGATCGTGCATCCAAAATCTGTAGGTCTTTATCGTTAGACAATTCTGAAATATCATTAAAGTAGCACATCTTATCGTTTTGATAATCTGCTATAACATTTCCTGAATTCCATATTTCAGAGGCTAGGTTATGACCAATTTCATAGTTAAGTCGCTTCCATTCTGGAAGTCCGCCATCGAGTACTGCTATATTTTCAAAACCAAAAGTTTTAAATAACCACCAAACTCTAGGGCTCCAATAGATTCCTTTGTCATCATAGACTACAATAACTGAATCTCTATTGATTCCTAGTTGTTGTGCTTCATGCTGAAACTGTTCTTGAGATGGAATGGTATTAGGGAACTCAGCATCTATATTGCTAAACTTTCCTTTAATATCGAAATATCTCGAATTTGGAATACATTCTTCTGAAGAAACGTCAGTATTAACGCTTGCGTCTAAAATAATAAGGTGTTTTAAATGTTGATTCTCAAGTAACCACTTACAACTAACAATAGTAGGAATAAGCTGACCATCACTACGCATCTTGAACTGTTTTTCGTAGTCTGGTGCGTCTATCAAACGCTTGTAATTGATCGACAACTTTACTTTCTAAGAAATCAATAACACGCTCCTCTACCTTAACTTTTGATTTGTATACTTTATTCATATATGTAATTCCACCAGGTGACATCACATTAACTTCTACTAGTTTTCCGCCAATCACATCGATACCTACAAAATAGAGTCCATCTTTTACCAATTTCGGCCCAATTTGCTTGCAGAGTGCTTTTTCAGCTTTAGTCAGTGAATGTTTTTGAATACTTCCTCCAGCTGAAACATTAGAGCGATGATCATCGGTTCCTGGCACACGCTTCATTGCACCAACAGGTTCTCCGTTGAGCAATAAAATTCGGACATCGCCTTGGTCTGCACCTTCTATATAATCTTGAAGTATCACATAATTTGAAGACCCATCACTTCCTGTAATATAAAAATCTAATAAAGAGTTAATATTACTCATTGCCGATTTTTCAATCAAAATCACACCTGAACCACCAAAACCGTTAAGCGGCTTTAGTATCATTTTATCTGCCTTAGAGTCTTTAATCTGTTTAACTAAGTAGTTTTTATTTTTTGATACGTGTGTATTTGGAATAATATTACTGTGTGCATCTCCAAAAGCTGCTGTATATAATTTATTATTAGCTTCACGCATCCCTTGAAGCGAGTTCACAATAAACACATCATCTTTCACCGAATCCAAAAAGTTTAACATAATTGGATCTAAAGGTGGGTTTGCTCTAAAAAAGATGGCATCAAAACCAGCTAGCGGTAACATTTCTTCTCTAAGTTTTGCTTTATTATAAAATGCTTTTAAGGTAGATGGCACTTTATCCATACGACCAATAACCATACAAAATGCATTCGTTACACTATCTCTAATCGTCAAATTAGCAGGCGTACATATAGCTACGCCATGACCACGTTTTACGCATTCTTTTATCAAAGCTAAACTTGTATCATTTTCGGCATCAATTTGCTCCCATGGATACATTATAAAACAAACATTCATAGACAATAATTTTGGTTGATTAATCGTATCTAAATTTAAAAATTTTATTTTACTTCTTCATAGTTGTCATCCCAATTCTTTACATTGGGTTCACCAAGCTTTCCAACAGATTTAGCAACAATCATAGAGACTGTAGCATCTCCAGTTACATTGACAACTGTACGACACATATCTAAAGGTCTGTCCACTGCAAAAATTAATGCCAAACCAATTGGCAATAATTCTGGCGGTAGCCCAACAGATTCTAAAACAATAACAAGCATTACCATTCCTGCTCCAGGAACAGCAGCACTACCGATAGATGCCAACAAAGCAGTGAGAACGATAGTAATTTGATCTGCAAATGTCAAGTCTAAACCGAGTGCTTGAAATATAAATACTGCAGCTACAGCCTGATACAAACTTGTACCATCCATGTTAATGGTTGCTCCAACTGGCAAAACAAAACTAGAAACTTCTTTATCAACTCCTATATGTTCTTCAACACGTTCCATAGTAACCGGAAGCGTTGCTGCACTAGAGCTTGTTGAAAATGCTAACAACTGAGCAGGGCTTATTTCCTTTAAAAACCAAAACGGATTCTTTTTAGTAAGTGTTGCTACAAGAACACAATAAAAAACAATCATTAAAACTAATCCCAAAACAACAACACCAGCATATTTCAGTAAGGCATATAAAATATCTGGATCATCAGAAGACACAACAACATTTGCTAATAATGCAAACACTGCAACTGGAGCGGTCAACATAATAATATCCACCATTTTCAGCACAATATCATTTAAAGAATCAAATATTTTTTTCATTGGCTTTGCACGTTCTTCACCAATAAGAAGCATCGAAATACCTAAAAATATGGAGAAGAAAATTACTTGAAGCATGAGTTTATTATTACTTAAAGCATTAAACGCATTATCAGGAACCATATCTTCTAAAAACTGCAATGGTCCACTGTCCATCTGCTTTGAAGCTTCTTCAATTTTTGCTTTAACACTACTGTTTTCCGAATACGTTTCTGTAAGCTTTGCAATTGTTTCTTCTGAAACACCATCTCCAGGTTGCATAATATTTACAAGCGCTAATCCAATTGAAATGGCAATTACTGTTGTAATTATATATATTCCAATAGTACGTAATCCAATATTTTTGAATTTGGAAATATCTTTTAGATCTGAAATACCTTTAATTAAGGATGCCAAAATTAAAGGAATAGCGATCAGTTTTAGTAATTTAACAAAAATGGAACCTATAGGTTTTATCCAATCTTCAGTAAACTCTTTGCCTCCAACTTGAAGCATGACAAAGCCAAATACTAAACCTAATAGCATTCCGATTAAAATTTTCCAGTGTAGTGCTAGTTTTTTCATATATCTATTACGATTTAAAAATCTATTCTATTCATACATTTTATTCAGCAAATAAAAATCTGCCAACACAAGAGCTGCCATCGCTTCTACGATTGGAATCGCTCTAGGCACCACACAAGGATCATGTCTTCCTTTACCTTGCATTTCTACTATTTGACCTGAACTATCTAATGCGTCTTGTTTTTGAATTACAGTAGCCACGGGCTTGAATGCTACTCTAAAGTAAATATCCATTCCGTTGCTAATACCACCTTGAATGCCTCCCGATAAATTTGTTTTTGTAGTACCATCTTCATTGAACAAATCGTTATGTTCTGTTCCTTTCATTTTTGCACCACAAAACCCACTACCATATTCAAAACCTTTAACAGCATTTATAGATAGCATAGCTTTACCAAGTTCTGCATGAAGTTTGTCAAATACAGGTTCTCCTAGACCAATTGGTACATTTTGAAGCACGCATGTAACAGTACCTCCAATAGTATTTCCTTCTTTTCGAATTTCCTTAATTCTAGCTATCATTTGTTCAGCAACTGCAGTATCAGGACAACGCACAGCATTGGTTTCAGTTTTAGAAAAATCTAAATCCTGATATGGTTTTTCTAAAAACAAATCGCCTACCGAAGACGTATACGCATTAATTTGTATTGAACTTAAAAATTGTTTTGCTATAGCACCAGCAACCACTCTCGAGGCCGTTTCACGTGCAGAGCTTCGTCCACCTCCTCTATAATCACGAACACCATACTTTTTTTCATAGGTATAATCGGCATGACTTGGCCTGTACACATCCTTAATGTGTGAATAATCCTTAGATTTCTGATTGGTATTCTTTATAACAAAACCAATAGGGGTTCCCGTGGTTTTTCCTTCAAAAATTCCAGATAAAAATTCTACTGTATCTGGCTCTTTACGCTGTGTAACAATATCTGACTGGCCTGGTTTTCTTCTATTCAACTCGTTTTGTATCACATCAAAATCCAATTGTAAACTTGGAGGACAACCATCAATAATTCCACCAATTGCTAATCCATGAGACTCACCAAATGTGGTGAGCTTAAAAATATTTCCGAAGGAATTTCCTGCCATAAATAAAGATTTTACGCTAAAGTACTTGTAAAATTAGAGAAACAAAAACAGAATCGTATAAAGCATCAATTTTCTCAAGTAAAAAAGAAACGAAATCTTATATTAAAGCCTGTCTTAAAATTGTTATAGGATGCATGGCATCACGCTGTGTTCCATCCTTAATTTGGTGTCTACAACTTGTTCCATTAGCAGAGATAAGCACATCTTTTGAAGTATTTCGAACCGTAGGAAATAACGTCTGCTCTCCTATTTGCATACTCACCTCATAATGCTCTTTCTCATAACCAAAACTTCCTGCCATACCGCAACAACCACTTGGAATAATTGTAACACTAAAGTTCTTAGGCAAGTTCAATACTGCAAAACTTGAGGATTGATTTGACAATGCCTTTTGATGACAATGTCCATGAAACTTAATGCTCTTATGCTCTAATGTAAATTGGTCAGATGCAATATGCCCCAATTCTATTTCTTTCTGAATAAATTCTTCAATTAAAAACGTGTGTTTGGCAATTTTCTCAGCAGAGACTTTATCATCTGTTAATCTGAGATATTCATCTTTAAAAGTCAAAATTGCAGAAGGTTCAATACCAATTAATGGTGTGTCTTCAGATATAAGTGACTTAAAAATAGAAACATTAGTATTTGCTAAATCTTTTGCTTCCTCAAGCAAACCTTTTGATAAAAATGATCGTCCTGATTCTGAATGTTTAATTAGAGTCACCTTATAATTTAGCGCTTCTAAAAGCGCTATAGCATCTATTCCAATAGATGTGTCTAAATGATTCGTAAATTCATCATTAAAGAAATAAACCTCTTTAATAAATTTATTTGTATCTAATTTATTTTTAGACATTTGAATCACCTTATTTAAACTTTTATTTGAAATAAATGGCAGGCTTCTTTTTTTAGCAATACCAAACGTAGACTTCAAAATTGATGATGTGATTTTATTTGAGAATATAAAATTTGTAATCTTAGGAAAACGACTACCAAAAGCATTCAATCTATTATTATATGCAAACAGTTTTGTACGCCAACTCACCCCATTTGCTTTTTGGTATTGGTACTGAAACTCTGCTTTTAAACTTGCGACATCAACACTACTTGGACACTCACTCACACAGGCTTTACAACTTAAACATAAATCAAACACCGCTTTCAATTCAGTATGATTGAATTTATTAGCTTTTTCAGAATGCGTTAAAAACTCACGCAAAGCATTAGCTCGCGCTCTTGTTGTGTCTTTTTCATTCCTAGTGGCCCGGTAACTCGGACACATCGTTCCTCCAAACTCTGGTAATTTCCTGCAATCACCAGAACCATTGCATTTTTCAGCTTCACGCAATACGCCTTGAGAACTTGAAAAATCCATAACCGTTTCAATATCAAGCGTATTTACTTCTGGTTCATATCGCAGTGATTTATCCATAGGAAGAGCATCAATAATTTTCCCTGGATTAAAAATGTTTTGAGGGTCAAAAGCACGTTTAATTTTCTTTAAAACCTGATAATTTTCATTCCCAATCATCAAAGGGATAAATTCTGCTCTTACAATACCATCTCCATGTTCACCACTCATAGAACCCTTATAACGTTTTACCAAATGCGCAACATCTGTTGTTATCTTTCTAAACAAGACAATATCAGCTTTCTTTTTTAAGTTTAGTATTGGCCTCAAATGCAACTCTCCCGCTCCAGCATGTGCATAATACACTGGTTTTTGATTATAACCCTCCATTAGCTCTGAAAATTCCTTAATATAATTTGATAAATCTTCTAAAGCCACAGCAGTATCTTCAATACAAGCCACAGCTTTTGAATCTCCAATCATATTACCCAATAAACCTAAGCCAGCTTTTCGAAGTTCATTAGCCTTTTCTATATCCTCACCTTTAAGCAAAGAATTTGCATAACTTAAACCTAAATTTTGCAAATCCTCAATCAACCGATTAACTTTTTTATTTAACACCTCTATATCATCTGATTTGAGTTCACACATCAAAATAGCCTGAGGTTCACCTTCAATAAACTGGCGATTGCTTTGCTGAGTCTTGTTATACTTTGTTAAATCCAAAATGGTTTTATCCATCATTTCACAGGCATATAAATCGTGTTGCATAGTCAAAGCAACTGTAGCTAAGCAATCATCTATAGATTTAAAATGCGCAGCAACCATAACACTTTCAGAAGGCGCAATTTTATCCAGCTTTAATGTAATTTGCGTTGTAAAAGCTAATGTACCTTCACTACCAGCAAGTAGCTTACACATATTAAAACGCTTATCACCTTCGGAAAATGGCTGAGCTTGTATTAATTCATCTATAGCATAACCTGTATTTCTACGATGAATTTTATGTTTAGGAAATTGAGATTTAATATTTTGACGCACATCTTCTGAAGACAACTCAGTATAAATTGACTTATAGATACCACCTTCCAATGTGTTAAGTTTAAGTTTTTCTTTAAAAATTTCCGAAGATATTTCAGAAAATACAACCTCGCTTCCATCACTCAAAATGGTATGCAATTCTATCACTTTATCTCTAGTGACACCATATTTAATTGATGTTGTTCCAGAGGAATTATTACCAACCATTCCCCCTATCATGCAACGATTTGATGTTGATGTATTTGGTCCAAAAAACAAACCAAAAGGCTTTAAATAAATATTCAATTCGTCCCTTACAACACCAGGCTGCAGCGTTACAGTTTTATCCTTTTCATTAATATTTAAAATTCTATTAAAATACTTAGAAACATCAACTACAATACCCTTGCCGACACATTGTCCTGCCAAAGAGGTACCTGCAGCCCTAGGGATAAGTGATGTTTTGTGCTGCCTAGCAAATCGCACAAGCAATTTTACATCATCATTTGTTTTAGGCAAAGCAACTGCTAAAGGCAGCATTCTATAAACTGAAGCATCTGTTGCATATAGCGTCTTCATTAATTCATCAAAATATAATTCACCTTCCAATTGAGAGGCTAAAGCATGTAATTGTGAATCGTTAATCATATATGCATAAGTCTGTTTATAAAACTAAAAATAAATTTAATAAAACTTCTTTTTTGGCGTTATTTTTGTAAAGTTAATCCGAAACTGTGACATATAATCTTTTTATGGGTCACATTCGTATAACTAATGAGAACAAAAAACTTAAATTTTATGAGAAAATTATTTTTAGTAGCATTAGCTTTTATTGGCTTTGCAACAGTTAACGCTCAAGACATTTCTGACAATGCTATAGGTCTTCGTTTAGGAGATAGTGACGGTTTTGGAGCAGAAATCTCTTACCAAAGAGCACTTGGGGACAACAACCGTTTAGAGCTAGACCTTGGATTGAGAGATGGAAAAGGTTACGATGGCTTTAAAATTGCCGGACTTTATCAATGGGTTTGGGTTCTTGATGGAGACTTTAACTGGTACGTTGGTGCAGGTGGTGGTTTAGGGTCGTACAGTTTTGATAATGTACCTGCCGGATTTGATGATAGTGAAACTTTCTTTTTCGCTGCTGGAGATATTGGTATAGAATACAACTTTGATATCCCATTACAACTATCTATAGATGCTAGGCCAGAGTTAGGTTTTGGTGATTTTAGAGATGATTTAGATTTTGATATCGCCCTTAGTGTTAGATACCGATTCTAAAAACAACATAAACAATTAAAAAACCGCTTCAAAGAAGCGGTTTTTTTTATAAATATCGCTCCTTAATAACGTCGCAATGGTGATTTTCATGACCTATAATAATAAAAGCCACCGCTCTAGGAGACAAATTACTATTGCTAGCAATACCAATTTGAGTCAGCATCTCTTTCGTGAAGCTTTCAAACAATATAATACTTGCTAATCGTACAGCCTTATATTCATTCATCAAACTATACATAGAACGTTGATTAGCCTCACAACTTGCAGCATAGGCATCTTGATCATATCCAGGAAATAAGGTTTTGTCTTGCCTAGCGATACACAAGGCTCTATACATAAAGACACGCTCTGTATCTATTAAGTGTTGAATGATTTCTTTTACAGTCCATTTTCCCGCTTCATATCTATATTCTAGCTTGTCTTCAGGAATAGACTCTAAAAACGCAATGGTTAAATCTCCATTGGTTTTCAACCCTTCATACAAAGCTAAAGCACCAGCTTTTTCAATATAAGTTTCATAATAAGGGTTGTATTCGCTTTTTGACAAATCCTCTTTAGTCATAATTGATTATAATTTTAAATTAGTAGCAACAAAAAAACCTTTATCAAATATTTGATAAAGGTTTTTTTTATATATAAATGCTAAGATGGTTACAACTCATTAAATATGGTGTGCATCAAACGCTTTTTATCATTAATACTCTCCTCTAGACTAATCATTGTCTCGGTCCTATAAATACCTTCAATATCATCTAACATGAAGATAATATCTTTAGCATGGGACGTGTTTTTCGCTCTTACCTTACAGAAAATATTAAATTTTCCAGTAGTAATATGCGCAACTGTCACATAAGGAATTTGATGTATACGCTCTAAAACAAATTTGGTTTGCGAGGTGTTGTTTAAAAACACTCCTACATAAGCTATGAACGAATATCCAAGTTTTTGATAATCTAATGTTAAAGACGATCCTTTAATAATTCCAGCCTCTTCCATTTTCTTCACTCTTACATGAACAGTTCCAGCAGAAATTACTAATTTTTTTGCAATATCTGTGAAAGGAATTCTTGTATTATCGATTAACATATCTAGAATTTGATGATCGATTTCATCTAACTTGAATTTTGCCATTATTTTGCTTTTTAGTAAATTTTATACAAAAATAATGCAATTTCTTTAAAGATATTGCATTGAAAAGCAACTTTTTCAAAGATTTAGCAAAAATTTATCATTATTCAACATTACGAAATCGATTTCGTTTCCCTCTTGAATTGGCATGTTATTTTCCCTAAACACCTCATGCCCATTGGCGTCAATCTCTTTGTGCGCAAAAAAATTCTTTAAATCAGAAATTTTCTCAATTTTTGGCACAAAATTTAAGATGCCGTCAATTAATTTTTCTTGATACTGAATAGCAACATCTACGCCGTTCGCATTTCTTATAATAATATCATAAAAAAGCTTATCATTCTTAGGGATATCAAAATAAGATTCATATTTCGACCCATCAATGTCGTTATTAGCAATATAATTCAACGACACTAATAGCGACTGAAAAATAAATTCTCGAGTTTTTTCTCTGCTATAATCCTTTTCATAATGACCAGCTTCAAATAATAACGTAGGAACATCATGAGTTTGAAATGTATCGCCAACGCAATTAATATTAAAACCATCATCATATATACCAACCTGATTTTCAATTTGTTGCTGAAGATTATCATTCATTACTGCAATAATCTCCATAGCGATTTTTCGTGTAGTTGTTACAGATCTATTAGCATCTTGCGCAGGCGCCAAAAAAGAGACCGTAGCAGTCTTATCACTATTGCCAGCACTAAATATGGTACGCTGACCGTGTAAATTATAGCAGTAACTTGGCCTAAATTCTTCAAAGACAGTTCTTAAGGCTTTACTCTCTGGCTGTGACAAGTCTTGGGCATCTCTATTCAAATCCACTCCATTGGCATTAACTCTAGTGTAAGCCTTTGCTCCATCTGGATTTAGAATTGGGATGATTTTTATGGTACAAGTCTCAAAAATTTGATTTATAGTAGAATTATCATCAGAAAAAACATTTAGCAAATCAAAAACTGCTTTCGTCGTCGTACTTTCATTGCCATGCATTTGTGACCACATTAGAATTTTTTTATCGCCTTGACCAAAAGTAATAGCATGAATTGGAAGTTCATTTACAGAAACTCCAATTGTTTCAACTGCAAATTTACTATTCAATTTTTCAAGAAGATAGGCTATAGATTCGTAATGAATATAACGTCCAAAAAGAGTGCTTTCTTTATGGGTTTCAAATAAAGTTTTTAACGTTTTTAGTTGCATGTATTTTCATTAACTGAGACAAAGGTAAACATTTACTAATTTACAAATGTAAACACAATAGTGTTATCTATTTTTACAGAAACTGTTACCAATGTATACAAAACTGCAGTCACATAAATACGCACATTGAAAAATATGCAATAAAATAAAAATTAAACAATTAAACTATTTTAATTCAGATGATTACATAATATTATATAAAGTTTTAATCACAATAAATTATACATTTATACAATTAGTTTAGTTATCTAATTATAATATGTTTACATTTGTAACGTTACAATATTAAACTTTCTAAGTTTACAATGATAAACAACGAAGAATTCACTAAACGCCTGCAAAAAGTCATCGATTTCTACGGAGAATCGGCATCTTCATTTGCTGAAAAAATAGGTGTTCAACGCTCTAGTATTTCGCACATTTTATCAGGTAGAAACAAGCCAAGTTTAGATTTTGTTTTGAAGGTACTCTCCTCCTTTCCTGAGGTAGAATTATATTGGTTAATGAATGGCAAAGGAAATTTCCCATCACAAAAAAAGGAAATTCATGAAAAGCCAATTTCCGAAGTAAAAACTATTTCGACTTCCAAAATTGAGCAAATTTCAAAATCTGAAGATAAGTCTATAGAACGCATAGTGATTTTTTATAAAGACGGCACATTCAAGAATTTTGAGCATTCGTAACAACATCCAAAAAAAATTCAAATATGCCATTCTCATAAATCGGCTATGGTTTTGTAATTTTGTATAAAACTTAAACCATGCGAAGAGCTTTAGCTTTGCTTTTACCATTAATCTTCTTAAACTGTTATCAAGTAGAACGCAACTGTGCCGATTTCAGAACTGGAATATTTGAATTTAGTTATACCATTGACGGTATTGAAAAAACAGGAACATTCACAAGAACCGAAAAGTACAACATTGATTACTTTGACTCTAAAATAGACTCAGCCTCCATTAGATGGATTAATGATTGTGAGTTTATACAAAAGGAGCTTCATCCTAAAAACATGAAAGAACAAAAGGATATTCACTTTAAAATCATTAGTACTACTGCTGATTCTTATACTTTTGAATATAAATTAGCTGTGAAAGATCCTTATAAAAAACAACGCGTAGAAAAAGGAACCGCTAAAAAAATAGAATAAATGAAACGAGCGTTACATCTTTTTTTAGGACTTTTTATTTCAGCATCTATTTTATCGTGTGAAAACACAACTGATATTAAAGAAAAAGCAACTGCAGCTATAATGAAATTGCACAATGATCAACGAAAATTTCATTTTGAGAAGATGCCAGAAGCTTTTGCATCACTAATGTCTAAAGATCATATTTCGGTTAATAGAGGTCTAATCAAAAGCCCTAGTAAAGCTGAAAACATAGTCCGATTTCAGAATTATTTTAATTTAGTAGAATTCGAAGAATGGGATGATATAACACCTCCAATTATTAAGTTTTCTGAAGATTACTCTATGGCGTATACTGTTGTCAATAAAAGAGTTACTTTAACTTATACTGATGAACAAAATAATAAGCAAAAAGAAACTACCGAGTTTTCTTGGGTAGCTATTTACAAGAACTATCCAGATAAAGGTTGGAAAATAGATTGTGTAGCATCTACAAATCTACCATCAGTCTCAGAAGACTTAAACTAAACTCTGGCTTTATCTAATCCATTACGAATTTAAATCCTGCAGAGATAATACTAGCGCTTAAAGTATTATCTCTATCATAGAATGTGTACTTTAGATCAATACTTTTTAAACCAAGCTTCCATATATGGAGTTTAGTAAAGATGTCAGTATAAGACGCTCCGAAACTATATTGATTAGCACTGTATTTAGACAAGTCAAAATCTGAAGTATAAAACGCATCTGTAGATAAATGACCTTCATAAATATTAAAATAATCAGCAGCTGTTTGATTATAAAATCGATACGATGGATATAATGTAAACTTGTCGCTAATTTTTATTGGCACTTCTACACTTGCAGTATGTGATTTAATTCCCCAATCATCAGTATAATAGCGATAGAATGTTCTCAATACAAACGTTTCATTGATATAATAATTTAATCGCCCACCAACTGCAATTTTAAATCTCGAATCTGGCAGCCGTTCTACATCGTCAGCTAACTGAAAGTTTTCAATAAATGAGTCAGCAACATCACTAAAATACACTCGCTGAAAAGGTGTTGACAAAAGACCATCTTGCATTACTAAATCTAGAGCTAAAGAGCCTTGAAGTCTTTTTGATAGTATTTGAGAAAACCCAAAGCCTAGCGCATATGTATTTCTTCCTTCGCTATCAAAAGTTTCAAAATTAGGATTGTAATTTATATTTCCTGTAATTGTATTTTGCGAAAACAAATTACTACTTAGACCGCTTCCTCCTTGAGAAAAAGGCCGTAATTCAATTGGGTATATAGCATTCCATGAATCAATAAAGACGTTACCATTAACGCTTATTTCAGTATTTTTTTCATTGAATAATTTGGTATAACTACCTCCTACACCGATTGAAAAGTAATCATATTCTGCTGACACCGAAAGCTTAGCAGACCATATATCGTTTCTATCATCTGAACTATGTGTATAAGAACCTGTAATATTACCCCAAACATCACCTTGTGAAGCTCCAGAACTTGAAACAAACGGATCTGCAATAGTATTACCTCCATCAAACGGACTAACATTACTTGACGATGCAGAAGTATAAGCAGAAATTCCAGCATCAATTGTTAACACGTCATCATCATTTAAAGGTATCGACACAATAAATGTTGCTGTAACATCTGTGAGCTCTTCGGTGCCAATCCCGCCGCTTACTGCAGCATTATCACCATCTTGAGTATAATAACTCGATAGAAAATCAACTTCAGTTGTTTCTAAAACTCGTTTCTTATAGACTTGTGTTGAATCTTGAGATTGACCAAGTCCAACTTGAAATGATAATAATGCAAGGCTAATTAGGCTTATGTTTTTCAAATTTCTAATTTTAATTAGGATTAGTTGCAACCACAACCGCCTCCAGTTTTTCCTCCATTTGCTCCAGCCGCTGCTTCTCTATAAGAATGCGCAGTTGTTATATTTCTATCTAATTTTCTATCTGCCAAAACCATATCTGGATCATTAAGATTAACTTTTTCATACTCTTTAACTGCCACACAAGACGTCAAGAACGATACACAGAGTGCTAGTATTATAAATTTTTTAATCATCTGAATTGATTTTAATATTGTTAGATGTGAAAATATTGCCATTATCACTAATGATAATGCATTCTATATTTGGTAATTGATTAATTCTATTTAAACCAACGTCCTTTCCCATAACAAAAACAGAAGTAGCTAGTGCATCAGCTAACTCAGCCTTTGGGGCAAATACAGTAACACTAATAATACCTGAAGATGGATAACCGGTTCTTGGATCAATAATATGCGAATAACGCTTTCCATCAAAAGTAACGTGCTTTTCATAATTACCAGAAGTTACCACAGCACCATCTGTTATTGGCAACAGCGCAAAGGCCTTCGCTTTATCTAAAGGGTTTGTTATGGCCACTTTCCACTCGTCACCATTGGTCTGTTTTCCCCAAGTATTCATGTCGCCTGAAGCATTTATAATCCCAGAAACAACACCTTTATCCATAAGTAAAGCTTTTGCTTTATCAGCGGCATAACCTTTTCCGATAGCGCCAAAGCCAATTTTCATCCCCTTTTCTTTTAAGAAAACAGAAGTATTAGATGGATTCAAAACAATTTGGTTGTAGCCTACTTTTTCTACGGAACCTTTTATACTTTCTGCAGAAGGCATTTGTTCCATACTGCCATCAAATTTCCAAATTCTATCCATAGATGCATATGATATATCAAAAGCGCCATCAGTAAGCTTAGAAATGGATAGAGAACGGCTGATCAAATCAAAAAGTTCTTTGTCTACAACAACAGGAGTAATACCTGCATTTTTATTGATTTTTGAAGTCTGTGATTTTGGATCCCAAGACGAAATGAGTTGCTCAATTCTTGTGATTTCTGAAATTGCTATATCAATATAAGTATTGGCGTTGATAGAATCTTTAGCAACTACCGTAATATCAAAACGACTTCCCATAAGTTTTACAGTACGCTTATGAGTGGTTTGTGCTTCTGCATAAAAAACAAAGAGCGCTAAAAATATGGTTATAAAAAATCGTTTCAAAAACACTAGGATTTAAATGATTCTAAAATTTTGATATATTGAGAAGGTGATACTTTTTTGTAACCTGTAGAGCCTAAAACATTTCCCTTTCCATCCAGAACAACAACATAAGGAAAGTAGCCATTTTTATTATACGCTTCTGCCAATTTATTATTATGCTCTTGCTGTGTTGGACTCAAAGCATTTTTTTTACGCTTAGGGAAATCAGCTTTCAGCATCACAAAATGATCTTTTGCATAGTTTTTAAATTCATCGGTATGCCAAATTTCCTTGTCCAATTTGATACAGGGCGCACACCAATCTGAACCTTGAAAAACAAGTACTATAGTTTTATTAGTTTCTGTTGCCGATAATTTAGCTGTTTCGAAATCTGTTACCCATTCTTGAGAAAACCCAGTTAGAGATATCAAAGAGAATAGCATAAAAAATATATACTTCATGTAAGATGTGGTTAGCGTGTTGTCATTTAAAACGCTAGTTATTTCAAAAGATTACTATTCGCTAAGTTAAAAAATGTTAAAACATAAATTAATGTAAAAACTTAACAAGCATCCTTATCTAAAACAAGGTAATCTGACCTTGATCATCTAATCCAGATTCATCATCTGGAGATCCCTTCTCTGTAGCATCTGGTTTTTCTTTTGATGAAATTGGCTGAGCATTAGATGGCTCAACAGTTTCATCAACAACTTCAATATCTACTGCAGGAATTGGTTCTGGAGCTTCATATGGTAAAGGGTCTAATAGATTTACCTGGTTAACTTTTTCTTTTGTGAGTTGATTTCCTAAAGCCGAAATTCCTTTAATAGAAATGAATTCTTCAAGATTAATCGTTTCGTTTTCTTTTCGATCTTTACCACGTTCTTTTTTGAATTCAATTTCTGCCATTGGCTTCCAATCGGTAGATACAATTTCGAGTTGAGAATCTGGGTGGTCTGAAATAAAAGTCTCTTCCTTTCCTTCATTCTCAATCAAGAAACGCTTCACATAGTACATTTCTTTTTCACCATTATAATAGATTACAGATATTGGTTTCTTAGGAATCCATTTTTCTAAGACAATCATATCACTATCAAAATGCGTTGTTAGCTCTGGCAAAATGGTTTTTAAACTTCCAGATTGTGTAATAATTAGCAAACGATCTTCGCCTCTAAATTCTCCAATAAGCTCACCTCTCTCATCGACATTAAGACGCTGTACGGTATCATCAAACCAAATCTTACGCGGCTTTAATGTCGACACACCTTTTTCTTTAAGCTCGATTTTTTTAATAGAATATTTTGTAACCAAATTCCCTTTAGACGCCCTTCCTTTAATGAGTACATCTGCAAAATCTAAATCCCATTTTAGTTTTTTGATACTTCCAGCCTGACGTAAATGTACAGTAATCACCTCAGCTTCTCCATTAGGATTTGCAGAGAAGTACCATAATTTTGAACTTTTATTACCATTGCTGAGATCATATTCCTTATCCCTAGTAATTGAGGTTACAGCAAAACGTTTCACATATGTTGCTCCTTTGGCTCCATCACGATAAATCATATTATAAATAGTGCGCTTGTCTTTTTTCTTAAAAACTGCAACATGAATAATATCTTTACCAACAAAAGTTTTACTCCCAACTTTTGTTACCATCATTTTTCCATTGTTTGTAAATACAATGATATCATCAATATCACTACAATCACAAACATATTCATCTCTACGCAACGATGTACCGATAAAACCTTCAGTTCTATTGACATATAATTTCGTGTTACGAATAATTACTTTTGTTGCATCGACATCTTCAAAGGTTCTAATCTCAGTTTTACGCTCGCGACCTTTACCATAGTCTTTTTTAAGACGTTGGAAATAAGCAATCGCATAATCAATAAGATTTGCCAAGTGGTGTTTTACTTCAGCAATTTGATCTTCTAAAGCTTCAATTTTTTGTTGCGCTTTATCAATATCAAACTTAGAAATACGCTTGATTCGAATTTCGGTTAAACGCGTAATATCTTCAACAGTAATAGCACGTTTTAAATGCTTAATATGTGGCTGAAGCCCTTTATCTATCGCATTAATAACCCCATCCCAAGTTTCTTCTTCTTCAATATCACGATAGATTCGTTTTTCAATAAAGATACGTTCTAAAGACGCGAAGTGCCATTGCTCTTGAAACTCGCCTAACTTGATTTCTAATTCACTTTTAAGAAGTTGAACTGTATTATCTGTTGAACGCCTCAACATTTCAGTAACACCAACAAAAAATGGTTTATTGTCTTCAATCACACATCCTAAAGGCGAAATTGAAGTTTCACAGTTTGTAAATGCGTATAAGGCATCTATCGTTTTATCTGGCGAGATTCCGCTAGGCAAATGCACTAAAATTTCAACATTTGCAGCAGTATTATCTTCAATTTTTTTAATCTTGATTTTTCCTTTGTCATTAGCTTTCAGAATAGAATCAATCAAAGAAGATGTGTTGGTTCCAAAAGGAATTTCAGTAATCATCAAGGTGTTTTTATCTAACTGCGACATTTTCGCGCGCACTCTAACTTTTCCACCACGTAATCCGTCATTATAGTTAGATACATCTGCAATACCAGCTGTTGGGAAATCTGGTACAATAGTAAAGCGTTTTCCTTTAAGATGTTTTATAGAAGCATCAATAAGTTCAATAAAATTATGCGGTAAAATTTTAGTTGATAAACCTACGGCAATTCCTTCGCCTCCTTGAGCTAATAACAATGGAAACATCACAGGAAGATTTACAGGCTCTTTACGACGACCATCATAACTAGCTTGCCATTGAGTTATCTTAGGATTGTAAACAACATCCAATCCAAATTTAGATATACGAGCTTCTATATAACGTGACGCTGCTGCTCTATCACCAGTAAGAATATTTCCCCAGTTTCCTTGTGTGTCAATCAGCAAATCTTTCTGACCAATTTGTACCATAGCGTCAGCAATACTTGCATCACCATGTGGATGGTATTGCATAGTGTGCCCAACAATATTAGCGACTTTATTATAGCGACCGTCATCTAGGTCTTTCATGGAATGCATGATACGTCGTTGTACAGGCTTAAAACCATCTTCTATAGCTGGAACCGCACGCTCTAAAATAACATAAGATGCATAATCAAGAAACCAATCTTTATACATTCCAGTAACTCTAGTAATGCTTTCTTGTGGCTCGTCTTGATTATCTACAATATCAGTATTGTCTTCACTCATTATTCTTTACTAATTTTTTGTTCGCCTTAACCATTTTCCTTAAAGACTGCCTAATATAACGTCTCTTTTTTTTATTAACTAAAGTGATGTTAAACGTTTGTTTTGTTTCCTTTTCTCGTTTGTCCTTTAGATAAAATGTAAGTGTTTTATAAACAATGTAATTCTGGAACTTATAAGCATATAAGGCATCTTTATCAAACTCTAATATTTGTTCTCTATAATTGAATTTTTCTGAAAATAACAAACCTCTATTAGTCACCACTACTTTAAGTCCATCACTATCGTATTCAAAAAACTTTGACACATAATGAACTAAAAAAAATAGTCCAGCAAATCCTAAAGCTATTCCTAAGAACAACAGTAACGGATTTTCAACACCATATGTGAACGTTTTAAAAACAAATAAAAACGTAATGGACATGATAATCAAAATAAAATATATTGATATAATAGTGTTTTTTACTTTTGAATTATTTGTTCTCATATATTAACGTCCTAAATCATTTAAGGCTCTCGATTTTGCTTTATCAAATTCATAATATTTATCATACCAAACATCTATCACAAAAATACCCATGTATTTATCATTGTGCTTTGCATATACTCTAATTTCAGAAGGCTTAATCAATTTATCAAACTGAACCTTATAACGATAGATATGTCTTGAAATAGAATCTGAATAAAACTCAACAAATTTAAAATCAGATAATGCACCATTTTTTCTTTTGATAGAATCACATTCAATCAATAAGTTCTTATTCCAATCGTTCCTTAAAGATCGATGAATAGCATTTGTTTCATTCACAACAAACATTTGAGAAGACTCACACGTTTGATATGTCTTTAATGCAAAAGATCGATTAAGCTCTAAAATGGCTTTATCAACTTGGGACGTATCTATCTTTTTTATTGTCGGATTTTCTTTTCTACTATAAAACGTATCTGACCAATAATCTTTAGTTCTAATACCTGCAAGCTTTTCTCTTTCGTCTAATACCACTCGCATCTCTGTGTACCATTCTGCCTTAGATCGTTTTACTTTAAATCTAAATATAGTAAAGTCTTCATCTTGTATTGCCTCAATAAGTTCAGTTGTTTCAATAGCACCATATCGATCTGCATACCAATTGCAACGTTCTAATAATCGGTCTTCAGTAAAAAACTTTCTAAAACGAGATGTTGAATTTCTAGAAGTCAACTTTAAAGTTTCAATGGTATTACAATCTACAAGTGTTTTGTTCATAAACTCTTGTACTAACGTTTTATTTTCTTCTGAAACTGACGATAAATCTATTTTAGAATGCTGAGCAAAACTAATTTGCCCAAAGCCAATAATAACTATTAAAAATGCGTAATTGAAAATCTTCATTAGCTGTTCTCCTCTTCTATAATATCTAACTCTACTTTTAGATTATCAATAATAAACTCTTGTCTGGTTGGTGTATTTTTACCCATATAGAATGATAATAATTCTTCAATAGACATGTCTTTATCCAGCATCACTGGGTCTAAACGAATATCATCTCCAATAAAGTGTACAAATTCATCCGGTGAAATTTCACCAAGCCCTTTAAATCGCGTGATTTCTGGTTTAGGTTTTAATTTCTCAATGGCATTGCGACGTTCTTCTTCAGAATAACAATACATCGTTTCCTTTTTATTACGAACTCTAAACAAAGGGGTTTGCAAAATATACAAATGACCTTCTTTAATCACTTCTGGAAAAAACTGCAAGAAAAAGGTTATTAACAATAATCTAATATGCATCCCATCAACATCTGCATCTGTGGCGATAACGATATTATTATAACGCAAGTCTTCTAAAGATTCTTCTATATTTAGTGCCGCTTGCAAGAGATTGAACTCTTCATTTTCATATACAATTTTTTTACTTAAACCATAGCAGTTCAAAGGTTTTCCCTTTAAGCTAAAAACAGCCTGAGTATTCACATCTCGTGATTTGGTTATACTTCCAGATGCCGAATCTCCCTCTGTAATAAACAAGGTCGTTTCTAGGTTTCTTGGGTTCTTTGCATCACCGAAATGCACACGACAATCTCTTAATTTCTTATTATGAAGGTTTGCCTTCTTCGCTCTGTCTTTTGCTAATTTTCTAATTCCAGATAATTCTTTACGCTCACGCTCAGCCTGAAGAATCTTACGCTGAATTTTCTCTGCCGAATCTGGATTTTTATGCAAATAATTATCCAAATAGCGTTTCATAAAATCGTTGATATAAGTTCTCACCGTAGGCAAGTCGCCACCCATATCTGTTGATCCTAATTTTGTTTTAGTCTGGCTTTCAAAAACAGGTTCCATAACTTTAATAGAAATGGCAGAAACTACTGATTTTCTAATATCTGATGCTTCGTAGTTTTTTCCATAAAACTCACGAATTGTTCTTACTAAAGCCTCACGAAAAGCTGCTAAATGTGTTCCTCCTTGCGTCGTGTTTTGTCCGTTTACAAAACTGTGATATTCTTCACTATACTGTGTTTTACTATGTGTCAAAGCAACTTCGATGTCATCTCCTTTAATATGGATGATATCATAGAGTCTATCTGTTTCATTTATATTTTCAGCTAAAAGATCTTTAAGTCCATTTTCACTGTAATATTTCTCACCATTAAAGGTAATTGTTAATCCAGGGTTAAGGTATACGTAGTTTTTGAGCATTTTGGCAACATACTCATTACGATACTTATACTTTTTAAAAATAATATCATCTGGAATAAAAGAGACCTTTGTTCCTTTTCGTCTAGAGGTGTCCTCTAATAACTCTTGATTAGTAAGATTTCCTTGTTCAAATTCTGCTGAAGCTGACTTCCCTTCTCGTGTAGACTCTACACGGAAATAGTTAGATAATGCATTTACCGCTTTGGTACCAACACCGTTTAATCCAACCGATTTCTTAAAAGCACGAGAATCATACTTCCCACCTGTATTCATTTTTGAAACCACATCGACAACTTTCCCTAAAGGAATACCACGACCATAATCTCTTACAATCACTTTATTGCCTTGAATAGAAATATCAATAGTCTTTCCTGCTCCCATGACATATTCGTCAATAGAGTTATCTAAAACCTCTTTGAGTAAAATATAAATACCATCATCTGGTGAAGAACCATCACCTAATTTACCAATATACATTCCTGGCCGCATTCGGATGTGTTCTTTCCAATCAAGCGAGCGTATATTATCTTCGGTATATTTGGTTTCTTGAGACATAAATAAGTGAAAAAATTAGATAGAACGCTAATATAAGATAACGTTGCAAAAAATGAAATAGGGTTGTCACAAAGTAATTAACAATAAACAAGCAATATTGTTGAGAACATCAAAAAAAAATCCATTGCATAATTATACAATGGATTTTAGCTAAGATTAATTCTTTTCTAGCTTGGTTGAGCTGACGAAATAGCATCATTATCAAAATTAGTTGGTTCCGGATAAAATCCATAAGGATTATCATTTACTCCTAAACGCCATTCTGTGCCTTTAAAATTTTTATCCTTATACAAACTCCAAGTTCCATTTAAAACTATAATTGAAGAAACTTGGTCATTAAAATTAATGTTCTTAAAATCAGTCTCCGCTGCATTCAACACAACCATTCTACCTCTATATTTGCTGTCTTTAAAGAGAGAAATTGTTGGACCATTAACTGTTGGTAAAGACCTTAAGGATGTGAGTGCGTCATTAGGGAATCCTACTTGTGAAAGCTCCCAATAATCACCTTGCTACATTAGTCTGATTCAGATTTTTGCTTTAAGAACCGATTTCTAGTTGACAATAAATTAGTCATGTAACGCTTCAAGAAAATTACATTTGCCAATCTACCTAGAATTCCAAAAGGAGATTCGAAATAGAACTTATCAATCATTAAAGTATGTGTTTTTTTCTGCTGAAAAATATGTTGGTGTTTAAACGATTTAAACGCACCTGAAACCATTTCATCTACAAAATAATTTGGACTATCAAATTCGGTGATTTTAGAAGTAAGCTGTTGTGTGATTCCAAAGTGCTTAGCCTCCCAGGTAACCCATTCATCAAGCTCTATTAAACCAGACGTTTTTCCAGCAATGGCTTTTTCGTTAGAATGCTTTAACGACGCTTTATGAAAGTCAATATCTCTAGATATATCAAAACACGTTTGGATATCAGCATTTATTAGCGTTTTGATTTCAATTAAAGGCATTATACATTAAATAAGAAGTGCATTACATCTCCGTCTTTAACAATATAATTTTTTCCTTCAACACGCATTTTACCTGCTTCTTTTACTTTAGATTCACTGCCGTATTGCACATAGTCATCATAAGCAATTACCTCAGCTCTAATGAAACCCTTTTCAAAATCGGTATGAATTACTCCAGCAGCTTGAGGCCCAGTAGCACCAACTGTCACAGTCCAAGCACGAACTTCTTTCACACCTGCTGTAAAATAGGTCTGTTGGTTTAACAACTTATATGCCGAACGAATTAGCTTTGCAGATCCAGGTTCTTCCAATCCAATATCTTGAAGAAATAGTTGTCGTTCTTCGTAATCATCTAACTCATTGATATCTGCTTCTGTACCTACAGCTAAAACCAAAACTTCAGCGTTTTCACCTTTTACGGCTTCACGAACTTGCTCTACATAAGCATTTCCAGATACAGCGCTTTCTTCATCTACATTACATACGTACATCACTGGTTTTGCTGTAATTAATTGTGCAGGTTTTACAAATTCTTCTTGATCTTCATCACTAAATTCTATTGCTCTTACAGATATTCCTGCCTCTAGTCCTTCTTTCAGTTTCAACAATACTGCTTCTTCTTTTTGAGCCTCTTTATTACCAGTTTTTGCAGCACGTTTGACTTTGTCTAGTTTTTTTTCGACTGTTTCTAAATCTTTAAGCTGTAACTCCATATCGATAGTTTCCTTATCTCGAATTGGATCCACACTGCCATCTACATGTACTATGTTATCATTATCAAAGCAACGCAAAACATGAAGAATAGCGTCAGTCTCGCGAATATTTCCTAAAAATTGATTCCCTAAACCTTCACCTTTACTTGCCCCTTTTACGAGACCAGCAATATCTACGATTTCAACAGTTGCAGGTAATACACGCTCTGGATTTACCAAAGATTCTAACTTTTGCAACCTTGGATCTGGTACATTAACGACACCTATATTAGGTTCAATAGTACAAAACGGAAAGTTTGCACTTTGCGCTTTAGCATTAGATAAACAGTTAAATAAGGTTGATTTTCCTACGTTTGGTAATCCTACAATTCCAGCTTTCATAAGTTTTGTTTTGCGAGTGCAAATGTAGTTAAATATCTTGTTTTTTAAATAAAAAATAGTCCAGTTATCGTAACAAAATTAAAACATCCTCGTCTCTATAGTACAAACCATCAATCATGAAAAGATATTTATCCTTAAGCATACTTTTTGTATTCACATGTTTTTTAAATGCGCAAGAATTAACAGCAACAATTATTGACAAATCAACAAATACACCTGTGCCTTTTGTAGCTGTTCAAACAGCAGAATTCAAAGGCGTAATTTCTAACGAAGAAGGTGTGTTTATAATTGATTTACAAGATGTAGATTCTAATACTATTGAGCTTACATGCATGGGATATCAGGCCTTAACTTTAAGTATTGAAGCTATTAAAGCCACAAATTACATCATTCAATTAACTCCAGCAATCAATGAGTTAAACACCGTATATTTAACCAATACAAGACCTCATGTAGATTCGATTATTGCTAAGGTTAAACAAAACCTAAAAGCAAACTATAAAGTTGATTCATTGAGTTATAGTTTCTTTTATAGAGAAACAAACCATATAGACTTCGAAAATCTCAATTTAAAGGTTAAAAAAGCTTCACATTTCAAAAAACGACAATTGGTAGATGCCAACGAAAGTTTAAACAAAATGGGCAACGAGATTAAGAATGGTAATTTTGTCCACTTTACAGATTATAGTGGAAATCTTCATGTTATAAATAATGAGAGAAAGAAATTAGATGTTGAAAAAGCGACTACAATTATCAATTCAAATAAAAATATATCATTAGATAATATTCAGGAAAAAGCCCAAAACATTGTTTTAAGATACTTAGATACAACAAAGACGTATAAGCTAAAAACAGGATTATTTAAAATCGAAGACTCCTTATCACTTGTTGAAGAAGGTGACAAAATGGATAACCCAAACGAGAATGATATCCAAAACCTAAGAGAAAGCACTTCATCAATACTAAACAAATCACGATTAGGCAGCAGCAGTATGCTTAAAACGATTTTAAACACAGACAACTATGAATACACCCTTAAAAATGCCAATTTCATAAACAATGAAATGGTATACTTAATTGAATTTAAACATAAACGTTCACGTGCCAAATACTCAGGAAGTATCTATGTTTCTGAAGATTCCTATGCTGTTTTAAAACTGGATTATCGATATGCAAAAGGCAAGCGTGGAGAGAAATTCAACCTCAGGCTTATTTTAGGCGTAAAGTATATTGAAAATGTAAATCAAGGCACCATTATCTATAACAAAAACAAAGATGATTTTTATGTGCCACGATATATCAAAGCAGAATCTGGCGAATATTTTTATATCCACAGACCGCTTAAATTTATTGAGAATAGCTCAGCAAGGAATAAAACCGCTTTTGATTTTAAAATTGAAGGACAAACCAAGCATCGTGAAGAACTGTTATTTTCAGATATTAGCCCATTAGACCTTTCAATATATGATGCTTTTGAAGAAACTAAATCGGTGACTTTTGAATCCTTGAGAAAGTACGATGCCAATGTTTGGAGTGGTCAAGAAACGCTTGCCCCAAGCACTGAACTTAAAACTTTTGATGCTGAGGAAAAGTAACTATAAAAGCCCCAAGTTTTCACTTGAGGCTTTTATAGTTATATATCATTTACGATTATCCATCTGGATGCATAAAGCGTTGTTTCCCTAAAAGTTCATCAACTGTTTCCACATTATCGTCGTCAGGCACACAGCAGTCTACAGGACACACAGCAGCACATTGTGGCTCTTCATGAAATCCTTGACACTCTGTACATTTATCTGGTACAATGTAATAAATCTCATCACTTACTGGTTCTTGAGCTTCTTCGGCATCAACAGCATTCCCATTTGGTAACACCACATTACCTTCTAAACTTGTACCATCTTTATACCTCCAATCATCAGCCCCTTCGTATATTGCTGTATTTGGGCATTCTGGTTCACATGCGCCACAGTTAATACATTCGTCTGTTATTATAATTGCCATAGTAATTTTTCTTTTCGGTTTGCGTAAATTTGCAAATGCAAAAATAAAGCCAAAACATCGTATAACCAAACACAACATGGATTTACAACAAAGAATTAACGCATTTGTAAAATTAGGAGACTTTTTAAGTCAATTTACCAATGAAAGCATCCAAAAAAAAGATGATATTCCTAATAATGAATTATTCTATGATGGTTTTATTCATCAAATAAAACTAGCTCAGGAACATAATGGCTGGTTTACGAAAGAAAATATTTTATTTTCCTTAAGCGGATGGTCTAATCAATTAATTGAAAGCAACATTACTAATTGGTTATCACCATATGCGTTTAATTCTGAAAGTTTAAAAACCATTGCGATTATTATGGCTGGAAATATTCCATTAGTAGGTTTCCATGATTTTTTATCGGTATTGATTTCTGGCCAGAACGTTTTGGTAAAACAATCGTCAAATGACAAACACCTCCTTCCGTTTTTAGCGAAGTATTTAGAACATGTCGAGCCAGAATTTAAGGGTCGTATTACATTTACTGATACTAAACTTGAGAATTTTGATGCAGTTATAGCAACTGGAAGTGATAATACAGCACGCTATTTCGAGTATTACTTTAAAGACAAACCTTCTATTATTAGAAAAAACAGAAATTCTATAGCTATTTTAACTGGAAATGAAACCGAAAGTGAATTGAAAGCGCTTTCCGAAGATATATTTAGATACTACGGTTTAGGTTGTCGAAATGTTTCCAAATTATATGTGCCGAAGCTTTATAATTTTGATGCATTCTTTAAAGCTATGTATGATTGGAACCCAATTATTAACCAAGCTAAATATGCAAATAACTACGACTATAACAAAGCGGTGTATTTAATGAGTGAATTTGAAATGCTCGAAAACGGTTTTTTAATGATTAAGGAAGATAAAAGTTTCTCATCTCCTATTGCAACTGTATTTTATGAGTACTATAATTCTAAAACACATATGGAAGAAATACTAGAAGACAATAACGATCAAATTCAGTGTGTCGTTTCTAATGGGATTTTTGATAACGAAATTAAATTTGGGCAAACGCAATTGCCAAATTTATGGGATTATGCAGATAACGTTGACACTATTACGTTTTCGTTGAAAATCTGTTAATAAATTATCAAATTCATAACACATTTTTTTATAGAATTTACCACCTTTGTAGGGATTGAAAACTCAATATGTTTTCCGTGCTTTCGGAAACAATTAGATATAGAAGAATTATAATATAATCGAACAGATGAAAAGACATAATTTTAGTGCAGGACCTTGTGTTTTGCCAGGAAGCGTTCTTCAAAAAGCTTCTGAAGCCGTAATTAATTTTGACAACGGATTATCATTACTTGAGATCTCGCACAGGAGCAAGCCTTTTGTTGATATCATGGAAAATGCTAGAGCTTTAGCTCTTGAACTACTTGGTTTAGAAGGCAAAGGCTACAAAGCCTTATTCTTACAAGGAGGAGCTAGTACACAGTTTTTAATGGTTGCACTTAATATGTTAGAAAAACGAGCTGGTTATTTAAATACTGGAACTTGGAGTGACAAAGCTATAAAAGAAGCAAAAATATATGATGACATCTACGAAGTAGCCTCATCTAAGGACGCCAATTATAATTATATTCCAAAAGGATATGATATCCCAACAGACTATGACTATTTTCATTGCACTTCTAACAATACCATTTTTGGAACACAGATGAAAGAATTTCCAAACTCACCTATCCCAATGGTTTGTGATATGAGTAGTGATATTTTCTCTCGTCAAATAGATTTTTCAAAATTTGATATCATATATGCTGGTGCACAAAAAAATATGGGTCCGGCAGGAACGACACTTGTTGTTATTAAAGAAGATGTCTTAGGAAAAGTATCTCGCAAAATCCCATCAATGATGGACTACAAAGTTCATATAGGTAAAAGTAGTATGTTCAATACACCTCCAGTATTTGCTGTTTACACATCAATGTTGACTTTAGAATGGTTAAAAGGTCTAGGTGGTATTGCTGGAATAGAAAAAGAAAACGATAAAAAAGCTCAATTAATTTATTCTGAAATTGATTTAAACCCATTATTTAAAGGGTTTGCTACCAAAGCAGATCGTTCAAAAATGAATGCTACGTTTACTTTAGCCAATGAAGATTTAAAAGAAACCTTTGAAACTATGGTAAAAGAAGCAGGAATTAATGGCTTAAATGGTCACAGAAGTGTTGGTGGCTATAGAGCATCAATGTATAACGCTTTATCACTTGAAAGTGTTGGAGTTTTAGTAGATGTAATGAGTGAATTAGAAAGAAAAGCATAAATAAAAATTAAATGAAAGTATTAGCAAACGACGGCGTTTCTCAAAGCGGAATAAATGCATTAGAGAATGCCGGTTTTGAAGTCTTAACAACAACAGTTGCACAAGAACAATTAGAAAATTATATCAACGAGAATGACATATCTGTTTTATTAGTACGAAGTGCTACAACCGTGAGAAAAAACATTATAGATAATTGCCCTAGTTTAAAAATTATAGGTCGTGGTGGTGTTGGTATGGATAACATAGATGTAGATTATGCTAAAAGTAAAGGTCTACATGTAATCAATACACCAGCAGCTTCTTCGCATTCGGTTGCTGAACTAGTCTTTGGTCATTTTTATGGTTTAGCACGTTATTTACATAACTCAAATCGTGACATGCCTCTAGAAGGTGATGCCAACTTTAAAGGGTTAAAAAAAGCCTATGCTAAAGGAACAGAATTAAAAGGCAAAACTTTAGGTGTTCTTGGTTTTGGACGTATCGGTCAAGCTACAGCCAAAGTCGCTATTGGAGCTGGGATGAAAGTGGTTGCTTTTGATCCTTTTTTAGAAAAAGCAAACTTAGAATTAAATTTCTTTGACGGCCAAAAAGTAAGTTTTGAAATTAAAACGATTTCTAAAGAAGAGGTTTTAAAACAATCTGATTTTTTAACACTTCATGTACCTGCACAAAAAGACTACGTTATTGATGAAGCAGAATTTAATCAAATGAAAGATGGTGTCATTCTAGCAAATGCAGCACGTGGTGGTGTCATTAATGAAGTCGCATTAGTAAAAGCAATTGAAAGTGGTAAAGTATCAAGAGCGGCTTTAGATGTTTTTGAAAAAGAGCCGAAACCAGAAATCCAATTATTAATGAATCCTGCTTTATCACTGACACCTCATACAGGAGCAGCTACAAATGAAGCACAAGATCGTATAGGTACAGAATTAGCAGACCAAATTATAAGTATTTTAAAATAATTTATCACTAAATGTGACCTAAACAAAAAAAATGAGTCCTACTCTATGTTAGGGCTTTTTTTTTGTATATTAAAGGTCCAATTATATTAACTTTATTTAAAACAAATTATGTCAGGAATTTTAGACTTATTAAACAGTGACCTTGGTAAAACAATTATCAGTGGTGTATCAAATGAAACAAGACAACCACAAAACAAAACACAAGATGTATTAACAATGGCTTTGCCAGTATTAATGGCAGCGATGAAACGAAATGCATCAACACCAGAAGGCGCACAAGGTTTAATGGGTGCTCTTAGCAATAAGCACGATGGAAGTATTTTAGATAACCTTGGAGGTTTATTTGGAGGTGGTGTTAGCGAAGAGGTTAAAACTGATGGTGACAAAATTTTAGGTCACGTTCTTGGAAATAAAAGACAAGGTGTTGAAAAAATCATTGGAGAAAAATCTGGTATTGATATGTCTTCAGTTGGAAATATCTTAAAAGTAGCTGCACCAATCTTAATGGGTGTGCTTGGAAAACAATCAAGACAAAGTAATGTAAGTTCTTCAAACGATTTAGGTGGTTTATTAGGCGGCTTACTTGGAGGTAACGATGCTAAAGAAGAACAAAGTTTCTTAGAAAAAATACTAGATGCCGATGGTGATGGAAGTATGATTGATGATGTTGCTGGAATGGTATTAGGAAGTGCAAATAAAAAAGGTGGCCTAGGTGGTTTATTAGGTGGTCTTTTTGGTGGAAAATAATATTTTCCTTCTATAAATATAAAAGCCAGGCCTAGTGTTTGGCTTTTTTTATATCCCTAAATGAAGTTCACTCATTCAAAAGCATTGTTTACTCATTATTGGTTTCATCATCAATTAATCAAGGCTACTTTTGAAGCAAATAGTAATCCATAAAATGATTTGCTTTAAAACAAAGGAATGATTTTTGTAACTTTAAAAACAAAATGCAATGAAACATTATTCGTACTTACTCATTCTAATATTAACTTTATGGAGTTGTGGCACATCGCAAACGGCTACAGAAAGTACTGCACAATCTAATGTCCCAGAAGAAGACATCGTTAGAATTGCCAATGATGATATAGAATATGAAATTGTAATTATAGAACCTGGATTTAATACTTGGCTAGCCGCTATGGCAAGACCTGAGGGTTATTATTCACAATCTTTTATGGAAGCTAGAAATAGAATCTATGTTCAGGCATGGAACTCTAGAGTATTACAAGTTAACAGATTTGATTCAAATCTTTATGAGATGCAAATAGATTATAGACCTAATATCAATTATGGCTATGATGTCAATTATAAATTGTACAACTATTTTATTTACTTTCAATTAACGCATAATCAAAAATTGTCTACAATAATTCCTAGAATTTAAAGTATCTTTGCATGGCAAAATTTAGCTATGCTTAAAGATTTTAAATCTAATTGGGACATTCATAAAAATTGGCAACTAATCTTTCCATTATTTGGTGTTTTAGGATTGGTATATAGTGCTTATAAACTCGCAGTAGTCTTCAGTAAACCCTTCCATATTAGTGTTACTATAGCACTTACAATACTTATAGCATTTGTGTTGCTGAAATTAACACTATTCATTTTTAAGAAATTAGAACATAAATGGATTGTTGACTATCGATGGGAGATGATTCGCATATTTATTGTATTTGCAGTGACTGGTTCTTCTTCTATGTTTGTTGGGAGACCCATAATGGAACTTATCGGAATTACTAAAGAAAACCTAAACCCCTTTCTTTATTGGGTTTTATTTATTATCATTGGGCTCATTTTCTATCAAATACTTTTAGTTGCCTTTGGCTGGCTCTTTGGGCAGTTTAAATTTTTCTGGGAATTTGAAAAGAAAATGCTGAAACGCTTTGGTTTAGGAAAGTTTATCGATTAATGACGCAAAAAGAATACCATATCACATTTCGTATCGCTACTTTAATGCTAGCGTTTATACTGATATTACCTTCTGCAGTAAAGCTTTCACATGCTATAACTCATGATCATGACCATGAAGTATGCCTTGAAAAAAACCAGACGCACTTACACAATGTAGATTTTGATTGTGAGTTTTACAAATTTAAAATCAATCAAAATTTATTTTTTGAGTTTGTCAATTATGATTTTGAAAGCAGTTTATATTCAAACACTTATGAAACTGCTTATTATACGTATTTAAAAAGTCATCAACAACTTACTTCTTTTCTTCGAGGCCCTCCTCTATTAGTGTAAATTTTCAACCCCCTTTTTTCATTTACATTAAATAACTTTTGATGAAGTATTATTTCATGAGTTTGATGCTATTCGTTTTTGGATTACATCATGCTCAAAACTGTAATTTAACCCTTTTAGGAGAAGTTAAAGATTTCCATGATGGTACACCAATTACAGCAGCTAACATTTATATTAAACAATTAGATAAGTACATAATTTCAGACTTTGATGGAAAGTTTAAGATTGAAGACTTATGTAAAGGTGAGATAACTTTAGTGATATCGCATATTGGTTGTGAGACTAAAACCACAACTATTAATATGTCTGGTGATGCTTATAAAACCATTGTTTTAGAGCACCATATTGAAGAACTAAATGAAGTTGCTGTTAAAGGAAGTACTTACAGGAACACTACAAAAACTGCTCAGGAAACAGTATTGAAAACAAGCACTATTGAACAATATAGTCGTCTTAGTTTAGGTGATGCCTTAAAAGAAGTTTCTGGCGTATCATCAATAAATACTGGAAATAACATAGTAAAACCTATGATAAACGGATTGCATAGTAGTAGACTGTTAATTCTAAACAATAATGTGCGTTTGCAAGATCAAGAATGGGGTGTTGAACATGCTCCAAATATTGATATTAACAGTGCAAATCAAATCTCTGTTATTAAAGGGGCAGGTGCTTTGGCTTATGGCGGTGATGCTATTGGTGGTGTTGTGGTAATTAAACCTGGTAGGATTATTCGAAAGGATAGTCTTTACGGTAAAACCATTCTGGGTGGACAAACTAATGGAAGAGGATATAACCTTACATCTTCGTTACATAAGAGTTATAAATCTGGTTGGTATGCCAATGTACAAGGTAGTTTAAAACAAAATGGTGATTTTGAAGCTCCAGACTATAATTTAACCAATACCGGTTTACAATCTCAAAGCTTTTCTGTTCAGACAGGAAAGCACACCTTTGAATCTGGTTTTGAACTATTTTATAGCTATATCAATAATGAAATAGCGATTTTAAGCTCTTCACACATTGGTAATGTAAATGATCTCATAAATGCAATAAACTCAAGGGAACCAGCAATTATCAGGGACTTTAGTTATAACATTGATAACCCAAAACAAGAGGTGACACACCATCTAGTAAAAGGAAAATATTTTAAGCGATTTAAGAATTTCGGAAAAGTAAATCTTCAATATGATTATCAAAATAATCAACGCTTAGAATTTGACATTAGACGTGGTGAGCTCAATAATGAAGCTGCTTTAGATTTAACATTGCAAACGCATACATTACTTGCTGATGTTAATCTAGATGCCAACTTAAATCATAAATTTAATTTTGGTGTTTTGGCACGTTATCAAGATAATCATGCACCAAACACTGGAGTTAGGCGTTTAATTCCAAACTATGAAAAATATGATTTTGGTGTGTATTTAACTTCAGAATGGCGACTAAACGACAAGCTATTAATTGATGGAGGATTACGATATGACTTTAACCGCGTTGATGCCCTAAAATTCTATCGTATCTCACGTTGGATAGAGCGTGGTTATGATGAAGATTTTGCAGATATTGTAGTTCCGCCTGAAGATGGTGAAGATTTTGGGTCAGATTTGCTTGCAAATCCTGTATTTGATTTTCACAATATATCAGCATCAATTGGCTCAAGATATGACCTTAATAGCAATAGTTATATTTTAGCTAATTTCAGTCTATCGAGTCGACCTCCTAATCCTGCAGAATTATTTAGTGATGGCTTACATCATTCTGCAGCACGAATAGAGCTAGGTGACTTAAGATTGAATCCTGAAATAGCACATAGAATATCAACGACTTATGGCTATGAAAATACCAATTTCAACCTGTCAGTCGACCTATTCTATAATGCTATAAACGATTATATGTATTTGAGACCTACAGGTGTGCTTCAAAGTAACAGAGGTGCTTTTCCTGTTTGGGAGTATGAGCAAACTAATGCCAAATTGTTTGGAACAGATGTTACGGTAAGTTATGATTTTGCAGATCGATTTAATTGGCGTAATAAAACGTCACTTATTAAAGGATATGATGCTAATGACCAACCTTTGATTGATATGCCGTCATTTAATACTACTAACAGTATACGATATAGCAATAACAATTGGTATAATTTTTCTGCAAGCATTCAGTCTGAATGGGTTTTTGAACAAAACGAATTCCCTGATTTCAATTTTGTACTAGAAAATCCAAGTACCGGAGAGGAAGTGCTTTTAGATATTAGTACACCACCACCAGGATATCATTTAATTCACTTTCAAAGTGAAGCTACTTTTGCGTTGAGCAATACAACACATTTAAATGTTGCTCTTGGCATCAATAATCTATTTGATACATCCTACAGAAATTATCTAAACCGATTGCGGTATTTTGCTAATGATTTAGGTAGAAACTTAACCTTACAATTAAAACTCAATTATTAAACATGAACACAAATAAAACAAATTTTAAAACTATGAAAATCAATTATATAAATTCAAATTTTATGAAAACAAGTAAATTTTTACTAAGTGCAATTTTATGTCTAACCGTTCTAGTATCTTGTTCAGATGATGATGACACACCTAGTCAACCTAATGAAGAAGAAGTGATTACCAATGTGACATTAACGTTCACTAACGATGCAGATGCAACTGATATTGTAGTACTACTTAGTGTAGATGCCGATGGTGAAGATGGACCTTTAGCTCCTGTTCAAACTATAACAGGTAACTTTACTGCTGGTGCAACATATACAGCTACTGTAAACCTTTTTAATGCTATAGAAAATGAAGATATTACTGTAGAAGTTACAGATGAAGAACCAGATGAGCACTTTTTTGTTTATGCAATTAACGGACTTGACATAACATTAACTCGATCTGCAAATGATGTAGTGAGAACTGATGGCAACAAGCTAGGTTTTGAAACTACTTGGGTTGCCAACACTGCTAGTACTGGAAGTTTAACTATTCAACTTTTTCATGAATCAGAATCTGTAGATGATTCAAACGAATTCGGAATACAATCAGGAGGTTCTGCAGATGTAGATATTACGTTTACAGGTGTAGACATTCAATAAATCAAAAATATCGAATAAAAAAGGCTACTAAATTAGTAGCCTTTTTTTATTTAACATCTATTATAGTTTCATCAGTATTTGTTTCCGAAGAAAACACATAGGTATAAAACCACATAATTGTAAATGAAGGGATAAAATCTGTACCTGGAATAATCTCTTCTACAAATGCAAATATCCCAGCAAGCTTACCTGTATTGCCTTTATATAATTTGGTCATTAAATACCCAGAAACTGGTGCCCAAAGTAAATCGATGAATGGAATCATTCCGATAGCATCAAATAAAAGGCCCAGTAATAATTTTTTGTTTTTTGAAGTATTTTCTAAACTCATAGTGTATTGTAATTTACTTATTATAAAGCAAATAGCATTCCAAAACTCACACTATGACAATTTTTCACTAATAAGTTTCAAAAATTCTGTTCGCGTTTCAATATTTTTAAAAGCACCTCTAAAACCTGAAGTTGTGGTTGTAGAATTCTGCTTTTGTACACCACGCATCATCATACACATATGTGAGGCTTCAATAACTACAGCAACACCTTCTGGTTTTAACGTATCATTGATACAATTTAATATTTGTTCGGTTAAACGTTCTTGCACTTGCAAGCGTCTTGCAAACACATCAACAATACGAGGTATTTTACTTAATCCTACGATATGTCCATTAGGTATGTAAGCGATGTGTGCTTTTCCAAAAAACGGTAAAATATGATGCTCACAAAGCGAATACAATTCGATATCCTTAACGATAACCATTTCATTATAAGACTCTTTAAACATGGCACTTCTCAATATTTCTGCAGCATCTTGATCGTAACCTTGAGTTAAAAACTGCATTGCTTTTGACGCACGTTCAGGTGTTTTTTGCAAACCATCTCTTGTGGTATCTTCTCCTAAGTCTTTTATGATTTGTTCGTACCGTTGTTTGACATCATCGGTAACTTTTATATTATACTCTTCAAATTTTTGATAAGGCATACTTATAGAAATTATTTTGTTTAAATGTAGTAAAAAATATTAGACGCAAAATTTAAGATTATCTTACCAAAATATTAACAATACCTGTTTCTTTTTAACGTTTACTTATGAAAATAGAGCCATTAGCATAGGTAGATTTGTATACCTAACTGTAACAAACTAATTTTTTTAGTGTCATTAATACAATCAGTCACTAATCATCAATCAAATTAAAATGAACATTCGCTTAATATTCATTGCTTTCCTTTTATTGTGCTTTTCTACTCATGCGCAAGAATCAGATAGCTTACAAAACGTCATAGAAAAAAAACAATTACAAATAGTACGCACAACATCTGCACCAAAAATTGACGGTATTTTAGACGACCTTGTATGGCAAAATGCAGACATTGCCACAGATTTTATTCAGTTTAGACCAGATATGGGAAAAGCTGCAACTGAGGATAGAAAAACTGTTGTGAAGATGGCTTATGATGATACAGGCATCTATGTTGCTGCTTATATGTATGATGATCCTGAATTGATTTCAAAACAGTTTACAAGTCGTGATAATTTTGGGCAATCCGATTTTTTTCTAGTGGTTTTAAATCCAAATAACGATGCGCAAAATGATACTGAGTTTTTTGTATTTACCTCTGGCACACAAGCCGATGCCGTTGCAAGCCCAGGTAATGGAGAAGATTTTGGATGGAATGCTGTTTGGGACAGTGCCGTAAAAATTAATGACGATGGTTGGGCTGTTGAAATGAAAATCCCGTATCGTGCCTTACGTTTTTCAACAGATGTAGAAACTTGGGGCTTACAATTTCATAGGCGTTTCCAACGTGACAATTCACAATACACGTGGAATGCATTAGACATTACTAAAGGGAATATTGGTTTATATCATGGTGAATTAAACGGTATAAAAGACATTGAACCTCCTGTGAGATTAAACCTTTATCCGTTTGCGTCTACTGTGTTTGACAATATGGATAAACCTGATTTTAATATAGGCATGGATGTTAAATATGGAATAACAGAAAACATCACTTTAGATGCTACTTTAATTCCTGATTTTAGTCAGGCTGGATTTGATAATCTGAGTTTAAATCTTGGCCCTTTTGAACAAACATTTAATGATCAACGTCAATTTTTTACTGAAGGTGTCGATCTTTTCAGCAAAGGAAGATTATTCTTTTCAAGACGTGTTGGTAATGCTCCAACCGGTGAGGTTGATTTAGCAGATAATGAAGAAATTGCCGATTACCCTAATGAAGTTAAAGTATTAAATGCTGTTAAAGTTTCTGGTAGAACTAAAAAAGGATTGGGAATAGGTTTTTTTAATGCTATTACAGAAAAAACAGATGCGCGAATTCGTAATCTCGATACTGGAGAATCAAGAACAGAAACTGTTGAACCATTTACCAACTATAATATTATCGTGTTAGATCAACAGTTTAATGGTAATTCGTCTATCGGAATTGTCAATACAAATGTAACCAGAGAAGGTCATTTTAGAGATGCAAATGTTACTGCTCTTGTGACAAATATTTTTAATAAACGAAATACTTATAATATTAGAGGTGATCTTAAAATGAGTAATCGTAACCTCGCAACTGGTACAGAAACTGGATTAAGTTCGTTTTTCTTTATTAGAAAAGCACATGGTAAATTACGATATAGTTTTGATCATAGTTTCGCCAATGAAAATTATGACATCAACGACTTAGGTCTCAATTTTAGAAACAATTTTAACAACTTTGGAATTGATGCTTCCTATCAAATTTTTGAACCTACCGAAAAATTAAACAATTTTAGAATTAATACTTGGTACAACTATAGACGACTGTATAATCCAAGTACATTTACAGGTCAAAACGCTGGTGTAAATGTCTATGGAAAAACTAAAAAAGAATTGATGGATTTTGGTGGAAACATCAATTATCAAATGGGAAAACAGTATGACTATTTCGAGCCTAGAGATTTTGAAAACAAACGTTTTTTCATATACGAAGATCGCGTAAATGCAAATGTTTGGATTTCTACTAATTATAATAAAGCATTGGCTTTAGATACCAATATTGGTGGCGCTGTGCTATTTGAAGATGGACGTGACTATACTCAATATTGGTTTGGTTTTAGTCCAAGATTTCAGATTAGTGATAAATTTCTTGTCTCCTATTCATTTAACTATCAAAACGAATTAAAGGATAGAGGCTATGCAAATAACTCTAATGGTATAGATGATGAAATTATATTTGGTCAACGAGATCAAAAAACGATTGTAAATAGAGTCTCAGCAGGTTATAATTTTAATCCATTTAACTCGATAAACTTAACTTTTAGAAATTATTGGACAACCGTAAACTATGAAGACAACCCATACTTTTTGCAAGAGAATGGTCGTTTACTTAAATCTACCAATACTTTTGATCAACTTGGTTTAGACACTTCTGATGTGAATTTTAGTACTTGGAATGTTGATTTAAGTTATTCTTGGCAATTTGCACCTGGAAGCTTCTTAACAGCACTTTATAGAAACCAGTTATTTAATTCTAATTCACTTGCTGACGAAGGTTTTTTTGACAGCCTAGACAACTTATTAGATCAAGATATGCAACATATCTTATCTATACGCTTGCAATATTTTATCGATTATGGTGGCTTAAAAAGCATCTTCAAAAAGAAAAACAAAAATGTTGACAAATTGAGTAGGTTATCAAAAAACATGAATCCTAATTCGCAAATTCTTTAATTATCATTATTCATTTTAAAGTAGTATTTTCGAAGTTCATTTTAATACAATGATTAAAGCTAAGAATATTCATAAGTACTATGGTGATTTACACGTTTTAAAAGGCGTGGATTTAAACATCAAAAAAGGTGAAATTGTTTCAATTGTTGGTGCTTCTGGAGCAGGAAAAACAACATTGTTACAAATTCTAGGCACCTTAGATCAAGTCGAGAGCGACTCGTCTAGCGAACTCGTGATAAATGCCATTTCTATTCCGAAGTTAGGAGACAAAGCCTTAGCTAAATTTAGAAATGAGAACATCGGTTTTATATTTCAATTTCATCAATTATTACCCGAGTTTACTGCTTTAGAAAATGTTTGTATTCCTGCTTATATCTTTGGGAAATCGCAATCGCAAGCAGAAGCTCGCGCTAAAGAATTATTAGATTTTCTTGGTTTATCACATCGTTACGACCACAAACCTAATGAACTTTCGGGTGGAGAACAACAACGTGTAGCTGTTGCTAGAGCACTTGTTAATAATCCTGATTTAATTTTTGCTGATGAACCTTCTGGAAATTTAGATAGTGAATCGGCTGAAAACCTACACAACTTATTCTTTAAACTTCGTGACCAGTTTGGACAAACCTTTGTTATCGTTACGCATAATGAAGAGTTGGCAAATATGGCAGACCGGAAGTTAACAATGATTGACGGAAAGATTGTTGGATAATACTACTCTACCAAAATCAAGCTTTTAGCTTCGATTTCAGCACGTTTTCCAAACGTAAAATCAAAATAATCAGCAAATCCTTTTTGGCCTTCTACTTCCAGTTTTGCACGTCCAGTTTCGAGTCCATTTTTATCAAAAACCTTTACATATACAATATCTTTAAAGTCCTTTTCAAAAATGATATATAAAGTCAATAAATTATCATGACCTCCAGCTGGACTATCTTCAATGGCATATTTTCCTGTTTTAAGTCCTTTTTCTAAAAGTGTTTTTGATAATTCAATTTTGCATTCTAAGCTTTTATCAATTCCTTCAGAAATACCTTCAACAAACTCTGCAGCCGATTTACCAACAGCTTCTCCGCCTGCATTAATGGTATCTTGAGTTTTATCTTTTACACGTTGACAAGCGCACAGTACACAAAAGCTTAACGCTAGGATATATAATTTAGATTTCATAAGTACAAATTGATATTCAATTCAAAAATAAGAGTTTCATTGCAATTAGAATTAAAGAACAGTAACTTTGTTTGGCATTCCATAAAAATAGCATTTGAATCAAAAAGATCTCAAAGAATTTCTAGACACCAAAGTTGAACAATACAATCACCCACGATTTATTGAGAGTGATCCTATTCAAATTCCACATCAATTTTCAAAAAAAGAAGATATTGAGATCGCTGGATTTTTAACAGCTACAATTGCATGGGGAAATCGTAAAAGCATTATAAATAATGCTTATAAAATGATGCACTTACTAGAACATTCACCCTATGATTTTATTATAAATCATAAGGACAGTGATCTTGATAAATTTCATGGATTCGTTCATAGAACCTTTAATAGTGATGATTTTATTCAGTTTATAAAAAGCTTAAAACATATATATACAACACATAACGGACTCGAAGCTATATTCTCAAAACATACCGAAAGTCAAACACTTCAATATGCTATTCATCAGTTTAAGCAGTCTTTTTTTGAAATTGAACATTTAGAACGTTCTAAAAAGCATGTAAGTGATCCTTTAAAAAATTCTGCAGCAAAACGTATCAATATGTTTTTAAGATGGATGGTACGACAAGATCATAATGGTGTAGATTTTGGCATTTGGGAAAGCATCTCTCCTGCTCTACTATCTTGTCCTTTAGATGTCCATTCTGGAAATGTTGCTAGGAAATTAAAACTCCTCAAACGAAAACAAAATGATGGCAAAGCTTTACTTGAACTTGATATCTCACTTAGAAAACTAGATTCAAACGATCCTGTAAAGTATGACTTTGCCTTATTTGGTTTAGGTGTTTTTGAAAACTTTTAATTTTATATATTTGTAATGCCTCTTCGAACTAAATCAACCCTCTATTAAAATGAAACATTCTTTTAGGCTAAAGAAGTCTCAACTCAGATCTGTTTTTTCTAATAAAATGGATTTCAAAACGCTTTCTATTGAAAACAAAAATGATGTAGAAAATGCTATTAATACTTTGCTCTTATTTACTGAACTTGAAGACCGCCTTAACCCTGTGAATTGTTCTTACAATTTTATAACGAACTTGGTAGTGTTTGAATTACAATTGGCGCCAACATTTGGCAAAAAAGATTTTTTCGCATCTGTTAAAGTTTTCGAAGATTTTATAGATGTTGAATAGCAATGCTTTAAAGCTTAACTTATTAAAGTCTGGCTTTTACTTTTTATATTCAATTTTACTATTTTCCCTTCAACCAAGCCTTTCTTAAATTGACTTGAGCTTCAGTAGCGTTTTTATCTATGGTTAAACCTGTAATAGTAGTATAGGCTTGAGTAAGTTTTGTTTTAATCACTATATCTTTTCCGTCACGTTCAATAATAACTTCAGTATCATCTCCCAACTTCCAATTATACATTTGCTGCATTATAGTGTTTGCATTTTCTGGCACAACTGTAATTCCATTTACCTTTTTTAAAATGTCGTTAGCTAAAACGCCCTGCTCCGCCCAAAAGCTATTACCGCCAACTGTATTTGTAAAAAATACATTTTTATTTTCCAAATTGGCTTCAAAAATCATACTCGCTCCAGATTGCATATACATCGCTTCAATTTCAATATCACCATAATGCACACCTACTTTTTCAAAAAACACATTATAATCAATTGGTGTTCCACCTACAACATGTGTGTTTAAAAATTCTCCAACTGACGGGTAAGTCATTGCTATTATCTCTTCAATAATAGAATCATCTTTAAATGGCTTTTCTTTTCCGTATGTATGAGACAATTCTTTCATTAAAGTGAGCATACTTCGATTACCATTACTTTCTTCACGCATCAAAATATCAATACACATGCCTATTAATGCGCCTTTTTGATAGACATTAACATAGTTTGTTGCATAAGGCTTATTTAGTATTTTTTCACTCATTTCCGTAAAGCTCATAGAATCGTTGTATTGCCTTGAAAATAGAATTTTTTGATCTATCGTAGATAAATAAGTCTGTTCGTCAACCAAACCTTCATGTACTTGAAAATGCTGAGCAAAATACTCAGTGACACCTTCATACATCCATAAATGTTTAGAGAATGTAGGGTCGTTATAATCAAAATAATGTACGTCTTCAGAATGAACTGTTAGCGGAGTCACAATATGGAAAAATTCATGTGCTACAACATCAATCATCGATTTAGCCAATTGTTCTTTTGTATATCGTTCCCTCAAAACAACCACAGTAGAGGTATGATGTTCTAATGCTCCATAACCTTTTGGTGCATCTTTACTACCATCAGACAGGTATAAATAAATATCATAACGTTGTGTACTGTCAATATCGCCTAAGTACAATTTTTGTGCTTCCATCATTTGATACACAGTCTCTTTTAAACTTTCGGCAGTATGCACTTTATTAGGTGAATATACACTTAATACAATTTGAATATCACCAACCATAAATTCTTCAACATCCAGTTTTCCATACATCATAGGATTGTCAGTAATATCAAAATAACGTGGTGCAAAATAAGACGTTGTAATTTGCATACCATCTGCACTAGTCTTACTGTTTATATTTTGCAATGCCGAAGTGCGCTCAAAGTCTGCAGGTGCTGTCACATCCAAAGTATATTGCGCTTCTTTTAATGAATCAAAATAGCCAATAAAACCATGCAAATTTAAAACATAGTTATCAGGCTCTATATTAGTTCCTCCAGGAGAAAATGGTACTTCTGCGCCTGTAAATTTTCCAGTCTTTTCCTCATCATAAGTGTCATTGACTAAATATTCAATTTTGTCAAGTTTAGTCGCATTGGCAATCGTCCAAGAATTCATATCTAATTTGTTTACAGGCATTTCATTTCCATCATAATCATAAGCCTTAAAATCGTCTATAAATCGCCCAAAATCACCAACATCATATGATCCTTGAATCACTCTAGGCATTCTATATGTTACTATATCTTGAGTAAAACGTCCTGGGTTAATAGTTACTGGAGCTTTATCATTGGTTATAGCCGATAAGTTAATAGCTGTTGAAATTGGGTTTGCCGTAGCTAAATCATTGTCTTTGATCTTAGAAGAACTACATGCCATAAGTAAAGCACTTAAAGCAATAATTGAAAAAAATCGTGTCATTATTAATTATAAAAGGGTTACAGATATTAGCATCTGACACACAAAACTACAATCTGTTAGCACTTATTTAGCTAAGGTTTTGTTAAAAGGTTATTTTTGATACTATGAACCAACATTTGATAAGCATACTTACACCTTTCAAGAATACTGAACTGTTTTTAGTAGAGTGCTTAGATTCCATTTTAAGTCAAAATTATCATGATTGGGAATTACTAATTGTAGACGATCATTCAACAGATAAAAGTTATGATATTGTTAGTGCATATGCGAAAAAAGATAAGCGTATTAAATTATTTAAAAATACAGGTCATGGCATTATTGATGCCTTACGTTTAGCATTTTCTGAAAGCTCTGGAAATTATATAACTAGAATGGATAGTGACGATATCATGCATCCAAAAAAATTGAGCACGTTGTTAGAAAATTTGCAAACATATGGAAAACAGCACATCGCATTAGGTTTAGTTAGTTACTTTAGTGTACATGGCATTGGAGAAGGCTACCAAAAATATGAAGCTTGGCTCAATAACTTAACTCGTAGCGGGTTAAATTATTCTGAAATCTATAAAGAATGTGTTATACCATCACCTTGCTGGATGCTACATCGTGATGATTTTTTAGCTTGTGAAGCTTTTACACCTAATCGCTATCCTGAAGATTATGATTTGGCTTTCAGGTTTTACAAAAATAGTATCAAATGCATTCCAAGTAAAACTATATTGCATCATTGGAGAGATTACAGCACAAGAGCCTCAAGAACAGATGAACATTATGCTGAAAATCATTTTTTAGAGCTAAAAGTAGATTACTTTTTAGAGCTAAACTATACCCCTTCAAGGCCTTTAACTATTTGGGGAGCAGGAAAAAAAGGAAAAAAAGTAGTACAACTTCTAAAACAAAAAGATGTAGCTTTTATTTGGATTTGCGATAACCCGAAAAAAATTGGAAAGCATATCTATGATGAGTTACTTTTCAGTTTTGAACACTTAAAAATTTTACAAAATCCACAAAGTATTGTCACAGTTGCCAATCCCAAATCACAATTAGAAATCAAAGATTACTTTAAATCTCAAGACATGAGTAACATGATTGATTATTTCTTTTTTTGCTAAGTAAAAAGTATAAAACGTTAAAATTCTCAAAAGCAGAAGCAACTAATCCCTTATCATTTTCTATATTTGATTCCTAACAAAACAATCCCAAAAATAGGAATGCAGTTTAAACACCCAGAACTTCTTTACGCATTATTTCTGCTCGTCATTCCTATCATTATTCATTTATTTCAGTTAAGAAAATTTAAAAGTGTTGCATTTACTAATGTTCAGTTTTTAAAAGAACTAACAATTCAAACACGTAAAAGTTCACAACTTAAAAAATGGCTCACTTTAATTACACGATTACTACTACTCGCTTGTGTTATTTTTGCTTTTGCTCAGCCTTATATATCAAACTCTGATAGCTTTAATACCAAAAGCGAAACCGTTATTTATCTTGATAACTCTTTTAGTATGCAATCGCCAAGCATTAATGGTAGTTTGCTTAATTCTGCTATACAAGATATAATTGAGAATGTTGATGAAAATGAACAAATTTCTATTTTCACTAATGATGCTAACTATACTAATACAAGTATCAAGGCAATTAAAAATGACCTCATTCAATTAAAACATTCTCCAAATCAATTGGCCTATGATGCAGTTGTTTTGAAAGGAAAGAAGCTATTCTCAAACGATGAGAGTTCGATTAAAAACCTAGTGCTTGTATCAGATTTTCAGCAAAAAGCTGAAGCTTTATCAACCAATAAAGATAGCATAGTTAACTTAAAATTAGTACAGCTTAAGCCTACAAATCAAAGTAATATAGCTGTAGACAGTATTTATGTGTCAAAAACGACTGTCGAAAATTTAGAACTTACTATTCGTATCAAAAATCAAGGTGGTGCTATCGAAACCTTACCCGTCTCATTATACAATGATGATAAACTTATTGCAAAAACTGCTGTAAACATTACTGATGAGGCCACTACAAGTTTTACCATTTCTGCAAGTACTGTGTTTAATGGACGAATTGAGGTTGAAGATCGCAACCTACAATATGACAATACATTATTTTTTAATATTGATAAACGTGAAAAGATAAATGTGTTATCAATTAATGAAACCGATGATACCTTTCTAAAAAAGATCTATACAAATGATGAATTTGAATATATATCAACAGCGTTTAGTTCTTTAAATTATAATACAATTGAGCAGCAAAATTTAATTGTGTTAAATGAATTAAAAGACATTCCAAATTCGTTAATGTCAACTTTAAAATCATTTACAAATAATGGTGGGAAAATATTAATTATTCCTTCAGATGATGTTAGATTAAATAATTATAATCAGCTATTTACAACTTATGGATTTTCAAGTTTTGGTTCTTCAAATTCTATAGAAAAGAAAATTACTACAATTAATTTTTCACATCCATTATTAACAAACGTATTTGATAAACGTGTGAATAATTTTCAGTATCCAAAAGTCAATTCGTTTTATACTAATGCTACAAATTCTGTAGGGTCGATTTTAAGTTTTGAAGATGGTGTCTCCTTTTTAGCACAATCTGGAAATGCATATCGTTTTTCTGCAGCTTTAAATACAGCGAATTCAAATTTTAAAAATTCACCACTTATTGTTCCTGTTCTTTATAATATTGGAAAACAAAGTTTAAAAACAGGAGATTTATTTTATATCATAGGTGAAGAGAATACCATAGATATTGCAACAAAATTGCAACAAGATGATATCCTTACCTTAGTCAATGGAGAGCGTTCGGTAATTCCATTACAACAAACTTATGATAATAAAGTAGAACTAATTACTGATACATATCCAGATATAGCTGGTGTTATTTCAGTTAAAAACAAGGATGCTTTACTCAAAAACTTAAGTTTTAATTTTAACCGAAATGAAAGTAACCTTAATTACTTTGACACCCAAAATATTGCTAATACAACTATTGCAAATTCAGTAGCATCTGCAATAAGTGATATCAAAAGTGCAACGAATGTTAACGAACTATGGAAATGGTTTGTTATTTTTGCAGTGATTTTCTTAATCATTGAAATGCTCATCTTAAAATTTCTAAAATGAACGTACTTGTAAAATCTGCCACTATAGTTGACCCTAAAAGCGATTTTCACAATCAAACCATTGATATTCTAATAGAAAAAGGAACAATTTCTCAGATTTCAAAACGCATTCAAAACCCAAAAAACTATAAAGAAATTAGATTAGATAACCTCCATGTCTCACAAGGTTGGTTTGATAGTAGCGTTAGTTTTGGTGAGCCTGGCTTTGAAGAACGGGAAACAATAAATAACGGACTTTTGACTGCTGCTCATTCTGGATTCACAGCAGTTGCCGTAAACGCAAACACCAATCCGGTTATCGATTCTTATGCAGATATTGCATTTTTAAAATCAAAAGCTAACAAACATGCAGTTAGCCTTTATCCTATAGGTGCCTTAACAAAAAATAGTGATGGAACAGATTTAGCAGAATTATTTGATATGAAAACTGCTGGAGCTGTAGCATTCTATGATTATCAACGCCCAATAGCTAATCCGAATTTGATGAAGCTAGCTTTACAATACGCTAGTAATTTTAATGGCTTAATTTGCTCATTTCCGCAGGAATCACGAATTAGTGGATTAGGTGTGATGAATGAAAATGTAACTAGCACTTCATTAGGCTTAAAAGGAAACCCAACGTTGGCTGAAGAAATTCATGTTGCTAGAGACTTATTTATTTTAGAATATACCGAAGGAAAACTCCATATTCCTACAATATCTACAGCAAAATCTGTAGAACTGATAAGAGTAGCAAAACAAAAAAAGCTCGATGTAACATGTAGTGTTGCGATTCATAATCTCATCTTTACTGACGAGCACTTAAAAACCTTCGACACCAATTTTAAAGTATTACCACCTCTAAGAACGCAAAAAGATATAGATGCACTAATAGAAGGCGTAAAAGATGGCACAATTGATATGGTCACTAGTGATCATAATCCTATAGATATTGAAGATAAAAAAATAGAATTTGATTACGCTAAATATGGAACCATAGGATTAGAAAGTGCTTTTGGAGCACTGAATTCTATATTCACCATAAAGAAAGCTATTGAGTTACTTACCAAAGGAAAGGAACGTTTTGGTCTTGATATAACTCCTATCAGTGTTGGAAATGTTGCTAACCTATCGTTGTTCAATCCAAATAACACCTATACTTTATCGAAACAACATTTATGGTCTCGCTCAAAAAACGCCATCTTTGAAGGCTATGAGTTAGAAGGTAATATTTATGGAATTATTTCTAATAATCAATTGATTATAAAATAAGCAATGACTGAAAATACAATACAACAAGGTAAAACACTAGCCTGTGTTAGCTACATTCCTATTTTTGGAACACTTATCGCCTATTACCTTAATGCAGATCGAAAAAACCCATTCACTAGCTTTCATATAAGACAAGCTCTTGGTATCTTTTTGTTTTATTTAATTTGTGCTATTAGTGTCAGTACTTATGATTCTTCGACATTACGATTATCGCTTTGGGTATTTTTTGGGACCTTATTATTGTATGGTTTTCTTATGGCTTTTTTAGGAAAACAACAAACTGTACCAATCATTGGACCTTTATTTCAAAAATGGTTTTCTAACATTGGAAGATAAAAACATATGACTTTACATCACATTACAAGACCCTCTTCTCTAAAAGACAATGCGCCATTACTTATTATGTGTCACGGCTATGGTAGCGATGAGAATGATTTATTTTCTTTTGCTCAAGAATTGCCTGAAGAATTTTTTATCATTTCTGTAAGAGCACCTCATCCTATGCAACCCTTTGGAAATGCATGGTACGCAATTAATTTTGATGCTAACCAAAACAAATGGAATGACGTCGAACAAGCCATAGCATCTCGAGATAACATTGCGAAATTTATTGATGAAGCCTGTGCTGAATATCCTGTTGACAAAAATAACATCACGCTTCTTGGGTTTAGCCAAGGTACTATTTTGAGTTATGCTGTAGCGCTTACTTATCCTGAAAAGGTTAAAAACATCATAGCGTTGAGCGGCTATGTAAGTGAAGATATGCTAGCTGAAAATTTAACAAATAAAAATTACTCCCATTTAGATTTCTATTGTTCTCACGGAAGTGTTGATCAAGTGATCCCTGTAGATTGGGCTCGAAAAACACCTCAATTTTTAAATAAACTGAATATCAAAAATACATATTCAGAATTTCCTGTTGGTCATGGTGTTGCACCTCAAAACTTCTATGAATTTAGAAGTTGGTTGGAAAAAAGATTCTAATTTTATGAAAATCAAGCTGTTTTTATTACTCTTTCTAGTTGCCTTATCGTCTTGTAAAAACGATAGTGATATTTATAAAACAACTTCGGGAGCTTATGCTTCTAAAAAAGGGAAATTTGTTGCAAAATTCCCTACCGAACCTCAATTAAGTATACAAGACAACAAAATTGGATTTGATAAGTTTCAAGTGTTTGCATACCGATCTACTTTAGGACCTAATCGAATTTTCGCAGTAGAATACTTTGACTATCCAGGTGATATGATTAAGAGCATGCCTAATGAAGATTTTTTAGAGCAGACCATTTCAAATTATGTTTATGGAATGTCTAGTAATTTTGAATTAGATTACAAGGAAGCCGTTGATAATGGTGATTTAAAAGGCGTATATTTTGTTCTTCAGCCAAAAGAAAACGCAGCAATACAAGGTATTAAAGGAATGATTTTAGGTGAGGTTTTTAAAAAAGGAAACCGTGTATATACGATTACTTATTTTGGAATTCCAGATGATAAAGTAGACCCATTTATTGATTCATTTACAATAACAAAATAACAATGAAATACCTTCTTACTGGTGAAGATACCAAACGTTTAGATTTTAGACTTGTCACCAAAGAAGACTTTGACTCATGGCTACCTTTGTTTAAAGAAGAAAATGTTGCGAAATTTTTAGGTATTGATCAAAACTTGTCACAATTCGAACAATGTGAATTTTGGTTTAAAAAAGTCTTTCATAGATATCAAAATGGTCTTGGTGGTATGAACGCTCTTATCGACAAAGAGACTGGCGCCTTTGTTGGTCAGTGCGGATTACTTGTTCAAACTATAGAAAATGAAGAACGCTTAGAAGTTGGCTATTCTATCTTACCCAAATATTGGAAAAAAGGCTATGCTCAAGAAGCTGCTATAAAGTGTAGAGATTTTTGCTTTGAGCATGAATTCACAGACAACCTTATCTCTACGATGCATGTGGACAATATCGGTTCAGAAATTGTTGCCAAAAAAAATGGAATGATTTTCGAAAAACAAGTCAAAGACTATAACGTATTTAGTATTACTAGGGCACAATGGCTAAATCAAAAATCAGTAAATGAATAAATCACGTCCTTTTCTTTTGCTCGGAATACTAGCAATAATTATGGGCTTTAGTGATGACACCATGAATTTTATATCTTCTGAAGCAAAATTAGCTATTGGAGTAATAAGCTTGAGTTATGGTATATTTCTCTTTTTCAAAGAGAAAAAACACAAAAAATAAATTAAACTATAAAAGTTATCAAGGTTGATACAAGAGAGAACCTAACTCCCTAAAGGTAACATTTCCATTACCGTCCATATCATAGGCTAAGAGCATTTCTCCAGAATACTTACCATCAGTGAAATCGAGTATAATCCATTTATGGTTAAGCATTCTAATTTGGTCTATACGTATTTTCTCTCCAGACATAGATGCAAAAGGCACTAAAGGATGCTCTTCTGTATCATAATCATTAAGGCTTATTAAGCCATCTTCAATTAATGGAACAAATTCTGATATTCTAAAACCTCTATTTTCCCAATATGTCATTGCTGCATCATTAGTATCAAATTTAAAGGTATAAACATCCTCAATTTTGTTATCTTCAATAATTCTAATAGAGTCTTTAAGCTGCTCATTTTTTGCCATATAACTCGTTAATTTCTGGTCGTAATTTTCAATAATATTTTTAGAATTCACAAACTGAAAAATCACAAGTAATAATGTAAAAATAAACAGGTACATAAAGATTCTTTGCTTCATTTTAATAAATTTATAGTTCTATTTGTAAGTTATCATAAGCTAAATAAACGTTTTCTGGCAATCTTTGTTGCACATCATCATGAAAACCTAAATAATGACTTATATGTGTTAAGTAAGCATATTCTGGCTGTACTTTTTCAATAAAAATTAGTGCTTCTTCTAAATTAAAGTGTGATATATGTTCTGTCTCTCTTAATGCATTCACAACTAAAACTTTGACTCCTTTTAGTTTTTCAACTTCTTCATCAGCAATAGTTTTCATATCTGTGAGATAAGCAAAATAACCAAAACGAAAACCAAACACTTGCAATTTATGATGGTAGCCGTTTATAGGTATAACTTGTAAGTTTCCAAGGAGAAAAGGTTTGTTTTCAATAACATGCTGAATAACACTTGGCACACCAGGGTATTTGTCTTTAGTCGTAAAAATATAATTGAACCGCTTGGATAACTCTTCTAAAACGCGCTTATGTGCGTAAAATGGAATATCACCTTGACGAAAATAAAATGGTCTAATATCATCCAATCCAGCGGTGTGATCTGCATGTTCATGGGTAAATACTATGCCATCAATTTTACTACAATTAACTCGTAACATCTGTTGCCTAAAATCTGGTCCACAATCAACAACGTAAGTATAATCATCCCATTCTATCAATACTGAAACACGTAAACGCTTGTCTTTAGGATTGTTACTTAAGCACACAGGATGATCGCTTCCAATAACTGGAATGCCTTGTGATGTGCCTGTACCTAAAAATGTAACTTTCAACTGATAATTTAACTTGATGCAAAAATAGAACTTATTTTTTTAGTTTAAACGCCTATTTTAATACCTTTGTATAGTTGACAAACCCAAAATACAAGATGGAAATAACCTTAAAAGGAGATAAAGAGTTTGATGAGATTCCTTCGTTAAAAACGAAATGTTTACGCATTAACCTAAACGAAAACATCTACGGAACATTCGCAGAAATTGGAGCTGGACAAGAGACTGTTCGTCAGTTCTTTAGGGCTGGAGGCGCCTCAGGAACAATTGCAAAAGCTATGTCAGCTTATGACAAAGCCTTTAGTGATGCAATTTATGGCATTGAAGATGATAAGCGTTATGTAACCGAGGCAAGGCTTCGAAAAATGCTAAATCATGAGGTTAATTTGGTAGAAGAGCGAATTAAAAGGGAAGCACATCCAAATAAAATGTTCTTTGCCTATGCTAATACAGTTGCAACAATTGACTTTGCAAAAAAATACAAAGGACATGGTTGGGTTGGTGTAAAATATCAAGTTGATCCTGATCAAGGTTACAATGAAATTGTATTACACCTTAGATTTAAAGAAACCGATGCAAGATTACAACAAGAAACTTTAGGGGTTTTAGGAACAAACTTAATTTATGGTGCGTTTTATAAATATAATGAGCCAAAAAAATTATTACGCTATCTATATGATCATTTAGATAAAGATCAAGTAGAAATTGACACTATCAATTTTGCTGGACCTGTATTTGAAGATGTTGATAACCGTTTGATGAGTTTGCAACTAGTGAAAAATGGCATGACTGATGCCGTTATGTTTGCTCCTGATGGAAATAATGTATTACCAGCTAGAGTACTCTATAAAAAGAATATCTTGACCTTACGAGGAAGCTTTAGACCAGTAACTAAAGTTAATATGGACATGTATAAGAAATCTTATGAAATGTTCATTAAAGAAAATAAAGTAGACACAGAAAAAACCCAAGTTATTTTTGAAATTACACTATCTAACCTTAGGGCTGAAGGAGAAATTGACGAACAAGATTTTATGGATCGCGCAAGATTATTGTGCTCTTTAGGACAAACGGTATTGATTTCTAACTTTCAAGAGTATTATAAACTTGTTGAATACTTCTCTCAATACACTAAAGCTCGCATGGGATTAGCAATGGGAGTTAATAATTTAGTAGATATATTTGATGAGAAATATTACCGTCATTTGAGTGGTGGAATTTTAGAAGCTTTTGGGAAATTATTCTTTAAAGATTTAAGAGTTTATTTATATCCAATGCAAAATGAGGATGGCACATTAACTGATAGTGAAAACTTAAAAGTACATCCAAGAATGAAAGAATTATACAAATTCTTCAAATACAATGGTAAGGTTGTAGATATTACAGATTATGATGAATCAACTTTATCGGTATTTTCTAGAACCGTTTTAAAAATGATTGCCAATGGCGAAGATGGATGGGAAGCTATGTTACCTGAAGGTGTATCAAATCTCATCAAAGAGAAAAGCCTCTTTGGTTGTGAAACTGAGCAAGTGCATTTAAAATAGTAATCGACTAACAGTCAAATAAAAAGCCACTACATAATATAGTGGCTTTTTTATTTATATTAATATCGTCATTCTGAACTTGGTTCAGAATCTCACACACTTATAATAATGAGATGCTGAAATAAATTCAGCATGACGCAAAAGAAGTTTCACTCACTAAGTATTTGCTCTGAATGCATCTTAGCCTTGACTTTATCTATGACGCGCTCAACAATACCATCTTCATTCACTATAAAAGTGATTCGGTGAATGCCATCAAATTCACGACCCATAAATTTTTTAGGACCCCAAACTCCAAAAGCATTAATCACCTCTTTCTCAGTGTCAGCTAATAACGGGTAAGGAAAACCGAATTTATTTTTAAAATTAGATTGACGCTTTTCAGAATCTGCGCTAACACCTAGAATTTCAAAACCTGCATCTTGCAATGCTTTATAGTTTTCTCCTAAATTACAAGCTTCTACAGTACATGTAGGAGTATTAGCTTTCGGATAGAAAAACACAACTAATTTTTTTCCTTTATAATCTGAAAGTGATATCGAATTACCATCTTGATCATTTACTGTAAAATTTGGAACTTTATCTCCTGCTTTTAATGTTTGCATATTGTTTATTTTTGCTTTTAAATAAGTTTATCAAATATACGACAATGACCAAACAAGAGAAAGTAGATTTTGTGATAAGAACATTAAATGAATTATATCCAACAATTCCAATTCCTCTAGAACATAAAGATCCATATACCTTACTTATTGCTGTACTGATGTCTGCACAAAGTACAGACGTTCGTGTTAATCAAATTACGCCTTTACTATTTAAAAAGGCAGATAATCCTTATGACATGATAAAGCTTTCTGTAGAAGAGATAAGAGAAATTATTAAACCTGTTGGTTTATCACCAATGAAGAGTAAGGGTATTCATGGCTTGTCACATATTTTGATTGACAAACATGATGGCAAAGTACCGAGAACTTATGAAGCATTAGAGGAACTTCCTGCTGTTGGTCATAAAACTGCAGCAGTTGTTTTATCACAAGCATTTGGCATTCCTGCATTTCCTGTTGACACGCATATTCATCGCTTGATGTATCGTTGGAATTTAACTAACGGAAAAAATGTAGTGCAAACCGAAAAGGATGCAAAACGCCTATTTCCTAAAAATTTATGGAATGACTTACATCTTCAAATTATTTGGTATGGAAGGCAATATTCACCTGCGAGAGGCTGGGATTTAGATAAAGATGTGATTACCAAAACAATTGGAAGAGTTTCGGTTTTAAAAGATTATTATGCTAATAAAAAAAAATCCTGAAGACTAACATTCAGGATTTTTTCAAATTTAGTTTTGAAGCGCTTCAAACTCCAAATTATTATAATGTATAACACTTAAAGCCTTGCTGTAATTCAAAAGAAAATCCACTGTCTCTTCTTTTGGGTTTAGGTCGTTTTGTTTTTGGGGGCATTCTGAGTAAAGTTTTGCCATTTTACGTTTTTTAGTTTGTTATAACCTCATAAACGCAACAAAACTTAACTTATTGTATTAATTTGTTAAAACAATATTATTTTTATCAATAACTTTCCTCAAATTAATGAGTGCATAACGCATTCTTCCTAGAGCTGTATTGATACTCACACCTGTTCTTTCAGAAATTTCTTTAAAGCTCATATCCTTATACATCCGCATAATTAATACCTCTTTTTGATCTTCAGGAAGTTCTTCTATAATGCGTCTTAAGTCACATTCTACCTGATCTTTGATTAATCGTTTTTCAGCATTCAACGATGAATCTCCTAATACAGAAAAAATATTGAAATCACCTGAATTATCAAATTTTGGCATTCTATTGTTCTTTCTAAAATGGTCAATGACTAAATTGTGAGAAATACGCATAACCCAAGGCAAAAATTTACCTTCCTCATTATACTTTCCAAGTTTTAAATTCTTAATAACCTTGATAAAAGCATCCTGAAATATATCTTCAGTGATATCTCTATCGAAAACTTTTGAATAAATAAAACTGTAAATTTTTTGTTTGTGTCTGTGGATAAGGACAGATAGAGCACTTTCGTCTCCGTTCATGTAGTTCTTAACTAAAACAGCGTCTGTGATAAGTTCGTGTCTCATAATAATTACTTTAAGGGCAAAGAATTTAATCTTAGCTTGGGGTTAAATTTTAAAGTAATCTTATGATATAGGCAACTAGGTTTTAACTGTTTATGTTCTCAAATATAACAACAATCATTCCGTAATTCCAAAAAAAAGTAACAAACTTTAACATTTTAATGAACAATAATCCATTTTCTAAGCTTCAAGAAAAGGCTTACCTTTGCACTTTCTTATTCGCTATATCACCTATGAACAGTAACATTCTAGACCTTAATCCTAAAGAAAACATCATCATAAAAGGTGCGAAATTACACAACCTAAAAAATATTGATGTTGTGATTCCGAGAAATAAGCTAGTGGTTATTACTGGTTTATCAGGTTCTGGAAAGTCAAGTTTAGCCTTTGATACCTTATATGCAGAAGGCCAACGACGCTATGTAGAGAGCCTTTCTAGTTATGCACGACAGTTTCTAGGAAGACTTAACAAACCAAAAGTAGATGTTATAAAAGGAATTGCTCCTGCAATTGCAATCGAGCAAAAAGTGAATAGTACAAATCCGCGTTCTACAGTAGGAACAACAACTGAAATTTATGATTACCTAAAACTCTTGTTTGCAAGAATAGGAAAAACTTACTCACCTGCTTCTGGAGATTTAGTAAAAAAACATCGCACTAAAGATGTTTTGGATTTAGTAAAATCTTTTGAAGATAGAGAAAAACTGTTACTCCTCTCTCCTATTATTTTAGAAGATGGGCGAGATATGAACGACAAGCTCAATGTCTTAAAACAACAAGGTTACGCTAGAGTTCAATATAAAGAAGAGATCTTTAGAATTGATGATGCTGTTGAGAAAAACTTAAAGAAAAATGTGTTTTTAGTTGTTGATCGTATTGTAGTAAAACACGAAGAAGATTTCTACAACAGATTAGCTGATGCTATAGAAACTGCATTTTTTGAAGGTAAAGGAACTTGTATTATTGAATCTTTAGCCGATAAAAAACGTACTGAATTCAACAACCGTTTCGAATTAGATGGCATGACCTTCTTAGAGCCTAATCCGCATCTATTTAGTTTTAATAACCCTTATGGTGCTTGTCCAAAGTGCGAAGGTTATGGCGATGTGATTGGTATTGATACTGATTTAGTAATCCCAAATACAGGATTATCAGTATATGAAAATGCCATTTTTCCATGGAGAGGTGAAAGTATGAGTTGGTATCGTGATCAATTGGTTAACAATTCTCACAAATTTGATTTCCCAATTCATAAGCCTTTTTTCGAATTATCAAACGAACAAAAACAACTGGTTTGGGATGGTAATCCATACTTTGAAGGTTTAAATTCATTCTTTACCGAATTAGAATCAAAGGCTTATAAAATTCAAAATCGTGTGATGTTATCTCGCTATCGCGGAAAAACTAAATGCCACGTCTGTAAAGGGAAACGCCTACGTGAGGAAGCAAATTACGTTAAGATTAACAACGTTACTATAACCGATTTAGTAGAAATGCCTTTAGATGCATTGTCCAGTTTTTTCAAAAAAATAGTACTGGATGATTACGATACTAAAATAGCAAAACGTTTACTAAAAGAAATCAATAGTCGGCTCTCTTTTCTAAGTAATGTAGGTCTAGATTATCTAACACTAAACCGAAAATCAAACACGTTATCTGGTGGTGAAAGCCAACGAATAAACCTAGCAACATCATTAGGAAGTAGTTTGGTTGGCTCGATGTATATTCTTGATGAACCAAGTATAGGCTTACATCCAAAAGATACAGAAAAACTTATTAAAGTTTTACAGGCTTTACGTGATTTGGGTAATACCGTTATTGTTGTTGAGCATGATGAAGACATCATGAAAGCTGCAGATGAAATAATTGACATCGGTCCAGAAGCTGGAACTTTTGGCGGTGAAGTTGTCGCTACAGGAACATTTAAAGACATTTTAAAATCAAACTCCCTAACTGCTCAATATTTAAATGAAACTTTAGAAATTGAGCTTCCAAAGCAAAGAAGAACTTCTAAATATCAGATTGACGTCATTGGTGCCAGAGCGCATAATCTTCAAAATATAGATGTGACTTTTCCTTTAGAAATGCTAACTGTTATTACTGGTGTTTCTGGTAGTGGAAAAAGTACATTAGTAAAAAAAATATTATTTCCTGCGATACAAAAAAAACTTACTGGTTTTGGAGATAAACCAGGCCAATTTACCGAACTCAGAGGTAATTTTGCAGCAATTAAACATATTGAATTTGTAGATCAAAATCCAATTGGTCGCTCGTCGCGTTCAAATCCTGTAACCTATATTAAAGCTTATGACGATATTAGAGCTTTATTTTCTAATCAGAAATTGAGCAAGATTCGTAATTATCAAGCTAAACATTTTAGTTTTAATGTTGACGGTGGACGCTGCGAGACATGCAAAGGTGATGGTGAAGTAACCATAGAAATGCAATTTATGGCAGATGTTCATTTAACTTGTGAAACCTGCAATGGAAAACGTTTCAAGAAAGATATCTTAGAAGTAACATTTGAAGGTAAGAATATTGACGATATTCTAACTATGACTATTGATGATGCAATTGCATTTTTTGAGAAATATAATGTTACCAAAATCAAAAATAAACTTCAACCATTACAAGACGTTGGTTTGGGTTATGTTGCTTTAGGCCAAAGTTCTTCTACCCTTTCTGGTGGTGAAGCGCAACGTATAAAGCTTGCTTCTTTCCTCGGAAAAGGATCTAAAAGCAATAATGCACTATTTATTTTTGATGAACCGACTACAGGCTTGCATTTCCATGATATTAAAAAATTATTGAAATCATTTCAAGCATTGATTAATAAAGGTCATTCTATAATTGTGATTGAACATAATCTCGATTTAATTAAATGCGCAGATTATATTATCGACTTAGGTCCGGAAGGCGGTATTCGTGGTGGACAACTTATTGCTCAAGGAACTCCAGAAGAGGTTGCAAAAAATAAAGAGTCTATTACTGGTACATTTTTAATAGATAAACTTTAAGTAGTTAAAAACGAAAACACCAATACAATTCCTGCGGCAAAAGGGATTACCATCAATAGAAAAACCATTGTGATAATACCACTTTTTAACCAAGTCCAAAACCAATGTTGTCGGTAAAAACGCTTTAAAGCTAAAAAGAAATATACATAGGTAGAGAACACGATGAGCCAATCTATCCAATCTGGAATATCATATATAAATCTGTTTACAGCAAATAAAATACTAAAAGCTGTAAACAGAAACGAAAAAAAGTAAAAGCTAAACACCAAGTGGCGCGCATATTTCCCTTTTTTATAATAAAATATCTTTAGAATTAGAGCGAATATAGGTAACAAGAAAAACATAGATATTGGTATGCTATCAAAAAAAGCTTGAATAATAGCCCCTGCGCCTCTACCTTCAACTAAATTTAACATTCTGGCAAAAAAGCGACGTTCCAAAAAGCTTGGGTCGTCAGACATTCCCATCTCTTTATATATAATATTTTTATCTGCTCCAGCTGCAACAAGAGAATCAACTTTTTCTTTATCAAAATCCCAAGTCGTATTTAGGTTTCTAGGATTAGCGCTCTCAGCCTTTATAATTGAATCTGCAAGTTTTAAATCTTCATCCTTGAGTCCGATAATCTGTTGATTATCTTTAAGAGGTTTCATTAATTTATCAATTTGAGCAGAATCCAAGCCTTTAACAACCTCATTTTCTATATCTAAAGTGTCTGTATTTTGAGCGGAACTAGGAGTTGATTTAGCAACCTTCTCATTTATTTTATTGGCTTCTTGTACCAATTCTCTTGTACTAAATGATATAATAAAAAAGAATACTACAGATATAAATAAATACATCTGAGCAGGATGCAAATATAATAATCGCTTTCCTTCTAGAAATTTAGTCGCTAAATACCCTGGCCTAATCATCAAGGGGATAAAACTCTTTAAAAACCGGGCATCAAACGAAAAGTAATTACTAATGGTGTTATAAAACAATACGCCAATGGTAAGCTCTTCGTTTGTTTTTTGTCCACAACTCGGACAAAATTCAAACTGCTCATCCAAAATAGATTCGCAATTTTGGCACTGCAAAGATTCGTCTGTTGTTTCTAGAGATTGGTTTGTCATACAGAAGGACTAGTTAGTTAGCTAAAAATACTAAAAAATAATGAGTTCTATCATTCTTTCCTAAAAATGAAAGTGAGTAACTCATCTACAAAAACTATATTAAACACCTGTAAATCAATTGTATATGATTTTTGGCACGCATATTGGTAAATTCATATCAAATAGCGTAAGCCAAAAAGTTTCTAAACGAGTTAGAAACGAAGGCAAATCTAAAAACCTATAAATTATGAAAAAGCAAGTACTTTTTTTAGCGATGATGTTATTAGGATTAACATCAGCTACAGCGACAACAACAGGATATGTTGTTTCAAATGGGGAAGATTTTAATAATGCACGCTATCGTTTTGCAGAACCAATAGTGTTCATTGAACGTGGTGTAGAATTTTTAATTTTTCCTGACGGAAGTTTCGATTTCAATACTGAACTTGAAAATAACGTTTCTGATGTATACTACAGAACTTCACGAACTCGTCGAAGTTCAATAAACACTACTTATGGTGCTCCAGGTAGTGTTAGTAGAATTCATTATTCAACGTCTTCAAGGCCAAGAGGAGTTATTATCACTCATGATAGTAATGGACAAGTTAGAAGAATTGGAAATGTATTTATCAATTATGATAGACAAGGCCGAATTAAACGTGCTGGATCTGTATATATGAGCTACCAACGTGGCAATGGATTTCTTCGTCAAGTTGGCGGATTAAAAGTAAACTACAATCGTTGGGGAGAAATCGTACATGTTAGTGGTGTTGTAAACCATAACAATTCAGATTTAAACTGTGGTGTAGGTTCAGGATATGGTGGAAATCAATATGACGGCTATGGGTATGATGGTGACTTTGATGATGATTTCTACTACTACCGCAAAAATGGAAAAATAAAAAAACACAAAAAATATAAAAAACGTAGAGATTAAATCATCTTGATTTTTTTGGTTGGTTGTTCACTTCTATAGTGAACATATATAGAATCCCGATGCGCTTCCCCAAGCCATCGGGATTTAGTTTTCACTCTAATTTTATAAACTTTCGTTTATAAGCATTCTTAAATTCTCATTAGGCACCATATCAATAGTTAAATTAACACGCTCTGTAGTTCCAGAATTTACGACACGATGAGCATCTGTCAACTTTAAATACCAACACTCTCCAGGTTGCATATCAACAGATTTATCGTTTAGATAAAACACAACATCCTTACTTTGTAAAATAGGAATAGTTAATCGTATTACAGATTTCTCTACTTCTAGCCCAAGTGTTGGGTCTGTATGTTCTTTAACTTCAGAATGAGGTGCTAAACGAAGTAATCTCACTAATGTCACTGTTGTAATCTCTTTAAAAGAATTTATAATACTTTTTATATATAACGAAGCATGCATTTCATCAGTATCTAACCAATCAGTCCATGAACCATCTGCATAATCAGTAGCAGGTGGAGGACTTGGTAGTGATGGATCTACTATATGTGCCGGAGCTCTCAATTGAATCACATTATAATACTCAAAATCATTAAGTTTCAATTCTAAATATTCTTTCAGCATTTGATTCGCATCAAAAATAAAAGGCAACTTAATACGATCATTCATCACTTGTGCGTCTAGTGTTGTATCCATAGTCTTGCATTAAATTTAATAATGCTCTAATTTAAAGGGCAAACACTACTTATTTATAGGTAAATATACCTGTTTTCATATCGTTAAAAACAAACACTAAAATGCTATTAACATTTTTTGGCACGCTAATTGTTTTATAATAACTGTAATCAAAAACCCTTATAATTATGAAACGAATAATATCACTTTTTACTGTATTGCTCCTAGTTGGGTCATCAGTAAACGCAACAACCAACAGCACAGTAGAATCAAATACAATACACAACTATGTTAGAGGTTATGGCAATTCTTTCATATTTACAGTAGATGGTATTGAATTTTCAATTTTCCCTGATGGTCAGTTTGATTTCTACATGCCAAATTACGGTCCAAATGTTAATGTAGGCTTTAGTTCTCCAAATGTATCTATAAGCTTTAACACAGGGTTTGATTATAACCCTTATGTTCAGTATGATGATCTTGGAGCTATTATACAAATAGAGAATACACCAATCTATTATGATTATTATGGTCGTATCACTCAAGCTGGTAACGTAAATATTAATTATAATAGTTGGGGACGTTTATCTCGTGTAGGAGGATTATATGTTCACTATAACAGAAATAGAGGGTTTTCGCACTGTACAGGCTTTATCAACATATACAATAGAGCATATGTTTACAGACCTTGGCATACCTATTATGTAATTCCACCAGTAAACTATTGTGTGGTATATGCAAGACCTTACAGACAGTTTTATACACCAGTTAGATATACATATTACAGACCATATAGAGACAACTACAGGCAACCTGTAAGAACGACTACTACTGGACGAAGAGGAACTGTAGCAACAACTGGTCGTCGTGGAACATCAATTAGTGATCGCTATAGACAAGATGCAACAACATCTAGACGTGGCGGAGAACGTGCTGTAACAAACACTACTAGAACAAGAGATACTAGAGCAGTAACGAGACCTAATTCAGATACTAGAACAACGACAACAAGAACTAGTAGAGGAAATACAAGAGCGGTTACAAGACCAAATACAGATACAAGAACGTCAACAAGGACTATGACCGATTCTAGAACTGCAACAAAATCAAATACCGTTAGAAAAGTAACGCCTAGACCAACAGCACCTAGAACAAAAAATGTGACTAAATCACCTAGTACTGTGTCTAATAATAAAACGAGATCGAGAACAGTTAGAAAAAATACGAGTGCAAGAAAACCAAAGGCAACAAATTCTCGTATATCTAATAACAACAGAAGTCGTAAATCTTCAACAACTGTAACACAGTCAAGAAGTAGAAGTCAGTCTTCGGTAAAAAAAGGAAGTTCAAGAACATCATCAAAAGGTTCAAGAACCACTAGAAAAAGATCACGTTCATAACAATATAACAATTTTGGTTGGTTAGTAGAATGTCCCATAAGCAGTATGCCTCAAAGCACCTTATGGGACTTTCTCGTTTTAATTATTACATCATCCAAGAATCTTAGCCTTAATGCTTTACTTTCAAATACGTTCTAATTGCTTCGGAAATATCTTCAGATACATTAAGCTTATATATTATCAATCCATAAACGATTGCGATAGCTAGAGACTTCAATATAATATTCACATAAGCATTAAACGGAAACTCCCAAAAATAAAATCCAAAAACCAAAACAATTAATAGCACTGAAATCTTTAAAGTTTCCGAAGTAAAAGGAATCATCTGAAATTTCCGTTTTACAAAGTAAATTTTAATCGTGTTATAAACAACAATTGCTATAAATGTAGCTAGTGCAGAACCATTAATACCATAGATTGGTATAAGAATCAAATTTAACACGATGGCCATAACCGCTAGAATTACTCCAAAAAACAAAACCACTCTATAATAATCACTATTGAATAATATCGCATTATTATTTCCTAACAGATTATCATACAACTTTGCTACGCTTATTAAAAATACAACGATTAAACCACCACTAAATTCTTGCGGAATAATAGTATAGAGTTGATTAATATTTAAAATAATCAATAAAAAAATAAAACCGCTAATCACATATAACGTTAGCGAACTTCTTTTGTATAAATCTTTAAGTTCATCAGTTTTATTTTCATTTAAAATTTCAGCCGTTAGTGGCATCAATATTTGATGCATTGCACGTTGAGGAACTGCAATCACAGTAGCAATGAAAACAGCTACACTGTAGTAAGCAACTTTTTCAATATCAAGATAGCTGTTTAGCATAAACTTATCTAAATCCAAAATAATTGTCGCAATAGAACCTGCTATAATAATTAATGAGGCATATTTTAATATTGAACCTAATCTGTCAATTTTATAAAATTTAAATACGGGCAATCGCATACTAAATGCATAAAACATCATGACTAAAGCTCGAATGACATAAACACCAACAATGCCCATTAAAAACTGATCGACAGTGATGTAATTCAAAAACACCGAAAACAGCAATAACATTGCTCCAACTCGGTGGAAAACTTCTTTCATAAAGTTCCCAAATACAGTTTGCATCTGTACTTTTACCCAAGCATAAAAGACTTCAAAATAAGCCATTGCAACTGCAGTAATGAATATATACCAGAGGTACGCTTTCACAATTTCATTCTTTTGAGATAAGAAATCTGCAATAGTATCATAGGCTAAGTAACCTACAAGAGCTACTGGAATTGCCAACAGTAGTGGCAGAAACAACATAAGCGTTAAAAAACTATTAAGCGAATTTTTTGTTTTAAATGACGAGTAGAATTTTATAATCGTATTGTGTACACCAAAAGCCATCAATGGCATCATGATATTAGCAGCAGAAAGAATATAAGCGACCAAACCGTAATATTCATCTGTAATAAAATTAGTGTATAGAAATAGTGCATTTATGGCTCCAATACCGAAACCCAAATACGTTGTAATAGTGTTTTTTAAGGATTGATTAATGACAATTCCCATTAGATAATTTCAGACAAACGTTTGGTTAGCGACTTTCTACTATACTGCTCCAATCCTATAGCATTTACAACTAATGAATTAGATTTATATGCTTCAAAGTACAATAAAATTTGCGATTTAATACGTGCCTTATCATCATAGTAAAAATAATGCCCTGTATTTGTTGTCTTTAGTATTGTCGCTACATCTGAATCTTTAGGGCCTACAGCAATAATTGGTGTTCCTGATGACATATATTCAAATAGCTTTCCTGGAATAATCACTTTAGTATTTTCAGAGTTTATTTCTACCATTAATAAAACACGTGATGTTATTTGCTGTTGCATCGCTTCATCGTGTGACACATATCCCAAATTATCAATATACAGTTCTAAACCATAAGCTATCATAGACTGCAATACATCTTCACTCACAACGCCTATGAGCTTCAACTGAAATGCGCTTCGGAAATCATCATTTTCGCTTAGAAGTTCCTCTAACGCTTTCCATAATTGCTTTGGGTTTCGTTCAGATAACAATGAACCAATATGTGCTAAAGTGAATTTTTCATCTTTAATTGGACGCTGGATCTTGTGCGAATCATAACCATTAGTGATTACAGTAATTGGTTGTTGAGTTTTAGATTGAAACTCCTTTTTTGTGTTCTCACTAGTCACGATAATTTTATCAGAAAATTGTAATACTCTTGATTCTAATTGAATATGTTTAGCCTTGGAAGATTTAGACAATTTTAATGCTTTATGATACCCAATTGTGGTCCAAGGATCTCTAAAATCGGCAAGCCACTTCACGCTCAGTTGTTTTTTTAATTGCAAACCTATAAGATGCAAACTATGTGGCGGACCTGTAGTAACAATGGTATCTATATTATGATTTTGAATGTATTCAGAAAGAAAACTCACCGAAGGTCTTACCCAATTTTTACGTGCATCAGGAATGAAAAAGTTCCCACGTATGTAAAGCATTAGTTTTTGGATAAAAGACTGCTTTTTTTCTTTAGGAATCACACCAGAACTAATCTGTTTTGAACTATTCTTAGACAGGATATTCGCAAAACGATATGGTTCATTAATAGGTTGTTTAATAACTTTAATGTTTTCAGGAATTTCATTCAATAAAGTCTCATCAACTATAGGGTAACTTGGATTTTCTGGACAATATATTATAGGTTCAATTCCAAATTCTGGTAAATATTTTGCAAATTTCAACCAGCGTTGAACACCTGGTCCTCCTGCTGGTGGCCAATAGTATGTAATGATGAGAACTTGTTTTTTCATTTACTGAAAAATGAACTAATTGTTTTCTTTCTTTTTAAACCCAAACCATATTCCGCTAGCTAATAACAATCCAAACACAATAGCACTCACTAAAGAAATCATACTTCCGGTTTGTACTACTTTAGGCTCAAATTTAAATTCAATATCATGTGTTCCTGCAGGAACTTGAAGTCCACGTAAAGCATAGTTCACACGCTCAATTGGTATATTATTACCATCAATAGTAGCTTGCCAACCGTTTCCGTAGTACATTTCAGAAAAGACAGCAAAACCATCACTATTATTAGTAGAAGTATATTTTAAATAATTGGGCTTATAATCTGTCAAGGTTATTCTTGATGTGGAATCAACAACATATTCATTATCTTTCTCTGCATTAGCTTTAACTTTACTTCTATCCCTTTTTTCATAAATAGCCTCTTTTAATGTGTTAAGACTGTCTAATGCTACAATGGCGTCGTTTGCAGAATCAACTCCGCGCAATTTAGACACAAACCAGGCATTTCCGTTAGCATCCTCATTTACAAAAGGAAACACTTGACCTTGTTCCTCTGCAATAATATACTTTGTATTCAACATATTAAGAACGTTCATATTATTTTTAGAAATATGAAAATCAAACAATTCATCAAAGCGTTTCAATTTCGCTGCATGATAACCATTAAGTGAGTTATGGAAATAAGCTGCTTTAGCTGGCGCTCTACTTCCTTCGGTGGAAATATCCCAAACTCTAAAATGACCATCGTCTTGCATAATCTCTTTATCGGCAGCATTAGCTTGATAAGGTTTTTGAACTTTAATACCAGAAACAAAATTATCTGTATTGACATAGCGACGATCTACGCCAACCAAATCAAATAAAATTAAAACAGCGAAAATACCAACCACTAAAGTTTCTGATAGCTTCTTTTTCAAAAACATATAAATAGTTCCAGCAGATAATACTACTAAAATCAATGTACGCAAGGTGTCTTGAGTAAAAAATGCTCTTCTATCATCTCTTAATGCATCTATAAAACCTTGTCCATATTCACCATAAGCATTTCTAAAATAGCCATCACTTCCTCCAACAAAATCAAAGAATACTGATTTAAACAACAAAAAGACTAAAGCTAGTCCACCAGCAATAGCTAAAGAAAACTTTAGTGCTTTTAGCTTGCGTTCATCTTTATCAAAATCATTAAATAGCTTTACCAAACCAAAAATAGCCAACACAGGAATACATAACTCTAAGAGTACCTGAATAGAACTAACTGCTCTAAATTTATCATATAAGGGTACATAATTAATAAAGAAATTCGTAATTGGATTACTATCTGGATCTGGATTGGCAACAAAAAACCAATTTTTACCTAGCGATAAAATCCATGAGAGTAATGTGCCTCCAACAAGCCACCATTTGAGTCGGCCTTTAACCAAAAACAAAGCAAATATGCACAAAAATATTACTACAGCTCCAACATAAGCTGGTGCTTCTACAATAGGTTGATTTCCCCAATATGTAGGCGCATTTCTCGCCTGTTCTAAAGCTTCAGAAGGACTTGCACCTATAGCCCTAAAAAATTGATAGATTTCTGAATCTTTGCCAACATCTTCATTATTTCCTCCACCGTATAATCTTGGTATATAAAGGTTTAACGATTCACTTATTCCGTAGCTGTATTCTGTAATATAATCTCTACTCAGTCCTGATGAGGCATCTTTAGGCGAACCATCTGGGTTAATTGTTAACTCGCTTTTACCACGTGTACTTTCTTTTACATATTCTTGAGTTGCCAAAATATTGGTAGCATTTAACCCAATGGCTAAAACAAGAGCAACAACCATCAAACCTACCGCCTTAAAATAATGTGGTAGCATTTTCTTTTTATAAGCATCAACTAGATAAGCAATCCCTAGAACAACAACTAGTAGCATCAAATAATAAGTCATTTGAAAGTGGTTAGTCCCTATTTCAAGTGCTAAAGCGAGTCCAGTAAGCAGAAAACCCAATATGTATTTTTGCCTAAAAGTGAGTATAATACCTGCTAAAACTAAAGGCATGTATGCAATGGCATGCGCTTTACTATTATGACCAACACCTAGAATAATTATGAGATACGTAGAAAACCCAAATGCTAATGCTCCTAGAGCTGCTAATTTGAAGTCAACTTTTAGTGACAATAACAATATGTAAAACCCTATAAAATAAATGAATAGATAATCTGCAGGACGTGGCAAAAAACGCAAAACAGAATCAATTTTTTTGATATAATTATGAGGGTACTGTGCGCCTAATTGATAGGTTGGCATACCTCCAAAAGCACTATTAGTCCAATACGTTTCTGATCCAGTAGCGGCTCTAAAATCTCGATGTTGCTGAGCCATACCATTAAAATGCATAATATCACTTTGGAAAATCTGTTTTCCTTGTAATACAGGGCTGAAATAGGCTAATGAGATAACCGCAAAACCAATTATAACTAAAAGATGTGGTAAGAATTTTTTAAATGAAAATGACATAAATTGTAAGACTTTCAATAGACTCGAAAATTAGTCAATTTCTTCGTAATCTATGTACTCTCCTACTTTTTTATTTGATGCCGAATTATTTTTTGGCATCTTATCAATAACTGTTTCTCCTTCTTTATGTTGTTGTCTTTGGCTTTGTTGCTGTCCAAATTGTCCTTCAAACTTCTGCTGCATTTTTTTTGACATATAGCGCATAAGGTAAGGCGCAAATAAGCGTGATAGGATTTTTATTCCGTAGTAAACCAAAAGTATAATAAGAATGGTCCTTACAAAACCATATAATGATGCTGCTTGTAACATTAAATTAAATTTATTCAAAAATACAACTATATGTATTTAAAAAACCAGTTTAGTTACATAAAAAAATCTTAATACTATTGATCTTTTATATCATAACTAATAAAATATCTTTTTTCTCGTTTTATTTCAATAGAAAACATACACAGTTAAGGCTATGCTCTATTTTATATTTCATACAGCAGAAAAAACCGTTCCGTTCTTCAATGGAACAAGCTATTTTCTTTTACTAAAAATCCATAGGGATAAATCGTATAAAATCTCTATATTTGGCTTAAATCGATAACCTATGAATCTTACTAAAAAAGTATTGTTATTTACGATATTGTTAATCACTCAGTTGACCTTTGCCCAATATACAGAAGTGATTAATTCTAATAGACCTGGTGTTTCTAAAAGTGCATTTTCTGTAGGAACCAATGTACTACAATTTGAAGTTGGTCCATATATTATTAAAGAAGAGCATACACCTCTTATGTATGAAGTTTCTGGTTTTGGTGCTGACTTTACTGCACGCTACGGCCTATTTTTTGAGCAATTAGAAATCAATATAGAAGGGATTTACCAAAATGACACTTTTACAGATAATCGATCTTCAATTGCTTCTGAAGACAAACGTTCTAATTTCAAAAACTTTGCAATAGGTGCTAAATATTTGGTTTATGATCCTTATAAAAATTCTGAAGAAGAAGACAAACCAAATTTATATAGCTACCATGCAAACCGTTCTTTTAAATGGAAATCACTAATTCCTGCAGTAGCTGTTTATGCTGGTATAAATCTTGATTCAAAAAATAATTCATTTACACCTCCAGGTGTAGAAGGAATTAGCCCGAAAATTATGGTGGCAACGCAGAATAACTTTTCTGGAGGTTGGGTTTTAGTTACTAATTTGGTTAAAGATAGAATTGGCACTGATTTTTCAGACTTTCAATATATCATTACGTTAACACATTCTTTCAGCCCGCAATGGGTTGTTTTTGGAGAAACTCAAGGGATCAAGAGCGATTTCTACTCAGATAATTTATTTAGATTTGGTGGTGGCTATTTATGGAACAAAGATTTTCAGTTAGACACTGCAGTGACTTTTAATAGTAAGGATACACCGTCAGTTTTTGGTGTTAACTTCGGAATGTCATACCGCTTTGATTTTCATGTTGATAAAGAAACAGATAATGGTAATTCTCGAGAAGATGCCGACAAAAGGAAGCCGAAAAAGAAAAAGAATAAAAAGAAAAGAACAGATGATTTTGACGATGACGGAAGTCTTTAAGCTTTATTATGTATGATTAGTGTTAAAGAAATCCATTCTAAGAGAGATCTAAAAAAGTTTGTTAAGTTTCCTTTTAAGCTCAATAAAAACTCAAAATCTTGGGTACCTCCTATTATCAACGAAGAGTTAAAAACGTTTGATCAAAACATCAACCCCGTTTTTAAAGATGCCGAAGCTCGTTTTTTCTTAGCATACAAAAACAATGAAATTGTTGGTCGTATTGCTGCTATCATCAATTGGTTAGAAGTTAAAGGTAAAAATGAAAAAAAGATGCGTTTTGGCTGGTTTGACGTTATTGATGATATTAACGTAACCGAAGCCTTATTAAAAAAAGTTCATGAAATTGGTAAGCAACATGATTTGAAATATGTTGAGGGTCCAGTAGGGTTTTCAAACTTAGACAAAGTTGGTGTTCTTACTGAAGGTTTTGATGAGATTGGAAGTATGATCACATGGCATAATTTACCATATTACGCCTCACATTTTGAGCAATTGGGCTATAATGTTGCCAAAAGATACTCAGAAAATGTGATGGAATTTAAAAATATATTACCTGAGTTTTTCTCAAGAGTGCAGACCTTAATTAAAAAACGTTACGAACTTCGTGCCTTAAACTTCAGCACTAATAAAGACATCATGTCTTATACAGATGAAATGTTTGAGGTATTTACTAAATCTCATGCAGTCTTATCTTCTTTTGTTGAAATCAATGATGAGCAGCGCGAGTATTTTAAGAAAAAATTTATTGGTTTTCTTAATCCTGAGTATGTAAAATTCGTGTTAGATAAAGATGATAAACTTGTTGGGTTTGGTATTGTAACACCATCATATGCAAAGGCACTTCAAAAAATGAAAGGGAAATTATTTCCTTTTGGAGTTCGTCATCTATTACATGCAAAAAAACACGCAAAGACAGTAACGTTCTATCTAATAGGTGTATTACCTGAATATCAAAACAAAGGTGTTACAGCAATTATTTTTCATGAATTTCATAAAACGTTTTCAGAGAAAGGTATAGAACTTTGTATTAGAGGTCCAGAGTTAGATGATAATGAAGCGATTCATAAGTTATGGAAAAACTTCAAACCTATAACCAATAAAAGACGTTGTACGTTTAAAAAAGATATTGCATAAAAAATCCGATTCATATGAATCGGATTTTTAATTGAATAAATATATCTATCTTTTTACGTTATTCACCCATCGCAGCCATAACTGCAGCTGATAAACGCTTATATGTTCCATTATGCAAACGCTCTCTAATTGCATCAAATGCATCAAGTGTTTCTTCAACATCTTTTAATGTATGTGTTGCTGTAGGTATCATTCTCAACAAGATTAATCCCTTTGGAATTACTGGATACACAACAATAGAGCAGAAGATTCCATAGTTTTCGCGTAAATCACGAACTAAAGCCATCGCTTCTGGAATACTTCCTTTTAAATATACCGGAGTTACACAACTTTGTGTTGTACCAATATCAAAACCACGCGCTTTAAGTCCAGATTGCAAAGCATCTACAATTGTCCAAAGGTTTTGTTTTAATTCTGGCATTGTTTTCAGCATTTCTAAACGCTTCAAAGCACCTACAACGAGTTGCATTTGTAGCGATTTAGCAAACATCTGAGAACGCAAGTTATATTTTAAATAATCAATAATTTCTTGATCTGCTGCAATAAAAGCTCCTGTACTAGCCAAAGATTTAGCGAAAGTTGCAAAATACACATCAATGTCATCTTGAACACCTTGTTCTTCACCTGCTCCAGCTCCTGTTTTTCCTAAAGTTCCAAAACCATGTGCATCATCAACAAATAATCTGAAATTAAATTTCTTTTTAAGTGCAACAATTTCTTTTAAACGCCCTTGCTCACCACGCATTCCAAATACACCTTCAGAAATTACTAGAATTCCTCCACCAGTTTGCTCGGCCATTTTAGTAGCACGTTCCAAGTTTTTTTCTAAACTTTCAACATCATTGTGCTTATACGTAAAACGTTTTCCCATATGTAAACGTACACCATCAATAATACAAGCATGTGCATCTACATCATAAACGATAATATCATCTTTAGACACTAAAGCATCTACAGTTGACACCATTCCTTGATAACCAAAGTTCAGTAAATAAGCAGCTTCTTTGCTTACAAATTCAGCAAGCTCATTTTGTAATTGTTCATGAAGTTCTGTATGACCAGACATCATTCGTGCTCCCATTGGGTAGGCAGAACCATATTGAGCAGCTGCATCAGCATCTACTTTACGAACTTCTGGATGATTAGCCAAACCCAGATAATCATTAATACTCCAGGTTATCACTTCTTTCCCTTGAAACTTCATTCTATTAGATATCTCTCCTTCTAGCTTCGGAAACACAAAATATCCTTCAGCTTGAGAAGCCCATTTTCCTAATGGTCCTTTATCTTTATAGATCTTCTCAAATAAATCCTTCATTAAAGCGAGTTTTTAGTCTTATTAGTTGGGACAAAATTAGTTAATATTATTATGATGGCATAATATTTTTATGAACCAATGTTTATATCTGTATCAAACATAAAAAAACCTACCACGATCAAACGTGATAGGATTTTTAAACTTATTATTATATTTTTTATTTTATATACTGAATTTTCTCAGCGACTTCTCTTTGACTATCAAAGAATCCTTGATCTCCCATCCATTTATCACTGTATACTTTACTCATATAACGTGATCCATGATCAGGAAAAATAACCACAACTTTGTCTCCAGTTTTGAATTCGCCTTCATCTTTAAGTTGCTTCAAGGCTTGCATTGCTGCACCACTTGTATAACCTACAAACAATCCTTCAGTTTTAGAAATTTCACGAGCGGTATGTGCGCTTTCCTCATCTGTAACTTTTACAAACTTATCTATCAAATCAAAATCTGTAGCTGTAGGAATCAAATTTTTACCTAAACCTTCAATTCGATAAGGATAAATCTCTTTATCATCAAATTCACGTGTTTCGTGATACTTTTTAAGCACAGAACCAAAAGCATCAACACCAATAACTTTAATGTTTGAGTTTTGTTCTTTCAAATATTTAGAAATACCTGAAATTGTTCCTCCAGTACCGCTACAGGCAACTAAGTGTGTGATTTGCCCTTCAGTTTGTTCCCAAATCTCTGGACCAGTGCTATGATAATGTGCATCTAAATTGAGCGCATTAAAATATTGATTGATATAAATAGAACCTTTAATTTCGTCATGTAAGCGCTTTGCGACTTGGTAGTATGAACGTGGGTCGTCTGCACTAACATTAGCAGGGCACACATAAACTTGTGCTCCCATTGACTTTAACATGTCAATTTTATCTGCAGATGATTTTGAACTTACAGCCAAAATACATTCATAACCTTTGATAATACTCACCATAGCAATACTAAAACCTGTATTACCTGATGTTGTTTCAATAATCGTATCACCTGGAGTTAAGATGCCTTGTCTTTCGGCTTCTTCTATAATATGAAGCGCAATTCTATCTTTCGACGAATGACCTGGATTAAAGGCTTCTACTTTAGCAAAGAAGTCACCATCAAAATCTTGAGTCATTTTGTTTAATCTGATAAGAGGGGTTTTACCTATTAATTGCAAAACATTATCAAATACTTGTATGTCTTTTTTCATAAATGCTATCTATCAGTTTCCTATATTTTAAATCTGAAACGTAAAACCTTGCAAAATTACGACTTTTTTTTGAATTAGGTAGTAATTCCTTCTAAGTCTAGTAAAAAGGCAAATTCTTGAGCATCTTCTTTTAAGGCTTCAAAACGCCCAGAAGCGCCACCATGTCCGGCTTCCATGTTGGTTAGCAAGAATAATTTGTTAGAATCTTGTTTATAAGTTCTTAGTTTAGCCACCCATTTTGCGGGCTCCCAATATTGAACTTGAGAATCATGTAAACCTGTAGTTACCAGCATGTTTGGAAAAGATTGCTTTTTCACATTATCATAAGGTGAATAACTCTTGATATAGTCATAATCACTTTTATTATTAGGATTTCCCCATTCATCATACTCACCTGTTGTTAGTGGAATTGAGTCATCTAGCATTGTTGTTACAACATCAACAAAAGGCACTGCGGCAATCACACCATTGTATAATTGAGGTGCTTCATTAATAATAACCCCCATAACCAAACCACCGGCACTTCCACCCATAGCATATAAATGCTCAGGAGAGGTGTAATTTTGAGCAATTAAATGTTTTGAGCAATCTATAAAATCTGTAAATGTATTTTTCTTTTTATGAAGCTTTCCATTTTCATACCAATCTCTACCCAAATATTCACTTCCTCTAACGTGAGCAATTACGTAAATAAAGCCTCTGTCTAAAAGACTTAACCGTATTGTTGAAAAATAAGGATCAATAGTTGACCCATAACTTCCGTAGGCATATTGTAACAAAGGTGCGTTTCCATCAAGTTTGGTGTCTTTTCGTCTTACCAAAGACATTGGAATCTTTGTTCCGTCTTGAGCTGTAGCCCAAATACGCTCAGACGTATACTTATTTTTATCAAAATTAGGATCAAGAACCTCTTGCTCTTTTTTGATTTCCTTTGTCATCGTTCTCATATTGAAATCAATAACTGAAGAAGGATTCGTTAACGAATTATAGCTATAACGCAGAATTTCGGTATCAAAATCGACATTGGTTCCTGTGTTAGCTGTATATGTTTCGTTATCAAATGGCAAATAATAATCTTTTGTTTCATCCCAACGCTTTATTCTAATTTGGTTCAATCCGTTAGAACGTTCACTTACAACTAAGTAATCTTTAAAAATATCAATATCTTCAAGTAAGACATCATCACGATGAACAATAACCTCAACCCAATTTTCAATACCAGTCTCATTTTCTGGAGTTTTCATGAGTTTAAAATTAGTTGCATTGTTGTGATTTGTCAATATATAGAACCTGTCTTCAAAATGTGATATACTGTATTCTAATCCACGAATACGCTTTTGAAATATTTTGAAACGGTCATCAGGTGTATCAGCATTCAAAGTATGAAACTCATTGGTTAATGTGCTATAACAAGCGATAATTATAAATTTTCGAGATTTGGATTTATAAACCGCAACACCAAACGTATCGTCATCTTCAGTAAAAATCAATGTGTCGTTATCTTCAGTCTCTCCAATTTTATGCTTAAAAACCTCATTTGAGCGTAGGGTTTGCTCATCTTTTTTAGTATAAAACAATGTTGAGTTATCATTAGCCCATGTAGATGATCCTGTCGTATTTTCAATACGATCAGAAAAAACTTCACCTGTAACCAAACTTTTAATCTGAAGTCTATATTGTCGTCTACCGATGGTATCCATACCAAAAGCGATCATAGTATTATCTGGACTCACGCTCAAACCAACTAATCTGAAATATCCATGACCTTCAGCCATTTGATTGCAATCAAACAGTAATTCTTCTTCGGCATCTAAAGTGCCTTGTTTACGTGTGTAAATTGGATAATCTTTACCTTTTTCATAACGTACAATATACCAATAGCCATTATACTTGTATGGTACAGAAGCGTCGTCTTCCTTTATTCTTGCTTTCATTTCCTCAAAAAGGGACGCTTCAAAACCTTTAGTATGGGCAGTTTCTTGATGGTAAAACTCATTTTCAGCATGCAAATAATCTAATACATTTTGATCTTCTCTTTGATTTAACCAAAAATAATTATCTATTCTTATATCATTATGGATGTCTAATTCCTTCGGAATTTGTCTTGCGACGGGAACTTCAAGTGTCGTCTTCATTTTTCTTTTTAAAAGTCTGACAATTTAGTAATTTTGCAACTTATAACATTAATACTTAACAATATGTTTGGAGATATGATGGGAATGATGGGTAAACTCAAAGAAACCCAGAAAAAAGTTGAAGCAACAAAAGAGCGCCTTCACAGCGTTTTAATTGATATGAATAGTCATGATGAAAAAGTAAAAGTGACCATTTCTGCCAATCGTACTTTAAAATCAATAACAATTGACGATGAACTTCTTCAAGATAAAGATATGCTTGAAGACTATTTGATTTTAACCATAAATAAAGCTATTGCTAGAGCAACAACGGTTCATGAAACAGAAGTTTCTGCTGTTGCCAAAGAAGGCATGCCAAACATTCCTGGAATGGACTTATTTAAGTAGGTATTCGTTTTTATATTAAAAATTATTTAAAACTTCCAAAAGTTGGTCATGCATAACATCGGTATAATCTAAATGTGTGACCATTCGAAGTTTATTACTTCCCATACCAATAATGTAAATATTTTTATCTGAAAGTTGTTTTAGAAATTCGCTTTCATCGACATGAGATTCTAATTCAAAAATCACAATATTGGTTTCGATAGGTTCGACTTTTTTGATAATTGACATATCTTCTAAAACTTTACCTATAGCTTTTGCTTTTTTCTGATCCTCAACTAATCTATCAAGATGATGATCTAAAGCATATAAACCTGTTGCTGCAATATAACCCACTTGACGCATACCTCCGCCTAATATTTTTCTAATACGAATCGCACCTTGCATTATATCCTCATCACCAATCAATACTGAACCCATTGGGCAGCCAAGCCCTTTACTTAAACATACAGATATGGTATCAAACAATTGTCCATAGTCTTTAGTAGTTTCATTTGTATTGGCTAAAGCATTCCAAAGTCGTGCGCCATCTAAGTGATAGCCTAAGTTATGCTTATCACAAACGGCTTTAATACGTTTTAACTCTTCAAAATCCCAGCACGCTCCTCCTCCTTTGTTTGTTGTGTTCTCAACCTCAACTAAAGAGGTTAACGGGCTATGGTAAAAGTCTGGTGGATTTATAGATTCGGCAACTTGTTGAGCTGTAAACATCCCTCGATTGCCATCAATAAGTTTACATGAAATTCCACTATTAAATGATGCGCCCCCACCTTCATAATTATATATATGTGCATATTTATCACATATCACTTGCTCTCCTGGGTTAGTATGTAGTTTCAAAGCCGCTTGATTGGCCATGCTTCCAGTTGGAAAAAACAAAGCTTGATCTTTCCCAAACATATCTGCTAAACGTTGTTCCAAAGCATTTACTGAAGGGTCTTCTTTATATACATCATCACCAACTTTAGCAGTTATCATTGCTTCCAACATTCCTTTGGTTGGCTTAGTAACGGTATCGCTTCTTAAATCTATAATCATGTTTTAATCTTAGTTGTATTCACAAAAACCACTTCCAATTGGTGAACCATCGGGTATTTTTGGAACGCTTTTTATTTTAAATTTTTCTGGATGTTCTTTAAACTCGTTTATCATCGTTCCATATTGTGAAGCATAAGGTGATGGTTTCTTTTTATTAGATAAATAATCTCTAAATAATGAGTTTATGGCTTTATTAGATTTTGCTTTCACTTGAAAAATAGATTGATCATTTACAGCTAAATTCATTAAATGTATCAATACACGCTCGTTAATGAGTTGTTGAATTTCATCAGCATAAGCATCATCATAGCGCTTTCCGAAGGAGGCATCTAAAACTTGCTTTAACATCTCATCAAACCCTAATTGATTATTATCTAAACTTTTTTGTTGAATCATTCTATTTGCGCGTTGTGGGTGTAGCAATAACTTTAAAGTCATATCACTTGCTGTTACTGCTGCACTCATTGGGTCGAAAGCAACACCTGTTTTACTAGAGAACGATTCCCGTCCTCTCCAATAGCCATAAGCTCTTGGCGGAAATAATGCGAGTTTTTCCTTTGGAATAGCTAATGCATCTGTTGAAATCGTTTTTAAAATTTGATCTAAAGCCTCTTTTTGAGTTTTAGCATCTACTGTTTTTACAATATCATCCCCTTCCCCTTTTACAGCATAATTATAATCTAACCCACCAACTACTTTAGTTGCAGCTTCTGTTTGAAAACGATGGAAAAAATAAAGTGGTACAAATACATCTTCTAATACTGAATAGGGTTCGCCATTACGAATATTATCTTTGGAGAAATTTGAAATAGCCTGTGCTCTCACATTCAATACATTTTCTAATTCTTCTGAAGCACTTTTACCATTATCCCATAGATGTGCTAAAGCATGAGCTCCTCCTTGTGGTCTAGCATCAGAATCTGTTATAAATTGTTGGCCAGCAAAAGTAGCAACCTTTAAGATATTGTTTAGACGTTCTTTTTCGTCTTGACTTTCATCAAATTCAGAATAACTATAAGCTACTGTGACTTTATCCCAATCACCTATACCAACTGCATAAGCGTCACTAAAATCGATACTTCCATTAGTGATTTTTATTGTTGGATGCGGATAATCCATAACCGATGCTCTTCCATTAGTGCTGGCTGCAAAATTATGCGCAAAACCAATAGTATGACCAACCTCGTGTGCACTTAATTGACGAATTCTCGCTAAAGCCATCTCTAACATAGGTTGGTAATTATCATCACGTTCAGCAAATGGCTTATTCATTAATGCTTGGGCAATCATAAAATCTTGGCGAATACGCAAGCTCCCTAAACTTACATGGCCTTTAATAATTTCTCCTGTTCTTGGATCTACAACACTTCCTCCATAACTCCAACCACGAGTTGAACGATGTACCCATTGTATGACATTATATCGACAATCCATAGGGTCGGCATCTTCTGGTAACATTTTTACTTGAAACGCATCTTTATATCCAATAGCTTCATAAGCTTGATTCCACCAACTTGCACCTTCCAACAATGCAGAACGCACGGGTTCAGGAGTTCCAGGATCTAAATAGTAAATAATTGGTTCTTTTGCTTCACTCATTGCAAGCTCAGGGTTTTTCTTTTCCAAACGATGGCGAATGATATAACGCTTTCTTATTGGTTCTTGAATTGGCGTCGCATAATCTAAATACGACATTGAAATTGCGCCACTTCGAACATCAAATTCCCTTTTCTTATAACTATCATCAGGTAATTCAATAAAACTATGATGTTGAATAACACTAACCAAAGATGATGTAGGTGTTACACTTCTAATATTTCTGCCTTTAGCTTGTCCTTTAAACGTTAATAAAGCTTCAAATTCTACATTTTTTGGAAAGGCTTTAGTTCTATCTAGAGCCAATGCACTTTTAGTTGCATCAATACTGTAGGTACCTTCAGATTTTAGTGTATTAGCAACACCATGCGCATCTAACATTAAAAAAGGGGTTAAATCTATAATATAAGTCCCATTAGTGTGCTCAACGATTTTAAACCCGTAAAGAACCGATTTTGCAAAAGCTTGTTCAATACTCTTCTTTTCTAATGCATTATCAGTAATTGCTCTATAACTCAAATTTGGTTGTACTAATAATAATTTATTGCCTGCTTTTTGAAACTTAACCAAACGTTCTTGACCCAGTTGACCTCTATCTAAACCAATATCATTTGACCCAACTCCAGTAGCTAATGAATTAACATAAAGAAATTCTTTATCTAACTCTTTAACTTCCAAGTATATTTTATCTGTAGATTCTTCATAATGGAAATCAAAAAACCCTTTATAATCTTTTAATTCTTTTTTACTTAAAACCTGTGAAAATGAAATAGTTACACAAAAAAGTGCAACAATTTGAAACATATAATTTCTCATAGTATTTGATTATTGCATAAATCTACATAATTTAGTCGAAATTATAATTGTGACGCATTAAAATTAAATGTGTCCTAATATTTATGAAACTTATAGTTGCAGATGTGAGTTTGTGTCTATATTAATTACTTAATTATACTGAAAGCGCTATTACGCAGAATACAATTGGTATTTATCCTCATCAAAAATGGAAATTTAAAACCTATTTTTGAGGGTGTATTTACACGTCTTCACTCGACCACAAACTTTATTGGTTTAGAAGTTTTTGCTGAAAACCTAAAAAATTCTGATTCTAAATTGAATATTACCATTCGCCCATTTGAAGAAACAGATATTAATGCGCTCAAAGAAGAATTAAGACATCGACGTTTAGTTTCAGAAAATATTCCAGATTGTTACGTAGCTACTACAAAAGATAATGATACCGTTTATAGACAATGGCTTTTTAAGCATCAAGTAAATGATCGTTTGATGGATTACTTCGGGCCAATTTTTCCGAAATTAAAAGAAAACGAAGCTATTATTGAAGGTGTATTCACTCATCCAGATTATAGAGGTTTGCGTATTATGCCAAACGCAATTTTTGAAATTCTAAATCAAGATCAGTACAAACACATAAAGAGATCAATTGCATTTGTTAAAGAAAAAAACATTGCTAGTCTCAAAGGGTTTTATCGCGTTGGTTTTGAACCTTATATTATTAGACGAGAACAATGGCGTTTTTTCAAAAGAAAAGTCTCCTTTGTCCCTTTACCTTCAGAAGTCGAAAAAAGTTATTTAAATTTAAGGTCCACTATTAAGAATTAAACATAATACTTTTTTTATTTTTTCTAACGTATATAAACCTTAATTTCGCAAAAAAAATCTACATGATTACATCAGATCAAATTAAAGATCTTAATACACGCCTTGATAAATTAAGGCACTATCTTTGACATAGATGCCAAACTCATAGAGATCTCTAACGAAGAAGAACAAACTTTTGACCCAAATTTCTGGAACGATTCTAAACAAGCCGAATTGGTTATGAAATCCATTCGAGAGAAAAAAAGCTGGGTACAAGATTACAATACTTCTAGAACCTTAATTGAAGATCTTGAAGTAATTTATGAATTTTTCAAGGAAGACGAAGCAACTGCTGAAAATGTACAAAGCAGATTTGATAAAGCGTTATTACTTATTGAAAAGTTAGAATTCAAGAACATGCTATCTGATGAAGGTGATTCACTTAGTGCTGTACTACAAATAACCGCAGGAGCAGGTGGAACTGAATCTTGTGATTGGGCAAGTATGCTTATGCGTATGTATTTGATGTATGCAGAAAAAAGCGGGTTTAAAGTCAAAGAGCTCAACTTTCAAGAAGGTGATGTAGCTGGCATAAAAACAGTCACTTTAGAAATTGAAGGTGATTTTGCTTTTGGTTGGCTTAAAGGCGAAAATGGTGTCCATCGTTTAGTACGTATTTCACCATTTGATAGTAATGCAAAACGTCATACAAGTTTTGCTTCGGTGTATGTCTACCCTCTTGTTGATGATACTATTGAAATTGATATAAATCCTGCAGATATTGAAATCACTACAGCTCGCTCAAGTGGGGCTGGTGGTCAAAATGTCAACAAGGTAGAAACCAAAGTGCAATTAACACATAAGCCTACAGGAATTCAGATATCATGCTCTGAGACGCGCTCGCAACATGATAACAGATCTCGTGCTATGCAAATGCTAAAATCACAACTTTACGAAATTGAATTACAAAAGCAAATGGCACAACGTGAGGATATTGAAGCTGGAAAAATGAAAATTGAATGGGGAAGCCAAATTAGAAACTATGTCATGCATCCTTATAAATTAGTTAAAGATGTACGTTCTAGTCACGAAACTGGAAACGTAGATGCTGTTATGGACGGTGACATTGAACCATTTTTAAAATCCTATTTGATGATGATGGGACAAAAAGAAGAAAGCCCTAACGAATTATAATTAAAAATAAGATGATTACTATCTATCACAATTCAAGATGCAGCAAATCTAGAGAAGGTTTATCGCTATTAGAAAATTCTGGCAAAGATTTTGAAGTTATAAAATATCTGGACGAGCCAATTTCTGAAGAAAAGCTTAAAAGCATTATCTTGTTATTAGGGATAACACCCATAGAATTGGTACGGAAAAATGAAACTATTTGGAAATCTGATTATAAAGGTAAACCCCTTACAGATGCACAAATTATAAAAGTCATGGTGGCACATCCAAAACTGATTGAACGACCAATTGTGATTAATGGAAATCAAGCAGTTATTGGTAGACCACCTGTTAAAGTATTAGACATTATATAATTATTGAAAAAATGAAAACATTTTACATTACTATCTTTTGTTGTTTGACCTTGGTATGCAATTCTTTTTCGCAACAAGGTAAACCAACTGCTAGTCAACAGCAGCAAATAGAACGTTATCAAGAAGAAGCTGAAAAGCAAAAGCAAGAATACATCACAGAATTTATGACTACAATAGATGTTGATGATTTTCAGAAGGAGATTATAGTACAAACTTTAAATAGTTATTTTGAAGAATTAGTAAAAATCAACAAATTGGGTTTAAAATCATATGAACGAGAAACTCATGTTGAACGCTTAGATAAAATTCATTTTAAAGATGTAAAAGCTATAGTGTCTGAAGAAACTATGGCTAAAATCATGGACGCAGTTAAAGGCAAATGGAAGAAGAAATCTGGTAAGAAAAAAAAGAAGAATCGCAAAAGTAAGAATTAACGAATGTGTGTCCGTTTTTCCTTTAACAAAAGATTAACCTAGATCGCCGCAAGTAGTTTTATTTTTGCACATCTAAACTGCCAGAACTTTAAAGCGCTTTCTATGATCTGCAAAAAATTGCTCTTACTCTTACTATTTTTTAGCTATACTTTTTCTTTTGCACAAAAGGAGGTAACAGTTTCAGGAACTGTAATTGATGCTGAAGATAGCATCCCTTTAGAATATGCTACAATTTCTTTTTTTAGCAAGAAAGAAAACAAAATTATCACTGGTGGTATTACGAACGACAAAGGTGTTTTTAAAATCGAAGTTCCTATTGGTATCTACAATGTTAAGGTTGAATACTTGTCTTACAAGTCGAAATCTTACGATAATAAAACGCTAAGTAAAGACATCAATTTAGGTACAGTTTCTCTGTCGCTAAACTTAGAAGCCTTAGATGCTGTTGAAGTTATTGCTGAAAAAACCACAGTAGAAATCAAGCTTGACAAAAAAATCTATAATGTAGGTCGAGACCTCACTGTAAGAGGTGGTACAGTGAGTGATGTTTTAGATAACGTACCATCGGTTTCTGTTGATGTTGAAGGAAATGTTGCGTTGCGCGGACAGGACAACGTTAGAATTTTGATTAATGGCAAACCCTCAGGTCTGGTTGGTCTCAACTCTACAGATGCCTTAAGACAACTACCTGCAGAATCTATAGAACGCGTAGAGGTAATCACCTCTCCTTCAGCACGATATGATGCAGAAGGTACAGCTGGAATTTTAAATATCATCCTTAGACGTAGTAAATTGCAAGGTCTAAATGGTGCTGTTACATTAAATGCAGGAGATCCAACTCAAGCTGGAATTGCAGGAAATATTAATTATAGAACTGGAGATTTTAACTTTTTTAATACGTCTGGATTACGTTACAGAGAATCTCCGGGAAATGCATTCACTGATACCGAATATTTTAATGGTGATGACCCAAATACTTTTTTTGAGGAAACACGTGATTTTGATCGCAAAAGTAAAGGGATAAATACCAATATAGGAGTAGAATGGTACATTACTGATAATGCATCGTTGACCACGTCTTTTGTGTATCGTGATAGTGATGAAAATAATGATACATCTAACTTAATTAAAGAATATGATAGTAATAGAAACCTTATTAACCAATCAATTCGTTTAGACCCTGAAGACGAAATTGACCTCAACCGTCAGTATTCAGTTAACTATGACAAACAATTTGGAGATGATAGTCAGCACCGACTTACGATGGACTTCCAAGTTGAAGATAACTTTGAGATAGAACAATCATTAATTTCTCAAGATGGTGATGCAGCCGAACGTGTTAAAACAGAAGAAAATCAAAATGAAGTCTTATTACAAATGGACTACACAAGACCCATTGGAGAAGTAAGTAATTTTGAATTTGGATATCGTGGAACATTCCAACAATTAGATACAGATTACACCTTAGAGTTTAATGAGAATAATGTATTTGTACTTGATGAAAATGTAAGTAATAATCTCTTGTTTAGACAATATGTAAATGCGCTTTACACACAGTTTGGTAGTAAAATTAAAAATAAGTTCTCTTATCTGCTCGGATTACGAATGGAAGATTCTCGAGTTACTATTCAACAAATAACCAGTAATGATTTTGACAGGAAAACCTATGTAGGGCTATTTCCTACCGTGAATTTAGGATTTGAAATTACAGAAAAGCAAAGCATTACTTTAGGTTATAATAGAAGAATTCGTCGTCCACGCTCACGATTTATTAATCCATTTCCATCACGAAGCAGTGCCACAAATTTATTTCAAGGAAATCCTGATTTAGACCCAAGTTATTCAAACACTATAGATTTAGGGTATTTAAATCGCTTCGGAAAAATGACGCTCAACTCATCTATCTATTTTCAACGCGCTACAGATGTATTTACATTCGTGACTCTAGATACAGGACAAACAACCGTTGTTGGTGGTACAGAAGTTCCTATCCTACAACGAACACCTATTAATCTAGCTACCAATGATCGTTATGGATTTGAATTTACATTGTCTTATAGAGCCTCTAAAAAATGGAACCTCAATGCAAATCTTAACTTATTCCAATCGATTACAGAAGGTGTTTTTGAAGGCACCGATTTTGGTGCAGATAACTTCAGCTGGTTTGCAAGAATCAATAACAAATATACTTTACCTGGGAATATCGATTGGCAAACACGCATTTTTTATAGAGGCCCTAGTGAAGATGCACAAAACAAAAGAAAAGGCATTTTTTCTACCGATTTAGCATTTAGTAAAGACTTGTTTAAAGATAAAGCCTCTCTGGCTGTAAATGTGAGAGATCTATTTAATTCTAGAAAGCGTCAAACCACATCTACAACACCTACATTTGAAAGCGATAGTGAATTTCAGTTTAGGCAGCGTAGTTTTAATGTGTCATTTACGTATCGTTTCAATCAGAAAAAGAAACGTGAGCGCGGTAATCGTGGAAACTCTGGTAATGGAGACGATTTTGATTTTGAAGGATAGTATAAACAAAAAAAGGAAACCAAATTGGTTTCCTTTTTTATTAAATATATTTAATGCTTAGAGAGAGGCTTCTCGCTTTGCTTTCTTTTCTTCTTTGATTTCTTTTAAACGCTCAATAAGCGAACCACCAATCCAATAAGGGATTACGAATGTCAATAAAAAAATCATTAACCAAAATCCAATGGTTAAAATGGTTAAAAATGCTAAAAATCCTAAATATTGGTCAAATTCAAACATGTGGTTTTTTTTTGTTACTGCAAAGATATAATAAAGCGTTTTGTTTTGCAATAGTTAGAATAGAATTATTAACAAGATATTAAAAATGATGTTTTTGTTCTTCTAAAGATATATGGCATCTATTCTACATCTATTTTAATCGTATAACACATTCATCACCACATCAAATTCATAACACTTTATAATTTTTGAGGTTTTATGACTCTTTACAGCTAAAATTTTGCCCATATAAGTTTCGAGGTCAGCATCATTCATTCCTGAAATACTCTCAAAAATTGTTGCATTGGCATTAGATATCTTATACGTCTCTTTAAATGTATAAGTCGAGTCCCCTATAAACTTGAAAGTGCCGGAGTTGTTAACGGTTGGAATCGCAAAATGCGTTTTAAAATCTAAAATATTATAACTAGCATCATCATAACTATAAAGCTTAAAACCTGGATTATTGCCATGACCTATAGTAATACCTGGTGTAGACATACTAATGCCTATTAGACTATCATTATCTACTGTTTTACTAGAATATAAACGTCGTATCCCATCAAAGTGTGTATGACTCGTTAATATGCCTTTGATTTGATCTTTTTTACTTCCGACTAAATTTAAAAACGCATTTTGAAATGATAATACATCGCCTTTTAAGTTGGTCACACGGTAGCTATCATTCCACATTGGTCCAGGAATGTTATCACAATGAGGTGCTGTAGAATCAAAACCAGCATAATTATCAATACCTGGCGGTATATGCATCATCATTAAAATAGGTTTTTTAGTGGTTATGCTATCTAATGTTTTTTCAAGCCATATAAATTGTTTTTGGGCTGCTTCTTGTTGTGACACATGATCAACAGCATTATAATAACTTCGTGTCATGATTACAGAATTTAACGCTATAACTTTTAATGTATCAGAGCCAATAGTTAAATCTGCTGCGTAATATCCAAATTGCTTACGAAAATCCATGTTTGATATTTTTGCTGTACTTCTAGCAGCATGTAATATTGGCCAAGGGTCACTAGGAATAGAATCTACTGAAAATGGAGTTTCTCCATTACCATTTTGAAATGAATAATAATCACCCGCAAGTGAATCATTATTTCCAGGTAAATACAATAAAGGAATATTTATATTTAAACTTCGCAGATGTTCTAACATCAGAGTAACGTTTTTAACTCGGGAAGAATTTTCATGATGTGGTAGATCGCCTAAATACACCATAAATTTTGGCTTCTCAGTTTTTATAACATCTTCTAGTTTGCGTTTTGTTCTTGCCCATAATGAATCTCCTGTATCATTATGCCTTCCGAAGGTCACATTCCCAGTGCCGCTGTCTAAATGCACATCAGATAGCGCTAAAAATGTACTTGTTGTGCTAGCAGTAGCTGTGCTATCTATTACAACACTATCATCATCAGTAAAATTATTAGGTTTGACATTAGCATCTTGTTTACAGCTCATTGCAAGTATAAATATTAAACAAATACATAAAAATAAGTAAGATTTCATATCAAATTGTATTATAATTAGTAGCCTACAAAGTAGTATCTAGGCTTTAATAATTTATAGGCGAAAATACCTGATTTTGAATTCTAAAAAATGAGGATTGCAATGCATTAAATAGTTCAGTTTTCATTAGTAATTAAACCAAAAACAACACAGAAATAAATTACAAAAATCGTAACTTTGTAGTATGATAAAAACACATACCAAATTATGGAATTTAGAATAGAAAAAGATACAATGGGCCAGGTTGAAGTGCCTGCAGATAAACTTTGGGGAGCACAAACTGAACGCTCTCGCAATAATTTTAAAATTGGTGCGCCAGCATCTATGCCTTTAGAAATTGTATATGGTTTTGCTTACTTAAAAAAAGCAGCAGCATACACTAATGCTGAACTTGGCGTTTTAGATAATTCTAAACGTGACTTAATTGCTCAAGTTTGTGACGAAATTTTAGATGGTAAGCACGATGACCAATTTCCATTAGTAATTTGGCAAACAGGTTCTGGAACGCAAAGCAATATGAATGTTAATGAAGTCATTGCCAACAGAGCGCATCAAATTGCTGGGAAAGTGATTGGAGAGGGTGATAAAACCATTCAACCTAACGATGATGTCAATAAATCACAATCATCAAACGATACCTTCCCAACTGGAATGCACATTGCTATCTATAAAAAAGTTGTTGAAACAACCATTTCTGGTGTGATTAAATTAAGAAATACATTACAAGAGAAATCAGTTGCTTTTAAAGATGTTGTGAAAATTGGTCGTACACACCTAATGGACGCAACACCATTAACTCTCGGACAAGAATTTTCAGGTTATGTATCACAATTAGATCATGGATTAAAAGCCTTAGAAAATACATTAGCACATTTATCTGAATTAGCATTAGGTGGAACAGCAGTTGGTACTGGACTTAATACACCAAAAGGTTATAGTGAATTAGTAGCTGAGTACATCGCTAAATTTACCGATTTACCTTTTGTTTCTGCTGATAATAAATTTGAAGCGCTTGCAGCTCACGATGCTCTTGTTGAAACTCATGGTGCTCTAAAACAAATTGCGGTGTCTCTAAATAAGATTGCAAATGATATTCGTATGATGGCTTCAGGGCCAAGAAGTGGTATTGGAGAGATTATTATTCCTGCTAATGAACCAGGAAGTTCAATCATGCCAGGAAAAGTAAATCCAACGCAATGTGAAGCCTTAACTATGGTCTGTGCACAAGTGATGGGTAACGATGTGGCTATAACCGTTGGAGGTTCACAAGGACATTATGAACTCAATGTCTTCAAGCCAATGATGGCAGCAAATGTTCTGCATTCAGCGCAATTAATTGGTGATGCTTGTGTGAGTTTTGAAGAGCATTGTGCATCTGGTATAGAACCAAATCATGAAGTGATTAAACAATTGTTAAATAATTCTCTAATGCTCGTGACAGCTTTAAATACTAAAATAGGATATTATAAAGCTGCTGAAATTGCAAATACAGCTCACAAAAATGGAACCACATTAAAAGAGGAAGCCATTAACTTAGGTTATGTTACTGCTGAGGATTATGACGCATGGGTAAAACCAGAACATATGGTAGGTGAATTAAAATAACGATAAAATGTACAAAAACATCGATAAAAAACAGTTTTGTCAGTGTTTTTATATATATTAGCACTTAAAATCAAACAATTATGAAAAAAACTTTACTTTTTATCATTGCGCTTTCAATTAGCTTAACTTCCTTTTCTCAAACAGTTTGGGCACCAATACAAAACATTGATCCCGATCCAGGTACTGATCCCTATGTTATCGCTTCTGGTGATTTGGATGGTGATTTAGATATTGATATTGTTATGGGAACTTTTAGTTTTTCTAATGATGTTATAAAATGGTACGCTAATGATGGTGATGGTAATTTTACCTTGCAGCCAACCGTTTCCTCTACAGGAGTTCTTAACGGTATTGGTGGATTAGCCATTGCCGATATAGATGGTATTAATGGAAATGATATTATATCAGTATCTTATTCGGATAATTCATTAGTTTGGTATGCTAATGATGGATCTGGAGGTTTTTCAGCAGAACAAGAGATTTCTAATGCTGTTGGAGGTGCTGGTCAAGTAACCATTTCAGACATCAATAATGATGGAAACTTGGATGTCTCAGTTGCAGCATATCTTGGAAATGAAGCTGTTTGGTTTCCTGGAAATGGCGATGGTACTTTCGGTACAAAGCAAATAATTGCTAGTGTTGCTTTGCCTGGTAATGTGTCATTTGCAGATTTTGATAATGATGGTGATCTAGATGCTTTAATAGGTTTTGATGATGGTGCTGGTGGAACTTCTGGTACTATCGAAATTTACTACAATCAGTATATCGAAAGTGGCACAATGACTGTTTCGTGGATTAAAGACACTGTAACTGTAGATAGTGGAAATCCATTTTTATTTGTTGCTGCCTTTGCTGATGTGAATGATGACGGAATACTAGATATCGTAAAATCTGATAATACAAGTGGTGAAGTAGCCTGGTATAGCAAAATAAAGAATGGTGCTTCAACAGAAACTATGATTTCAGATGAAACCATAATAGATAGACCAGCTGTAGTTGCCGTTGCAGATCTAGACAACGATTCTTTTAATGATGTTATTGTTACTGACGGTGGAACTGCAGATGATGCCATAATTTGGTTTGAAAGTACTGATTCAGGAACCTTAAATATGGAGGCAACAATTGCTGATAATAATTACCAAATGTATGGTATTACCATAGCCGATTTTGATGCTGATGGAGATAAAGACATCGCTACTGTAGGCTTTTCTTTAGATAGAATAGATTGGTTAGAAAACCAATTAGAAACATTAAGCGTAGATGATGTAGTAACACAAAACCTGAGTATCTACCCAAATCCTGCAAAAAATGTATTGAATTTTAACGGGATGACTTCGGAAACTTTAAACCTTGAAGTTTATGACATCTTAGGTAAATCGATAATAAAAACAACAATAGAACAAAACGGAAGTTTAGATATTTCCGAATTAAAAAGTGGTCTCTATATCATTAAGTTTGAGAATATTAATTCGGCTTACAAATTTGTAAAAGAATAAATTATACTAGTATTCATAGTTTAAAGCTGCCTTTTCATGATAAAAGGCAGCTTTTTTTATGCTAAAGATTTATATATTTATGTCAACAATTAATTAGATGCTCCTAAATGACTACACTCATCACTAATATCAAAGAACTGCTACAAGTAAGAGATACAAATGTTACCATTGTCAAAGGTGATGATATGAAAGTCTTACCTATACTCAAAAATGCATATGTCATGATAGAACATGATACTATTGTTGAGTTTGGTCCAATGGAAGATTGTGAAGACCTCGAAGCTGATAAAATCATAGATGCTTCAGGTAAAATTGTGTTACCCACTTGGTGCGATTCTCATACACATATTGTATATGCAGGTGATAGAACACAAGAATTTGTTGATAGAATTAATGGTTTATCCTATGAAGACATTGCTAATCGTGGTGGTGGTATATTAAATTCTGCTGAGCAATTGCAAAACGCTTCAGAAGACACCCTTTATGAACAAGCTTCAAAACGACTAACTGAAGTGATTAATTTAGGCACAGGTGCTATCGAAATCAAATCTGGGTATGGTTTAACGGTAGCAGCCGAATTAAAGATGCTTCGTGTTATTAAACGTTTAAAAAAAGAATTTCCAGTACTCATAAAACCGACATTACTTGCTGCTCATGCGATTCCAAAAGACTATAAAAATAATAAAGAAGGTTTCATCGACTTGGTCGTTAATGAAATGATTCCGAAGGTAGCCGAAGGTCATCTCGCTGAATATATTGATGTATTTTGTGAAAAAGGCTATTTCGATTTGGAGGACACAAAACGTGTTTTAGAAGCCGCTGTAACACATCGCTTAATTCCAAAAATACATGTCAATCAATTTAATGCTTTTGGAGGTGTTGCACTTGCTGTAAAATATAATGCCTTATCTGTTGATCATCTCGAAGAGCTCAATTCTGAGGATATTTCAGTATTAAAAGATTCCAAAACCATGCCAGTTGCTTTACCTTCTTGCTCCTACTTTCTAAGTATTCCGTATACACCTGGACGTGATATTATAGATGCTGGATTACCATTAGCTTTAGCTACCGATTACAATCCTGGCTCGACACCTAGTGGAAATATGAACTTTGTAGTCTCTACAGCTTGTATCAAAATGAAACTCACTCCTGAAGAAGCTATAAATGCTGCAACCATAAATGGTGCATATGCTATGGGTATCTCAAATCAGTATGGTAGTATTTGTAGAGGTAAAAAAGCAAACCTAATCATTACCAAAAGCATTCCAAGTTACTACCATTTGCCATATGCATTTGGTGATAATCTTATTGAAACAGTCATTATCAATGGAAAGGTTTTTTAATTTAACCAAAGACAAACCTCTTTCAAAAGTATGTATTGCTAGAGGCCACAGTGATTTTAAGTCGGTTTTTAATTATATCAAGCATTTACCATATGGAAGAACAACCAATCGTAGTGACTACACTTTAGTGCTTAAAGAAGAAAAAGGCACCTGCTCAACAAAGCATGCTTTTTTAAAAGCCATAGCTATAGAGAATGGTTTTGAAGATTTAAAGCTATACTTAGGCGTTTTTAAAATGAATGCAGATAACACGCCAAAAATAGCATCTATTTTAGAAACGCATCAATTAACTTATATCCCTGAAGCCCATTGTTATTTAAAACATGACAATCTAATTCTAGACATTACCTTTGGAAGTACAAATGACATCACTTTTATAGACACCATTTTGCATGAAGAAATAATACGCCCTAATCAAATTGGTACTTATAAAGTAGAACTTCATCAAGCTTATTTAAAATCTTGGATTAAAAGTGAAAAACTTTCCATTAGCTTTGAGAAATTATGGGCTATAAGAGAAGCTTGCATTTTGGCTATTTCTGAATAAAAAAATAGTCCGAAAACTATGGTGAGTTTCCGGACTATTAATCTAAAACCAATTATGATATTACTTCAGTGTAAATTCTGAAGATGAAATTAATTCTTTGTTATTAAATACGTTTACAATATAACGTCCTTTTTCAAACTCATCATCTGGAGCAACAAACTCGCAAATATTTAAATTTCTGTTTTCGTAGTTAAACTTGCTTATTAAGCTATAGTTTAAAACAGTGTCTTCAAACTGGATTTGTTCATTAGCGCCTAAGACATTGTTTTTAGAATCTAATACTTGCACGTATAATTCTTTATCGCCGGCACCAACTAAAGCGTTTTTAGCAACAGTATAGCATATTCTAATTTTATCACTACGTCTTGCACGTTCTGTCGGAATTAATTTCCCAGAACTTCTCTCAATAACTCCAAAGCCTTTAAGACCTGTCGTTTGTAGTACCGCAGCATTTTCAACAACTTCAGCTAATTGCGTGTTTTGTACTAATAATGAATCTGTAAATACGGTACGCTCAGCTAATTGCACTGTTGTGCTATCCAATGATGTCGCTAATAAAGAATTCTCTACTTTTAATTTGTCATTTTCAACCATTAATACATCCATTTCCTCTTGTAGCGCCAAGAACTTCTTTTTGTATCTCCACAAGCTACTTACACTGTTTTGAGAAATTTTCAATGAATCCATTAAGCCTTCAATGCGCCCTCTAGCTTCAATCAAGTTTTGATTAGCTTCTTCATTTTCACCAATAGCAACATCATATTGTTTTGCCATAGTACTTAAATCTGCCATCACTTGCTCCTTCTCTCTTGTTAAATCCGCTTCATTTTCTTTTTTCTCGTTGTAAAGTTTAGATGTGTAAAATCCTGTACCTAAAAATAATGCAAGTAATATCCCTAAAGCAATTTTTAATCCTGTACTCTTACTGTTTGAATTTTCCATAAGTTTACTTTTGTGTTTTAATTATTTTAAAACGTTGTTCTTTCAATTTTAATTGTTGTTAGTTGAAGTTGAAAATAAAAAATCTGTACTTTTAATACGCCAAAACTAATCAATTTTGTTCATGGAACACTTAAAACCCTTTACTACTTCAGAATTAAAATCAATTCTAAAAAAACGTTCTAAAGAAACCAAATTTGGAGAACACATCTCGTTACTTCCAGACTTCAACGATATATACGAGCAGTTGTTAAAATTAGACGTTAGCTATGTCATATTTGGCATCAAAGAAGATGTTGGCGTGTTTGCAAACTACGGAAATTCAGGAACTTACAACGCTTGGGATGCGGCCATTAAAAGTTTGTTAAATACACAAAGTAATGCACATACACATCCAAAAAAAGTGTTGATTTTGGGTCATTTAGAATTTGAAAACTATCAAAACAAAGTATCTGCACTAGATCAAAATAAGAAAAAAGATATTCTAAAAGCACGCAAAAAAACATCAAAAATAGATGAATCTGTGACCTTTTTAGTATCACAAATTGTGAGTGCTGGTAAAATTCCAATTATAATCGGAGGTGGACATAACAACGCCTATGGAAACATTAAAGGCACCTCATTAGCGCTTAAAAGCCCAATAAATACTATTAATTTTGATGCTCACCATGACTTTAGAGCCGAAGAAGGACGTCACAGCGGAAACGGTTTTAGTTATGCATTTGCCGAAGGCTTTCTTAAAAATTATTTCATTTTTGGATTGCATGAAAATTATACGTCTGATACCATTTTTAAAACCTTAAAAAAACTAAAAGCCATTCAATACAATACTTTTGAAAGTATGATGGTACGTCAAGACACGGGTTTTAATTCGGAAATGGAGATTGCCTTGAATCATATCGCTTCTAAAAACTTTGGATTAGAAATTGATTGCGATGCCATTCAAAACATACCAAGCAGTGCTATGACACCTAGTGGGTTTTCAGTTAATAAAGCCAGAGCATTTGTACATTTCTTTGGAAAACAGCCAAACGTGTCGTATTTACACATTTGTGAAGCAGCTCCTACTCCAGATACAGAATCTCAAGTTGGAAAATTAATTTCATACCTTATTACTGACTTTATAAGAGCAAATAATTTGAAATAATTATATAATTTTATATATTTACATAAGTACTTATATAAATAGATATGTAATGGATGCATTAAGAGGATTTAGTGATTTGGCATTAGGGTCACGTTTAAAGCGATTAAGTGATTTGCTTATGAAAGAGGTTCAGCTTACTTATGACTATTTTCATATAGACTTTGACCCCTATTTATTTCCAATAATAAAAATTATTGATAACAAAGAAGGAGTAACAAATACAGAAATAAACCTAGCATTAAAACTGTCTCAACCTGCAATTACACAAGCCTTAAATAAACTCATAGCCAAAGGCCTCATTACTCATAAAGGTGACAAGCTTGATAAAAGAAAAAAAATAATAACCTTATCAGAAAAAGGCAAAAACCTTGTTGCACGCATGAAGCCCTTATGGACTATTATTGATATTGTTGTAAAAAATTACACTGCTCATGAATCCAACTCATTAACAGAACATTTAAATCAAATGGAAGATAAATTGTACGAAAACAGTTTGAGTGAAACTATTATAAATGAAGCAAAACATTACGTCGTAAATAATTTTGAAATTGTAGATTACAATCCTCTTTATGCTCAAAGTTTTTATGATTTAAATATCGAGTGGTTAAAAACACATTTCTATGTAGAAGCTTTTGATGAAGAAGTCTTAAGCAAACCAGAAACTTATATTATTAATAAAGGAGGCCATCTTTTTTTTGCAAAACGAGATGACACTATTTTAGGAACAGTTGCTTTAATGCCTACAGATAATCCTCATGTTTTTGAATTGACAAAAATGGCGGTTTTACCAAACCAACGTGGACAAAAAATTGGTCAGCATCTGATGCAACATTGTATAGATTTTGCAAGAAAAAATGAATTTGAAGCACTGATGCTCTACTCTGCACGAATCTTAGAGAATGCCATTTACATTTACAGAAAGTATGGATTTGTAGAACTGCCAGTAGAACCAAATTGTCCTTATAAACGCAGTGATATTAAGATGGAGTTGAAATTATAAGCTACTATTACTCTTACTAAGTCATCGTCATCAATTAGTTGTTACTATCCAATGCCTGCAAAGAATCCAATTTACGTTGTAAACGTTCTATTTCATCTTTATTTCGATCAACTTGTGGTATAGCCATAATAGAGTCTACAGCTTGTTGAACCATTAAATCTTCATCTTGAAGTTCTTCTTGATAATAATAACCAATCCCTTCACTTGCTCTCCAAGCTTCACCTAATTGGTCGTATACTTCTTTATCCCAAGTACTCGGATGCTTCACATCAATCCAAATCACATCGCGATATTCACTATCAATTAATGCTAAATCTGGTGTTGCTGAGCCATCAAATTGTCCGGCAGCATTTTCTTTTATTGCTGAAATGGTTCCGAGGAAAAATAAACGCTTACGTCCAGCAATATTTTTTATATATGGTCTAAATTCTACTGGTTTATTAACAGACCAATCAAACTCTTTTCGTGATTCAATCACTTTTAAAGGCATAGCAGATACACCAGCATACCCTTGCTTTTTAGCTGCATGATCATAATAATAGAGCTTATCTGTGCCATCGGCAGGTACAAATACGCTATAGCTTAAACTTGTGCGCTCATCACCTACTGGTTCAAGCCCGAACCAATGGTACAATCCACTATACGCATCACTTTCAGAACCTGCAAAATCAAAATCGGTCACAAAAGGTTGCTTATTTTGATCTTCAGCTAAATCAGGAATCTTTACAGCTGTTTCCATATTCCAAGGCAACGGATCACTGAATCCACCTAAGAACTTTAAAGACTCTGCTTGCAAACGCGATACGCTTTCAGCTAATGTATTTTGTTTGGTCAAAAACGGATAATTTTTCATTTCATCTGGAGCTATATAAGTGCCTTTTCCAATAGCAATACGTTCGAGATAATCATTAAAATCGTGTTCACCGCTTTCGATAATCATCACACCTCCAAAACTAGGATACGGAAAGAAAAAGCCTTTCCATTTGATTAAACTCACGACTTGTACCCATTCTCCTGAATCATTTTTCATATAAAACGTATCACTAGGCTCATAATTAATAAGCATCCAAGGGTTGAAACGTTGTACTACAGCATTATATGTATTACGACTAAATTTTAAAGACTCTCCAATCGAAAACGTTACAGGAATTCTATTTTCCGCAGAAAAACGAGGAAAAGGTGTTGTACTAGATACAGCAAATACCTCCTCTGTATTATCACTAATTTGTTGAAATGTATAATTCTCTGAAGGTTGAATAGCCATCGTCCATTTGTTTTCATTGTCAACACGCACTAAATGTGGTAAGGAGACATCTTTGGTTTCTCCAACACTTTCGTTAGCCATAGAAAACACATTACGAAGCGGTTGAATACGTTCATTTTGTGTTAGTGGCAAGTCATTAATTTCTACTTTATTTAAATCATTGAATACATTATACGTTTTCATATAATCGTATAATTTTAAATGCCATCCAGCTACATACAACAACGCAAAAAAACCGATCAGTAATGCGAGAACTCCTAAGCGTTTTCCTGTACTGGCTGAACTTCGAAATTTTTTAAGTCCGAAAAACAACACCACCAAACTCAACAGGATTATGAAAAAGTATCTACGCATAAATAATAATGCAGGTTGGTAATCATCACGAAACATAAATAGTGCGATAATTAAAATGAGGCCGACAAAAATGGTTATGAATTTTTGTTTTTTTCCTTTGTTCCAGTATGATTTAATCATTGAAAACTTATATTTTTCATTTCTGTAAAAACAGAAAATATGTTAGTGTTTATATTCTAATAATGAGATCTTGAGACAAGTTCAGGGTAACGACTTCTATTACATTAGACCCTTATCTTTTAATCGGTCACGTGCTGATTTATCATCAGCCTTTGGTTTAGGCGTTTCTTTAACAACCTCATCAATCTCTTCAACGATTTTAGAGTCTCTAGTTTTTAAGTCTTCAATAAAATCTTTTCCTTTTTCAACTACATTTTCAAATTTATCCTCTAGAGATTCACTCTGTGCTTCAATAACCTTACTAGATTTTAGAACAATGTTTGCCAAATAGGTTCCTAACAAAGATCCAGCAGCAAATGATGAGAATGCAGAAATGCCATTATAACTTCCAAATACGGAAATAGGCGTTAAAAACTCTACTATTAACGCAGCAATTAATACTATAGTCACCACAAAGATAAGACGTGGTAAAAATGCTTGTTGATAGATAAACCCTTTTTTGCTATCAGATGCCATTTGTAACTCTTTACTATTTACAATTTTGTTGAGCATACGATATGCGCCATTGCCATTAGATTCCCTCCAATAGAGAAAGATTCCAAATAGTACAGCTATAATAAATATAATAAGTTCTAATCCCATGACTCTTGTTTTAGTTGATGCTTTATAAAGTTAGTCTAAATTTCTTAAATATTGTTACGAATGGTCTCAATCACCCAATCCTGCAAAGACGCATCCCAGGCATCGTATTGCTTATAAAACTCTTGTTTATCGTACCAATATAGGAACAGTACATCTTTTGGAGCGATATTAACAAGTAATTTCCAAATAAGGTCCTGATGCTTTGGGTGTAAGCTAGAATGTGGTTCGTGCATCGCTTCAAATAAATCTTCATCTACGATATCTGAAATTTTATACTGATTACTAGTTTCTAGTTTTTCAAGATAGCGTTCAACACTCATCACCTTTTTACGTATCTCAATATCTACCTTATTCAAGTAACTTTTAAATAGTAGTGGGTCATTTAAAATATCTTTTACAGGATGCCGTGTATCTTTTAAATGTTGTGCAAATTCGAACTTCTTGATGCGATCATAGCGCTTCGTTTTAACAATGTCTTCCAAATCATAAGCAATGATGATATGATCTCTCAACTTCTCCATTAGTTGATGCTGTGAAATATGAAAAATAATCACATCATGAATCGTGTCTTTAATCGCTTCTTTATACCATTTCATATCCTCAAAGACAACTATTGGCGAGATAAAGTCTCTCAATACATAAACACCTCCAAATGATTTGGTATAAAATGAATCGGTGACATAGCTCATAGACCTGAGATTCAAATCACGTTCTCGTAAATCACCATATTTATTGGCAGAATCTAATAATTCTTGGTGTAATTCTTCAGCGATAAAATTGTTACCCAGTTTAAATTTTTCAATTAATTGTAATTGTTCTTCTCTTACATTGTCAAGATTATCGATAAGATGAAATCTCACTGTAACTGTTTGGTATCGCAATACATCTAAAGGTTCGTAAAACACATCGATACTCTGATCAAAATCAATACAAATGGCAGAATCGCGGGTAATATCATTAATCTTGTCACCATGCGTTTTAAATACCTGCATCATCATGTCTCTATCAAATGTATGATATGGTAAATAGACAGGCTTTTTATTTTGAAGTGGAGAAATTATGATGCCATGCGGATTAGATTCTCCATTACACAGATAATTTTCATCCTCTTTTTCTTCTGCAACTTCAGGGCTCCAACCAATTCCATCAATAGAAAAATGAGTGAGTTTAGTTTCAGTAAAACCTAACTTTTTTAAGCATTTATTATAACGCTCAACTAGCTTTCCACTTACTGGAATTAATTCACTACGATATAGATTTGCTAATTTTAGTTTATTCATTTTATTGTATCATTACCAAAGCAGGAATTTCACTGTTTACCAATTATAATTTTATCAATTTATGTGTATTATACTTTCCTAAATCAATTTCATTCACTTCAGGGTTCCTTGTAGAATATTTAACTCTAAATGTATAACCTACACAACCTCTTCTTTTATTATTCACTTCATCACAAGAAAAACCGCTTACACTTCGATTACCTATATATTTAACACCATCAACTTCAAAGCTATATTTTACCCAATGACTTGAACCACTACCTGATGAGTAATTTATGATTCTAGCAGATGTAAAAGCTCCATATAATTCTAGTTCTTTTCTAGGTTTATAATTAAAAAAATAATACGCAATACTAGCTATTATTATAAAGCTAATAAAGATTAGAACACTTTCCTTTTTTAATTTAATCTCCTTTTCCAAACTGTTCTCTTGCTTCCAAATCAATATTTAACTGATTGACCCTAGCATCTACTTTTCGTTTAAAATCTGTATCAGCAATTGTTGCTACATTATCTAAGTAACGTACCACTTCTTGGCGACGTATTTCAGAAAAATCTAAGCCTTTCATATTCCCGCGCATGAGTTCTTGTAACATATTAAATTTGGTGTCATAATCTTTCTTAAAATAAATATCAGGGTTTTCAAACCAATCTTTTTCTAAATCGAAATCGGTCAAACGCAAGGATACAGCACTTTGAATGTTTCGCACATCACGAGAAGAGAAGAACGGAAATATCTTCTGAATTTCTTTATATAGATTTGCATAGAACAAATGATCAGTAGATTTGTATTGTTTCTCAATTTTATCATAAGCCTCCAGTACACGCTCTTCTGTTGGTTTATCAGAAACGTTTAAGATTTCACCCATATTCTTAGCTAAACCTTGATCTTGAAGGTATTCATAATCACTAGGACCTTGCATGTTTACAAAATCTGGCATGGTTTTATCCAGTTTTCGCCACCATAAATGGTCTTGATCTAAAAAGTCATGTTCAGTACGAGCGCCATCAATTTTAAAACGACCTTGCACACGAGAAATCACGGCTTTATCTAACATTTCGGGAAGGTTAGTAAATAAACCTATTGAGCTATTTCCATAGTTAACAGCATAAGCCCCTTCAGTATATCTCAAAAAGACACCAATCACTTCTTTAACACCTGCAGAAACACCTTGAGCAGTACGCTCTTGCAAATTGTTTTCGGCATCATCAATAGGTGCAAATATCAATTTTGAAGGATCTCCCAAAGGCTTCATCCAGTCTACCATTTTTTCTGCTGATCCACCTTGAAAGGTAGAAATCAGTGTATCTGGCATTGGGTGAAACAAAAACGGAATATCTAAATTATCACAATGTTCTTTAAGGCGTGTAGCAATAGCAGCAATTAACATACTCTTACCTGTTCCTGGAATTCCATAGCCCATAAATACTGGCATAAAACCTCCAAGCTCTTGAAACGGATTTTTCTTAGCCTCAAAATCGTAGCTCAGCATTCGTTCAGTTAAACGACGTGCAAAATGCTTTGCATCTCTATTCCCTACAATTTGTTCAAACTGAATTTTATTAAATTCAACACTTTTTGCGGCACCTTGAAATACATTATCCCAACCTGATACAGCAAAGTCTGAGTTCTCAAGTTTATACGTTCTATCTGTAACTGTTTCAGTATATTCCAAACTGCTTTTACGCATTTGGATTTCGGCTATTAAGGCTTCAAAATAGACTACAGTAAAATCGATAACGTCTTTATCTGACTTAATAATTTCTGGATGTCCTAGATACTTGTCGTAGTAAAACAAAGCACATGAAATTCCTTTCAAAGGAGACATTAATGACACTTCTGGAATACCAGCAAACTTATTTTTCATGACGCTTAAATCGTCTGAAGCAACCGTTTTTAAATCATGTAAGATTTTATAAGCAGTCGCAAATAGCATAAATGCTGTTGCGGTTTGCATTTTGCTTTCATATTCACGTTTTCCAGAGTTATCTAAAGCCGATTTGTTTTCAGATAGACTTGATAATCCTGAAGCATCATAGAAACTGTCTTTAATCCAAATGCCTAAGGTGATACCTTCTTGAACTGCAAAAAGTGTCTGATTAAGCTTTAAAGGAATCGCTATAGACTCGGGCAATAAACGTTTCTTCAATTCTAGAATCGTTTTTGATACTGAAGTCACTTCAACGCCTCCATTTCCTTTGGCACGTGATAAGTACAATAATATGGACTCATCTTTAGCGTCTTTATCTTTATTTTTTGCACGCTGACCTTGCTCCCATTGAATACTTTTTATATAGGATGTTGCTTCATCACGAAGCATATCGAGCTCATTTTGTTTTATAGGAAATGTTGAGTTGTGTTCCATATGTTTTAGTCTTCAATCATCAGTCAATAACTGTGATCGTTATTTTATTTATTAATTTTTAAATCTGCAATCTGAATAGGTGCTTTTGCCAACTTATTCATGATTTCTGGTGTTTTATTATATAATAATTGTATAATTCTGTGTGGTGCAAACACATAACGTTGTCTATACATATCACTCCAATTTTGAAAGGTTTGTTTACTAAAGAAACTCCCTTCCTTAAATTCACTTTTAGAACTTACTTCATCAATTTTAAACGAAATAGCATAAGATTCTAGTGGAATTGTTTTTTTAGCTATGCCTTCTAATATCGCATGTGTCACCTTGTTTTCGTCTTTAGCAAATACGTTATGTATTGGTCCTAAATCGATACGTTTAATCAATTTTGGTAATACTTTTGGCAAACGTTTATCTATACCATAAGCCATTATATCTAGATTCATTTCTCTATCTGCAACTGTTTTAAGAGCATAATAAATATCTTCTCTTTCTTTTAATGGATTGCTTCCATCATAATCAAAATACATATAACAAATAAATGGTCTATTATGTGAGACTTCATAAAAACTCCAACTCACTAAGTATTGTCCAGGGGAACCTTGTGGTGCTTCAATGATTTTTCCTTGTACAAATCGATTAAAAATGAATTCTTTTTTTGCTGAAGTATAGTACACAATTGAAGCTGCTTGAAACAGTTTACGTTTAGCGATTGGTTCTTTTTTTCGCAATAATGTATCTAAAAATTCTTCCTTTAAAACATCAATATTGGTTAGTTTGCCTAAATAGTCTTCACGTAATTCTAGATCATTAAATAGATATCGAAACTCCAAATAATTTGGAAACCCAGAGTCAGTTAAATCGACTTTCATATTTTCCTCCTCGTCATACATGTATTTCACACGCATGGCTTCAATAGAATATAATAACAAATCACAATACTGCTTAAACAAGCGTATTTCTTGATCATTCAGTATCTGTTGTTGTTGCACAGCTACTATAAGTTCTTTAAGTGCAAAATCTACCATTTTATGATAGAACACATATTGCTCTTTAGAATCTAATACTGCTGAATCTAATGGTGTTACAATCATTTATTTATCTTGGCTATTATATACTTGTATAATTTAATGGTTTGGCTGCTATATAATGATACTCTCGTTCTAAATCATACTTAAATCGCTTTACACTTCTTCTCATTATAAAATATGGTATTCCAAACATAAAAAGTGCATGGACTAACATAAAAGGCAACACAAAAGTTGGCATATTACTATCAATACCATTGGATAAAAATGTGCCTATAAATAGTAAATAAAACAGCAAAATAAAAAGGAAGAAAAAAATCATCACACCTTTAAAACCTACAATTTTACTATCAATAACTAATTTATCAGCTACCTGTCTGTAGGTACCTGTAACTATAGCAATATTAATTTTGGTATCAAAAAAACGTCGTTTTCTTTTGAGTTTAAATCCATTGTAATCAACTCTGCCTTTATATTCTGCTCTATTGGAAGAAAACACATCTCCTAAATCAGAAAATAACCCTAAAGACGATTCTTCCACTAGAGCACTTAGTCTAGCAATGAACTCCGACTTAGAAATGCTTAATTCAGTCGTCATGTCATCAATAAGTTTTATTTTTCTTAGGAAGCTTTCCATTGAATTTATCTCAGTTAATCGTTTTTATAAATTACATTTTTCTTTACAAACGGGTATTTCAGTTGTTACTTTTTCCGTTTTCGTCAAATCTTGTTTCAGTAGACGTTCTACTTTCAGAATAATCCTTAGAGAAATATACATAACTGATAATTCCAGAACATAGCACAATTAAAGCAAAAGATGCTAAAAACCATTTCCTTTTCATACTATCAATTTGCGTTAAGGATGGAGCAATTGTTGGAGCTCCTTGAAAAGAGCGACTTGCGAGAGCCTGACCCTCTTGAAGCTTTTCAGCAAAAGAGGGAAACGCCATCATTATGTTAAGACAACATATCGTCGTCGTTAGATTCTGGTTTTGGGTCGTCAGCTGTTTCTCCATCTCCATTTCCTGCACCACCTGAATCTCCAGAAGGCGCATTAGGATCTGCTGCATAGTAATCTTCAAAAATTTCTTTCATATCGATGCCATAACGCTCTGCAAAATTCTTTTGAATTGATTTATCCTTTTCGCGAATTTCTTGTAAAGCTTCTGCATAACTGCCATAAACACCTTGCATTACTTTTTCGTGAACTGGAATATTATCCATCATTTCCTGACGTGCTTTAGCACTTGCCGTATGCATCGCTGCTAAAGTTTCACCGATATGCTCATCCGTTTTTACACCTAAGTGCTCTAAGATTGCTGCAAACTCTTGATCTGTACGTGCTTTTAAAGCTACCACATAACCATCATAGTACTTTAATCGTTCATCGGTGTCAGATTTTAATTTCGCACGATGCGTTTGTAAGTTGCTACGTAAGGACGTTAATACTTTAATGGTTAGGTTATGCTTGTGTACAAAACTGTCTTTTGAAGCCGCTAATGTTGTATACGCATTTTTAAGTCCTTCAAGTTCTTCTACTTTTTGTTCAAGGGTAGTTACTTTACCTAAAGCATCTGAATATTCTGTAGATTGTTTATCTGCTACTTCTTCTAAAGCTTGTCGTGCTTGTTTAAGCAATGCATATTGCTCTTCGAGTTTATCTTCAACTTCTTTTTTCTTTTGAAGCGCTTTAGTATGGTTATTACTTGCCTCAACAATTGCTGTTTTTAGGCTTTCTTCAACTTCTTTAATTTCAAGTTCTCTATCTTTTAAACGCTTGATTGCTGCTTGACTCTTAAATGACAATTCATTTAATAAGGTTTGTACATCTGCACTTTCAATTCGTTGTTGAAACATTGCTTTGGCTTTATTATCTGCTGCATCACGAACTTTTTGTGCTTCTTTAAGTTCTTCTTCTGCCTTTTTGATTTTGCCTTTTCTTCCGAAAAGGTTATTCCAAAATGTATCTGGCTTTGCATTAGCATCTTCTAATTCTATTTTAGCACGCTCTAAACGTTTAATAGCATCATCAATAATTTTTTGCTCAGCTGGGTTTAAAGCAGAAAAACCTTCAAACATAATCCCTACCTCATCTTGATAATCGGTAAGATCTTTAATAGCATCTAATAGAGTAGAACGGTCTTTTTCGGCCATATCTACAACATTATCTAAAGTTGCGTTTAAGATTTTCTGACGACTTTCGGGATCATCTTCTTGGGCTAGCTTTGACTTCATTTGGTCAATTGCTTTTCCCCAATTCACATCTACTTTCTCTGTTTTCTCGTTGGAATTCGTTTCTAATAAATCAAAATCATCAGACATATTTATGTTGTGTATTAAGTTGAACAATATTAAGGACAAGCAATTTCGTTAAAAAATATGATTTTAAAAACTTAATCTGCCTAAAATATCTGTATCAAAATATATTAATTTGTTACAAACTATATTCGGAAACGATTTGTAGTTATCTTTAGGTTTTAAAATTTAATACTATGAAATATTTTAATTTATTATTGATTTTAGTCTGTATGACTGTAGTCTCGTGCAAAACGGACACTAAAGAGCAAAAAACCGATGCTTTGGAAGCCAGCTCAAAAGATTTGGTTGCTGAAACCACTTCTGAAGAAAACAAATTGGAGATTCATCCTATTTCGCATGCGACAATGGTATTGACTTATGGTACTGATGCGATTTATATAGATCCAACTGGAGGTGCTGAAGCTTTTAAAGGGTTTTCTGACCCTGAAATTGTTTTGATTACTGATATTCATGGTGATCATTATAATATTGAGACATTAAAGGCATTAGATTTAACATCGGCTATTGTCATTGCTCCACAAGCAGTTGTTGACAAATTTCCGGAGGGTTTAAAACCAAAACGAATATTAACACTCAACAATGGTGAAACAGCTGAAATTGATGCGTACTCGTTTAAAGCTATTCCAATGTATAATTTACGAGAAGAAGCGTTAAAATTTCATGAAAAAGGCCGCGGAAACGGCTATGTTATAACTATTGGAGGTGAACGTATTTATATTTCTGGTGATACTGAAGATATTCCCGAAATGAGAGCTCTAGAAGCTATTGATAAGGCATTCGTTTGTATGAATTTACCTTGGACAATGACCGTTGATAAAGCAGCAGAAGCAGTATTAGAATTCAAACCAAAAACAGTATATCCATATCATTACAGAGGCAAAGCTGGTATGAGTGATGTTGAAAAATTTAAAACACTAATTAACCAAGGTGATGAAACAATTGAAGTCATCCAATTAGAGTGGTACAAATAGGTTTTTACATATTTTATCGATTAAGTGTAACTTTTTATAGATAAATAGCTTGTTTTTTAAATATTATCGTATATTTGAAGACCAAATCAAATTAAACCTAGTGTAATGCTAACTACTTATACTTCAAATATTTCGCTTGTCAGCACGATGCAACTCACTATAGTTCTTATCGTGACAGCTTCTATATTCCTAATCTTTATTGCTATAGCTATTATTAAGATGTATAAGTTGAAAGCAGAAAACAAGCGTTTAACAGATAATAGTTTTTACAAATCTGAAATAGATAAGAGTTATCAAGATTTCACTGATGGTCATTTATATGACAACAATAACCAATAGTATGGCTGATGATCTTGCAAAAATGACGACAATATTGTCTATAGCCTTAGTAACTATTATAGGTTTGTTAGTATTGAATTTAATTAAAGTTCAAGCACTTAAAAAAGAAAATAAAAAGCTTAAAGAGCAAATAGATAAACACTAAAAAAGCCAGCAAATGCTGGCTTTTTTATTTTATATATAGTCAGTCGGTATTATCTCACCAATTTTTTATACTTAATTCGCTTCGGAATCAAATCACCACCCAAACGTTTTTTCTTGTTCTCTTCATAATCTGAGAATCCACCTTCGAAGAAATATACCTGACTATCACCTTCAAAAGCTAAAATATGAGTACAAATACGGTCTAAGAACCATCTGTCGTGAGAGATAACTACTGCACATCCTGCAAAGTTCTCTAGACCTTCTTCTAAAGCCCTTAATGTATTAACATCAAGATCATTAGTAGGTTCGTCTAAAAGTAATACATTACCCTCTTCTTTAAGCGTCATTGCCAAATGTAAACGGTTACGTTCTCCACCTGACAATAAACTTACTTTCTTATTTTGTTCGCTTCCAGAAAAATTAAAACGACTTAAATATGCTCTAGAATTGACCTGCTTTCCTCCCATCATGACCAACTCTTGTTCGTCACTAAAGTTTTGCCAGATTGATTTTTCTGGATCTATATTAGAATGCTTTTGGTCTACATAAGCGATTTTTGCAGTTTCTCCAACAACAAACTCACCCTTATCTGGTGCTTCTTCTCCCATAATCATTCGGAAGATTGTTGTTTTACCTGCTCCATTTGGACCTATAACGCCAACAATTCCAGCCTGAGGCAAATTAAAATTTAAATCTTCATATAGTAATTTATCATCATAGCCTTTGCTGACTCCTTTAGATTCAATCACATTAGTACCCAAGCGTGGACCATTAGGAATATAGATTTCTAACTTTTCGTCCAATTGTTTTTGATCTTGGCTCATCAGTTTGTCATAGCTCTTCAAACGTGCTTTTTGTTTGGTTTGACGACCCTTAGCGCCTTGACGAACCCATTCTAGCTCTCGTTCTAACGTTTTTTGACGTTTAGATGCAGTTTTGCTTTCTTGAGCCATTCGTTTAGATTTTTGATCTAACCAAGACGAATAATTACCTTTCCAAGGAATACCTTCTCCTCTATCGAGTTCTAAGATCCAACCAGCAATATTATCTAAGAAATATCTATCGTGTGTTACAGCAATGACCGTTCCTTTATATTGTGCTAAATGATGCTCTAACCAATGTACTGACTCGGCATCTAAGTGGTTGGTAGGCTCATCTAATAGTAATACATCTGGTTCTTGAAGTAATAAACGGCATAAGGCAACGCGACGACGTTCACCTCCTGATAATACACCAATCTTTTTATCACCATCTGGTGTACGTAATGCATCCATAGCGATTTCTAATTTGGTATCTAACTCCCATGCATTAGCAGCGTCAATTTGATCCTGAAGCTCGGCTTGACGGTTCATTAACTTTTCCATTTTATCTGGATCACTATAGACTTCCTCTAAACCAAACTGGTCATTTATTTTATTATACTCATCGAGAATGGCAACAGTTTCCGCTGCACCTTCTCTTACGACTTCCATTACTGTTTTATCATCGTCTAGCTTAGGTTCTTGCTCCAAGTATCCCACAGAATAATCTTGTGAGAACACCACATCACCTTGGTAATTTTTATCAACACCAGCAATAATCTTTAATAAGGTAGATTTACCAGAACCGTTAAGTCCAAGAATTCCAATTTTTGCTCCGTAGAAGAAACTCAAATAAATATTTTTAAGTACTGGTGTATTTGCCGATTGAAATGTCTTTGTCACACCAGACATTGAGAAAATTACTTTTTTATCGTCACTCATTATACTCTCCCTTTTAAAGCGTTAAACACCCAGGCTATAGCAAAAAAGCCAATACCTACAGCCGCAAACCCCCAACCTGCTACTTCGTCATATCGAAATGCGCCTAGTGCTATTAAACCTAATCCTACTATTATCATTATTGTGGTAGCCCAAGCTAACACTGTGTTTTTATTCATTGCCATATTCTTTTCTTAATTTAGATAGTTAGTCTAAACACAAATATCGTAAATTAATGTGGAAAATGACTCGAAGTTAAATACCTATTCTATTAAAATTAATGTTGCTCTATCCAAAGTCTAAACTCTGGTGTTCGACTATTAGAGGTATATATACAAGATGACGTATGATGCAATGAGATTTCTAGCCTGTTTTTTGTGTGAGATTTAAATTTATTGATGTAATTAAAATTGACAAGCTCACTTCGATTAACTTGAAAAAAATCAGATTTGCAAATTTGTTCTCTTATAGTTTTAAGCGAATCATTAATAATATGCTTGCTATTATTAATGGCATATGCAAATACAAAATCGCCTTGAGCTTGAAAATACAATACATCTTCGACTCTTAAAAGATAAGTGCCATCTCGCTTCTTCGCTGTAAGTGTTCTTTTTACAGTTTTAGCTTTGGTTTTATTAAATGCATTAGTAGCAAGGTTAACAGAATTAGCATCTGGAAACCCAGCAACTTGAAGTGAATTTCTTAAAAGCTGCTCTTTTTCGAATTTGAGTGATTCTATAACAGTTTGATTAATTAGCCAATCTCTTGTAAACTTATAAACAAATGAGAAAAATGTGATATTAAATACTAATACATTTAAAATACCAAAAACAATACTATTCTCACCAAAAAGTTCTTTTTTAAACATTTCAATAAATCCCATTTCATTTTGCAAAGCAATAGCAAATATGGACGCCCTAACAATTACAAAAGCTGCAAGCAATGACAATGAAAGCCATACATATGTAAACCATTGTTTTTTGTTGAGATACTTAGGAATAAACCAATACACGTTTAAAAGAAATATTGTAGGAGCAATTAATGCTATATGAGGTGCAACCGATTCGGGCAAGAAACTTTCTGAAATCCAAGATTTTGTCCAATTCACATTAATAGATGCAAAATATAAAGTCCAAATTATGATTTGCAGCCATACTTCCTTATTCAAAAAAAAAGATTTGATATTGGTCGTTTTCATAAGTCTATGGATTGATTATACTAATTAAACGATTTGCATTGGGTTTTGTAACATTTTTCAACTTCATTTTCACCCTATTCAACTTATTAATATCCTCACTGAAGTGAAACACTCTAAAAAACAGTAACATACAAGTACTTTTATCGTGTAATTAGTATGACAAAACGATTCATTTTTCAGCTCATTTTTTGCGTTCTTTTTATGATAGCAAACGTTATTAAAGATTTTATTCCTTTAGGAAAAATACATCTAAAAAAAGAAGCATGTCAAATTCAGATTGATGCCTTATTTGAAAAAGATATGCTTTTAGATATAAAGCCAATGCTCACAAAAAAAGAGTTAGATGGTATTGAGAAACTCAAAGAACACTATTGCGAATCACATTAAAAGCCATCAACTAAAATAACCACATATGAATTTATCAATCAACAATCTCAACAAGACATATAGTAACAATACAAAAGCTATAGACAACCTTTCTTTAACTATTGAAAAAGGCATGTTTGGTTTACTTGGTCCAAATGGTGCTGGTAAGTCTTCACTTATGCGAACTATAGCAACATTGCAACTACCAGATTCTGGAAACATTCAGTTTCAAGAAATAGATGCCCTAAAAAACCAAATGCAACTAAGACAAGTTCTTGGCTATTTACCGCAATCTTTTGGAGTCTATCAAAGTGTTTCTGCCGAACATTTATTAGATTATTTTGCCATACTCAAAGGCATTTCTTCAAAAAAAGACAGGCAAAAAATAGTTCAACATGTACTTGAGCTTACAAATCTATATGATGTTAGAAAAAAGCATGTTAGCGGTTATTCTGGAGGAATGAAGCAACGTTTTGGTATTGCTCAATTGTTACTTAACACTCCAAAATTAATCATTGTAGATGAACCAACTGCAGGATTGGACCCAGAAGAACGCAATAGATTTTTAAACGTATTAAGAGAAGTGGGATCTGAAAACACAGTCATTTTTTCTACTCATATTGTCGAAGATGTTAAAGAATTATGCACAGACATGGCCATTATGAACAAAGGACGCATTCTTCAAAAAATAAAACCTTCTGAAGCTACTAAAGCAATTAAAAATGAGATTTGGACAACTACTATTGAAAAGCAGTATTTAAAAAACATGACAGATAAATATTCGGTGTTATCCACAAGTTACAATGAAGATAATTTATTGAACATACGGGTACACTCTCAAGAAAGGCCTGCAATTCAATTTGAAAATGCCATTCCAAACTTAGAAGATGTATACTTCATTGCTCTCAAAAATTCTTAATATTTAAACCATCAAACCATGTTTAAACATATATTTTTATACGAACTCAAATACTGGTTAAGAAAGCCTACATTTTATCTTTACTTCATTGTATTTTCTTCGATAGCTTTTTTGTCAGTAGTTGGAACAGCAGGTCTTTTTGATCCACCTCCAACAAACAATACAATTGAAAGGTTAATTAATTCACCTTTTGAGATTAATTATATGCTACAATATTTTGGAAAAATTCTATTATTCCTATTACCAGCAATTATTGGTGCTACGATTTACAAAGATTTTAAAGGCAATGCCCATAGTGTGCTTTATAGTTTTCCTATGCGAAAGCAGGAATACCTATTTGGAAAATTCTTAAGTCCTTTACTATTGGTTTGTAGCATTGCTTTTTCTGTAGGTCTTTCTATAGGAATTGCAGAGCATGTTCCTGGTTTACATGACACAAAAATTGGCACATTTAAACTCGGAGGTTACTTACAAGCGCTTTTCCTTTTTATAATTCCTAATCTCCTGTTTTTTGGAATTATCGTATTTGCAGTTGTAACCTATTTTAGAAACATTTATGCAGGTTTTGTAGTGCTCATTATTTTATTTTTCCTTCAAAATATTATTGAAAATGCCTTTAACGGCTATGCTATTGCTTTACTTGATCCTTTTGGGCAAAATGCAGTGTTATACGAAACTCAAAACTGGACGCTTGCAGATAAAAACACTAAGTTCATTCCTCTTTTCGGAGTTGTGCTATACAACAGGTTAATTTGGTTAGCGATATCATCATTAATATTTGCATTTGTCTATAAAAAATTTGCATTTAGAGAACAACCTATAGCTTCATTATTTAAAAGAAAAAACAAAAAACGCGAGAAAAAAAACACTATTGGAGGTATTTTGGATATTTCATTACCAAAAGTGAAATATAACTTCTCCAGTAATCAACAATTAAATTATGCTTGGTTATTATCTAAGGTGAACTTTCAAACTATAGTGAAAAGCTGGATGTTTTACATTATTGTTTTCTTCGGAATCTTAGCTGTACTATTTGCTATTGCTAGAGTAACAAATAATAATGAAATGACCATTTTACCCGTCACTCATATCGTATTGACAATTCCAGCTTTTTTCTTTACAACAATAATCATGCTATTGACATTCATTTATAGTGGTATGTTAGTACATAAAGACAGCATGTCTAATATGAACCAGTTAGTCGACGTCACTCCAATAAGCAATTTTGCATTGCTAGCCTCAAAAGTTATTGCCATTTTAAAAATGCAATTGCTATTGCTAACTATTATGATGCTGGTAGGAATACTTATTCAACTATATAATAACTACCATCACATGCAAATTCAATTGTATATATTCCATTTATATAAGGTGCAATTTATTGGACTAATTATTTGGGCATTTGCATCAGTATTTGTGCACTCGCTACTTAAAAACACCTATGTAGGCATTTTCATTTTAATTTTAGGGTGGCTAGGCATATCAGGGCTAAAACAAATTGGAATTACATCACGATTACTTTTGTTTAATTTCTCTGAACCTATGCAATATTCTGATTTAAATGGTTACGGCAATCTTCTTCAACCCTACTTTTTAGTAAAAAGTTATTGGTTTGTTTTTGGATTACTATTATTAATAATCGCCTATTTATTTTGGTCTAGAGGATTATCACAGACCTTAAAAGATCGAATACATTCTGCAAAGTTGAATTTTAAACGCCATGTAAAAATAGCAACAACAGTCTGCCTGCTTACGTTTATTGCTCTTGGTTTTACAATTTATTCCGAAGAAAATAAGACTGTTGAATTATCATCTAAAGACAGAAATAAAGCTTTCAATAGGTTTGAAAGTGAATTTAATAGCTATTCAAAAATTCAAAACCAGCCCAAAATAACTACCATAGATTTAGAGATTAATATCTTTCCAAAATCAAATAACCTTGATATTAAAGGTCAATACATTTTAGTCAACAAATCTTCAAAAGCAATTGACACTTTACTGATTAAAACCGGGTTTGATGAAACGACAACATTTGCAATTGATAGAGTTTCAGAAGTTATCAACGAAGACACTTATGTGAAATTTTCAGTGTTAAAACTGAAACATGCTTTGCAACCAAAAGATAGTATTAGATTAGATTTTACTATTAAAAACAAAGCCAATACGCTCTTTGAAAATAATTCTAATGTGCTCAATAATGGCACCTTCTTTAAAAATAACATCTTTCCACGAATAGGATATTTCCTTAACGCAAACTCAAAGATTCCAAGTGATAGCTTAGCAAAAAGAAGACACTACTATTCTCAAGATTCAGATGCTGTGCATTTGAGAACTGTGATTAGCACATCAAAAAATCAAACCGCTATTGCGCCAGGCTATTTAAAAAAGACATGGACTGCAAATGACAGAAACTATTTTGAATATGCAACTGATTCTAAAATCAAAAACTCTTTAAGTTTTAGTTCTGGCGTATTTCAAGTTGAAGCCGAAAACTATAAAGGTGTCGCACTTGAAATTTACCATCAAAAAAACCACACGCATAACCTTTCAAAAATGAAAAATGGCTTAAAAGCAGCATTAGATTATAACACGAAACATTTTGGGAATTATCAATTCAGCGAAGCACGTATTATTGAATTTCCAATTACCGAAGGCACTTATGCATCAGTTATGGCTAATAGCATTCCCACTTCTGAAATGCGCTTCATTGCAAACGCATCTAATGAAACTGTAGACATTTCATTTTATACCATTGCGCATGAAATAACACATCAATGGTTTGGCAATCAAGTTGTACCAGCAGATGCCATTGGAGCTACTATGTTAAGTGAAAGTATTACCGAATATATTTCACTTAATATTTACGAAGACATACATGGCAAATTAAAAGCACAACAATTTTTAAAAATGCAGCACGAGCGCTATTTAAAAGGAAGAACTAGTGAAACTGATACTGAACCTCCATTATATTTAGTTAAAGGTGAACAACAGTATTTAGCTTACAGAAAAGGAACTATTGCTTTCAATACCCTAAGTCATTATCTAAGAAAAGATAAATTTCATACTATTTTAAAACACTTTTTAAACACTTATAAAAATAGAGAAGCTTTGTATCCAACATCACTAGATTTGATTTCACAATTAAAATCTCAAACACCAGATTCGTTACAGTATCTTATTAAAGATTATTTTGAGACAGTGACATTTCATGAAGCAAAAATTAATAACGCAGATATAACTAAAATTAATACTGAAAGCTGGCGAGTGAAGGTTAATCTAGACTTTTATAAGTATAGAGATAAATACGAAGCTATAAAATTAGTTTTGAATGATTATCTCGAAATCGGATTTTACAATGCTAATGATGAACTCATTTCAATACAACAAATCTTTATAGATGAAAGCAATGAAATAGTGTCATTTAACTTAAAAGAAGTACCATCAAAAATTGTTTTAGATCCTAATCTATTACTAATAGAAAAGAATAGAGATACTAATGAGTTTAATTATTAAAATAAAAAAGCATCCAATTAAGGATGCTTTTTTATTTTAATCAATTACAGCTATCTTAGTTCATTGGAACCTCAACAATAATTAATTCTGAATTATGTCTCGCTTTAATTTTAATAGTGTCCGTTTCAAAAACACCTATAGCATCTCTTTTGCCTAAACTATTGCCTGCAACTTCAACTTCACCATCTACAACAAATATGTATGCACCATTTTGATCAGATTTGAAGTTTATATCAACAGCTTTATCTAGATCTAAGTTCGCTCTATAAATATAAGCTTGCTGACTAACTGGCAAAGCATTACCTTCTAATTTGTCTTTAGGAGCTACAACTGTTTGAAGTTGATTTCGTCTCTCTTCTCTAAGGAACATACGTTGTTCATAGTTTGGCTGAACACTCTTTTCTTCAGGAATAATCCATAATTGCAAAAAATTAGTTTCTTCAGTTTTACTATCGTTAAACTCTGAATGTGTCAAACCTGTTCCTGCACTCATCACCTGAACTTCATCTACTTCTATAGCTCGTTTATTGCCCATACTATCTTTATGCGATAGCGCTCCTTTTAGTGGTATAGAAATGATTTCCATATTTTGATGTGGATGTGTTCCAAATCCCATTTTTGGTTGAACAAGATCATCATTTAGAACACGAAGTGCTCCAAAATTCATTCGTTCTTGATTTTGATAACTCGCAAAACTAAATGTATGATGTGATTTTAACCATCCATGGTTTGCGAAGCCTCTTGAATCTGCTTTGTGAACTATTGTTTTCATGATTTTTTATATGTATTGCATTATTAATTTGCTGGAAGAAATCCCATTTTACCCTCTTGATAATCTCGCATAGCTTCCATCAATTCTGTTTGCGTATTCATCACGTATGGACCATAAGTTGCAACCTGCTCATGAAATGGTACTCCAGATAAGAATAATAATAGACTATCAGATTCTGATTCTAAAGTAAACCCATCCCCATCCTGATGAAACTGAATGAGTTGATTTTCATCTAGTTCTAAAATTTCTGAGTCATTCACGTTTACTTTTCCTTTTAACAAGTACAACATGCCTTGATGAGAACTGTCAAAATTAATCGTTTGCTTACCTCCTGCTTTTGCAGTAATCAGAAATGCATTAACTGGTGTTTGAGTTCCTATTTTCCCATAGGTGTTTTGAAACTCGCCAGCGACAATTCTAGTTTCTATTTTTTCATCTTCGGAAGTAATCACATTAAACTCCTCATGCTTAGCATGCTGATAATTAGCTTGAATCATTTTTTTCTCAGCAGGAAGGTTTAACCATAACTGAATGCCTTCAAGGGTTCCTCCATTTCTAACGAAGTCTTTTGTTGGACCCTCAGCATGAATAATACCTCGGCCAGCAGTTGTCCATTGCACATCTCCCGATTTAACCACACTCTCATGACCTAACGAATCACGATGCAATTGCTCTCCTTGAATTAAAAAGGTGATGGGTTCAAAGCCTCTATGTGGATGCGGCCCTAAATCAAACGGATTACTTTTTTCATTAATCTCATAAGGCCCATAATGGTGTAATAAAATAAATGGATCTACCATTTCTATTTGTTGTGTTGGTACTGGTTGACGTAATCTAATTGGTCCCATATTAACGAAATCACTTCGTCCAACATTTTTTATTGTATTTAGTTTCATTTGTAATAATTTTTATTGCAATAGTTTCCATGGAAACTATTTAGTTAAAAAAATACGCTAACGTATCTTATCTAGCAAATCACTTAATTGACCTGCTTCTTTTTCTGTTAAATTTTCTAATAAATCTTCTTTAAATTCCTTAGAAATCTCTTCTAATAAATTAAGTCCTTTTTTAGTAATTTGAATATGTACTACTCTACGGTCTTCTGGACAAGGTAAACGTTCTATTAATTGTTTATCACATAGTTTATCCATCAATCGTGTAGCATTGGGAGCACGTTCTAACATGCGCTCTTTGATGGTTTGCACTTTAATCGCTTTACCTGCTCCTCGAAGAATTCTCAAAATATTAAACTGCTGTGGTGAAATTCCAAATGGCTTAAAAAATGCATTCTGATGACTACTTATCCAGTTGGCTGTATAAATAATATTTAGTAATGCTTTTACCTTACTATTTGGAAATGTCGAGTTTATATCTTTAGAAATGTCTCCCATTTTACAAGCTATCTTGAAATTGTTTAACCTCTTCTGTTAATTGCGCTTTTAAGTCTTGATTTACAAGAGTACCTTCTTGAAAATTGGTTCCAAATGAAGGCAGTGAAAACTGTCCAACAATATTCCCTCCCATATAAGGGAAACGTCCTTTTGCTATATCTAATGCTGTTGCTCCGCCTCTACCTCCAGGAGAAGCGGCCATTAGCAACATTGGTTTATCACTCCACAATTTGTTATCGATTCGAGACATCCAATCAAAAATGTTTTTGAAAACTGTCGCGTAAGCACCATTATGTTCAGCTAAAGATAAAACGATTCCATCTGAAGATCTTATATGATCTAAAAATTGTTGTGCATTATCTGGAATTCCATGTTCAATTTCGTAATCTATTCCATAGATAGGCAACTCAAAATCATTTAAATCTAAAACAGTAACTTTTGCATCTTCAACTAAGGATGATGCATAAACCGCTAATTGTTTATTGATTGAGTTTTTACTGTTACTGCCAGCAAATGCTATAATATGTTTCATTGTTATTGTTTGTTAATTCTTTTATTAAAAATGTAGGATACAATTAATAATATAAATGCAATTAATGCTCCCGTTTGTTCTCCGTCGTTAATCATAACGTGTGCGAAAAATGCAAGTATAAAAGCAAAAAAGAAACCTGCATAAGCCCATTCTTTAAGTATTTTAAAACTTGGTCCCCACAACGCAACTAATCCTAATAATTTAGCAACAGCATAAGGATATATGATATAAGTTGGGTATCCAAAATTAGTAAACATTGCAGATACATCTTCGTGTTTAAAAAAATACATGCTCACAGAAAACAACATTAACAATGTTAATAATCCTGTAGCTACATAATAAATAATTTTATCTCGTTTCATTTCGTATTGGTTTTTGTTGGTACAAATATAAGGCAAATAAATTTATTTTCCAAGGAAACTAATTCCTTGTAATATATTTTAACAAATTATTCACTTTTTAATCCGTTATGGGTTTCGTAAATTCGTAGGAAATAAAACACACTATGGATTTAAACTTCAATAAAAACGAAGATCATAATAAATTACTCCTTTCCGAATTAAAAAAGCGACTTGCCAAAGTAAAACTAGGTGGTGGTGAAAACCGTATTGAAAAGCATCATGCTAAAGGTAAAATGACCGCTAGAGAGCGAATAGACTATCTATTAGATTCAAAAAAAGCATCTGTTGAAATTGGTGCTTTTGCAGGAGAAGACATGTATGCCGAACATGGTGGTTGTCCATCTGGTGGTGTTGTCGTAAAAATTGGTTATGTAAAAGGAAAGCAATGTATTGTTGTTGCCAATGATGCAACTGTAAAAGCTGGTGCTTGGTTTCCTATTACAGGAAAAAAGAATTTGCGTGCTCAGGAAATTGCTATTGAAAACCGATTACCGATTATCTATTTGGTAGATTCTGCTGGTGTGTATTTACCAATGCAAGATGAGATTTTTCCAGACAAAGAACATTTCGGACGTATTTTTAGAAATAATGCCGTGATGAGTAGCATGGGAATTACTCAAATTGCTGCAGTAATGGGAAGCTGTGTTGCCGGAGGTGCATACTTACCTATTATGAGTGATGAAGCTCTGATTGTAGATAAAACAGGAAGTATTTTTCTAGCAGGTAGCTATTTAGTTAAAGCTGCCATAGGAGAAACTATTGACAATGAAACTTTAGGTGGAGCAACAACGCATTGTGAGATTTCTGGTGTCACCGATTATAAAGCTAAAGATGATAAGGATGCTTTAGAAACGATTCAACGATTAATCGATAAAATTGGTGATTATGACAAAGCCGGTTTTAATCGTACAATAGCAAAAAAACCTAATGAAAATCCCGATGATATCTTTGGCATTCTTCCAAAATCTAGAGCAGAACAATATGACATGAAAGAAATTATCAAACGTTTAGTTGATAATTCTGAATTTGACGAATACAAACAGGGTTATGGTAAAACCATAATTACTGCTTATGCTCGTATTGATGGTTGGGCAGTTGGAATCATTGCGAACCAACGTAAATTAGTAAAGAATAAAAAAGGCGAAATGCAATTTGGAGGTGTAATATATAATGACAGTGCAGATAAAGCCACTCGATTTATTGCCAATTGCAATCAGAAGAAAATACCTTTAGTGTTTTTACAAGATGTAACAGGGTTTATGGTCGGTAGTAAGTCTGAACATGGAGGCATTATTAAAGATGGCGCTAAAATGGTGAATGCGGTAAGTAATTCGGTAGTGCCTAAATTTACGATTGTCATCGGAAACAGCTATGGCGCAGGAAATTATGCCATGTGTGGAAAAGCTTATGACCCAAGATTAATTGTGGCATGGCCTAGTGCTGAATTAGCTGTAATGAGTGGTAATTCTGCAGCCAAAGTATTACTTCAAATAGAAAAAGCGTCACTTCTTAAAAAAGGCGAAAAAATAACTGAAGAGAAAGAAAAAGAATTGTTTGACAAGATCAAGAATCGATATGACAATCAAGTGTCTCCATATTATGCTGCTGCTCGTATTTGGACTGATGCTGTTATCAACCCATTAGATACGAGAACATGGATTAGTATGGGTATTGAAGCTGCCAACCACGCTCCTATTGAGAAACCATTTAATATGGGCGTTTTACAGGTATAATATGTCACAACAAAAAAAAGTATCACCAGTTTATATTATCATCTTACTTATATTAGCTGGTGAGGCTGTTTTTATATTACCTTTTGTAATTGTTAGAATTTTTAGAACAACATTCTTAGAATCATTTGCAATAAGTCAGACAGAACTCGGAAGTTGTTTCTCTGTATATGGACTAGTTGCTCTTTTTTCATATTTGTTTGGTGGTCCTTTGGCTGATAAATTTCGGCCACATATATTGATGTCTGTTGCTTTAATGCTGACAGCAATGGGTGGATTTTATTTAGCAACCTATCCAACACTAGCTAACCTTCATATACTCTATGGGTTTTGGGGATTCACAACTATTTTTCTCTTTTGGGCTGCAATGATAAAAGCGACCAGAATTTGGGGAGGCACAAAAAAACAAGGCATTGCTTTTGGATTTCTAGATGGTGGTCGCGGACTTGTTGCTGCAATTTTTGGATCGGTTGGTGTACTTGTTTTTTCAGCTTTTATTACAAAAGATATAGAGCTTACATCTATTTTAGAACGCAAAGTAGCTTTTAAACAAGTCATCATTTACACAGCTTTTTCTGTTTGTATTATTTCTGTTCTAGTTTTTTTGTTTTTGAAAAAATTAAGTTCTACGGAAGAAAAGCAGATTGAAACACAATTAGAAAAATCCAAAATAATTACTTTAGGAAACTTTAAAAAAGTCGCACAATTTAAGGCTGTTTGGCTGCTTATGATTATTATTTTATGTGCCTATTTTGGATATAAAATGACAGATCTTTTTAGTCAATATGCAGAAGACGTCATGGGATATGACAAAATTAAAGCAGCAAAAGTTGGAACATCACTTTTATATATGCGTCCAATTATAGGCATTACTATTGGTTTACTAGCAGATCGCACCAGAGCATCACTTTGGATTGTTATTGGTTTTTTATTGATGTTGATAACAAGTCTTGTTTTTGCTTCTGGAATTATTGATGATGGTTCTACGCTTCTCTTTATATTATCTATTGGCACTATGGCCCTTGGTGTTTATTCAGCGAGAATCTTGTACTTCGCAACATTAGAAGAAACGAAAATCCCACTAGGCCTAACTGGAATAACTGTTGGTTTTATTTCTGTTGTAGGCTATACACCAGATATTTTTGCAGGACCATTAATGGGTTATTTCCTAGATTTAAATCCTGGTGCTGTTGGACTTCAACATGCCTTTGGAATTATGGGAATCTTCTCTCTTGTTGGTTTTATTGCATCATACTTATTGTATCGACATTCAAAATCTTCTAATCTTTAATTACCGAAATAATTTGCGGCAATAATGTTATAGCTGTCAATAACACAAGATTATTCTTTTTTGGCTCATTACCATTTTGCAAGATTTGAGCTTGATCAACTGTTGATGATTTTGCTATTAAGCTTTTTGGATTTCTAACCATAATCACCATATTTTTGGCTTCTTCTTCTAAATTTTCTTTTGTATATGTATAGGCAAGTTCTATTCCATCATTATGGAACTCATTGATACTTGATTTCAAATTTTCGATGCTGTATATGATCGATTTCAAATCTTTTGGAGTTGTTTTCTTTAATGCTATTCCATTAAAACCAGAATACGTTACAATAGATATGTAATCATTAAGCGAAAGCCGCTCTGAAATTAATTTAAACGCTTGTTTTAAAATCACCTTATCTTCTGGACTTAAATCGCTAATTGGCGTTTGTAATAGGAACGTTACATTTCTTAAAGAGGATTCTGAATCTTCATCATTGTTTTCAATATGCTCTACTATAAAAGTGATAAAATTATCTATTGAAACTGATTTTGTTTCAATATATTGATCTTGGCTTGTGCAAAAAAAAGACACTAACAGTGCAACAAGTACTACTAATTGATTTTTCATGGTATTTGATTTTTAGTTCATAATAAACTTACAACCAATACCTTATAAATAAAATGAAAAATGAGCAAACCGAGCTTTTCAATGAGTAAACTAGCCTAAAATAGCTTCTATATTTTTTTGTCTTTGGATTTTCCCATTAGACGTTTCAATAAATTTTGGCGTATTGTAAATCGTTCTAGGAACTTCAAATTTTTCCAAATTGCTAAACAATGAAATATCCAAGTCTTTTGTTTCACTTTCTAACACTAAAACGACTTTCTCCCCTAAAACTTTATCGTTTTCCGAAGCAATAAAAAAACGTTGTTCAATTTTATCTTGCAGTTTAGCTTCAATTAATTCTGGAAACAACTTTACACCACCAGAATTTATCATATTATCATAACGGCCAATAATTTCGAACTCGTTGCCCGATTTCATTTCAACGACATCATTAGTAAAGATGCTATCCTCTGAAAGAGCAGGAGCATTAATCACTAAGCAATCTCTATCATCTTTAGAAACAGAAATGTCTCGAAGTAGTTTAAAAGGTTGCATTTCAGAAGTTTTATTAAGCTGTCTTACAGCAATATGGCTTACAGTTTCGGTCATCCCATAAGTTTCAAAAACAGCTGTTTCAAGATTTTGCAATGACCTTATTAAAGTTTTAGACACTCTAGCACCTCCAACAATTACTGTTTTTATTTGCTGTAAGCGGTCTAATGAATTTTGTAATTGCAAAGGAATCATAGCACAAAAATCGTAATGCTTAAGATGGTCATATGATGGTATTGAGGATGGTGGCGCCATATCTAATTCTAAACCTAAAATCATTGCTCTTACTAACATCATTTTGCCTGCGATGTATTGGCTTGGTAAACAATGTAAAGCTTTATCGCCTGGTTGCAAGCCAAAGAAATCTCCAGTCATTACTGAAGAATTCACCATCTGTTGTTTCTTTATTTTTATACTTTTTGGTAGTCCAGTAGATCCCGATGTATTAGTTAATACATAATCGCGTTCGTCTAACCAGTCTAACAAAAAATTACCAATCACTTGCTCGTAAGATTCGCCTTCTTTAACTAAGCTATATGCAACTTCTTTTAAGTCTTCATGGTTATAATTTATACCATTAAGTTTAAATCTTAAATGTATTTTGTCAAACTTGGGTGTCATTTTTGGTATGATATTAGCTATATAGTTTTATACTATTTTTAACTAAACAAAGTTAAAGATAAATATTATATTAGTCTATATTTGAAATTAACCTTTATTAAATGAAGCAGCTACTTATCCTATTTTTATTGATTCCGTTTATAAGTATATCTCAAGACTTCTCGGATGAAGATTATATATATCTCAAAAGACATGAGCATATAAAAATTAAACTCAAGAAACATAAATTTGACATTATTCAAAATGTATCAGAGCAGGCAAAATTTATGACATCTAATATTCTTAATTATGCGAACGAACATATTGGCTATAGTAGCTTTTCTGAAATTAAAGATATAGAAGCTTACACTTTTATTCCAAATACGAAGAAAAAAATAGAAGTTGATTATTTTGAAACCAAGCAGTTTTTTGATGGTATGGTGTTTTATGATGATACCGAATATACCTTTTTTACTTTTCCAGCTGTAAAAAAAGGAGCTGTAACAAATTTAAATTATACTAGAATTGTTAAAGAGCCCTATTTTCTTGGAGGGTTCAATTTTGTAGTAGGCAATACACCAACAAAAAGTGCTCAATTATCAATTGAGTTTCCAAAAAATGTCACTATAGGTTACACCGAATTTAACACTGATTTGATTGATTTAGATTTTAAAAAAGAAGAAAATAAAGACAATTATATTTATACATGGACTGCAACAAACACGTATGGCTACAAAAGCGAGGAAGACAGTGAAGCTCCAATGTATTATTTACCTCATATTAAATTGCGCATAAAAAGTTACACTGAAAACGGTAAAGAACATCGTGTTTTAGGCAATCTTTCAGATTTATATAAATGGTACAACGATGCCTTTATTGAAAATATTGAAGAAGGCCCTTTAGACCAAGTCAAGAGTCTTGCTGAGGATATCACTAAAATGTCAACTACTAAAGCTGAAAAAGCTGAAGCTATATTTAATTGGGTTCAAGATAATATCAACTATATAGCTTTTGGAGATGGCTATAATGGTTTGATACCCACTGGAGCAGCTAGTACTTGTGAGTCAAGATATGGTGATTGCAAAGCCATGACCAACTTGATTTATCAAATGCTTAACCATGTTGGTATCAAGGCTTACCGAACATGGATTGGCTCAAGAAATAAACCATATAAATACAGTGAATTACCAACAGGAACGGTAGCTGATCATATGATTTTAACAGCCATCATTGATGGTGAAAAAGTTTTTCTGGATGCAACCGACAACTTTATTCCTTATGGTGTACCAACGGCATTTATTCAAGGTAAAGAAGCCCTTATTGGGATAAGTTACGAAGATTATGAGATTGTTCAGATACCAGCTCCAAATGCTGAGCAGAATACTACCACTATAACGACACTAATGGAGCTCGAAGGTGATCGTGTTAAGGTTTTTGAAAAAAGAGCCCTAACTGGTTATGAGAAAGTAGAGTTTGTCACAGATTACACCTATAAAAAAGATACTAAGACTGAAGAAGAATATTTAAACACCACACTTTCTTTAGGAAATAATAAAACCAAGTATAACAATATTACTAAGGCAAATTTTGATAATAAAAACACACCTTTAACATTAGAATATGACCTAGATATTGACAGTTACACAAAATCTATTGGAGATAAAATTTATATCAATCTTAATATTGATCGCGCACTTTCAAAAAGCGACATCGATATCAAAGGTAGAAAATACAGTAAAAAAATAGATTACAAATTTCAGAAAACATACAATACAATCTTTAAGATACCTGATGGATATAAAGCTAGCTACATTCCAAAAGAAACCCTGTTTGAAGATTCAAATTATGGTTATAAAATCTCCTACAGTGTAAAGGACAATAATTCAATCATTCAAACAAAATCAATTTACGTGAATACCTTAAGTATTCAAAATGATGAGTTCGACCAATGGAATAACTTCATTAAAAGCCTCATTAAATCTTACAAAAAAAGTATAATTTTAGAACAACAACATGATTAAGAACATTGCCTTTTTATTACTTTTAGTCACAACAACTTCAAGTTTTGCACAATACTATAAAACCTATGATTGGTCACAAAAACCCGAACTGCATGAGATTTCTGCCGATGAAACGAAAGAGTCTTCAATTGGTATTCTCAAAAAACATATTGTAGAATATGCATCAAGTGCACTGGCTCAAGTACCAAGACGTTTTGAGACTGAACACACCATTTCTAGAGTAAATGATGACAAAGGAATTGCCGAACACAATACCGTTTACATACCGATGTATGATGTAAAAAAAGTGGTTGATATCAAAGCAAGGACTATAAACGCTGAAGGGAAAATTACACTTTTAAATAAAGACAATATCAAAGAAGTAAAAAATGTTGACGAGTATGGGGACTTCAAAATTTTTGCTATTGAAGGTGTAGAAAAAAACTCAGAAATTGAAGTGCTTTACACGGTTGAAAAAGAATTTGACATGTATGGCTCTGAAACCCTACAAACCGATTATAAAATAAAAGAAGCTCAGTTTTTATTTATCACAGGCGATTTAAACGCCAATGTTAAAGCTTATAGAACTACTGCTAATTTTGAATATGTAAAAGTTGATGGTAATGATGAAAAATTATTGACCATTAGAAATATTCCTGCAATGCTAGAAGAAGAATATTCTACACCTAGAGCTAATAAAACTGCAGTAGTTTACCAATGCTTCCCAAAAGGGCAAAAGATTACACAACAAATGTTCTGGTCTAATGTTTCAGATAATGTAGGTTCGCGTTTCTTTCCTGAAAAAGTAGCGAAAAAAGCACAAATTGATGTAGAAAAAATCATTGAAGGTCAATCGGATCTTACCGATTTTAAAAAGGCAGCTTTAATTGATAACTTTATCAAAACGAACTTTACTTTAGTAAAGAATAATAATGAAGAATTATCTGACTTAGATTATGTTCTTGAAAACCGTTCTTCAAGTGACTTTGGAATCATCAAGGTTTATGGGCACTATTTAAAAGCTTTAAATGTTGATTATGAAATTGTTGTCACTGCCAATCGCTTTTTAAATAAATTTGATCCAGACTTCTTTATTCCTGGTATGCTAAGAGATTTCTTGATTTATTTACCTTCAGAAAAAAAATATATTGCGCCAGACAGAGTAGAATCTAGAGTTGGTGAAGCTCCCTTTAATATCCTTGGAAATTACGGATTGTTTATTCCATCAGATTTTGATTATTATTTTTCTAAAATCGTAGAAGAAGATCCAGATTTCAGCAGAATAAAAAGAGATATGGATATCACTTTTGATGATGATTTTGAAAAAGTAATTATTGTTGAAGATCAAGACTATTTTGGACATTGGGCAGAAACGAGTAGAGCTGTTTTAAATTTATCTTCAGACGAAAACATTAAAGAATATAAAGACTATTTAACTGGAGCTGGTATTGAAGACAAAGAAATTTTGACTTATGAAGAAAAAAATGTTGAGATTAACCAATTAGAATACAACGTTCCTTTTAAGGTGAAATCTTCTATTTCTTCGGAAGCATTATTAGAAGATGCTGGAGACAGTTATATCTTTCAAGCAGGATTAGTCATTGGTACGCAAAGCGAGTTATATCAGGAAACAGAACGTGTAAACCCTATAGAAATGACTTACCCAAATCGTTATAATTATGAAATTATCGTACATATCCCTGAAGGCTACACGGTTGAAGGTTTAAGCTCATTAAATATTGATAAAAGCTATATTGGACGAACTGGTGAGAAATTAGCAAAGTTCGAATCATCGTATACAATAGAAGGCAATAAAATTATAATCAATATAGAAGAGTTTTACAAAACTCATGAATTTAGTATTAGTAAATATGAAGAGTTTAGAGGTGTAATTAATGCCGCATCAGATTTTAATAAAGCTGCTATTTTATTTAAAGCTACTGAATAAAAAGTGACTATAAAAACTACAAAAGTGACTCTAGAGTCGCTTTTTTTATTCGCCAATGATTTTATAATCTTCTTTTATTGGCTCGTGAACCTTTCCAAATAACTTTTCTTTCCAGTTTTTCCATTTATATTTTTTGGCTAGAATGAATAGAATTATTGGATATACAATTAAAATAGGAACTAGAATTTCAGAAATTTGATTCGTTGCAGTTTCAGAAGTATATATGAAAGCAGCATCCGTTTGTAAAGCCGACCAATCAGCAGTCACTAACAATGCAGCCATCAAATTATTACCAAAATGGAAACCTAGAGCCAATTCTAAACCATCATCCATTAAAGTCATAATTCCTAACAATAAGCCTGTTCCTATATAAAACACCATTATAATTGGTCCCATTTCGTCAACTTCAGGATTTCCGCTATGTAATATGCCAAACAACACAGAAGTAATAATCAAAGGAAACCATTTATTTTTAACCACTATAGCAATCTGTTGCATTAAGTAACCTCTAAATAAATATTCTTCTAATCCTATTTGAAGCGGAAATAAAAGCAAACTAACAATAACTAAAATAGTGAATTTGAAAGGGTCTAATTGAAATTCGACAATTGAAGGGTCAGAGAAATAACTGAACGCAAATAGGCCAAGCGTAATGATTACTATTAAAGAGAATGAGAAAAAAGCTCTACTCCAATCTATTTTCTCTCGCGCAGTAGTTAATGATTTCAAACTTCTTTTGTGCAGAAATTTCACAAGCAAAAATAAAAGTAATAAAAGAAAGGCAAATGGTAGTAAGTTAACTGCAAGCCAAAAGTTTTTACTTGGCACCATTTCTAGCATTTTTTTCTGTTCTTCTACAAAATCAAAACCATCACCAAAGAACATTAAAAAGATAAGATTAAATATAAAAAGCCCAGAAACAACTAAAACAGTTAAAATCACTTTCCATGCTTCATTTTCTCCTTTGTATGCTTGTTGTAAATAATTCATAATTAAATATTAAAATTCCAAGATGTATCTTTTTCGTAGCGCAATGTACCATTTTTTACAACTAAAGGCGAATCAAAATTATTAGTAAATAAGCCTCCAGTACCCAACCCTTGTGGTAAACTACTCTTAAGTGTATAGGTCCATTGTGCAATTGCATTTAAACCAATATTACTTTCTAAAGCACTAGTAATCCACCAGCCAATATTTTGCTGCTCTGCTATTGTAATCCATGCTTCACTACTTCTAAAACCACCAACTAATGTGGGTTTCAAAATAATATATTGCGGTTTTATGATTTGTAGCAATTCTTGCTTATCTGTTACAGAAAACACACCAATTAATTCTTCATCCAAAGCAATTGGTAAAGGTGTTTCTTCACACAAACGTGTCATAGCATCAAATTGTCCTTGCTTTATGGGTTGTTCTATAGAATGCAAATCGTATTCTGACAATTGTTTCAATTTTTCTAAAGCTTCGGAAGGTGAAAAAGCCCCATTAGCATCAACACGTAATTCAATGTCTTTAGCAGAAAATTCTTGTCGTATCGATTTCAACAATTCTAACTCTCTCTGAAAATCAATCGCTCCTATTTTCATTTTAATACAACTGAAACCTGCCTCTAGCTTAGCTTTGATTTGTTGCTTCATAAACGCTTCACTTCCCATCCAGATTAATCCATTAATAGGAATTGGTGCTTCATTTTTTGTAAACTCTGAAGGAAATAATTCAAAACCATCTTGACTTTCCAACGACTTAAATGCCATTTCCAATCCAAACTCAATACTCGGAAATGCTAGAAGTTCAAGTAATAAAACATCTAATCCAAGGTTAATATTATCACAAACCCATTGCAGTTTGTTTTCAAAATCTGGTCGATCATCACTACTTAAACCTCTAAACATACCACATTCTCCTATGCCAGTTTTGCCATTATCATTCAAAACAATGAACCAAGTGTCTTTGGTCTTTAAGATCCCTCTAGATGTTCCGCTAGGCGATTTAAAATGAAGTATATGATGTTTACAAGTTGCTTTCATGCAATCGCAAAAATAGGTATTATTTTTCGTAATTTGTCACGTATAAAGTTGACCTAATGCAAGACCCTAACTTCCCAAATATTATTCTATTTGCCATCCCATTTTTTATTATTGCGATGCTTTTAGAGTTATACATAACCATAAAACAAGGTGTTAAAACCTACGAACCTAAGGATGCCTTCTCCTCTATTGCTATGGGTTTAGGCAATGTGTTTTTAGGTTTTTTTAGTAAAATTTTAGTCTTATTAGCATTCTTTTACATCTATGAAAATTTCAGACTGTTTACAATCCCAATTGTATGGTGGAGTTTTATTCTTATTTTCTTTGCTGATGATTTTGCTTACTATTGGTTTCATCGTATATCACATGAATGTCGATTATTTTGGGCATCACATGTTGTACATCACTCGTCACAACATTACAATTTAAGCACTGCGCTCAGGCAAACTTGGTCTGGTGGTTTTTACGCTTTTGTATTTTGGCTTTGGTTGCCACTTTTAGGCTTTCATCCAGGCATGATCTTATTACAAATGTCGATTAGCTTACTCTATCAATTTTGGATTCATACCGAAGCTATCGATAAAATGCCCAAATGGTTTGAAGCCGTTTTTAATACACCATCTCATCATCGCGTACATCATGGCAGTAATCCATTATATCTAGATAGAAACCATGCAGGCATTTTAATTATTTGGGACAAACTGTTTTATACATTTCAACCTGAACTGAAAGAAGAAAAAGTAGTGTATGGTTTGGTGAAAAATATCACGACTTACAATCCTATAAAAATTGCTTTCATCGAATGGGTTCATTTGTTTAAAGATACATTTTCTGGTCGGAAATCGTTAAAAAACAGATGTCTCTATCTTATTAAACCTCCGGGTTGGAAACATGATGGCAGCGGTCAAATTTCTGATGATTTGCGAAAAGATTGGCTAACTAAACATTCGAAACAATGACCTTTGATAATAAAATAATTTGGATTACTGGTGCTTCAAGTGGTATTGGCAAAAGTTTGGCTATTGCATTGTCAAAATATAACTGTAAACTTATCATTTCTTCTAGAAGAACTGAAGCCTTACAAAACGTGAAAGCGCTCTGCAGAAACCCTAATTCGGTATATGTGTTGGCTTTAGATTTAGAAGATACACTAGCGATGAAAAGCATTACGGAAACCGCAATTTCAGCCTTTGGCAAGATAGATATCCTCGTTAATAATGGAGGCATTAGCCAACGTTCTCCTATCATTGAAACCTCAATTGATGTTGATCGCAAACTCATGGAAGTTGATTATTTAGGTACAGTTGCCTTATCTAAAGCATTATTACCACATTTTATAGCGCAACAATCAGGTCATTATGTTGTAGTATCAAGTCTTATGGGAAAATTTAGTTCGCATTATCGTTCGGCCTATTGTGCTGCGAAACATGCGTTACATGGCTTTTTTGATGCCTTACGCTTAGAACATGATAAAGACCATATCAAAGTCACGATGATATGTCCTGGCTTCGTTAATACCAATGTGGCAAGAAATGCCCTAACAGGCGATGGTAGCGAACAAGGCTATCAAGATGACATGACTGAAAACGGATTAGATGTGGATGTCTTTGTCAAAAAAATGATTAAAGCCATTCGCAAAGAAAAGTATGAAGCCTATATTGGTAAGTTCGAAAAGTTTGGTGTATTAGTAAAACGCCTGTCTCCTAAACTGATTCATAAGTTAGTGATGCGAAGTAAGGTGAAATAGGCATTACAACTCAATACTCTCACCAATCTCCAGCAACATTAAATCCTTATCCTTATCAAAGAATTTGCGCTTGGCGGCTTCATGATCGATTTCAATATAGCCAAAGGTATCAAAGTGATAACCGAGTACTTTATCGCAGGCAACAAAGTCACTCGCATGAATGGCTTCATCAATACCCATCGTGAAATTATCTCCAATAGGCAGTATCGCTAAATCGAGTTTTGTAAATAATGGGATGAGTTTCATATCCATAGTCAAGGCTGTATCGCCTGCGATATAAATGTTTTTATGTTCGCCTTCAATAACAAAGCCTCCAGGCTGTCCACCATAGCTACCATCAGGAAATGATGACGTATGAATCGCATTAACATATTTCACGTTTCCAAATTCAAAATCCCATTGTCCACCATGATTCATTGGGTGACTCTCCAAACCCAGCTTATCAAAATAGGTTGCGATTTCAAAGTTAGATACAATAACAGCTCCTGTACGCTTGGCAATAGCTTCAACATCGAGAATATGATCCTGATGCGCATGTGTCACCAGAATATAATCAGCTTCAAGCGTTTCGATATTAATATGTGATGCTTTAGGGTTTCCAGAAATGAATGGGTCAACGAGAATATGTGTGTCAGCAATTTTAATACCTAAACTTGCATGGCCGTAAAATGTGATTTGCATTGGTGATTATTTAAATTATGTATTCTTAGCCCTAAAATACGAAAAAACTCAGACAGATTTGAAGAAATTGTCTGAGTTTTAAAGCCCCAAATTTTATTGCCAACATAATAGCAAAACAAATGCCGACCTACAAAATTTCAAGAATAAATATAAGTATTAATTATTTGATTTCCAAACTTTTATGTTAATTTTATTATAAAATATAACTGACTCCTAATAGTACTGCAAACAAAAAAGTGCTCAGTGCTAACACCTTTAATTGTGGGTCATAGTCTTTAGGCGAATTTATTTTTCTCACTACGTTTAGATGTATCAACAAAGGAATGTACGCAATATAAAATAAGAAAATTGTTGGCTTAGAATAGTATAAAATTGAAAACACGCATGACACAATTATAGCTAATACGATTAATATTATATGGTAGGTTTTTGCTTTTTGTCGTCCTAACTTTACTGCTAGAGTTTTCTTTCCTGCTGCAGCATCAGAGTCAATATCTCTCATGTTATTGAGGTTTAAAACACCCATACTCAAAAATCCCAAAGAGACAGCAGGTAAATACACATGATGGTCTATTTGCTTAGTATACAAAAAATAGCTTCCTACGACGCTTAATAATCCGAAGAAAATAAATACAAAAACATCACCTAGACCTCTATAACCATATGGCGAACTACCTACAGTATAGTTAATAGCTGCATAAACAGATAATCCTGATAACAAGAAAAACAGCATTGCGTAAAGAAAATATTTACTTCCGAAAGACACAAAAATCAACCCAACTGTAAGAATAATAACCACAAGGATATTCATTTTAATGCCTTCAAACATCTCTTCTGGTGTAATAGCTCCGCTTTGTATGGCACGCTCTGGTCCTATCCTATCATCATTATCTGTGCCTTTAACACCATCGCCATAATCGTTTGCTAAATTAGAAAGTACTTGCAAGGCAATCGTTAAAAGAATAGCAAAAATTAGGATTGTTCTATCAAACATGCCATTGTAATGCGCCAAACACGATCCAATGATAATACCAGAAACCGATAAGGGTAAGGTACGTAATCTAAAAGCTGATAACCAAGGCCTCATTTTTTTAAACATAAATACGCTTTAGATTACGGAATCCATTTTTTATCAAAGTTAGGCTTGCGCTTTTCTAAAAACGCATCGCGACCTTCTTTTGCTTCATCTGTCATATACGCTAATCGTGTCGCTTCTCCAGCAAAGACTTGCTGACCTACCATTCCGTCGTCTGTTAAGTTCATCGCAAACTTCAACATTTTAATAGAGGTTGGCGATTTTGCTAATATCTCTTGAGCCCATTCATATGCTGTATCTTCTAAATCATCATGAGAAATCACAGCATTAACCATTCCCATTTCATAGGCCTCTTGTGCCGAATAATTTCTTCCGAGGAAAAAAATCTCACGTGCTTTCTTTTGCCCGACCATTTTTGCCAAATATGCCGAACCATAGCCACCATCAAAACTCGTTACATCTGCATCAGTCTGTTTAAAAATAGCATGTTCTTTACTCGCTAAAGTTAAATCACAAACCACATGAAGACTATGTCCTCCTCCGACGGCCCAACCAGGAACCACAGCAATTACTGCTTTTGGCATAAAACGAATTAAGCGTTGCACTTCCAAAATATTTAAACGATGATAGCCATCTTCTCCAACATAACCTTGATGGCCTCTTGCTTTTTGATCGCCTCCAGAACAGAAACTCCAAATACCATCTTTAGTTGATGGTCCTTCAGCAGACAGCAATACAACGCCAATATTAACATCTTCGTTAGCATCATAAAAAGCATCGTAAAGTTCGCTAGTGGTTTTAGGACGAAATGCATTTCTAATATTCGGACGATTAAAAGCAATTCTCGCTACGCCGTTACACTTCTTATACGTAATATCTTCATAGGTTTTAGCAGTCACCCATTCGGCTGTCTTCATAGTCATAAATATTTAACACAAAAATACTGCTTTTATATCAATTTTATCAACCTAAAAACATCCAAAACTTTCAATTAAACGTATCATTATCTCGCCACCATTGTTTTCATGTGACTTTTTAAGAGAATGTGTGTCTTAATATAGGCACAGAGATTAAAGTGTCACAAAAATTAGTAAAAACAAAACATATTTAGGGATATGACTATTGTAAATTCAAATGTTGCTTCACAGATTGTGAAGCAAGAACAGTCTGAAGCAGGTACACTTCATTTTTTTAATCACATCGCTGTTGTAGAATTCAATGAAGGTATACATGCAAACTTAACTTCTGGAAGGCAAATGATTCACGATCTAATTGAATACTTCGGAAACGTTAAACCTTTTGGTATAGTTGCTAATAGAGTGAATTCGTATTCTATTGCATTATTAGAAACAGCAGAAATACGATCTATTTTTCCAAATCTAACTGCTTACGGGATAGTTAGTCACAATGAGGCTGGACGTATGAATGCCGAAATTGAAAGTCAGTTTTGTGCTTCAGAAAATATAAGCTTTGATAATTTATATGAAGGCTTAGATACCGTTTATAAACGTGTTATGACTAAGCTTAGCGTATCACTCAATTAATCTAATCCCATCAGATTCAATTGTAATTAATCGCTTCTTATAAAGCGTACCAATTGCTTTTTTAAATGTTTTTTTGCTCATTTGTAATTCACGCTTAATATCATCTGGATTAGATTTATCATTTAAAGCGAGAAACCCATCATGACTATCTTCTAAATGTTGCATTACCAAATCTGCATTAGGCTCAATCTTACGGTATCCAATTTTTCCTAAAACGATATCTAATTTATTATCGTCTCTTACTTTTTTAACAAACCCTTTAAGATAATCTCCTACACTGATATCTTTAAAAATGTCTTCAGTAAATATTAAACCCAAATGTTCCTTGTTAACAATCACATTCATTCCTAAATCTGAAGGATGAGAAACAATCAAATCTACTTCATCAAATTGCTGAACTGTTAGTTCTTTATTATCTAAGAATCGATTCGTTTTACTTGATGCTACTAGTCTGCCAGTTATTTCGTCGAGATAGCAATACACCAAATACCATCCACCAGCTTTCATTTTAAAAGCTTGCTCTTTAAATGGGCAAAACAATTCTTTGACCAATCCCCAATCTAAAAATGCACCATGCTCTGTCACCTGATTACAACGCAATAAAGCAAAATCATCACGTACAATAAAAGGTTCATCGGTTACAGCAACAGGACGTTCTTCATTATCTAAATACACAAAAACTTCTATCTCATCCCAAACTTTAAAGGATTCAGGAACATAGCGGTTTGGTAACAAAACTTCATTACCTTCTTGATCTGCTAAATATAGACCTTGATCTGTTTCGCGAAGTATTTCTAATGTATTATAGTCTCCAATTCTTATCATGCGGCAAAGATACAGATATTAGTTATGAGAACTAAAAAAAGCGTTACAATTCTAATGAATCATAACGCTTAATATTTTATAAAAATGTCAAATTAATATGCTGACTCTTTTTTGAAGTGTTTTGTCAATAAGTAATATACAACTGCTCTGTATTTGTTTCTGTTAGACTTTCCGTAAGTTTCCATAACAGCAGCAATACCTTTATCTAAATCTGCATCATCTTTTAATCCCAATTTTTTGATTAAAAAGTTATTCTTTACAGTATCTAATTCTGAATCATCAGATCCTGAAACTGTTGCAGCATCAGCATTATAAATTGATGGCCCACAACCGATTGTTACTTTAGTTAATAAACCCATATCAGGATTTACTCCGCATTTGTCTTTTAAATCTGCAGCATACTTTGCTATCAAATCATCTCTTTTACTCATCTTAGTTGTATTTAAAGGGTTAATAAATTATTTGGTCTATAAATATAGCCAATAATGAGACACATAAAAAGTAGAAATGTCACATTTAATTATTTGATATACTTGAAATAATTTAAAAGAATCTCATCGTTTTCTGTTCTTGGTGTAAAAACTTCTAAAAGTCGTGGTTGCGCTGATGAGTTATAAAAAGATTTCAAAGCCATTTTTAATTGATCCTCATCATAAGCAGTGACATATTCAAACTGATACATCTCACAAAGTTGCTTTGCTGTTAAATGGTGTTTAGTCTCAAAGAAATAATCAAAATTATCAGTGTTCTTATGTCCTGGTAAAATACGAAAAATGCCACCCCCTTGATTATTGATAAGAATAATTCTGAAATTTTTGGGAATGTAATTATTCCACAAGGCATTACTATCGTAGAAAAAACTCAAATCTCCAGTAACAAAAGTAGTTTGTTTTCTATGGGCAACAGCGCAGCCTATAGCTGTTGATGTGCTTCCATCAATTCCACTAGTACCACGATTACAATAGACATCTAAGGATGAATTTATATTAAATAACTGCACATAGCGTATGGTTGAACTATTCCCAAGTTGTAAAATAGTTTCATTTGGTAATGATTTCAACGCGACACTAAAAGCTTTAAAATCACTAAACGGAATTTGCTTCACATACTCCAAATGTTTTTTCTGACGTTGTTGCTTAACCAATGACCAAGTATCTAAATAATCACTTTTTGTGACATGTGCTATTTTAGGCAAAAACTCTGAAAAGAAGTTATTAGGCGTAGCCACAATATGCTTGTCTAAACAGAAAAAAGTATCGTTCGCCTTTTTTTCATCAATATGCCAATGATGTTTAGGCTTATACTGACGCAAAAAGGCTTTAATTTTTTTTGAAACTATTAAACCTCCAAGTGTCATTAATATATCAGGTTGCAAAGCTATAAAATCAACATCTTCTAAAGGTGCAATCATTTTATCAATACTTGGAAAAAACTTTGCTTGATGCAAATTAGAAGTTGTTTCAGTACATACAATAACACTATTATCATTTACTAATTCATCCAACCATTGTTGCTCAATCTGGTTAGGAGGTAACACACCTACCAAAATCATTTTTTTTGTTGAAGCATTCCATTTGTCAATACAATTTTTTAGCTCGTCTTGATCAATTTTGGGATGCTTTAAATCAATATCATTTGCTTTTGGAGTAACAGTTATGGCATCAACTGTTTCATAAAGCGGCTCATCAAGAGGTATATTGATATGAACCGGTCCTTTTTTAAAACGTGTGAGATTAAAAGCCTTATTAAGCTCTTCTTCGTTATAGGATTGAATATCTTGCTGTAAGCCTAAAAAGCGCTCTAATTTATTTTCTATACTCTTAAAAATAGGGAGTTCTTCTTGTTCAGGTGTTTCCCTTTCATCTTTTAAATCTAACTTTAAATTCGCCGAATACAAAATGTGATTTTCAAAGACATTCTTTTGATTTATAGTTTGCCCATCACCTATTCCAACCAAATGCTTTGGTCGATCTGCAGACAATACCACTAACGGAATGTCGCTATAAAAAGCTTCAGCAATAGCAGGATAATAGTTGAGCAATGCACTACCTGAAGTACAAATGAGTACTGCGGGCTCATGAGTTTGCTGTGCAATGCCTAAAGCAAAAAACGCAGCACAACGTTCATCAACAATACTGTAACATTCAAAAAAAGCGTCATTAGTAAAACCAATAGTCAATGGTGCATTTCTACTACCTGGTGATATAACAATATGTTTTATATGTTTTAGTTTACACAACTGAACAACAGTTTGTGCAAGCGGAATTTTAGGGTGTATCATGTAGTTACAAAGTTATTCAAAATGTCAATTAAAAAAAACAAGATTTGATACAATTAATTTATTAACTTTCGTTTCTTTTAATCCATTTAAAATCATGAAAATCAAAACCTTTCTCTACCTGCTTTGTGCATTTTTTTTTCTTAACACAAGTTTTGCTCAACAAAATGAAAATTTATGGTTGAGACATACTGCAATTTCTCCTAATGGAAATCAAATAGCATTTACCTACAACGCCGATATTTATGTGGTTTCAGTTGCTGGTGGAAACGCCACACGATTAACCACAAACAGTGCTTATGACACAAAACCTGTATGGTCTCACGATGGAAATCAAATTGCTTTTTCTTCAAATAGATATGGAAATTTTGATGTATTTGTGATGTCTTCTACTGGAACAAATGTAAAGCGTTTAACGTTTCACTCAGCAGATGATACACCTACAGATTTTTCGCAAAATAATGATGCAGTTTGGTTTAATAGTATTCGTTTGGATAATCAAAATTCAATGTTGTTTCACAGGCTTGGTGAATTATACAGTGTTAATCTAGATGCAATGACACCTAAACAACTAACTAGTTTTCCAGCTTATGAGGCTAGAAACAATAGTAAAGGAGATATGGTTTTTGAAGAAATTAAAGGTTATGAAGATCAATGGCGAAAGCATCATACCTCTTCAGTAACTAGAGATATTTGGATTAAAAACAAATCGGGTCAATACACAAAACTTTCAAGTTTTAAAGGCGAAAATCGCAATCCAGTATTTGGTTCGGGAGATTCATTTTATTACTTATCAGAACGATCAGGAACGTTCAATGTGTATCAATCTAGTTTTTCTAACCCGAGTCAATCCGCTCAGGTTTCAGAATTCAAAATGCACCCTGTGAGACATCTTTCTGTGTCAAACAATGATGTATTAGCATATAGTTTCAACGGAAATATTTACACACAAAAAACAGGAGAGTCTCCTAAGAAAGTGAACGTTGCAATTGGAGGAGATCAATCTATAATGGATAATGAGTTGCTGTTTGTCAATGGAAATGTAACCGATATGGTTCCTTCTCCAAATGGAAAAGAACTCATTTTTATTCACAGAGGTGATGTATTTGTCACTTCGGTTGATGGAAGCTTAACCAGAAGACTTACTCAAACACCTGAGCAAGAACGTAGCATAGATATAAGTCCAGATGGACGTACTATTGTTTATGCAGGAGAACGCAACAACAGTTGGAACTTATATACACAAACCATTACTAACAAAGATGAAAAGTACTTTATAAACGCTATTGAATTAAAAGAAGAGGCATTACTGGCCAATGCAACCGAAACCTTCCAGCCTAAATTTTCACCAACAGGTGAAGCTATTGCCTACTTAGAAGAGCGTACAAAATTAAGAACGATTGATTTAAAATCTAAAAAAATAACAGCAATACATAATGGTGAAAAACATTTTTCGTATGCTGATGGTGATCAAGATTTTGAATATAGTCCTGATGGAAAATGGCTTGCAATAACATTTTACCCAGATCAATATTGGTTTGGCGAAATAGGAATTATAAAAGCAGATGGAACAGGAAGTTTAATTAATGTATCAAAAAGTGGCTTTAGTGATTTTGCGCCTAAATGGTCTTTGGATGGTACGATCTTATATTGGGAGTCAGATAGAAACGGAATGCATAGTGTAGCCAAAACTGGACCATCGCAATTAGATATTTATGGTGTTTTTCTAACTCAGAAAGCTTACGATAAATTCAAATTAAATAAAGATGAATACGCTTTCATTTCAGAAGATAAGAAAGAGGAAGACAAAAAAGAAGAAGGCAAAGACGATGATAAAAAGAAAGACGATGACAAGGAAAAAGAAGAAAAGCCTAAACTAAAACCTATAACAATTGAGTTTGACAACTTACATAAACGCAAAGAAAAACTCACCTTATTCTCGACAAACTTATCTACAGCTTTAATTACAAAAGATTCGAAGTCTTTATTATACTTAGGTCGTGCTGGTGATAAAGCCGATTTATGGAAGCTAGATTTACGCACACGTGAAATTAAATCTCTTGGGAAATTTGGCAGAGGTGGCGGAATGGTTTTTGGAAAAGATGCTAAAGACGTATTTATAATTAGCCGCGGACGTATCTCAAAAGTAAATGTTGGTTCTGGGAAGAAAAAGGCGGTTGGTATTAATGATGAGATGTCATTTAACTTATCTGCTGAACGTTCGTACCTCATAGACCATGTCTCTAGACAAGTAAAGAAAAAGTTTTTAGATCCCAACCTTCATGGAGCGCCTTGGGATGCATTATCAAAAAATTACAAGAAATTTGTGCCACACCTCAATAATGATTATGACTTTAAAGATATACTAGGTGAACTATTGGGAGAGTTAAATGCATCTCATACAGGAGCACGTTTTAGAGCAAGAAACAATAAAGGTGATCAAACAGCCGCTTTAGGAATTTTTGTAGATGATAACCACAATGATGATGGGCTCAAAATATCAGAAGTGATGGAAGGTAGCCCCTTAATTAATAGTAATAAAAAAGTAATTGCTGGTGTTATCATTGAAGCTATAGATGGTAAGGCAATCACAAAAACTACAAATCATTACACCTTGCTAAATAGAAAAGCTGGTGAGGCTATTACTATTTCTTATTTCAATCCGTCAACAAAAAACAGATGGAAAGAACGTGTAAAACCAATTTCTATTGGTGCTGAAAACGAATTGCGATACCAACGCTGGATTAAAAAAAATCGTGAAATGGTTCATAAACTATCAAATAATCAAATTGGTTACATGCACATTCGTAGTATGAGTGATCGTAGCTTTAGAGAATTTTTAGAAGAAGTGATGGGAGAAGAAGTAAATAAAAAAGCACTTGTTGTTGACACGCGGTTTAATGGTGGAGGTGATTTGGTAGATGATATCACAACCTTTTTAAGTGGTGAAAAATATATGGAATTTCAAAATGGTGGAAAAGTAGTTGGAATGGAGTCCCAACGTCGTTGGACAAAACCAAGCATCATGTTGGTAGGCGAGTCTAACTATTCTGATGCCCACTGTACACCTGCAGGATATAAAGATTTAAAAATAGGAAAACTCGTAGGCATGCCAGTTCCAGGAACTTGTAGTTTTGTATGGTGGGAACGTATTCAAAATGGCATTGTCTTCGGAATACCAAATATGCAAGTACTCGATATTGAAGGTGACGTTTTAGAAAACAAAGAACTACAACCAGACATCTTAATAAAAAATGGTTTTGACACTATTACTAATGGAAAAGATGAGCAAATTGAAGCTGCGGTTAATGAGTTGCTAAAGTCTGTAAATTAGAGTTTTCAATATTATAAAACTGAACCTATTGTTTGTTTTTTATTAACCGTCTCCTCCCACTCTAATTGTGGTTTTGAGTCTTTGGTAATACCTCCACCTACGTATATGAGTGCTTGTTGATTTTTAATTTGCATACAGCGAAGATTCACATATAATTGGCTCGAGTTTTTCACAGTAGCGTAGGCATTATTCTCAACGTTGCGTCTATTAGTATTTCTAGTTTTAGACGTTTTTATATTGAGTTCTCCTAAAAAACCTGTATAGAACTCTCGATCATAATTTTCATTGAATTTGATAAAATCTTTCGCTTCTTTTTTAGGCAAACCGCAAACTGCAGGTGTTGGATGCAAAGCAAAAATAATGTCTCTTAAACGTTTAACTCTTAAGGTGCCCGAGATTTTAGATTGCAAGTGTAATAACTGACCTGCTTTAATTGTTTGAGCAGGCATTGTTATGAGTTCATTTGTATAAGGTGCTAGTTCCTTTTTAATAAAGTCTGTAACAACTTGTTGCTCTTCTATGTTTTTTATATCCCATTCAACTTTAGTCGTATTTACATAAGGCTGCGTGCCAGCTAAAGCCATCGTTTTAAATCGTTGTCCTTCAATATGTAATAAGGTTTCAGGGGTAGCCCCTAACCATAAACCAACCTTAGGATGATACCAGATATAGACAAATGCTGTTTGGTATCTATTTAGTAAAGATTTAAAGATAGCTATCGGGTTAACTTCGGAAATTGTAACCGCTTCAACTCGTGATAATACTACCTTTTTAAATTGATTATTTATAATACTCTCAATTCCTTTTTGAACCAATTCAATATATTGTTCATGTGGATTTTCAGTATCAGACTCCAGAGTCTTTTTTAGTTTTGTGTCTGAAGAAACTTTAATTTCTGAAGTTAAAGTTTTGCTCATTTCCGAGGGAAAAATGATAGTATCATTTTCAGAATCATATGGTGCATAAATGAATCCGCTTTCTGTGAAATCATCAACAATATGGAGTTCAGTATCGTTTTGAAGTACAGCTTTTACAATCGTTTCATTAGGCTTACGATAAGCAACAAAAGGCAATTGCGATTTGTGCTGAGATTCAATATGTGTAAAGAAAACGTCTTTGAGCATGTCTACTTCTTTTTTGGAAGCGAAATCGTAGACAATCTACAAATAGATATCAAATTATCGTAATCATCAGTAACTCTAACATCTAATAATTGTGTTGTTCTTCCTTTATGCAGAAATGTAGCTTTTGCATATACATGACCTTCAGAAACACTTTTAAGATGATTTGCTGTGATTTCGATTCCGCGAACAAATACTTTTTCAATATCCATAAAAATATGAGAAGCAAAACTTCCAACACTTTCTGCCAAGGCCGCTGTTGCTCCTCCATGCAAAACACCATCAGGTTGATGCACTCTAGAATTCACAGGCATTTTAGCAATTAAAAAGTCATCTCCATAATCTATGATCTCAATATTTAGGGTTTCCATTAAGGTGCCTTTACATGCAGCATTAGCATTTGCCAGCACGGCTTCTTTAGATAATTGCATAGAAATACTGTATTTTTAAAGTCGAATATATTTAATAGCAAAAATACAAAATGAATTCTACAGAAAAGGAAATTTCTTATGCCATTACGAATAGTTACTCTACTTTAAATGAGCTTACGTCTACTACAAAACATGTATGGTTTGTATGTCATGGAATGGGGTATTTGAGTCGTTACTTCCTGAAATATTTCAAAGACTTAAACCCAGAAGAACATTATATTATTGCACCTCAAGCGCAAAGCAAATATTATACAACACCAAAGTTTAAGCACATTGGAGCTAGTTGGTTAACCCGAGAGAACACCTTAGTCGAAACCGAAAATATCATGACTTATTTTGATACTATATTTGACCATGAGCAGATTTTAAAAGTTGAACACCTAACTATTTTAGGGTATTCTCAAGGTGTTAGTGTCGCAATGCGTTATCTGGCAAAACGACAAATACATTGCTCGCAATTGGTGATGCATTCTGGCGGAATTCCTAAAGAATTAACATCAAAGGATTTTACTTTTTTTAAAGGAAAAGCAAAACTAATTTATGGAACCAATGACGAGTACCTCAACGACGAGCGTATGGCATTGGAATACGCTAAAGCTCAAGAGTTATTTGGTGATCGTTTAGAGGTTATTCCTTTTGAAGGTGCACATGAAGTGAATGTAAATTTGATTAATACATTGACATAAAAAAGAAGTAGCTGTTTTAACACAACTACTCCTTTATGATCGGTTAGTATATTTAACTTATTTACGCTATCATCATTTCTTATTTGATGAAACGATTTTCTTAATAACACTACCTTGACTTGTTATCATTTTAACAAAAAGAATTTGGTCTTTCACATCAGACAAATCAATTATTGTTTTACCATCAGAACCTTTAACATAGTCGCTATTTCTTACGCTTCTGATTAGTGTTCCTCTAATATCTGAAATTTCTATAGAAACATTGGTTTCAAAATCAAATTCATAAGCAATGTTAACAATATCCTTATAAGGCACTGGATATGCTTTAAAATCTATTGAAAAAGCAGTTCTTCCCATTAAGGTAGTTTCACCATCCTTATCATCTCCAACTACTTCTTCATCTTCAGGAACTAGACATATTTCTACTTCAGCATAAGCAATCATATAGAAATCTCCAATACAGTTTACATCGCCTGTAATATCAGTAACAGGAACTGTTAGAGTTATTGTATTTCCATCGTCTGAATAGCCAGAATATGGATATTCATCAATATCTATTGTAGAAGCACACAATCTGCGATTATTACTACCATCATTAGTAACGGAGGATTTACATGGATAAGGGTTACATCCAAGATATGCATTTACATTACCCAATACATAATTCTGGTCAGAAACCTCATCGTTAATTGCATAAGTAACTAATACATTATCTCCATCACGTTCAAGAGTTACGGTTCCAACCAAGACCGTAGATGAATTTTCATCAGTAGGATCACAATCTCCATCTGTTCCAGCAGCAAATAAATCGAATACATAAGTATTATAATCGCCAAACTCATTTACAGATTGAAGGTCTAAATCACCATTAGTCCAACCCCAACTTGATTCATATAAATCATTAGATTCTGTAAAACATGATTCATACCCAAATCCAGGACTTGGTGCATATGCATAAGCGATCTCTTCTTCACAGCATTCATAAACTTCAATCTTGAACGGTGCTCCCATTTCACATCCAGTGTTTGGCTGAAATGTATAATACAATCCTGTTACACCTGTTCCTAATTCTGTAAGATCAACACTAAAAGTTCCATCATTATTATCAATAACTCCAGTACCTGAATACACACCACCTGCAGGTTGACCACCAGATAATGGTGCAATACCATCCTCAATACATATAGGACCTAGAGATTCATGAGTAACATCAAACTTAGAACCTGTATTTATGGTTAATGTCGCAGAATATGAACACCCATTACCATCATACATTTTTACTACAACTGGTGACTGATCTGCTGTATAGGTATCCCCTGTTAATGGCCAAGTATATGTGGCATCATCACAAATCATAACTTCTTCAAAAATTGGGTCAGTTACAGGATACTCATTAATAATTAATGTTGCTGTATATGGACACCCATTATCATCTATCAAATCTAATACCACTGGCGATTCGCTAACCTTATAAAGAGTACCATTAAATGGCCATTTATAAACTTCATTTCTACATACAGTGACATCATCCTCAATGTCTTTAGTTTCTTTATATTCATCGACTTTTATAATAGCTGAAGATCCAGGACAATTACCTATTGCTTCAAAAGTATATGTGTATTGTCCATTCTCAGGTCCACTCCATACACCGCCTTCATCAGGCAATCCTCCTAAAGCTTCGAATAACTCTTCTTCTGTAGGTGTCTCTCCAAAACACACATATAAAACACCATTTTCTCCTGCATCTCCTCCTCCATTTTCATTAATAACTAATGTTGCTGTATATAGGCAACCATTGTCATCAAATAAATCTATAACTACTGGAGAGTCTGTTATTGTATAAGTTTCGTTAGTAACTGGCCATGTATATGAATCACCTTCACAAATCGAAACTTCTTCCTCGATATTTTCAACCTCATATACAATTACTGTTAGTACAGTTATATATGGACAACCATTAGCATCAGTCTTTTCGACATCATGAGTTCCTGCTCCATATTCTATGCCTTCATAGTTATATGTATTGCCTTCACAAACCTCGCCCGAAGCTGTATCATCTGGTGTCACTTCAAAGGCTGTAACCGTTAATACAGTTGTATATGGACAACCATTGTCGTCTGTCTTTGGAATATCATGAGAACCTACGGCATAGTCATTACCTTCATAACTGAACAACTCGCCTACACAAACTTCGCCTGAAGCTGTATCGTCTGGTGTCACTTCATAAGCCGTTACTGTTAATACCGTTTTATATGGACAACCATTGGCATCTGTTCGTGGAATATCATGTGAACCTACAGCATAATCATTTCCTTCATAGTTGAACAACTCGCCTTCGCATACTTCTCCTGAAGCTGCATCGTCTGGTGTCACGTCATAAGCCGTAACCGTTAAGACCGTTTTCCATGGACAACCATTGGCATCCACTCTTGGAATATCATACGTTCCTACATCGTATTCATTACCTTCGTAAGTGAATTTGTTACCTTCACAAACTTCACCTGAAGCGACATCGTCTGGTGTTACTTCATAGTAATTTACAGTCACTGTAGCTGATACTTCTGGACATGATCCTGAAGCTGCAAACGTATATGTATAAACATCTGCTACTGGGCCACTCCATATACCTCCTAGATCTGGATCACCTTCTAAGGCTTCAAATAATTCATCTGTTGTTGGAGTTTCTCCTTCGCAAACTGTGATGCTACCATTCTCTCCTGCATCTGGTGCATCGTCTTCTGTAATTGTTAATGTTGCTGAATAAGGACAACCATTAGAATCTATCAAATCTAATTCTACTGGTGAATCTGATACACTATAAGTTCCGCCATCAACTGACCATAGATAAGAATCACCTTCACAAATAGTAACATCATCTACAATATCTGGTGTCACTTCAAAGGCTGTAACCGTTAATACAGTTGTATATGGACAACCATTGTCGTCTGTCTTTGGAATATCATGTGAACCTACGGCATAGTCATTACCTTCATAACTGAACAACTCGCCTTCACAAACTTCACCTGAAGCTGTATCGTCTGGTGTCACTTCATAAGCCGTTACTGTTAATACCGTTTTATATGGACAACCATTGGTATCTGTTCGTGGTATATCATGTGAACCTTCAGCATAATCAATACCTTCGTAATTGAACAACTCACCTTCGCATACTTCTCCTGAAGCAGCATCGTCTGGTGTCACGTCATAAGCCGTAACCGTTAATACCGTTTTCCATGGACAACCATTAGCATCAACTCTTGGAATATCATACGTTCCTACATCATACTCATTACCTTCATAAGTGAATTTATTGCCTTCACAAACTTCACCTGAAGCGACATCGTCTGGTGTTACTTCATAGTAATTTACAGTCACTGTAGCTGATACTTCTGGACATGATCCTGAAGCTGCAAACGTATATGTATATACATCTGCTACTGGCCCGCTCCATACTCCTCCTAGGTCTGGATCTCCTTCTAAGGCTTCAAATAATTCTTCATTTGTTGGAATAACGCCTTCACAAACTGTGATGCTACCATTCTCTCCTGCATCTGGTGCGTCGTCTTCTGTAATTGTTAATGTTGCTGAATAAGGGCAGCCATTAGAATCTATCAAATCTAATTCTACTGGTGAATCTGATACACTATAAGTTCCGCCATCAACTGACCATAGATAAGAATCACCTTCACAAATAGTAACATCATCTACAATATCTGGTGTCACTTCAAAGGCTGTAACCGTTAATACAGTTGTATATGGACAACCATTGTCGTCTGTCTTTGGAATATCATGTGAACCTACGGCATAGTCATTACCTTCATAACTGAATAACTCGCCTTCACAAACTTCACCTGAAGCTGTATCGTCTGGTGTCACTTCATAAGCCGTTACTGTTAATACCGTTTTATATGGACAACCATTGGCATCTGTTCGTGGTATATCATGTGAACCTTCAGCATAATCAATACCTTCGTAATTGAACAGCTCACCTTCGCATACTTCTCCTGAAGCAGCATCGTCTGGTGTCACATCATAAGCCGTAACCGTTAAGACCGTTTTCCATGGACAACCATTAGCATCAACTCTTGGAATATCATACGTTCCTACATCATATTCATTACCTTCATAAGTGAATTTATTGCCTTCACAAACTTCACCTGAAGCTGTATCATCTGGTGTCACATCATAAGCCGTTACTGTTAATACCGTTTTATATGGACAGCCATTAGCATCTGTTCGTGGTATATCGTGTGAACCAACAGCATAGTCATTACCTTCGTAGTTGAACAACTCTCCTTCACAAACTTCGCCTGAAGCGGCATCATCTGGTGTTACATCATAAGCCGTTACCGTTAATACCGTTTTATATGGACAACCATTGGTATCTGTTCGTGGAATATCGTGTGAACCAACAGCATAGTCATTACCTTCATAACTGAATAGCTCACCTTCGCAAACTTCACCTGAAGCTGCATCATCTGGTGTCACATCATAAGCCGTTACTGTTAATACTGTTTTGTATGGACAACCATTAGCATCTGTTCGTGGGATATCATGTGAACCTTCGGCATAGTCAATACCTTCGTAGTTGAACAACTCGCCTACACAAACTTCTCCTGAAGCTGCATCGTCTGGTGTTACGTCATAAGCCGTTACTGTTAATACCGTTTTATATGGACAGCCATTGGCATCTGTTCGTGGAATATCGTGTGATCCTACAGCATAATCAATACCCTCGTAGTTAAACAATTCGCCTTCGCAAACTTCACCTGAAGCTGCATCATCTGGTGTCACATCAAAGGCTGTAACCGTTAAGACCGTTTTATATGGACAACCATTGGCATCTGTTCGTGGTATATCATGTGATCCTACGGCGTAGTCATTACCTTCATAGTTGAACAACTCGCCTTCGCAAACTTCACCTGAAGCTGCATCATCTGGTGTCACGTCATACTCACTTATAGTTAAAGTCGCTGTGTACGGACAACCATTTATATCAATAAGGTTTAACGTAACTGGTGAATCTTCCGCTGCATACGACATGTTATTTTGTGGCCATAAATATGAAGCACCAAAACAAATTGTTGCAGTATCTTCAATGTTATCTGTCCCTGGTGGTGGGCTTGTACCTGATACATTCCCAGTACATTGGGTTGGATTTAAAGGCACTACACATCCATTAGTTGAAGGGTCTACTGGACTGATATCAATATTATAATCAGTTCCTTGACTATAAGTCAAAGTGAATGACCCAGAAATTGCGCCTCCTCCAAGATTTCCAAGACATATATCATTAGATATTGTTAATGCATTTGGATCAATAGCAGTATATTGACCATTAGCTCCATTAATTGGGACAGTAACCGTATATTCTCCATCAACAGCACAAGAAACAATAGGGTCTTCAACACTTAATGAACAGATAATTACGTCACTATCTCCACATCCAAACCTTGCTTTAAAATTGTTTACAGCTAAATCTCCATCAGCATCTTGATCCCAAATAGCCAAATACATATTAGCAGGCTCTAAAAAATCTTCCCCTTCAATTGGAATTGTATTCCATGTACTTGAACTCTCAACACCACAGGCAATTCGTTTTAAATCTCCACAATCACCACTTAATTGTTGACCATTGGCTGCTAATGTTGTACCTGCTTGATGTGCATTTGATGAATACAAGGCCCAAGCTATAGTATCTCCCGAGTTGTCATTTATTTGTATTTCGAAACTTCCTGCATAAGCCCTAACATCAAAATTCAACCATATCATAGGCTGCCCGTTAGTTGGATTAACAGGAAAAACTGTTGTTTGAGTACTTGGATCAATACATGGTATTCCTGAAATATCTATTTCAAATTGTGAAGAATCATAAATTGAGTTATTATATGGCATCACCTGAGATTGTGTCTCAGCTGAACTACCACATCTAATGATGCCATTAGGAAATGCCGCATTAGGAGCGTCATCTATTGATCCATCAGGAAGCCAAGTTGATCCCTGAGTCCAACGTTGAGCACCTTCACATGGTGTATCTGTCTGGGCAGAGGTCATAAAAAAACTGAGACTCAGTATTGCAATTAATAATGGTCTTTTACTCAACAGTTTATTGTTGAAGCAACAATAAATAAAATGTACGATAATAGCAATGAACTTCATAATGTATTTGGTTTTATAAGTTATACCATCACATTATAGAATAGTCATACGTAGTTTGGGTTGATATCTGCTATTAATCAACCGCAATTAAAATGCTATTATAATTTACTAGTTTCTAATCCTCTAGAAACCAGTTATAGGGAATAATATAAATATATGTGTATTCTAATTGACTCTTGAAATTAAATCGTTGAAATACAATGTTTTTCTGTGGAATGGCATTCACTAAAAATCATTTATGTGATATTTCATATAACACACCTCTATTCTTATGAATATTTTAAATATTTTTAAACGGTAATAATATTTAAAATATCAAATGGCAACATTAGAAAACGAACGTGTTCTTTTATCACCTTTATCATTAGATAATTATCATCAATTGCTAGATGTGGCTCAAGAAAAAGATCTTATCTACTATTCTCCTAGTACTATTTCTTCTGCGGAAAAGTTGCAAGACTATGTCAAAGTAGCACTAGATGGGTACCATAATAAAACGACAATTCCATTTATTATTTATGACAAAAGCAAGCAGAAATATGCTGGAAGTACACGTTTCGGACTTATAAATTGGAAGAATAAAGTTCTGCATATTGGTTGGACATGGATTGGTCACGAATTCCAAGGCTCTGGATTAAACAAGCACATGAAATTCTTAATGCTTCACTATGCATTTGAAACTTTAGAATTTGAAAAAGTAGAATTCAGAATTGATGAACGCAATCAAAAATCTAGAAAAGCTGTCGAAAAACTTGGTGCAACACTAGAAGGTCTTTTAAGAAAAGACACCCTTATGAATGACGGATTTAGACGTAGTACCTGCTGTTATGGAATTTTAAAAAACGAATGGCCAAGTATTAAAACTACAATTTTCAACGCTTATTAACTTGTCTGTTGTAGCGTTTTATTTTTTTCTTTTAAAATGGCTAATTGCTTTTCTAAAAATGTAATTGCCTGCTCTGTTTTATAACTTGTTTTAGAGGCAATGTCTTTAAATTCTTTTTTTAATTTTTCCTTACCTGAGGCAGCTGCTTTAGAGACATCCTCTTTTACTTCTACAAAATCTTTAGATAACTGGTCTTTGATATCTTTACCTTCTTTTTTAAGAGTAGCTCTTGTAACACTACCTTTCTCTGGTGCTAATAATATGCCAGCTGCAGCTCCTACTAATACTCCTAATACTATTTTATGAATCATAACTTATTTATTCTTTAATTAAACATGTTTTAATTTATAGGTCTCAAAACACGTCTTTTTGTTACAAACAAACTACGAGTCAAGTACTTATATCATACATTTAACTTTAAGAACAATAGTAAACACAAAATTTATAGCCTTAGATGGTAATAAAACTACTTTTGATTCACCCAACTTGCTTTCTTTTTTTCAAGGAAATTTCTCTCTAAACTATTGTTAACAGTTTTTAGAGCATGATCAATATATACTAAAGCCTCCTTCATTTTACCAGTGGCATAAAAATAATCAGCTTTCGCTGCATAATACAAATAAGTCCTTTGGGCAAAGACATCAGGTTCTATTTGCTTAAAATAATAATCCGCTTTATGGAGGTCTTCTTTTTGCATGCAAATCACAGCCATAGTGAGTACATGTGAAGGTGTAGGTTGTAGGGTATTAAGAGATTCATACCAATACAAGAGTTTATCCCAATTGGTATTTTCAAAACTTTTAGCCTTTAAATGTTCGGCAGCAATAGCAGCTTCAAAATGATAACATGAAAAGTCATCAGTATCTACAGCTTTGTTCATCATTATATTTCCAAGCTCTATAAGAGGAAAATGCCATAGGCTTCTATCTTGATGTTTTAAATCTAAAAGTTCATTTTCAGAATTGATTTTGGCGTCCAATCGTGCCGAATGAAAACACATTAGAGCTAATAACGCATAAACTTCTGGGATACGCATTGTGTCTCGTTTTAACAATAACTTGCATAAACGCATGGCTTCACCACATAAGTCTGTTCGTATTAATTGCTGTTTTGAATTAGAATGAAAGCCTTCATTAAAAATAAGATATAGCACCTCCATAACACTTTCCAAACGATCTTGTAGCATTTTTCCTTGCGGAATATTAAATTTTAAATCTGCTTTTTTTATAGCCTTACGCGCTCTAGTCAATCGTTTTTTTATAGTTTCTTCTTTAGTTAATAAAGCAGAAGAAATCTCTTTAATACTGAATCCAGAAACGGTTTTTAGTGCAAATGAAATGCGATCACGGGCATCAAGCTCTGGATGACATGCTGCAAAAATCATTCGCAACTGAGCGTCTTCAATTTCGGTATCTAAGAATAATTCGTTAATTGCAATGGCTTGTGTACCATGTGTAAGATTAGGTATTTGATTTTTTTCAGTTTGAAGTTTTCTGAAAATATCAATAACTCTATTTTTAGCAGCTTTTGTAAGCCAAGCTTCGGGGTGTTCTGGTTGTTGTGCTCTCCAAGAAATGCTAGCCTTGATAAATGTATCTTGAACAGCATCTTCAATAATTTCAAGATGATTTAATCCAAAAATACGGGTTAAAACAGAGACCATCTTTCCACTGTGATGACGAAATAGATGGTCTATGTTTTTTAATTCCATTATTTATCAAATACCATGATTTCGCGAATTTCTACTGTGCCTCCTAAATCATAATCAGGGAAATCTTGAGCAATGTCTTGAACAGCATCAAAATCTTTAGCTTCAACAGTGTAGTAACCACCAATAATCTCTTTTACTTCAGCAGAAGCTAAATCTGTTACTGTTCGATTTTCTCCTACAATTCGTCTTATTTGTGGTGTCAATGCTTCTCCTCCTCTTAAAACTCCTGCTTGTTCCATTTTGTTTCCCCATGCAAACCATTTACCCATTCGACCTTGAAGTTCCTCAGGCGAAAGCCCTAATGCAGCATAATCTGCTCCACTAAAAATCATCATAAAATTTTTCATAATCTTTAAAATTTAATTGTTTATACTATTAAGACGTATGTGAAATAAAAAAGGGGACAATTTTCAAAAAAAAATTAATTCCTCTCAATATATAAATTTTTGAGCTATTTATTGCGCTCTGGTTAATAGTTGTATTAAAGCTAAACCTTCTAGATGACTATTATCATTTTTAGTAAAAACTTTATAAAGTAATGCATCTTAAAAATTGAGCAAGTTTGGAAAAGTGATTCTTTTAATAACTGTTTACTTTTGAACTATTAATATAACCAAATGAAGCAAAAAAAAATACATAACGCATTTTATGAAGAACGGCTTAATATCATTGTAGAATACATCAACACGAATTTAGATGGTAAAATTGATATCAAAACCCTTGCAGATCTTTCACATTTTTCACCTTTTCATTTTCACCGTATTAGCAAAGCTTTATTAGGAGAACCCATTGGAGCATATATTTCCAGAACGCGTATTGAAACTGCTGCTAAGCTTCTTTGTTTCTCAAAATCTTCCATTGAAGAAATTGCATATAAAGTTGGCTTTGAATCGCCTTCATCATTATCCAAAAAATTTAAATCCCATTTTGGTATCTCACCTTCCGCTTACAGAAAGACTAAAAATCACTCCATAAAAAAGACAGCACTTATGAAACGAGAATTAAATATTAAAAAACCGAAAATTTTAGAAATAGAAGATAAGCAATGCTTATATTATAGAATGCAAGGAGCTTACCAAACATTAGACTATGCTAAAGCTTGGACAAAACTTTGGGCACAAATTAAATCACAAAAACTCTTTACAAAAGGCATACAAATGTTTGGCTTGCCTTATGATGATCCCAATGTTACAGATGCAGATAAACTACGCTATGATGCTTGCCTTATTATTCATAAAGAAGCCAAATCTATTGGAGATATTGGTGTAAAGACTTTAAAAGGAGGCAAATTTGCAATGTTTTTATACCAAGGGAGTTACAAATACTTTGCTGATGTCTACAATTATATGTTTGAGGAGTGGCTCATCAATACAGAATATGAACTTCGTGATGAACCAGTGAGAGAACGCTATATAAGTCATCCAGACCGTGTTGCTGAAGACAAATTAAAAACTGAATTTTATATTCCTATTAAGTAGTTAATTTTGTTATAATGTCTTTTGTTGGCAAAATGGATTTAGTGTGCTCAATACTAGGACCAGCAACCCAAACTGTTTTGTATGTTGCTTTTTTAGCAGCATTTTCGGTAGCTCTCATTCCTATTGAAAAACGTATCATTTTTACCCACTTTTTAAGCTTTCGGTTTTTATTGAGAAGGTTTTCTAACCAAGTCGCTTTGGTGCCAATCTTTTGAACATATGGTGTATTTATAACGGTACAAGGTGTACCTGAAATACGCTCGGTCATAATGATATCTTCAGCACCATAATCAACACAAGCTTGTTTATATTCGTCTGTAACTCCAGCTTCAATAGAAGCGATAAACGGGCTTCCTACTGAAACACCAGTAGCACCATAACTTAGCATTTTATCAATATCGGCTTTGCAACCAACACCTCCAGCAGAAATTACTGGAATCTTTAATTCTGTACTCAATAAGCTAGTCAATTCTTCTGGTGTAAGATTTCCTCTATGACCTCCAGCTTGATTATTGACTGCAATAGCTGCATCAGCCCCTAAGTCTTCTACTTTTTTAGCAAACTTTAAATCTACGACATCGCAAAATACTTTAATTCCGACAGCGTGTGCTTGATTTATAGTTTCCTCAGGACTTCCTAACGAAGTAATAATAAAATCACAACCTTCTTCGCAGATGACTTCTAATTGACCTTTATATTTGATATTCGATTTATTCACAATCAAGTTAAACCCAAACGATCCGCCTTCCACTCTATTGGCTTTCAATTCGCGTATTGCTTCACGTAGTTCATCTAAGGTTCTATAATTCAGTGCTGGAATGCATCCAGCAATTCCGCCTTTCATAGCTTCAGTTACCATGGCTACATTAGATACCAAGAACATTGGCGCTTGAATAATTGGATATGTAATGTTTAGAAGTTTTGTAAGTTGTGTATCCATGAATATCAAATTGATTTCAGCAAATATAATAAATATTATGCATGCATAGTAGTTTAATTATTATCTATGCTTTTTTTGCGATAATAACTGTTTCATTTTCAATAAATCCGTCAACATTATCTTTGTGATTTTTTAAATTAAGAACCTCAGTTATAAAGCCAACACGCTCCAAACGGTTAACTAAACCTTGAACAGAATAAATTCTCAAATGATCTTTTTGCCCAAAATACATAAATCGTTCTTCTTCTGTAGTTATTGAATCATCCTCATAAATATCACCTTCTTTAAAAGGGGTTTGTATATAGCATGCTCCATTAGGTTTAAGAATTCTAAACAATTCTGACATTGCTTTTTTGTCGGCTTTGATATGTTCTAAAACATGGTAACAAATCACTATGTCAAAATGGTTGTCAGGCTCATCAATTGCTTCAATATCTAATCGTTTCATAGCTTCAAACTCTCCCATATAATCTGTAGAGATATATGTTTTAGCATTTGATTGCATACATTTTTTTTGAAAACTAAGCGATGGCGAAAAATGCAAAATTGTCTTATTTTCAATTTTGTTTTCTAGCAAATTCCATAGCTGTCTCGATCTAGAAATGCTACCACATTTAGGACATAATAAGCTGTTACTATTTGCAGTCACAAATTTTGAGAGTTTAAAACTGCACAAATTACATTGGTAGTTATTACCTGCATAAAACATTGCGATACTTTTGCGAAACAACGTCTCATTTCGTTTTATCAATGAATTTGGAATGATACGCTTCAGTATGTATTTAAGTCTGTTATACATATTAATCTAAAAATCTATAGTAAGCACATTTTAAATAAGCACCTTCAGGAAAACCGATAGGGTGATCTATATCATGCTGTGTTTTTTGTTCTAGAGAAAATGATCGTTTTGTTGCTTTTAACGCATGATCATTAATATCATAGAAAGCTACAGCTGAGACTCGAGAAGAGCATGATGCTAAAACCAACAGACCTTCTCTTGCTGTTAGCTGTTCTCCTAACCTTGCGAGCTGTGCATATTTCTTTTTAGCGAGTTGAATTTCCGATTGCTGCTTAGCAAAACTTGGAGGATCTATAACAACGACATCAAATCGTTTCTTTTCTGAAATGAGCTGCTCTAAAATTTTAAAGGCATCACCAGCAAGCGTAAAATGTTGCCCAGAATAGCTGTTCAACTTTCCGTTTTGAATTGCAATGTCAAGTGCTTGTGCACTAATATCTAAACTTGTTACTGCTTTTGCATTATTGGCTAAAGCATGTACTGAAAATCCACCAGCATAAGAAAAGACATCTAAAACAGTTTTGTTTTTACTTAACAATCCAACTTGTCTTCTATTGTCACGATGATCCAAAAAATAACCTGTTTTATGGCCTTTTATCACATTTGCCGAGAAATTAACACCGTGTTCAACAAATTCTACGACATCATTTTCAAGAGTACCGTAAACAACTTCTCCATCTTTTAATTCATGCGAATCTGATTGTTGTAAGCCACGACTTAATCGCATTACAACCGTTTTACAACCTGAGGTTTCTATCAAACTCTCTAAAATAGTTTTAAGATAAGGGAGCCAGATTTCAGAATACAATTTTACTACCAAAACAGAATCATAGACATCAGCAATTAAAGATGGAAAACCATCATTTTCACCAAAAATCAACCTATAACTTGTTGTTTTTGTTTTTAATAATGGAACGCGTTTTTGATACGCTTGTTCAATTTTCCGAAGAAAAAAAGTAGTATCTATTTGAACTGGCTTGCCATCACTATATATCATCTTGATACGAATTGGAGAATGAGCATCATACAATCCAATGCCAATCATACCATTTTTGCGTTTTCCGAAGATAATGGCTAAATCGCCTGTTTGAGCATTATTATTAATCTTTACAATACTATCAGAAAACACCCAAGGATGACCTTGTTGCACATAGTTTTCGCCTTTAGCAGTAAGTTTTACTGCAAGACGTTTGGGGTTTTTATTTGATACAATTGTATTTAAATCTAACATGCACACCTATTGTAATGAATCGCGGAAATTACAAAAACCCAATCGATATTTTGAAATCTTCACAACAATACTATAACTTTAAGACATTATTCGTCTAACTTAATCAACCAATTATGAAAAAACAATTACTTTTTTATTTACTTTTTACCTTTAGTATAGCTTTCACTTTTGCTCAAGGTATTTTTGACGATACTATACACACTGCTGTCAACTTTGGTAGTGTAAACTCACCAGGTGCTGAAGGTGTACAAAATGTTATAGATCAAAACTCTAATACAAAGTTTCTTGATTTCAATGCTTTTGATGGTATTGGGTTTGATGTAGATTTACTGGGTGAATCAAAAACAGCTGTAGCCATAGAATTTGTTACTGCTAATGATGCTCCTGAAAGAGATCCTACAAATTATGAGATATTTGGCTCTAATGATGGAACTAATTACACAAGTATCGCTACAGGTAATATCCCATGTATATCTGATCGTTTCTTTTCTAGAACATTTTCATTTACCAATGCTACAGGTTACACATTTTATAGAGTGAATTTTACTGGAACCTGTGCCACAAGTACTATAAATCAAATTGCAGATGTGCAACTATTTGAAACTATTGGTACTGCTCCAACGATAACTTGCCCTAGTAATATTAGCGTAAACAATGACTCTGGCGTATGTGGAGCACTTGTAAACTATGCTCTAACAGCAAATGATGCCGAAGATGGTGCTTTAACGCCTACTATTACTTCGGGATTAGCATCTGGCGAAACCTTTCCGGTTGGAATTACAGAAGTTTTCGCAAGTGTTACAGACAGTGATAATAATACAGTAAGCTGTAGTTTTACGGTAACAGTAACAGATACAGAGCTGCCTATAGCAAATTGTCCAAGTGATATTACGCAAACTGTTGCTAATTCAGGAGATACCACTGCCGTTGTAAACTTTAGTTTAAGTCCAACCGATAATTGTGATCTTATCAATCCGTTAACTGGATTTACACCTCTGGCAAATATTAACAATAAAGCCTATTATTTATCTGATGCCAGTTTTACGCCTCAAGATGCCTTTACTGACGCTCAAGCTCAAGGCGGTTTTGTAGGCACGATTAGAAATAGCTCAGATAATGATTTATTAATTAATGTAATTAGTTCTATTGGAGCTGCTGGTGATGTATTAATTGGGTATAATGATATTGCTACTGAAGGTAGTTTTGAATGGCAAAGTGGCGATGCTGCTTCATACAACAATTGGAATGCAGGAGAGCCAAATAATGCAGGAAACGAAGATTATACTGTAGCACAATCTAGTGGTGGTTGGAATGATGTCAACAATGGCAATACCTATCGCTATTTATTAGAAATAGATTATTTACCTGAACAAACTGCAGGTCTAGCGAGTGGTAGTGATTTTCCGATTGGCACAACAACAAATACATTTCAAATTACTGATATCTCTGGTAATACTGTTTCTTGTTCTTTTGATGTGACTGTAGAGGAAAATTTAAGTGTTGATGATACTACATTCAATCGCAATATATCCATCTATCCAAATCCAACTAACGGTTTTATTACATTAAAAACTAATGCTTCTGCATCTATAAACTCTGTAATGATTATAGATTTAAATGGAAGAATTCTACATGTATTCACCAATATTGAATTTGTAGAATCCGAAAAAGAATTTGACCTCTCTCAATTATCTTCAGGATTCTATTTTATGACAATTAATAGTGAAGGTGGTCGATCTGAAATGAAACGATTTATAAAACAATAATAGCTGTAATATATCTAATAAAAAAAGCGCAATCAGTTATGATTGCGCTTTTTTAAATGTTAAGATAATATGTCTTATTTCACTTCTTCGAAGTCTACGTCTTCCACATCATTACCTTCTTCTGCTTGTCCATTTTGGCTAGCATCTGGTCCTGGTGCTTCTGCTCCACCTTGAGCGTCTGCTTGTGCTTTGTACATTTCTTCTGAAGCAACTTTCCAAGCTTCATTGATTTTTTCTAAAGCTGGTTCAATAACCTCAATTTCTTTAGTTTCATAAGCCTTCTTCAATTCTTCAAGAGCTTCTTCTATTGGTTGTTTCTTATCATCTGATAATTTATCACCAAATTCTTTTAACTGATTTTCTGTTTGAAAAATCATTGCATCTGCTTGATTTAATTTATCAGCAGTTTCTTTTGCTTTTGCATCAGCATCCGCATTAGCTTCTGCTTCTTGCTTCATTTTTGCAATTTCTTCTTCAGTTAAACCAGAAGATGCTTCGATACGAATATCTTGAGTTTTATTTGTCGCTTTATCTGTAGCAGATACTTTGATGATACCATTGGCATCAATATCAAATGTTACTTCAATTTGAGGTGTTCCTCTTTGAGCTGGTGGAATACCATCTAAATGGAAACGACCAATTGTTTTATTATCTGCTGCCATTGGGCGCTCTCCTTGTAATACATGGATTTCTACTGATGGCTGATTATCTGCTGCAGTTGAGAATACTTGTGATTTCTTAGTTGGAATCGTTGTATTTGCATCAATCAACTTTGTCATAACGTTACCCATAGTTTCGATACCAAGAGATAATGGTGTCACGTCTAATAATAAAACGTCTTTTACATCACCTGTTAATACACCACCTTGGATTCCTGCTCCTAGAGATACAACCTCATCTGGATTAACACCTTTACTTGGCGCTTTTCCGAAGAATTTCTCTACGGCTTCTTGTACTGCTGGTATACGTGTTGATCCACCTACTAGTATGACTTCGTCAATATCACTCTTAGATAAACCTGCTGCTTTTAAAGCAGATGCACATGGTTCAATAGTACGTTTTACTAAATCGTCAATTAACTGCTCAAATTTTGAACGTGTTAAAGAACGTACCAAGTGCTTAGGCCCACTTGCTGTAGCAGTTACATATGGCAAGTTAATCTCCGTTTGTGTAGACGATGATAATTCAATCTTCGCTTTTTCAGAAGCTTCTTTTAAACGTTGTAAAGCCATTGGGTCTTTACGTAAATCGATACCTTCTTCTGTATTAAATTCATCTGCCAACCAATTGATGATTTTTTCATCAACATCATCACCACCTAAATGTGTATCTCCATCTGTAGATAATACTTCAAATACACCATCTCCTAATTCAAGAATAGATACATCATGTGTTCCTCCACCAAAATCGAAAACAACGATTTTTTGATCGATTCCTTTTTTATCCATTCCATAAGCTAAAGCTGCAGCTGTTGGTTCGTTGATAATTCTACGAACTTTTAAACCTGCAATTTCGCCTGCTTCTTTAGTTGCTTGACGTTGAGAATCATTAAAATAAGCTGGAACGGTAATCACCGCTTCACTTACTGAAGTTCCTAAATAGTCTTCAGCCGTTTTCTTCATTTTCTGAAGAATCATTGCCGATAATTCTTGCGGTGTATATAAACGACCATCAATATCAACTCTTGGTGTATCGTTGTCACCTTTTACCACTTTATATGGTACACGCTCTGCCTCTTTTTTAGATTCAGAATATTTATTACCCATAAAACGTTTGATAGAATAAACCGTTTTTGTTGGGTTAGTTACTGCTTGTCTTTTTGCTGGATCTCCAACTTTAATTTCACCACCTTCTACAAAGGCGATAACCGAAGGTGTTGTTCTTTTACCTTCAGCGTTTGGGATTACCACTGGTTCATTACCTTCCATTACAGAAACGCAAGAGTTTGTAGTTCCTAAATCGATTCCAATAATCTTACTCATAATTTTATATTTAGTGTTATCTATTTCCTTTACTTCGGAAATGTGATGTTTATTTTTAATTCGTAATCTATATGACAATGATTATGCCATGACAAAAAATATGACATGATGTCACAGAAACTGATAATTGATTAAAAATGTATATCTTTAAATTGACATAATTCACAACCCAACACTAAATATCATGATTAGCTATTATCAAGTTAATTTTGAGTACATGTGTTCTTTAATTTCTTTATCAAGGGAGACTTATGATAAACTCTATAGTATATCTAAGTTAAAAGAAATTAAAGCAGGCACAAAATTAGTTGATATAGGAGACATTAGTAAAAAGCTGTTTCTCATCAACAAAGGCGTACTCCGCTCTTACCTTATCTTAGAAAATGGTAAAGAGCTAACCAAAACCTTATTTACTCCTATTGAGTTTTTTGCTTCATTTACTTCGATACTTACTAATAAAGCTTCTGAGTTTATTTATGAGACGCTTACTGACTGTCATATTTACGAAATTAATTATGAAGCCTTTGTGAATTTATGCAATACTAATATAGAGGTTCTAAAATTCTACTCGCGATATCTGGAACTTCTATTCATGGAAGGAGAAAGTACTTTTATTGCAATTTCATCTATGAATGCCAAAGAGCGTTACATAAAACTAAAAGAACGTATTCCAAATATTGAAAACTTGATTCCGCAATATCAAATTGCATCTTACCTTAATATTACACCTGTTCAGTTGAGTCGTATTCGATCAAAACTATATTGAAATAAAAACTATATTTGCCCAACTAAAACGATTTCGTGAATGGAATGTATTTCTGTCTTCGACATGCTCAAAATAGGTGTAGGTCCATCAAGTTCTCATACATTAGGACCTTGGCGAGCAGCAGAACGCTGGATTAAAGAGCTTAAAGATTCAAAAAAGTTTGACAAGGTTGAAAAAATTAGTGTAGATCTTTACGGTTCATTATCCTTAACAGGAAAAGGACATGCTACAGACTATGCTGTTCTTCTTGGTTTGTTAGGTCGTGATCCCGAAACTATTCCTACTGAGACCATTTCCAAAGAAATTGCTCATATCAAAGCCACAAAAACTTTAAACTTTAATAGTGAGAAAGTCTTAGCTTTTGATGCAGAAACTGATATCTCATTCAATAGAAAATTTTTGCCTTTTCATTCTAATGGTATGACATTTACGGCAACTATTAATGGACGAAATAATACATCAACCTTCTACTCTATTGGTGGCGGATTTGTAGTAAAAGAAGAACGTTCTAATCATAAAAGGAATTTTGAAATCAAATGTTCATTTCCTTATCCAATTGAAAAAGGAACTGAACTCCTCAAATTTTGTAGAGATTTAGATAAGCCAATTTCAGAAGTTGTATTAGACAACGAAAAATCGATTAGAACTGAAGAGTCCATCAATTATGAACTCAAACGTATTTGGGATACAATGCTAGAATGCATGTACACAGGTTGTCATACTGAAGGAAATCTACCTGGCGGACTCAATGTAAGGCGTCGTGCATATGATATGCATCAAAGTTTAAAAGGGAAAACACCATATGAGAATCCAGTTGAATGGATTTACGCCATAAGAAACACTGAGGTTAAGTTTCGCCAAATCCTAAAATGGGTAAGTTGCTTTGCTTTGGCTGTAAATGAAGTTAATGCATCTCTTGGGCGTGTAGTCACAGCACCAACTAATGGAAGTGCTGGAGTTATTCCTTCGGTGCTTATGTATTATTTAGTTATAGAAAATCATGATGGTGATTTTGAAGACATCAAACGGTTTTTATTAGTTGCAGGTGAAATAGGAAGCATCTTTAAAAAAGGTGCGACCATTAGCGCTGCAATGGGCGGATGCCAAGCCGAAATTGGTGTATCATCTGCTATGGCAGCAGGCGCTTTATGTGAGCTTTCAGGAGGCACACCAGAACAAGTATTAGTCGCTGCTGAAATTGCCATGGAACATCATTTAGGTTTAACCTGTGACCCTATTGGAGGCTTAGTACAAATTCCTTGTATAGAACGCAATGCTATGGGAGCAATTAAAGCCATTAATGCTTGCGAATTGGCTTTAGATACAGACCCTAACAATGTCAAAGTCCCTTTAGATAAAGTCGTAAACACCATGTGGGAAACTGCAAAAGATATGAATACAAAATATAAAGAAACCTCTGAAGGAGGATTAGCCGTTGGTGTTCATTTTAGTGATTGCTAATTATTCAATAAAAAACAAATCCTCTTTTATCATTTAATATTTTTATTTTTACAATTATAAACCCTTAGTATATGTCTGTAGCTAAAAAAGATTACAAAAGAATTACGGTGAAATCTCTTATTGAGATGAAGCAGAATAAAGAGAAAATATCTATGCTAACGGCATACGATTATACGATGGCTAAAATTGTTGATGAAGCTGGTGTGGATGTCATTTTAGTTGGTGATTCGGCAAGTAATGTTATGGCTGGACATGAGACTACACTTCCCATTACTTTAGATCAAATGATTTATCACGCTTCGTCTGTTGTTAGAGCTATAGATAGAGCTTTAATTGTTGTTGATTTACCTTTTGGAAGTTATCAAAGTGATCCCAAAGAAGCGTTACGATCTGCGATAAGAATCATGAAAGAATCTGGAGGGCACGCTGTAAAAATGGAAGGCGGAAAAGAGGTTAAAGAATCTATAAAGCGTATTCTTAATGCTGGAATTCCGGTTATGGGTCATTTAGGTTTAACACCGCAATCTATCTACAAGTTTGGCACTTATACTGTTCGTGCTAAAGAAGAACAAGAAGCACAACAATTAAAAGAAGATGCAATTATGCTTGAAAAAGCAGGTTGTTTTGGAATTGTTTTAGAAAAAATTCCTGCTAAACTAGCACAAGAAGTAGCTGAGAGCGTTTCAATTCCTGTGATTGGTATTGGTGCTGGTGCTGGTGTTGACGGACAAGTACTTGTGCTTCATGACATGATTGGAATGACACATGAGTTTAATCCACGTTTTCTACGTCGCTATATGAATTTATATGAAGACATGACCAAAGCAATAGGTCAATATGTTGATGATGTCAAAGCGGTTGACTTCCCAAGTGATAAAGAGCAATATTAAGTTAATGGACTCATTAGAAGATCTCATTCAAAAGCTAGAATTACAGCCACACCCAGAAGGTGGTTATTTTAAAGAAACGTATCGAAGTGATGATGTCATCTCAAAAACTTGTCTTCCAGACAAGTTTGCAAGTGAGAGAAATTACTGCACAGGAATCTATTACTTACTTAAGTCTGGTGATTTTTCGGCCTTTCATAAAATAAATCAAGATGAAATGTGGCATTTCTATTTAGGTGATGCTATTGAGCTACATATGATTTCCGAAGAGGGTGTGTTAACTACTGTTCTCATAGGAAATGATATTCTTGATGGTCAAGTACTTCAATATGTTGTTCCAAAAAATTATTGGTTTGCTGCAAAAGTAATAGCACCAAATAGTTTTGCTTTAGTTGGTTGTACAGTTGCTCCAGGTTTTGATTTTAAGGATTTCACATTAGCTTCTAGGATTGCTCTTATTGAAAAATTTCCACAGCATAGCACTATCATAAAAGCCTTAACAAGAGCCTAATGTCTCATCCAAAAAAAATACTGTCTAATAAAGATAATCTTCAAGTCATTTATGAAGATAATCATATCATTATCGTAAATAAACGTGCGGGTGATATTGTACAAGGTGATAAAACTGGAGACAAGCCGCTAAGTGATGTTGTTAAAGACTATATCAAATACAAATACAATAAGCCTGGAAACGTTTACCTAGGTGTTGTGCATCGTCTAGACAGGCCAACAACTGGTATTGTATTATTTTCAAAAACGAGTAAAGCCCTGCCAAGACTCAATGCTTTATTTGCTGAAAAAAAAGCGAGTAAAACCTATTGGGCCATTGTAAAAAATGCTCCAAAAAAACCTGAAGACACATTAATTAATTGGTTGAAAAAAAATCCAAAAAATAATAAGTCTACTGCATATCCCAAAGAGATTAAAGATAGTAAGAAAGCTATTTTACATTATAAAATTATAACGTCTTTAGATAATTATTTCCTGTTAGAAATTGAATTAGAAACTGGAAGACACCATCAAATTAGAAGTCAGTTATCAAACATAGGCTCTCCAATAAAAGGGGATCTGAAATATGGTTTTGATCGAAGCAATAAAGATGCTAGTATTAGCCTACATGCAAGACGTTTACAATTTGTACACCCCGTTTCAAAAGAAATCATAGACGTTACTGCTTCATTACCAGATGATGCAATTTGGAATGCGTGTCAGCCTTAAAATGGGTAATCAATAGTAATTGTCACACCCTCATTTGGCTGAGATTTCATATTGAATGTTGCATCAATAAGCTCAGCTCTACTTTTCATATTTATAAGTCCTGAACCTTTTTTTGCTGAAGCAATATTAAACCCAACACCATCATCAGACGCCATAATAATAAGCTGATTAGGCTTATAATCTAAAGTTACATTGAGATTATTTGCTTCAGAATACTTCACTGAATTGGAAAAGAATTCTTGTAAAATTCTGAAAATTATAATTTCATGCTTTTTGTCTTTTAATTCGCGTTGTTCACCATCAATTTGCAATTCAGCAGACGTAAATTTCATGCGTTTTAAACGATTGAGTTCATTGGTAATTGATTCTTCAAAGCCAATGTTTAAAATCACATCATTATTTAAAGATTTTGATAGTGAACGTACTTCTTTTAAACTCTCTTTAACAATATCAGATGTTTCAGATACTTTCCCTTTGATATCATCAGACGCACTAGCTTCTAACATATTGAGTTGCATACTTGCATAGGCTAATAATTGTCCTACATTGTCATGCAATTCCCATCCAATATGTTTTAAGGTTTGCTCTTGTATTTCTGTTTGCGTTCGTGAAATCTCATCATCAAACGCTTTTTGCTGCTCTACCTTATCTAAAAGCAACTTATTCTTTCGCTTTTGAAAGGTTACAAAGAAGAGTATCACCATTACTGCTAAAAATAGTACAGCAAATATGACATAACCAATTAAGGCTATTTCTTCTTGATTTATTGTTTGCTCTTCTTGAGCGAATACCAAAAGCCGAATGCAAAGCATGAATAAGTGAATATATTAATATACAATAAGAGTAATGTTCTGAAATTTACAAATTCTGTATTGAAAGGTTGAAAATAACTAATATAAATAAATAAAGGTGTGGCACATAAATGCCATATTAACAATGCTACACTGATGTAAAAAGAAGGCAATTTATAATATTGAAGTATAAATTCACTTTTCATTAATTCTATAAAATAGAACATCACAAAAATAAACACGATTACTGCTGCCAATATATAATCATATGGTAGTCCCATTACGAAAAAAGCTTCAGTAAATGTATAGAAGATAGTAGATAAAACAGTATATAACAAAACAATACCTCTTATGATTAGTTTAAAAGAAGGCTTACTTAATAAACTTGAGTAAAACACTCCTAATAATCCAATCTTAAAAAGGTTATAGATATTATATAGCCAAATATTTTGGCAAAACACACTATTCTTCCAAGCTATAAACCAGTCATAGTCGTAATTATTTTGGAGGATATGCTTGTAATACCCTAAGATTTCCACTATTACTGTTAACCATAAATAATAGACAAAAATCTTAAGGTTTTCATTTTTAGTTTTCTTTAAATACCAACTTCCTAAAATCGCTGCTAATATTTCGAACGATTTAGTAATTAATGATCTATGTTGATATAAGAAATCACTCAAAGTAAACTATTATTGAGGATAATTTGCTCCTGGAGGATCACCTACCTCACCATTATCAAATCCATTCGCGCCAGGAATATCATTATTTGATGGTTGCATCGACATATTTGACATTCTACCTTCAGAAGTATTTTCGTATCCAGTAGGGACGAATAAAAATGTTGTATAACCATCTCTATCCTGCAAAGAAGGGTGTGCTCCAGGATATATTCTTACACCATTCATGGTATACCCTAAATCTTTTGCTTGTGCTTCTGCCAAAGTTAGAAAACTACGCAAATCTTCAAGCGAGTACCAAGACGATCTATTGTCACCTCCTTCGACGCCTCTAAAAAAGTTATTGCTAATACTATCATACCTAGGAGTGTAAGCCTTAGTTAATACCGTAATTTCATTTGATTTAATAATTCCTTTTGGTGCAGTTGTTTCACTCATATTTTCTTCGTGTTTAGTATTATGAAAATAAAAATACATGGCAACAGCGCCAATAATAATCCCTAAAATAATTGGTCCTAATTTTTTCATAATTTAGTTGGTTTTGAATTAATTGCAACGTAATGTATAGAAAATCTGAATACAAACCCATTAATTTTGTTAATTTAAAGGTTTTTTCTTACTATTTTATGCATTTAAACCGAACCTTGCCACCAAAAAACTTTTGAGACATCATGTTCATGGCTTTCTCAGTTAACTGAAAAACTCTAGGATAACCGCCAGTAGTCTGACAATCTCTCATTAAAACAATTAATTGACCAGAAGGTGTTAACTGCACTGTTCCTGGTAACACCAATGATGTAATTATTGGATGTAATGCATTATCAAAACATTCATCAAACAGATAAGCCATACGGTTACTATCTTTTGAAATCGTAAATTGTTGTTCACAAAGCAATTTTTGTTGTTTCAAATTGAGCTTATCAAATTCTGGTCCTTTAAAAACTTCTATATCTTGGGATTGAAAATGGTTTTTATTGATTTTAATAGACGAAAAAGTAGCGGTTTTATCTTTTTCTTCTTTGGAAATTGGCAGCAGATCTCCCTTTTGAAGTTTAAAACGAGAAGTAATCCCCTGATACATGCTTCGGCTCGCCATTATTTCTTCGGTTAAAAAGCCATTTGAAACCGAAATATAGCTACGGCAACCATATTCTAATCTCCCGAAGCCTAATATATCGTTAGGTCTAACAGAAATAGCCGTATTATTTTTAATTGGAAGCCCATTCAAATTAGGATTCATTTGCGCTCCAGTTATACAAATTAACGTATGTGCATGAAATTTGAGTTGCAAGCCAATAACTGTACACTCAATAACTGCAGCATTTTGATCATTCCCAATTATAGAATTTGCTAAAGAAGCCGAATTCTCATCCATAACTCCCGAAAACGGTACACCAAATTCTTGAAAACCTATTCTACCAAAATCTTGTATTGTATCAAATAAGCCTGCCTTTAAAACCTCAACCATCAATCACCTCACTTTCTATTTGATAGGCACCGCTCGCAATTTGACTCAAAATCGCACTATGTTCAGCGTTACTAATAGGAAAAAATTGGATTTTATCACCAGCATTAGCAAAACATGGTATATCATCATTTAGTTTAAACAATTCTACAGGTGAATTTCCAATAATGCTCCATCCTCCAGGGCTTACATTTGGGTAGATTCCTGTTTGTTCTCCTCCGATAGCAACGGCTCCTTTTTTTATGCGTTGTCTTGGGCTTTTTTTTCTCGGAAAATATAGCTGTTTATTCAATCCTCCCAAGTATAAAAAGCCAGGTAAAAAACCAATAAAGAAAACGGTATAAATCGCTTCATAATGCAGCTTAATTATTTTAGATTTCGATAGTCTTTTTTCTTCGGAAATTTCAATTAAATCCAATGCAAATTCATCATCATAACACACCGGGATCTTCCACAACTTAAAAGCTGGTTTTAGTATGCTCGCTCTACTGGAATACAACGCGTTTAAGGCATATACTTCATTATTGAGTTTATCAATAGTTATATCGTAAATAATTAATAATGAATTATATGCATTATTTATTTGAACTAAAGATTTAATATTTGAGTTTAATAGGTGATTTTTGAAATTTAATACGTCATGAAGCATATTTTCGGTGATTTCCGAAGGCCATTCTACCAAAATAGAGCGTTCTGAAAACTGTCGATATGTGAGTTCGAAATCCATTAAATATACTTAAAAAATTTCAACATTTTTTTGTTTCAATTTTAATATTAAATCTTTCAAATTTCGTACTACATTTTCTCCATCTCCATGCACACAAAATGTATCCACTTTTAACTCCACTTCTACTCCATTTATAGCAGTTACTTTTCCGCGGAAAACCATTTGATATACATGCTGAAACATCTCTTCAGAATCTTGAATTAATGCATTGTCTTCTGTTCTTGAAACTAAAGTCAGATCCTGATTATAATTTCTATCTGCAAACGCTTCAAATTTTACCTGCACTCCTTCTTTAATTGCAATTTCAGAAATCACAGATTGAAAAGGCACATATAAAAATACATCTTTTCCAAAATGCTTAACAACCTCCACGATTATAGCTGCTATATTCTCATCTACTACAGCAAGGTTATACAAAGCGCCATGAGGTTTTATATGATGCAATTGCTGATTCTGTTCATTAAGAACTGTTCTTAAGCTCTCAATTTGCTGGTAAATGCTATTATACAAAGCTTCTGGAGGCATCGTAATTACTTTCCTGCCAAAATTCTCTCGATCAGGAAACGAAGGATGTGCTCCCATCTTCACCTTATGTGCTATAGCTAAATCTACGACTGTTTCCATAGAAGAGATATCTCCTGCATGACCACCACAAGCAATATTACAAGACGAAATCAACGGCATCAAAACTGCTTCGTTACCGACACCTTCTCCCAAATCGCAATTGATATCTATTTTAGTCACTTTAGTTATAATACATTGAACACTTTTAAAATACTCTTAACGCCTAAAAACAATGCTATTCCGAAGATAATGAATCCCAAAATATTTTGCGCTATCGTGTTTTTATACTTCCCAAGAATTGATGTCTTATTCATTATCCACAATAAAAATCCAGCTATTACAGGTAACAACAACCCATTAGCAACTTGAGCAAATTTTATAATCTCAATCGATTTAAAACCTATAGAAGAGAACACAACACCTAAACTTAAAATAAGCATCCAAACCATCCTAAAACGCTTTGTTTTCATATTAGAACTCCAACCCAAACACCCTGAAGCCACGTAAGCTGCTGCTAATGGCGCCGTAATAGCACTAGTAATTCCAGCTGCAAACAATCCTAGAGATAAGAAATAAGACGCATAATTTCCAAAGAGTGGTTCCAGCCCTTTTGCTAAATCTGCTGCATTACTAACTTCAAACGTTTTTATAGAAGCTGCCGAAATAATAATACACATCGATACAATTCCGCCTAATACAACGGCTATGATGGTGTCTTTTCGGGCATATTTTAAATCTGTTTTGTTTTTCCATTTCTCTTTAACTAGTGAAGCATGTAAAAACAAGTTATAAGGCACAACGGTTGTGCCTACTAATGCTATTACTGTCAATATACTTTCATCAGAAAATTGTGGTGTAAATAGTCCTCTAAATACTTCAGAAAGATCTGGCTTTGTCAATATAGCTGTAATCAAAAATGCAAAACTCATGATGATCACTAAAGAAATCAGAGCTTTTTCTAAAATCTTATAATTTCCGATGTACAATAAAATAAAAGCGACTGAACCAATGATAATAGGAAAGATCCCAAATGAAAAATCGTAAATAGAAACTTGAGATGCACCAAATAATGTTTCTAATCCTAAAACACTTCCACTGATATTTCCAGCTTCGTATGCCGCATTACCAATCACTATTGCTGATAGAATTAATATAATAGCCAACGTTCTAAATATAGGATTGGAAATTTCGGTTCTAATAACTTCAGATAAGCCTTTTTGAGAAACAATTCCTAAACGTGCAGACATTTCTTGCAATACGATAGTTGCTAAAATTGACAGCAACATTGCCCAAAGTAATGAAAAGCCAAAATTAACACCAGCTAAAGTACACACTGTCACTGTTCCTGGACCTATAAACGCAGCTGCAACTAATGGCCCTGGACCAATATTTTTAAACCAATTTTTAATCACGATCCACAGAATTTAAAGCATAAATCGCAAAACTACCAAGCCAATGACCACCTTCATAGCTATCGCCTACAATACTAGGTAAAGAATAATTGATATGCAGATTGGCTATATTTTTTAAATGCGCATATTCAGGTAAATCTCGAGCAATTTCATTTAAACTCCAGGCTCTTGAGAAATTCACACCATCTAGATGCACTAATTTCCCATCGGTTCGGTCACTCACTTTTCCTGTTTCCACGGTAAAACTTTTATCTTTTAACTGCGGAAGAAAATCATTGAGCCAAGTTTTAAAATCTTCAGTTGATAAGACACGTTTCATTAACGCGGCTTCCTCAAAACATGGTGATAAAAAATCAAATCCGCTAGGCTCCCAACTCAACGGACAACTAGCATCTTGACTATAAAAATCTTTAGCACGTTGTTCTATCAATGTTTTTAACGTTTCATCTCCAACAGTTTTTGCATAATCGTATGCGAAGGATAAGCCAAACGCCGTATTAGGATGCTCGCCAACACGTATTGGATAATTCAATTTTGGCAAGAATTCTATATATTTAGTAACGATTAAATCGGTTAGCGGTTGCAAATTAGTTTCTAGTTCTCTCGCCACAGGATCATCCCAAGTATGTAATTCTTCAGCGAGTTTCAGTAACCATGCCCAACCGTAAGTACGCTCATAGCTTTTGTTGTGTTTTCCGAAGAAATAGGCAACCTCAGTTTCCATATTGGCTTTCGACATATTTTCCAGAAGCATTCTTTTAGCATCTTCAGCCGTTTCTAATTCTGGAAATTGTTTGAGTAAACTCACCAAACTCCAATGCCCATGCACCGCAGAATGCCAATCAAAGCAACCATAAAATGCTGGATGCAATGTCTGTGGTGATTGTAAATCGGCATCACTACCAATGGTTTGATTTAACTTATTTGGGTATTCGGTTTGAATACAATGAATTGGCAATTGTGCTAAACGATTGGCTTGTACCAAATCTATTGTTGGAATTGGCGCTTGTGGAATTTCGATTTTTTCTTCAACAATTGTAGTGTTCTTGTCTTCGGAAGTATTGCAACTCAACATTAATAAGACGAAACAGAGTACGTAGTAGTTTTTCATGTTATAAATTTAAGGTTTTATAGTATAACATGAATAAGATTTTTGCTCAACCAACTTTCACGATCCATACCACCGTATGTAATGGCTTTGGAAATGTGCGATCCATTAATCAATTCCAAAGCTTCTAAATTAGTAATCGCATAGGTAAGTTCAGGAGTACATATAGAAAACTTTTTAAAATTTGTATTGTATCCCAAACAAAACTCGTAATTGAGTCGTATTAAACGATTGATTGTTATTGTCTATTGGTTTTTGAAAGTAATTATAACTTGGTTCTAAAAACAGCATCGTTTTTTTTGCTAACTCATATGATATATTAGAGTTTACAGTTGCTCCAAAAATTGTAGAATTAACATCTAAACTTTCGCCTATTTGCTCATCATTTAGAAAAGCTCTATTATTTGTTAAAAAATTTATATTTCCACCAACACCCAGTGATATATTATATTTTTTTTCGTTTAGTAAGTTATATGAAAACTCTAATGGCACTTGAATATAATCGAACTGCTGCTCTAGAGTCCCTACATTGACCGTTTCTTCAGAAACAGCAAAATCATTAATTGATTCTTGAGAGACAAGAAATATTACGGTTTGGTTGCTTACAATACTTTGAACATCATTTGCTAAAGGAGAGGTGTCTGAACTTGTATACTTTATATTATTTATTTCTTGACCTAATACATTCTTGCCAATACCAGATTTTACAACTAATCTATCTGAAATTGAATATCCTACTTTTAAAGTATACACAAAGCCATCTTGAGGAGTTGTACTTACGTTTATACCTTGAATAGACGATTTAGAAGATGTCGTATTAGATAATCCTCCCAAAACCTCAACAAACCATTTTGAAATTGCTACTGTATTCGTATTTATACTATCTTCAACATTCTCGTTTTCTGCAACAAGTTTTTCAGATAAACCTAACAGAGCATTATCTTCAACCTTAGTGATAGAATCATTATTTGCAATCCATTTTTCCTTTTCATATTTAATTACATTTTTATTCTTTCTCTGCAAATCAGGACTATCTTGATTATTAATTTGATCATCCTTCAGATTTATACTATTTTGAGAATAGCTTTCATTATACTTAAGATTATCTTGCTTGTCTTTTATGTTTTTTTCATAAATACTATTCTTTCTGTCTTCTTCTTTTTTATCTAATACTCTTTTTCTATCTGTGAATTGCTGCTGACTTGTTACAGTGTTTAATGCGTCTTTGGTAATGCTTTGCTCCTCCACTAATGCATCCTTTTTAGTATCACTTCTATTTGTGTCATCAACTATTTTAATGACATTCTTATTTAATTCATTTATTGTATCATTATTTTCAGGTTGCTCTATATCTGAAACTTCATTTATAGGCTCCCTATTAAACTCTGACGGATTTATAAGTACATAACCAAGTAGCATTAGTAATACCGCTGCAGCAGAACCCCAAAAAAACAATACGCTTCTTTTCTTCTTTTTTGGATGAAGTCTTGTTTCTATTTTGTCCCATAATTCTTTTGGAGGCACTTTAGAAAACAGTTCTAATTCGCCATATACTTCCTCAATACGATCCTTCTTCATGACACTTTTTTGTTTAATTCCTCATTTATTTTTGTCCTCAACATACTTTTAGCTCTACTCAATAATGATTTTGATGTCCCAGTAGCTATTTTTAACTTACTTGCTATTGCTCTATGACTATAACCTTCAAAAACATATAGGTTGAATATCGTCCTATAATTATCTGGTAATTGTTGTATATGCTTTAATAACTTGTCTTGAGATAAAACAAGACCAAACCCATTAGTTTTATCTTCAATATGATTGCTTAGATTAGAATCTTCAATCGACACGTATAGTTGACGCTGTTTTTTCCGTAAAACTTCTAAAGCTTGATTTATGAAAATACGCTTTGCCCATCCTTCAAAACTTCCATCGAAGTTATATTGATTAATTTTTTGAAACAGAATTATAAAAGCATCTTGAAAAACATCATCTGCTTCAGATTTATTCTTCATATACTTTAAACAAATGCCATACAAAACTGGAGAAAGCAGCGTGTATAATTCACGCTGCCCTGTTCTATCATGCTCAACACATTTTTGTATGAGTATTCGTAGTTCTTTATTCAAATTAAACTAATCTATATGTTTATTTATTATGGTTAAATTTATTAATATCTATACATAAAGTCATCGATAGCATTTAAACTTATAAAGGGCACATTTTCAAGTTACATAGCAATATTATTTAAAATTGAATTGTACTAATAAGTTCTAATCCAAAATCATCTACATAATTGTATTGATGAATTACATTTTCTCCTACAGTAATTAAATGAGATGCTAAGGGGATAACATCTTTAGAAGAAGATTCATAAGTGTTTTCTAATATCATATCATTTGGGTTTTGAGCGTCAAATACATTTATGCCTTCTTCATTACACACATAAAGTATTTGGTCTTTAATTCCTAAGCCATATGGACTAGACAAAAAGTATGTGGAATATTCGATAGGTGCATTAATATCTGAAATATCAATCACATTAATTTGGTCTTCAATTGCACCACATGAATTTCCGCCTCTTACAGTAATATACGCTGTAGATTCTTCAACTACTACAGGGTCACAACCCGTAGCATGTGTAAATGACGATATGTAAATTGGCATGAACTCATCTTGTAAGTCAACAATATGCATACCATTAGTTGCGCCTACAAACAAGTAATCTTTTAGAATAAAAGTAGTTTCTAGTTCGCCACCAAACCAACCGCCTATCCAGGTCTCAGATACTAAAGATATAGAATTATAATCAGTGATATCAAATGTGTATAATCCAAAATCATCTATCGTATATAATGCGTCATCTAAAATCTGAAATTTAGCATAAGAGCCACCAACACCTATGGTATTACCAGTAGCTGCATCAAAAGCATCAATAAATATCTCAGAACTCCAATGATAGATATCAGGATCATTTTCTACTTCAGTTCTTTCCATATCAACTGTTATATAATCTGAAATAAATTCGTCATCGCTTGTAGGGAATATACCAGATTGGTAATAAGATCCATCATCAGGAAATGCTGCATAATATGTCAACATATCTTCTTCTATATTAACAAGCTGTATGCTTGACAAATTGCTAATATCAAATACCACCAAATCCATGAAATTATCGGCATATAGAATATCATTTTTCACTGAAATATCGTGCACGCCTTCCAATTCTATAAATGCTATGTTTTGAGGGTTTTCAGGATTTTCATTGTTAAATATATGAATTCCAGAATTTTGCGCTATATAGAATAGCAAATCGGTATAGACATATATTTTCCCATCAGAATTAGTTGTTTGTGGCGCTGTAATTTCAATTGAATTTCTAAATTCAGATTTAGATTTTATTACAGGAACTATCACACTAACTGGATCCAAAAGTGTATTAAAATCGTCATCATTATTACAACTTGTGAGTTGTAAACACACTATGACGAGTAGAATTAAGGTTGAAATTTTGTTTTTCATGAGTATTGTTTATTAATAAGATGCAAAAAACACAAAAGGTTGCAGTGTTTTGTAAAAAAGTTATCCCAACCTACTTTTGCGATTCATATTTCCATACGAAATAAGTTTCTTAGACTTAATGCCATTGAATTTCAATATAGTAAATATTCTATAATTCAAAATGTTTTGTATTTTTAATAAAAAACTAACATGAAATCAGTAACACCAAAACAACAGCGAAAACTAAACACAAAACAAAGAGCGGTTTTAAATGCATTTTTTAAATATCTAAAAGGCAAACGTTATAGCAAAAGTACAGTTAACACTTATACCTATCTCGTAGCTGATTTTGTAGAGTATAACTCACAAAGGTCATTTGCTGATCTAAATAATAGAAATGTAGAATTATTTTTAGAGAGTGTAATAGCTAAACGGCAATTTTCAATCAGTACCCAACGTCAGTTTATAAGTGCCTTGAAATTTTTTATTTGAGTTTTAGGATAAAACACAAATAAAAAATTTGGAGTTACAACGTCCAAAAAAATCAAAAAAGCTACCTGAAGTATTATCCATAGAAGAAATTTTACGATTAATTCAAGTAACACACAACTTGAAACATAGGGCAATTATTACGCTGTTATATTCTGGTGGATTACGAATTGGTGAGCTTATAAATTTAAAGTTAATTGACATTAATATAAATCGCAAGCAAATACATATTAGACAATCTAAAGGTCGAAAAGACCGTTACATTGTATTATCAGATAGCTTTTTACCTCTCTTTCAAAATTACTATCTAAGTTATTTACCAAAAGTGTATTTTGTTGAAGGACCAAAAGGCACAAGTTATTCTGCCAGTAGTGTTCGTAAATTTTTAAAACGCTCATGTAAATTGGCAAATATAAAACGATCTATTACGCCGCATACCTTAAGACATAGCTACGCAACTCACCTCTTGGAACAAGGTGTTGGCTTACGACATATTCAAATGCTTTTGGGACATAGTAAACCCGAAACAACTATGATTTACACCCATGTAGCACGTAAGGATTTAATGCAAGTAAAAAGTCCATTAGATAGGGCTTTAGATGATCTAAATAAAAATGGGAAAAACTCACAAAAATTCCTCATTTTGGGAAAATAGAACCTAAAATCGAGTATATTTATCTAGATATAACCAGTTGTATTCAATAATGCCAGCCTTTCGGATCTTCCCAGGTTTATTGCTAAGATCAAAAATTGTAGAT
>CANLEE010000008.1 GCA_947489585.1 uncultured Psychroserpens sp.
CTGACCTTCATCTACAATTTTTGATCTTAGCAATAAACCTGGGAAGATCCGAAAGGCTGGCATTATTGAATACAACTAGTTATATCAGTAATAAAAGTAATCATTATCGGTTAATGTAATGGGATAATAGTACCTTTTGTTACGCATTGCGATTTTTCATAATGTTTAAATTCAGGTATTTTTACTTAGTAATGCAAAGTTATTTTTAGTTAGCTTTGAAAGAATTAAGTCGCTATTGTAGGTCAATGACAGGAAATAAATACTTAGATATTCGTTTATTAGATGCTTTAACTATATTTATTAAACGTATACTGATTTTGTATACGATAGCTTGTGTTACAATAGCAAAGGCTTTTACTATAACAGATATATGACAAGTAGCTATAGCATATTATTCGATTTAGAAGTAAGACATACTTATTTTGAAACTGGTTTTTGCCAAGGGTTGGTTTATTCTTTTTCAAACGATACGAAACAATTAATTGATAGGTTCAATTTCAAATTATTTATAACAGATAAAGGATTCCAGTTTTATTTTCCTCAAGAAAATGCTATTGAGGCGTTTCTAAATCATATAACCGCAGCAACTGGAATTTCACATTTCGAATTCAATACGAACGCTGTAGACCAAGCATTTTATCAATATACAAATCTTCCTATTGACGCGAATGGTGGCCTACTATTTGATTCTAGTCAAGGTGATTCTGAACCTAGTTTTATAGTTTTAAAGCAGCAATTTCAACAAGAGCTTATAGCTAATGATTTGTTTAAATTACGAATATCTTTCGCTGATGTATTAAAGTCTAAGGGAAACGGTTTTCCAGTTCATTATAAGATAAACTTCTTTTCAAGAGCTACAAAGTGGCAATACAATATCATAAATAGTAGTCAACAAAATTTTAATCAACTCTCGATTAAAGGAGCTGCAGATATAGAATTTGATTCTGGAAAAGAAGTTGTATTGCAAAATGGGCAAGTAGCAACATGTTTTTCTTCTATTCAAGATATTTTATTTAGTCAAGTTCCTAAATACAGTTTCGATTTGATTGGTACAACTGAAACCTTAGGAGTTCAAAAAGAAACAACAATTTTTAAAGGCTTACCAATGCCTAATCCAAAGCAATTACAAGTCAGTACAGAACATACTCAAAAGGTACTCATCTCACCAATGTATGTATATATATAAATACCAAACGATTATAATGATTAATAAAAATGTGTTATGAATTTAGCTACAATTAAGTCTCCAGGGGTTTATATTAATGAGTTGGATGGATTTGGAAATGCAGTCGTGCCCATTGCAACAGCTGTTCCTGCATTTATTGGGTATACACCTCAAGCATCCTATGAAGGAGTTTCGTATACCAATGTACCCAAAAAGATTACTTCATTTGCAGAGTTTCAAGCCATATTTTGTTACCCAGACCCAGCAGCTCCTGCTGATCCTTCAAAGCAATATAAACCTGAATACTATCTTGTAAAACAAAAAGAACAACCCGAGAAGGGACAATATGTGACTATTAGTGGTGATTTTTATTCAATTTTACCTGACCCGAATACAATTTATTATTTGTACAACAGTATTAAACTTTTTTATGATAATGGCGGTGGAGATGCCTACATTGTTTCTGTAGGCACTTATGGGCTACCTTCTGGAAAGCCTATAGATCTGGGCGCACAAATTATCAATACTAATGTGCAACTTAATGAGCTAACCGCAGGTTTAGCGTTATTAAAAAACGAACAAGATCCTACACTGTATATCTGTCCGGAAGCAACCTTACTAACTGTTGAAAATAATGGAAGTTTAATGCAAGCAATGATGGCTCAAAGTGCAACATTGCAAACATCTATCTCTATTTTTGATATTATTGGAGGTCATAATTCTGACCTATTGAATTATGGTGATCATATTGATAAGTTTAGAAATCATACAGGTGTTAATAACCTGGAATATGGAGCAGCATATTTCCCTTTTGTTTGTACTACTATAATGCAAATTAGCGATATTGATTATACCAATATATTTGGAGGCGATATAACGCAACTTGAGCCCTTATTGAACCCTGTTGCAGATCCAAACCCAGCAGCATCGACAATTCTAACAAATTCTAAAAGTCAAGAGTTAACCGTTAGTCAGTATAACAATGCGTTGCTTGTTGCAAGTCCTACTTATAGTACGATTATGAATACCATATTAAGTGAAGCTAATATTTTACCACCAAGTGGAGGTATGGCAGGTGTAATTACTACTGTAGATAATAATGTTGGTCCATGGCAAGCTCCTGCAAATAGATCAATGAATTCTGTGTCTGGATTACCTCTTAATTTATCAGAAAGTCAGCAAGGACCACTTAATGTAGATGCGGTTTCTGGAAAATCAATCAATGTCATACGAACATTCAATGGACGAGGGACTTTAATTTGGGGCGCTAGAACTTTAGATGGAAATAGTAATGATTGGAAATACTTATCTGTAAGAAGAACGGTAACATATATAGAGCAGTCCTGTAAACTAGCAGCGCAAGCTTACGTTTTTGAACCGAATAACAAAAATACTTGGGAGTCTGTAAAAGCAATGATTTCTAGTTTTTTAACAGGAGCATGGAATCAAGGGGCTCTACAAGGCGCTAAGCCATCTGATGCTTTTTCAGTAGAATGCGGCTTGGGATCTACTATGACTTCAGAAGATCTTTTGTTAGGATTTATGAACGTCACAATAAAAATTGCGGTCACAAAACCTGCTGAGTTTATTGTGCTTACTTTTCAACAACAGCAAGCAACTTCAAGTTAATAGAGTTTCAGATTTAAGAAAAATAATAGTTATGAAAATTTAAAACATAGGCATTATGGCATCAGATTACATAGTTGGTTTTTATTTCAATCTTTCATTTAGTGGAGAGGATATAGCATTTAAAGAAGTTTCAGGAATTTCTAAGGAACTGGGAATTGAAGAGGTAGCAAGTGGCGGAGAGAATCGCTTTAAATACCGCTTACCAACGCAAGGTTCAAGTAAAAATTTAGTTTTAAAACGTGCCATTGTCTCCAAAGATTCTAAGCTAGTAAAATGGTGTTCAGATACGATAGATGGAGGATTAGCTAATCCAATTCAACCTCAAAACATATCCGTTAACTTATTAAATGAAAAGGGAGAGGTCTTAATAAAATGGGTGTTTTATAATGCCTATCCTGTAAAATATGCAATAGCAAATATTAAATCTCATGAGAGTGAAGTTTTACTAGAAACCATAGAGCTCGCTTATACATATTTTGAGACTAAATCATAAATAAAAAAAGCACCACTAAATCAGTAGTACTAATTAAACCAACATAATGAGCGTAAATACAAATATAAAAAGTGGAGGATTAGTAACATTTTCCATAAAAGTAAATGGGAAATCAATTCCAGATACTTTGGATGTGAAAAGTCTAGAAATAGAAAAAAGTGTGAATAGAATTTCTGTTGCAAGGATTAGTATTGTAGATGGGAATCCTAGTACAGGAAAATTTGAAGTGAGTTCTTCTAATGATTTTGTACCAGGAAATGAAGTGATTATTGAGGCTGGATATGATTCTAAAGACAGTGTTCTTTTTAAAGGAATTATTACCAAGCAAAGTATTAAAGTCCACGGAAATGAAGGAGCGGTACTTCAAGTGGAGTGTAGAGATTCGGCTATTAAGATGCTTGTAGGAAGAAAGAGTGTCGCCTATTCTAAAAAGAAAGATAGCGATATAATGACCTCTATTATTGGAAATTATTCAGGGCTTAGCGCAAAGGTTTCTGCAACAACAACAGAATGGCCAGAACAAATTCAATATTATACCAGTGATTGGGATTTCATGCTAGCTAGAGCAGAAGCAAATGGAATGATAGTTACCACATTAAATGGAGAAGTTTCTGTTTTCCCTCCTAATAAAAATACCACACCAGTATTAGAAATTGAATATGGAACTAATATGTTGGAGTTCAATGCCGATTTAAATTCAGTAAATCAATTCGGGTCTGTAAAAGGCAGTTCATGGGATTATGAAACTCAAAAAATAATTGATGCAACATCTGGTAGTAATTTGAAGGGGCCAGGAAATCTATCAAGCAAAAAGCTATCAGAAGTCGTTGGACTTAAAGCCTATGAGCTTCAAACCACTGCTCCACTTAATGAACCTGAATTAAATAACTGGGCACAAGCTGAGTTGTTAAAAAGCGAATATGCTAAGATTCAAGGAGACGTTAAATTTCAGGGGAGCAGTTTAGTAGCCCCAGGAACGTATATAACTTTAGGCGGATTAGGAGATCGTTTCAATGGCGATCATTTGATCTCAAGAGTCGTACACGAAATAGGTGATGGAAATTGGATTACTCAAGTGTCAGTAGGTTTGTCTAACGTTTGGTCTACAGAAGAACATGATGTTATGGCACCACCTGCAGCTGGTTTATTACCTGGTGTTCAAGGCTTGTTTAATGGTACAGTAAAGAAAATTTATGAAGATCCCGATAATCAATATAGAATTTTAGTTGATGTGCCTCTTTTTGACCCTAAAGGAGAAGGAATTTGGGCTAGATTAACTAATTTTTATGCTACATCTGGAGCGGGTGTTTTTTTCTTACCTGAAATTGGAGACGAAGTTGTACTTGGCTTTTTAAATGAAGATCCTAGGTTTCCAATCATTTTAGGGAGCTTATACAGTAGTACAAAAAACACACCTTTCAAAGGCTTGCATCCTGACGAAAAGAATAGTAAAAAAGCCATTGTGTCTAAGTCAAAAATGCAGATGGAATTTGATGATGAGAATATTGTTTTAACACTAGCGACACCCAATAAGAATCAAGCCGTTTTTAGTGATAAGGATAAGACCATAACCATTAAAGATGAGAATGGTAATAGTATCGAAATGGATGCAACAGGAATTACAATAAAGAGTTCTAAAAATATTAGCATTGAAGCTTCAGAAAAACTAACCCTCAAAGGGCAAACTGGAGTTGAAATTCTATCTTCTGGAGGAGATGTAGATATAAAAGGGCTCAATGTCAATAATAAAGCTCAAATTAAGTATTCTGCCAATGGAGGAACTGAAGCAGAATTAAATGGAGGCGCACAAACGACCATAAAAGGAGCTATGGTAATGATTAATTAATTCTTAATACAAGTAAATATGCCACCAGCAGCTAGATTAACAGATTTTCATCAATGTCCGATTCAAACGCCAATACCTCATGTTGGAGGACCAATTATTGGGCCTGGAGTCCCCACAGTTTTAATAGGAGGATTACCAGCGGCGAAAGTAGGAGATTCGTTAGTTTGTGTTGGTCCGCCAGATGCTATTGTCAAAGGGTCATCAACAGTTATGATTGGTGGAATGCCAGCAGCAAGAGTAGGCGATACAACCGCTCATGGCGGACTAATCGTATTAGGCGCAACTAATGTAATGATTGGTGGATAAAAGTGTAATCCCAAGAGTGGTTTTCGTGAAAGGAAATCATCAGGTCGATTTAACGCAATTGTATAAAAATAATAACCAGAGAAAAATGTTGTCTATTAGAGTTGGAGCTCTGAAGATAACCTTAGTAACACTAAAAAAAAGACGTTATGGATTCTTATTTTAAAAATTTTTATGAAAAACTGTATAGCAGAACTGGTGGTTTCGTTCCTTCTAAACCATTAAACCAAAACATGTATCCAGGCGATTTTTTCCAAATCATTAATGGAGAAATGATTGTGCTAGGAAATATTTTCAGAAACAACATCATAAATAAAGATGATTATAATCTAGAGTATGGAATTAAACAGAACGCAGCAAGCTGGAATTTTAGCGAAGGTATTTCTAAGCCCTATTCATTAAGAGATGTAGATAAAAGTAGTGGCCGAAGTTTTAAGTATAGTAAGCAATTGATTGGTTTTAAAGAATTAGGAAGCTTTTTTTTCAAAAGCAATAATGTAGAGTCGATAAAGATTTCAGACTGGAGCAATATTAAAAATCAATTAATCATAAAGATGACTCAGGTACTATATTCATTTAGAGAACTATATATAGTGACAGAAAGTGCCGTTGCATCAGACTGGACTCTTGCGATTTCTGGGTCTGAAAAGGGAGAACTAGAACTAGCGACGGAAGAAGAGATTTTTGGATTGATAGATTTATTTGGCAGCGAATCTGCAAAAACAATTCAGGCTAGAGATATTGAATATTATCATAGAGAGACAAAAAAGAATCCTATTTTTTTTAAAGCAAAGAAGTTAGTAGTAAAGCAAGAAAAATTAGAGGTTTTCATTAGTGAACTCATCTCCAATCGCAGAACTCATAGTGATTGGGTTGACAACTTTTTTGATTATGATTTTGAATCAACTACTAATGAATCAACTACTAATGAATCAAGCCCTAGCATTATTAACAGTCAATCATCTATTCTCGATATGCTTCAAGCAAATGAATTGAATCCTAATACAGCACTACTTTATTTTGATTGGGCTGATATTAATTTAGATGATGTAGAAAAACTATTTCCTGTATACGGAGTCTAACCCTTATAATTAAGCACTATTGAATGAAATAGATTAATTAAAAAGAAATATCTAGATTTAAAAGCACAAAAAAAGGCCTGATGAAAATCAGACCTTTTTTTATTAACGCAACTATAAATTAGTTGTCTTTTTTCAATTTGTCAGCAGCATCATTTAATGCTTTTGCTCCATCTTCCTTTGCTTTATCAGCAGCATCGTTTACGGCATCTTTAGCATCGTTAGCCATGTCTTTAGCGCCTTCTTTTACTTTGTCAGCACCATCTTTGATAGCGTCTCCAGCAGCATCAACAGCATCTTCAGCGCTTTCTTTGACAGCATCAGCACCTTCTTTGATAGCATCTCCTGTTGCTTCAGCAGCATCCTCAATAGCATCTCCAGCTTCTTTAGCTGCGTTTTCTACAGCATCTCCAGCTTTATCAGCACCTTCTTTTGTGTCTCTACATGACGTTACAGACACTACAAGTGCCAATACCAATGCGATGTTTAAAATCAATTTTTTCATTGTAATAGTTTTAGTGTTAATTGTTGTTAATACACGAAATTAATAAGTTAAATTGGATTTTTGTTAAAAAAATTAACATTTATTATTATTTCATTGTATTAGATTTCAGTTCTATATACGAATGAAGTCTGTAATTTGGACTACTGCGCCTTTGTTTTTAGTAATAAATTCTGAATTTTTAGCACCCTCTGTTTTTCGGTATTCCGAAGAAGATAGCAACATATCCATCACTGTTTTTAAGTCGGTTTCATTTTTCACAGCAATCACTCCTGCATTTTTAATCATACTAGAAGCTTCTGGAAACTTATCATAATTTTTTCCAATAATGATTGGAACGCCAAAAACAGCAGGCTCTAAAATATTGTGCAAACCTGTTTGACCCATAGCACCACCAACGTATGCAATATCTGCATAGCTATATATTTTGGTCAATAACCCTATGGTATCAACTAGTAATACTGAAAAATCAGTCAAGGTTTTTCCTTCACTTTCAGAAAACAAAACAGTAGCTACATTCAATTTTGAAACAATAGCTTTTATATGATTACTGTGTATTTCATGAGGCGCAATAATAAATTTTAGATGTTCAGAAGCTTTGTTGTTAATATATGGAATAAGTATCGCTTCGTCTTCAGCCCAAGAACTTCCTATCACAATACAAGTGCTTTTTCCTTTAAATTCTGAAATAAAATCGAGTGTATTATTTTGCGATAATTGATTGTTAACACGATCAAACCTAGTATCTCCAGTGACAGTGACTTGATTGTAATTAATATCATTTAGTAATACTTTTGAGTTTTCATCTTGAACAAAAATATGCTCAAAAGCAAATAATGCAGATTTTCGTTTTCCACCATAAAACTTAAAATACGATTGCTTTTTTCTAAATAAGGCAGAAATTAAAATAGCACGCCTATTTTGGCGCTTAAGCTCATTTAATACATTTGGCCAGATATCATATTTTACAAACACGGTCAATTCTGGATGAACAAATTCTATAAAACGTTTTGCATTTGCTTTGGTATCCAACGGAATATAGGTTACTATATCTGCTACTTTGGTGTTTTTTCTTATTTCATAACCTGAAGGTGAAAAGAAAGTAAGTACAATTTTATGTTGTGGATAGTTTTGTCGTAATACTTCAAAAACAGGAAGCCCTTGTTCATACTCACCTAATGAAGCACAATGAAACCAGATGGTTTTATCAGTTGCGCTTAGATTTTCTTTTAATATGTTGAAGGTTTGACTGCGACCCTCAACACCTAATTTAATCTTAGTATTGAAGTATGCAAGAACTTTCAGAAAGAAAGAAAGTATATATATTCCTAAATTATACAATATGTAAACAATTATGTTCTTGCTAAAATACTGTTCTTTGAAATAATTTCATTGCTTAATGCTAATGAATTTTGTAATTTCGTGCGGTATGAAAAAAATTCAAATGGTTGACCTTAAAGGTCAATATAGCAAAATAAAAGCTGAAGTGGATAGCTCTGTTTTAGAGGTCTTAGATTCTACAGCGTATATCAATGGACCAAAGGTTCATGAGTTTCAGAAGAACTTAGAAAATTATTTAGGTGTTAAACATGTAATTCCTTGCGCTAATGGTACAGATGCATTGCAGATTGCTATGATGGGATTAGATTTAAAACCTGGTGATGAGGTGATTACTGCCGATTTTACATTTGCTGCAACTGTAGAAGTGATAGCATTATTGCAACTCACTCCAGTTTTGGTTGATGTAGATCCCGTAACATTTAATATCGATATTGAAGCCATAAAAAAAGCGATTACACCTAAAACAAAAGCTATTGTACCTGTACATCTCTTTGGGATGTGTGCCAATATGGAAGCTATAATGGAGATTGCCAAAGCACATAATTTATATGTCATTGAAGATAATGCTCAAGCGATTGGATCTTCATATACCTATAGTGACGGAAGAAAAGCAAAAGCAGGTACGATTGGTCATGTGTCATCAACGTCTTTTTTTCCTTCTAAAAACTTAGGATGTTACGGAGATGGAGGTGCGATTTTTACTAATGATGATGATTTAGCACATACTATTAGAGGTATTGTTAATCATGGAATGTATGTACGATATCATCATGATGTGGTTGGTGTTAATTCTAGATTGGATTCAATTCAAGCTGCAATTTTAGATATAAAATTAAAGCGATTAGATACTTATAATAAAGCGAGACAAAATGCTGCAAGGGCATATAGCAAAGCGTTTGAAGGTCAGGACAATATTATTGTTCCTTCAGGTAAAGCAAACTGTTCAGGTATTTGCAATGATTGCGATTGTCATGTGTTTCATCAATATACATTACGAATTTTAAACAGCGATCGTGATGCCTTAGTTAAGCACCTTAATGAAAATGGGATTCCTTGTGGTGTGTATTATCCAATTCCGTTGCATCGTCAAAAAGCATATCTAGATTCAAGATATAATGAAGCCGATTTTATCGTTACTAATCAATTAGTAAAAGAAGTAATTTCTTTACCAATGCATACCGAATTAGATGATGAACAAATTGCGTTTATAACTTCGACGCTTATAAACTTCATTAATTCTTAAGATGAAGAAAATACTAGTTACAGGAGGGCTTGGTTTTATAGGATCTCATACGGTTGTAGAATTGCAAAACGAGGGTTTTGAAGTTGTCATTATTGACGATTTATCTAATTCTTCTATCGATGTTTTAGATGGAATAGAAGCAATTACTAACCAAAAACCAATTTTCGAAAGGTTAGATTTAAAAAATAAGTTAGACGTAGAACAGTTTTTTCAAAACCATAATGATATCTCAGGTGTTATTCACTTTGCGGCTAGTAAAGCTGTTGGTGAAAGTGTTGAAAAACCATTATGGTACTATGAAAACAATCTCAATACTTTAATTTATATATTAAAAGAAGTAACACGTTTAAATGCGTCTAATTTTATATTTAGTTCGTCATGTACGGTTTACGGACAAGCCGAAGAGTTACCCATAACCGAAAATTCTCCAGTAAAACTAGCAGAATCTCCTTACGGAAATACCAAACAAATTGGAGAAGAGATTATTAAAGATACCTGCAAAGTAGTACCTCATATGAATGCTATAGCTTTGCGTTATTTTAACCCGATTGGTGCACATTCAAGTGCTAAAATTGGAGAGTTACCTATTGGAGTTCCACAAAATTTAGTGCCTTTTATTACGCAAACAGCTGCTGGATTACGTGATTGTTTATCTGTTTTTGGAGATGATTATCCTACACCTGACGGTACTTGTGTAAGAGACTATATTCATGTTGTTGATTTAGCAAAAGCTCATGTGGTTGCACTGCAACGCTTGATTGATGGTAAAAATGATTCTAATTATGAAACCTTTAATCTAGGTACAGGTGTAGGAAGTTCTGTTTTAGAAGTCATACAGTCTTTTGAGAAAGTTTCAGGTCTACCACTTAACTATAAAATTGCACCAAGGCGTGAAGGTGATGTGAATTCGGCTTATGCGCATACCGAAAAAGCAAATACAATTTTAGGTTGGAAAACCCAATCGACATTGGATGAAGCAATGCTTTCTGCTTGGAACTGGGAGAAAAATATTAGAAATTTATAGATTGAATTGTCAGGTTGAGATTTTAGAAATAGACATTTTTATTGGAAAGCAAACTTTTGTTATTACTCTATTACTCTTATTATAAATTTTAAATTCATAATCAGTTTCAAAAAGCGTTTGTAGCCTGTCATTTATATTAGAAAGGCCTGTGCCTTTTTTCAAAAGAGTAGCTGTGTTTTCTTTGATTTTTTCCCCGTTATTCTCTACTTTGACAACTAAATTATTCTCTTTTTTGTATATAAAAAGGAATACATCGAGTTGAAGTACATTTTTACTATAGCCATGTTTTATAGCGTTTTCTACAATAGGCTGTAAGAACATATTTGGAACTAAAACATTTTCTAAACCATCTTTTATATTTAAATAAAAATTTAAATGATCAGAAAAACGAGTTTTTTTTATATTTATATATTTATATAATAGATGAAGTTCATCTTGAAGTTCTATGAGATTTTGATCTTTGTGTTCTAGCACTTCTCTTAAAACATCGCTTAAATCTACTATCATTTCTTTAGATTTTTTTAAATCTGAATCCATTAGAGAATGGATGCTGTTTAGGGTATTAAACAAGAAATGCGGGTGCATTTGTGATTGTAAGAATTTGAGGCGTGTATTTGATAGTTGTTCTTTTAGTTTTGCATTTTGTATTTTACTGATTTGAATCCTTTTTACATAAAAGTAGACATAAATTAGGCCTAAAAGTAGAAAGTATAATATCAAATAATAATCAACGACTCTAATATATCGATCAATAAAAAACTCAGTCAATTTCAAAGAATTGAATTTCCATTCTGTAATGATAAAGTATATCATCCATGTGAAAACAGGCAATGTTAAAGCAATTAGAATATGTAGTAATGTACTTAGTTTCCAGGATTTCTTTTTTTGAATAGTATAATTGACTAATATTGAAGCTATGCTCATATAGATAACCACACCAATAAATTCAGATAGTTTTGAGAATATTTCAATACCTTCAAATCGTGAGATTGTTTCTTTTCCATTTTTATATGTAAAATAAAAACGCTGAAAAACATCAAATGAATTAAGGCTTAATTGCAATAAAAATATAGCAAAAATGAGTTTTAAATCTATGTACTTTTTGAGATTAATCATTACAGGATTTTAAATACCCATTCTATTTTGTAAATCCTTTCTATAAGTTTTACTAATTCTAAATAGTTTCTCATCATCCATCTTTACATCTATTTCACCATAATTTGAATAGATAACTTCTTTTATTAGAGAAACATTTATAATGGTTGAACGATGAATTCTGTAAAAATTGTTGGTTTCAAGTTGACTAATAAGTGATGTTAATGATTCTCTTAGAAGGTATTTTTTTTGATCAGTGTAAATTTCTACATAATACCCTGAAGCTTGTATGTATTTTATACTTGATTTTTCTATGAATGATATTTTACCACTAGATTTTATGGGAAGTTTATTGTTTTTAAACTCAGAAAGTACTTTAGTTGGGTTTTCAATATAGTTAATCAAGTTGTTTATCTTATGCGTTATTGTAGATGTTTGATTAGAATTAAATAGATTTATGAACTTGCTTGTTGATTGATAGAACCGATCATCTTTGAAGGGTTTTAATAAATAATCGAAAGCAAAAAAGTCAAAAGCTTTTAAGGCAAATTCATCATATGCAGTTATAAAAACAATAAAGGGGCGTTCTTTAGGCTCTATTTGTTTAAGTACATCAAAACCAGTCATGTCTTTCATTTGGATGTCTATGAAAATAAGATCTGGTTTTTTTTCTTTTATCATATTTATAGCTTCTTTTCCAGAGCCACATTGACCAATAATTTTTATTTCTTTAACATCCTTTAGTAAATTAACGATTCTTTTACGTGCAAGTAACTCATCATCAACTATTAATATTTTGATAAATAGGCTCATACTTTGATTGTTTATATTTTAGATGCTTAAAATTCAATTTGGTTGCGTCGAAATTTGTTTTTTTTAGTATGAATTTTTATCGAAAGCTAAATTATTATGCTTAAAATTAATAACCCAAATTATGATGTTCACTGCTACTTTATGAAGCTTCAAATGCGTATCATTTTATTTCAATTCATTAAAAAAGAACTTCACATCATTTTTATAATTAAGAGTCATTTAACAATTGATTTATATTTATGTCCCGTAACATATTGATTTTCAATTATTTGTGATTTAAATAGAATTTTTAGAATTTTAGTGATATTTATTGGGGAAGACTAATATCTTAAAATAGGGTTTTCACTTCATGTTATATGTGTTCTGATTCAAAATCGTATTAAACACTTACTAAACCTACTTTTTTTACACTAGCAATTGCAAAAGGCATGGTGGTGTAGTCTTACTTTATTATGCATTAAACCATGTTAACTTTAATTTCATAAGAGTAATTATTTTGAGTTAGTCTTCAAAAATAAATCGCTTCACTGCCTGCCTTTTCATATTGCACTATAACTAACTCGTAATAATTAAAATTAGAATTTATGAAAGTAAAAAATTATGTTTTAGTGATGGTGCTCTTCTTTTTAAATATAGCTACAATGTTAGCTCAGGAGAAAACGATCACAGGTACAGTTACATCAGCTATAGACGCATTGCCGTTGCCTGGTGTTAGTGTCATTGTAAAAGGAACAACTCGTGGAGTTCAAACAGATTTTGATGGAAACTACTCTATTAAGGCTAGTGCTAATGAAACCTTAGTGTTTAGCTACGTAGGAAACAAAACAGCAGAAGAACTAGTAGGAAACAGAACGACTATTAATGTTGCATTACAAGAGGACATTGCATCATTAGAAGAAGTCGTTATTGAAGCCTATAGAACTTCAACAAAGGAAAAATCTAATATTGCTTCCACAACGATTACCGCAAAAACGGTTGAGGCGAGGCCAAATGCATCTTTTGCACAGACCTTACAGGGTCAGGTAGCCGGACTTAACATTACTACAGGTAATGGTCAACCAGGTGGAGATAGTACGATTAACTTACGTGGTGTATCATCATTATCAGGTAACACAGAGCCATTATTTATTATAGATGGTGTTCCAGTAGATGAGGATAACTTTAGATCTTTAAACCCGAATGACATTGAGTCATTGTCAGTACTTAAGGATGCAGGAGCAACTGCGATCTATGGTAACAGAGGAGCCAATGGTGTTGTGCTTATTAAGACGCGTAGAGGATCTTATAACTCAGGTTTAAAAATCAACTACATTGGAACGACTGCATTTTCACAGCTTCAGAGTAATGATTATAACTTAATGAACTCGCGAGAGCAGTTACAGTTAGAGAAGGATTTTGGATCAGGATTTGGAGCGACGCTTTCAGATGCTGAATTAGCCATTAGAGCACAACAAACCAATACAGATTGGAGAGACGTGTTTTTCGGAACAGGATTAACTCAGAGCCATACCTTAAACTTGGCATCAGGTGGCGAGAACATTAACGCGTTCACATCATTTGGATATACAGATCAAGAAGGAATCTTAAAACGTGCAAGTACACTTAAGCGTTTTAACTTCAGAAGTAATATTTCTGGTAAGTCAAGTAATGATAAGTTCAATTATGGAACGTCATTTACATTAAACTACTCAGAATCTAATGAGCCAAATAATATTGGAAATGCAGCGGTTAACAGAAACTTCGTATTAGGAGCTATTCAATCGGTACCTTATATTTCACCAGCATCCTATGTGCCAGGTGGAGGAGGAAACATTCCAGTATTGTTTGTGAATACACCTTTATTCCTATTAGATCGTCTAGACACCTTTACAAGACGTGAGGATGAAATTAAAATCATCGCAAACGTAAATGCAAGTTATAAGATTACAGATAACTTAACCTTTAGAACCTCTTTTGGTGGTGATTTCACAGATGAACAATTATTAAGCGTTGAAGGGCCATTGTCTTTTAACGCACAATTATTTGCTGCAGTAGGAGATAATACACCTGGAACTGAAGATCGAAGTTCAAGACGCTCGGTAGCACTTAACTTTAATAACTCATTAACATGGTCTAAAGTATTTGCAGACAAGCACTCGGTGGAAGCTTCTCTATTTACAGAATATTTCAAAGCACACAGACGTAGTTTCGGATTTAGACAAGAAGGATTTGTTCCAGCAACGTTCTCACCAGGAGATGGCGCATCTTATGTTGGAGATAATGCTCTTAATGACAATTATGTTGATATTGCAAATGCTACTATAAGAGATGCTGGTTTATTCTCATACTTTGGATTTGTGGATTATGATTACGATTCAAAATATGGATTCTCAGCAACGCTTCGTCGTGATGCATCATACCGTTTCTCAGCGTCGAATCGTTGGGGTACATTCTGGTCTGTCGCAGGTCGTTGGAATATTTCAAATGAAGCCTTTTTGGAAGACTCTATCTTTGATCAGTTAAAGCTTAGAGCGTCTTATGGTACCACAGGTAACCAGAGAATTATAGCAGTAGCAGGGCAGTTTGCTTACTTTGCTGCGCCAGATTTAACTGCGAACTTCTTTAATACAGGAGGACAGTATGGCGGTGTCAATGGTTTAACGGTAGGACAAATTGGAAACAACGATCTGAAATGGGAAACGATTGTACAAGCTAATATTGGATTAGACTTCGCGCTTTTGAGTAACAGATTAAGAGGTAGTTTTGATGTGTATCAAAGAAACACTGAAGACTTATTTATTAACACACCTATTGCACCATCATTAAATGGCGGTGTTACTGGAATTCGTGCAAACGTAGGTGAATTACAAAACAGTGGATTTGATGTAGAATTACATTACGATCTTTTCAAAGCTAAAGAAGAAGGAGGGTTCAATTTGACGCTTAATACAGTAGGTAACTATAACAAACAAGAAATTATCAGTTTAGGAGCTGGAGGAGATCAACCACTTGTAAGACGTGTTGGAGGTGTAATTGGAGAACTTTTTGTTGCACCATATATGGGCGTTAATCCAGCAAATGGTAATTTATTATACTTAGATATCAACGGTAATTTAACAGAGGATCTTACAACAGCTGACCAAAGAGCAACAGGAAAGAACATCTTCCCTGATTACCAAGGTAGTTTCGGGTTTGATGCCGATTACAAGAATTTCTTTTTCACTACACAGTTTAACTATACCATTGGTGTAGATCGTTCAGATTTCGATTTACAAGGCTTCTTAGATCCAACAGCCATTGGACAGTTTAGACACTCTAGAGATATCTTAAGAGCTTGGTCACAGCCAGGTGATATTACAGATATTCCATCATTAAATGCAACTAACGCGAGTGATGAATTCTTGTCAGATAGAAATATTAGAGAATCAGATTACTTAAGATTACGTTTTATCCAGTTTGGATATAATGTACCTAAGAAAGTGTTAGATAAGATAGGATTCACTTCACTTAGAGCATTTGTAAGTGGTGAGAACTTGGTGACATGGAGTAAGTGGAGAGGCTTTGATGCAGAAGCATTAAATGCATCTCAAAATAATTACCCAACTCCAAAGACCTATTCAGTAGGAATAGAATTTGGATTTTAATAAAAAAATAAAATAAACATGAGAAATATATATAAATTATTAAGTGTTTGCTTGGTCTTCACAGTGGTATCGTGTAACGATGCGATTGATATCGACCAACCAGGACGATTAGGTGCAGACAACGCATTTCAAAGCGTTAATGACTTAAAAAATGGGTTGTTAGGAGCATACAACTTCCTAGACACAACCAGTGAAATAGGCTATACGGCGGCATTTACAGATGAGTCGTTTAGAGGACGTGATAATGGAGGGCAAAACTCCAATACACAAAACTTTAATATCAACTCTAACAGTGGTTATGCTTTTAATATCTGGAGTGGAAACTATGGTGCTATTGGAATGGCTAATAGAATCATTGCAGCAGCAGAGACGCTTGATAGAGCAGAAGATCCAGACTTGTATGATCATGTGTTAGGACAAGCCTATGCAATTAGAGCCTTTTCACATTTTACAATCTTAACATTCTTTTCAACAGATTACACAAATGATGCTGCATTGGCAGGACTGTTATTAACAGCGCCTACATCAGATATCTTTGCTAGTGTTGCAAGAGCAACAAATGGTGAGTTTTATACTCAGATTACATCAGATTTAAATACGGCGGCAAGTTTAATAAACGGAACAGATTCTGGCACAACAGGAGCAACATTTATGGGCCAGGATTTCATAACAGCATTAAGAGCAAGAATGGCAGCCTATAGAGGACAGTATGCAGCAGCAGATGGATTTGCAGCTAGTTTATTAAATACGTATCCAATTGCAAACCAAGCACAATACTTTTCAATGTATGATGATGCAGATTTCACAGAAGTTATCTTTTCTTTAGAAAGAGCAATAGGTGATTCTTATGATGGACAGGGGACAGCTGGAGGTGGATGGGCTGGAAGCCTGTGGGCATTTATTGATGCTACTGCAGGTGGAGGACCATTTATGGAAATCTCTCGTTCTACATTCAATATTATGAATGGGACCTCAGATATTCGTCTATCTAGATCAGTTAATCTTGGACAATCTACAATTGACCCAACATATGAAAGCAATCCAAACTTTTTGAATGATGATGTGTTATTAGTATTCAAATACCCAGGAAGTGGAGGTCAACCATTATTAAACGATTTAAAGGTGTTTAGATCAGCAGAGATGTTACTCATTAGAGCAGAAGCAGCAGCAGATGCGAATCAATTAGGAGTAGCAGCAGGATTTATCAAGCAACTTAGAGATGCAAGATTTGGATCGCCACAACCTTTACCAGCTTATACAAGTCAAACAGAAGCGTTTGGAGGGATCTTAGATGAGAGACGTTTAGAGCTATTGTTTGAAGGTCACCGTTGGGTAGATTTAAAGCGTTTAGGAGAAAGAGGAAATAGAACTATGGATAGAGATGCTAAAGAATGTTCTTTATTAGCTGGATGTTCATTGCCAAATGGAGATCATAGATTTACATTACCTATTCCTTTAACTGAGACTACAGCCAATAATGCTGCAGAACAAAACCCTGGGTATTAATAAAAAAATTAAATGATTATGAAAAAAATTAAAATAGCAATATTGTCATTACTAGTAGCAGCCTTTTTTGGATGTGACCAAGATGATAATATTAACACGACGTTTAATAACGTAAGCGGACAGTCTTTAGTAGCGTTTGCTGGACCAAGTTCAAATTTAGCAGTGGTTATTGATGGTACAGGAACCGTAGATGTTCAAATCGAAGTGACCACTGTATCAGACTCAGACAGAACAGTAACCGTATCAATTGATGAGTCAAGTACTGCAGCGGCTGAAAATTATTCGTTTGCATCTAATATGGTTACTATCCCAGCTGGTCAGTATTCAGGATTTTTAACGATTAATGGTGTAGATAATAGTGTTGAGCCGCAAGCAGAAACGATTGTGCTTAATATTCAAGAGTCTAATGCCAATAATGCAACATTAAGCCTAATACAGCATACGGTAAATATCTTTCAAATTTGTCCTGTACCAAGTGATTATCTAGTTGGAGATTACATATTGACAGACAGCAATGGTAACTTTGGTGTCAATGTGCCAGTAACGATTTCGGTAGATCCTAGCGAATCAACAAACAGGCTGTTTGTTGCGGCATTTTTGCCAGGTAGTAGTGTTGAAACTGATGTACAAGTTGTACTTACTTTAGGATGTAATTTCTTCAACTTAGGAACTGTAGATATCAATGTAACATGTACGCAGGTAACGTCTTTCATTATTGGTAGTGCGGGAGCTTCAAACTCTATGTATGATCTTAATGATGATGAAGTTGGGACAGTACATACAGTAAATTATTTAGAAGATGTAGAAGCTGATTGCGGTCCATCGTCTATACAAAATTTTACACTAACTAAAATATAAATAAAGATATGAAAAACATTATAAAATTATGTGGTGTGATTTGTTTAGCGATGTGCTTTACAGCATGTGAGGATAACAATGATCTAGGATTTAGTCCAACAGAAAATGTAGGGTGGATTCAATTTCCAGGAGCTAACCCAGTATCTTTCGACTATAATTTATCATTTGATGTTGGAACAAGAATTGGAGTTGATATTCAGGTGCCTAGAGTTCAGAATGATTTAACAATTGGTTATAACTTAGTAAGTGTATCTGGATTAGATCCAAATGCTGCTTTTTCTAATAGTGGGTCAATTGTAAGTCCTGCAGGAGAGACAAGTTATTCCGGGCCAGATAATAATACGGGAAGTAACTACAATTACTTAGCTGAGATTGAGTTCGATTTTACAGAATTACCTGTATTAACTGAACCAATGGTATTTGATATTGTATTAACATCTACTAGTGATGCTGCAATTGAAGTTGGTTTTAATGATGAAAAACCAACATCTCAAAGAGTTATTATATGTCCAGCATTAGAGTCTACAGGTGGTTTTGCTTTAGGTGACTATACACTTACTGTACCAACAGGAGCAGGTCCATTTGGAGATCAATTTACTGATGGGACTGTAGTGACTTTGACTGAAGGTTCTGGAGGAGCATTTACCAGAGTGTTTCAAGCAGATTACTTACCAGCAATTGGAGCTGGCTTACCAGTTGTAGATATTGATTTTACATTCGATGTTTCTGGAACTATTATTTCTGGACCAGTTTCAACAGGAGTTGGTTGTGGTGCAGAAATTTTACTAGGTGTTGGTGCAGCAGCAGTTTTGCCATGTGGAGATGCAGAAATCATGATTAATCTTATTGACTTTGTTGGAGGTTCAGGAACCTGTGGTCAAGCGGATATACCAATGACTATTATGCTAACTAAAATTTAAATAATTATCTTTTTTCAATAACTCCATAATAGTAGTATAGATTGAGAAAACTTAAAGGGTTCATGTGGAGTTCCTTATGTTTTTCCTTTTATATAATATAACAGTTAAAAAGATTATTATAAATAAAAGCCTGTAGATGACCTACAGGCTTTTAATTTTACTAAATTAATTTAAAATAAAAAAGACATGTACACTACTAAAATTGGTGTTGTTTTGCTTGCGGTTTCACTCTTTTTAAGCTGTCAGGAAAAAGAAATTCCTCAAAACACTCACCCTATGTGGTCTCCCGATGGAACTAAATTAGCATTCATAAGTAATAAAATAGGGGTTGAAAATAATAACCCTATTAATTTTGAAGTATACACAATGAATGTTGATGGTAGTTCATCTATTATAAGGCATACTTTTAATAAGGCATTTGAATCAGATATTAACTGGTCTCCCGATGGTACTAAGTTAGCTGTTAAATCTTTTAGTGATAAAAATGATGAGGTATATGTAATTGATTTAAACTCAAAAGAGCAAACAAATATATCGAATCATTCAAATGCTGATGGAAGCCCAGTTTGGAGTTCAAATAATGAATATTTATATTTTCATTCAGAAAGAGATAATGAGAATGGGGAGTTGTATTCATATAATTTAAAAACAAAAGTAATTAAACGCTTAACTAATAATAATGATAATGAATATAGTGCGGTTTGGTCACCAGATGGCAAAAATATTGCCTACGTTTCTAATAAAGATGGTGACGATGATATTTATATTATGAATATACTTAGTAAAAAAGTAATACAGCTTACAAATAACCCTTTAAGTGATTGGTATCCCCAATGGTCACCAGATGGGAAATCAATTATTTTTACATACGGAGATTGGAATACCGATATTTGGGAAATAAGAATTATTAATGTTGATGGAGCAGCTGAAAGTAAGTTAATAGAGCAAACTGATAGTGGTAACGCAAGTTGGCACCCCGAAGGGACTAAAATAGCCTTTGCTTCTTCAAGATCAGGAAAAGGAGAGATTTATATATATGATTTAACTTCAAAAGCTATTAAAAAAATAACGAAGTAGTTGATTTTTTGCAAATTTTGAATTGGTTTATAGGTAAGTTGTTCTTTTACATTGTTTTTGATTTTCATAACATCAATTACTAATTTTTCTGAAACGATAGTTTCTATTTTAATGTTTCTTCTAAATTATAGTTAGGCTGAATGCCATGTGAGTATGCTGAATAAAATGAAAAGTAGGTTCATCACAATTGCAAATATTATAATAAGTTTACGTAAATACTGACCTTTCATCTTTAGCCGGATTATAGTTTTTCTGTAATTGATCTTTTCATTGTATTGAAAAACGTTGGTTTTATTTTTATGAATTTTTAATTGTTATTTTTATACAATATTTCAACTTAAATGTATTCGATTGAAATTTCTTTTATCCTAATTTTATCTTAAATGCATTGAGTTCATTGGTATTTGATTTAGACAACTTAAATATAGATTCAAGAATATAAAACCATTACTTAAATTATATAAAATGAAATCACTATTTACACTTTTATTCCTTTTGTTTACGTGTTCACTTTCAGCTCAAAACACCTATTTGCACTGCGGAAAATTAATTGATACTAAAACAGGTAATGTTTTATCAGAAAAAACAATCGTCGTTTATGGAAATAAAATTATAGCCGTTGAGAATGGTTTTATTAATGCAAAGTCTGCTGAAGACAAAGTCATTGATCTTAAAGATAAAACAGTAATGCCAGGACTTATAGATATGCATGTGCATATTGAAAATGAAACAAGTCCTACACGTTATTTGGAGGCGTTCACAAAAAATGATGCCGATGTAGCATTCAATGCTGCTGAAATTGCAAAAAGAACATTGTTGTCTGGTTTTACTACAGTTAGAGATCTTGGAGGTAGTGGTGTAAATGTTGCTTTGCGTAATGCTATTGGAAAAGGAAAAGTGCCTGGCCCTAGAATTTTTACTGCAGAAAAAGCAATTGGAACAACAGGTGGACATGCAGATCCAACTAACGGAAGAAAGAAAGAACTTATGGGAGATCCTGGCCCAGCTGAAGGTGTTATTAATAGTCCTGAAGATGCTAGAAAAGCAGTTAGGCAACGCTATAAAAATGGAGCAGATCTCATAAAAATTACAGCAACTGGCGGTGTTTTGAGTGTGGCGAAAAATGGTCAAAATGCACAGTTTACTCAAGAAGAAGTTAATGAAATTGTGAAAACAGCTAAAGAATATGGAATGGTCGTTGCAGCTCATGCTCATGGAAAAGAAGGGATGAAACGAGCTGTATTAGCTGGTGTTCAAACTATAGAGCATGGCTCTTTTATGGATAACGAAGTTGCTGCATTAATGAAACAACATAATACGTATTTGGTACCAACACTTTCTGCAGGGCGCTATGTAGAAGAGAAAGCTAAAATTCCAAATTATTATCCTCCAGTAATCCTACCTAAAATTACGAGCACAATGGCAATTCTTGATAGAACTATTGAAATGGTTATTAGGGAAGGTGTTCCTATAGCTTTTGGAACTGATGCTGGTGTATTTCCTCATGGAGAAAATGCCAAAGAATTTGTTTATATGGTTGATGCTGGATGGTCACCAATGTTCTCTTTGCAAAGCGCCACAATAACAAATGCGATGTTATTAGATATGGAAGATGAATTGGGTGAAATAAAAGAAGGGTTTATTGCTGATATCATAGCCGTAGATCAAGATCCTACCAAAAATATTTCTACTATGGAGAATGTCGTTTTCGTAATGAAAGAAGGTAAGGTTTACAAGAGATAAATTATAAACTCACTAACAATCGTAAGTTTTGAATAAAAACTGTAAAGTATTATAAACATTAACCTTAAAAGCAAACTAAAGTCTTTTTTTTGCTTTGTAGCTCATAAGATTAGTGACTAGTAAATCTTCTAAACATGGTATAAGTTCTATTACACTTTGTCTATATGGTTGAGTTTTTTGAATTAGTCTTCAAAATTGCTAAGGCACCTATATTATAGAATTACATTAATAAGTCTCAAAGAGGGTTTTATTAACTTAGCCCTAGCTTCTGTTAGTTAGGAATGAGCTATGTTCTCATTAATGTGCATGTCTATCACATGATGAGTTTTAGGTGATCTAATAAATAAAATTCTTTTTGAGCTTTTTTATGCCGTTTGTTTTTTCTTCTTTGAAAATAGTGTTGCATATAATAATACAATCATTCCAAATGTAACAGACATATCTGCGATGTTAAAAATGCCTGTTTTAAACACTCCTCCAAAATCTAAATGAAAGAAATCAGTAACTTGATTAAAAGCAATGCGGTCAAAAATATTTGCAATACCACCTCCAGCAATACAACTGAGCGCTATAACACTTAATTTGTCTAAAGTTTTATTTGTAATGATATAGTAAATCAAATAGATAAGAACAAGTGTTGGGAGAATTAATAAAAGTAATAAACGTAAGGTGTCATTCATATCACTACCCATTCCTAAAAAGGCACCTTTGTTTTCGACATATTGCATTATAAATGTGTCACCAATCAATTGTTTTGTTTCACCATAAGCAAAATTGGCACGGACCAAAACTTTAGAAATTTGGTCGATAGTTATATTAAAGGCTATAATTAAAATTATACCCACATTCCTTGATAATTTCATGTAAACTATGCGTTAGATTCTAAAGTTGCTGAGGCTGTTTCTGCTTCTCTATTGATTTTTTTAACTAATCCCTGTAATACTTTTCCTGGGCCAACTTCCGTAAAGTGCGAAGCGCCATCAGTAATCATTTGTTGTACAGATTGCGTCCAACGAACAGGAGCAGTTAGTTGAGAAATTAAGTTAGCTTTGATTTCGTTTTCATCAACGACAGCTGAGGCGGATACATTTTGATAAATGGGGCAGTTTGGTTTACTAAATAACGTATTTTCAATTGCTGCTGCTAATTCTTCACGGGCTGGTTCCATCATAGGTGAATGAAATGCACCACCAACAGGAAGTACTAAAGCACGACGTGCGCCTTCCTCTTTTAAAGTTTCACAAGCTTTATTAATAGCGTCAATTTCTCCAGAAATCACTAATTGCCCCGGACAGTTATAATTTGCAGCAACAACGACTCCTTCAGTTGTAGCGCAAACTTTTTCAACGATATCATCATCTAACCCCAAAACAGCTGCCATAGTACTTGGTTGTAATTCACAAGCTTTTTGCATTGCTAGTGCGCGTTGAGATACTAGCTTTAATCCGTCTTCAAAGGTTAATGTTCCGTTGGCAACCAATGCTGAAAATTCACCTAGTGAATGACCTGCAACCATATCTGGTTTAAAACTATCACCTAATGTTTTTGCTAAAATTACAGAGTGTAAAAAGATAGCAGGTTGTGTGACTTTAGTCTCTTTAAGATCTTCAGCAGAACCTTCAAACATAATGTCAGTAATAGAAAAACCAAGAATGTCATTAGCTTTTTCAAATAACTCTTGAGCTAAAGGTGAGTTTTCGTATAAATCAAGACCCATTCCTGAGAACTGAGCACCTTGCCCTGGAAAAATATATGCGTTCATTGTCATCAAATTTTATGCGACAAAAATAGGAATAATATCTTAATGATTTACTGTTGCTATAGAAGTCTAACGAAATCTATAAATGCCCTGTTGCAGCTTCAGCACATCGTTCGCCATCCATAGCGGCAGAAACAATTCCGCCAGCATAACCACCACCTTCTCCACAAGGGAACAAATTTGAAATTTCTGGATGCGCTAAATTATCTTTTCTAGGAATGTTTACAGGAGAAGAAGTTCGAGATTCTACACCAATAATGTTGGCTTCAGAAGTGTAATAACCCTTCATTTTTTCTCCAAAAGCTTTAAATCCTTTTCGAAGTGAACCTCCAATAAGTTTTGGGAAAAGAGAATGTAAAGGTGCCGATTTTAATCCGGGCTGGTAAGATGTAGGATTCAAATCTGAAGACAAGTTGCCTTCAACAAAATCAGTAAGGCGTTGGGCAGGCGCTGTTTGTGTTCGCCCTCCAGCTGTAAAGGCTAATCGTTCTATGTCTTTTTGGTATGCTAGTCCTTTTAATGCTCCATGATGTTCGTATTTGTAAAGGTCTTTATCCGAATTAATTTCAACAACAATCCCAGAGTTGGCATATTCATTATTTCTTTTGGATGGTGACATACCATTAACAACAACTTCACCATTGGCTGTAGCAGCTGGAACTATAAAACCTCCAGGACACATGCAAAAGGAATAGACACCTCTATTATTAACTTGTTGTACCAAACTATAAGCAGCTGCAGGTAATAATTCGTCACGCTTTTCACCTCTGCAATGGTACTGAATACCATCTATAATATCTTGTGGATGCTCAACTCTTACTCCCATGGCAAAAGACTTTGCTTTAAGTTGAATATTTTTATCATGCAACAAATAATAGATGTCACGAGCCGAATGCCCTGTTGCTAAAATAACCTTATCGACATCTAGTTCATTTCCGTTTTGTAATGTGATAGATTTTATTTTATGCTTATCAATATTAAAATCTGTGACACGTGTTTCGAAGTGTATTTCGCCGCCAAATTTTAAAATTGTTTCCCGAATATTTGTTACCACTTTTGGTAGCTTGTTAGTGCCAATGTGGGGATGGGCATCAACCAGAATTTGATCTGTAGCACCATGATATACTAAGTTTTCAAATATTTTCCTTACATCACCACGCTTGAGGCTTCTAGTGTATAATTTTCCGTCACTATAAGTACCAGCTCCACCTTCACCAAAACAGTAGTTAGAATCTTCATTGACAAAATGGTCTTGATTGATGGCTTTTAAATCACGTCGTCTATCCTGAACATTTTTGCCGCGTTCAAGAACAATTGGCTTATAACCAAGTTCGACACATCGTAAAGCAGCATACATTCCCGCAGGACCAAAACCGATAATGTGAATGGGTTTGGCATTGGATACATCTTTATAATCAAAGGTGTATGTGGAATCCTCAGAAGGTTGTTCATTAATATAAATCTCGACTTTATAGTTTAAAATGATTCGTTTTTTTCTAGCGTCTATCGATTTCCGAAGTACTTTTACTGCGGAAATATCTTCTTTTTTGACATTTAAAAATTGTGAGGCTTTGTAGACCAAAATGTCAGCTTGTCTTTCTTCATGAAGTGTAATGCGAAGTTGAAGTTGTTTGATCATGGTGTAAACTTAGTGAATAGATAATATATCAAAGTTCAAATTGAAGAAAAAATTGATACATAGAGATATCATTTATACTATTAAAATTAAGTTGAGATAAAAACCCGAAACGTGTTCGTTTGGAAGTCAAAAACATGAGTTTTGCACGTATTGGGATATTTAGATTAGCACCTTGATCACTGTTTTTAAGTTTGGTTTGCTCTAGATAGCCAATTCCTGAAAAAATATCAAAGATCACATCATCTATAATTTGAAACTCTCTTCCATATAGAATATTTATATCCGCAAAAGAATGAATTGTGTTTTTTAAAATATCATTTTCATTTAAAATTCCAGAACCAAGAGCAAAGCTTGAAGCTAACAAATGTTTATCAATTTGAAAAGTCAATTGAAAAGATGCAGATATGCTAGATTTCCCTTTTAATTTTTCAAGCTTATAAAAGCCTATAGCATGGGAGTGCGATTTAAATTGAAAACCGGATTTATCATCTTTGGAAGTTGTTTCTTGAGAAAAAGTAAAGCAAGTAAAAAATAGGACTACGATTAATATGATTTTCATAAAGTTATTTTTTCATATACGTTAAAAACGTAAAAGAAAATTCATGTTTCTCATCTTTTTCATGAAACTCACTTTTGGTTTCTTTCCAAATTGACGTATCAATTTCTGGAAAAAAAGTATCTGCATTCTCAAAGCTGTGATGCACACGAGTGATTTCAATTTTATCTGCTAAGGCCATCGACTGCTTATAGATTTCACCACCTCCAATGATAAATGGTTGTTTGTCATTGCGAGCTGCATCAAGTGCATCTTCCATAGAGTTAACCACAATAACCCCATCTGGGACTTTATAATGCTCTTGTCTTGTAATGACGATATGTATTCGGTTGGGTAGGGGTTTAGGAAAACTCTCAAAAGTTTTGCGTCCCATAATAATATGATGACCATTGGTTAGTGATTTAAAGCGTTTAAGGTCATCACTTAAATGCCAAATGAGATCATTGTCTTTACCAATAGCATTATTTTCACCAGCCGCTACAATGATAGTTAACTCAGATTTTTTTTTTTGATTTGAAGCCGAACGTTCTAAAGTTTCATTATAGGCTTGTGTTTTGGCTATTTCAGTCTCTTCTTTTAAAAATTGTTGTTTGAGTTTTTCTATACGTAACTGTTGTTTTGCAACCAATGCTTCTCTTTGCTGGTCTTCCCAATCTTTACCCATAAAACTGTGCGTGATAAAAACACTCACAAAATGATAGATAAAGAGTGCCAACCATAATACAATAGCAATAACAAACCAGTCCAATCCAGCAATCTTTATGTCCTTCCCAATACCTAGAATTGTATTAGCAAGTATTAATATTACAGAACCTATTAAAAATACCACAAAGTGCACGTAGACACGCTTTTTTTGTTTGATACGTTTTTCGGCGTATTTAATTAAAGCTAATTGTTCTTTATCAATCTGTGGAGTGGGTTTCTTTTTTCCGAACATAAATCAAAAATTTCTAATTGTAAAGTTAATCTTTTTAACGCAAACGTTGTAATTATTTTTTTCTTATAAAAACAAAAAACTACGCAAACGTTGTAGGTTGTAACTTAATGAAAATCAGTTGTTAGTATCTGTAATTCAAGTTGCGAATCTCACAAATTTAGTAAGTGTATTTTCAATATTTTAAATAATTGTAACTGCAATTTTATCAAAATGATAATTCTTTCATTTCTAGTGCAGTATTCGTTTGAGTCTGAAAAATTCTTTTATACATTTGACCACAAATTAATTCATATTATTATGGCAATTAAAAAGCAATATTTAAAGAGCAAGCCAGTATGTAAGGTTACATTTTCTGTGCCTGCTGAAGAAGCAAAAAAAGTAACAGTAGTTGGTACATTCAACGAATGGAACCAAAAGAAAGCTGTTGCATTAAAGAAATTAAAAAACGGTACTTTCAAAGGAACTGTAGATTTAGAAAAAGACAACTCATATGAGTTTAGATATGTAGTAGATGGTCAATGGGTAAACGATGACCAGGCCGATGCTTATGCATGGAGCGATTTTGCTGCAGCCGATAATGGTGTTCTAAATGTATAATTACCGTTGTTAATGACACAAAAAAAGCATCCAAATTGGATGCTTTTTTATTTTATAAAGAAAATGTATTACTAACTAAACAGCCACTGCACCTTTAATATGTGGATGTGGGTCGTAATTTTCTAAAGTGAAATCTTCAAATTTGAAATCGAAAATGTTTTTGATTTCCGGATTCAATTTCATTGTTGGCAATGGTCTAATGTCTCTTGATAATTGCAATTCTAATTGTTCAACATGATTGCTATATATGTGAGCATCACCAAAGGTGTGAATGAATTCACCAGCTTCATAACCACATACTTGAGCCATCATCATGGTGAATAATGCATAAGAGCCAATATTAAAAGGCACACCTAAAAAGATATCTGCACTACGTTGGTATAACTGACATGATAATTTTCCGTCAGCGACATAAAATTGAAAAAACGCATGACAAGGTGGTAAAGCGGCTTTTCCGTTGGCAACATTCTCTTCAAATGATTTTGATGTATCTGGCATTACTGAAGGATTCCAAGCAGAAACCATCATACGACGACTATTTGGATTATTTTTTAAGGTATGAATGACCTCTTTAATTTGGTCAATTTCATCACTGTTCCAGTTGCGCCATTGATGGCCATATACTGGACCTAAATCACCATTCTCGTCTGCCCATTCGTTCCATATACGTACACCATTTTCTTGTAAATACTTGACATTGGTATCCCCTTTTAAAAACCAAAGTAATTCGTATACAATAGATTTTAAATGTAATTTTTTGGTGGTTACCATTGGGAAACCTTCACTCAAATCAAATCGCATTTGATATCCAAAAACACTTTTAGTGCCCGTACCTGTGCGATCTCCTTTTTGATTACCTTGTTCTAAAACGTGTTTTACTAAGTCGTGGTATTGCTGCATATATATATCCCACGAAAGTGGAATCTCTTTTAAATTAAACTTCAATTAATAATTATGAGACACTTCGACTGCGCTCAGTGTGACAGATAATTAAAAGCGATTACGAATTTATAAAAAAGAAGCGTTTTTTAGTCAATGGAATAAAAGATTAATATCAAAAGTTATTAACGAAATATCACACGATTGCGTGCGATATTTCATCTGTAGCGATTGACCACTAACCTATAATCATTCCTGCGATAGTTGCCGAAATTAATGATGCTAATGTACCACCAATTAGGGCTTTCATTCCAAATTTTGATAAGGTTTTACGTTGTCCAGGTGCTAATGAGCCAATACCTCCAATTTGAATCCCAATCGATGCAAAGTTGGCAAAACCACATAACATATAAGTTGCCATGATGATTGATTTTTGATATTTTAAATGTGTAGCGCTAGTCACATCTTTTAAATCGGCTAATTGAATATAACCTATAAATTCACTAGCCGCTAATTTGATACCTAACAATTGCCCCATGAGCGCCATGTCTTCTGTTGCGACACCAATAAGCCACATGAGCGGTGCAAATACATATCCTAGAATAAGTTCTAAAGATAAGGCTTGATATGGTGTATTAGCAACAACCCAATCATTAAGTGTTGTTACGTCTCCAACCCAACCTAAAATACCATTAAACATAGCAATGAATGCTACAAAAACAAGTAACATGGCTCCAACATTAACTGCAAGTTTTAGGCCTTCGGTTGTTCCATTAGCGATGGCATCTAAAATATTAGAACCTATTTTTTCTTTTGAAACTGTAACATCAGTATTTACCTCTTCGGTTTGAGGGTATAAGATTTTAGAAATTACAATAGCGCCAGGGGCTGCCATAACAGACGCAGCTAATAAGTGCTTTGCATAGAATAAGCGAAGCGCTTCATCTTCGCCACCAAGAAATCCAATATAAGCAGCAAGTACTGCTCCAGCAACAGTAGCCATCCCACCAATCATGACTAAGAGCATTTCTGACTTGTTCATTTTTTCGAGGTATGCTTTTATAAGAAGTGGTGCTTCGGTTTGACCTAAAAAGATATTACCTGCAACACTTAAACTTTCTGCACCCGAAATTCTCAAGAGTTTTGAGAGCAACCAACCCATTCCTTTTACAATTTTTTGAATAAGTCCTAAGTAGAATAATACAGACGTCAATGCAGAAAAGAAAATAATGGTGGGTAATACTTGAAATGCAAAAATGAATCCAAAAGTATCCATGTCTACGACTAATCCTTCAAATAAAAACTTACTACCTGCTCTTGTAAAATCAAGTATTTGAACAAACAATCCGCCGATAAATTCAAAAATTGATTTGACAAAACCAACCCTTAAAACTCCAATTGCAATTATTAATTGAAAAGCGAGTCCAATTCCAACGGTTTTCCAATTGACTGCCTTTCGATTGCTACTAAATAAAAAGGCAATAAAAACGAGAGTGACCATTCCTAAAATACCTCGCCATAAACTATTCATAGAAAAGCCTTGACTTGGAACGATATCATCTTCTATAGCTGTTGTAATTGGTAGTGTAGCTGCTGAAGTCTCTTGAACTTTGGTTGTTTTAAAGCTGTATGATGTTGTTTTTTCTGTAAAGACTAATGTAGAATCTGTAAGTTCTCTAATTTTATATTTTCTAATAGTGTCATTGGGTTGATTATAATAAAAAACCAATAAGTTGTTTTGGTAGATATAGTCCCCAGAGGCTTTTAGATTGTTTTTTGCTGAAAGGTTATAATGGAATTCTCCTTTGTGCAATTCTAAAATATCCGATTCAGAAATAGATAATGTTTCACCTGTTTGTTCATTTTGTACAGAATCAAACTGCCATTTTTTTTCTAAGTCTTGACCGAAGGTCATTGTAATTCCAAAAAAAATAGCTGCAATAGCTAGTATAAAATGTTTCATGTGAAGTTGTTTGTTAGCGTTTGGAAATTTCGTCTCTAATTTTAGCTGCTTTTTCGTAGTCTTCATTATTTACAGCTTCATCTAAGAGTGTATGTAATTCTTGAAGCGATTTGTCGGTATAGTTTTCCTGTATACTAGCTTCTATTTCTTCGGCTACCATATCATCAACAAGAATAGAATCTTGATCTTCGTTTTCTTTTTTCGGATTTACCTTTAGATAAATACCTGCTTTATCTAAGATGTTTTTGTAGGTGAAAATGGGTGCCTTGAAACGTAAGGCTAATGCAATTGCATCACTGGTTCTTGCATCAATGATTTCTTCTATTTTATCGCGTTCACAAATTAAACTAGAGTAAAATACACCATCAACTAATTTATGAATAATGACTTGTTTGACAACAATATCAAAACGATCGGCGAAGTTTTTAAATAAATCGTGAGTTAGCGGTCTTGGAGGTCTAATCTCTTTTTCAAGAGCTATAGCGATAGATTGGGCTTCAAACGCTCCAATAACAATTGGTAATTTGCGGTCACCATCTACTTCATTCAGAATTAAAGCATATGCACCATTTTGGGTTTGGCTGTATGAAATTCCTTTTATATTTAATTTGACTAAGCTCATAATTTATAAAACGCAAAGAACTGTTTTAATTAGGACTTTAACAACTGCAAAATGCAGATTTATGTCTAAAGAACCAAATCAAAACAGCCCTTTTCAAACTACAATTTATAAAAAATTATGCGTTTTGAGCTTTAAAAGCTTTTAATTTTTCTATCAAAGTTGGTACAACTTCAAAGGCATCACCAACCACACCATAATCTGCAGCTTTAAAGAAAGGTGCTTCAGGATCTGTATTGATAACTACTTTTATTTTTGAAGAATTAATACCTGCTAAATGCTGTATAGCTCCAGAAATTCCAATAGCGATGTATAAGTTTGACGCTACAGGCTTTCCTGTTTGACCAACATGTTCGCTATGAGGTCTCCATCCTAAATCTGAAACAGGCTTAGAACATGCTGTCGCTGCACCAAGAACATCTGCTAATTCTTCTATCATTCCCCAGTTTTCTGGACCTTTTAACCCACGACCACCAGACACTACGATTTCAGCATCAGCTATAGTCACTTTATCTGTTGCTTTATCTACCGATTGTACAGTTACACCTGATGCAGGAATTGAAGGTGAGAAATCTTCAGAAGAGGTACTTGCGCTAGATTCAACTAAACCAAATGCATTTTTTGATACACCAACAACTTTATTTGCAGTATCTATTGATGTCATATTAAATGCTTTGTTTGTAAATGCTGTTCGCTTTACAGTAAAAGGCGCTGTGCTCGATGGTGCTTCCACAACATTAGAGGCATAACCAGCTTCTAAACCGATAGCGACTAATGGTGCAATATATTTACTATCTGCACTCGAGCTAATAACTACAACTGTAGCATTTTCTTGCTTTGCTGCTTGTTCGATAACACTCGCATAAGAATTAGCGTTGAATTTGTCTAAATCACCATTGCTAACATTTAAGACTTTATCTACACCGTAGGTTCCTAACTCTGAAGTGTCACTAGCATTAATAGTTACTGCTGTTACGCTAGTTCCCATTTGATCTGCAACAGCTTTGGCGTAAGACGCTACTTCAAAAGCTGTTTTTTTAAATTTTCCTTGTTCTGATTCTGTATATACTAAAACTGACATGTATTTTCTTTTAATAGGTTAATTAAATCGCTTTAGCTTCGTTATGAAGTAAATTGATTAATTCATCAATGTTATCGGCATCTACTAAAGTTACAGCACCTTTTGGTGCTGGCTTTTCAAATTTAACCGATGTTGTTTCTACCGAAGCATTACTTGGCTCAACAACTGATAATGGTTTTTGACGTGCCATCATAATTCCTCTCATATTAGGAATGCGAAGGTCGCTTTCTTCAACCAAGCCTTTTTGTCCACCAATAACTAAAGGTAAACTTGTAGATACGGTTTCTTTTCCACCATCAATTTCACGCATTGCAGTAGCATTTGTGCCATCAACTTCTAAACTAATACAATTTGTTACAAAATTTGCATTAATTAAAGCAGCTAGCATGCCTGGAACCATACCTCCATTGTAATCAATAGATTCACGACCAGCAATTACTAAATCATATCCACCATCTGTAACAACAGCAGCTAATTCTTTAGCGACTTGAAAACCATCTTTAGCTTCAGTATTAACTCTAATAGCAGCATCAGCACCAATGGCTAAAGCTTTACGAAGTGTAGGTTCAGTTTCTGGCCCACCAACATTAGCAACAGTAACATTAGCACCTTGTTTTTCTTTAAACCACATGGCACGAGTTAAACCAAATTCGTCATTAGGATTAATTACAAATTGTACACCATTTGTGTCAAATTTTGTGTCACCATCAGTAAAATTAATTTTTGAAGTCGTATCAGGAACATGACTAATACATACTAATATTTTCATATCGAAATAATTTATTTTGAGTGTATATTTTTTCTAGTGCACGAAGATAATTATAATAATTTGAATTTTACTATGCATGCATAGTAAAATTCAAGAAATTTTCACTTAAAATGGATTTGGTTATCAAATTCTCAGAAATACGCATCAAAAATAGTAATACTTTAATTTTTTAGTATTAGAATTTAATTGGTTTGGCTCATTTCAGAATAAAAAAAGTATAGTAAGAGTGAAAATGTATACTTGCCATTATTTGATTCCGTTTTTCGACCTTAATTTTATGGTATTTTATGACCAATAATTATTACTTTTGCTATTCGTTTAAAAACTGATACATGAAGACAATTCAATTTAGAGAAGCGATTTGCGAGGCCATGAGCGAAGAAATGCGCAGAGATGAGAGCATATATTTAATGGGTGAGGAAGTTGCTGAATACAATGGTGCTTATAAGGCTTCTAAAGGCATGTTAGATGAATTTGGAGCTAAGCGTGTTATAGATACACCAATTGCAGAGCTTGGTTTTGCAGGTATAGCTATTGGGTCTACAATGACTGGAAATCGTCCAATTGTAGAATACATGACTTTCAATTTCTCTCTTGTTGGAATTGACCAAATCATAAATAATGCGGCTAAAATTAGGCAAATGTCTGGCGGACAATTTAAATGCCCAATCGTATTTCGTGGTCCTACTGCATCAGCTGGTCAATTAGCAGCAACACATTCACAAGCTTTTGAAAGTTGGTTTGCAAATACACCAGGTTTAAAAGTGGTTGTGCCTTCTAACCCTTATGATGCAAAAGGCTTGTTAAAATCTGCCATTCGTGATGATGATCCAGTAATTTTTATGGAAAGTGAGCAAATGTATGGTGATAAAGGAGAAGTGCCAGAAGGAGAATATACAATACCGTTAGGCGTTGCTGAAATTAAGCGAGAAGGAACTGATGTAACAATTGTGTCTTTCGGAAAGATTATCAAAGAAGCCTATAAAGCTGCTGATGAATTAGAAAAAGAAGGTGTCTCTTGTGAGATTATCGATTTGCGTACTGTTCGTCCTTTAGATAGAAATGCAATTATAGCATCGGTAAAGAAAACAAATAGATTAGTCATTTTAGAAGAGGCATGGCCATTTGGAAATGTGTCTACTGAAATTACATATTTAGTGCAATCAGAAGCGTTTGATTATCTCGATGCTCCAATTGTAAAAATTAATACAGCAGATACACCTGCACCTTATTCACCTGTTTTATTAGAGCAATGGTTACCTAATAAAGATGAGGTAATCAAAGCGGTAAAAAAAGTGATGTATAAATAAATAATTCGCAATTTTTTGCGTTATCAAGACTTCATTAGCACGATTGTTGATGAAGTCTTTTAATTAATAACACTATTTTGGTGTTTAGGTTGCAATTTACATTTCGACTAATCGAAATTAACCCTAACTAATAGTAAATTGCAAATAGTAATATAGATGAAAAAAAAGCTCCTAATTTTATTCTTGTTCTTCGGAATTTCAATGGCATTTGCCCAAACCAAAGTGAGTGGTCTTGTCTTTGACGAAAATAATGAACCCATTGCATTTGCTAATGTATTATTTAAAGATTCTACTGAAGGTACCATCACAAATGAAGATGGACGCTTTTATTTGGAATCTGATAATACTTGGGATACCTTAATTGTTTCTTTCTTAGGTTATGAACTCAAAGAAATTAAACTAGATAAAAAAGTTAACTACGATTTAAAATTTATACTTAAAGAAGAAGCTGGTGCACTTGATGAAGTGGTTATTGTTACAGGAAAACAATCTAAAAAAGCTTCTGAAAATCCAGCGATTAGAATTCTTAAAAAAATATGGGAACGTAAACGTCAAAATGGTTTGCGACAGTTTAAGCAATACCAATACGATAAATACGAGAAAGTAGAATTTGATTTAAATACCATTGATAGTGCGCTTATAAAAAGTAAACTGTTTAGAGGTATGGAATTTGTTTTTGAAGAAGTGGATACGTCTAGCGTTACTGGAAAAACATATTTACCAATTTTTCTCAATGAAGCTGTAAGTAAAGTCTATGGCGATAATTTGATTAAAAAAGAAAAAGAAGACCTTAAAGGGAACAAGAATTCAGGGTTTAACAATAACCAAATTATTATTGATTTTATAGATGATCTCTATGCCGATTTTGATATCTACGATAACTATTTGAAGTTTTTCGATAAGAGTTTTGTGAGCCCATTGTCACGTACTGGCGTACAAACTTATAATTATGTTTTGTCTGATAGTGCTTTTATCGATAATAAATGGTGTTACAATATTATCTATTATCCGAGACGAAAAAATGAACTCACATTTAAGGGTGATTTTTGGGTAAATGATTCGACCTATGCCATAAAGGATATCAACCTACAAGCGTCTAAAAGTGCAAATATTAATTGGGTAAAAGAAATTTATATTGAACAAGAATTTGAGGTCTTAAACGATTCTTTATTCTTGATTAAGCGCGATTATATGTTATCTGATTTTGCTCTTAATAAAAAGGAAAAGTCTCGAGGTGTATACGGAAAAAGGACAACCTTGTATGATAATTACGAGTTTGATATTCCGAAGGATGAAAAATTTTATGATGTTGAGGTTTATAATTATAATGAAGATGCTTACAATCGTGATGATACTTTTTGGGAAGAAAACCGAATGGAGTCGCTCAATAAAGATGAACGAGGTGTTTATAAGATGTTAGACACACTTAAAACGGTTAAAAAATTTAAGCGACTCTATAATATTGGAAGTATTTTAGCTTCAGGTTATATTGAATTTCCGAGTATCAATTTTGATTATGGCCCAATCTTTTCAACGTTTGGTTCTAATGAAGTTGAGGGTATCAGATTACGAACAGGTGGTAGAACCTATTTTGGACCAAATGATCTTTGGCGAGTTGAAGGGTTTCTAGCTTATGGATTTAAAGACGATAAATTCAAATACGGAATTTCAGGTAAATGGTTGATAGACAAAAAACGACGGATTATCATTTCTGCAGGAAATAGGCGAGACGTTGAACAAATAGGTGCTAATTTAACAGCATCAACAGACGTTTTAGGACGAAGCTTAGCGTCTTCAGCAGTTGTTGGTACGGCTACTAATGATAAATTGACGACCATTAATTTGAGTACCATGTCTCTTGAAATTGAGCCTACCCGAAATTTGGTTATTCGAACCAGCGGAACATACAAAACTTTAGAATCGGCTTCGCCAACCTTTAGTTTAGATTATAACGACCCAAATTCAATTACAGGTGTGTCTTCAGAAGTGAAACAGTTTGAAGCAGCAGTATCGTTGTCCTACTTTCCAAAACGTAAAATGACAGGTTTTGGAGTTGAACGACGTACAGCAAATGATGGATTTGCAAGCTTGTTTACTCAAATTACAAGAGGTGACCGTAACTTATTTAATAGTGATTTCGACTATACCAAAGTGCAATTTTCTTATATTCAACCATGGCAAGTTGGAGGTTTCGGACGTTTAACAACAACTGTTGAAGCTGGTAAAACTTTTGGAGAAGTCCCTTTAGCATTGTTAAGTGTTGTGCCAGGAAATCAATCGTATTTCTCGATTTATAATACGTTTCCGCAACTTGATTTTTATGAATTTGTAACCGATACTTATACGTCATTGCATTTAGAACATAATTTTAATGGACGTATATTTTCACGTATTCCGTTTTTAAAGAAGTATAATTTAAGAGCAATTATTGGTGTGCGTGGTGTATGGGGAGATATTTCTAGAGAAAACATTGCTTTAAATACAACAGGTAATCCAGTTGAAACCCCTTTAATTGCACCAAGTGATGATATCTATTATGAATATAGCTTTGGTGTTGGTAATATTTTTAAAATACTTCGTATTGATTTTAACTTCAGAGGAAATTACTTAAGCAATCCTGATGCTAGAGCATTTGGTGTTACTGGAAGTTTTGGGTTTAATTTTTAAGTCACGATGCTTTTTTGAGATGTAAAATATCAAGCTCTAGATATTTTTCTTTCAGTAAACTTAATGCAAATGCTCCAGCTGATGCACTAAAAACGGAATAATCTAAAGCACTTTTTAATCCAGTAGAAAGTGACATCGATAAAGCAAAAATCAATAGCAGAATACCACTTAATTTTGCAAACAACTCGGTTTTAAAACCAATTAAGAGACCTATTGAAAACCCAATCTCTGCAAAAGTTACTAAAAGACCAACTGTAGGTATCAAGGCATTTGGAATCCATGGATTTATAAGTTGTGTATATTCTAAAAAATTGTTCCAATTTCCCCAAACGGAAATGGTTGCATTCCATATACTCAACCTGTCAGCAACAGCTGATAGAAAACTTAGTGAAATTGCGATCCTCAAAAAGAGTTTGATAATTTTAATATGCATTAGCTTACTTGATAATTTCCTGGAGTGAATTCAAATGTTTTCATCAATCTATTCCAGGTATTGCTTTGCGATATTGCTAATGTGATATAACAGACCTCTTCTTTAGTAAAGAAATTTAGTAACTCATTGTATATGTCATCAGGAATTGGTTTGCGACTTAGTTTGGTAAGTATATCTGTAAAATTAAGGACAGCTCTTTCTTCTTCTGTGAAATAAGGTGTCTCTTCCCATACACATAACGAAGACAATCGTAAATCGGTTTCGCCTAAATGTTTTAATTCTTTGTGATGCATATCAACACAATAAGCACAGCCATTTTTTTGAGCTGTTCTTAACCGAATGATTTCAATTAATTGTCTACTTAAGGATGAGTTAACAATAGTGTCTTCAATAGTCCTTAAATAATCAAATAATCCTTTAGGAATATCTTGATAGGTAATACGTGCCATAATGTTCTTTTTTGATTATGGTGTAAAATTATGAGGTATTAATGTGATAAAAATTAAGATATCTTAAGAAAGAAAACGATTAACGATGCTTTCTTAGTTCACTTAAATATTCTGGAGTCATTTCTAGATAAGAAGCAATCATGTATTGCGGTACACGTTGCGAGAAATCTGGTAGCATTTCGACAAAAACATTATAACGTTCTTTACTTTTCATTTGAAGAAATACATCACTTTTTCTCAGATTAGCTATAAGCATCTTTTCGGTGATTAGTCGAAACATACGCTCAAGTTTTGGATGTTCATGATAGAGCATTTCTAAATTGCTTTTAGATAAGCATAGTACAGTAGTATCTTCAATAGCTTGTATATATTGCGTAGAAGGTGTTTGGTTAATAAAACTTTCCATGTGCGTAATCCACCAATTATCTATGGCAAATTGAGTGATTTTTTCATGACCATTAGAATCCAAATAGAACAATCTAACAACACCCTTTAAAATAAAATAATTGTGTTTACATATGGTGTTTTCTTTTAATAGAAATGTTTTCTTTTGAAACGTTTTTTCTTCAAGTTTTGAATAAATTGCATCTATTTCTGCATCTTCAAACTCTACATATCTATTGAAGTATGTTTTGATTTGCTCTTTCACTTTACTTATCATATACAATCGCTACAATTCTTAAAGGTGCTCCGCTTCCACCTTCAATTTTCATAGGAAGAGCGATGATTTCAAAACCATTTGAAGGTAATTTGTCTAAGTTGGTCAAATTTTCGAACGCAGGAATGTTTTGTTCAAGAAGAGCCACATGACTTTGGAAATATTCAGATTGCCCATAATCGATACTAGGCGTATCTATTCCAATTGAATTAATGTTTCTATGCTCGACTAACCATTTTGCTGCCTCTGGTGAAAGCCCAGGAAAATGTAATAGTTTTACTGCATGATCTCCTCGTTCATCAGTACCTAAATATTTAACTTTATCTGGATAGTATTTAGAAAACCCTGTTTCTAATAAAACGATGCTTCCGCTAGGGATAGTTGTATTGTGAGCATTTTCCCAATCCTTAAAATCGTCTATACTTACTAAATAATCTGGATTAGTACTACATTTTGATGTGATGTCAATTTTAATAGCGGGTCCAATTAGTTTTTCGAGAGGAATTTCATCTACTGTTTGAGCGTTTTTGGCAAAGTGAATAGGTGCGTCTATGTGTGTGCCACCATGTTCGGCAGTACTAAAGTTATTAGCTGCATAATAAAACCCTTTATCGGTTTGACCTTTAAAAACTGTATCCAATTTAAATTCTTTTGCAGTAACCCAATAAATGGTTTTATCAGAATAAGCGTGTGATAAATCGATAATGGCTTTTGCCTTTGTTTTGGTTGACGAAGTCTCTAATGGCATTGTTGTAGCTGTTTTATTTTTACATGTCATTAAAGTAAATAGCAGAAAGGTAAAAATTATATAAGTTTTCATTCTTAATGATTTTAAGAGACCTCTAATTTAATGAAAGAAAAGAGACTTGAAGGAAACTCAGCTATGAAAGTCTAAATTTATTGAAAGTTTAAGAGGTGTCTTGTTTGTGCAAAATCATAGATAAAAGAATTAGAATTTAGTCAATTAACAGACAAGAATTATGGATTAATGTGATTGATCTAATAATTGTTCTAAAGTAATTAATAGATCTAAAAAAGCGTACGAATCTCTATTCGAAAATAGTATTACTATCGTTTCTGAATCAGGATAAATTCTCATTTCAAAGTTTGTACCATAAGCTTTACCGCCATGACCAAAATACCTGCCATCGGGAATAGCAATTTCAAAACCATAACCATAACTTGAACCACCATTTAATTTTACTTTTTCTTCAGTCATTTTTTTTAAAGTATTATGACTTAAAAAACGGTTATTTAAAAGGGCATTTGCAAATCGAACTAAATCAGTAGTGTTAGAAAATGCACCTCCTGCCGAACTGGTTGGCATTATAAAATTCACTTTTTCCCAATCTGGACCTGCAGGTAAATACGATTCTGCGACATCATTTGTGCGAATCAATTTTGTATTGTCCATCTTCAAAAGATTAAGTATTTCTTGTTTAACAATATCACGATACTGTTTGTTGTAAATCTGTTCCAGAACTAATCCTAAAACGATGAAGTTAGTATTTGTATACTGTATATCTGCGTTAGGTTTAAATAATACAGGCTTATTTGAAAAGAACGGAATAAAGTCTGAAAGAAAATTGACCTCTTTGATATGAGACTCAAACTTAGAATCCCAAAATTCAGGTATCCCAGAAGCATGAGTTAGCAAGTGTGCAATTGTAACTTCTGACGCCCATGATAGATGTGATAATTCAGGAAGTAGATTTACAACTGTATCATCCCAGTTTAGTAATCCATTTTCTACGGCTTTACCAATTAAAACAGCAGTAAACATTTTTGAACCTGAAGCCATATCCATAATTGTTTTAGCTTCTATTTTTTCTTTTGTAGCATCATTTGCAAAACCAGCATATATTTCGGTCAATATTTTATCTCCACGGGAAATTAATAGGCTACCCGAAAACCCATGATCTAGAGATAGTTGCTTAACATATGCTTCAATAAAATCAATAACTTGCTGATCATCAATTTGTCCTTCAGGGATTATTGGAGGTTTACTTGAAGGCGTTTGTGCAATCAACCCAATTCGGTTCTTGTTTTTTGGATCTATTCCTAGTTGATATCTCATCAAATCGCCTGTTTTAGCTTCTTTTCCTATAATATGAACAGCAATTCCACCAGATAGAGAATAATATGTTATGGGTTCAAAAACACCACCATGTTTTAATAGGTCACCAAGAAATTGATTCGTTGCATATTTTGGTGAATTACTTCCTCCAATGATTTTAGATAACTTATTTAATCTTGCTGTTGTGTCTGATTCATTTCGTGCAATGACGAAGTTTTCAGCGAGCGTTCTTAAAGAGTTGCTTTTATCTAATAGTTGAGTTTGAGCAGTAATGGATTGTATAATCAATAATATTATCCCAAATACTGAAAAGACCTTTCTCATAAATTTAGAGTTTAGTGAATATGGTAAATATAAAACTACAAAAATAGTTACACAACTATTTTTGTAGTTTTAATTAACTCAGGAGATTAAATGATATACAATCTATATTATGGATGCTCAGTAGTATTGCGAATTAGAATATTTTTATGCTTTCACAAACAAGAAGAGTTTAAAATACAGTCTTGATGACATTTAAAAGTAATTTCGATGTGTATGTATATACAAACAATTAGATTATTATGAAACTAGAACAGATTTTAAAACCAAAGAACGAAAACATTAAGAATCAGTTTGGTTATTCAGGGCATACAGAACAATGTGGGCATTTTGTAGGTCATCCTAGTGATCCTTGCGAAAGGTGTGGGTTTTCTTATTATAGTCATACTGGATAATTATTTTGACGATTATTTGCGCAAGCGATAGAGCCAAAAGGGCATAATCTTAATGTGTAAAATTTCTAGATAAGAAAAACTTTTGTTTCATGTTATAAAATTCTAAAAAGGCAGCAATATTTTATTGTCCAACCCAAACAATACCTTATCTTTGCAGCCCGAAAATAGAAGCAAAAGATATGACTAAGACAGGAAAATTAACCTTTGATGTATTGATAGAAATCCCTAAAGGGAGCCGTAATAAATATGAGTATGATTTTGAATTAAATAAAATACGATTTGATCGTATGCTATTCTCTTCAATGATGTATCCAGGTGATTATGGTTTTATCCCAGAAACATTGGCACTTGATGGAGATCCATTAGATGTATTAGTGATGGGTACTGAACCAACTTTTCCAATGTGTGTTATGGAAGTAAAACCAATAGGCGTTTTTCATATGGCAGATGAAAAAGGACCAGACGAGAAATTAATTTGTGTACCAGTTACAGATCCTATTTGGAATAGTTATAATGATTTATCAGACTTAAACCCACACAGAAAAAAAGAAATTACACACTTTTTTCAAGTTTATAAGGATTTAGAAGAAAAGAAAGTTGATGTCGGTGGTTGGGGAAATGCTGAAGAAGCTTACGATATTCTTAATAAATGTGTTGATAGATACGAAAATAGTGAACATAAAACGAATGGTAACTTTACTATTTAAGAAAATAAAACTTTAAAAATGAAACCCTGTGTTATTAAAGACGTAGGGTTTTTTAGTTTTAATGGTTTTCACTACTTTTGCCCAGCTAAATAACAAATCAAATAAAATAATAATATGGAATCATTGATGATTTATATGCCAATAGCTTTGGCGCTTTTAGGATTAATTTACATGCTTATCAAAAAGTCATGGGTTATGAAACAAGACGCTGGAGATGGTAAAATGAAAGAAATTTCAGATCATATCTACGAAGGCGCATTAGCGTTCTTAAATGCTGAGTATAGATTACTTGCAGTTTTTGTTTTAATCGTAGCAATAGCATTAACAGCTGTGTCTTTTATTGTGCCAACAACGCACTGGCTTATCGTAATTGCCTTTGTTTTTGGAGCTGTGTTTTCTGCTTTCGCTGGAAATATTGGAATGAAAATAGCAACCAAAACGAATGTAAGAACAACACAAGCCGCTCGTACAAGTTTACCAAACGCGTTAAAAATCTCTTTTGGAGGTGGAACTGTAATGGGGCTTGGTGTAGCTGGTTTGGCTGTATTAGGATTGACAGCTTTCTTTATATTTTTCTTTTGGTTCTTTATGGGAAGCGAGTGGACAAATACTATGGATATGACTATTGTATTAGAAACCTTAGCAGGATTCTCTTTAGGGGCCGAATCAATCGCTTTATTTGCAAGAGTAGGTGGTGGTATTTATACAAAAGCTGCCGATGTTGGAGCCGATTTAGTTGGTAAAGTTGAAGCTGGTATTCCTGAAGATGATCCTCGTAATCCTGCGACTATTGCAGATAATGTTGGTGATAATGTAGGAGATGTTGCAGGGATGGGAGCCGATTTATTTGGATCATATGTTGCAACAGTTTTAGCTGCAATGGTTCTTGGTAACTATGTGATTAAAGATATGGGTGGATCTATTTCTGATGCTTTTGGCGGTATTGGTCCAATCTTATTACCAATGGCAATTGCTGGTGCAGGAATTATTATTTCTGTTATCGGAACAATGTTGGTAAAAATAAAGAGTAATGACGCTAAAGAAGCTCAAGTGATGGGTGCTTTAAATATTGGAAACTGGACGTCTATTATTTTAGTAGCTGTGTCATGTTTTGGATTAGTAACTTGGATGTTACCAGAAACCATGCAAATGGATTTCTTTGGTGAAGGGATACAAGATATTTCTTCTATGCGTGTTTTCTATGCAACTTTAGTTGGTTTATTTGTTGGTGCTGTAATTTCTTCAGTTACCGAATATTATACAGGGTTAGGAAAAAGTCCAATTTTGAAGATTGTACAACAATCATCTACTGGAGCAGGAACTAACATTATAGCAGGTTTAGCAACAGGTATGATTTCTACATTCCCTTCAGTATTATTATTTGCTGGAGCAATCTGGGCATCTTATGCATTCGCTGGGTTTTACGGTGTAGCTTTAGCAGCTTCTGCAATGATGGCTACAACAGCTATGCAATTAGCGATTGATGCTTTCGGGCCAATTTCTGATAATGCTGGTGGTATTGCCGAAATGAGCGAACAAGAACCAATCGTAAGAGAGCGTACAGATATTTTAGATTCAGTTGGTAACACAACAGCTGCAACAGGAAAAGGATTTGCTATTGCTTCTGCTGCATTAACATCGCTAGCATTATTTGCTGCATATGTAACATTCACAGGAATTGACGGAATTAACATCTTTAAAGCTCCTGTATTGGCAATGTTATTTGTAGGTGGAATGGTACCAGTAGTATTTTCTGCTTTAGCTATGAATGCCGTAGGTAAAGCTGCTATGGAAATGGTACAGGAAGTACGCCGCCAGTTTAGAGATATACCTGGAATTATGGAAGGTACTGGAAAACCTGAATATGATAAATGTGTTGCGATTTCAACTAAAGCATCTTTGAAAGAAATGATGTTACCAGGTTTATTAACTATAGGTTTTCCGTTAGTAATTGCATTTGTACCAATGTTATTTGGTATGGATCATTTAGCTATCGCTGAAATGTTAGGTGGTTATATGGCTGGTGTAACTGTTTCGGGTGTATTATGGGCAATCTTCCAAAACAACGCTGGAGGTGCTTGGGATAACGCTAAAAAATCTTTTGAAGCTGGTGTAGAGATTAACGGAGAAATGACATATAAAGGTTCTGATGCGCATAAAGCTGCTGTAACTGGTGATACTGTCGGAGATCCATTTAAAGATACATCTGGTCCATCGATGAACATTTTAATTAAATTAACATGTTTAATTGGTTTAGTAATTGCACCAATTTTAGGAGGTCATGATTCGGAAACAGGATTAGCTGATAGTGATGCAATAGAAGTTGAACAAACTATTGATGTAAAAAAAGATTTAGCTCAAGCTACAATTAAGTATACAACTATTGAAAACGGCGAAGAAGTTACTAAAGAAGAAACATTCTCTGGTTCTGAAGCAGAAGTTGAAGCAAAGTTAGAAGCTTTTGAAAAGTCTGTTACAACTGTAGAAGATGAGGCTAAGAAAGTAATTAAGAAAATGGAAGTTATTAAAGAATAACATTAGTTTGCATACATAACAAAGAAGCCACGATTATCGTGGCTTTTTTGTTGCCTAATAAACAGGTGTTTCTACCTGTTGAAATCTGTTTGTTTTCTCTTATTTTTATCAACCAAATGCAGAATACAAACAACATTCCACAAATACTTGAGACTATTGAGTCTTTTCAAATAGTAAAGTGTGATATGTTTCATGAGAAAGTGGTCGTTGATGTTAATGAAAGACCTATTCATCGTTTTCAGGATGATACTATTGTTTTTGACCGTGTTAAACTGTGTGACATAAAGCATCGAAACAAGCGTTTAGGTTGTGCACATTCTTCAGTAAATATCAAATTTGAACGTGTTTTAGAAGATTTAGCCTTAGCATTACCAGAATGCATAAATCAAATTTCAGAATTGAAGAATGAATTTCAATCTGTGGTGGCTGAGATTTATGCTTTAGATCATAAAGTTGGAAACTTGGAACATGAATTGGCTGTTTGTCAACTGAAGTCAGATACTAAGGAAAAAGATAGTATCATAGTATCAATGAGCCTATTGAAAACAGAGCATCGTTCCTTTATGACTCATCTTTCAAAAATCAAGTCAGATATTGAGGAGCTTATCAAGGATAAGTGTAGTAATAAGAACTTATAAGTCTATGTTTTTTATGATTTTAGTATCTTGAACACCTAATTTATCTGGTTAGTGTTTAAAAAGGACCCTTTACAAATAATTACTTTTCATAGTTATGGCACTGATACTCATTTTTATATGCGTGGTAGAGCATTAGAAGACGAGACAATTAATCTAGAACAAAAGGGATTATTTGGCTTGTTTATCAATTCATGGAAACGTTTCGAAACCGATGAGGTCAAACACACCGAACTGAAAATTACACTGCCTAACAATACTATTTTGAAAACCGTCACAGATGATCATGGGTATTTTAAAATTGATGAGCAATTAGATGGATTAAGTGCTATGGCAAATGATAAAGGTTGGCTTAATTTTGAGGTTGCATACAATGATATTAACATCAAGCGAAGTATTCAAAGCTCAAATCGATTCCCAGGCGAATTATTAATTACTAATACTCAAGCTGAATTTGGAGTAATTAGTGATATTGATGATACTATAATTCATACAGGAGTTGTTTCCACCTTAAAGTGGAAAGTCTTACTCAATAGTATTTTTAAAAGCGCAGCTAGTAGAATTCCATTAGAAGGTGCTGCAGATTTCTATCATAAGTTGCATAAAGGTATTTCTGGCAAAAATGCTAATCCAATTTTTTATGTGAGTCATAGTCCGTGGAATTTGTATCGTTACCTCGAATTCTTTTTAAAGCAAAATGCATTTCCAAAAGGCCCTATCTTATTACGCAGCTTTAAAGATATTTTTAAGAAAAAATCAGGTGATCAACCTCAAAAGCAAAAAGAGATTTTAAATATTTTGAAAACCTATCCAGACTTAAAGTTTATTTTAATTGGCGATAGTGGTGAGCATGATGCTGATATTTACATCGAAATCGCTGAGGCATTTCCATCACAAATTGCTGCAATTTATTTAAGAAGTGTATCGCACAAAAAGAAAATGTTGCGTGTAAAAGGATTGTTTGAAAACTTTACTCAAACACCTGTGTTATTGGTTGAAAGTAGTAACCAGGCTATTGAGCATGCAAAAGCACATGGATTTGTGCAATAGTATTACTCGTCAATATATTTTATATCTACATGATATCTACAAAATTTAATGCTTCATTAAATTATACATAAGAAAAGTAAACGATTGGGTGATTTTTATATGAAATTTGTATTAACAGACTTTATATACAATTGCTTTTAAATTAAAGTTTCTGTAATTTTAGTCAAAACCTAATGTACTAATGGAATCTTTTTTTAGGTTGTTCTTAACAGCTTTATTGTTTTTAAATAGCATGGATGTGTTATCACAATCTGAGGAACAAAATGTGTCTTTAGATAATGAAACTAAAACGCTAGCCGATACTGTTCAGTTTAATTCACTATTTATAAATGCAAAAAACATCTATCGTACTAACCCTCAAAAGGCTATTGAACAACTAAAAACTTCACTAGCTATAAAGAACATAATAACTTCTTGTTCTGATTGCCAAATGAAGGCCTTAGCTTTACAGGGAAGTATTTATCTTAGACAAAATCAAACAGATTCTGCAGAAATAATATACACCGAACTAAAAGAAATCACTTCAGCTAAAAAAAACTTAAAATATCTTTCGTTGAGCCTCAATAACCTTGGAAGCTGTAAAGAAACTAAAGGTGATTATCTTCAAGCTATTGAGCTTTATAAAAGTGCTATTGAAATAAAAAAAGAAATCAAGGATACATTAGGCGTTGCTCGTGGTCTAAAAAATTTAGGAGCAACACTAGTTGCTTCCGGAGATTTTGATGATGGTTTAAAATGCCTTCTTGAGGCTAAAGGATTACGAGAACATCTAAAAGATCATATTGGAGTGGCTCGTGTTTTAAATGAAATAGGAACACTTTATAAAAGACAAAACGATCTTAAAAAAGCACTTGCCTACTATGTGGAAGCTTTAGAAATAAGTAAAATGCTTAAGGATGATAGAAGATTAGTCATCCCAAATAATAATATTGGAAATGTGTATTATCTAGAAAAAAATTACACAAAAGCATTAGAACATTATGAAAAAGGCTTAGAGCTAGCTGAAGCAACAAATTATAAATACGGAATTGCACTTACTGCCACAAACTCTGGCAATGTGTTATTAGAATCAAATGACTATAAGAAAGCGAGTAACCGATTTTTAAGAGCTTTTACTCTAGCTGAAGAAATGAAACATAAGTACCTCATGGCTGGTAGTTTGCAAAGTATTGGTTGGTGCTATTTTAAACAAGGAAAAATTAATAAGGCTTTATCATTCACTAATAAATCTATTGAGAAATCCTTAGAAATGGATGAGCTAGAATTGCTTAAAGACTCTTATAAAAACCTAGCTTTAATTTATGAGTTTCAAAAAAATAATAAAGCAGCCTTAGTGTCTTGGAAAAAGCATTATGCAGCGAAAGATTCTTTGTTTAATGAAGAAAATATAAGAAATGCTGCAGAAATTCAATCAAAACATGAGATAGCTCAAGAACAACTAAAACATGATAGTGAAATCGCTTTAAAAGAGAACGAATTAAAATTGTTAGAAAAAGAAGAGGAGCTAAAATCGAAAACTATTTGGGTTCTAGGTTTTGGAATTATTCTTATTGGTTTTTTAGGTTTTTTCATATGGAAAAATCAACGCCAAAAATTAAAACTAAACCATAATCAAAAACTAATATCTGAAGCTAAGTTAAAAAACACAATACTCGAAAAAGAGCGGATGGCTTTGGAGGTTGAAGTTAAATCTAAAGAACTCAATGGTTTTGCTCTAAATATTTTACAACGAATAGATTTTATTGATAAACTACGAGAAACCATTAAATCATTAAAAAGCGAAGGTTCTAATCTGGGTAATGAAAAACTAGACCTAATAGATATAAAACTTAGAGAAACTCAATCTTTTGAGCAGGATAAGGAGATTTTTAAAATGAAACTTGATAGAGAGCAAGATTCATTTTTGAGAAGTATTGAAGAGAAATTTCCTGAGCTAACAAAAGACGAAATTAGATTAGCATCACTTCTAAGAATTGATTTTTCTTCAAAAGAAATTGCTGCGATACTTAATATAGAGCCTAAAAGTGTTGATATGAAACGTTATCGTTTAAGAAAAAAAATGGGACTAGGAAAAGACGTCAACCTAAACGAATTCCTCAAATTAGTATAAAACATTATTATCCTTCACTTAAGTTTACGCATTAGCAATTAACCCTGTGTCTTCAATATTTTTTTTGACTTTGTAGATATCATGTAGAGATGAAAAAAACAATCTTTATATGCTTTCTAAATACATTTATAACCTCTAAATTTCTAAAATGAAATCGTTATGAATATAAATAAAAAAAGACCTTTGTTTTTTCTGTTAGTACTTGCAACTCTTGGTATCACAAAAGTTCAAGCACAGCCTAATATCCCATTTGTTATATTATCAGAATCGAATAATCCTACAGCAATAGAAGACGGCATTGCTTGTATTAATAATGCGAGTAATATATATAATGATAATGCCTTTTATAGGTTTTATGATTTGGAGGATTATATTAATGATGGTACCATTGAATCTAATTCTTTTTTATTGACAAATCTTGAATTTGCACAATCATCTGCTGCTGATAATACCATGCTTACCTATTTTGTTGGAACAATACCACGCAGCGATTATTATCTTATGGGTAGTGCTGATTATAATACACGCATTAATTTAAATAGTTTAACAATTCTCAAAAGTGGTAATTATTTTTGTAAGTCTTCAGATAATGGGGCCTTAATTAACATCCCAATAGATCCATTAATTGTAGATACAGATCAGGTTATATATTATTCAATACAAGTAGCTTCAGGAGATTTAGATACCCACTATTTTTTTATGGGAGGAAACCTTTATGGACAACATGCATATGCTTATTTTAATAGTATTGCAACTTGCGATACGGATGTACTTAGTGATTTTAATGTCAATGAGATAAAAAGTATTGAAACTCCAACTAGGATTATTATGAACATTATTGGAATATCCAATCCTACAGCCGTAGGGCCACCACCAAATGATACCTGTGAAAATGCGCAAACCTTAACTGTAGGAACTTCGTTTGAGGATAATCGATTAGATTTTACTACACTTAATGCAACACAAGATGGTGGAGGATGTAATACAGGTAATGCAATGCCAGTGAGTAATGAAGTATGGATGCAAAATGTTATTCCAGCGGAAGGGCATTTAGTAGTAGAAACAGCACCTGATGTGGCTACAGGAAATACAAGTTTTGTTTCAGGAATGGATGCTTGGTCAGGATCTTGTGGTAATTTAACGTATTTAAATTGTGGCTCACAAAGTTTTAGTACACATGATTTTTCATCAATAGTTATTAATGGAACGCCTGGAGACACTGTATATATTAGAGTTTTTGGAAACTTTGTTGTTCCTTTTTCTGTTTCGGCTTATAATCCACCTGAGCCTTCCAATGTGAATTGCGAGAATGCTCAAGCCTTGACCGTTGGAGCAACATTTGAAGATGAAGCAGTTGAGAGCTCATTTCTTTGGAGCCAAGGAGACGAACTCTGGTATACGTTTGTTGCACCATCTGATGGTAATATTACCATTGAAACAGGACCAGATTCAAGAGGAAATTTTACAGCAAACACTTCAATAGCTGTTTGGTCAGGGATGTGCGAAGGGTTTAATTTAATGCCAATAGCTAATGATTTGAATGGAGCTGATACATATAATTTTTCAAAGTTAGATTTGACTGGCTTAATACCTGGAGACACCTATTTTATTACAATCGCTGATTGGTTTCAAGCTTTAAGGTCACCTTTTTCTGTATCTGTTTATAATACAACTTTAAACACAGAAGATAGTGTTTTTGATGGGTTTAATTATTTTCCTAACCCTGTAAATCATTCACTAACTTTAAATTCAGTAAAGCACATAAATCAGATTATTATGTATAGTATTTTAGGTCAGGAAGTCCTGAATCTTGAATATAAAAATGAAGTTAAAATTGAAAAAATTGATATGTCAAGGATACCAAAAGGAGTGTATATGCTTAAGGTTTTAATAGAAAATCAAACTAAAACTATAAAAATTATTAAAGAATAAACATTAATTACTATTGGTTTTAGAATAGATATTAGATAAGTCGCTTATAATGGTAATATCGTCAGGATTAATCTTTAATAGGTACCAATCTTCCATTTTTACAACAGTTCCTTTTATTTCAGACGGTTTTCCAATAAACGGAAGCACTTCCTTATGTATAGGTTTTCCTTTTAAATCGGTTAATAAGTAATATTCTGAGATGTTATTATCATCTGTAGTTGCCAAAACAGGAGGAATGCCTCCCGAAATGCAACGCACAGCACAACTCCTGTGTATTTTTCCTTTACCAGGTTTCATAACTCCAAAGTAACATTTTGGGTCAATAATTTCACCTTGTAATGTCATTTTACTGACACTTATTTTTTTAGGATAAATTCCTGATGAATTTGGAAGAAGTGTTACTTTGTTTTCATCTGTAATTTGGATTAAGGTTTTTCCGTTGTAATAAATTAAATTGCCTTCGATGCTTAAAGTCTGTCCGTTTAAATTTTTGACTTCATTTTGAATTTGTTCCAGAAATGGATTAGCACTAGACTTTCCGAAGCCTAATAGGAGAATATTTTTGTAAGTATTATCAGCAATTTGAACACGTAACATTGGATAAGGGTTTTCATGAAAAACACCTATGATTTTTGTAGCACTTATTAATTCGAAAGAACTATTTTTAAAAGGTTTTTGAGCAAAACTAAAAAGTAAAGCGCCAATTATGATGACAATTAAACTTCCAATTGCAAACCGTTTTATGGTTTGCTTGGTCTTAATGCCTAAGCTGCCGTCTATATATGGGATGTAAAATTCATCGTTCTTTTTCATAAATCAATAATTACAGGGTTTAACTTCAGTGCCTTCATCAAAAGCTTTCGGATTTATATAAACTGTTTTGTCTTCTAGCATTAATTCATAAGTGGCGACTTTTTCAGTAAAAGGAGGAGGAGATTGCCCGTTACTTGGTAAATACTGATAACCGTGCCAAGGGCAGGTAATACAACCATCAATAATTTTACCTTCTCCTAATGGACCACCTTGGTGTTTACATACATTATGAATAGCAGACAGTTTACCATTGTATTTGAAAATGGCAACCCGTTCGTTTTCTACTGTAAATATTTTTGCACGATCCTCTTCAATTTCTGAAATGTGGCAAACTTTTAACCAACCGTTTTTTTCTTCGGTTTTAGTGTTATCAATTTTGCGTTCTTTAAATGCAGTCGTTAAATGAAGACTAGCAACGACAATAAAACCAATAACCATGATGCCAATTGTAAATGGCGAAGTTTCTTGTTGAAAAGCACCAAGAAATACGTGAGCAATAATCAAAACATAGGCTAAATAAACCATCATGTGCAAACGTTTCCAAACCTTAGCTGAAAGATTCCCTAGAAAAAAATCATGACTTGTTGAAGCCATAATAAATAAGATAAGTAGCGCAAAAAAACCTAAAACCTGAAACGGGAAATTAGTTAAAGAACCATAATCCATATTTGAGGTAAATAGTGAATAAATTGGATTTACATCACCTAAAGCGTGAAATTGAAACATAGAAAAACCACCATGAATCAAAGCCGCAATAAACATGCTTACGCCAAGATGTCTTCTATTATAAAGTATGGGTAGAAAATTGGTGTTTAATCTTGCCAAAGGACCTATCACCAAAATGATATGGAGCATAATGATAGCTAAGGATCCAAAAGCCCTAATGACAAGTGTTTCTATACTTGTTTCAGAATTGAAAATTAAAGTTGTTGCAGCAAATAAAATAATATATAACAACATGCCTGCTGCTATTATTTTATCATAGGTTTTCTTGTGCTTATTCCAAAGTACTAATTGATAATTTAATCCCATTGAAACGAAAATTTAGTTATTTCTACTTCTTTTAGGTCATCGTAAATAAGGATTCCGTTTGGTAGATTATTAATATTAAAGTTATAGATGCCAGCTGTTGTTAATTGTCCGATAACATTAGATTTATTTCCTTTTTTATCTATATCATAAACTACAGAAGATGAATTTTTTAAGGTAGACTTTAAAATAATTTCTATATGACTTTCAAAAACAGAAGTTTTTACAATATCATTCTCAAATGATTTAAGGCTTGTTTTTTTTGAACCTTCTAATCGTGATGTTGTGGCTTTTTCTGAAGAAAAGACATTCAAATCTTTAACTGAAAAAAACATAATCACAGGAACTATAATAATTAGTAATACCCAAATGTATTTATGTGCTTTACGTAATCCTGAAGTCATAATTAAGTGGTTTTAGATTTAAACAATCGCCCTATTAAAAATGGCCAAGTCACGATTATTCCTGGAAACAATAAAACACGAACGTTCTTTTTTGTGTCTTTCATTAAAGGGTCAATTTTAGTAGCACCTATAAAAAGAAAGTATAGCCCGAAAAGTAAACCTATAGTGAAGTAAATTCCTAGAATTGTTAAAAATACAGTGATGATTGTTTCCATATTATATCAAATTTACGTCAGCCATTATTTCTAAAACACCAGCTTTTGATTGCGCGTATAATTCGTGCATTGCATCTTCTAAATCTTCTTGTTTTTCAACACGTTTTCCCCAAGCACCACAGGATTTTGCAAATTCTGAAAAGTTTGGATTAGATAATGATGTTTGCCATACATCAAACTCACCTGCACGTTGCTCTTTTGATATTTTTCCAAGCTCATGATTATTTATAATAATCAACTTTACTGGCATATTATATTTAACAAGTGTTGTTATTTCTGCTAGATATTGACAAACCCCTCCATCTCCAGCAACAGCAATTACTGGTCTTGTTTTTCCAACAGCTGCCCAAGCACCAATTGCCGCTGGTAGTGCAAAACCAATAGAGCCTAAATAACCAGACATGAGAAAATCTTGGTTAGTAGGTTCAAAATAACGACCAAATGAATACGCATTATTACCTACATCTACGCACATTACAGCATCCTCAGGTGTAAGCTTATTCATGGTTTCAAAGATAGAAATAGAGCTAATTCCATTGTGAGAAGTCTCTAATAAACGTTTTTGTTTTTCTGCTTTCCATATGGTCCATCGCTCAGCTATTTCATGACGTTGATCATTAGTATTAATTTGTCCTTTTAATTCAGAATTAAATATGTCTAAAGTTCTTGAAATCTCTCCCCAAACAGCAACTTCAATTTGATGAAACTTACTTAAAGCTAAAGGATCAAAATCAACTTGAATAATCGGTTTTTTGGGCGTGATACCTGTATGGTTTGAGAACGATGCACCAAAAACGATTAACAAATCAGCTTCATTCATAAACCAGGACGCTATAGGTGTTCCGCTTCGACCTAAAACACCACCACCTAAAGGGTGATTATCAGCAATTAGCCCTTTTCCTTTAAAAGTAGTCACAACAGCAGCATTTAAACTTTCAGCAAATCTAACTACAGCTTTTTTATGCTCACGAGCACCATGTCCCATAATAATAACAGGACGTTTAGCTTTTTTAATTAATGCTACAGCATCATTAACAGCTTGTATTGGAGGAGCTATTTCTAAAGCGGTAATTCTATTTTTTGGGCCTTTTGCTTTTGTATGAGGATTAACTGTTTTCTCTTGTACTTCATCAGGAAATGTAAGGTGAGATACATCACGTTTTAAAATGGCATGCTTTATAGCTAAAGTCATGAGTTCTGCATGACGACTGTCACTTTGGACACGTTGATTGAATTCGGCAACAGTACTAAATCCTTGAACTAAATCTACTTCTTGAAAATTTCCTGTACCAACCACTTGTGTTTTTACTTGGCCAGTTAAGGCTAGTATTGGTGCACGGTCTACTTTAGCATCCCAAAGACCCGTATACATATTTGTAGCTCCAGGACCAGCGATAGAAAAACAGGCTGCAGGTTTTCCTGTGAGTTTTCCGAAGGCAGAAGCTGCAAAAGCAGCAGCACCTTCATGGCGAATCCCATAAAAATTAAGATTTCCTTTTTCTTCTTGACGTCGCATAGCATCTGCAAATCCAAGATTAGAATGACCAACCATTCCGAAGACTTTAGTCACGCCCCAATTTATCATAGTTTCTACCATGATATCAGATACAGTTGGTTCATGCGCCTCTTCTTCTTCAACACCAACATAAATAGCATCGCCTTCTTCTTTTACAGGAAATGTGTCAATACCATCATCAAAACCTCCAGGCGGCTTTCCTGAGCATGGATCAAAATCCCAACCATGCCAAGGGCAACGTAGTAATCCATTTTCAATAGAGCCCTCTCCTAAAGGGCCGCCTTGATGCGGACAACGATTATCAAGTGCTGAGAATTTCCCTTTGTAATGTGTTAAACAAATGCCTTTATGATTAGCAGTAACTGTTTTTACGCGACCTTCAGGTAACTCGTTTTTGTTACTTAATACTTTGTGCCAAACTACTTTTTTTTCCATTAGTTACGTTTTAATAATTTAGAAACTACCTTTTCAATACTTAAGCCTTGGGCAATAATAGAAAACACCACTACGACATATGTTGCATATAAGATAATGTCTTTGACGTCTCCTTCTGGGAGTGACAGAGCAAGTGCAATAGAGATGCCTCCTCGTAGTCCAGCCCAAGTTAATATGAAAGCTTCATTTTTTGATGCTCTATGTGATTTTTTTAATAAAAAATTTGATAATATAATGGTAATGAATCTTGATAATAGTATCAATACTATAGAGACTATTCCAAGTAATAAATGATAGATGTTAAAGTCTAGAGTAATCATCACAATACCAATAAGTACAAATAAGACGGCATTAAAGATTTCGTCTAACACTTTCCAAAAGATATTCATATGATTTTTTAAATCTTCGGAAATAACTTTAGCATGTAAACTGTTGCCAATAATAAGCCCAGCGACAACCATAGCAATAGCTCCAGATATATGAAGCATGTTTGATAATACATAGCCACCCATTACAATTGCTAAAGAAATATGCACAGCAATAACAGCTTGCTTATTGACACTCACGATACATCGTTTTCCTAAATGTCCTAAAATGATTCCCATTACAAGTCCGCCACCAGCTTCTTTAGCAAATTCGGATGTAATATGTGATAATTCAAACTCATGCATCATTGTGGCTAAAGCTAGTATTGATAAAAAGACAACAATACCAACACCATCATTAAACAATGATTCGCCAACAATTTTAATTTCCATATGCTTAGGCGCTCCAGCTTTTTTTAATAAGGCTAAAACAGCAACAGGATCTGTAGGTGAAATTAAGGCGCCAAAAACTAAACTATATAAATAACTCACGTCTAAGCCTATTAATGAAGCTACGTAATAAAAAGCTGTGCCTATAATAAAAGTAGACACTATAACTCCAAATGTGGCATAAATAAGAACGGTTATTTTTTCTTGTAATAGTCCTTTTAGATTGACATGAATTGCTCCAGCAAATAATAAAATACCTAATAGAAAATCGAATAGGATCGTTTTGAAATCAATACTTCTAGCAAAATGGGTTACATTGTCAAAATAAGATTGATCTATAAAGTAACTTGCAGCAAACAAAAGCGATACAACTATAGAAAGAATCATTACTCCTATAGTTTCAGGAAGCTTTAAAAATTTTGCATTTAAATAACTTAAAAATGCGGCGAGTGCGACTAAACCAACAAATATTTCGAACATAATTAGTGTATTCCAGCGTAATTAATTCCAGTGAGTTTATGCATGTCTCTATCAAACGTTGATAAATCATTATGGTTAAACTTTGAAATATCATCATAACCACAAGATCTTGCAACGACTTTGATGAGGTTGTTAGTTGCATCAAAATAGTTGTGTAATTGTTTAGCAGAAGATTGAATTATAAGTCTGCTTCGTAACGATTCTTTTTGAGTTGCAATTCCAACGGGGCAGTTGTTAGTTCCACAAGCTCGCATTCCTAAGCAACCAATAGCTTGTAATGCAGAGTTGGAGACAGCAATAGCATCGGCACCAAGCATCATCGCTTTTGCAAAATCTTCTGCGACTCTTAAGCCTCCTGTAATTATTAAAGTGACATCGGTTGCGCCAACCTTATCCAAATATTTTCTAGCTCTTGCTAAAGCAGGAATAGTTGGTACGTTAATATGATCTCTTAAAATGGTTGGTGCAGAACCAGTTCCACCACCACGACCATCTAGAATGATATAATCTACACCAGCATCTAATGCAAATTGAATATCTGCTTCAATATGACTAGCAGCAATTTTAAATCCGATAGGTATTCCGCCAGTATGTGCTCTTACTTTATCTCCAAAATCTTTAAAATCTTGGGCTGTATGAAAGTTTGGGTTGGCGGCAGGAGAGATGGCTGTTTCTCCTTCGTTTAAACCACGAACCTTAGCAATTTCGGCGCTAACTTTATTGCCGGGTAAATGACCTCCAGTTCCTGTTTTTGCACCTTGACCACCTTTAAAATGAAAGGCTTGTACGTTATCTAATTTATCCCATGAAAACCCAAATTGAGCAGAAGCCAATTCGTAAAAATACTTTGAGTTGCTGGATTGTTCTTCAGGAAGCATTCCACCTTCACCTGAGCAAATTCCGGTTCCAGCTAGTTCAGCACCTTTACTTAGTGCTATCTTAGCTTCACGTGATAATGCTCCAAAACTCATGTCAGATACAAATAAAGGGATGTCTAAATGCAATGGTTTTTTGGCATTTGGACCAATAACAACTTTAGTGGCTACATCTTCTTCATCTAGTAAAGGTCGTGTTGCTAGCTGTGCTGGCAAGAATTGAATGTTATTCCATTTAGGTAATGTGTTTCTATCAACTCCCATTGAAGCTGAAAACCCATGATGACCAATATTTTTAAGTCCGTTTTTAGCTAATTCTTTAATATAACCAGTATAAGGTTCTGTGTCTTCAGGATGTGTATCTGCATAGGCGCCTAAATAGTCTTCACGATTAAAGGGTTGTGGATTGTTGATGAGATAACTGTCAATTTCAAATTCATCTACCATTAAATTATCACCTTCAACCTTGGTTGAGAATTTATGAAGTACTTCTTTGTTATTGTATTCTGAAACTCCTGAATCTACTCTGTAATCCCAGCCATGAACACCACAAATAAGATTATGACCATCTACATGACCATCAGACATTAATGCGCCTCTATGTAGACATCTTCCGTAGAGAACTGAAATATCATCATCAAATTTTACAATAACTAAATCTAATCCATTGACGAGCGCATGTTCCGGTTGTTTGTTTTTTAATTCGCTTACTTGAGCAATAATGATTGGTTTTTTCATAGGTATGATCTCTGTTAATTTTAATTAGTCTTTACTTTGTTGAATATGATTAGCAGATATAAATGCCATATCATAATTAATTATGCCATTTTTTCTCAGGTTGCTTAATACATTGCTTACCGTTTGTCTCGATGTATTCGTGAGGTTCGCTATTTCTTTATGAGATAAAAGATTATTAGCAATTAACAGACCTGTGTCATCCTCTTTGCCAAATTCTCTAACATATTCTAAGATAAATTCTTTAATTCTTGTAGAACTATCTTTATATAAAAGGTCACTAAGTCGACGTTCTAGCTTTTTTATGCGTAAACCATAAATTTTTAGAATTCCATTTTTAAGTGATTTATGCTTTTGCATAAGCTCTTCCATTTGTTCAGATTCTATATGGCATATTACGCAATCTTCTAAAGCATATGCAATTTCTTCTTTAGCGGCTTCCTTGTCATAAAGGGCTAGTTCGCCAAAGATGTTTCCTCGTTTTACGATGTATTTAACCGATTTGTCTGTTGTGTTTACAATTTTTACACTGCCTCTTTTTAAAAAGAAGATATTGTTTTTGTATTCTTCAGATAGCTTAATAGGACTTCCTTTTTCGATATTATCCATCTCCAGAATCTCACAAATCTTCATCATATTGATTAGCCCAAGTTTTTTGAAAAGGTTGAATCCTTCTAGAAACCAGTATTTCGTTAGTGCTTTCAAAGTGATAAAGTTGGTTAGAAAGTAAATATAGCGAAATAAACAATCGTGAGATTATGTAAATTTTTCCATAGTTACTTTAAACGACAAATGTCTTTTTTAATTTACAATGAAATTATCCTTAGCTTATTTGAGGTAAGCTCTAAACTAAAAATGATCTAAAACTTATTTTTAGTTAATTGGTTGGTTGCATCATGTAAGTTACAATCTTTGGACGTAATACAATAGCACAAATTACAACTATAAGAGATGTGTATAGGTATTGTATGGTTTTAAAACCTCTTAAAAGGATTTTAACTTTTTAAAAAAAAAAGAAACTCTAAAATAGACCGTTGATTTGGGCATCAATTTTATTGATAATGCCGCCAAGATCTTCAGGATTAGCTACGAAATCTAAATTGTCAACGTCGATAATTAATAAATTACCTTTATTATAACCATGAATCCAAGCTTCATAACGTTCATTGAGTCGACTTAAATAGTCAATACTAATTGAGTTTTCATAATCACGACCTCTTTTGTGAATTTGAGCTACCAAATTAGGAATAGAACTACGTAAGTAGATCAGTAAATCGGGTCCTTCAACAAAACTTTCCATGAGATCAAAAAGAGAACGGTAATTTTCGAAGTCACGATTGGTCATTAATCCCATAGCATGAAGATTAGGTGCAAAAATATGAGCATCTTCATAAATGGTTCTATCTTGAATAATGTCTTTACCGCTTTTACGAATTTGAGACACTTGACGAAACCTGCTATTTAAGAAATAGACTTGTAGATTAAAACTCCAACGTTCCATTTGATTATAAAAATCATCGAGATATGGATTATCTACAACATCTTCTAGTTGAGGCTCCCATCTGAAGTGTTTAGCTAGTAACTTTGTAAGTGTGGTTTTCCCAGCACCAATATTTCCTGCGACTGCGACGTGCATATCTATTCGATTTTTAGTTGGTATTTATGAAGTTTTTCAGAATCGTAAATATACAAGGTTTCATTGGTTAGTAAAAACTGATTTATTAACAATTTTGGTGTTTTTAATGGAATGATAGTCTCGCTTTTTTTTGCTTTATAAAATAACGAAGTATCTGTTTTTAAAATGACCTTTTCATCATTTGTAACTAATGATGTATAGCCTTTATTTTCAATTTTTGAGATTAAGCTCCCAAAATAAGTATACTGATACAAATACTTTTCAGTAAGCATCCAGCAGGAGTTATAATCACTTTTTAAGTCTAAAACATTAGATTGTACAGGAACTGTGGTGGCTCTAATATTATCATTTTTATAATCGTACAATTCTAATTGCTGAAGATCTTGATTGAAAATCCAAAGTGTATTATCATATCCTGTTGAGACATGAGATACGTTTTTATAAGGTTGTTTGGTGTTGAAATCGATTTTGAAAATTTCGGCCAAACGATTATCTAAGATAATGACGGTATTAAAATCCTGATAGAAGATATTTATTTTTAAAGGATTAAAGGCATTCACCGTTGTTGGAAAACCCAACTGTACATTACTATAATTTATTGAGAGTTGACCTTTAGGTTTTTTATATAAGATTGTATTTGACGTATAATAAACGGTTTCAAAATTATCTACAGCAATAATTTGATCTGCTTTTAGAGGTATTGAATCTATTGCAGTAATCTCAATTTGCGTTTGAGCAATTGTAAGTGAAGTAAACAATAGAAATAAACACCGAATAAAAATCATACTAAACTATAAAACTGATGATGAAACTGAAAAATACAAAAATTGAGCCAGTATTTCTCTGGTTAATCAATTAAACGATAAAATATAATACATGTTTTCTAGCAGACCAGTTTATATCCAAATCCTCTAACATTAATAATTTGAATCTGCTCGTCTTTATTTAGTTTTTTTCGCAGTTTAGTAATGAAAACATCCATGCTTCGTGCAGAGAAAAAGTCGTCATTACCCCAAAGTTTGTTGAGTATGAGTGAACGATCTAAGACTTGGTCTTTGTTTTTTACCAAATGAAATAACAAATGTGATTCTCGATGGGTGAGTTGTTCTGTTTCATTTTCAAAATGTAATAGTTGCTTCGGAAAATCAAAGGTATAAGCGCCAATTGTAATAACTTCTGAGGTTTTTTGAACTCGTGTTCTATTGAGTAAGTTATTAATTCTAACAATGAGTTCTTCCATGCTAAAAGGTTTCTTTAGGTAGTCATTTCCACCAATAGTAAAGCCTTCAACAACATCTTGAGTCTGTGATTTTGCAGTTAAAAATATAATTGGTACAGTGGCATCTATCGCCCTAATATCTTTTGCTAAGGTAAAGCCATCTTTTTTAGGCATCATGACATCTAATACCAACAATTCAGGAGTATGATTTTGATAAGTCTCCAATGCGATTTCACCATTACTGCATAGCAATACATTAAAGTCTCTTGTTTCTAAACTTTCTTTAATAATCTGTCCTAATGCTGGCTCATCTTCAGCAAGTAAAATTGTTGTTTTAGACATTTGGTAATGAAATATTAAAAGTCGTTTGTTTGTTTTTTAGATCTAAACTAATTGATCCGTTATGCTTTTCTATAATCTTTTTAGCGTAATACAAACCAATTCCAAAACCTTTTATATCATGCATATTTCCTTTAGGAACACGATAGAACTTTTCAAAAATACGTTCTTTATTCGCTTTTGATAAGGTATAACCATTATCTGAAATTGAAATAGCAATGTCTAAACTATTACGCTTTAAATTTACGTTTATAGTATCACCACCATATTTAAACGCATTATCAATAATGTTATTGATAGCATTTTCAAAATGAAAGACATCCACATTTGCTAATACATCGTCTTGAATAGTATAGGTAGTTGATTTATCGGAATGTTGAAGTTTGTGTTTTTCAACAATACTTGAAACTACCTCGGAAATATTATAACTATCGGTATTAAGTTCCAAGTTCTCACTATCTAATGTTGCAGTTTCTAAGAGTTTTTCAACCATAGTATTTAATTTAGACAATTGATTACTAGACATGTCTAAATAATTTTTAGTTTTTTCTTTATCTTCTATGGCATTAAAATTTTGTATGCTTTCTAGGGCAACACCAATAGTTGCTATGGGTGTTTTGAACTCATGTGTAATATTGCTGATGAGGTCGTTTTTAACTTCGGCTAATTGTTTTTGGTGTTTAATAATTTTTAGTAAATAAAATAAACTGCTTATTACAGCTAAGACCAGTAATGTTGATATAAAGATACCACCAAGCATGCGATTTAGGATCACTTTGGTTGTATTGGTGAAAAGAATAGTTAAAAGACTTTCAGGAGGAAGAAGCGTAGATTGAGAATTTGTAGAAAGATAGTCATTTGTCCTATGGTTGTTACCTAATTCCGTTCCATTATTGTTCCCGCTAACCTGGTTTATCAAATAATCACTAGGACTTTTATAGTCGAGGTAGAAATCTACAGAAATACTCTTGCGCCCAAGCTCTAATTTTACAAGGCTATCTATTTGCTTAAGGTTTAATGTGTCATTTGCTAGCGATACTATGACCTTTGATGTCAATATTTTAATATCATTAGACAAGGCTTGATTAGACCTGAGTTCGGTTGACCAACCCTTTTTTATTAATGTATCTGCATGAAGGTGTTTATCATTAAATGTAAATTCATTCATTATAGAGTCACCGCTTATACTTTTTAGAATATTAATATTTGTAAAGCCGCTAGTATCTAATTCTTTAAAATTTAAAATGTGTTGACCTGTTGTGCTATCTAAGTTTTTAATTAAACTGTCAAGTCTTCCTTTTTTTGAAATAAATTTTCCATTAGAATTTGCTTCAAAAGCAAAACCAAATGTGGTTTCTTTTGCTAAACCTTCATAATATCTATTAACAGCATTATCTAAACTCGTTTGAACATCATTGATAAGCTGCTGCTTGTTATTAGTGTAGTTTTTATAATTCCAATACACTTGTATGCCAATAGTACAAAGGATAACTATGGCAATTAAGTACAATATATACTTGTATTTTGAATCATTCATACTTCAAAAGTAAATGTTAAAACCGTTAAAAACTAATCGGTTAACACACGTTAACACTGGTTAACTTAAAACTGTAAAAGTGATAATTATATTTGTAAAACATTAATCATAAAACAAAATTACACTCATGAAATTACTAGTTAAATTAATTATTGTAGCAACACTCTTCATTGTTACAAGTGCAAATGCTCAAGAGTTTCAAGGCGAAGCGACTTACAAATCGAAGCGACAAATCGACATTAAATTAGATAGCACTCAAGTTGACACTGGAATGCATCAACAAATGATGGAAATGCTTAAAAAGCAGTTTGAGAAAACTTATATACTCACATTCAATAAAGAAGAGTCTATTTACAAAGAAGAAGAAGCTTTGGCAGCCCCACAGCCTCAAGGTATGCAAGTGATGGTAGTTAGTACAGGAGGTTCCGATGTGCTTTACAAGAACTCAAAAGAAAAACGTTTTACCAATCAAAATGAATCGTTTAGCAAACTCTTTTTAATCAAAGATGAGTTAACAGAACACGAATGGAAGTTAGAATCTGATACTAAAAACATTGGCGAATACACTTGTTTTAAAGCAACAATGACTAGAGAAATTGAAGACATTGAAAGTGGTATAAGTGTTAATGGCGATAAAGATTTGAGTACTACAGATGAAGAACCAAAAATGAAGGAAATTACTATTACAGCTTGGTATACGCCTCAAATTCCTGTAAGTGCTGGACCAGGAAATTATCATGGCCTTCCAGGTTTAATTCTTGAAGTTAATGATGGGAGTGAAACAGTCATTTGTAGCAAAATTGTTATCAATCCAAAAAATGCTTCAGAAATTGTAGAGCCCAAAAAAGGAAAAGAGTTGACCCAAGAAGCTTATGATAAAATCATGGAAAAGAAGATGGAAGAAATGGAAGAACGCATGCGATCTAATAGAAGAGATGGTGATGGTCAGAGTTTCGAAATTAGAATTGGAGGCTAGTACATTAAGAAAAGTTTAACCTTTCAAGATTTTACTAATCGCATATTTTGAAGTCTAATTAGTTTGTAAAGCATTAACTTTACTGTTAAAGACAAAGATTTCAAAATTATGAGACAATTCATCACAAAGCTCAGTGTCGTATTTACACTTTTAGTGAGTATATCAGTTACAGCTCAAGATTTTCAAGGACAAGCCATTTATAAAACCAAAACAACTGTTGATATGAGTAGTTGGGGAGGTGGTAAAATGAGCGATCAACAAAAGAAGATGATTGCTGAGCGTATGAAAAATATGCTAGAGAAAACCTATGTGTTAAATTTTAATCGTAGTGAATCGACATATAAGGAAGAAGAAAGACTGGAAGCTCCAGGCTCTGGAGGCGGAGGTATGAGAGCATTCATGAGTAGTTTCACTGGAGGGCCACAGTATAAAAATGTAAAGGAAAGCCTTCTACTACAAGAGCAAGAGTTTTTTGGTAAAGAATTTTTAGTTAAAGACTCATTACCAGAATTAGAATGGAAGTTAGAAAGCGAAACGAAACAAATTGGTCAGTACACTTGCTTTAAAGCAACAACAACTAAGAAAGTTGATGAGATGGATTTCATGAGTATGCGTCGAAAGAATAGAGATGGAGATAAGAAGAAAGATGACGAAAAGAAAGCAGGTGAAGAAGTTGTAGATACCACAAAATCTGAGGATCCATTTGATGAGGTTGAAGTTCCAAAATTTGTGATTGTAACAGCATGGTACACGCCACAAATTCCTGTAAGTAATGGTCCAGGTGAATATCATGGATTACCTGGGTTAATTTTAGAAGTTACTGCAGATAGAACAGTGATGTTATGTACTAAAATTGTGATGAACCCTCAAGAGAAAGACACAATAGAAAAACCAGAAAAGGGCGAGGTAGTCACTCGGGATGAGTACAACAAAATTATGAAAGAGAAGATTCAAGAAATGCGAGAAATGTACGGTGGACGAAACCGTGGTCGTAGAAATTAAAAGAAATAATAATCAAAGTTTCCATTTTCCAAAGCGAAAATTTTTGAAACTAAATATCAGCCAAATGCAAAAAATATGTATACTCATGTTACTTTTTGTAACAAGCATAACTACTGCCCAAATTTCAATAAGAGGTGTTGTTAAAGACAGTATAGGAAACCCTTTAGAACTCGCCAATGTTATCGCAATAAATAAAGAAACAAAAGCGATGGCATCCTATGCTATTACTAATGATAAAGGCTTGTTTAAACTTGATTTGGAGAAGAACAAAACCTATAGCATACAGGTGAGTTATATTGGAATGAAAACGCTTTCCGAAGAAATAACAACCAAAGAGGTAAATATTACGAAAGATTATACCTTAAAAGTAGATAACGCCTTGGCTGCAGTAGAATTAACCTACGAAATGCCAGTGACCATAAAAGGGGACACCTTAGTTTATAATGCCGATTCTTTTAAGGATGGCACCGAACGGAAACTCGAAGATGTTCTTAAAAAGTTACCAGGCGTTGAAATCAATGAAGATGGACAAGTTGAGGTTGAAGGTAAGGTGGTTTCCAAAGTGATGGTAGACGGAAAAGACTTCTTTGATGGCGATTCAAAGCTAGCCACAAAAAACATCCCGTCTAATGCCGTAGATAAAGTACAAGTCTTGAAAAATTACTCTAATGTGAGTCAATTAGGAGGCGTGACCAATAACCAAGATAACATTGCCATTAATATTAAACTTAAAGAAGGGAAAAAGAATTTTTGGTTTGGAGATATTACAGCTGGTGGAGGTGCTTCCGATAATGATGGTTTATACATTTTGCAACCGAAACTCTTTTATTACAGTCCGAAATATAGTGTTAACATTATTGGAGATTTGAATAATATTGGCGAAGTTGCCTTTACGCGACGTGATTTCTTTAATTTTTCTGGCGGATTTAATGCACCAAGTCAACAGAGTGGGACCAATATCAATTTAGGAAATAATAATCTTGGGTTTTTAACACTTCAAAACAATCAAGCAAAAAGTATTGAAACCAAATTTGGCGCAGCTAACTTTAGCTACTCGCCCAAAAAGACCTTAGATATAGGTGGGTTTGCTATTTTTACGAGCTCTAGAATAGGCTTACAAGAAAACCGTTCGGTACGTTATACCAATCCCGATTTGGGAATTCCAGACGAGGACACCGAAAGTAATACAGAACAAAAAAGTGATTTGGGATTACTTAAATTAACAACCAAGTATCAACCCAATAGTAATAATCAATTAGATTATTCGATAATTGGAAGAACGTCCAAAGAATCTCAAGATCAAAATTTCACCTCTTCTATTGTTGGAGATATTGTGCAAGATGAAGAAAATAGTCCGTTTAGTATCAACCAAGAATTAAACTACTATTACACGTTAAACGATAGCAATATTTTTGCTTTAGAAGCCCAACATTTAATACAAGATGAAGATCCATTTTATAATGCCTTATTAGAAAATGATCCAACCAATAATTTAGGGCCACAAGATGAAAGAGATCCATTTGATAATACAGCCGAAGGTTTAGGCCTTGACCAATCTTTAAATAACTATGATGTCGCTCAGAATAAACGCATCAAATCAAATCAACTGGATGCCAAGCTAGATTATTGGAACGTTTTGAATAATAAAAGTAATATCAATTTCACACTCGGAACCATTTTAAGCCGACAAGATTTCAATAGTAATATCTTTCAGTATTTAAATGACGGAAGCGTTTTTGATTCGACACCAACCTTTAATGATGGGTTAGATACAAACGATACCGAATACAATTTTAGTGACATCTATCTAGGCATACATTACCGATTAAAAAGTGGCATGTTCACTTTTACACCAGGATTCTCAACACATGCCTATAGTACTAAAAACACACAGTTTGGTACTGAGTTTAAAGACAATTTCTTTAGAGTGCTCCCCGATTTAAATATTCGTATGGAACTTAAAAAGAGTGAGAATTTAAACCTTAACTACCGCATGCAAACCGAGTTTACTGATGTGACGCAGTTAGCAAGAGGCTTGGTGATGAATAATTATGATTCCTATTTTTCAGGAAATCAAGCATTACAAAACGGAACCTCGCATAATGTGAATTTATCCTACTACAGTTTCAATATGTTTAACTATACCAATGTGTTTGCTAATTTGAGTTATAGCAAACGTATTGATCAAATTAGATCATTAACCGATTTTGAAAGCATTATTAGAACGAGTACGCCGTTCAATTCGGGATTTGCCGATGAAACCTTTAATGCTTTTGGACGCTTTCAACGAAATTTCAAAAAAATTAGAGCGACCTTAAGAGGAAACTTTACCTATTCAAAGTTTAATCAATTCATTCAAGGGGAGCGCTCGGTAAATGAAAACTTTACGCAAACCTATCGTGCACAGTTACGTACCAATTATAGAGAAGCACCAAACGTAGAACTGTCGTATCGCTATTCAATTAATGATAATAATCAAGGTGGTCGAAACACCAAAATATTTACGAGTGCACCAAGTGTGGAGTTTGATGCCTACATCTGGAAAGTATTAACCTTTAGAACCGATTATACCTATACCACGACAAGAGATAAAAACACGACTTTAAATAGTAATGATTTATGGAATGCATCCTTAGCTTACCGAAAAGATAAAGATGCCAAATTTGAGTACGAACTTAAAGCGACAAACCTGTTAAATACAACCTCTAGATTTAATAATGGTCAAGGCGGTTTCTCGGTAAGTACAACCGAATATTTTATACAACCGCGATTTCTAACCTTTAGAGTTATTTATTCCTTATAATCATTTGGGCGTTACCTAAAGGTCAGGCTTTCAAGGCTCGCTCTCTTCTAGGAGCTCAAACAGACCTTTCAATCCTTAACGCAAAACACAGCCTTCTTTTTCGAAAGAAGGCTGTGTTTTTGGTAGCAGCTTAAGGCTTAGACTGTTAATTTAATGACAAATAAAATTTATTTTGTTTAATAATTTTGTATATTCGTTAAACAAACTATCAATTATTATGAAATCACTTCTCACTAAAGTTAGCTTACTTGCATTTGGCCTATTACTCACCTTAAACCTAAATGCTCAAGATTTTCAAGGCCAAGCCACCTACATTTCAAAATCTACAATGGACTTAGGACGTTGGGGAGACCGATTGAGTGAAGAGCAAAAAAAGCAAGTCAAAGCACGTTTAAAGAACCGATTAGAGAAAACTTATACGCTAAGATTCAACAAAGAGGAATCGGTTTTTAATGAAGATGATAAGCTCGATGTGATGTCGGGTGCTACAGATTCTTGGGGTAAAAACTTTACACCAGGTGAGCAGTATAAAAATGTAAAAACCAACACACAAATCCAAGACCAAGAATTTTACGGAAAGCGATTTTTAGTAAAAGATAAACTCCAAGATATTGAATGGGTTATGGGCACAGAAACCAAGCAAATAGGTAACTATATGTGTTTTAAAGCCACAGCATCCATACCAAGTGATGAATTGTCATGGTACAATTTTTCTTGGAATAAACTCAGACGTCAACAACCTGCCGAACCCGCAGAAGGCGAAGATGCTGAAACACCAGAAATCCCAATGACCGAAGTTGAAGCTTGGTACACACCACAAATTCCTGTAGGTCATGGGCCATCAGAATATTGGGGGCTACCAGGATTAATTTTAGAAGTAAGTGCAGGAGATACGGTTATGTTGTGTTCTAAATTGGTTATCAACCCAGAAGAAAAAGTAGAGATCAAAGCACCAAGCAAAGGCAAAGAAATTACCAAAAAAGACTATCAAGACACCATCGTTGAAAAAATGAAAGAATTTCGCGATAACCGAGGCGGTCGCAGTCGTGGATAATGATTTTAATAATAACTAATTCACAAAAATTAGCCTTCTCTTTGTAGAGGGCTTATTTTTTGAGCTTGGATTAATGGGAATGTTTGTTGGATTTCCCGAGTATAAGCATAATAAGTAATTGACTATAAGCGTAGTTAGATGCAATTTTTAAAAAGGCAAATCATCATAATCTTCTTCTTGTTCGTTTTCAAATGATCTTAAACTTAATCCAAGTAAATCATATTTAAATGCTATTTCATTAAAGTTTTTTAAAAACCGTGTGCTTTTAAGAATTTTATTTTCTGGGATTCTATTTTCTAAATATTGAATTTTATCAATAGGAATGTCCTTTATTTCTTTCAATGCATTTAATCGTTCAATACCTTGGTTTACAGAATTAGATAGAAGAATAAGCTCTACCAAAATATTTAGATACTGATTTTTAGTTTTTGGATTAGAAGCTATAATTTTGAAAACCCCATTTGCAACTTCACCCACGTTTTTCCCAATAGCCTGTAATCCTTGATATTTGCCAATAAAACCATAAGGGTCTAAATCTTTTCTGATAGGGATTATTAAAACATCTCTTCCGATTGCTACACCTACCTCTTGGTCTGTCCAATTACTTTCCTTAAAGCCAGGCATTAAAATGGCACATAGAGCATCCATAGTAAATAATCCTTTTTCTATTTCATCCTGCCATTCTTTAGTAGGCTCGATGTCTTCGTGAGCTACAAATGCAGAAATACCATATCTTTCTAAATCGTTTTTTAGTATACTAGTTGTTTTTTTGAAACTGGCTAAATGACTCATGAAAAGTTTGAAGTGACCTGGTTTCCAGAAATTAGCGTCACTTTCTTGCATATTGCTTTTGTTTGTTATTGAAGGATGATCAATTTCTAGTTCTTGGGCTATTTCTAATATTATTTTATCATCAACTTTTGGAAGAACCTCTTTTACATATACATATTTGCTATAATAACTTGGTTGGTGGTCGGTAGGAATTCCATAAACTTCAAAATAACCATCAATTTCGGAAAATGTCATTCTTGATTGAAGCTCTTTTCCAATTATGTCTATTAATTCTATCTTTTGAAGTTTCTTCATATAATAATTACACCTAAATTTAATAATAGGAGTCTGTCCGCTCTACTAAACCCCATCAGTCGTTAAACGAAGTTCAACCATTTATTTCTTATGAACAATACGTAGTTCTACGTATATTTTTAATAGTGTTAAGGTTTAATGTTTAACCTACCCAAGTCAGCTGCTGAAACAGATACTTGTAAAATCCAGAAACATCTATATTGGTGACTACATTTACAGGATAGCCATTTGGGTCTTGGTATATATTTCCTTGGTTATCACCTTCTGTAATGTTGAGTAATAGTTGTTGTTCAATCGTATACAAAGACGGTTGGTCAATATACGCTGTAGTTACCGTATCCCAAAAGGCATAACCGGCTTCAAAAGCTACGGTTGAATACATTTGTCCTGCTAAAGCATATAAAGGGTATTTGGCACTTTCTGGTGCAAATTTCAGGACGATTTCAGACGATAACATCACCTGATTGGTCGCATTCAATGGAAACATCGTTAATGGGATTCCAGACGCTAAAATGTCTTGCACAGCAAAAGGATCCCAATAGGCATTCCATTCGGCATTAGCATTGGCTCCTGGAGCCAAGCCTGGATCAACATTTCCATAGGGTAAATTACAATTGCCATTGGCAGGTTCTAAAGCACCACCCATCCATATGATTTCTGCTATTCCTTTTTTAATATTAGGATTCATAGCTAAGGCTGAGGTGAGAGGCGTCATTGGAGAGAGCACTACTATTTTTATTGGATTGCCACCATATTGCATGTTATTTTGAATCAAATCTACGAGCATTTGCTCGCCACTAACTTGTGATGGCGTAACCGTATTTGGGGTTACATTTAACATCGGTAACAAATTGGCCATCATTGAGTATTGACGATATGCCCAAGGAAATGCATTAACAGCTCGTGCTGTACTTGTTGTTATAGGAACATTGGGTTGCTGCATAAGGTTGAGTACTTTTTGCGTCACATCTACTGTTGGCGCAGCGAGGCAATCGGCATTGACCACTACGATTCCTAGAAGGTCTATATCTTTCATGGTCGCCACTAATGCAACAGAAATTAATTCGTCTACAGCGCCATCCTGAAGGATGATTAAAGGTTGTTTACTCATGATTTTTGGTGTTTAAATGTTCTTCTATTTATTTGCAAATTCTGGCAGATTGATGCTATATAGGATACTATTGACTAGCAAAGTCCATAATCTGGATTTAATATTTCATCTTCTCCTGCGCTTTTAGTTCGGTATTGAATGGACTCTGGAATATTAGTTTCTGGAATATGGACATGGACAATAAAATTCTCATTGGCATTGTCTCTAACCGTCTTAAGTGCACTATTCAATTCTGAAAGGCTATGAACTTCAAGTCCTGTTCCTCCAAAAGCATCTGTAAGTTTTGAATACTTCCAATTATTCAATTTATTGTAGGGATACACTGTATTTAAATCGTCTTGCGGATAGTCTATTTTATCTTTTCCTCGAAATGGATTAGGATTGACTAGCAATTGCTCAATGCCATATATTTTATTATCTAGAACAAAAACAACCGTGTTCTGCTTTAAATGATGTTGCGTAGATACAGCTTGACAGGTTTCTTGAAAAGCGCCATCGCCTACAAATACCATCACTCTTTGGTTTGGCGCTGCACATTTAACACCTATGGCTGCTGGAACCGAAAACCCTATAGATAGCCAGTTGGCTTGTGCGATAAACGTATTTGGTTTGGCTCTATGTAAACCTTGTGCGCCAAGTAACGGAAAACCTGCATCTACAACTACAGTATCTGATTCTTGTAAATAAGAGCTCATCGTGTCGAAAAAAAGATCGTAAGTTATCACTTCTAAATTATCTGTAGGGTTTGAACGCAATAGCATATTAGGACTAACTGCTGAGTCCATATCATGAGATTGATATTTCTTTTTCTCTTTTCGTGCGACCAATTCTAGTTCTAGTTCTTCAATATAGGCTCGCAATGACATGTTTGCATAAAATTTTGCGCCTACACGAATTCCAGAGGAGTTTGCCAAAACAGTATTGTCATCCCAAATATTGAATCCGCCTAAGTTTTTACCTGTCGTCCAAGCACCAATTCCAATTTTAGAGCCTGCTTCTGTAAATCGTTCGTAAATATCATCTGGAGATGCTTTTCCGTTAAAGACACCTTTAAATAATGGATGATCTTCAGAGAAGGTAGATTTTCCCATGATGGATGTTGTAAACTCAATTTGTGTGTGTTCTACCAAACTCAAAAACGACTCTTGTAGATGTTGCCGCTGAAGTTCAACACCTGCCCAAAATATTGGATTATCTTTGGCCTCAATTAAATCTGCAGTTGCCACTGCAGCACTCTGTGCAACATCTCGACAAGTTTCATTGTGTTTCACATTAATTGGCCTATCTGGCGCATCACAATTTGTACGCCAAACATCCTCAAAAACTTCCAAGTATGCTGGTCTACCATAACTCACTAGAGCATTTAAAACGGCATCTATTTTATAAGGCGCTTCGCCGCCACTTGTTACTTGTTCTGCTGCAACGGTTACATTTCTATACACATTTATATTACTATACATATCGCCTGTCATATGAGAAGCCGTAAGCCCTTCTCCCATATTCTTCTTTTGTTCGGCATTGGTTGGTGCACCGTTAATCACTAAAACGGCATTGTGTTCTACATAAGAACCTGCAACCGGATTTAAAAGACTAAAAGCACCTACACCATAGGTTACTGCAACAGCAGCAATTGTATTTAATCGTGCATAACCGTCGGCGCAGTGTCCAGCATTGATTTCATTGGTGTTTCCTATAATCTTAATTTTTGCGTTTGGGTCTTCTACAATTGTATCCAAGAACGGCGCCGTATAATTTCCGGCTACACCAAAAACATGACTAAGTCCCAATTCTTCTAATCGAAGTTGTAAATATTTAGCAACGGTTATCTGACTCATGATTTTTCGGGAATAAAAGGGGTTTCGTTTACTTCTAAAGCGGCACGGATTCCAGATTCTACAGCACCTTCTATCCAAGCGTGCTTTAATGAGGTATGCTCTCCTGCAAAATGCACTTTTCCATCCCATTCTGGTTTTTCAATATGCTCTTGTAATAAATTTAGCTGTCCTGGTGAGAAGATCGCTGCTTCACCAAAGGCATAGGGGTTTTGCATCCAAGATACGGTTGCCGCTCCTTTAATACCGTCTACATAATTTGGGTCTTCAACTGCTTTTGGGTCGAATACTGATAGGCTTTTTATACGTCGTTGTTCATCTAAGTCATCTGGTGCATGAGCAACAGCAATATTATCTAAGGCAAAAATATAACGGTCTTTATGACTCATAGAATCCCATTTCCTTGCATCATCAGCCCAGCAATAGCATGCTAGCATTAAGCCATGACCTTGGCCATTTATATCTTGACTTGGGTAGTAGATGAAACGATTAGACAAATCGGTAATGGTTCCGCCTCCTACAATATTATACGGCTCTTTTTCCCACCAGCGTTCTGTGAATTCAATGAGCACCTTTGTGGCCGCATCATAATGAAGTTCACGAATGGCTTTTCTCTTTTCTTGGGAGAATTCTGGCCAAACATGTACCATTCGCATTGCTGAAAAAGGAATGGTAACAATCACTTCGTCAAATGCCATTTTAGAGATAGGAACGTCTTGTTTGTTATAACCTATTTTTTCATAATAAGACGGGTCTCGTTTAATTTCAATTTCAGTAGAAATCCGCACTTTTTCATCTCTGATATAGATGTCTGTCATTCGAGTATCTAATTGAGTGATTTCAGCCAAATTGTATTTCGCGAAGAACTTTTCTGTAATCACATCTGTTCCGCCAATAACTTGCCAAAAGACCGTGTCGTTTTTAATGATATTAGATTCAATAAAACTTTGAATGAAATCGTATGACATACGTGATTCTAAATTTTGCAGCACACCAATCATTTCGATAGCATTTTCAGAGTAATTGGTATATTCTTTTAGAAACCTACGCATTGAAAACTCTCCAACTTTATCAATTAATTTCGGCCAGTTTTCTGTTGGATTGATGGCTATAAAATCGATAAGCGGTTGCATGGCGTTGGTTAATAAGGTGCCAGCATTTTGGTTCTCTCCAGGAACATCAGGATCGATGCTTTCTTGTAAATGATAATTCAACAATTCATTTATATCTGTACTGGCATTATAAACATGCTGTCGAACCTGTCTGTAATTCACAAATAAGAACGAGTTAAATGTTTTTTTAGGGAATGTATCGCTAAGTTTTTTATAGTTTGCATAAGCCTCTTTCTTGTTCTTTAAAGCCTCTTCTTTATCTACGGAAACATAATAAAAGGGTTCTAAATCAATGTTAAGCTGCTTGCAATACTCCAAGAGCATATAATGAAAATCTGGCAAGCGCATCGCTCCAGCTTCAGCATACAATGACTCGTCTTCCCAATATTTTTTCTTTTCTGTATTTCTAAATGTTTTAACTCTTCCACCAATACGAGTATTCGCTTCAGCTATGGTAACATTGTGACCTGATTTTTTTAATATTGAAGCAGCCACCATTCCTGCCATTCCAGCGCCAACAATTAAAATATCTTTTGTCTTTCCTTTTTTTTCCGGAAATCCATTTTTGATATAGTTTAAATATTCTGTAGCAATTGGATCGTCTCCTTCTTTTAATAAACTGTACAAATACGGTTTCATAGTATTGTTTTTAACTGTGTTAGAGATATAAAAAGTTAAGATGGCTAGAATTGCATTGAGCACACGTTATGACCTATAACTTTAATGATATGAGTCTGTTATAATTGCTTATATCAGACATTAGCCCAAGTTAGACTTTTCCGATAAGCTAGCTATACGTAGTTTTACGTGTTTTTCAAATAAAAAAGCCTTCTCAATTGAGAAGGCTTTTTTATAATAAATGAGCTAGTTTTAAAAGTCTCTTATAACATGTAATGTTCCATTTATAGACATTTGTTCCCCCAATTCTTCCAGAACACCAGAAAAATTGATGTCAATATAATCTCCAACATCTCCAAAAGAATTCACATTACAAGTTCCAGAAAATTCTGTTTCTAGTGTTGTTCCGTTATTATTCGCGTCATAAAAACTAATTAAAGTGTTCATATCGTAAGTACCTGCACCATTAAAATTTGAAATGTAAAGTTCAAAAAACGTCGATTGATTTTCACTATAATAACTAGCAATAAAAACATCGCCGTCTTGACCACCCGAGACATTGAAAAAATAACTGACGTCATCATTATTATCAACTTGATAGGTAATAAATTCATCAACAGCATTACAAGCCGATATAGATCCAATATTTGTAAGCGGTGTCGTAAACGTATAACTAATACTGTCTGTAGTTTGTAAGTTTACATAATCACTTCCGCGTATCATAAATGTATCATCAGTTTGACATCTAATGAGGTTAAATTCAAAATTTCCATCTTCAACGATATTAGTTAAATATTGATTTCCGTAGTTTAAGCTAATATAACCATCAGTAACTGGGTTACCATCACAATCATTAAACATACCTGTAACGGTTTCAGAAATAATATTAGAATCATCAGTAGTAACTGTAATAGTTATACTAGAATCGACATCAAAAGGACCTATAGTGTCTGAGTATATTGAACTTTGACCACAAAGATCATAATTATAAGCATTAAGTTCTAGTGTTTCACCACTTGGAATTATACCACAAGTTTCGCCATTTTCATTTGTATATCCATAGCCTGTACCATAATTTACACTTGTTAAGGTGACTTGAATATTTGTTAGTGGATTACCTTCGCTGTCATTTACTGTAACACAAAAGTCAACATATTCAGTTGGTATATCGCAATTCCAAAATGAAAAATGAGATACAGTTCCAACATAGGCATTGCCAACTAAAGTGGCTACACCATCTTCTATCCAATAGCCATGTGTTTCATCAAAATACCAAAGTGGGATTGAACTTGGTGCGTTGGCCATTAAACTAGGATCCAAAGGTACCGTAATTTCTGCAGTAGAGTTTTCAGCTAAATTTAAATCTTCACCATTATCACCTCGTAGTTCTACAGCCAGCATACCAAAAGTTTGGAGCATACGCTCTTCATTTTGTGCATTGGCAGCATATAACATTCCTGGCATTTGATCACGTATATTATCATCTACAGGATCTAAATGATGCATAATCACATTAACACTTCCAGAGTATGAAGAACCATCGGGTTTTATATAATCACCTTCAAGTGCAACAGAAGCACCATTTTGTAAACTAATGGTCTCTTGAGCACCACTTGAGGTTGTACCTGCACTAGTTTCTGGTAGCATCATAATGCGAACCTTATTCGTGCCTTCACTTGGTACCACAGATCTTGACGCATGAATATAACCTACTTTTTCGGCTTTCACATAGCCAAAACGTTTGTTGACAGGTGCATCATTGATGATGAAGACGCCATTAGTATCTGTCATTGCTGTTGAGCTTCCAATACGGATGGTTACATTCTCAATAGGGTTGTTATTGATATCTACAACTGTACCTAAAAAGGTTCTTGTAATATCGTTTCCAAAAAAGTTTTGAGCAAAAGCCGTTGGGTCTGGGTCTTGATTTTGTGGATTTGAAATTGAGTTGTCGTCATCTGTACATGAGTGAAATAAGAGTGCACATAATAAAACAAATCCAATAGATTTGGTAAGTCTTTGTTTTGAGTTCATAGAGTTGAGTTTTGTTGTTAATACTGTAACAGTTAAAGAAGTTAAATTCCTAACTAACTATGTTAAAGATGTTTGATTTATGAAAAGGTTGCGTCAATTCTTACAAAATTATTTAAAATAAAAAGCCTCGCAACAATTTGTTACGAGGCTTTTAATATAATTTTTATGACGCTTATTCTATATCAAACGCAGCTTTTACTTGGTTAACGTAATCTAATTTTTCCCAAGTAAATAATTCTACATCGAGAGTAATTGGATCGCCATTAGGTCGTACAAATGTTTTATTAACGGTTTCTGTTTGACGTCCCATATGTCCATAAGCAGCTGTTTCAGCGTACATAGGTTGACGTAACTTTAAACGTGCTTCAATAGCAGCTGGTCGCATATCAAAAATTTGAGCAATTTTTTCAGCAATTTCACCATCTGTAATATTAAATGGGCAAGTGCCATAAGTATCTACAAAAATAGATGTAGGTTCAACAACACCAATCGCATAACTCACTTGTACTAATAGTTCATCACAAACTCCTGCAGCTACCATGTTTTTTGCAATATGTCGTGTGGCATAAGCAGCACTTCTATCAACTTTACTTGGGTCTTTTCCTGAGAATGCACCACCACCATGTGCACCTTTTCCTCCGTAAGTGTCTACAATGATTTTACGTCCTGTAAGTCCAGTATCACCATGAGGTCCACCAATTACAAATTTTCCAGTTGGGTTAATATGATAGGTAATATCATCAGTAAATAACACTTGAATATGTTCTGGTAATTTTGCAACCACTCTAGGGATTAAAATCGCAACAATGTCTTTTCTAATTTTTGCCAGCATCACTTCATCATCTCCAAAATCATCATGTTGAGTAGATACTACGATTGCATCAATACGCTGTGGCACATTATCATCACTATATTCAATTGTGACCTGACTTTTTGAGTCTGGACGTAGGTAGGTAATATCTTTATTTTCGCGCCTTAAATCGGCGAGTTCTTTTAAAATTCGGTGTGATAAATCTAAGGCCAAAGGCATATAATTATCCGTCTCTTTAGTGGCATAACCAAACATCATCCCTTGATCTCCAGCACCTTGTTCTTCTTTGCTGTCTCTATCTACACCACGATTGATGTCTTCAGATTGTTCATGAATTGCCGAAAACACACCACATGAATTTCCATCAAACATGTAAGCGCTTTTAGTGTACCCAATTTTGTTAATAGTATCTCGCGCAATTTTTTGAACGTCTAAATAAGTGTTAGACTTTACTTCACCAGCAAGTACTACTTGTCCTGTAGTAACCAATGTTTCACACGCCACTTTTGATTCAGCATCAAAGGCTAAAAAATTATCTATTAAAGCATCACTAATTTGATCTGCTACTTTATCTGGATGTCCTTCAGAAACACTTTCCGAAGTAAATAAATATCCCATATAATCCCTTTAAATTTTTATTTTGTTTTGAAAAAATATTGAGATTGCTCAGTCGCTAGAGAAGTTGAAAACTAACTGCTTTAGCATTTTTTATTGAGGTTGCAATCAGAACAAATTTTTCCTCCTTTTTTAATTGGCTACAAAAGTACTGATAATATTGAAACTAGAAAAGAATGTTATATAAATTAGATTTTGATAATAATCTTTAAAAGTGTAATCAAATTTTATAATTCTGAAAAAAATGATACAAAAAGAAAGAATAGTAGATTTTTTTTTCTTTTTAATTGCTATAATGGTAATTTTTTAGAAAATTTTTCTTTTTAATTTGGTTCTCAAATTTAATTTTTGCAATATTTGTGCTCACAAAGTTCAATAACTTACTGAAATGTTATCAAGAAAGGTGGAGAGATTAGACTCGCTGAAGCCTTAGCAACCCTTTGAATTTATCAATGAAGGTGCTAAATTCTACTTGAAGACGCGATTCATTTATCGTGGATTTGGATAGATAACTCAAACGTAATTACTCATCTGTAATCACGTATTTTCTTTTTAACATTTTTCTATTAAGTATGCTTCTCAAGAGGCTTATTTGGCTTTTGGTTTAATTTATTAACTCAAAAACTTAGAAAAATGAGTACACAAAAATTTGCAACAAAAGCGTTGCACGCAGGACATGACGTTAGTCAAACAGGAGGAACAAGAGCTGTTCCTATTTATCAATCTACAGCTTATGTTTTTGATGATTCAGATGATGCAGCTGGACGTTTTAACCTTTCTGTTCCAGGATTTATTTACACACGCTTAAATAATCCAACCAATGATATTCTCGAGCAGCGAATTGCAGCACTTGAAGGTGGAATAGCAGCCGTTGCAACGGCATCAGGAACAGCAGCAATATCTACTACATTATTGACACTTTTAAAAGCGGGAGATCATATTGTAGCGTCTAATAGTTTATATGGCGGCACCTATAATTTATTAAGTGTTACATTACCAAGGCATGGTATTACAACAACGTTTGTAGACCCCTCAGATCCTGAGAATTTTAAAAAAGCGGCTCAAGAAAATACGAGAACTTTTTTCGTTGAATCTTTAGGAAACCCAAAATTAGATGTTTTGGATATTGAAGCTATTTCTAAACAAGCTAAGGCTCACAAGGTGCCATTCATTGTTGATAATACAGTTGCAACACCTTATTTATTAAACCCAATCGAATATGGTGCAAACATCGTTATTCATTCTTTGACAAAATATATCAACGGAAATGGAACTTCGCTTGGTGGAATTATCATTGATGCTGGAACTTTTGATTGGACCAATGGAAAGTTTCCTGAGTTTACAGAACCGTCTGCAGGTTACCATGGATTAGTTTATAGTGAAGCAATTGGAGCAGCAGCATTTATAGCAAAAATTAGGATTGAAGGGCTTCGCGATTATGGAGGTGCCTTGAGCCCGTTTAATGCATTTCAAATTATTCAAGGTCTAGAAACTTTAGAGCTTCGTATTAAAAAACATAGTCAGAATGCGCTCGAACTAGCAAAGTGGTTGCAAGAACAACCTGAAGTAAATTGGGTGAATTACCCTGGGCTGGAAACGAGTAAATATAAAGACTTAGCTAGAAAATATTTACCAAATGGCCAAAGTGGTATTGTTACTTTTGGTGTTGAAGGTGGCTATGAGTCTGCAAAAAAGATAGCTGATACTACAAAATTATTTTCGCTCTTAGCTAATATTGGTGATACGAAGTCTTTAATTATTCATCCTGCGAGTACAACACATCAACAGTTGAGTGACGAAGCTCAAGAGACTACTGGTGTGACAAAAGATTTGATTCGCTTATCTGTTGGTATTGAAAATATAGATGACTTGAAAACCGATTTAAAAGAAGCTTTTGATGTCGTTAAAAAAACAGTTTTAGCATAATCTTAGTTAGTGTTCAATAGGTGTCGCGCATTGTTTTAGTGCGTGGCATCTATAATTATAAAAAACTTTAGAATGTCGTCATTAAAATACATATCAATTTCAAATTTTGAACTCGCTTCTGGCGCGTCTCAAAATTTTGAGTTGTCCTATCAAACCTTTGGACAGCCATTACACGAGGCACCAATTGTTTTAGTGAATCATGCACTGACAGGGAATTCTAATGTCTGCGGAGAAGAGGGTTGGTGGAATGATTTAATTGGTAAAAATAAATGTATTGATACTAATACATATACAGTTTTAGCATTTAATATTCCAGGTAATGGATTTGATTCTGAAGAAGGTCACCTTATTGAAAACTATAAAGATTTTACCGCGAGAACCATTGCCGAACTTTTTGTGATTGGACTGAAATCTTTAAATGTTAATGATTTGTATGCTGTTATAGGAGGTTCTGTAGGTGGAGGAATTGCTTGGGAAATTGCAGCTCTTGAACCAGACTTAATTAGGCATTTAATTCCTGTAGCCAGTGATTGGAAATCTACAGATTGGTTAATTGCCAATTGTCACATCCAGGATTCGATTTTAAATCATTCTATGGCACCTTTAGCAGATGCCAGAATGCATGCAATGACCTTATATAGAACTCCAGAATCGTTTACTAATAAATTTCAACGAACTGAAGTCTCCAAAGCACGTTTTAATGTAGAAAGTTGGCTAGATTATCATGGAAAAGCACTAAACAAACGGTTTAATTTATCGGCTTATAAATTGATGAATCAAATATTAAAAACGATTGATATTACAAAAAATCGAAAGTCATTTAATGAGGTTGTAGAAACGATAAGTTCACATATTCATATTGTTACAATTCCTAGTGACCTCTTTTTTAAAGCTGAAGAAAATTGGGATACTTATGTTGATTTAAAATTAATTAAGCATAATGTCAGTATTTCTGAAATAAAATCTATTCACGGTCATGATGCTTTTTTGATAGAATATGAACAGCTAAAGAAGATATTGAAGCCTATTTTTCAAACAAATAAACGTACAAAAAATGAAAAAGATACACATAGTCGTATTCGGAATAGGTAACGTTGGAAGCACGCTAATTAGTCAAATACATAAGGCAAAAAAAAGACTTAAACAGCAACAGGAAATTGACCTAAGAATACCAGTTGTTGCTAACTCAAGATTGGTGTTTTTTGAAAATGAAACCCTTTCTAATGCTTGGGAAAGTGATTTTAGTGAATTTTCAGTGCCTTATACTATTGAAGATGTTATTCAATACATACAAGGAAAGAACTATGATAATCTAATTGCAATAGATGCTACAGCTAGTTCAGGTTTTGTACAACACTACGAGTCGCTTATCCAAAATGGATTTCATATAGTTTCAGCAAATAAGATTGCGAATACCTTAGGGTTAGATTTTTACGAAAATTTGAGACAAAATTTGAAAGACTATAATAAGAAGTTTTTATATGAAACTAATGTAGGTGCTGGTTTGCCAATTATAGAAACAATAAAGAGCATTTATAACTCTGGCGATACTATCCAAAAAATTAGAGGTGTATTTTCAGGATCATTAAGCTATGTGTTTAATACATTTACTTCAGAAAGCGAACCCTTTTCAACAGTGCTTTCTAAAGCTGAAAACCTAGGATTAACAGAGCCAGATGCGCGTGAAGATCTCTCGGGGAATGATGTTGCTAGGAAGCTATTGATTTTAGCTAGAGAGTTAAACTTAAAAGTAGAATTTCAGAATGTAAACATTGAATCGCTAGTACCAAAGCAGCTTAATGGAAATACGACCTTAAATCAATTTAAATCTAGAGTTAAGGAATTGGATCTACCATTTCATGAAAAAAAATTGAGCTTACCAAAAGACCATGTCTTGAGATATGTAGGCGAATTAAATGTTGCAGATGAAATTTTAGAAGTGAAGCTCATTTCCGAAGATAAGAATTCAGCATTAGGGCAACTTAAGGGTTCCGATTCCATTTTTGAAGTTTTTACTGAGTCTTATGGAAATCAACCGCTGGTGATACAAGGTGCAGGTGCAGGAAAAGAAGTAACAGCAAGAGGATTGTTATCTGATATTATTAAACTTTCAAATCATTTAAATTAAGCTATGAGTGATAAAAATTTTGAAACTAATGCAATAAGAACGCAAACCGAACGATCGCAATTTTTGGAGCATTCTACACCTTTATATCTTACATCTAGTTTCGTTTTTGAAGATGCTGAAGATATGAGAGCGTCATTTTCTGAAGAAAAACAGCGTAACATTTATAGCCGATTTACAAACCCGAATACTTCTGAGTTTGTAGAAAAAATATGTAAGATGGAAGGCGCTGAAGCTGGATATGCTTTTGCAACAGGTATGTCTGCAGTGTTTTCAACATTTGCAGCCTTATTAAATGCAGGAGATCATATTGTATCTGCGAGAAGTATTTTTGGATCAACTCATGGTTTATTCACGAAGTTTTTACCGAAATGGAATATTGAAACGAGCTACTTCAATGTTAATGATGTCAATTCTGTAGAAGATTTAATTCAATCCAATACTAAAATTCTATATGCTGAAAGTCCAACAAATCCAGCTGTTGATGTCCTTGATTTAGAGCGTCTGGGACAAATTGCAAAACAGCATAATATATTACTAGTCATTGATAATTGTTTTGCGACACCATATTTACAAAACCCTATTAAGTTTGGTGCCAATTTGGTAATTCATTCGGCTACTAAATTAATAGATGGTCAAGGGCGTGTTTTAGGAGGCGTAACTGTTGGGCAAGCTGATTTAATTAGAGAGATATATTTATTCTCAAGAAATACTGGTCCAGCATTATCACCATTTAATGCTTGGGTATTGTCAAAAAGTTTAGAAACCTTGGCTGTACGTGTTGACAAGCATTGTGAAAATGCCTTAAAGGTTGCTGAATTTTTAGAAAGTCATTCGAAAATAAGTTTAGTAAAATACCCGTTTTTAAAGTCGCATCCACAATATGGGATTGCTAAAAAACAAATGAAACTTGGAGGAAATGTAGTCGCTTTTGAAGTTAATGGAGGTGTAGAAGCAGGCCGAGCATTTTTAAATAAAGTTAAACTATGTTCATTATCGGCTAATTTAGGAGATACAAGAACTATAGTGACGCACCCAGCATCAACAACACATGCGAAACTTTCAGAAGAAGATCGATTAGAAGTTGGTATTACTGATGGTTTGGTAAGAATTTCAGTTGGATTAGAAAACGTTAATGATGTGATAAGTGATTTAAGTCAGGCTTTAGAATAAGGATTTAAAAAAGTATCTTTGGGGACATGCTTTCAAAGAAAACTAAATACGGAATCAAAGCGCTAACTTTTTTAGCCCGACAAGACAGTTCTAAACCTGTTTCGATTGCAACAATATCTAAAAGTGAGAATATTTCAGTTAAATTTTTAGAAAGTATTTTGTTAACACTCAAGAAGAATGGCATTTTAGGATCAAAAAAAGGAATAGGAGGCGGTTATTATTTACTTAAGAATCCAAAAGATGTGCCTATGACAACAGTGATGAGAATTTTAGAAGGCCCAATTGCGATGGTGCCATGTGTAAGTTTAAATTATTACGAAAAATGCGATGATTGTCCAGATGAAGATAAATGTGCTGTTCATCGATTAATGATACAGATAAGAGATAATTCTCTTAAAGTGTTCAGAAATACAACATTAGCAGATCTTACAAATTAACATATTCGCAAAAAACACTAACAATTTTTAACAAATTAAAGATAGGTTTTTAATAAATATACTATATGTTTGCATTATTATCCTAGTAATCCGATAGGGTAATAGTGTTAAATAAAAATAATAACATGATCGATACAGTTTTACAAAGACATAATACTTCAAAGGTTGAAAAAAATGACTTAGAAGAATCTGGAGAAAAAGTAAAGAGAACGCTTGTTAAAACAGTTAGCTGGAGAGTTTTAGGAACTCTAGATACAGTAGTTATCTCTTATCTAATAACTGGAACATTGGCTTTGGCTTTCTCTATAGGAGCCATCGAATTGATTTCAAAATTGGTGCTTTATTATTTTCATGAACGTGCTTGGAATAAAATAAAATGGGGAAGATGAGACATTTAGATATAGAAAAATTAAATAAGGTACTCAGAAATAAAGCGCCAGACGAAATCATTAAATGGGCTTTAAATTTATCTGAAAACAGAATTGTAACGACAAGTTTTGGCAAGTATTCAGCAATTTTATTGAGTACAATGTCTAAGCATGATAAACACATAAAGGTTATTTGGTGTGATACATTATATAATGAACCAAGTACGTATGAGCACGCAGCTCATCTAATTGAAAATTATAATTTGAATATCAATAAATACCAATCTTTAAAAAGCAAAGAAGAAATAGATATCACAATAGGCTTACCTAGTTTAGAAGATGATAATCATGCCGAATTTTCTGAAGTGGTAAAATTAGAACCTTTTAGAAGAGCACTTCAAGAGCATCAACCAGATTTATGGTTTACAAACATTAGAGTACGCCAGACAGAACTGAGAAATAAAAAGGACATATTAAGTTATAGTAAAGATGGTATTTTAAAAATAAGCCCATTTTATTATTGGACAGATTATGATTTAGATAAATATTTAGAAGCCCATAATTTGCCAAAAAACCATAATTATTTTGATCCAATAAAAGCGCTACAGAATAGAGAATGTGGGATTCATCTCCAATAAAAAAAATGTTATGCAAAGTTTTAGAACTGAAATAGAAAACCCTATTGTAGAGAACGATATTATTGAATTGGCTAAAAAAATTCAGCTTTTTCATGATGGAAAGATCGATGAAGAAAAGTTTCGAAGCCTTCGTTTAGCTAGAGGTGTTTATGGCCAGCGACAACAAGGTGTTCAAATGATTCGAATCAAATTGCCTTATGGAAAGGTGTTAAGTAATCAATTGCGAAGAATTGCTGATGTTTCTGATGAATATTCACGTGGAAGATTACATATTACAACAAGGCAAGATATTCAAATTCATTATGTTGATTTAGATCGAACACCACAACTTTGGGAAGAATTAGAACGTGATGAAGTCACCTTACGTGAAGCTTGTGGAAATACCGTTCGAAATGTCACTGCTAGTGAAACAGCAGGCATAGATATTAATGAACCATTTGATGTCTCTCCATATGCAGATGCCTTATTTCGTTTCTTTTTACGTAATCCTATTTGTCAGGAAATGGGACGAAAATTTAAAGTTTCTTTTTCGGCTTCAGATGAGGATACAGGGTTATCTTATATGCACGATTTAGGTTTTATTGCCAAATTAAAAAGAGGAAAACGAGGATTTAAAGTGTTGCTAGGCGGAGGTTTAGGATCACAACCTAGACATGCCGATTTGCTTTACGAGTTTTTGCCAGCTAATAAAATTATTCCAGTGATGGAGGGCGTTTTAAGAATATTTGACCGTCATGGTGAGCGCAAAAGTAGAGCTAAAGCAAGACTAAAATTTTTAATCAAAAACATTGGATTAGATGCTTTCAAAACGTTAGTTGAAGAGGAGCAAAATGCGATCGAATTTAAAACTGTCGAAATTAATGCTGAAGTTTATCAAGCATCAATTCCAGTTTCAGTAAAAACACCAAAAGTCGATATTGATGATATAGACGATTTTAAATTATGGAAATCAACTAACATAATCTCACAAAAACAACAAGATTATGTTGCCATTGGAATCAAAGTGTTGCTTGGCGATTTTCATACAGATAAGGCTAGGTTATTGGCAGATTTAGTAGAAAATTATGCTGCAGGAGAAATTAGACTAACATTGCGGCAAAATATCCTTATTCCATTTGTAAAAGAAGCGCTTTTGCCCTTTTTCTATACTGAATTAAAAAAACTTGGATTTACTGAATTAGGTTATAATAAAGCAGTAGATATTACAGCTTGCCCAGGAACCGATACATGTAACCTAGGGATTTCAAGTAGCACAGGAATTGCTGAAGAATTAGAACGTATTATAAAAGCGGAGTATCCGCAATACTTAAAAAATGAAGATTTAGTCATTAAAATTAGTGGCTGCATGAATGCTTGTGGGCAACACAATATGGCAAATATTGGATTTCAAGGGATGTCTATTCGTACTAAAGATAAAAAAGTTGCGCCAGCACTTCAAGTGTTACTTGGTGGTGGAAATAAGGGCAATGGAACTGGTGTTTTTGCCGATAAGGTGGTGAAAATTCCAAGTAAGAGAGGGCCAGAAGCTTTACGTAGAATACTTAATGATTATGAGCAGTTTGCTGGTAATAAAAAGTTTGAAAACTATTATGCTGAAAAAGGTGAAAAGTATTTTTATGAATTGCTAACAGACCTATCTAGCATTGAAAATTTAACCCAAGACGACTTTATTGATTGGGGAAGTGAAAAAGCTTATATAAAAGCTATTGGAATTGGTGAATGTGCTGGAGTGGTAATTGACCTTATCGCTACATTGTTTTTAGAAAGTGAAGAAAAGATTGATGAGGCAACGAAAGCATTCTCAAATAAAATTTATTCTAGTGCTATTTACTATGCCTACAGCTCTATGGTGAATTCTGCAAAAGCAATTTTACTATCTGAAGGTGTATCAACCAATACGCAAGGAGGAATAATTAAACAATTTGATGAACTAATCATAGATGCCAAAAAATTGAATTTAGGCGTGTCATTTTCAGATATAGTGTATCAAATTAGATCACATGCACCAACAGAAAAGTTTGCTAAAGCATACATTAAAAATGCACAAGATTTTTTAGATGTTGTAAGAGCTTTTAGAACGCAAGAAGTTAATAAAAAATAATACAGCATATGAATACTTTAGCAAAATTAACCGTAGTTGGCGCTGGACCTGGAGATGCAGAATTGATTACCGTAAAAGGAATTAAAGCTATTGAAACTGCAGATGTAATTCTTTATGATGCGCTTATTAATATAGGGTTATTAGAATATGCTTCACCAAAAGCCGAACTTATATTTGTTGGTAAACGAAAAGGATGTTATGCATATCAACAAGAGCAAATTAATGAACTTATTGTTAGCAGAGCTAAAAGCCATGGGCATGTTGTACGATTAAAAGGGGGTGATCCATTTATTTTTGGAAGAGGCGCTGAAGAGATTGATTATGCCAAACAGTTTGGTATTAAAACCTATGTCGTACCTGGAATTTCATCAGCTATTGCTGTACCAGCTTATCAAGGAATTCCATTGACAAAAAGAGGCGCTTCAGAAAGTTTTTGGGTGATTACAGGAACAACTAAATCGCATCAAATTTCAAAAGATATTGCACTTGCCGCTCAGTCTTCTGCAACCGTTGTTATTTTAATGGGAATGGGGAAACTGAGTGAAATAGTTCAGATTTTTTCTTCGGAAAATAAAAATGATACAGCTGTGGCAATTATTCAAAATGGAACCACAGAACGAGAAAATGTAGGCATAGGAAAAATCTCAACAATAGAGTCTATTGTTGCTAAAAAACAACTGTCTTCACCAGCGATTATTGTCATTGGAGCAGTTGTAAATCAACGCGTGGAATTAAACTCAATTTGCCAAAAAGTAGAAGTCCAATTTGTATAAAATAACACCTATGGAAAGAAATAACTTATATCCCATATTTTTAAAAATGCATGAGTTACAAGTACTCATTGTTGGAGGAGGAAATGTCGCTTTAGAAAAACTGACGTTTTTGTTAAAATCTAGCCCAACAGCAAATGTCACAATGGTAGCACCACTTTTTAGAGACGAAGTAAAAGCAATAGCCAAGGCATATGATATCAAAATGTATCATTTGGCTTATGAGGAATCTTTTCTTTGCGATAAAGACTTAGCGATTGTAGCAACCGATAAATTAAACGTCAATCATCAAGTGTATACTGATGCAAAACGTAGAAATTTATTGGTCAATGTAGCTGATACACCAGAGTTATGTGATTTCTATTTAGGTGGTATTGTTACTAAAGGTAATGTGAAAATTGCGATTTCTACCAACGGAAAATCACCAACAACAGCTAAACGATTACGACAGTTTTTTGAAGCTGTAATCCCAGAAGATATTAATGAGTTAGTTCAAAATCTAAATGCATACAGAAAAACAATAAAAGGAAATTTTGAAGATAAAGTTTCGGCTTTAAACAAAATCACCGAAAATCTAATACAGAAGTAAAATGATACAAACAGATATATTAATCATAGGTGCTGGACCAACAGGTTTATTTACAGTGTTTGAAGCAGGTTTGTTAAAATTAAGATGCCATTTAATTGATGCTTTGCCACAACCTGGAGGGCAATGTTCAGAATTATACCCAAAGAAACCAATTTATGATATTCCTGGACTGCCCGAAATTTTAGCAGGTGATTTAACCAAAAACCTACTAGAACAAGGCAAGCAATTTGAACCAGGTTTTACCTTAGGCGAGCGTGCTGATACCATAGAGAAACAAGAAGATGGTAGTTTTATCGTAACCACTAATAAAGGAACTAAACATCAAGCCCCAATTGTTGCTATAGCTGGAGGTTTAGGAAGTTTTGAACCGAGAAAACCTTTAATAGAGAATATCAATATCTATGAAGATAAAGGCGTTTCTTATTTTATTAAAGATCCAGAAATATATAGAAACAAGCGGGTTGTGATTTCAGGTGGTGGAGATTCGGCATTAGATTGGAGTATTTTTTTATCAGATATTGCTTCGGAAGTAACCTTGATTCACAGACGAAACGAATTTAGAGGCGCATTAGATTCCGTAGAAAGAGTACAGGAATTGAAATTACTTGGAAAGATTAACCTTATCACACCAGCTGAAGTGAAAGGTATTCATGGCAATGGTCATGTAGAAGCATTAACAGTCATAAAAGGAGAAGAGAACATTCATTTAGAAACTGATTATTTTATTCCATTGTTTGGATTGTCTCCTAAGCTTGGCCCTATTGGAAATTGGGGATTTGAGATAGAAAAGAATGCTATAAAAGTTGATACCTTAGATTATCAAACCAATATTCCAGGGATTTTTGCTATAGGGGATGTTAATACTTATGAAGGGAAATTAAAACTTATTCTTTGTGGATTTCATGAAGCGACCTTAATGTGTCAATCAGCTTATAAGATTTTAAATCCGAATAAGAAATTAGTCTTAAAATATACAACAGTAAGCGGTATTAATGGATTTGATGGCTCTAGAAAAGAAGCGCCAAAAGCTGTTGTAAAAGCTATAGTATAGTGATTGATGTTAATATAATTATAAAAGATAGGGATGGTGTAATTCATGAGGTAGTTGCTCCGACAGATATGGCAATGAATTTAATGGAAGTTTGTAAATTACATGAACTTCCTATAGAAGGTACTTGTGGAGGAATGGCTATGTGCGCATCCTGCCAATGTTATGTGCTGTCTGATCATAGTTTACCTGAAATGCAAGATGAAGAAGAAGCGATGCTTTCTGAAGCTTTTTATGTTAAGGAACGTAGTAGATTAGGATGTCAAATACCAATTACAAAAGAATTACATAACTTAGAAATTGAATTAGCACCAGAATCTTAAATTGATTATATGAAAACTGATGTACAAAGAAATCATTATCTCAAGAATTACAATATTGCTTTAAAAGATACTGTAGAAATTTTTACTAAAAGTTTGTTTTATAGCTTGTTTGATACGCAATTAATGACTAAAAATTATGAATTATTAAAGCATAGTTTTTTAGAAATCACACAAGATTTAAACATAAAAAATACTGAAACATTATGGACTGATTTTGAATCAACTTTCGAAACGATAAAATATAAACTAAGTTTAGATGCCCTAGCCATTGAAGATAATGATCCAGCAGCAAAGAGTTTAAAAGAAGTCTACTTAGCTTATCCTGGTTTTCATGCTATTGCAGTACACCGTTTAAGTCATGAGCTTTATAAGTTTAAGGTGCCTATATTACCTAGAATGATGAACGAATATGTACATGGAATAACAGGTGTCGATATTCATCCTGGTGCGACAATTGGGGATTCGTTTTTTATAGATCATGCTACTGGTATTGTGATTGGAGAGACCACAATTATTAAAAATAATGTAAAAATTTATCAAGGTGTGACTTTGGGAGGAATTCAAGTTAAAAAGAGCTTATCGCATACAAAAAGACACCCTACTATTGAAGATAATGTGACCATTTATGCAAATGCAACCATTTTAGGAGGCGATGTGATAATAGGAGCTAATACGATTATTGGAGCTAATGTTTGTGTAACGAATTCAATACCAAAAAACTCAGTATTAACCTATCAAAAAGAATATAAATTAAGTGAGCGCAAATAGTCAAATAAAAGGGCAACAAATTACAGCCCAAATAGGCAATACTCCATTGGTCGAGGCTAAAAATATCATTTCTAAAGAAGGTGTTCGTCTTTTTTTGAAACTCGAAGGGAATAATCCAGGAGGAAGTGTTAAAGATCGTCCTGCATTTAATATGATTAATGAAGCACTAATTAGAGGTGATATTCGTAAAGGAGACACTCTAGTTGAAGCCACAAGTGGTAACACAGGTATTGCTTTAGCTTTTATTGCTAAACTTTTAGGATTACATATGGTGTTGATTATGCCAGAACATTCAACCGAAGAACGCATCAAGACTATGCGTGCTTATGGAGCAGAAGTTATTTTGACGCCATCAGAAATTGGTATTGAAGGATCTAGAGATATCGCTTTTAAATTAAGAGATGAAAAAGGATATACCTTACTTAACCAATTTGAAAATGATGATAATTGGAAAGCACATTATAAAACTACTGGGCCAGAGATTTGGAAAGATACGCTTGGAGAAATCACACATTTCGTTTCAGCCATGGGTACGACAGGAACTATTACTGGAGTTTCAAGTTATTTAAAAGAACAAAACCCAAATATTACGATAGTGGGAGCGCAACCTACTGATGGTTCTAGAATACCTGGTATCCGAAAATGGTCACCTGCATATGTGCCAGGGATTTTTAATAGATCAAACGTTGATAAAATTATTGAAGTTAGTCAAAATGAAGCTAAATTAATGACAAAACGTTTAGCTAAAGAAGAAGGTGTTTTTGCAGGAATGAGTAGTGGTGGTGCCATAGCTTCTGCATTGAAACTAATTGAAACAATCGATGAAGGCATTATTGTTGCCATCATTTGCGATAGAGGAGATCGCTATTTGTCTTCGGAGCTTTTCGAATGAAATTTTTTCTTTTTTAAGTATGATATGAAAAAATAATTGTGTTACTTTGTCTTGTTCATTAATGTATTGAATTGTTATCATGAAAGGCAGAGGGAGTAGACCCATTGAAGCCTTAGCAACCCTTTATTTTAAAGAAGGTGCTAAATTCTACCTTTATTCTGGTTAATTCAGAATTTTAGGACAGATAAAACAAAATCTAAGTAAACTCTCTTACTTTCCTGATGACATTTTATATAAAATTTTAAGATGTCAAATATTTCACAAACTTTAGAAAAACGAATATTAGTACTCGATGGCGCCATGGGCACTATGCTACAACGCTATGAATTTTCAGAAGAAGATTTTAGAGGCGAACGTTTCAAAGATTATCCAACATCATTAAAAGGAAATAACGATTTATTATCCTTAACACAGCCTCAGGCTATTGCAGATATTCATAAACTCTATTTTGAAGCAGGCGCAGATATTGTAGAAACCAATACGTTCTCTGGGACTACCATTGCAATGGCAGATTACAATATGGAAGATTTGGTCTACGAACTAAATTATGAATCGGCTAGAATTGCTAAAAAAGTGGCTATTGAGTTTACAAATAAAACTCCTGAAAAACCTCGCTTTGTAGCCGGAAGTATTGGACCAACAAACAAGACGGCTAGCATGTCTCCAGATGTCAATAAACCTGAGTATAGAGCAATAACATTTGAAGAACTTCGTATCGCTTACAAACTTCAAGTTGAAGCTTTAATTGATGGTGGTGTAGACCTGCTTTTAGTTGAAACTATTTTTGATACGCTTAATGCGAAAGCGGCTTTGTTTGCTATTGAAGAAGTTAAAGAAGATCGTCAAATAGAAATTCCTATTATGGTCTCTGGAACCATAACAGATGCTTCGGGACGCACTTTATCTGGTCAAACAGTTGAAGCGTTTTTGACTTCTATCTCTCATATACCTTTATTAAGTGTTGGATTTAACTGTGCTTTAGGTGCAGAGCAACTCAAACCGTATTTACAACGCTTATCCAACGAAACAGAATTCTATACGTCTGCGCACCCAAATGCGGGTTTGCCTAATGCTTTTGGTGAATATGATCAATCTGCTCAGCAAATGCAAATACTAATAGAAGATTACCTTCAAGACGGATTAATAAATATTATTGGAGGTTGTTGCGGAACAAATCCAGAACATATCAAAGCTATTGCAGATGTAGCCCAAAATTACCAACCAAGACAAACTAAAGTCGTTTTATAATGGATAGCACTGACTGTAAAAAATACCTAACCTTATCAGGCCTCGAACCTTTAGTTGTTACTCCAGAAAGTAATTTTATAAATGTGGGTGAACGTACTAACGTTACCGGTTCTCGAAAATTTTTAAGACTAATAAAAGAAGAAAAGTATGATGAAGCTCTAAGTGTCGCAAGAGACCAAGTTGAAGGTGGCGCACAAATTCTTGATGTCAATATGGACGAAGGGATGCTCGATGGGAAGTATGCAATGGTCAAGTTTTTGAACCTCATAGCTTCTGAACCCGATATTGCACGTATTCCGTTAATGATTGATAGCTCTAAATGGGAAATCATTGAAGCAGGATTGCAAGTTGCTCAAGGGAAATGTGTTGTGAATTCGATTAGCTTAAAAGAAGGTGAAAATGAATTTATTAGACAAGCCAAACTTGTAAAGCGCTATGGAGCAGCCGTAATTGTTATGGCATTTGATGAGGTTGGACAAGCAGATACGTATCAACGTCGTATTGAAATTTGTGAACGTTCCTATAAGATACTGGTAAATGTTGTTGGTTTTCCACCTCAAGACATCATTTTTGATCCCAATATTTTTCCTGTAGCTACTGGTATGGATGAGCATCGTTTAAATGCTTTAGATTTTTTTAATGCGACCAAATGGATTCGTGAAAACTTACCTTATGCTAATGTTTCAGGAGGTGTGAGTAACGTATCCTTTTCATTTAGAGGAAATACAATTGTTAGAGAAGCAATTAATTCTGCATTCTTGTATCACGCCATACAACATGGAATGAATTTAGGAATCGTCAATCCGACCATGTTGGAAGTTTATGATGAAATTCCAAAGGATTTATTACAACATGTTGAAGATGTGTTATTCAACAGACATGATGATGCAACTGAACGCTTATTAGATTTTGCCGAAACGCTAAAAGACCAGAAAAAAGATGATGTTACAAAAGTTTTAGAATGGCGAAGCGAACCATTACAGGATAGAATAACCCATAGTCTTGTTAAGGGTATCGATGCATTTATTATTGAAGACGTTGAAGAAGCACGATTGGCTTCAAGTAAGCCTATAGAAGTTATTGAAGGCCATTTAATGATTGGAATGAATGTGGTTGGTGATCTCTTTGGAAGTGGAAAAATGTTTTTACCTCAAGTGGTGAAATCGGCTCGTGTCATGAAAAAAGCGGTGGCTTATTTACAACCTTTTATTGAAGCCGAAAAAGATGGTAAACAAGAGTTTGCAGGTAAAATTTTAATGGCTACAGTAAAAGGAGATGTACATGATATTGGGAAGAATATAGTGAGTGTGGTTTTAGGCTGTAACAACTATGAAATTGTTGATTTAGGTGTTATGGTTCCGCCAGAAAGAATTATTGAAGCAGCAATTGATGAGCAAGTTGATGTGATTGGCTTAAGTGGTTTAATTACGCCTTCATTAGATGAAATGGTATATCTCTCTAAGGCCATGAACAAAGAAAACTTAACAATACCATTAATTATTGGAGGTGCTACAACTTCTAAAGCGCATACGTCTGTGAAAATTGCACCAAATTATGACCATACAGTGGTTCATATTAATGATGCTTCGAGAGCAGTGACTGTCGTTGGTAATTTATTGCAGAAAAATAATAAAGTTTATAAAGCGCAAATTCGTGAAGAGTATGATAAATTTCGCGAGCAGTTTCTAACCAGAGGGAAACGAAAAGAATATATTTCTATTGAAGCAGCACGACAACATAAATTTCAAATTGACTGGAATGCTACAAATATTATGAAACCTGAACAATTGGGGGTTCAAATTGTTGATGATTTTGATATCACAACATTAGAAGCTTATATTGATTGGAGTCCGTTTTTTAGAAGCTGGGATTTACACGGAAAATATCCAAACATTCTAACAGATACACTTGTTGGTGAACAAGCACAAGACTTATTTAAAGATGCACAAGACTTGTTAAAACGTATTTTTGATGAGAAATTGTTGAAAGCGAAAGCGATTTTTGGGTTATTTCCAGCAAACACAGTCAATGATGATGATATTGAAGTCTACGATGATGATGGAAATGTAAAAGCTACATTTTTGTCACTACGCCAACAATTGAAAAAAAGAGAAGGTTTATCAAATATTGCCTTAGCTGATTTTATTGCTCCTAAAGATTCAGGATTCCAAGATTATATGGGAGCATTTTGTGTCACAACAGGTTTTGGTACTCAAGAATTAGCACAACAATTTGAAGCTGATAATGATGATTATAATTCGATTATGATTAAAGCATTAGCCGATCGACTAGCTGAAGCTTTTGCTGAATATTTGCATAAAGATGTGAGAACTAAACAATGGGGCTATGCCAAAGAAGAAATCTTAACTAATGACGAATTGATTAAGGAAAGCTATAAAGGTATTCGTCCAGCTCCTGGATACCCTGCCTGCCCAGATCATTTAGAGAAAACAACGATTTGGAACCTATTAGATGTAGAACAAAATATAGGCGTTAAACTTACTGAAAGCCTTGCCATGTGGCCAGCAGCAAGTGTAAGCGGTTATTATTTTGGTAATCCCGAAGCAAAATATTTTGGATTAGGAAAAATAACTGAAGATCAATTAAAAGATTATGCTAAGCGTCGACATATTAGTGAAGATGAAGCTAGAAAATGGTTAAATCCAAACTTAGCAGAAACTTAACAATTTCTTAGAATTAGAATACGAGCAAAGTTGTATTCTTGCAAAAAAATTGAGCCTTTAAATTATGAAAAAGTATAAGTTAGAATTGAGATTTGTTTTGCAGCTAGTTTTACTTACTGCTGCAGCATTAGTATTAGCGAGTATTATTAATTAGCTATTCGCATTAGCGATTACTCATCCATATTATTCTGGAAGAAATCGTGATTGCTTCGCAGTTGAACAATTTGTTTGAGCTCCTCGAAGAGAGCGAGAAGTGAAAACGCGACCTTTAGGTAACGCAAAAAAAAAAGTTGAATAAAAGAGATACCCACGTTGTGGACATGCTTATGAAAATAACCGAACACATAAAAAAAGCCAACGGAAAAACCTTGTTTTCGTTTGAAATAATTCCACCTAAAAAGGGAAATAGCATTCAGGAGTTGTACAATAATATTGAACCCTTAATGCAATTCAAGCCACCTTTTGTAGATGTAACCACCTCTAGAGAACAGTATGTTTATATAGACAAAGGCAATGGCTTATTGGATAGAAAAATTACAAGAATGCGTCCTGGAACTGTTGGAATTTGTGCCGCAATTAAGCATAAATATGACGTTGATACAGTACCTCATGTGTTATGTGGCGGTTTTTCAAAAGAGGAAACGGAATATTTGTTGGTTGATTGTCATTATTTAGGAATAGATAATGTTATGGCATTACGAGGTGATGCTATGAGCCATCAAAAGTATTTTGAAGCGACTAATGGTGGTCATCAATATGCAAAACAATTGGTTGAGCAAATTCAAAATTTAAATTGCGGAAAATATTTGCATGATGTGCTTGAAGCTGACGACAAATCAGATTTTTGTATCGGTGTTGCAGGTTACCCCGAAAAGCATATTGAAGCCCCTTCTTTGAGCTCTGATTTAAAACGATTAAAAGAAAAAGTTGATGCAGGCGCAGATTATGTCGTAACACAAATGTTTTTTGATAACGCTAAATATTTTGAGTTTGTAAAAGCGGCAAGAGCTGGTGGTATTACTGTGCCTATCATTCCAGGCATAAAACCAATAGCAGTAAAGCGTCATTTACAACTATTGCCTCAAGTATTTAAGATTGATTTGCCAGAAGACTTGATAGCTGAAGTAGAAAAATGTGATACCAATAAAAAGGTGAGACAAGTAGGTGTTGAATGGGCTGTACAACAATCTAAAGAGTTAATGGCTGCTGGTGTCCCTGTTTTGCACTATTATTCTATGGGAAAGAGTGATAATGTAGAATCTATTGCTTCGCAGGTGTTTTGATTGTAGTATTTCTATTGTTTTAAAGTAGAAATAGTATTATTCTATTATTTTTGCCGCATAACTAAATTTAATGAAGCGTTTTATAGCTTACTTTTTTGGCTTGTTTTGTGTGTGTTCTTTTGCTCAGGAAAAAGACCCTAATCTATTTACCTTAGATGCCAACTTTTTCTATGGAACGGTTTTAGAACACAACCCTGATATCTCACACCTGATTACAGATCATCCCACAGGATTGATTTTAAGCTACAATAAAAAAACATACGGATTTAAGGAATGGGAAAGTCGCTATAATTATCCAGATTGGGGGGTTTCGTTTGTTTATCAGAACATGAAAAATGAAACTCTTGGTGAGAATTATGGTCTATATGCGCACTATAACTTTTATTTTTTCAAACGGCATTTAAATTTCAGATTAGGCCAAGGAATTGCTTACACTACAAATCCGTATGATAAGGTTGAGAATTTTAGAAATAATGCTTATGGTTCAGATTTGTTGAGTTCAACCTATCTGATGTTGAATTACAAAAAAGAAAATATAGTTAAGGGTTTTGGTATACAAGCAGGTATTTCAATTGTGCATTATTCTAATGCAAATTTTAGGGCGCCAAATACATCAACTAATACATTTGCGTTTAATATAGGAACCAATTATTTGTTTGATTATCACAAAGAACCTGAATATATCGCTTCTTCCGATGAAAAAACATATAAAGAGAGCATCAAGTTTAATTTTGCGTTTAGAACAGGTGTTAATGAAAGTGATATTATTGATATGGGGCAATTTCCATTTTATATAGTATCGGCTTATGCAGATAAACGGTTAAATCGAAAAAGTGCCATACAGTTAGGGACAGATGTTTTCTTTTCAAAGTTTTTAGAAGAATTGATTTATTTTTATTCTGTAGCATTTCCTGAACGCAATATTTCTGGTGATGAAGATTGGAAGCGTGTTGGTGTTTTTGTTGGTCATGAGTTGTTTATTAATAAAATGTCCTTCATTACACAATTGGGTTATTACGTGTATTATCCATACGATTTTGAAGGCCAAGTTTATAACAGAATAGGATTAAAACGTTATTTTGGAGATAAATTTTTTGGTGCAATTACCTTAAAATCGCATGGTGCTAAAGCAGAAGCTGTTGAATTTGGAATAGGTGTTAGATTATGAAAAAAGGACTATATGTCATATTAGCAATTGTATTATTTTCTTGTAATGGAGAAAATGTACCTAACTGTTTTCAGAATGCTGGTGATCTCATTGAAAAAGAGTTTGAAGTAGATGTCTTTACTGAGATTACAACGTTTCCACGTATAGAACTAATTGTTACTGATGCACCAACTCAAAAAGTGACTGTGCAAACGGGTGAATATTTGATGGATGATATAGATGTACGAGTAGAAAATGGCCGTTTGAAATTATACAACAATAATGCTTGCAATATTACAAGAGATTATGGTATTACTAAGGTGTTTGTTAGTGCGCCAAACCTTACTGAAATTAGAAATGGATCTGGTTTTCCTGTAAGGAGTGAAGGGCTTATAACTTACGATACCTTAACATTGATTTCTGAAGATTTTAACGAAGAAGACGCCGTCAATACAGATGGCAATTTTTATATGGAAGTCGATTGTAACTCTATGACCATCGCAGTTAATAATTTGTCTACCGTATTTATAGATGGTGAAGTTGATAATTTATTTGTGGGATATTATTCTGGTGACGCACGTTTTGAAGGTCGTGATTTAATAGCACAAAATGTTGATATTTTTCAGCGTAGCAGTAATGATATGATTATTAATGCACAGCAATCCATTACTGGTGAAATTAGAAGTACAGGAGATGTTATTTTAGTGAACATGCCTCCTATGGTTGAAGTGGAACAGTTTTATACGGGTAGGTTAATTTTTGAATAAATTATTTTGAAGTTAGTTCTCTAAACAAGCTTTCCAAACTTGCATTTTTCTGATTGAGTTGAAGAATTTTTAATTCATTATCATGAGCAAAATCAAACACATGTGAACGCATGTCCTCAGCAGTTGAAAAGGTAATCTCATACACAAAATCATGTGTGTTCTTAACGGTTTTGACGTTAGGTAATTTTAGTAGAAAAGCGTCTTCAACACGATAGTCAAACTCTACAATAACAGTTTGTTCTTTATCATCACGCAATTCTTTTAGTTTTTTATCGGCAACAATTTGTCCTTTATTTATAATAATAACGCGATCACAAATGGCTTCTACTTCTTGCATAATATGTGTTGACAAAAATACTGTTTTGTCTTTACCAATATTCTTGATGAGGTGTCTAATGTCTACCAATTGGTTTGGGTCTAATCCTGTTGTTGGTTCATCTAAAATTAATACCGAAGGATTATGTAACAACGCATTAGCCAATCCAACACGTTGCCGATACCCTTTGGATAATTGGCCAATTTTTTTGTGAGCTTCTGGTGTTAATCCTGTTAATTGGATCACATCATTAATTCTAGATTTTGAGGTGTTATATATACCTGCATTGAAAGCTAGATATTCTTTGACGTACATATCTAGATATAAAGGGTTATGCTCGGGTAAATAACCAACATTATTTTGTACCTCTTGTTTATTAGATTCAACATTAAAACCACTTACTTTAGCGACACCTTCGCTGGCATTGATATAAGTGGTTAGGATTTTCATTAGTGTTGATTTTCCTGCGCCATTTGGTCCTAAAAATCCAACAATTTCTCCTGTATTTACAGAAAAAGAAATATTATTTAGTGCCTTTTGTTCACCATATAATTTAGATATGTTTTCAACCTCAATAGACATATATCAATTTATTTATTCAAAAATAGTAATAATTACTAATGACCTGCTTTAAATTAAGAATTCTTTAAAACTGAAACGAAAAACTCAAAAATATGTTATAACAATTTTGATTTCTTAAAATAATAATTACATTAGCACCTCAATTAAGTATATGAATACATTAAATCATACATATTATAACTGGTTTTATTTCTTTTTTAGCTAAAAGAGAGAGGCGTTATATGTATAGTTTATTCAAAATAAATTTAATATGAGTCTCGATGCAAATCGAGACTTTTTTTATGATAAAATCGGTAGCCATACAAGGAATAAAAGGGTCATTCCATCATATTGTGTCACAGCAATTTTTTGATGGTAGTGTCAATGCTAAAGAATGTTTAACATTTGATGGTGTGGTAGATTGTATTCTTAATAAAGAGACCGACGCAGCAATTATGGCTATTGAGAATTCTATTGCGGGTTCTATTATTCCAAACTATGCATTAATTGATAGTCATAACCTGCATATTGTAGGTGAGCATTATTTAGATATTCAACATCATTTAATGGCTTTGCCAAATCAAACTATTAAAGATATTAAGGAGGTTTACTCGCATCCAATGGCATTGTTACAATGTAAGGCGTTTTTTAAGCAGTATCCACATATTAAACTTATAGAAGATAAAGATACAGCCGAAGTAGCACAGCGTATTCAAAAGTATCAAACTAAGAATATTGCGGCAATAGCCTCTAGATTGGCAGCACAATTATTTGAACTTGATATCATTTCAGAAAGTATTCAAACTATAAAACATAATGAAACACGATTTGTGGTGGTAAAAACTAAAAACTCTGAAATTTCCGAAGACCAAATCAATAAGGCATCGGTAAAATTTGAATTAGACCATAAAAGAGGAAGTTTAGCGACTATTTTAAACGTATTAAGTGATTGTAAGTTAAATTTAACAAAGATACAATCACTCCCAAAAATTGAAACACCTTGGAAGTATGCTTTTTTTGTGGATTTAACTTTTGAAACTTATAAAGATTTCGAAAAAGCTAAATCTATTATGGCAATTATGGCTTTAGGTTTTAAAGTGCTGGGAGAATATAAAAATGCAAGATTATGATACAGGTTGCTAACCGATTACAAAACGTTGAAGAATACTACTTTTCTAAAAAATTAAGAGAGGTTGGTGTATTGAAATCTCAAGGTAAGCCAATTATCAATTTGGGGATTGGTAGTCCCGATTTGAATCCACCTGAACGTGTGCTTAATGCCTTGGTTGAAACGTTCAATGAAGATGGCGCACACAAGTATCAAAGTTATCAAGGTATTCCTGAGTTGAGACAAGCAATTGCGGGGTTTTATAAGCGACATTTTAATGTGCCTTTGAGCCCGTTAACAGAAGTACTTCCGCTCATGGGAAGTAAGGAGGGAATTTTACATATCTCTATGGCGTTTTTAAATGAAGGTGATGAAGTATTAATTCCTAACCCTGGATATCCAACATACAAATCGGTAACCAATTTGGTTGGAGCAACACCAGTATTTTATGATTTAACCGAAGCAAATAATTGGCTGCCAGACTTAGTTGAACTAGAGAAAAGAGGTTTAGAAAATGTAAAATTAATGTGGGTAAATTATCCACATATGCCAACTGGAGCTCAAGCTACAAATAAACTATTTGAAGATTTAATCACGTTCGCTAAGCGTAATGATATATTGATTGTTAACGACAATCCGTACAGTTTTATTCTAAATAAATACCCAAGAAGTATTTTAAAATACCAAGGTGCTTCTGATGTATGTCTAGAACTAAACTCGCTTAGTAAAACGTTTAATATGGCTGGTTGGCGTGTTGGAATGTTACTTGGAAATCCCGAGTATATCAAAGCAGTTTTACGCGTTAAAAGTAATATGGATTCTGGAATGTTTTTAGGAATTCAGAAAGGCGCAATTGAAGCATTGAATTGTTCTGATATGTGGTTTTTAAGTTTAAATAGTGTGTATGAACAACGCCGAGAAATTGTATGGAAAATTGTTGAAGCATTGAATTGTACTTATGATAAAACGGCTACAGGGTTATTTGTTTGGGCAAAACTACCAGATCATATAGATGCTGAAGATTACATTGATTTAATATTGAAAGAAAAGTCAGTTTTCATTACTCCAGGAACCATTTTTGGAAGTAACGGAAATAGATATATAAGACTATCGCTTTGTGCACCTCAAGACCAACTTGAAGATGCATTAGCAAGATTGAAATAAACATGAATAGAATATACATCATAGGCGTAGGATTAATTGGCGGTAGCTTGGCATTAGACATTAAGTCGCATAATGCACATGCAAAAGTCTACGGAATTGATTCTAATGAGAAACATTTAGAAGAAGCGCTTCAACTCAATATTATTGATGAGAAAGCCACCTATGAAAATTTAAAAGATGCCGATTTAGTTGTGCTTTCAATCCCTGTAGATAAGGCTGTTGTAGAGTTGCCTAAAATACTAGATACGATTTCAGATAATGCATTGGTTATTGATGTAGGTTCTACCAAGCTTCCAGTTTGTAAAGCTGTTGAAAATCACGAAAAACGTCGAAATTTTTTAGCAACACACCCTATTGCTGGTACAGAGTTTTCTGGACCAAAAGCTGCTATTCATCATTTATTTCAGAAGAAAACGAATATCATTTGTGAGGTTGAAAAAACAACATTCAAATTGCAAGAGAAAGCTTTACAGATATTTTCAGACTTAGGTATGCGTATTCGCTATATGAATCCTGAAGCTCATGATAAACATATTGCTTATGTGTCGCATTTGTCACATATTAGTTCATTCATGTTAGGTAAGACAGTTATTGAAAAGGAAAAGAATGAACGCGATATTTTTGATATGGCAGGCAGTGGTTTTGAGAGTACAGTGCGTCTGGCAAAAAGTTCTCCAGCAATGTGGGCTCCTATTTTTAAACAAAATAGAACAAATGTTATTGAGACACTTGATGAGTATATCAATAATTTAAAACAGTTTAAAGCATTGATGGAAGCCGATAATTTTGAGGAGATATATAATGAAATGAAAAGTACAAATCATATAAAAGATATTTTAAACGGAATACAATAAAAATGTGAGGTCTAACGTGTGCACTGAATCTAGTTGAAGTGTAGTCGAGATCTATTTAGTAGATAATTATGGAAAACAAAAAAGAAATGAGAACATGGTTAGATGATTTAGGGTTAAATCATCCATTAGTAATTGCAGGGCCATGTAGTGCAGAAACCGAAGATCAAGTATTAAAAATAGCTCATGAGCTTAAAGATACAGATGTTAATTATTACAGAGCTGGTATTTGGAAACCTAGAACACGTCCTGGGAATTTTGAAGGCGTAGGTGCTTTAGGATTGAAATGGTTGCAAAAGGTTAAAGAAGAGACAGGTTTAAAAACGGCGACTGAGGTTGCTAATAGAACCCATGTCGAGTTAGCTTTAGAGCATGATATTGATTTATTATGGATAGGCGCACGTTCAACAGTAAGCCCTTTTATAATGCAAGAGATTGCTGATGCATTAAAAGGAACAGATAAAACGGTATTAGTTAAGAATCCTGTAAATCCAGATTTAGCCTTATGGTTAGGTGGTATTGAACGCTTATATTCTGCAGGAATTAAAAATTTAGGAGCAATACATAGAGGATTTTCAACTTATGAGAAATCTAAATATAGAAATATTCCAGAATGGCAATTGGCAATTGAATTTCAAAATAGATTTCCAGATTTGCCTCTAATTAATGATCCGTCACATATTACAGGTAAACGCGATATGATTTTTGATGTCTCTCAAACCGCTTTGGATCTTAATTTTGATGGATTGATGATTGAAACACATACAGATCCAGATAGCGCATGGAGTGATGCTGCACAGCAAGTCACACCAGATACCTTGGTTCAAATAATGCAGGATTTAAGAATTAGAAAAGAATCAGATCCAGAAGCAGAATACAATAAGGAACTTAATAACTTAAGAGCACAAATAGATGTGGTAGATAATCAGATTATTGAGTTGTTAGGAAAACGAATGAAAGTAGCTGATGGTATTGGAGGTCTAAAAAAACAAAAGAACGTTGCTGTTTTACAGAGCAAGCGTTGGAACGAAATTTTAGGAAAAATGGTCTTAGAAGGTGAAGAAAGAGGACTAAGTGAAGAGTTTATCTTACGTATGTTTAAAGCAATTCACCAAGAATCGATTAACCATCAAGAAAAGATTATTAACGGATAAAAATAAAAAGCCTCACAGTTTTGTGAGGCTTTTTTATATCATTTCACTCAGTGAGATGTATGGTTCACTCATTGTCGGTTTCAGTTTATTGTAGTTTCGTTTAGGTTTGATTCTGAAACCAAACACATTCAAAATTATGAAATCACTATTACTATTCTTCGCAACACTATTTACTATATCGTCTTTTGGGCAGCGTGTTATTAAAGGCTCAATATCAGATACAACTAAACCATTGCCATTTGCAAACGTCATTGTTAAAAATACATCTAAAGGTGTGTTTACTGATGACTTCGGAAACTTCGCTATTGAAGTAAAGCCAACAGACATCTTGCAAATCTCGTATTTAGGTTATAAGACAAAAGAGATTCTCGTTGGAAAGCAAATAGAACTCAAAGTTGTTTTAGATGATTATGAAGAACTAGACGAAGTTGTTATTATTGGGTATCAATTTCATTCGATTTGTAGAAGTACGAACTGTGTTTTCACAACAATTATTTGTGAATGCGATGGTGAGGAAGACTCAATTGAAAATAAAACATCTCCACAAGAATCAGAAATAATTAAGCTTTATCCAAACCCATCAAAAGATGGAATCTTCAACATAAAACTTCTAGAAAATATTTCCGAAGTGAATATCAATGTTGCTGATATAACAGGTCGTATTATTTTTAACATAACACACAAGAGAATCAATTCGAGCATTGTTGTTGATTTGACTAATCAGCCATCAGGTATGTACATTATCAATGTCGCTTCTAATGGCACGCAAATTGCTTCTAAAAAAGCGATTAGAATTTAGATTTTGGCTCAAAATATTTGAAAGGTCAATTAAAATTCTATTTTTGCTAGCGAAAGAAAATACTTTCAACATCAACAACTAGATAATATATTTATGATTAAAAAAATTACGTGCCTATTCATGATGGTTGGTCTCTCATTTGTAGTTAATGCACAAAGCATTGGACCAATTTCTATTACACATGGTCAAGAAATCGAAGCCGATAAAGAAAAAATTGTTAGAATCGCTGGTGAAGCTAATGGTAAGATTTACACCTTAGCTACAAGAAAGAAAGGGTTTTATATTAAAGTATTTAAATCTGATGATATGTCATTGATTTCAACCAATGAAATTGAGATGAAAGATTTTAAAGATAAAGAACCAGAATTCGAAGAAATCGCTGTTTTAGATGGTAAGGTTTTTATTCTTGGTAGTGTCTATGATAAAAAAGCAAAGGTTGCTAATCTATTGGCAGTTGAGATTTCCGAAGATGGAAAACTAACCAACAATACGAAGAAATTGTTTTCAACCAAAGTGACTAAAAAGCGTGAACGAGGCGCATTTTATATTAAAGAATCTCCTGGTCGTGACCGACTTCTAATTTTACATGCCGCATTATTTGATAAAGAAGAAGTTATTCAATATGAAATTAAGCTTATTAATAATGACCTTGATATTATGGCACAGCATTTAGAGAAGGTGCCATTTAGTGATAGAAAAGGTTTAGAGTTTGATATTGCCGATTTTGATGTGAATTTTAATGACGATATTTTTATTGTAATTAACGAAAGTTATAGAGATAAAAAAACTAAAACGAATCATGAGAAATTTCAGTTACATACATTTAAATCTGCGAATGGGTTTGAAAAAGAGGTTGTAGATATCGCTTTTACAGACAAAGAAATTATCAATTGCGAAATGCTTGCCGATGAAAATGGTAAAGTGAGACTAGTTGGGTTTTATTCTAGCGTTAGAAAAAATGGTAAAGCCAATAAAGAACTTAAAGGGGTTTATGCATCAGTTGTAGATGTGAATTCTAAAAGTGTAAATCAACTAAAATTTAACGAGTTTGATTATGACACTAAAGTAAAGTTAATTGGTGAACGTAGAGCTAAAAAAGGAAAAGATGTAAAACCACTTTATGTGACACATAGTTTGGTTCAAAAAAGTGATGGCGGACTTATATTGCTATCAGAATATCAACTCTACATCTTAGGAAGAGCTTCTGGTATTGGACCATTATCTTTCACACCTGTAACGCATATTAATAATGAAATTATTGTGACCTCAATCAATCCTGATGGTTCAGTAGGTTGGTCAAATGTGATACCTAAAAAGCAAAAGGCGGCTTATACAACTTTAGCTATTGGTTTTGGAGTCTTTGCTGGAAATTCAAACTTTACTGTTGGCGCAGGTGTAAATATTCCGCTAACGGTTTTAGGAAAAGGACCAGAGTATTTAAGCGCTATGCCAATTTATGAAAATGGACAACTAACTGTTTTATTTAATGATAATACCAAGAACTATGGTGTTACCGATATTGAAGAAATCAAATGGTTAGGAAATTATAATAAAGCCGTTCCAGCTGCAATAATGTTTGGTGATAATGGTGAAATGACCCGTGTAGATCAAGAAGACGTAGAAAAACACCAATTGATTTTTAGGCCAAGAGTGCATTACAGAAGTTCTCCAACCGAGTATATCATTTACTCATCTAGAAAGTCTAAAGACAAATTAGGACGTATGAAAATAAACTAAAATAATTTTAACTATAAATCAAAGGCCATCAATCGATGGTCTTTTTTTATTGATAAATGCTATATAATTAGCATCTTTGTTGTAATGACAGGACTCGTTTATAAATCTACAGGAAGCTGGTACACCGTAAAGACAAATCTAGGTGCGACATATCAATGCAGAATTAAAGGAAAATTTAGATTAAAAGGCATTAAAAGCACTAACCCTATTGCTGTTGGCGATATTGTAGATTTTGAATTAGAAACCAATAATGATGAAGTTACTGGTGTGATTCATACCATTCATGATCGTACAAATTATATCGTTCGTAAATCGGTAAACCTATCCAAACAAACACATATCATTGCGTCTAATGTAGATCAGGTATTTTTGTTAATTACTATTGATAATCCACCTACATTTACAAGCTTTATTGATCGATTTTTGGTTACCGCTGAAGCCTATGCTGTTAAAACAATTTTACTATTCAATAAAGTTGATACTTATAGTGAAGACACCTTAGACGAAGTAAGATACTTAGCACATGTGTACAGAAAAATTGGTTACGAGTGTATTGGAATTTCTGCGGAAACGGGAAAAAATGTAGACAAGGTTAAATCATTGATGATTGATAAAGTAAGTATGTTTGCAGGCCATTCAGGTGTCGGGAAATCAACTTTAGTCAATGCTATTGAATCTGGATTAGATTTAAAAACTAAAGCAATTTCAACGCAACATAGTCAAGGACAACATACAACCACATTTGCCGAAATGTTCGATTTGAGCTTTGATGCTAAAATTATTGATACACCAGGAATAAAGGGTTTTGGTATTGTTGATATGGATAAAGAAGAAGTTGGCGATTATTTTCCTGAATTTTTTGAACTAAAACAAAACTGTAAATTCAATAATTGCTTGCATGTTGAAGAGCCAAAATGTGCTGTAAAAGAGGCCTTAGATAAAGATGAGGTTTCGTATTCAAGATACCGAAGTTATCTGCAAATTTTAGAAGGCGAAGATGAACATTATAGAACTGATAATTGGGATGTAGAATGAAAGCAGTCATCCAACGTGTATCAAAAGCTTCAGTGACCATTGAAGGACTACAAGTAGCCATTATTAATTCTGGTGTGCTCGTGCTTTTAGGTATTGTTAATGAGGATACCCAATATGATATCAAGTGGTTATCTAACAAGATTGCCAATTTGCGTATTTTTTCTGATCACAATGGCGTGATGAATGAGTCACTACTTCAAACTCAAGGGGATGCTATTGTTGTGAGTCAGTTTACACTTCATGCTAATACAAAAAAAGGAAATCGACCAAGTTATATCCAAGCAGCAAAACCAGATATTGCCATTCCATTATACGAAGCTTTTGTAAAACAATTGGAAACCGATTTAGGAAAAAAAGTACAAACAGGAGAATTTGGAGCTGATATGAAAGTAGAATTACTCAATGATGGCCCAGTTACCATTATAATCGATACAAAAGACAAATAGTAATGGCATCGATTTTTGGACATGGCTTAGTGGCTTATACGACAGCAAAAGTCATAGATTTTAAATCCAGTAAATTATTGGTGTTTTTAGCTATTGGTTCAGCAATACTTCCCGATCTTGATGTGCTAGCCTTTAACTTTGGGATTAATTACGTGCACCCGTTAGGACACAGAGGGTTTACACACTCCATCTTATTTGCTGTAATCTGGAGTGGTTTGTTGTCTTTTTTCTTTGGAAAAACCAAAAAACGTATGTTTATGATGGTTCTATTTTTGTCAACCTTATCCCATGGTCTTTTAGATGCGATGACTACAGGAGGTAGAGGCGTTGGTTTTTTTATCCCATTTGAAAACTCTAGACATTTCTTTCCATTTAGAATTATAAAAGTATCACCAATTGGTATTGAGGAATTCTTTTCAGAATGGGGATTTCGTGTCATTTTAAGTGAGCTTAAATACATTGCAATTCCTTGTGCTATCGTTTTATTTGCATTATATACATTTAAAGCTTCAAAAACTGCTTAAAATATAGTAAATGCCCATTTATTTTACGATGTTTTCCGCCTAGTGTTTGTAGAAAAAATCTATATTTGAATAACACTTAACTAAAAACTATTAATAATGCCTTTTAGACTATTGGTGACATTAATTTTTATGTCACTTTCTACACATGCTATATCTCAAGAAGAAGATGTTTTTGATGCGTCTACTATTCCATTAGATTTAAAAATAAAGGCTAATGCAGTGGTGAGATATGATCAAGCAACCATTGAAGTTAAATCGTACGATAAATTCGTCTACACCAATAAGCGTATAGTTACTGTTTTTAATGCTCAAGGCAATTCAAAACCAGGGGCTTATATGCATTATGATAAGAATATCAATATCAATAAACTAGAAGTTAAAGTTTATGATGCTAGTGGAGATGAAATAAAGAAAATAAGAAAGAATGATTTTCAAGATGTAAGCGCTGTTAGTGGAGGGACTTTGTATTCTGATAGTCGTTTGAAGTACTTAGATTATACACCTATTAATTACCCGTATACCATAAGCTTTGAAACAGAAGTAGTGTATCATTCAACCGCTTTTTTGCCAAGTTGGAGACCTATAGATGGTTTTTATGCAAGTACTGAGTTTTCAGAATATAAAATCGTTAACGAATCTGATATAGATATAAAAATTAAAACCTCGAATTTTGAAAATTTTTCGATAGAACAACATGATGATTTTCATTTTTCAGCAAAACACTTAAAAGCACTAAAGCGAGAAGCATATAGCCCTTCATTTGAAACCTTTTCACCTAAACTGAAGGTTGCACTTACTAAATTTAAAATGGAAGGCGTTGATGGTGCCAATAATACTTGGGAAGATTTTGGAAAATGGATGCACGACGAGTTGCTTGCTGGTACAGCAGTATTGCCAGTTGAAGTAATTAATGAGGTGAAAATGCTTACTCAAAGTGCTACGAGTGATTATGAAAAAGCAAAATTAGTCTATGAATATATGCAAAACAAAACACGTTACATTAGCGTGCAAGTAGGTATTGGAGGTTGGAAACCTATGTTAGCAAGTGATGTAGATAGATTGGGTTATGCAGACTGTAAGGGGTTATCAAATTATACAAAAGCCTTACTCGAAGAAATTGGTATAAAAGCAAATTATGCAATTATTTATGGCGATAATGATTTAAGAAGCATAGATAAAGAATTCTCATCTGTTGAAGGAAATCATGCAGTTTTATGTATTCCAAATGATGAAAAAGATATTTGGCTAGAATGCACAAGTCAAACCAACCCGTTTGGGTTTACTGCTGGATTTACTGATGATAGAGATGCATTGCTTATTACTCCTGAAGGTGGGAAAATAGTGCACACAACAGTGTATCCAACTGAGGCTAATCTTCAAGATACAAGGGCAACAATCAATCTTGTTAAAGACGGTTCTATTTCTGCAGATGTGACCATAAAAACCTATGGATATCAATATGCACTTCATGAAGGTGTTCAAAATAAACCAAAGCGAGAGCAAGAATTGGATTTAAAGGAGTACTGGGATTATATCAATAATTTATCTATAGATGCTATTACATATAATAACGATAAAGATAATGTTGTGTTTACCGAAACTGCAAAAGTGTCTTCAACAAGTTACGCTACAAAAAGTGGGAAACGACTTTTGTTTCAACCTAATGCATTCAATAAGGTAACAAATATACCAACCAGGTATAAAAAACGAACTTTAGATTTTGAGGTTGAAAGAGGGTTTACAGATAAAGACGAATTTACTATTAAGATAGATCCAACTCTTTCAATAGAGGCTGTTCCTGATGATGTTTCTATATCAAACACGTATGGAAGCTATACATTCTCAATTGAAAAAATTTCAGAAAACGAATTACTTTATAAACGAACATACATTCTTAATAAAGGCTATTATCCGAAAGAAGATTATAAAGCATTTCGAGATTTTATGGCTCAAATTGTGAGGCATGATAAAACTAAAATTGTGCTGATTTCAAAAACCTAACTAACCATGAAAACAAACCTAACAGTATTACTAATTTTAATTTCATTTTCCATTCATAGTCAAAACTATAAATTTGGGAAAGTATCCAAAGAAGAACTAACACAAACAGCTGATGTTAACGATTCAACTATAGGAGCAGTCATGTTATATAGAAAGCATAGAGTCGATTTTGAATATCGTGAAAACAAAGGCGGCTTTCTTCAAATAGTTGAAGTACATCAACGTATTAAAATCCTAAATAAAAAAGGCTTGGATTGGGCAACTAATAAAGTGAGATTGTACAATAGATCTAATGCTAGTAGTGAGAAATTTCAAGGTTTAAAAGGATATACTTTCAATATCGAAGACGGAAATATCATTAAAGATAAGCTTAAAAGTGATGGTGTTTTTGATGAAGAAGCTAATAAATATTGGAGGTATAAATCTTTTACAATGCCTAACGTACAAGTAGGAAGTGTTATAGAATTTACCTATGAAATTTTATCTCCATTTATACAAATTGATGAAATTGATATACAATCTTCGATTCCTATTAAAGTATTTGATTTAAAAGTAAGTACACCTGAGTATTTCGTATATAATAAATTACTAAACCCTAGAGCGTCATATATTCCTAAATTAGATGTTTCAGCGAAAAATATAACAATGCCAATTGTTTACAGTTCTGATGTGCTGTCTGCTAATCTTAAAGATGTGCCTGCACTTAAAGACGAACCTTTTGTTGCTAATATTGATAATTATAGGTCTAAACTCATCATGGAATTGAGTATGACCAGAATGCCAAGGTCAAACCTAGAATATTATTCAACATCTTGGGATAAAGTCACAGAGCGTATTTATAAAAACCCAGATTTTGGAGATCAATTAGATAAATCATCCTATTATAAAGATGATATTGATGCCATATTATCTGGAGTAACAGATCCAGTAGAAAAATCCTTTTTAATATACAATTATGTAAAGTCAAAAATCAAATGGAATAACTTTTACGGTTATACTGGTGAAAATGGAGCGCGTAAAGCCTATAAAGAAGGTGTGGGTAATGTGGCCGATATTAACTTAATGCTAATTTCAATGTTACGATATGCTGGCCTTAGAGCAAATCCAGTTTTAATAAGTACTAAAAATAATGGAATTCCATTATTTCCAACACGTCAAGGGTTTGACTATGTGATTTGTATGATTGAAAATGAAGGCTTTAATGTGCTCTTAGATGCTACTGAAAATTATAGCACCTACAATGTATTACCTACACGTGTATTAAATTGGCAAGGAAGGCTAATACGTGAAAATGGGAGTTCTGCTTGGATAAATCTATACCCTTCATCGCTTTCTACAGATGTAACCTCTTTAAATGTGAAAATAAATCCAGATCTCACTATTGAAGGTAAAGTGCGTCAGCAAAAAACAGATTATGTAGCGATGAGTTACAGAAATAGATATGCTAATTTAAGTACAGATGAGCATATTAAAAGTTTAGAGCGTAATAATGGAGAGTTAGAAATTGTTGCTGTTAATATGGAAAATACTAAGGATTCTACGAAGCCTTTAAAGTTGACATACGACTATAACTTAGTAGATGCGATAGAGGAAATAGGTGGAAACTTGTACTTTTCGCCAATGCTGTTTTTTGCTACCGAAGAAAACCCATTCAAACAAGAAACGAGAGATTTTCCTATTGATTTAACCTACCCGTTTTCTGATAAATACATGATTAATATTATGATTCCTGACGGATATGCAGTAGAGTCTTTGCCGCAAAGTGAAAAGTTGAAATTTAATGATGTTGGTGATTTTACCTTTCTAGCAAAAGAAAATGGTAGTTTTTTGCAATTAACAGTATCACTTAATATGAAAACATCAATTATCTTAGCACAAGACTATGAAGTTTTTAAAGGGTTTTATTCAAAAGTGATTGAAAAACAATCTGAAAAAATAGTCTTAAAAAAGATTTGATATGGTTTTAAAAGACGCACAGTTAGTAGTAGATACATGGATTAAAGAACATGGTGTTCGATATTTTAATGAGCTTACCAATATGGCTCAACTTACAGAAGAAGTTGGTGAAGTTGCTAGAATAATAGCACGACGTTATGGCGAACAAAGTGAAAAGGATAGTGATAAGGATAAAGATCTAGGAGAAGAGTTAGCTGACGTGGTTTTTGTAGTTTTATGCCTAGCAAATCAAACAGGTATAGATTTACAAAGTGCTTTCGATAAAAAAATGGATAAAAAAACCAAACGTGATCACGACAGACATCACAATAATGATAAACTAAAATAAGCTTTTCCTGCTTAGACAGGATTTTTTTTATGACAATTCAACTTCACAAATCTGCAATAAAAAAAGAGTCAAACATTACAATAACTGGTTCTAAGAGCGAATCTAATAGATTATTATTATTACAAGCTTTATATCCAGAATTAGAGATAGAAAATGTGTCTAATTCAGATGATAGTATAGTCATGTCAAAGGCTTTGTTATCATTATCTCATAATGTTGATGTGCATCATGCTGGTACAGCTATGCGTTTTCTTACTGCATATTTTGCAAGTAGAGATGGGCGAGATGTTGTGCTTACAGGTTCTGATCGTATGAAAGAACGTCCAATAGAAATTTTAGTAGACGCTTTGAATCAATTAGGAGCCGAAATTTCTTATGAAGAAACACATGGATGCCCGCCATTACGTATTAAAGGACAAACGCTTTCAAAATATAAAGTCACATTAAAAGCAAATGTAAGTAGTCAATATATTTCTGCATTATTACTAATTGCATCTCGTTTAGAAAACGGATTAGAATTAACCTTAGAAGGTGAAATTACTTCAATTCCGTATATCAATATGACACTCGATTTATTGAACCAGGTTGGAATTCAAACAACCTTTGAAGATCAAATCATTACAGTAAGGCCTAAAAAAAATGCCCTTAAAATCAATACGCTTACCGTTGAATCAGACTGGTCTTCGGCATCCTATTTTTATAGTATTGTAGCTTTAAGCCCTATAAATACTCAAGTAGAATTATCATCGTATAAAAACAATTCCTTGCAAGGTGATTCTGTTCTTGCCGAAATTTATCAAGCATTTGGAGTGAAAACAACATTTAATGATCAATCTATAATGCTCAAAAAGGTTGAAGAGATAAACAATGAAGCCGTAGAATTTCAGCTTAATAACTCTCCAGATATTGCCCAAACCATAGCTGTGACATGTCTAGGTTTAGGCGTTAAATGTCATTTAACAGGGTTACATACGCTCAAAATAAAAGAGACCGATCGCTTGGTGGCACTTCAAAACGAACTTCATAAGTTAGGTGCAAGTATTGATATTACTAATGATACATTGACACTTTATGCGACTTCAAGCATTAATGAAGATATTTCTATTAGTACTTATAATGACCATAGAATGGCAATGGCGTTTGCACCATTAGCCTTAAAAACCAGTTTAAAAATTGAAGATCATATGGTCGTTTCTAAATCATATCCTTCGTTTTGGGAGGACTTAGAAACACTTGGTTTTAAATTTTCTAAATAAATACTGCATTTTACTTGACAACGCCTATGTTGAGATTGTATATTTGCACCTTGTCAAAAATTAGACACATTTGAAATGAGTCCTAATTAATTTTGACAAATTAAAAATCCATAAAAAATAACAAATGAAATTATCACACTTCAATTTTGACCTTCCAGAAGAATTATTAGCAGAACGTCCGTCAGATATTAGAGACGAATCAAGACTAATGGTTTTGGATAGAGAAAAACAAACAATCGAGCATAAATTATTTAAAGATGTCATTGATTATTTTGATGAAGGTGATGTAATGATATTAAATAATACAAAAGTGTTTCCTGCACGTTTGTATGGTAATAAAGAAAAAACTGGAGCGAGAATTGAGGTTTTCTTATTAAGAGAATTAAATGAAGAACAGCGCCTTTGGGATGTTTTAGTAGATCCTGCTCGTAAGATTAGAATTGGAAACAAATTATATTTTGGTGATGATGAAACGTTAGTTGCTGAGGTTATAGACAATACAACATCAAGAGGGAGAACATTACGTTTCTTATACGATGGATCCTATAACGAATTTCGTAGAAAACTAACCGAATTAGGAGAGACTCCGCTTCCAAAGTATATTCAACGAGAAGTTGAACCAGAAGATCAAGAACGTTACCAAACCATTTTCGCAAAAAATGAAGGCGCAGTTGCTGCTCCAACAGCAGGCCTGCACTTTTCAAGGCATTTGCTTAAGCGTTTAGAAATTAAAGGTGTAGAGCTTCCAGAAGTAACGTTACATGTAGGTTTAGGAACGTTTAACCCTGTAGAAGTAGAGGATCTGTCAAAACATAAAATGGATAGTGAAGAAATTTTTGTTACTAAACCAGCTACAGATATTATAAATAGAGGTATTGCCGAAAAAAGACGTGTTTGTGCCGTGGGTACAACAGCCATGCGTGCAATAGAAAGCTCGGTGTCTTCAAGTGGAACATTAAATGAGTATTCTGGGTGGACTAACAAGTTTATTTTTCCACCTTACGAGTTTAGCATTGCTAATAGTATGATTACAAATTTCCATACGCCAAAATCAACTTTATTAATGATGGTGTCTGCTTTTGCTGGCCATGATTTTATGAAAAGAGCTTACGATGAGGCGGTTAAAGAAGGGTATCGCTTTTATACCTATGGCGATGCCATGTTAATTATCTAATAGAATTAAAAATATAAATGAAGCCTTATTTTTTAATAAGGCTTTTTTGTGTTTGGGCATTACCCTAAAGGGTCGTGCTCTCCGCTATATCTTTTGCAGAAAAACTGCAAAAGGATGCCGCATCCATCACTAATGCAGATTAAGACATCATAAAATCATAAATCTAATATCAAATATCGTTAATCCTTTCATTACTTTTGCAAACATATGGAGGTCAAGAAAAAAGACATACGAGCGCTTACAAAAGAACAATTGAGAGCTTTTTTTGTGAGTGAAGGTGATAAAGCATTTCGAGGTAATCAAGTGTACGAATGGTTATGGAGTAAAAGCGCGCATACTTTTGAAGATATGACTAATATTTCTAAAGATACACGACAAAAACTTCAAGACAATTTTGTTATCAACCATATCAAAGTAGACCAGATACAAAAAAGCGCTGATGGTACTATTAAAAATGCTGTACGGTTACATGACGGACTTATTGTAGAATCGGTTTTAATTCCAGTAAAAAACCGAACAACAGCATGTGTGTCAAGTCAAGTAGGATGTAGTTTAGATTGTCGATTTTGTGCAACTGCACGATTAAAACGTATGCGAAATTTAAATCCAGATGAAATCTATGATCAAGTCGTCGCTATAGATAAAGAAAGTAGATTGTACCATAATAGACCACTAAGCAATATTGTATTTATGGGAATGGGAGAACCACTCATGAATTATAATAATGTGCTAAAAGCTATAGAGAAAATTACATCTCCAGAAGGTTTGGCAATGTCGCCAAAGCGAATTGTTGTATCAACTTCAGGTGTTCCAAAGATGATAAAAAAAATGGCAGATGATGAAGTCAAATTCAAGTTAGCCGTATCACTTCATTCTGCTATAGATGAAATTCGAACTTCAATAATGCCCTTTAATGCGACATTTCCACTAAAAGATTTAAGAGAAGCATTAGAATATTGGTATGCTAAAACTAAAAATAGAATCACCTATGAATATGTCGTTTGGGACGGCATAAACGACACAAAAAAAGATGTGGATGCATTGATTAAGTTTTGCAAATTTGCACCTAGCAAAGTGAACTTAATAGAATACAATCCAATAGACGATGGCGAATTTCAACAAGCCAATTCTAAAGCTATAGATATGTATGTTGAAATGTTAGAAGCGCATCATATTACAGTTACAGTCCGTCGATCCAGAGGAAAAGATATTGATGCGGCTTGTGGGCAGTTAGCAAATAAATCATAATAAAAAAAGCGACCAATTGGCCGCTTTTTTTTATAAATAAATAAAAAACTATTGTTTTAAAATTTTAATAGTTTGTACTTTTCCTTTAATAGCTATTTTAGCTAAATATACACCATCTGTTAATCCAGACATATCAATAATTTCATTATTTTCAGATAATGATTTAGTGATGACACGCTGACCTAAAATATTGAATAAATCAATATTGTCTAAAGGGATGCTTGAAGATTCTAGAATAAGCTGATCTGTGTTTTTGTTATACGAATGTGTAAATGTATTAGATGAAAACTCATCAACACTTAAAGATGTTTGTCCAGCTTCAATAGCCTCATCTGGTGTAGTGTTGTAAGCGTAATCTTTAACAATAATAGTTGCACCACTTGCAGCTACTTCAATTCTTGCCCATCCATAATGTGTGTCTGCGCCGATAAAAAATCGAAAACCTACATAACCGTCCATACCATCACAAAACTGACTGTTGGAGTAATTACAGCTACCGTAATTGAAATCACCTCTAGCACCAGCAAAAGTTGGGCTTGTGCCGTCAATAACTGTTCCAGCTGTTAAATTAGATGGGTAATTGTATGCACCCGAATTAAATCCAACCATTAAGTTCGAATTGTAAGCTGAAGCCATTGAACTAGCTGCAGGGAAAATAAATGCAAAGTTAGTTCCATTTGCTCCAAACAGGTAATCGCCAGTAGCATCATTATTTAGATCTATGGCATAGCGAGTAGATAAAGCATCAACTGTTTCATCTGCAATATCAGTATAAACAATTTGACCACTAGCATTCGCCGTACCTAATATGGCTGCTGAAAACGCACCATATTTTAAAAGTCTTTTTGAAAGTTTTTCAGAAGTAGTTTTTTTCATATATTTTTGATATTTAAAGTGTTTGTTGTGAAATACTTCACTAAAATAGAGATTTAATGTTGGTAATACAAATTTATTGAATGAAAAAAAAGCCGTTAAACAGTGAAAGTAAGATAGTTATAAATGCTTCAGATATACCATTAGAAAGCAGTCTTGGCTTACTAGCCTATGGTGATATTGCCTTTGAAGCATGGCGAGAACTAAAAAAGCAATCCAGAAAAGATAAATCAAATGAGTAAAAATAAACTGCTTTTGATAGGCTGGGATGCGGCAGATTGGAAAATAATTGGACCTTTATTAGCAAAAGGACAAATGCCAGCACTTAAAAGAATGATTGATAATGGCGTATATGGAAACATGAGTACTATGAATCCTCCATATTCTCCAATGTTATGGTCTTCAGTTGCAACTGGAAAAACACCTGATAAACATGGCGTATTAGGCTTCATCGAAGTCATGAATGATGATAGTGGAGTAAGACCTGTTACTGCACATTCAAGAAAAGCTAGAGCATTATGGAATATTCTACATCATAAGGGTTACAAAAGTAATTTAGTTGGATGGTGGCCTAGTTTTCCTGCAGAACCAATTAATGGTGTTGTAGTAACCGATAAATTTCAAAAAGTATCAGTAGACCCAGCAAAACCAAAACCTATTGAAAGAGGAACAATTCACCCGCATGCATTACTAAAAGATTATAAAGATTTAAGAATGTTTCCTTTTGAAATCACAAGCGAACATATTTTACCCTTTGTACCACAAGCAGCAAGGGTTGATCAAGAGAAAAATAGAGGTTTAAATCCAGTAAGTAAAATTGTTTCTGAGAATGTGTCTATTCATAATGCAGCGACAAAGCTTTTAAGAACAACAGAATGGGATTTTATGGCAATTTATTACGATTTAATTGATCATTTTTGCCATTCTTATATGAAATTCCACCCTCCAAAACTTAGAGGGATTAATCAGGAACAATACGAGATATATAAAGATGCTGTTGTTGGATCATATCGATTTCAAGATATGATGCTAGAAAGAACACTAGAATTAGTTGATGAAGACACAACAGTCATTGTAATGTCTGATCATGGTTTCGAGTCTGGCAACAAAAGGCTAATAAAAATGCCAAAAGTTCAAGCCGCAGCAGCGATGGATCATAGACAATTTGGAATGTTTGTCGCTACTGGACCAAACATTAAAAAGAATGAGAAAGTATATGGTTTAGGACTTATAGATATGGCTCCAACAATATTGCACCACTTTAATTTGCCTGTAGGTAAAGATATGGATGGGAAAGTGGCATTGGAAATTTTTAAAGAGCCGAAAGACATTAAATATATTGAGAGTTGGGAGAATGTTGAAGGCGATTTTGGAGAGTTGCAAGAAAAAGAAAATTTAGATACATTTTCTGATGAAGAAACTATGGAGCAATTAATTGAATTAGGTTATATAGAAAAACCTGATGAATCCATAGAAACTGCAGTAATAAAGACCAAATGTGATTTAAAGCATAATTTGGCTCGAGTTTATCTAGGAAAAAAGGATTATAATAAAGCCAAAGAGATTTTATTAAAACTCATTACCGAAAAAGAGCCTATAGATGTAAGTCCATTTTATATGGACTTAGTGACATTAAGTCTAGAGCAAAAAAAATATGATCAAGCAGGAGAATTTTTAGAAAAATTAAAAACAATAAAAACAGAAGTTAAATATGCGCTGTTTTTTCCTGAAGCTTCAATATTGCTTGGAAAAGGTAAATCCTATAAAGCTATACAGGTACTAGAAAAAGCTAAAAATGAAAATAGACAGAATAATTCAGAAATATGGTTTAAATTAGGAGTTGCAAATCATACTCTAGGAAAGTTCACTGATGCTCAAGTCGCTTTTGAACGTGCTATTGAACTAGAACCTGATAAAGCAAAATACCATGCAGCTTTGGCTGAGAATTTAATTGAATTAAATGAATATGAAGAAGCGGTAGAATCAGCTTTAACAAGTATCGAATTGGTAAAGTATTTTTCAAAAGCACATTATGTTCTAGGTAGAGCTTTAGATAAAATGGGTGATTATGCTAATGCAAAGATTGCTTATGATACAGCAGCTAGATTAACTCCCAAAACCTACCATCGTGCAGAGCAAGCCTCACAAAATATCATTGAAAAAATTGAATTGGTTGACAAAAGATCAAATGCGTATAAAAAAGATCAAATCGTAATTGTTTCAGGGTTGCCGAGATCTGGCACTTCATTGATGATGCAAATGCTTAATAAAGGAGGTGTAGAAGTTTTAACTGATGAAAACAGAAAGGCTGATGAATCTAATCCAAAAGGTTATTTTGAATATGACCCGGTAATGTCTATTCATAAAGATAATTCTTGGATTAATAAAGCGCAAAATAAATCTGTAAAAGTAGTCGCTCCATTACTCAAATTTTTAGATCAAAAATATAGATATAAAATCATTTTTATGAATAGAGACTTGACAGAAATTATAAAGTCTCAACAAAAGATGATTGGGAAAGATCCTGATAATTTACCAGTTAAACTTTTTAATTCGTTTAATAAATTACTAGATAAAGTTGAGGTCTGGAAGGAAAAAGAACCTGGTGTTGAACTCATTTATATCAATTACAAAGATGTCTTAAATAATACTCAAGAAATTAGCGAAAGCATATCTCAATTTATAGGTGTGCCATTAGACACAAAAGAAATGGCATCTTGTGTTGATAAAAACTTATATCGAAATAGAATGTAGAATCAAGATTTAGTTTAAATCTCATTATCATTGAAAATAACTGAACAAATAAAACAGCCTATTGCTTATGAGATGGAACTTTTTGAACAAAAGTTCCTGCTCTCTATGTCTAGTAAAGTGGCTTTATTAAACCGTATTACGCATTACATTGTTAACCGCAAAGGAAAACAAATGCGACCAATGTTTGTGTTTTTGGTAGCCAAAATGGTCGATAACGGTCAAGTTAGTGAACGAACCTATAGAGGAGCTTCAGTTATAGAGTTAATTCATACAGCAACACTAGTTCATGATGATGTCGTTGATGATAGTAATCGAAGACGAGGTTTTTTCTCCATTAACGCGCTTTGGAAAAATAAAATAGCAGTGCTCATTGGTGATTTTCTTTTGTCAAAAGGTTTACTTCTTTCTATTGATAATAATGATTTTGACTTACTTAAAATTATTTCAGTGGCTGTTCGTGAAATGAGTGAAGGTGAATTACTTCAAATTGAAAAAGCGAGGCAATTAGACATTACTGAAGCGATATACTACGATATTATAAGACAAAAAACGGCAACCCTTATTGCTGCTTGTTGTAGCTTAGGCGCAGCTTCAGTTAAACCAAATTCGGATCATGTTGAGGCTATGAGGAGGTTTGGAGAACTTATTGGCATGGCATTTCAGATTAAAGATGATTTATTTGATTATGGAGAAGAAGCCATAGGGAAGCCAACGGGAATTGATATCAAAGAACAAAAAATGACACTCCCATTAATTCATGTTTTGAATACCTGTTCTAAAAAAGAAAAGTCATGGTTAATTAATTCGGTTAAAAACCATAATAAAGACAAGAAGAGAGTGAAAGAGGTGATTACTTTTGTAAAAACTAATCATGGACTCGATTATGCCATTAATAAAATGAAACAGTTTCAATCTGAAGCCTTAGAGATATTAAATACCTATCCAGAATCTCAGTATAAAACGTCATTAGAGTTAATGGTAAATTATGTCATTGATAGAAAAAAATAATTTTTTTCACCTTTAGGCAACCATTTGCATACTTATTGCGTCTTTATAAATAGAAGACCAAACGAAAGCTATTTTGAAAGTCATTCAACTACATCACAAGAATAATACAACGCTTATAAAAAAAGCAGCTAAAGGCAAGCGCGATGCTCAACATACACTGTTTGAAATTCATGCGCCAAAAATGCTAAGTGTGTGTAGGTATTATGTGAAAGACATGCAAAATGCAGAGTCTGTGATGTTAAAAGGATTTTTCAAAGCGTTCACTAACCTTAAAAGTTTTAAAAACGAAGGAAGTTTTGAAGGTTGGTTAAGACGTATCATGGTAAGAGAATCTATTTCTTTTTTAAGGCAAGAAAAAAACATAGAATTCTCTGTTGAAGATGAAGTGATTCATCAAGAGCATTACAATAACATTGATTCTCAAATCGAAGTCGCTCAAATTCAACAACTTATAGATGAGCTTCCCGAAGGTTATAAAATGGTATTTGTCATGTATGCTGTTGAAGGGTATAAGCACCATGAAATAGCAAAGCTCTTGAACATTTCTCAAGGCACATCAAAATCACAGTTATTTAAAGCAAGACAAATGCTTCAGAAAAAGATTAAGGACATAAATACAACAAGTTATGGCACCAATTAAATTTGAAGACACAATAAAAGATAAGCTAGAAAAGCGAACATTACAACCGTCACATGATGCTTGGAGTCAACTTTCAACACAGCTTGATGCTGAAGATAAAAAGAATTCGAGAAGTCTGTTTTTTTATATCGGAATTGCTGCAAGTATCGTAGGTGTCTTACTAGTAACAACTTTATTTTTTAAATCTTCGGAAGAACAAACACTTGTACCTGCTCTAGTTGAAACAGCTTTTGAAATGCCAGAAGAGAAAAATGGCAATAGTATAAATTCTAATGCATCTGATCGTAGTGTGACTACTACAAATATAGATCACATTCAAAATGAAAATAATATAAAAGAGACAGTATCTCAAAACCATACATCAAATAAAAACCAACTAACGGTTGCTGTTGTTTCAGAAGAGCAGAAAATGAATAAGCAACTTAAAAACAATGTAATCAACACTAGTGAAACTAAAACATCGGTAGCTGTTGTAAATAATTCTGAAGAAGCACAGAAAACATTAACCACTTTAAATGAATTAACTTTTGAGGAAGCAAAAGCTATAGAAGTAGTTGAGCATATCAAAAAGTTAGAAATTGAAAAAGGATCGGTTAGCGATGCTGAAATTGAAGACCTTTTAAAACAGGCAGAAAAAGAAATTTTAAGACAACGCATATATAATGAAACAACACGAACGGTTGATGCTGAGGCCTTACTTCAAGACGTTGAAGATGATCTCGAACGTTCGTTTAGAACCAGAGTATTTGAAACTTTAAAATCCAGTTATAAAACGGTAAAAACTGCAGTCGCCGAGCGTAACAATTAAATAATCATCAATTAAAAAACAAACATTATGAACACTATCACAAAGTATGTAGTGCTACTCACCTTATGTCTAATTGTAACTAATGTGAGTGCGCAAGAAAGAGAGAAAGACTCTACAGGCGTTAATCTTCCTGTTAATGAAAATGAAGATAAAATATATCGATTAAAACAAATTAAAAAGAGGGTACAGGAAGAAGAACGAGAGTTTTTAAAAGCAGAAGTAGAGGGAATAAATCAACGCTTAGAAAATGGAGAAATTACTGAGGTTGAAGCTGAAAAGCTTAAAAAAGAAGCTGCAAAAAAGCGTGCCTTAAATATTGAAAATAGAATAGCAATTCTAGATAATAAAATTGCTTTGCTTGAACGAAACGAAGATTATTATAATGATGGCGCCGATGACACAGTTGATTTTGGTATTAGTCTAGGAAGATTTACTGGGATTAATTTTAGTTCTAGAAATAGGCCTAGAAAATATGACAAACGCACCACTAGCGATCTTGTGTTTGCTATTGGGTTTAATAATGCAGTAGGCGATGGGCAAAAAATAGGTGATAATTATACCTTTTTAACATCTGGTTTTGTTGAATTAGGTTGGGCATGGAAAACAAGGGTGTTTAAAGAATCAAACGCTGTACGATTAAAGTATGGGTTTTCTTTTCAGTGGAATAAATTAACACCAAAAAATGATAAATATTTTGTTCAAAATGGAAATACAACCACATTAGAAGCCTTTCCTAGCGAACTTAAAGAATCAGAATTTAGAATTACAAACCTTGTCGTACCAATTCATTTTGAATTTGGACCATCTACTAAAAAAGAACGTAAAAACTATTTTAGATATAGTACCTCTAAACATTTCAAGGTTGGTATTGGTGGATTTGCAGGTTTCAATATTGGTACACAACAGAAACTTAGGTTTGAAGAAGATGGTGATCGTGTAAAACAAAAGATTAGACGTAGTTATAATGCATCACTTTTTGTGTACGGTTTAAGTGGCTATGTAGGTTATGGCGGATTAGGCTTATACGTGAAATATGATTTGAGTCCAATGTTTAAAGATCAATCATTTGATCAACATAACCTTTCTATGGGATTTAGATTCGATTTGGATTAGTCTCACTACATATAATCCATTTAAAAGCTCTATTTACTTTAGTAATGGAGCTTTTTTGTTAAATTTACGGTTCATTATTATTTCTGAAATTGATATCAAAATCCACCATAGAACAAGTATTTGAAACCGCTCGAGTAGAGGAGGTGATTGGTGATTTTGTACAATTAAAAAAGGCGGGAAGCAACTTTAAAGGCCTAAGTCCATTTAGTGATGAGCGCTCACCAAGTTTTATGGTATCACCTGTAAAGCAAATTTGGAAAGATTTTTCCAGTGGAAAAGGAGGTAATGCCGTCACGTTTTTAATGGAACATGAGCATTTTACGTATCCTGAAGCCATAAAATACCTTGCTAAAAAATATAATATTGAAATAGAAGAAACCGAACAAACGAACGAACAAAAAGCCGAAGCTAACGAACGCGAAAGCTTATACTTAGTTAATGAGTTTGCAAAAGATTATTTTGAGCGTATTATGTTTAAGACCGATCAAGGTCAAGCCATTGGATTGAGCTATTTTAAAGAGCGTGGTTTTACAAACGAAACCATAAAACAATTTAATTTAGGATATGCTCTTGATGAATGGCAAGCATTCACAGATGAAGCATTAAAGCAAGGATATCAACTTGAGTTTTTGGAGAAAACAGGTTTAACAATTGTAAAACCTGAAAAAAAATTCGATCGTTTTAAAGGTCGTGTAATGTTTCCTATTCATAGTATGAGTGGCCGTATTTTAGGTTTTGGTGGCCGTATTTTAAAAGCCGATAAAAAAGCAGCCAAATACTTAAATTCTCCTGAGAGTGAAGTATACCATAAAAGTAAAATTCTCTATGGAATTTATTATGCCAAACAATCTATAGCTAAAGAAGATAATTGTTATTTGGTTGAAGGCTATACTGATGTCATTCAGTTTTATCAAACTGGAATTAAAAACGTTGTAGCATCTTCAGGAACCGCTTTAACTCCAGAACAAATAAGGCTCGTTAATAGGTTAACCAATAATATTACGGTGCTTTTTGATGGCGATGCAGCTGGAATTAGAGCATCACTTCGTGGAATCGACTTAATTTTAGAGCAAGGCATGAATGTGAAAGTTTGTGGTTTTCCTGAAGGTGAAGATCCAGACAGTTTTGCTAAGCAAAACACACTTGAAGAATTAACCACATATCTCAACGAAAATTCTAAAGATTTTATTCAGTTTAAGGCATCTTTATTAATTAAGGAAGCTAATAATGATCCGATAAAAAAAGCCGAGACTATTAGAGATATTGTGAATAGTATTTCTAAAATCCCCGACCAAATCAAAAAAGAAGTATATATCCAAGAGTGCTCTCGCATAATGGATATAAGTGAAGATGTATTGTTTAGTACTTTGGCTCAAATTGATAAAAAAGGAGCGCAAGAGGCTAATAAAGCATATAAGTCACCACAAAAAGCGTTTGATGTCGTAAAGCCTGAGCCCAAAGCGCCTAAAGTCGATTTGCAATATGAGCTTGAACGAAAAATAATAGAGATTTTATTGCTCTATGGTACAGAAACAGAAGACTTTGAGGATTTGGTTTTAAAAGAATCTGATGATGGTGAATTACAGCTAGAACCTGTGATTCACAATGCCAAAGTTTTTGAAAAGGTGTACCTCGATTTGCAAGAAGACGAAATGCAGTTTTCTAATCCTCATTTTAAATCCTTGTATTATACTATAATAGACACACTTCATCAGGAGCCTGAATTTTCTACAAAGAACTTTGTTAATAAATTAGATCAAGAATTAGCTAATAATGTGACTACAATCTTAATGAATGATGAACGTTACAATTTGCATGATTGGGAACGTAACCATATTATTCCGAAGGAAAAAAAGCATACGATCGCACAATTAGTGACGCAAACCATTTTAACCTTGAGATGTTATTTGATTGACAAAAAAGTAGCAGAGTACCAAAATGAAACACTAAAAAAAGACGTTAATTCAAGAAGTGTTCTTGAAGATGTAAAAGACTATGTAGGTCTAAAAATGTTGTTATCTCGAAAACTTGGAAAAGTAATTGGAGGCAAGATTTAAGTTAAGTCTAATTGCTTGCCTTGATTTACTAAATCGATGAGATTATTGACATTAAGCTTTTTAAACAATCGTGCTTTATAAGTACTTACTGTTTTCTCATTAATGTTTAACTCTAATGCAATTTCTTTATTCTTTTTACCAGAAGACAATAACTTTAAGACTTCAACTTCACGCGTAGATAAACGTTTGTAAATTCTACTTTTTGAGTTTTTAGTATCATTATAATTTAGATGTTTAGACATCTTATTGCTTAAATGGATATCTCCGTTGTGTGCCGTTTTTATAGCTTTGATAATAACCTCTATAGATTCAGATTTAGAAACATATCCAGAAGCTCCAGCCTTAATTGTACTAATGGCATAGATTTCTTCAGGATGATAACTAAACATAATAATGTTAATGTGGCTGTGTTCTTTCTTAATAGCTCTTAGAGCAGTAATACCGTTAAGTTCTGGAAGTTCGATTTCTGAAATGATAACATCCACTTCATGTCGTCTTACAAACTCAAAAATATCCACTCCACTTCCAACTGTTCCCACAACTTTGATGTTTTCGTGATGTTCGAACAATAATTGAAAGCCAGTAGTTACGATAGGATGATTGTCAACGACTAGTACCTTGATCATAATACAGATTTAATTGGTTAGTTAGTATTATAGAGTGCCAGAACTTATTAAAATAAGTTCAAGAATGTGGAGATTTGCACTGCAAAATTAATAAAAAAATCAATACTTACGGTTTTTTACACACAAAAATTCAATAATTATTTTAATTCTTTAGGAATTTCGCAAATTGGAATGGGTATCATTTTGTGCGTATTTGAACGATTATATTTCATAAATATTTGAAACACTTGCTTTTGGCGCCCTTCAAAATCGGTTTCAGTTTTGCCTTCATCTTTCATTTGCATGGCCCATTCCAATTCTGGGTAAGAGGCTCCAATTTGATCTTCATCACTCCTCGCATCTCCAAAAAGGCCATCACTAGGCGCAGCATTCATTATCGAATCTGGTACATTAAGGTATGCTCCAATTTTGTAAACCTCAGATTTAAGTAAATCAGCAATTGGACTTAAATCTACACCGCCATCACCATACTTAGTGTAGAAACCTACACCAAAATCTTCAACCTTATTTCCGGTTCCAGCAACCAAAAGACCAAGCAGTCCTGCATGGTAATATAAGGTTGTCATTCTCAGTCTCGCTCTAGTGTTTGCTAAAGCCATATCTACTGTAGCTTGTTTACCCTCTAAAGAAACTTCGGTTTTAAACTCTTCAAATACTGGTGTTAAATCTACTTGTATATCGCTAACATTTGAAAAACGCTGTTTTAATTGCGCAATGTGTTCTTGGCCTCGACTTACATGACTAGCCGCTTGGTGAATTGGCATTTCAATACAGAGTAAATCTAAACCTGTTTTTGCACACAGTGTCGAGGTTACAGCAGAGTCTATTCCACCAGAAATACCAATAACAAATCCATTAATACCAGCATTTTTAGCATAATCTTTAAGCCAATTTACAATATAGTCTACAACTTTTTCTGTTTGCATTTTTATTAAATTTTTATTGAAAGAATAGTACCTTTGCAAAACAAAAATAACGGAATCACGTTAGTAATAAAAATTTACCAACATTAGTTTTGTAAATATAATTCATGAAGCAAATAGTAATACTTAGTTTTATAGTATTGTCATTTTTTAGTTGTAAAGACGATAATGCATTAGAAGCTGAAATATCAAAAATTGAGACTAATTTTATCGTAGAACGCTTTGATCGTGCATTTGCAAATGCAAAACCAGAAAGCTTAGCTGAATTAAAAGATACTTTCCCTTTTTTATTCCCTAAACGTGTTCCTGATTCGATTTGGATTGAAAGAATGAAAGATTCAAATCAAGTTTTGTTGCATAAGGTGACACACGAAAAGTTTGCTGATTTTAAAGACGTGACCAATGATATTGAACACTTGTTTCAGCATTTAAAATACTATGACAAAACGTTCAAGGAGCCGCGTGTAATTACATTGACAAATTTTGTAAATCATAGAGAGAGACTAGTAGTTACTGATACTGTTGTTGTAATTGCAATTGATAATTATTTAGGGAGTAATCATGAAATTTATTCTGGTATTCAAAAGTATTTAGCAGATAATATGAAACCTTCTCAAATTGTGGTTAATATGGCTAAAGCATATAGTGAAAAGCAAATTTTTCAGCTTCAGAAAAAGACCCTTTTAGATGAAATGGTTTACTTCGGAAAACAACTATACTTTAAAGATGTGATGATTCCATTTAAAACCGATGCTGAAAAAATTGGTTACACCCAAGAACAACTTGATTTTGCAAAAGCCAATGAAAATATGATTTGGACAGAATTTGTAGAAAATGAAATGTTGTATAATACAGACAGTAGTTTACCAGCACGTTTTATTGCAGATGCACCTTTTTCTAAATTTTATTTAGAGTTAGATAGCCAAACACCAGGCAGGCTTGGACAGTACATGGGTTGGCAAATCGTAAGATCATATATGAAAAACAATGATGTGTCTTTAAAGGAAATGCTCCAAAAAGATGCTGCTCAGATATTTAATAAGTCTAATTATAAACCCCCTAAATAATGGCAAACAACCATACATCAAAAATAGAATTGAATGTAGAACTCGATGAAAATAGAGTTCCAGAAAAACTGCATTGGACTGCAGAGGATGGCGGTATTTCTAACGAGGAAGCCAAAGCTATGATGCTTGCTGTTTGGGATGCTAATGCAAAGGAAACTTTGCGTATCGATTTATGGACTAAAGACATGCCTGTAGATGAAATGAAACAATTTTTTCATCAAACATTAGTCGAAATGAGTAATACATTTTATAGAGCAACTCAAGATGAAAAAATGACAGCCACAATGAAAGATTTCTGTGACTATTTTGCCGAAAAATTAGAGCTTAAAAGTGAGTGATGGTTTATTAATAAGATAAAACCTAGGTAAGATAACTAAATAGTTAATCTGCTGTTTTGTATTCCTTTTAGCCAAGATAAAATAACATTAGTTAAGCTTCAGCCATTGAAGAAAACTAATGTTTTTTTATGTAAATTAGCGTATGAGAAAAATACTATTTGGAGTTATTATTACTTTAATTGTACTCTTCACATTCAAATATTGTGGAGATAAAAAAGAAGACAAAATCACGCTTCAAGAGCATTCTGCGCTCATAAAGGAACAGGTTAAAAATGTTGGTAAACTAGTGGTTACCGAAGGGCATTTTAGTGAAGTGTTTACCTATAAAAATTCTAAAGCTGTTTTTGCAGATTTGCTAGAAGCAAAAAAACAGGCTATTGTTATTGTTAATGCCGATGTAACGATTGGATATGATTTAAGCCAAATTGAGTATGAGGTAGATGAGCTTACTAAAACACTTCGTATTGTAAGTGTTCCAAAAGAAGAGATTAAAATTAATCCAGACTTCGAGTATTATGACATTCAAGCCGATTTCCTCAATCAATTTGAAGCCAAAGACTATAATGAGATTAAAGAAACAGTCAATGCGTCATTAATGAAAAAAATTGAGGCTTCCGATTTAAAATCGAACGCTCAAAATCGACTCATAAGTGAGCTTGCAAAATTTTATATTCTAACTAATTCCTTGGGTTGGACTCTAGAGTATAATCAAAATCCAATTGAATCTTCAGAAGAATTACAGGAGCTAAAACTATAATTTATGTTTGACACTTACCCAGCCACCGCCATTAATAGCATCAATATTATTAAGGTTTAAAAATTTTGCAGCCTTAGCTGAGCGAACACCACTTTCACAACAAACAATAACAGGCTTGTTTAAGGTTTTAACTTCATTAACGCGAGAGTTTAAATCATTTAGTGGTATATGAACCGAATTATCTACATGGCCTTTGTCCCATTCACGCTGGGTTCTTACATCTAAAATAATGGCTCCGCTTTTTAAATAATCCGCAACTTGGCGTTTTTTTGCGCCAAAAATAAAACTTAAAAATCCCATAGCTTCTTTTTGTTTAAATTTACGAATAATTACAAAAAAAATGTTTTTTGAAACAAGAAACTCGTAAAGACGAAATCATCAATACAGCAGCTAAACTTTTTAAAGAAAAAGGGTATAGTGCAGTTACGATGCGTGACTTAGCTACAGCCATGGGAATTAAAGCTGCCAGCCTATACAACCATATCAATTCAAAACAAGAGATTCTCAAAGCAATTATTATTTCCATTGCTGAAGAGTTTACCAGCGGAATGAATTCTATTATTCAATCAGAAGCTTCTAGTATTTCAAAACTAGAAAGCATAGTGGCCTTACATGTAAATATTACTTCAAATAATACTAACGGAATGGCATCATTAAATAATGACTGGATGCATCTCGAAGATCAATTAGACTACTACCTCCAGCTTCGTAACGAATATGAGGCTAATTTTCTAGGGATTATAAATGAAGGTGTTACCGCTTCAGAAATTAAAAATAGTAATCCAGAAATTATCATGTTTTCTATGCTTACTACTTTGCGATCATTGTATTTATGGATACCAAAAAAAGAAGACTTAAATGCGAAAAATTTGGGACAGAGTCTAAGTGAGGTTCTCATTAGCGGAATTAACAACTAATTAGAATTATATTTTGTATCTTTGTTCACCAAACTAACAAGTGTTAGTTTAGTGTTTAAGTAAGACATATGGCAGAATTTCACAACTTAAAAGTTGCAGATATTTATAAGGAAACAGAAGATACTTCAGTAGTAACTTTCGAAATTCCATCACAATTGCAAGAAGTATTTAAATTTAGACAAGGTCAGCATTTGACCCTAAAAGCTGATATTAATGGTGAAGATGTTCGTCGATCATATTCGTTGTGTTCAAGTCCAATTGAGCATCAATGGAAAGTAGCTGTAAAGCTAATTCCAGGAGGAAAATTTTCTACTTATATAAATGATATCATAAAAAAAGGTGATCATCTTGAAGTGATGGCACCAAGTGGTACGTTTGGAGTTCCAGTTAAACCCGAAGCGCAAAAAAATTATTTATTTTTTGCTGCTGGTAGTGGAATAACACCAGTGTTGTCTATGATAAAGACACACCTTAAGGCAGAATCAAATTCAACTTGCAAGTTGTTTTATGTTAATAAAACAGCAAAATCAATTATCTTTAAAGAAGAGTTAGAACAACTAAGAAACACCTATTTCGGAAGATTAGAAATCTACTATTTCTTGACTAAAGAACGTCGAGATATTGAATTGTTTAATGGAAGATTTGATGATGAAAAAATGCAAGTCCTTACAAAAACATTTATTGATATTCCTGATACAAGTGAAGTGTTTCTTTGTGGTCCAGAAAAAATGGTAAACTATGTAAGCGAGTACTTAATAAATGCAGGATTGCAAAAAGAACTAGTGCATTATGAACTATTTGTTACTGGGCTTTCTGAAGAAGATATAAAACGAGCCGAACGTCTTGCAAAACAAAATGTCGAAGGTGTAGAGGTTACTATTGTTGATGGTGGAAAAGAATTTGAATTCACTATGACTAAAGAATACGATAACATTCTTGATGCGGCATTAGGAGCCGGAGCCGATTTGCCTTTTGCTTGCAAAGGAGGTGTTTGCAGTACGTGTAAGTGTGAAGTCGTTAAAGGCGCAGTAGAAATGAAAATCAATTATGCCCTAGACGAAAAAGAAGTCTCGCAAAACCTAGTATTAAGTTGTCAAGCTGTACCAACAACAGAAAAAGTGGTAGTGAATTTTGATGTGTAATGCAGTTATAAAGAAAGCGTCATTCTGAACTTGTTTCAGAATCACATAATAAAAAATAGATCATTCCATGTTAACCTTGGAATCTCAAAATATATCGAAAAAGAAGAATTGAGTCACAAAAACTTAAGTTATGAGTGAAGAACAAATTAAAAATCTTGAGAAGCAATTCGATGAACGTATCGCAAGAGACGAAAAAATCGAACCTAAAGATTGGATGCCAGAAAAGTATCGTAAAACGCATATCAGGCAAATGTCACAGCACGCACATTCTGAAATTGTTGGTATGCTTCCAGAAGGAAACTGGATTACTAGAGCTCCTTCTTTAAGACGTAAGGTTGCTTTATTAGCTAAGGTGCAAGATGAGGCTGGACATGGTTTATACCTGTATTCTGCTACTGAAACTTTAGGAGTGTCAAGAGATGAACTTTATGAACAATTACATACTGGTAAGGCCAAATACTCAAGTATATTTAATTACCCAACTGTGACTTGGGCAGATATGGGAGCTATTGGTTGGTTGGTTGATGGTGCAGCTATTATCAATCAAGTGCCTTTATGCAATACGTCTTATGGGCCTTATGCAAGAGCAATGATTAGGGTGTGTAAAGAAGAAAGCTTTCACCAACGTCAAGGTTATGAAATTATGATAAAATTGGCTAACGGAACGCCCGAACAAAAAGAAATGGCTCAAGATGCACTTAACCGTTGGTGGTGGCCAAGTCTAATGATGCTTGGACCAACTGATGATGTATCTGTACATACTGAACAATCCATGAAATGGAAATTAAAGCGTAAGTCAAATGATGACTTACGTCAACAGTTTATAGATCAAACGGTTCCTCAAGCAGATTTAATAGGCTTAACAATTCCAGATCCAGATTTAAAATGGAATGACGAACGTGGGAGCTACGACTTTGGAGACATCGATTGGGATGAGTTTTGGCAAGTGGTTAAAGGTCACGGACCTTGTAATAAAGAACGAATGAAGGCTAGAGTTGGTGCATGGGAAGAAGGCGAATGGGTTCGTGATGCAGCCATGGCTCATGCCGAAAAGAAAAAAGAAAGAAATCAAAAACAAGCAGTTTAAAACTATATAATTATGTCAACAAAAAACTGGCCACTTTGGGAAATCTTCGTAAGAAGTAAAAACGGATTAGAGCATAGACACTTTGGTAGTCTTCATGCTGCCGATGCAGAAATGGCACTTGAGAATGCACGTGATGTATACACAAGACGCAATGAAGGTGTAAGTATTTGGGTTGTAGAATCAAAACATATCACAGCATCTAACCCTGAAAATAACGGTGAATTATTTGAGCCTGCTCAAGATAAAGTCTATCGTCATCCAACATTTTATGATTTACCTGACGAAGTAAAACACATGTAATGAAAAACGAAAATCTATATAATTACCTTCTTGGTATTGCAGATAACAGTCTTGTTCTTGGGCAACGAATGGGAGAACTTTGCGGTCATGGACCAAGTTTAGAAACAGATATTGCTTGTACTAATATTTCCTTGGATTTATTCGGACAAGTCCGAAGCTATTTTCAGTATGCAGCAAAAATTGCTGGAGATAATAGAACAGAAGATGATATAGCCATGCTTCGTAAAGAACGTGAGTATAAAAATGTATTGTTAGTTGAACAACCCAATACTAATTTTGCGTATACAATTGGACGTCAGTTTTTATTTGATGTGTATCATTTAGCCTTTTTAGCTGAATTACAGAAAAGCACAGATTTAACATTGTCAGCAATTGCAAATAAATGTATTAAGGAAGTAAGCTATCATGAACGCTTCTCTTCAGATTGGGTAAAGCGTTTAGGGGATGGTACCAAAGAGAGCAATCAAAAAATGCAAGACGCTATTAATGATTTATGGACGTATACTGATGAGTTATTTCATCAAACAGATGCAGATAAAGCTATGGTAGCTGAAGGTATTGGTGTAGATGTTACTATACTAAAAGAAAACTACTATAAGCAAGTTAATAATCTTTTAGAAGAGGCAACACTTGAAGTTCCTGAATCAAAATGGTTTCAAAAAGGAGGTAAAGAAGGCATTCATACAGAGCATTTAGGATACTTATTAAGCGACTTGCAATACATGCAACGCACGTATCCAAATATGGAATGGTAGCAAACTTTTGATTTGTCTTCCTGAACTTGTTTCAGGATCTTATCAAAAAAATAATAAATATGTCACTCTGAGCGTAGTCGAAGAGTCTTAAAAAAAGATGACAACAACAGAACAAAATATTGACGAGAAATTAATTGAGATTCTGGAAAAAGTTTCAGACCCTGAAATTCCAGTATTGTCCATTATGGATATGGGAGTTGTTCGTTCTGCGGTGATTATTAATGATATTGTAAAAGTCGAAATCACACCAACCTATAGTGGTTGTCCGGCAATGGACGTGATTGGAGACGATATTAAAAAAGCATTAAAAGATGCAGGTTACGAATCTGAAATTGATTTGATTTTGCATCCAGCTTGGACAACCGATTGGATTACTTCAAGAGGTAGAAAAGCTCTAGAAGATTATGGTATAGCAGCACCTTTAGAAGCCGAAGCCGATAAAGATGTATTACTAAATGAGAAACGATTAGTAAAGTGTACCAATTGTGGTTCACAAAACACAAGATTAGTAAGTCAATTTGGTTCAACAGCATGCAAGGCACAGTTTCAGTGTGAGGATTGCCAAGAACCATTTGATTATTTTAAATGTCTAAAATAGACAACAATAAACATAGGTATGAGCAATAATTCAATTCTTTTAAAAATTGAAAACAAAGTAGCGTACATAACGCTCAATAGACCAGAAGTCTTCAATAGTTTCAATCGGGACATGGCATTAAGCCTACAATCTATTATGGATGATTGTGAAACCAATGATGAGGTGAGAGCTATTGTGCTTTCTGGAAACGGGAAAGCATTTTGTGCAGGTCAAGATCTCAAAGAAGTTACAGATCCAGAATTAAATCCTGGATTCAAAAAAATACTCGAAGAACATTACAATCCAATAATTACAAGAATACGCGCTATTAAAAAACCAATTATCGCAGCTGTAAATGGTGTTGCTGCAGGAGCAGGCGCAAATATTGCTTTGGCTTGTGATATTGTTGTGGCTCATGAAAAAGTGAGTTTTATTCAAGCGTTTAGTTTAATCGGTTTGGTGCCTGATAGTGGAGGAACCTTCTTTTTACCACGATTAATCGGATTTCAAAAAGCATCAGCATTAGCCATGTTAGGGGATAAAGTGTCTGCCGAAGAAGCCGAACGATTAGGAATGATTTATAAAGTTATTCCTCTAGAAAGCTTTGAAGGTGATGTCAATAAGTTGGCTGTCAAATTAGCAAATATGCCAACTAAAGCTTTAGGGTTTATTAAAGAATTATTTAATCAATCTATAACAAACACGCTTGATGAGCAATTAGCATTAGAATCTAAATTACAAATTGAAGCAGCGCAAAGTGAAGACTATGCTGAAGGTGTTGCTGCATTTATAGGAAAACGTAAACCAGAATTTAAAGGAAGATAATATAAAGTTGTCATCCTGAACTTGTTTCAGGATCTCATAATAATACACAAAAATATGAACGTAGGCATTATAGGTTCAGGAACAATGGGAAGTGGCATCGCACAAGTTGCTGCTACTTCTGGTTGTAAGGTTAAATTATATGATACTAATCAAGATGCTTTAGATAAAGCGAAAGCTGCTTTAGAAAAAATATTATTGCGTCTTATAGAAAAAGGACGTATCGATTCGCATGAGAAAACGAGAATTCAATCTAATATTTCATATGTTGATAGTTTGAAAGCCTTAGCGGATTCAAACTTAACAATTGAAGCTATTATTGAAAACCTCGATATAAAACAAAAAGTGTTTTCTGAATTGGAAAGCTATGTTGCAGATGATTGTATCATAGCATCAAATACGTCAAGTTTATCAATAGCATCAATTGCTGCAGCATTACAAAAACCTGAACGTTGTGTTGGAATTCATTTTTTTAATCCAGCTCCTTTAATGAAGTTAGTTGAGGTGATTCCAGCAATTCAAACCTCAAAAGCAGTTTTAGAGACTTCGGTACAAACGATCTCAGATTGGAAAAAAGTGGTAGCCGTAGCAAAAGATACACCTGGCTTTATTGTAAATAGAGTCGCACGACCATTTTACGGAGAGTCATTAAGAATTTATGAAGAAGGAATTGCAGATTTTGCAACCATCGATTGGAGTTTAAAAACTATCGGTGGTTTCAGAATGGGACCATTTGAACTTATGGATTTTATTGGTAACGATGTGAATTATACTGTAACCGAAACGGTGTTTACGGCATTCTATTTTGACCCAAGATATAAACCAGCATTTACGCAAAAACGATTTGCTGAAGCAGGTTATTTAGGAAGAAAGTCTGGAAAAGGCTATTACGATTATTCAGAAGACGCCACAAAACCTGCTCCAATAGAAAATACAACATTAGCAGAGAAAATCTTTAATCGAGTCATTGTGATGCTCATTAATGAAGCAGCAGATGCCTTGTTTTTAAATATCGCTTCTGCTGAAGATATAGACAATGCTATGACTAAGGGTGTTAATTATCCTAAAGGATTATTAGCTTGGGCAGATGAGATTGGAATCGATTTATGTGTGAATGCATTAGATAGATTATATAACGAATACCACGAAGATAGATATCGTTGTAGCCCATTATTACGTAAAATGAGTAGAGAACATAAAACGTTCTTTTAAATGAAAGGCGAGCAAATTCCATACAAGATGTTAAATCAAGATGCCTATAGTCAATGGTTAGGTATTGAGATTCTAGAATGCGAAATCGGCCGTTGTAAAGTGGCCATGACCATCAGAAAAGAAATGCTTAATAGTATGAATAAAGCACATGGAGGTATTAGTTACTCACTAGCAGATACCGCTTTTGGATTTGCAGCAAACACGCATGGTAAATATGCCGTGTCTATCGAAACAAGTATCAACCATATTGAAGCTTTAAATGAAGGTGACTATTTGGTAGCTGAATCTGTAATAGAACAAGTAAATAATAAGCTAGGTTTTAATATCATCGAAGTGAAACGTAGTGATGAATTAGTAGCACTTTTTAAAGGTGTTGTCTATAGAACTCAAAAAGATTGGGAAGAGTCATGAAAATTATTTTAAAACGTTTCTTAATATTAATTATTTTAAGTTTTGGACAAATTTTAATTGGTCAAAATGAAGTGGAATTTTCTATTAATTCAGAAGACTTTATAAAGGAATCTGAACAAACTTATATGTCTGCAAATGGAGAGGTGTTTGTAGTAGTAGAAACTTTTAATCATAAATATGAAGAAATAGTTGCTGATTTTGAATCTGCTAAAGTTGAAAATCCTGATGAGCTAAGCTTAGAGTATTTCGAAGATAAGCAGGTTTTTTCAGCTATGATTGTAGAAAAATATAGAGATGGACGAGATTTTATTTCTTTGAAATTATTAAAAGATTTAGGAAATGACACTACGCTGTATCTAATAGTTGCGTTTCCAGTAAAAAAGAAAGATAAATATTATCCAATACTAATTGAAGCTGTTAAAAGCGCCAAATTAAAAGAATAATGAAAGAAGCATATATCATAGATGGTGTGAGAACACCAATAGGAAATTACAAAGGCACATTATCAGCTGTTCGTACAGATGATTTAGGCGCTTTAGTAATTGCAGAAGTTGTAAAACGAAATCCAAACATTCCAAAAGAAGCTTATGACGATGTCATCATGGGTTGTGCCAATCAAGCTGGTGAAGATAATCGTAACGTTGCAAGAATGTCCTCCTTATTAGCTGGATTGCCATTTACTGTGCCAGGTGAAACAGTGAATAGACTTTGTAGTTCTGGATTGTCAGCAATCATTCATGCTAATCGTGCAATTAAGGCTGGAGATGGTGATGTATTTATTTCAGGTGGTGTTGAGAATATGACACGTGGACCATACGTCATTGCAAAACCATCAACAGGGTTTGGAGGAGATTCAAAAATGTACGATTCGACTTTTGGATGGCGTTTTATCAATCCGAAAATGCAAAAACTGTATGGAACGGATGGTATGGGAAACACTGCCGAAAACCTAGTGGAGAAATATAATATTTCTAGAGAAGACCAAGATAAATTTGCCTATTGGAGTCAAATGAAAGCAACCAAAGCGCAAGAAAATGGACGATTAGCAAAAGAAATCATCACTGTTGAAATTCCGCAACGTAAAAAAGATCCTATCCTTTTTTCAAAAGATGAATTTGTTAAACCAACGACCTCATTAGAAGTATTAGGAAAGTTACGTCCAGCATTCAAAAAAGAAGGTGGTAGTGTAACAGCAGGAAACTCATCTGGACTAAATGATGGCGCAGCAGCTACGATTATCGCATCAGAAGATGCAGTAAAAGAATACAACCTAAAGCCATTAGCAAGAATTGTAAGCTCTGCTGTGGTAGGCGTAGAACCTAGAATTATGGGTATTGGCCCAGTTCAAGCGTCTAATAAGGCTTTAGAAAAAGCAGGTTTAACGATGGATGATATCGATGTTATTGAATTAAATGAAGCTTTCGCAGCTCAAGCTTTGGCTTGTACTAGAGCTTGGGGATTAGCAGATGATGATTCAAGATTAAATCCAAATGGTGGATCAGTTGCAATCGGACACCCATTAGGTGTTACTGGAACCAGAATAGCATATTCTGCAGCTTTAGAATTACATGAGCAAAATAAAAAGTATGCCTTGATTACCATGTGTATTGGTGTAGGTCAAGGGTATGCAGCAATCATAGAGAAAGTATAAATGAAGATTTTAGTCATAGGAGGAAACGGAACCATTGGTAAAAAGGTAAGTGAACGCTTATCTCAAAAACATGAAGTATTCATAGCAGGACGAAACTCTGGTGATGTTACTGTAGATTTTTCTGAGTCATCATCCATTAAATCCATGTTCGAATCTGTTGGTAAATTAGATGCCATTGTAGCTATTGCTGGTGATGCGAAATGGGATAAGTTAGACAACCTTTCCGAAGATGATTTTTACATTGGTATTAAAAGTAAATTAATGGGTCAAGTAAATGTGGTTCGAATTGGAAAAGATTATCTCAATGCAAGCGGTTCCATAACATTGTCTACTGGAATTTTAGCAGACGACCCAGTTGATATGACCACAAGTGCAGCTATGGTCAATGGTGCAATCAATAGCTTTGCTAAAGCAGTAGCTTTAGAGTTAGAAGACGGAAAACGAATCAATGTGGTGTGTTCAGATTTAGTTGAAGACTCCTTTGAAAAATATAAAGATTACTTCCCTGGAAATACACCAGTGCCAATGCATAAAATTGTAGATGGTTATGTGAAATCTATTGAAGGGAAAATCACAGGAAGAATTTTAAGAATAATGGCATAAGTTATTATGGAAAAAATACAACATTACGTTCAGGGAAACTGGACAACAGGAAAAGAAGAAGGAGCACTAATTCATGATGCAATTACTGGTGAAGCATTCACTAGTGTAGCTATTGAAGGCTTAGATATTCCAGAAATTCTTAATTACGGAAGAACAAAAGGAGGTGAAGTACTTCGGAAAATGACCTTTCAAGAACGTGGAAACATGCTTAAGAAATTGGCATTATATCTTACAAAACGTAAGGATGCGTTCTATGAGCTAAGTTATAGAACTGGTGCAACGAAAGTTGACAGTTGGATAGATATTGAAGGTGGTTTCGGAAACTTATTTGCCAATGCGTCTTTAAGAAAATTGTTCCCAAATCAACCGTATCATGTGGAAGGTGACGCTATCGATTTATCTCGTGGAGGACGCTTTATGGCACATCATATTATGGTGCCCAAAAAAGGTGTTGCTGTGCATATCAACGCCTTTAATTTTCCGGTTTGGGGTATGCTAGAGAAGTGTGCTGTCAACTGGATGGCTGGAGTGCCTGCAGTCGTGTTACCTGCACCTTCATCATCTTATCTTGCCGAAGCTGTAGCCAGAGAAATTATTGCGTCAGGGATTTTACCTGAAGGCGCATTACAAATCATAAACGGAACTGTTAGAACTATTTTAGATACAGTTGAATCGCAAGATGTGGTTACTTTTACAGGGTCAGCAACTACTGGTCGTTTATTAAAGGCGCATCCAAGATTAATTCAAGAATCAGTACCATTTACAATGGAAGCCGATTCGTTAAATGCTTCTATTTTAGGAGAAGACGCTGTTCCAGGGACGCCAGAATTTGATTTGTTTATCAAAGAAGTCCGTAAAGAAATGACAGTTAAAGCTGGGCAAAAGTGTACAGCAATTAGACGTATTATCGTACCAGAAAACTTAGTTGAAGATGTTCAGATTTCCTTAGGAAAAGCTTTAGATAAGGTAACCATTGGAGACCCAAGACTAAAAGAAGTCAGAATGGGATCATTAGTAAGTCATCAACAAGTTCAAGCGGTAAGAGATTCTGTTAATGATTTAGCTAAAGAAGCACAAATTGTTTATGGTGATTTAGATACAATTGAAACTATTGGAGCAGATGCTAAAAAAGGAGCTTTTATTAGCCCAATTTTGTTGCGTACAGACCATCCGTTCCAAAATACAGTTATTCACGAACGCGAAGCTTTCGGGCCAGTAAGCACTATAATGCCATATAAAAACTTAGATGAAGCGATAACCTTAGCACAAATGGGCAAAGGATCTTTAGTGTCCTCAATTGCAACTAATGATGACAGAATAGCTAAAGAGTATGTTGTTAATGCTGCATCTCACCATGGCAGAATATTAGTGCTTAATAGAGAAAGCGCTAAAGAAAGTACTGGTCATGGCTCTCCATTACCGTACTTAGTTCATGGCGGTCCAGGTCGAGCTGGTGGAGGCGAAGAAATGGGAGGCATGCGAGGTATTAAGCATTACTTGCAACGTACTGCGATACAAGGTTCACCTACTACCATTACTGAGATCACTGGAATCTACCAACAGAATGCAAAATATAAGGAAGCAGAACAACACCCTTTTAAATACCATTGGGAAGATATCCAAACGGGAATGTCTATGAAAACCCATAAGCGAACAATAACTGATACAGATATTATTGGTTTTGCAAATATCACTTGGGATCATTTTTATGCACATACAGATATTACATCTTTAGATGGTAGTATTTTTGAAAAAAGAACAGCACATGGGTACTTCATTATTTCCGCAGCTGCTGGATTATTTGTGCATCCAAATAAAGGACCAGTTTCTGCTAATTATGGTCTTGAAGAATGTCGTTTTTTAAGACCGTTGTATCATAATGATACAATATATGTGCGTTTAACTTGTAAGCAAAAAATAGACCGTGATGTGGCAAGTGCAGAACATCCAAGTGGTATTGTAAAGTGGTTTGCTGAAATATTTGATGCAGATGATGAATTAGTAGCTTTAGCTACAGTTCTAACAATGGTTCAAAAGAAACAAGAGGTGTTTACTGAAATGACTGAAGATAAAATCACTGAATGTTTAAGCAAGCTTAGTGAAGATACAAAACCTAAATGGGGAATAATGACGCCTCAACATATGTTAGAGCACCTTGAATATACTTATAAGATCGCTTCTGGAGAAATTCAGGACTTTGAAATTTCAACACCTGAAAAGATTTTAGAGAAAGTGAAAAATAGTTTATATAACTATAAGAAATTTCCTCAAAACTCTCAATTTCCGCTTTTAGAAAAAGACACACTTGATGAATTAAAGCATGAAGATTTTTCAACAGCTTTAGAGTCTTTTAAGCAACAACGTGAAAACTATTTAGAATACTTTAAAGAACACCCTGAAGCCATATTAAAGAATATGGTTTTCGGAGAATTAAATAGATATGAATGGTACTTAATGGAACGAAAACATTTGAACCATCATTTTGAACAATTTGGATTAATATAATTATGACACAACCATACGTAAAAATAGATATAGAAAACGAAGTAGGATACATCGAGTTTTTTCATCCTGCACATAACTCTTTGCCAGGCGATGTTTTAGCAAAACTAGCACAAACAATTACTGATGCAGGACAAAACGATGCCATTAAAGTCATCGTTTTAAAAAGTGGTGGAGATCGAACCTTTTGTGCAGGCGCAAGCTTTAAAGAATTGATTAATATTAATGATGCAGCAACAGGAAAAGTATTCTTTTCTGGTTTTGCTAATGTGATTAATGCAATGCGTAAATGCCCAAAGTTTATCATAGGACGCATTCAAGGAAAAACCGTTGGTGGAGGCGTAGGACTTGCAGCTTCAACAGATTATTGTATGGCAACAAAATTCGCTGCAATTAAATTAAGCGAATTAAATATAGGTATTGGACCATTCGTTGTCGGACCAGCAATTGAACGAAAAATGGGATTAAGTGCAATGTCCCAAATTGCTATTGATGCCAATTCTTTTTATCCTGCTGAATGGGCAAAACAAAAAGGCCTATTTACCCATGTATATGAATCTACAGAAGAACTTGATGAGGCTGTAAAAACTACCGCTGAACATTTGTGTACGTACAATACCGAAGCGATGTTGGAAATGAAAAGCGTATTCTGGAAAGGGACTGATGATTGGGATGATTTATTAGCTGAACGAGCACAAACAAGTGGACGCTTAGTATTAAGTGAGTTTACAAAAGAAAAATTAAAAGGATTTAAGTAAAAATGATTTACAGTTTCAAAGGCTATATACCAGTTGTCCATGAAAGTAGCTTCGTGCACCCTTTGGCTGCGGTTACTGGAAACGTTATTATAGGAAAGAACTGTTACATTGGTCCAGGTGCTGCGATACGTGGTGATTGGGGACAAATCATTTTAGAAGATGGTGTGAATGTTCAGGAGAATTGTACAATACATATGTTTCCTGGGAAATCTATTACATTAAAAGAAAGTGCTCATGTTGGCCATGGCGCTATAATTCATGGCGCAAATTTGGGAAGAAACTGTCTCATTGGAATGAATACAGTCATTATGGATGATGCTGAAATTGGAGATGAATGTATTGTTGGAGCCATGGCATTTGTAAAGGCTGAAACTAAAATTCCAAAACGAAGTTTAGTTGTTGGAAATCCAGCAAAAGTCATTAAACAAGTGACTGATGATATGATTGCTTGGAAAACAAAAGGCACGCAATTGTATCAACAGTTACCTACTGATTGTCATGAGAGTTTAAAAGAAGTTGAGCCTTTACGAGAAGTGCCAAAACATATGCAAATGCAGGAAGATGTGTATAAAACACTTCGTGATTTTATGAAGAAATAATGTTTTTAAAACTAACAAACGCTAGTTAATATAAATGTCAAAAGTAGAATTTAAAATGCCCAGATTGGGCGAGAGTATTACAGAAGCAGCCATTATTACATGGTTCAAAAATGTTGGTGATACCATAGAAGAAGATGAAATGCTTCTTGAAGTTGCTACAGATAAAGTTGATTCAGAAGTTCCTTCAAATGTTTCAGGAGTTATTGAAGAAATTTTATATGACGCGAATGATGTTATCAAAATAGGAGCAACTATTGCTATAATTAATGCAGATAGTCAGGCTTCTTCAGCTAAAAAACAAACTGAGAATAAAACTGAACAAAAGAAAGCTGAAAAACCTAAAGCATCAAAAAGACCAAAGCCTAACCCAGTAGCTTCTGCAGAACAATTTAGTGTGTCAAATTCGAATGCCTTCTTCTCGCCATTAATTATTAAAATAGCAAAGGAACATCATATTAGTTTTGAAGAATTGGCTAGAATTCCAGCAACGGGTCATGAAGGACGCTTACGCAAAAGTGATGTGTTTCAGTATATAGAAGATGGCAGGCCTTATAAGTTTGCACAACCTGTTGTACAGAAAGACCCAACAGCGTATCGTATTCCGCAATTGACCTTTGATAAAGGAAAAGGAAAGGTGGTTGAAATGGATCGTATGCGCCAAATGATAGCAGACCATATGGTGTATTCAAAGCACACATCACCCCATGTTACTGCCTATGTAGAAGCCGATTTAACCAATATGGTCAATTGGAGAAATGCGAATAAAGTAGCTTTTCAAGAAAAGCATGGAGAACGTTTAACATTTACACCTTTGTTTGTTGAAGCTGTTGCCAAAGCGGTAAAAGATTTTCCTAATATTAATGCCTCAGTTGATGGCAAAAACATCATTGTAAAAGCCGATGTTAATATTGGTATGGCGACTGCTCTACCGAGTGGAAATTTGATTGTGCCTGTGGTTAGAAATGCCGATACTAAAGATTTAAAGACATTGGCAGCTAATGTGAATGAACTCGCCAATAAAGCCAGAGAAAACAATTTAAAAGCAGATGATATTCAGGGCAGTACCTTTACGATTTCTAACGTTGGAACCTTCGGAAGCGTTATGGGAACACCAATCATAAATCAACCAGAAGTTGCAATTCTCGCATTAGGAATTATCAAGAAACGCCCAGAAGTTATCACTACGGAAAAGGGTGACGAAATTGCTATTAGGAGTATGATGTATTTGTCGCTATCATTTGACCATCGCGTTGTTGATGGGTTTTTAGGTGGAAGTTTTGTGCGTCGTGTTGCGGATTATTTTGAGCAATTTGATGTGGATAGAAAAATATAAATGGAAACAATAGGGATTGATAAATTAAAAACTTTTTGGAAATACTATGAGGATTTTGAATTAATGTATGATTCTCGTTATGTTGATAAAAGGAAGATTTTAAAAGAAATTAGTGAAGAAGAAATTAGAATTATTTCTGCTTTAGAATATCATTACTTTTTAATTAATGCAGAAAAAGATTCAAAACAATTGGTTGATAAGTATCAGAAAGTAATTGATGAATATAAAAATAAAGTTACCTCTGAAGTTTTAGAATACCTTAAAAAAGAAGAAAGACCAGAAATTGAAATAGAAGAAAAAGAATCTTGGTTTAAGAAGTTATTTAATTCGAGTAAAAAAAATAAATGAATAAAGACATACTAAAAAAAGGGTTTTCAAAATTATGCACTGCCAAGGCAATGACAGAATTATACGAAGCTAATTTCAAACAAGTTTCAAAATATGTGCATGCGACATCTAGAGGCCATGAAGCGATTCAAATTGCTTTAGGAATGCAATTATTACCTCAAGATTATGCCTTTCCTTATTATAGAGATGATGCTATGTTATTGTCGTTTGGATTAGAGCCTTATGATTTGATGTTGCAATTATTAGCAAAAAAAGAAGACCCGTTTTCAGCAGGAAGAACTTATTATTCGCATCCAAGTTTAAAAGATGATGATAAACCTAAGATTCCACATCAATCGTCTGCAACAGGTATGCAAGCGATTCCTGCAACAGGTGTGGCTATGGGAATGCAGTACAAAGAACTACAAGGAATAAAGGATATGGCTGCGGAAATGTCACCTCGAGCGAAATCGAGAGGTCTCAAGCCAATCACTGTTTGCTCACTAGGAGATGCCTCTGTAACTGAAGGCGAAATTGCTGAAGCTTTTCAAATGGCCGCTTTAAAGCAAATGCCTATTCTATATTTAGTGCAAGACAATGGTTGGGATATTTCAGCTAATGCAGCAGAAACTAGAGCGCAAAACGCTTTTGAATATGCACAAGGATTTCATGGGTTAGAAGCGATTTCTATTGATGGCGCTAATTTTATTGAAAGCTATGAAGCTGTTGAAAAAGTGATTGCAACTATCCGAAAAGAACGACGACCGTTTTTAGTTCATGCGAAAGTACCGTTGTTAAATCATCATACCTCTGGTGTTCGAATGGAATGGTATCGTGACGATTTAGAAGAGGCGCGATCTCGTGATCCATATCCTGTAATAAAACAGCAGTTATTAGATAACGGATTTACTTCTGAAGACCTTGATGCTATTGAAAATTCTGCAAAAGCGAAAGTTGAAAGTGATTTTAAAGAAGCGCTAAAAGCAGATGACCCAAAGCCTGAAGATTTATTTACACATGATTTTGTTCCAACGCCAATTTCCGAAGAAAAAGGCGAACGTACTCCTGAAGGAGCAGATAAGGTTGTCATGGTGGATTGCGCCTTGTTTGCTGTTGAAGAGCTTATGAGAAAGCATAAAGAATGCTTGCTCTACGGACAAGATGTTGGTGGTAGGCTTGGTGGCGTTTTTAGAGAAGCAGCAACTCTAGCTCAAAAATTTGGCGATGATCGTGTATTTAATACACCGATTCAAGAAGCTTTTATCGTTGGTTCTACGGTAGGGATGAGTGCTGTTGGATTAAAACCTATTGTTGAGGTTCAATTTGCCGATTATATTTGGCCAGGACTCAATCAGTTGTTTACTGAAGTGAGTCGAAGTTGTTATTTATCTAACGGAAAATGGCCTGTAAGTATGATTCTTCGTGTCCCGATTGGAGCTTATGGAAGTGGCGGGCCATACCATTCCTCTTCTGTGGAAAGTGTGATAACAAATATTCGAGGAATTAAAATTGTATATCCTAGTAATGGAGCCGATTTAAAAGGCTTGATGAAGGCAGCCTATTATGATCCTAACCCAGTAGTTATTTTAGAACATAAAGGGTTGTATTGGTCAAAAGTGCCAGGAACTTTAACAGCAACGTCTGTTGAACCTTCTGAAGATTATGTGTTGCCGTTTGGTAAAGCTTGGGTTTTACAAGAAATATGGAAGCAAGAGGATGTAGAAACCTTGACAATAGTTACCTATGGAATGGGTGTGCATTGGGCTTATAATGCTTCAGGTGAATTAGGAATGCGAGATCAAATAGAGATTATCGATTTAAGAACTTTATTTCCACTTGATGAAGACACCATCATGGCATCGGTTAAGAAAACTGGAAAGTGTTTAGTCGTTACTGAAGAACCAAGTAATAATAGTTTTGCTAGAGCTTTAGCAGGGAAAATTCAAGAAGAATGCTTTAAATATCTGGATGCGCCAGTTATGACTATTGGTAGTGAAAATATGCCAGCAATTCCTTTAAATTCAACATTAGAGCAAACAATGATTCCTTCTACCGAAAAAGTAAAGGATAAGATTGAGATGTTATTGAGTTATTAATCAGGTCTTTAGATTTAATATTCTACTTTTGTTTTTAAGTATATTAATGCATGAAAGTTGATTGATTAAAACATTATTTTCTTTACAAATAATTTTATAAGCTTCAATGACTTGCATATTGGCAACTGTTTGTACCACAAATGGTAAGACACCTGAAGCATTACAGTTTTCTTCTAATAATAAGGAATCAATATCTGGGAAAATAAGATGGAATGGTTTGCTGTTTTTGTAATTAAAAACACCTACCTGCCCTTCAAAACCTTGTACTCCACCATAAATCATTGGCTTATTGTTGAACTCACAACTTTTACTAATCGCATAACGCGCTATAAAATTGTCTGTACAATCAATAACAATGTCAACATCTTTTAAATAATTTACACCATTTTTAGTAGTAATGAAATCTTCAATGCATGTAATATCAAGGTCATTAAAAATTTCTAATAATGCCTGTTTCGCGGTCTTAACTTTAGATGAATTTTTGTCTGTGTTTTTAAAAAGAATTTGTCGGGGTATATTGGAGTCTTCTATTGTATCGTTGTCTATTAAGAGTAATTTATTGATGCCTAAGCGTACTAATCCCATAGCGACAGAACATCCCAACCCTCCTAGCCCAATAACAGCTACATGAGCTATTTTTAGTTGTTGCATTTTGTCTTGCCCTATAATCTTTTCATGTAATTCAAAGTATGGAGACATTAATTTCTGTTTATCTGGCTTAAAATTGTTGTGTCTGTAATTTTAGTGTCTTCAGCTAAAAGAAATGCTTTACTCAAAACAATAGATAAACCTTTATCACCTTCAAAAGGAATAAATAATTTATCTGTTGATTTGTTTGGTGATCTTGAAGGCACGATGCATAAATATTGGTCGTTAGGTTCCATTAAAATATTCCCGCTACCAATATGTATTTTGTAGGTTCTTATATGACCTTGAATAATTAAGAATTTTCCATCTATTCTAGCTTTGTCTTTTATTTTACTTAGTCTTGGTAATAATCTTTCTAGAATGGATTTACGAGTTTTTGCAATTTCAGTTAAATCACCAAAAGAATATGATGCCCAATAATCGCGATGGGTTTGCCTGTCGCCATTATTATCTTGCCATTCAGGATCGTTACCAACACTACAAACCCCTACGAATAAATCGACATCTCTCATGATTTCAGAAAACACGATTTTTGGAACATCAATTAAATTCATAACCATACCATCGGTATTTTTAAATTTCACTTGATCTGTTGCTATATATAGCCAAATTCCAGCGTCATTATAAGCTTCATGGTCATTTAGCTCATCAATCCAATACTCGGCTGTTATATTATATTCTGGTAAATATTTGCTGCATGATTCGTCATGACGACCATCATCATAAGCGCCCATTAATGAATACTTCCAGCCGCGAAGTCCTGCTAATGCATTAAATTGATGTTGTTTTAAGAGATGGGCAGCCATTCTATTAGAATAGGTTTGTGTATTTATTTCTGCGTCTGTTAAAATATAAAGTTCTCTAAAAGCTTGTTTAATAGGCTGCTTTAATTCTAAGTCTATTATTCTATCACGCCAATCAACAATTTCTTTTTCTGTAGCAAAAACAGGATGCCATAATTGAACACTACAATTGTCTCCAATCCAATTTATAGTTTCACCTAGAGCATTTTGCCAAGTATTATCAATAAGAAGAACATGAGCTGTCTGTGTTTCGTTTTTTATGGTCCAAATGAGTTTTGTAGCTATAGGATTTACGACACCATGATTTAAATAGTATTTATTGAAACTGATAAAATCCCAAGTTCGATTTAAAATAAATTGATTATCAATTCTTTGTTTTTGGGCTGAATATACTTTTTGTATTTCTTTGACTTCTTTTCGAACCGCTTTAAGTTGATTGGATAGTTTTGTTGAGTTTTTGACAATTGCTGGTACAGATTTTATACTATTTCCATCAGGTTTTATCCATTGTTGATTTACTTTACTATCTGAAATAAAGATGCTTAAAGAATAATCCTCAAAAGGAATCGTTTTTAAACCCTTTTTTAATTGAAAATCTGGCACAGACATTTCTTTAAGTTCCTCAACAGAAACGTTATATTTTTTTGCACCTTCAGCTAGGTATTTATCAATACTCTTTTTTACATTATTTTGTTTGAGTTTTAATTTTATTCGAGATAGCGCACCTAATCCATCTTTTCCTCTCATGTTCCCCATAACATAAATACATGCATTTCCAACTGCTGCAGCAGCAGGGCCAACTCCAGGCATTTTGGTATAAGATTTCTCCAGTAGTTTGCTTAAAACATGTAATGTTTCTTTATCAGAAAAGGGAGACATTGTCCAAACGATACCTTTTATAAACTGTTTACTTGAGTCGCATAAATAAGAATACTGTTTGTATTCTTGAACTTGGTTTGAGTACGTGTATGATTTTGTCTCTTCGGAAATAGGATAGCTTGTAGCATTTGTTATAATATCTTGTGCTATTTTTCGATACTCATTTTTACCAATGACTTTAATTAATTCCTCTGTTTGCGATTGAAATTTTTTAGAAGGTTTAGAACTCGATGCATCATAGGTTAAATATAATAATTGATGTAGTTCGTTAGTGTTTTTTGCTGTTTTAATAATCGAATTCACAGCATCTCCAATATCATTTGTTTTTAATACAAAAGGTACAAATTCACCATCTTTTTGAACTATTTTACTCAGTTTAGATACCGATTTTTTCAAATCACTTCCCCAATAACTAGTGTTAGAATTATTTAAAGTATCCCATTTTAGCATGTTTTTTATAAAACTCGATAATTCTTCAGATAACCCTTCCTTTTTTATGAAGCGCTCAATCTGTTGGATTGTATAATTAACAGGGAAATCACTTAATGAAAAGCCATAACTATTTCTATTTAGTGTTTTTACTTTTTCATAAACTAGCTTAAACAGGCTAATCCATTCTTGTTCTGTATAATCTAAATTTTTACGCATTAATCCATTTAGTACGGCAAATGCTGTTAAGCGATAACGATAAATAACATTGTCTCTATTTTTGACGATTTTTTGTTGATTATTGTACTCTTTATTAAGAATATACTCTAGATAATTGACACTATCAAAAATGTATTTTTTTTGATAGGTATTAGATTCTTTTTTTAAATCTTCATAGGCTTTATTACCAGAAATATCATTAGCACTATAAATGTAGTTTGTTTGCTTATTTATAGCGAAAATAATATCATCAATGTATTTTAATTCAGACGGAGCCTTTTTTTTCTTAAATAAATTGAACATTGACCTATGTTTTATCCACCAACTAAAGGTGTTAATTTAATGAATGATACTACTGTAGATTTGTCTACAAGTACTTTTTGATTTACATTTTCAACTTGCTCATCATCTACTAATAAAATAAAGCCATTATTATTAAAGGCGTCTAAAGCAATGTATAATTGTTTTTCAGCATCAATAGGTTTTGGTTTTTTATTGTTTAATCTGGTTTCAAGTTGTTCAGGGATAACCAAACCATTTTTGTAAGATTTTACATTGCTTTCGTAATGAGTGATTTCTGATTCTATCCTTGCTTTTATCAGGTTGGAAACAGTAATATATTCTTCATTGAATTTGAGTGTAATCTCATTTAATATATCGCCAGCAGCACTTTCATCTTGAATCTTAATAATATTCATAATTATAGAATTGATTTGATAGTTAATTTATGAAAAATAAAGAAATAAACTATTGATTAATCTTTAAATTTAAAATGATTAATTTCAAATTAATTCTTCAAAATTCGTATATTGAACCTTTAATACATTAATAAATATCATGAAAAAGACATTACTATTATTGAGCTTTGCTTGTTTCTTATTGGTTGGTAATCAATTATCTTTTGCCCAATCTCAATTAGAGCAAGAAAAAACAGTTGTTAAAAGTGCTGATGATTCTGCAAAAAAGAATGCACTTAAAGTCATCAACTTATTAGAAAGAGAAGCGAAGTTAGACGCTAAACAAAAAACTAAGGTATATGACATTTTTGTTGGTGTTAACAAAAAAATGAAAGGCATTGAAGCTATAGAAGATGCTACAGAACGTAAAGCTAAAGAAGCAAAAATACAGAACTATATAAATCAGAAATTGCAAATGGTATTGACTGAAAAGCAATATGCATTGTATTCAAAAAAGATGACAGCTGAATAAGTCTTGTCTAACATATAAAAAAAGCGACCAATAATTGGTCGCTTTTTTTATATGTTATATTCTGAAAGAGGTTTTGTGAACTTCTCAGGGTCTGCGGCTAAATGATATCGCGGATCGTCAATATCTTCAATAATGACTTCCTTAAATTTAGGATTTGCCTTGTACATTAAGACTTTACAATCTTTACTTAAATGTTTTAGCCTAATTGTTTTGCCTTCAGCTTCGTATTTGTTTACCAAATTAAAGATGGCTTCTAATGCCGAATGGTCACTCACACGAGATTCTACAAAATCAATCTCTACATTTTGAGGGTCATTTTTAATATCAAACTTGGTGTTGAAGTTTTGAATTGAACCAAAAAACAAAGGCCCCCAAATTTCATATGTTTTTGTGCCATCAGGTTGAATACGTTTACGAGCTCTAATCATTGTTGCATTTTTCCATGCAAAAACTAATGCCGAAATAATAACACCTGCAATTACAGCAACCGCTAAATCTTTCCATACTGTAATGGCAGAAACGGCTATTAAAACGATGGCATCAGATAACGGGATTTTTCGTATTATTCTGAAACTACTCCAAGCAAATGTTCCAATAACAACCATAAACATAACACCTATTAAAGCAGCAATTGGGATTTGTTCAATTAAAGGTGCGCCAAATAATATAAAACAAAGTAAAGCTATAGCAGCAATTGCACCAGATAAACGTCCACGTCCACCTGAATCCACATTGATAATAGATTGTCCAATCATTGCACATCCTCCCATGCCTCCAAATAATCCATTGAGCATATTGGCACCACCTTGTGCAATACATTCTCTGTTTCCATTACCTCGAGTTTCGGTTATTTCATCAATTAAATTTAGTGTCATTAAAGACTCTATTAAACCAATAGCAGCAAGAACAAAAGCTGTAGGTAAAATAGTGCTTAATAAATGACCGTCAAGTGTGCCAAATAAACCAAAAATCTGGTCTTGGAATGTTGGTAAACTTCCTTCTAATCCGCTACCTCCTTTTTCAACTATAAAAGAGCCAACAGTGTTGACTTCTATTCCTCCAAAAATGGTAATACAAGCGACTACCACGATAGCAATTAATGCAGCTGGAACCTTCTTTGTAAGCCTAGGTAAGCCAAACATAATACCCATAGTTAACCCTATGAATGCTAACATTTTCCATAATGTTATGTTTGAGAATAAAGCAGAAAACCATTCTGAAGTATTATCTAAAAAAGAAATGTCTTGTGGTACAGCATTAGGAAACATGCCAAGTTGAGAAATAAATATGACTATGGCCAAGCCGTTAACAAAACCCATCATAACTGGGTGAGGAATAAGACGAACAAATTTTCCGAGTTTAAAAACACCAGCAAGTACTTGGATGCCACCTACAAATAGTAAGGTGATAAAGAGCCACTGTAAACCTAGATTTTCAATTGGAATGTCTAAATTAACACCTACGTCATTTCCTTTTTGAATTAAATGCACCATCACAACAGCCATTGCTCCAGTAGCTCCAGATATCATTCCAGGACGTCCACCAAAAAGCGCAGTGATAATGCCCATCATAAAAGCGCCATAAAGACCTACTAAAGGAGGAATACCAGCGACAAATGCAAAAGCGACCGCTTCGGGTACTAATGCTAATGCTACAGTTAGACCCGAAAGAATATCATTTTTTGGGTTTTGAGTAAAGTTTTTTCTGGTTTTTTGACCTAATATCATAGTACTTGCCTTTAAAAGTCGGCAAATATAGGGTTTTAGAAATGAAGTGTGAAATATGGACTTTTTAAGACGAAAAAAAGCGTCTAGAGTTTTTATGTCTTAGACGCTTTTTTATTTTTATATAAATGTTTATTGAACCAATTCTGGTGGATATTTTTCCATAATTTTAGAGACGAACTCTTTGATTTTTTCTTCTTTCTTTTCTACACTTCTCTGAGCTAATACTCCAGATCCCATACCTTGCCATACCAGTTCTTTCTTGTTGGCATCAATTAAATCAACAAATAAAACGCCATGATTTCTAGTAGAAACACTTGGTTGATTCCAACCCCAGCCCCAACCTGGTCCGAAGCCTCCCCAGCCCCAGCCACCAACTCCCCAAGAGTTGTTATAGACATTAACACGCTGTTCAGATTTTGTAAATATACTTACTAGCAAATCTGGGTTTTCAGATTTTGTATAACCTTGAGCCATTAATTCATTTTCTATAGCTCGAAGAATTCTTCGTTTATCTAGATCACTAATTTCTGCTTTATCAATTCCGGTTTTAAAGAAGGCAAAGGTTTTATAAGTCTTAAAATCTGTTTCCTTGTCATAATCTGCTGAAACTTTCACAGAGCTACATGATGTGATAAACAAAGTTAATATCACAATTGGTAATAATTTGAGTAGTTTTTTCATAGTGCTATTTTTTATGGTTATAACGAGTTTAATAAATTGTCGTCCACTTTATTTGGAAGTGTAACCTTTAAATTTGGTTCGATTTCCATAGCGCGTTTAATTGCAAATTCTGCACCTTGGTTTCTTGCCCAACTTCGTCTAGCGATTCCGTTGTTGACATCCCAAAAAAGCATTGATTTTAAACGTCTTGATGCTTCTTTACTACCATCAAGAACCATACCAAATCCACCATTTATTACTTCTCCCCATCCAACACCCCCACCATTGTGTATACTCACCCAAGTTGCACCTCTAAAACTATCACCAATAACATTGTGAATAGCCATGTCTGCTGTGAAACGTGATCCATCATAAATGTTACTAGTTTCTCGATATGGAGAGTCTGTTCCAGAGACATCGTGATGATCACGACCTAAAACGACAGTTCCTATGTCACCTTTTGAAATAGCATCATTAAAGGCGTTTGCAATTTTCATTCGTCCTTCAGCATCTGCATATAAGATACGAGCTTGAGAACCAACAACAAGCTTGTTTTCTTGTGCACCTTTGATCCATTGGATATTATCATCCATCTGTTGTTGGATCTCTTTTGGAGAATTCTTTTTTATATCTTCTAATACATCACAGGAAATAGCATCAGTTTTAGCTAAATCTTCTGGTTTTCCAGAAGCACATACCCATCTAAATGGTCCAAATCCATAATCAAAGCACATAGGTCCCATAATGTCTTGCACATAAGATGGATATTTAAAATCAATTCCGTTATCGGCCATAATATCTGCTCCAGCTCGAGATGCTTCTAATAAGAAAGCATTTCCGTAATCAAAAAAATAAGTGCCTTTTTCAGTATGTTTGTCGATTGCTTTTGCGTGTCTTCGTAAAGTTTCCTGAACTTTTTCTTTGAATAGTTTGGGGTCATTTGCCATCATCTCATTGGCATCTTCAAAAGATATATCTGCAGGATAATAACCTCCAGCCCAAGGGTTGTGTAGTGATGTTTGATCACTCCCTAAATCGATATGAATATTGTCTTGATCAAATTTTTCCCAGACATCAACTATATTTCCTAGATAGGCAATAGAAATCGTTTCTTTGTTGCTCTTTGCCTTATTGACACGTGCTACTAATTGATCTAAATCAGTAATCTTTTCATCTATCCAACCTTGATCTAATCGTACTTGGGTGATTTTTGGGTTGACTTCAGCACAAACCGTAATACAGCCGGCTATATTGCCAGCTTTTGGTTGTGCTCCAGACATACCGCCTAAGCCTGAAGTGACAAAGAGATTGCCTTTAGGCGATTTTTTTATTTTTCTAAAACCATTTAAAACTGTTATGGTTGTACCATGCACAATACCTTGTGGGCCAATATACATATAGCTTCCAGCAGTCATTTGCCCGTACTGTGTCACACCAAGAGCATTAAATTTTTCCCAATCGTCAGGTTTAGAATAATTTGGAATCATCATTCCGTTAGTGACCACTACACGTGGTGCTTCTTCATGACTTGGAAATAAACCCATTGGATGGCCAGAATACATCACTAATGTTTGTTCGTTGGTCATTTCAGACAAATACTTCATCGTAAGTCTATACTGTGCCCAATTTGAAAACACACCGCCATTACCGCCATAGGTGATTAATTCGTGAGGATGTTGTGCTACTGCATAGTCTAAATTATTTTGAATCATGAGCATGATTGCAGCAGCTTGTTTTGATTTTGCAGGATATTCCTCTATAGGTCTAGCGTACATTTTATAGTCAGGACGAAGACGGTACATGTAAATTCTTCCATAAGCATCTAATTCTTTTTTAAATTCAGGAAGTAAAACGGCATGATGCGATTTGTCAAAATAGCGCAAGGCATTTTTAAGAGCTAGTTTTTGTTCTTCAGAAGATAAAATTGCTTTTCGCTTTGGTGCATGATTTATTGATGAATCATAAGCTTTTGGTTTTGGTAAAACCTTAGGAATTCCTTCTTTTATTTGATCTTGAAATGTTAGTGTTGTTGTTGGCATTACTTTTTTTTTAAAGTATTTTTATCAAAACCATAAGGGCAATGTCTGCAACCACTTTCACAGCAATATCCTCTTTTTAAGTGGTATTGTTCTGTAAAACAGCGATAACCTTCTGGTGTTACGTAATAATCTCCATCTTCTACTGGAATTATCTTCTTCATTTTACAAAGATAATGTAAATTGGAAAGATTTTTGAATGTTGGTTGATATGGTTTTAATTTCTAAGTTTTTGGTTCCAAAAGGTTATGTAGGTATTACGATTTACCCGTTTATTTTTCTGAAATATCACAATCTAAAAACTAACAAAACTTTAATTAATCACGAACGTATTCATTTAAGACAGCAGATAGAATTATTGATTTTTCCTTTCTATATATTTTATGGTATTGAATTTTTGATTCGACTCATTAGGACTAAAAAATGGATTACAGCTTATCAGAATATTTCATTTGAAAAAGAGGCATATCAAAATGAAAACAACCTTAATTATTTAAAATCAAGGTCGTTTTTTAAGTTTATTAAGTATTTATAATTACTGTTTCAAAACAATCTTTTGAAGTTTAAATTCATCATTGCTTAAAACTGCTTTTACCATATAAGTTCCGTCAGATAAATTAGTATTATTAATAACGAACTCGGTTTCATTTATTTGGTTTCTATCTACCAATATTCTGCCTAATAAATCATAAACAATAACAGATTTAATGGCTGTGCTTTTAGATATTATTTTAATATAATCACCTTTTGGAGCCATAATAGTTAAATTATCGGTAATGAAGTCTTGAACATTAAGTGCTTCTTCAGTGTATCTTAAAATAAATCGATCATCAAATGCTCCACTTTCAGAAGTAAAAGTATATGGTAATAAACGTATGTTTTGAATCGAATTTGTATAGGTGTCTTCAATAAAGATTGCTTGATTGGTTGTATCAAATAAACCGTCTAAGGTATTTATTGCAATAGTATAGTTTCCGCTATCATTTATAATAATACCTAAAGGAACAGTGTCACTATCAAGGAAGGGAAGAGGTCTGCCTTGAATTGCCATTTTTTCTTCTTCAATCAATGAATAAAAACTTATTGAAGAACCTTCAAAGTCATAGCCATCATATAATCTGTCTTTTTCATTTGTCGCACCTTCAATATATCCAACTAACAATGATGTAGCTTCATCATTTGCATTAATTAAGTCTAGCCAAATCCTATGGCGCTCAATTGGAGAATCTTCTTCTGAATTATCTGTTCTATAGAATTGACTGTTATCATTTAATGAACTTCTCATAGAATTGTTAAAAATGACATTTTCAGAAGTAGAAGCGTTATCTAGCATTTGAACGAAAAAAGCTTGTCCTGAGGCAATGTTTCCATTAAAACCTGGTGGATTAGATCCCGTATAATTATTATCAATATAATCGTTACTATAGTTGTATACAAAATCTTGATAAAATGGACTGCCAATTGCACTAGGTGCATTTTGATGTGTCCAAAGGTAAATAGTTCCATCGATGACATTATTGGCACTAATAAAATTTGAATATGATATTGCTGATGGATAAGGGTTACCTATAAGGTTCCAATTATCATCTTGATGTGTTGTGCCATTTGCAACACCATTATCACCAGTATAATTTCCATCTGTAATTAAATGTGTACCTCTATTGATAGGTTGTGTTATGATACCATTGTTTGGACGGCCAATAAATTCGGTAGTGGTAGCTGGTAAAGCAGGTGTGTCTGGAATTAATGATGCACCACCTAAACCTCTTATAATATACCCTGTACCAATATCCATCAGTTCACTCGGATTAGCATTAATCCAATCACCGTGATTACCTATTCCTCCACCTGCAGTTTGAGTTGGTATCCATTTAAAGATTTTTGCTGCTGATGTGTTAGGAGATATGTCTTCTACATTGTTATTTTCTACAGGTGATGACCAATAGATGTAATCATAAGAATTGACATTACTTACAGAACGCTGCATATGTATTAATCCAGTATTGTTATTAGTATTAGGTACTCCTTCATTGATTTGAATTAAACTAGCACTATCCCTAATTAGAAATAAACCATTAGAATCTACGTCAATCCACTCAACAACTTCGACAACAGTATTAGATCTTATCTCTAAATATCCATCACTTAAAACAGTAATGTTTCTTGCTAATGCTGGCTGAGGAGGGAGCGGGATAGGAATATTGGTAATATCTGCAATTGGAGATCTATTATTTGTAGTAGTGTTGTCTGGTATTATTACACAATCTGCTGAGGTTGGAATAATGGCAGGAGTCCAATTAGCATCGACATACCAGTTAGTATCTACAGAGCCATTCCAGGTTTTAGTGCTTGCAACCTGAACTAAGATTTCTTCAAATCTAGTCATTGAGGTTCCATCACAAAAATTATAGACGACTTCAGCTGTATAAGTTGTATTGGATACAGGTGTTACAGTTATAATATCAGTGTTTCCAACAGTGGTTAACCCAGTTGTTGTTCCGCCGTTTGCTGAGGCAGATCCTTCATACCAAGTGAGTGTAGAGATTGACCCTAAACCACCTCCTGTAGGCGTAAACCTCCATGCTTCCTGAGTCGTATTCCAATTCGTGTTCAAGCTATTTCTGTTTGGAGCAGCTAACCCTATAGTAGCATTATTTTGAATAGCTACAGTTGCATTACCATCATTCCATGGAAATACATTATTGTCATCAATATTTTTTTCTTCGATATAAACATCAATAACATTGCTATGTTCGTATAACACAATCATGCCAGTATATAAAATAGAATTATCTGAAAACATTGGGATATCATGCCATCCTACTACAAGTGCACGTTCACCAGTATCTAATGTTATTGTTTCATAGCCTATTTCTCCGCCTTGACTTGGGTCAATATCATGGTGTACACCATATATAGATTTACCGAAGAAGAAATCTGTAAAAGTGTCCGAAGCATTTATAGCACTTGGTACATTATAATCATTAACATAACCGCAATCTGAGCCAGGCGTAATGTTGTCAAAAGTTAAAACGCCATTCGCTGCTACCAAAAGGTTAGAAAATGCATTTGAAGTGACATTGTCATAAAAGCAGAAATCAAAATCTAGCGGGACTAATGGAGACCATGTATCGTCACTAAAAGTTGAAAACTGATTGGTTAAACAATCAAATTGGTAAGGTGGGCTATATGTAATGCTAGATACTGAATAGTCAGTTGGGTTGCCCAATTGTAAATAAGTAGCTTCGATGTCAATACTTCCTGATGCACCACATGGAGTAATAGCAGGATTATTGCCATTAATATCTGCCGTAACAAGATTTGGTAATCCTAGAGTTGAAGTGCCTGTTCCAGATCCTGGAGTACAATTTGGTGGTACGCATGTTATATCGATTGTGAAATTTCCAGTTGTTGAATTTCCTGAGTCCCAATGAGCTACATAGACATAGTAATCTGTTAAGTTTATCGATGTAAATGTGTATGATTCTGTTCCAAATCCATCTTGACAAGAAATATTTGTTAATGCACCACAGCTTCCTTGCATTATTGCCATTTCCACATCATATCCACCACTAGGAGTAACATCAATCGTTGTTTGATTTCCGTCTCCTACAAAATGGTACCATACACCATAGTCACTCATAGTACATCCAGTTCCATTAGCAATACTGCCAGTTGTACCATTTGTTGTTGCAGATATACTTTGACCACAAGTTATGTCTTCTGCAGAAGCACAGTCTGTATTTGTTGGAGGAGGAGGAGGTTCAGAAACGCAAATATCAAACATGCCTGAATCAAAATTTCCAAGATCCCAAAAGCGAATATATATCGTATCACCTGGAGTTAGTCCTGTTCTAGTGATAGATGGCATGAAGCCATTATCACTGTCATCATCATCACATTCAATAAGCGTTAAGGAGGGGCAAGTACCAGAATAGATAGCCATTCCTCCATCTGTTATGTCACCTGTATCTGTATCTACTATTATTGTACCACTAGCGGGAACAACAACTGAAAACCATACATCGGCTCCAGCATAACCTGCGCAACCTGGATCTGCTACACCACTATCTGAAGCAAACTCATTAGTATATGTAGTAAAGTTACACGGTGTGTTTACTGTTAATGGAATCGCTCCGGAACAATCATCATTTGGAGGAGGTGTGACTGTGTTGCAAGTTCTAGAAATAGTAAAGTCGCCCGTATTAGTACTTCCTGATAACCAATCTGCTATATAGACATAATAGGTTGTTCCATTTGCAGTAACAAACGTGTATGTTTCTGTGCCATCTGTACCTCCAATATCCTGGCAAGACAAACTCGTTAAGCTTCCACAAGTTCCAGAAGAAATAGCCATTTCATGATCAAAACCACCTGAAGCCGTTGAGGTTAGGGTGGTTTGATTTCCGTCACCAACAAAAGTATACCATACGCCATTGTCGCCAGATAAACAGCCTGATCCACTAGCAGTGGTTGTTGTGCCATTGGTGCTTCCAGAAATATTAGTGTCTCCACAATTTAGAGACGTAGCATTTGAGCATAAATCATTTGTTACAGGGGAAGTAACACAGATGGTACCAGTCATATTATTTGAACCGGCATTATTTCGACGTATTAAACGGATATAGTATGTAGTATTAGGTAGAACTGTAACGTTTGCCAAGGTCGCATCACCATTTGGAAATGTGACATCAGTAATGCAATCTTCTTCTGTTAATGTTCCTGCACATGTACCGCTGTATAAAGCTAGGGTTAATCTTCTATTGCCAACGCAGGTGATAGTTATATTAGTCGTCATTGCATCTGTGGTGAACGTATACCAACCGTCTCTATACGAAACCGAGCAGCTGGGATCTCCCATAGAATTTGTAAATGTACTAGGGATGCTATAGTTAGAGGTCGTACAGCTTGAATTCACAGCTAGACTAGGAGCTCCAGTGCAATCGTCACTTTGACTATACCCATTACTACTGATTAAAAGTATTGTGAAAAATAAAAAAAGTAATTTTTTAATCATAATCTACCGTCTTAATTACCATTATATTATAAGGTTGGTTAAAAAATAGTGAGGTTAGGCTTAAAAGATAGATTGGGATTTACAGGAAGTAAATTATAAAAATTTATTAAAATTTTAACATTATATATGAGATTTATTCAAACAATTAGTTAACATGTTAAAAATCATATATGAAATTCACATTTTTTTAAAATAAACTTTTTTTATATGATAATTTTCAGTTGTAGTTAACCTTATTATCAATAAAAAAAGACCTTAAATTTTTAATTAAGGTCTTTTTAGGTCGTATTTATTTTTAATTATCGTCTACTGACTCAGAATAACTTTTTGTGTTTTTTCTTTGCCATCAGTAAGTGTTACTTTGACTATATAACCTCCATTAGATAGATGCTTTGTCTCAACGATCAATTCTGATGAGTTGTTAGTATCTTGAGTATTCATAACAACTCGGCCTAATAAATCATAAAGTGTTATATGTTTTATAGGACTTATTGTTGATTCTATTTTAATGTATTTTCCATCAGGAGCAAGAATAGTAAGTCCATTAAGTGATTCAGGTTCATTAGTTGATAATGTGTCTTCGTTATATCTTAGAATAAACCGATCGTTAAATATACCCGAGTCTGAAGTGAAACTATAAGGGCTTAATCTTAAATTATGAATGGTATTTGTATATGTGTCTTCTAAAAAGATACCCTGATTAGTTGTTTCGAATAATCCATCAATATGGTTAATAGCTATTGAGAAATTACCGTTTTGTGGAATTTCAAAGCCGAGAGAAACACGATCATTTGCATCAAAAGGAAGCGAACGCCCTTGAATTGCCATTTTTTCATCAGCAATTAAAGAGTAAAAGAGTGTGCTTGTTCCAGCTAATTGGTTGCCATCAAATAGCCTGTCTTTTTCATAAGTAGCTCCTGAGATATAACCAACTAGAATAGAGTTTGCATTGTTATTACTATCTATTAAGTCTAACCATATTCTATTCTTTTGAACAATAGCCGTTTCTTCATCTTCAGATGAGCCATCATTTCTATAAAATTGATTATTGGCATAGACGCCATTTCTCATTGTATTATCAAATACAAGGTTAGAAGGACTTGGAGCACCATTATCCATTAGAACAAAAAATGCTTGACCAGCTCCAATAAACCCATTAAATCCTGGAGGTGTAGATCCAGTTAAGTTATAAGCTATATAATCATTAGGGTTATAATTATAGACGTAATCACCATAGAAAGGGTCTGTGACTGCGTTACTAGGAGCAGATTGATGAGACCACAGGTAGACTGTTCCTGCTATTGCTGGGTTTGTGTCATCTGTAATGTTAGCGGCATTCATGGTGATAAATGTATCAGCATATATAGCAGAAGGGAAAGGATTTCCAACAAGGTTCCAGTTATCATCTATCGCTGTGGCTAAAGTGGCTCCTGGACCAGCGTAATCTGCTCCAGTATATGTGCCTCTTGTAATAGGTCTATTTATAATCCCATTACTAGGGCGTCCAGTAAATTCAGCTGTATTTGCTGTAGTTGTTCCTGATAAAGCTCTAATAGCATAACCTTTACCAGCTGGCATATTTTCTGAAACAGCTTGCCATTCACCATAATTACCTGCGCCATTGCCTCCGACTGTTGGTAACCATTCTAGTATAAAACCAGCATTTGTTCCTGGTGAAATTCCAGCAACGCCAAAGTTTTCAACAGCTGAAGACCAGTACACATAATCGTAAGAGTTAAGCCCTGTAACTTCTCTTTGCATATTGATACTACCTGTATTATTATTTGTTGCAACATTAGTAAGTTGAACTAAATTAGCACTACTTCTAACATCAAATATGCCGTTTGAATCAACGTCAATCCAGTCAGTAACAGTAAGTGATGTAGACGGTTGTAATTCTAAATATCCATTACTTAAAACTGTTAAGTTTCTTGCATAAGCTGGTGTCGGAGGTACTGGTGGACCAAGTATGCTTGGGTCAGGATCTGCTCCAGCAGTTCTAATGATGACACAATTATCTGATGTAGGAATACCGCGTGGCGACCAGTTGTCTGGATCATGCCAAGTCGCAGTTCCTTGACTTCCATCCCAAATCTTAGTATTATTTGTAATGGTTATAGGTCTATTAACAACGCAGCCATTTGATAGTGTTGCAAAAGCCGTAAATGTAAAATCAGGTTGTTCTAATTGTGTTAATGTTGGTCTTATATATACGGCACTGGCTGTTGTTCCAGGGACATATTCAAAAGGGGTTACAGCTGAAGGGTCTGTATAGGCATCAACACCTACAGACCATGTAAAAGAAGGTGCTAAAGGACGAGACCCATAAAGTTGTATATTATCAACGGCGACGCCATCAACCCATTCGCCGTAAAAACGAATGCGAATTCTTAACTGTGTTTCGTTTATATAGCCAGAAAGATTATAGTTTTCGTCTTCGAATTCAGTACCATATCCAACATCGCCAGTATATCTATTAATCTCGTTAGCCGCTGGCCAAGTTGCACCTCCATCTGTAGATATTTCAATTGAAACATAATCAATAGCCGCACCTATACCATCTGCTAAATAATGCGAATAATACATGTCAAAGTCTAATGATAAATCAGTGAAACCTGTACTATTAATAATTGGGGAGGTTAACGCATTTGAAGTTATATAAGCGGGAAACGGAGTTATAGGAGATTGACCAACATCAGAATTACATAGAGCAAAATTGTTGGTACCAAATCCTGATGACATTGCTGGGAACCAGACCAGATAATTAGGTAGTCCAGGAACATAAACGCTACTTTCATTTTGCCAATCAGCTGTCGCAGGAGCTGTATTGGTAGCCAAATTTACGTTTGTAAAAACACCTAAGTTACCGCTTTCAAAATCTTCATCAATTAAATAGGCTATCTCAGTATCGCCTGAAGCAGTAATCTCAACAATGTCATCCACGCCACAAACACTTGTTGATGCGTTAATGGTCAAATTAGTCACAGGATTAACAGTCCCAACAATTTTTAAACGTTTTAAGGATTCGCAATTTCCATCAGACGCTGTGACCCAAAAATCAGTTGTAGTTGTTATGTTTGGTGTGAAAATACCAGTGCTGTTTGAAGCTACTAAATTTCCGCCAGTTTCAGCATCATATAGATTGAAGGTGGTAGCGCTTGCATTTCCTGTTACTTGTAAATTAACAGGTCCAGGGCCACAGGTCACACCATCTGTAATACTAGCAATTGTTGCGACACAGCTTTCAACAACGGTAAAGGTGTAATCTTCGGCTTCACCATATTCTAACCAAGTAACTGATCTAGTGCCACATCCGTAGTTTATATTACCTGTAAAACCAGTAAAGGTTGTACAGCTGTCAAAGTGGTTTAAGGGATCTCCAAAATATTCATAAAATCCATCACAGCTATTAGGGCCACCACCTTGACCATCATAATAGCCAATTGCTGTATAGAATCGAATTCTAATTCGATAATCTCCAATGGCTTGAGCCGCAGGAATGACAAATCCAAAAGTAGTTGTTGCTGTAGCAATCCCATTCGTGTCGTAGACTTCTTCACCGGCATCTGTAAAATCTCCATCCTTATTCCAATCCACCCATGCCTTCCAGAGTCCTCTTCCAGACGTAGATCCAACAAAAATGTTAACACCTTCACCTTGAGCTTGGACTGAATTTGGACGACTAGAATAATCTGAATACCCAGCTGATGTACTTGAGGTACCATTTCCAATATTGACATCATTAACTAGGTTGCCAATAAACTCGACATCATCGATATAAAGTGCTGTTGTACTATTACTGGTAGCTGGTGTGCAATAGCTTGATGTCGTCGTCATGGTATTTCCCGTTAGAGGATTGTTACCATTGTATCTTGGACCACCAGCGCAATTAATATTATAAGAATACACATAAATATAATATGTGGTGTTGGGGGTTAATCCTGTTGCTGTAAACGCAGTATTATTATCGACATCAACTACAGTGCCTGTACCAATTGTATCACCTATGTTGTATATAGTGCCACTAGCTGGAATTGGAGCCACTGCTGAAGTACTACGAACTACTAAGTAATTATCTGGCGCTGGTACGGCTGCAGTAAAAGTTCCATTTATGGTGTCGCCTGTTGGTGTTAAGTTTAAAGCTGTAGGTTGTTGCGTTGGTGTTGAGCAAGGCGAAAGAGCTATTCCTTGAACATCAATATCGTCAATGATGAAACTTGGAAACCCTCCAAGATCGGCATCATTTTCCCAACCAAATCCTAGGTAAAATGTTTGTCCGTCTAAAGCAGATAAGTCTAGGTTGGTTACAGATTGCACAGTATTTTGACCTGCATAGCTATCTGGTAAGATAGTCCAAGTATTGGCATCTAATGAATACATCACAGTACCATAATCAAAATAGAGCCCCAAAATAGTTTCGCCTTCACAAATCCAATTAAAATCAAGTGTCAAATTTGTGTAATTTGTAGCGTCAATAGGAGTGTCATAATATACTAATGTTGATGCAGCTGCTTGAGTGCTATTTCCAGGGCTATCAAAATCATACTGCGGCAATATTCCAGTTGTTGCAGGAGTATTTGTACTTACGGCCATAGAATGAGTACCATTAATTACATTACATCGTGTATTATCAAATACCCAAAAATAGTTGTCATTTGTACTTGCATTAAACTGAGCATTTTGCCATCCTAAATATGGTCCAGCTATATTTTCAGCGCCTGTTGCCGCTTCAAAGTCTTCGGAAAAGATGGTGACTTGTGCATTAAATCCTTGGATTAAAAATAGTGTAAATACTGAGGCTAGAAGTAATTTTTTCATCATACATTTTCAATTTTTGCATAACAAATTTTAATCATAATCTTTATGATTTGGGCGTAGGGAAAAAATGACGATGTGTGGGGACTCGTTTTAGAACTATAACGTGTTGTGTGTCAAATTAAAACAGTTAATTCGAATAAACACTTTAATTCAAATATAAATATACTTTTTTTAACTTTTTTTTTGGAATAACTGTTGTTATATTCGACTAAATGTTAAAATTCAAAGACCAAAGGAATTTAAGTGTTGATACTCAGGTTTATATAAAGCCTGAGTATTTAATACATCCCTATATTTCTGGCAACAAATATCGAAAGTTGAAATACAATTTAATTGAAGCAAAACACACGAACAAAAACACCTTGTTAACCTTTGGTGGTGCATTTTCAAACCATATCGCGGCAGTGGCTTCTGCAGGAAAAGAATTTGGTTTTAAAACCGTAGGAATTATAAGAGGCGAAGAATTGTTTTCCAAAATAGAAACAAACCCAACGTTAAGCTTTGCTAAAACTTGTGGAATGACTTTAAAGTTTATCTCAAGAGATCAATACAAACTTAAAACTGACCTTGATTTTTATGAGAGTTTAAAAAATGAGTTTGGCGACTTTTATTTAATTCCTGAAGGTGGTACAAATAGACTTGCTGTTAAAGGTTGTAAAGAGATTCTTACTAAAGCCGATGAATCATTCGATTTTATATGTAGCTCAGTTGGAACTGGTGGCACGATTTCAGGACTAATAAACTCAGCATTACCACATCAAAAAATTATTGGTTTTCCTGCCTTAAAAGGTGATTTTTTACAAGAAGAAATCACTAAATTTGTGACGCATAAAAATTGGGAGTTAATTACCGATTATCATTTTGGAGGTTATGCAAAAATTAATGATGAATTAATTGCTTTTATGAATCAATTTAAGCAGCAGCATGATATTCCGTTAGATCCTATTTATACTGGTAAACTAGTATTTGGTATTTATGATCTAATTGAGAAAGGCTATTTTCCGAAGCATTCTAAGATCTTGGCAATTCACACAGGAGGATTACAAGGAATAGAAGGGATGAATGTAAAATTAAAACAACAAAAAAAGCCTTTAATCGTTTAAGATTTATGAAGAAATTACTTGTCGTTGCACTTATAAGCGTATTGGTGTTTAGTTGCGGTTCAAAAAAGAAAATTGTTACTAAAAAAGAAAAGACGAACCAAAAAACTGAAACTGTTGTTTCGCCTGAATCAGGTTCTGAAACTGAGAAACCTGCCGAAACAATCGTAGCCCCTGAGCAAACCAATTTAAGCGCTGTTGAAATTTACATTCTAAAATACAATGCCATTGCGATGGATGAAATGCTAAAGGCTAAAATACCAGCAAGTATTACTTTGGCTCAAGGTATCTTAGAATCAGGTTCTGGTAAAGGACGATTGTCTGTTGAAGCTAATAATCATTTTGGAATTAAATGCCATGGTTGGACTGGTGAAAAAATCTACCATGATGACGATAAGTCGCAAGAATGTTTCAGAAAATATAAACACGCTTATAGCTCTTTTGAGGACCATTCGAGGTTTTTGACGACTCGCGGACGTTATTCAAAATTATTTAAATTGAGACCCAATGATTATAAAGGTTGGGCAAAAGGATTGAGAGCAGCTGGTTATGCTACTGATAGAAAGTATCCGCAAAAATTGATAAGTTTAATTGAACGGTATCAGCTCGATAAATATGATGATATGGTATTGGGAAAAAAGTCTACAGGTACTGATGTGTCTAAAACAAATAAACCTATAAATCATAAAGTGATTAAAGGAGATACCTTGTATTCGTTATCAAAAAAGTATAATACCACTGTGGATGAGCTTATGCGTCTCAATAGTTTAAAAAATAATGATCTTTCATTAGGTCAAATTCTCATTATTAAATCTAATTAATATGTTATATCAACGTAGTAGTACGTTATTTAAAGAAGCCGAAAACGTAATTCCTGGAGGTGTAAATTCTCCAGTTCGTGCCTTTAAAGCTGTAGGAGGAACGCCAATTTTTGCAAAATCTGCTAAAGGTGCTTATGTCTATGATGAAGATGATAATCGTTATATCGATTATATTAATTCTTGGGGTCCAATGCTATTAGGGCATGCTTATGAACCTGTTGTAAAGGCAGTTGTTGAAAAAGCTAAAAATGGAACGTCCTTTGGAATGCCTACGGAAATAGAAACCAAAATTGCTGAGCTAGCAGTGTCTATGGTGCCAAATATTGACAAGATTAGATTTGTGAATTCGGGAACAGAAGCTTGTATGAGTGCTGTTCGATTGGCAAGAGGGTTTACAGGAAAAGAAAAAATCATAAAATTTGCTGGATGTTATCATGGGCATAGTGATGCTTTTTTGATTCAGGCTGGAAGTGGAGCAGTTACTTTTGGAAGCCCAAATAGTCCTGGTGTAACTCAGGGTACAGCAAAAGATACCTTGTTGGCTAATTTTAATGATATAGAGAATGTAAAAGCATTGGTAGCCGCTAATAAGAATGAAATTGCTTGTATTATTATCGAGCCAGTTGCAGGCAATATGGGCTGTATTCCACCAAAAGATGATTTTTTACAACACTTAAGGGATTTATGTGATGCGCATAATATTCTTCTTGTCTTTGATGAGGTTATGACAGGTTTTAGACTTGCTAAAGGTGGTGCTCAGGAACTTTATAATATAAATGCAGATATCATATGTTTCGGAAAAGTGATAGGAGGAGGTTTGCCTGTTGGAGCATTTGCAGCTCGTGACGAAATTATGAATCATCTAGCGCCTCTCGGTAAGGTGTATCAAGCGGGTACATTAAGTGGAAACCCTTTAGCTATGGCTGCTGGATTAGCGATGTTAACAGCAATACATACTGATGCATCACTATATACTCGTCTTGCTAAAAAAACCGAATACCTTCATAAAGGATGTGCTGAAGTTTTAAATAAACATCAAATAACACATACAATTAATCGTAAAGGCTCTATGATATCTATTCACTTTGCCGAAGGCGACGTTGTAGATTTTAAAAGTGCTGCTAAAGGAAATAATGATCGATTTAAAGCCTTTTTTCACGGGATGTTAAATCAAGGTATTTACATTGCGCCTAGTGCGTTTGAAACTTGGTTTATTACCGATGCACTGTCTTATGAAGATTTAGATGAAACTATAAGGGCTGTAGATACGGTTGCTCAAACATTATAAACATAAAAAAAGCGACTTTAAAGTCGCTTTTTTTATGTTATGTCTTGGGTTATCTGTCTCTAAAATGCTTTAAATACGAAACATATTGATCTTCAGTTAAGATGCCCTGTAGTCTTTCGTCTAATACTGTGTTTATTTTTTCTAAACGTTCCGTATTACCAGCTACATTATTACTTATCTTTTTAAAGGCAATACCATATTCTTGATAAGCTTTATAAACATCTTGCATTTTAGTTTGCTCAAACTTAATGACTTTTCTTAGCTCTTTAGTTTTTGTGTTTGCTTCGGCATTAATTTCTAATGTGTTTTGAGCAATCGTATTTTGAGTACTAAAAAGCATAGCAACTGCAAATAGGCAAAGTGTAATTAGTTTTTTCATTGTCTTTTGATCTAAATAATTCAACAGGTTTTAAAATTAACGATTTTTATCATAAAAAAAAGCATCGACATTAAAAATCGATGCTTATTTATGATTTATCTTAAAAACTAAAACTAGTGTTTAGACTTCATTTTGTTCTTTTCTTTTGCTTTCATATGACGCCTGCCTTGCATTGCTTCCCATTTTTTATATTGTTCAGCATTGAGTATAGACTTCATTTTCTTTTTTGCTTCAATTTTATGATCTAGCCTCTCATTAATGTCTTTTACACCAACTTCTTTAACGTTTTGAACTTTTGCAGTACTATTTGTGCCTTTAGCATTATTCATCTGTTCTTTCTTGTCTCTTTTTTGCTTTCTATACATAGCTTGTTCTAGCATCACTTCTTTGACTTGAGATTGTTGTTTTTCATCTAAGTCTAGTGCAAGCGTCAATTTTTTTGTTGCAATAGTAGCCTGGTCTTCAGCAGACATGCTTTTCATTTGTGCTACTTTCGCTTTTCGTTTTTCTTTTTGTTTGTCTTGTGCTACAGCTTGTAAGGTTACAAATGCCATGGCAATTAAGATTAATTTTTTCATAATACGATTTGTTTAAATTTTATAGGTTTCAATTTTTTAATTGATGTTTCTTTGACTGCATTCTTTTAAATAGGTTTAAAGCGGTGTGTTATTTTAACTCCTAATTAACAGTTTGCGCTTTTTTAATAAGTCCGATAGTTGTTGTGTACAATGGTTTGGATTCCATTTTACTTTTCAACCATGCGTAAAAACTCATTACAAATATATCTTCCTGCTTTTCGCCTACCCAAATAAATGCATTTTCAACCTTATTTTTAAAATCAATTGAGGTTACATTTTCAGGGTTTTTAAAATAAGAATTAACCAAATTTATAAAAATAATAGCTCTTTCTTGGTCAATCTGACGTAAATAATCAAAATAGGAACGCTTGAAACTCAGTAATCTAGATTCTACAAGGTCTAAATCGCCTAGCTCAATGTAGAGAATAATCTCGGCAAGATTCTTTTTGATAATCCACTCTTTTCCTGCTTTTTCTATATAGTACTTGTCAGTGTGATAAAACTTAGAAAATATAGATTTTGCACTTTTAAAATCTTGTTTTTGCATATAAAACATAACTAATGCCAAATGAATATCTAAGAGTGATTCTAAATCTATATGTTTGGTTTGTTTAACAGCTTCTAACAATGCTATAGCCTCTTCTTGTTTATTAATATAATTGAGATTTAATGCTTTAAGTAAATGGTATTTCAGTTTAAATGTTGCGTAGTATTTTTTTCTCTGTTGAAGCATTAGTGAATGCATGTCTTCTAAATAGACTAATGATTCATGAAATTTCTTATTTCTAAATAAAGTGTTGGCGATGATGTAAATCACTTTCACATGATGAATAAGCTGTTTCTCTTTGGTTTTGTGATTTAAGATTTTTTGATACGTATCGATTAAAAAAGGCTCAGTTTTTAAATAATCGTTAGTTGCAAAAGCTGATAGACTTACAATGGTCATTAATTGATATAGTGATTTAAACGATAAGGATTCAGATGAGTTAATATTATGCTCTTCAAGTGTATTATTAAGTATGGTTTTGAAATCCACAACCTTTCCTTTGTAGGTCATGTCACTTAGAGTTTGCCTGATTTTTGCGTAGACTAAATTTAATTCCTCTTCAATAAAATGTTGTTTTTGGTTATTTCGGAAATTAGCAATCAACTCATTAATGTCTACCGAAGGGTTCATATAAGCATATTGAATTTTGGTGTGGTAAATTTCATTTAGAATAGGAAATAAATGATGTTCTTGTGCTAAACTTTCAGCTTTATCAAGAATTTGATACGCTATTTTAGGTTTTTTATGAAATAGGAAGGTTCTCGAAGCCAGAATATATTTAATGATTTGCATATCTACCGAATTCTCTTCTTCTAGGTTGTTGTTTGCAATAAAATCAATAAGTGATTGATAGAGTCGCTTTCTCAAGGCATGATAGGCGTCTTTACGATAAGAACCATAGAGTTTTTGACACATATCTTTTGACGACAGTTCATTTTGCGTTAGAAGTTTAAACAATTGAATGTTTTTAGTGTCTTTACGTTTGTTCTTTCGCTCTAAATAAGAGATGAAATGTTGTTGATCTTCCGAAGAAAATGTAGATGTTATGGTATTTAAGTTTATCATTTAATCGTCAGTTAATAAAACATAATAGTAATAAATATAGTATTTATAAATCATATTATTGATATTTAATCGTCAGTTTTTTTAATAAACAGTATTTTCTGCTTGAGCTAACTGTCGCACATTTGTAGTGTAATCAACAAAACAAAATAATATGCGACAGTTTATTAAAACCACACTTTTTATAGTTGCCATTAGTGCACTAATAGTGTTTTCAAAACAGATTCAAAATAAGATTATAGATAATTATAATCATTGTGTAGATCAGTTGGCTAGCCGATCAATTACTAGCGCTGCACCAATTAGGTTTTAAAATGCAACTCAAAAAATTAAATACTGCATTTATTGTCACTACTGGTGTTTCGGTAGTTGTTTTTGTCTATTTGGTGTTTTTGGGATATGATGACATTAAAACTCTAAAAGATGTTATAAAAATTATTGCATCGATTCTATTTCCAATACCATTATTGTTTTTTGTGCGCTTTGTGTTAATAGAACACTTTTTGCCTCAAAACACTGACGAATACAAACTGAAAAATCAAAAACCAGCTACCATATTACTTGTTGTGACCATGATCGTTGGTGTTGTGAGCATGCAAACTATAGAATGGATGACAGGTCAAAAACTAGAAGACCATCTCATTTTTGCACATCTCATTAACTCCACTACCATAAGTAGCTATGTACTTAATTACATTTTGTATAACAATTTGAGAGTCAACGGAATTTTAAGCGGTGTCTTACTCTCATTAGCTATTCATGTATTTTTTCTAACCGTATAATAGCATAAAAACAAAAAAAGTAAAATCATCAAAAATTTAAAATTATGAATCCAATTATTCAACCTCCAAGACCCAAAACGAATGTTAACAAACGTGAATTGTTATTTACATTTCAATCGATTATTGTTACAGGTCTACTAGCGTTTACAGCCATTGCATTTTTTCTTCACTTTAATTTGAGAATAGAAAAAGGCATTAAAGTTATTTTTGCGCCATTTTTATCAGTTGTGCCTCTATTATTTGTTCTATCTGTTCTTAGAGATTTGAGAAAAGGTTTTAAAGAAGGCAATTACTCAAAAGATGAGATTATAAAATTTGGTCTTATTACAGCAGGCATTACGGCTGCATTTACAGGAATTACATATCTGCTTACTCAAATAGGTGCTTTAGAAATATTGTTAGCAGCTATTATGGCCATCTTAAGTATTGTATTCTTTTTAAGAAGTAAAATCAAAGACATTCTAGGAATGAGCATCATCACAGGAATCGCAGAAGGCATTATCGTCTACATGATTTTTTTGTTTTGATGATAGGTTGGTTGGTGACCTAAAGCCTTTCAGGTGTAACAGCCTGGAGGGTTTTAAACCTTAAACAGATTATTATGAAATCAATAAGATTAGAGTATTTTAAAACAATAACCAAAAGTAAAACTAATGTTGGTCATTTGATTTTGACAATACTGTTAATTTCAATCCTAACATTTGGAGTTTTTATTTTGAGTTTCATTTTTGGTTGGCTATGTTGTATGCAGCCTGCTTCTAGTCTTACTATGTTTTCAAGTTTGACAACATTTATAATATTCACTACTGACCTTATAATTTTATTTTCCATTTTATATGGATTATACCGACATTCTAAACGAAACAAAAAACTAAGCCATTGTAAAACTTATATTATTTTGACTTTTCTGTTATTGGGCGTCTATCTTATATTAATTTCAATGCTTTTGATTTAAAATAAATTTATGAAACCAAAACTCACAAAATATCTAACAGACTTCTCAAGCTTTAATTTGACAAGGCCAATTTCTGATAAAATTCGACTTTTAGAAATTCTTGCCGTAGTGCTCACAGGTATAGGGAAATTTGTATTCATGGATTACCTCAATTGGCGACTTCCATTCGTAATCGTTGCTATTGTAGCTTGGTCACTCTATGTGTATTATCGTTATAAAAAAGATAAACAAGTGCTAGCAGATTGGGGATTTAGACGTGATAATTTTAAAACTGTTTTAAAACTCATGCTACCTTTTGCAGTAGTGTCTGTGTTCTCATTTCTAATTATTGGTTATCTTCAAGACACCTTAAATCCAACATGGCATATCGTACCACTTTTAATTACTTATCCTATTTGGGGAACTGTTCAACAATTTCTCACTATTGGTTTAGTTGCCGGTAATTTGAGTACCTTGAAATTTATAAAGCTTAAAAAAATAAGTGTCATTTTTATCACAGCTATATTATTTTCTTTGGTACATTATCCGTCAGTTTGGTTATTAATTGGAACATTTATTCTCGCCTTAGTTTATGGGTACATTTATTTGAAGGCTAAAAACCTATATGTATTAGGGTTATTTCATGGATGGCTTGGGGCTTTATTTTATTATACAGTTGTTAATCAAGATCCTTTTGCTGATGTGTTTTTAAAACTATTAAATTAAAAAACAATGAACTCAAAACTTATAAATGAATTATCAGATTTGGTAAATAATGATATAATCTCACAAGAAGTTGCTTCAAAAATTGAGGAGTACTATCACTCCAAACAACAAAATACTCCTAATAAATTGTTTACTGTTTTTGGTGTTTTGGGCTCGCTATTGGTTGGTTTAGGGATTATTCTAATTCTTGCTCATAATTGGGATGATTTTGCTAGAACAACAAAAACCATATTTGCTTTTTTACCATTGGTTATAGGTCAATGTTTTGTTGCGTTTTCTATTCTGAAAAGAAAAAGCAATACTTGGAAAGAGGCTTCAGGAACATTTTTGTTTTTTGCTATCGGTTCGAGTATTGCACTTGTAAGTCAGATATATAATATTCCAGGAAATTTAAGTACCTATGTTTTAACTTGGATTGTTTTGAGTTTGCCTTTGGTATATCTCTTAAAATCTAATTCAGTGGCTATTTTAAATATCATATGTATCACCTATTATGCTTTTGAAGTTGGTTACGGATTTGCAACCTTTAATCAAGCACCTTGGCTGTACCTTGTATTGATTGCTTTGTTGATTCCGCATTATTTGCAATTACTCAAACACAAAAACACATCAAATATCACGTCCATATTTAATTGGTTGTTCCCATTAAGTTTTACTATAGTACTTGGTGCTTTTGTTGATCACCTTTCTGAATTAGGATTCTTGATGTACTTGTTATTGTTTAGTCTATTTTATAACCTAGGGAAAACCCCATTGTTTGAGAATCAAAAATTACGAAGAAATGGTTATTTGATTTTTGGATCCTTAGGTATTGTAATCATGATATTAACCATGAGTTTTGATAGTTTTTGGTATTTAGAACAGTTCTTTTTAAATGCCCAAGAAAGCTATGTTTCAATAGTTCTTTTTATTACAAATTTAGGCCTTCTTGCATATTTGTATTCAAAGCGATGGATTAAAGGGTTTAATGTGTTTCAACACCTCTTTATTCTGTTTACAATCCTTTACATTTTTGGGTTGAATATTCCAGTTTTTGGGACCATAATAGTGAATTTGATTGTTTTAGCCTTAGGAATAACAACCATCAAAATTGGAGCAGATAAATTTCATTTTGGGATATTAAATTATGGTCTTCTAATAATCACTGCATTAGTTGTATGCCGATTTTTTGATACTAATATGAGTTTTGTAATTAGAGGATTATTATTTGTGTCTGTTGGTCTTGGATTCTTTTTTACCAATTATATAATGCTGAAAAAACAGAAGTCCAAAGTAGAATCATTAAAAACGAACTCATGAAAACGATACATATTTTTATTCTATTTATCATTGTAGCTGTGGCGCAGATTGCAGTGCCAGCTCAAATGATTTTTAACCGCGAATCTATTTTAAACTCAGGGATGGCTTATAAGTTTAAAACTGAACCTGTCGATCCTACCGATCCTTTTAAAGGAAAGTATATCATACTTAATTATGAATTAGATCATATTAAAATGACAAACAATAACTGGCAAAGAAATCAAGAGATCTATGTTTCAATAACGAACGATAGTCTCGGGTTTGCTAAAGCAACTTCGGTAAGCATAGAGCAACCTGAATTGGGATCTTTCGTTTCGGCTAAAGTGGAATGGTATAGTGAAAGAGACAGTATTTTACGTTTTACATTGCCATTTAATGAATTTTATATGGATGAATACAAGGCCTATGATGCTGAAGTAGCTCATAGAGATGCGCAACGAGACTCATTGCCAAATAACACCTACGCTTTGGTATATGTTAAAGAAGGTGAAGCGGTTTTAGATAACGTGTTTATTAATGATATACCAATTGCAAAATTTGTTGAGCAATAAGCGAAATTTAATTAACTTTGGAAGGAAATCAAAAACACTAATTTCTAATGAAAAAACTAATTATAGTATTGATTGTAGCTACTTTTTTTTATGCTTGTAAAGCCGATAAAAAAGAAGTTGTTGCAGAAGATGAAACCTCTAAAGTTGATCCAAGTATTATGGAAAAAAACCTAAGTAAATATGTGAGTTTCAAATTAACGGCAGATGTGTCTAAGCTATCAGCAAAAGAACGCCAAATGTTGCCGTATTTAATTGAAGCAGCTAATATGATGAATGATTTATTCTGGTATGAGTCCTATGGAGATAAAAGTGAATTACTGAAGTCTATTTCAGATGAAAACACTAAAAAGTTTGTTGAGATTAATTATGGTCCTTGGGATCGTTTAGATGGAAATGCTTCTTTTGTTGAAGGTATTGGTCCAAAACCTGCAGGTGCAAATTTCTATCCAAAAGATATGACCAAAGCAGAATTTGAAGCTGCCGATATCGAAAACAAATCGAGTATTTACAATTTTGTACGTCGTGATGAAAGTGGGAAATTGTATTCAATTCCTTACCATAAGCAATTTGAGAGTAAGTTGAAAGAAGTGTCACAATTATTAGTGAGAGCATCAGAATTAGCTGAAGATGCTGGACTAAAAACGTATTTAGAATTAAGAGCAAAAGCCTTATTAGATGATGATTATCAGCCTAGTGATTTGGCTTGGATGGATATGAAAACAAATACGATTGACATTGTTATTGGTCCAATTGAAACCTATGAAGACCAACTATTTGGTAACAAAGCAGCTCATGAAGGTTATGTGTTAATCAAGGATCAAGAGTGGAGCAAACGTTTAGCTAAGTTTAGTGCTTATTTACCAGAGTTGCAAATAGGGCTTCCAGTTGACGAGGCTTATAAGCAAGAAAGGCCAGGAACTGATAGCGACCTCAATGCTTATGATGTTGTGTTTTATGCTGGAGATTGTAATTCGGGAAGTAAAACGATTGCTATTAACTTGCCAAATGATGAAGAAGTACAATTACAAAAAGGAACACGTCGTTTACAACTTAAAAATGCCATGCGTGCTAAATTTGATAAAATCTTATTACCTATTTCTAAGGTTTTAATCGATGAAAGCCAGCGTAAGCATATTACATTTGATGCGTTCTTTTCTAATACAATGTTTCATGAAGTGGCTCATGGTTTAGGAATCAAAAACACAATCAATGGTAAAGGTACAGTAAGAACTGCATTAAAAGAACATTCTAGTGCTTTAGAAGAAGGTAAGGCAGATATTCTTGGATTATACATGATTCAACAGTTAAATGCTAAAGGTGAATTAACCGATGATTTAAAAGATAATATGGTGACCTTTATGGCTGGTATTTTTAGATCTGTACGTTTTGGAGCTTCATCGGCTCACGGAAAAGCAAATATGATTCGCTTTAATTTTTTCAAGGAAAAAGGTGCTTTCACTAGAAATGAAGATGGTACTTATAAAGTTGATTTTGATAAAATGGAAGTCGCAATGCGAGATTTGTCTAATCTTATATTAACCTTACAAGGTAATGGTGATTATAACGGTGTTGCTCAATTGGTTGCTGAAAAGGGAATTATTTCTAAAGAATTACAAGCAGATTTAGATCGTTTAAGCGATGCCAACATTCCTGTCGATGTTGTTTTTGAACAAGGCGTTCAGGTATTAGGTTTATAATACTTCATTTGATATATAACCATAAAGGCTTTAGTGTATCACTAGAGCCTTTTTGTATTATTTCGGTTTAATTTTATATCTTGTTAGAACAAACTATGCTTTATGCCATATTGGTTGTCCATTGTTATTACTGTTTTTGTTATCTATATTGCTATTAGTATTGCTTTATACTATTTGCAAGACTATATGTTATTTAAACCTGAAAAACTACCTGCCGATTTTCAGTTTGATTATGCCAACCAAGATACCAAAGAATATAACCTTGAAACACGCGATGGCGCTATTATAAATGGTTTACGGTTTTTTCCGAAAGGAGAAAGTAAAGGGGTTGTTATTTATCTAAAAGGAAATTCTAAAAGTATTAAAGGTTGGGGGAAATTTGCGGTAGATTTTACGAGACATGGCTATAATGTATTAATGGTTGATTATCGTGGCTTCGGAAAAAGTACAGGTAGGCGTTCACAAAAAGCAATTAAACGCGATTTACAATTGGTCTATAATAAAGTGAAAGAACAAACAACCGAAGACCGAATTATTCTTTACGGAAGGTCATTAGGATCTGGATTTGCAGCCAAATTAGCATCAATGAATCACCCCAAAATGCTCATTCTAGATGCGCCTTATTATAGTTTAACGAAAGTAACGGCACGCTATGCACCATTTATGCCTTTGTCATTATTGATGAAGTATCCATTACCAACTTATAAATGGTTGAAATATGTACAATGTCCAATTCATATTATTCATGGTACGCATGATAAGTTGATTCCATTTAAAACGAGTTTGAAACTGTCTAAGGTGAATCCAAAACTCACCAAATTACATACGGTAATTGGAGGTGGTCATAAAAATCTGAATAATTTTGAATCGTATCATAGCATGTTAGACGATATTTTAAACAAAACACCCAAAACCATCGATTTAGAAACCACAAGTATCAATGTCATTCATTCCTCAAAACCGACTAAGAAAAAGGCTTAAAAAAGTACTTAAAGTACTTTTGATTTTATATGTTATGATAAGCGCATCACTCTATTTTTTACAAGAAAAACTACTATTCTTACCAACGGTTTTAGAACAAGATTATCAATATGAATTTGCATATCCATTTGAAGAAGCATTCCTTAGGCCAGCTGAAGATGTGCTTATTAATGCAATACATTTTAAAGTTGAAAACCCGAAAGGGGTTATTTTATATTTTCATGGAAATGCGGGTGATTTGAGTCGCTGGGGAACTATTGGTGAATTTTTTGTCGCCAAAGATTATGACGTATTTATCATAGATTATCGTACCTATGGAAAGAGTAAAGGTAAGTTAAGTGAACAAGCGTTTTATGATGATGCTCAGTATTGTTATGACTACCTTCTGAAACACTATTCTGAAAGTGAGATTACCGTATATGGTCGCTCTCTAGGTACTGGAGTTTCTACATTTCTCGCTTCAAAAAATAAACCGAAACAATTAATTTTAGAGACACCATATTATAGTATTTTGGATGTGGCGAAACATCGGTTTCCAATATTTCCAGTTACTGCCTTACTAAAATATAAATTTCCGTCTCATGAATTTATCGTAGATGTGAACTGTCCAATTACCATGTTTCATGGAACAGATGATAGTGTTGTGCCTTATACTTCGGCAGAAAAATTAAAAGAAGTTGCACCTTCAGATAAAACGAGATTTGTCACCATTGAAGGTGGTGGTCATAATAATTTGGTTGAGTTTGAGACTTATAGATCTGTTATTGATGCGATTTTAAATAATTAGATTTTCCTAATAAAAACACCTTGTATAAGAAGTATAAAAAAAGCCCCAGAAATCTCTGGAGCTTTTTAAATTATTTAAAGGAATAAATCTTATCCATTAGGATTCAAGATGGCATCAATACGCTCAAGCGCATCAGCAATATGAATTCTACTCATAGCATCTCCGCCACGAGCAGATCGTAATTGACTACGTAATGATTTTAATTCAGCTCTAACAACAGCTCTAATATCAGACTGGCTTGTATTAACAGCAGTCGATTTCTGATAACCTCCAAATGCAGGTGCTTTACCTTGATTTTTAGCAGTCATTAGATACCCTAATCTATCAATATGAGCACGTTGTAAATTACGTCTGTAAGTATCAATTCTTTTTCCGGTACGTAACTCACTCCAAATACCTTGTCTAATATCTCTCATCATTTCGGTAAGTGCATAAGCTTCATTGCCATTAAATGTTTCAGCTTCAGTTAAACGTTGCATTTTACCTAAACTCATAATGTTGTTTAAGGTTCTCACTTGTAATGAACGAACACGATTTACTGAACCAGAATATTCGATACGATCAAAGATTGCTTTATCCATTAACCATTCAGGCGTCGTAAATAGATTGTCTTGAATAAACTTCATAGCTCTCTTTTGGTGGTCTTTTGCAACAGGTGTATACACAGCACCTGGTTGATCTGCAGCTTTATAATGCTCATAGACACCACCAATATTGTTAGAAACATGTCCCATATAACGATTAAATTGAGAAACGACATGACCATACATTTCTTGTAAATCATCATAATCTTCTCCGGCTTCAGTTGTCCAACTAATTAAATTTGGAACAATGCGCTTTAGGTTTTTAATTCCGTAATCACTTGCAAGCATTGCATCGTCCCCTAAATCTTCAGTTTGAGAACTTGGATCATGTACATCACCTACTTGTTGATGACCAAAACGATACATTGGGTCACCAGCGTGTGCCATAATCCATTGGTTAAGGATAGGCTTTTCTTCTTCAGCAGTTTTTCCTAAAATAGGTCTATAACCCCAAGAAATAGCATACTTATCATAAATACCAATATTTGGCATCAATGCGACACCTTCATCTCCTGGTTGAGCAACATAGTTAAAACGTGCGTAATCCATTATAGATGGCGCAGTACCATATTCTTGAGTGAATGCTGCGTCACGTAGTTTTTCTACGGGATAGGCAACACTACTTCCCATATTGTGAGGTAACCCTAATGTGTGACCAACTTCATGGGCAGAAACAAAACGAATTAAACGTCCCATAACTTCATCCTTAAACTGTGGGCTTTGTGCATCTGGATTAATTGCAGCAGTTTGAACAAAGAACCAACCACGTAATAAAGACATGACATTATGATACCAATTGATATCACTTTCTAAAATTTCTCCTGTTCTTGGATCACTTACATGAGGTCCATTAGCATTTGGAATAGGAGATGCCAAATAACGTACAACTGAATAGCGAACGTCCTCTGGAGTCCATTCTGGATCTTCTTCAACGCTTGGCGGATCTTTTGCTATAATAGCATCTTTAAATCCAGCAGCTTCAAAAGCGACTTGCCAATCTTCAATACCTTGTTTGATATATTTACGCCATTTTTCTGGAGTAGCTCTATCTACATAGTACACAATTTGTTTTTTAGGAACTACTAATTCTCCACGATTAAATTTGGCAATATCTTCATCTTTAACTTCTAATCTCCATCGGTCTAAAAAGGTAAGAGATTTACTTTTTTGATCTTCTAAACCATAATCTGTTTGGCTTCTAGCAAACCACCCAACACGTTCATCGAAATAACGACGTTTCATTAGGTTATCTGGTAATAAAATCATTGAATTATTAATTTCAATAGAAATACTTCCTGTACTAAAATTAGATGGAGGTGTTCCAGCAGCATATGTTTTTACATGTCTTGCTTCAATATTTCTAGGGTAACTTTTAATATTTTCTATAAACGATTTATCGCTTTCAAGTCGCGTGACTTTAAAAGGACGTCTTCTAAATTGAGGTAAGCCTAAAGATTTTACGTCTTTTTGAAATAAAGGCGAAGCGTCAATTACAGTACTTGTTGAGTCTTTACTATAGGCTTTAATTGGAAAGGTATACAGAACCGGTTCAAAATTAGAATTTGCTACGGCTTCATTAACAGGAAGAGAATCTGCAGCTACTACATTGTATGATACAACGCGAAGAATAACTTTTTTCCCTTTTTTCTGCCAACGTAATACTTGCTCATTTTGTTTTCCTCCACCAAAGCCTAATCCGCTTGCAGTTTTAGAAATACGTGTTACCATAAGCATTTCTCTATCAAAAAGAGAATCAGGTATTTCATAATAGTATTTATCATCTAAGGTATGAACTGTAAATAACCCTTCATCACTTTTTGCATCTTTGGTAATGACTTTGTCGTAAGGTTTTGGGTCGTTTTTTCCAGGCTTCTTTGCCGGTGGTTTAGCAGCGGTAGTCGCTGCTTTTGATTTATTTGCTTTTTTTGTTGTTGAACATGAGACAGCAACAAAAAATACGGAAACTACAAGAAGTAGTTTAATAGAAATGTGTTTCAATGTGGTTGATTTTTAAATTAGTCTCCTAAAGTAAGAAATCTAAAAGAGTGGTGAAAAATATCATAAGGTTTTAATACTATTTTAACTTAAATAAGCGTAGTGTTTAAAACAAAAAAGCCACTATTAAAAGTGGCCTTTTGTATGCAATTAAGATATGATTTTATTCTAGTGTATCTAAATATTCTAATAATAGTTCAACACCTTCATCATGAATAATAGTTGTTCCGTTTAAGGGCATACTAAAACCTTGATTGTAGTTTGAAATTCTATTTATAATACTCATTCTTCTAGGTGCAATTTGAGAATCATCAAGAGACCTTTCGTAATCTAATCTTAATGTTGATTGAAATTCACAGAAACCACCTTCGATATGGCAATGGGCACATTGGATGTCAAAATATGCTCTAGCACGCTCTTCTAATGTATAATTGAGTTCATCATTCCATCTTGGTAAAACGCTAACTGTTGAAGGGTCTGTTAAGCCATCAAGAAGCTCACTGTCAATTAAATCTTGCAATTGGTTAACACCATCTACACTAAAATTAAGTGTTCGCATTTTTGGTCCGATAGGTGTTTTGTCACTACCAATTCTATGACATGAAAAACAATCAGTATCAGAAGGTATTTGATAATTAATGTTATTAGTTTCACCATCAACATCAATCCAAGTTACAGGAACGACACTTCCGTTTAAGTCTAAAACAGCATCAGTTTGTGTATCATTCCATTTGTAATCTCCAGTTTCCCAAGACCCATTAATTTTAATAAGAATTCTAGTTTCAATAATATGTTGACCTAGAGATACATCGCGATCATCATTATTGTAATAAAATGTTTTTGCAATTAATGTATTGTCAGGATATAATGGTAAACCGTCACCGTCGTAAGTCATTTTTTCACCTAGAGGTAGCACTATAAAACGCTGTTTGTATGAATAATCTGAAAATAAGGGTGTGTTTAAATCGTATTCAAACGCATAAGGAGTTACTTGCAAATCATCAAGATTACCAACAAATAAGTTTAACTCAGAAAGTGTTGGTAAGAACTCAGGAATCACAAATGGTGCTGACGTGGTAAAACTAAGTACATCTGTATACATACTTACATTTGTTTCAGAACAAACCGTTTGTACATAAACATCATATGTTGTATTTGCATCTAATCCAGTAAGAACTATACTTGTATTCGTTTCAGAAATTAGTGTTCCGCTGCCAAGTGCAAATCCAGAAATTCCATATTCCAAGATATAAGACCCAATTAGGTCAGTGTCATTCCAAGATATAGTTGCAGAATTATTAGTTACTGTATTAGCAGATATATTTGTCACAGTATCACAAGCTGCAACTAAATCATCATCATTGTTACATGCAAACACAAAAAGTGCTAACATGAAAAGTAGACCAGTTTTTTTTAACATTTGGGTTGTTTTTCTGATTAATAGCTGACCACGAATGTAATAAAAATCTTTTTTAACAAAACAATAAATCGTTATGAAGTCGGTTTTTACCTTTGAAATAGTGTTATTAATTTATAACTATTTGTTTAGACGTAAGTTGTTTCCCATTTTCAATGCTTATGAAATAGTTTCCTGCAGATACATTTTTGTCAATAACCCAAGATATTTCATTCAAACCAATGTGAATTCCTCCTTCATAAATCATATGCACTTTTTGACCTAATGCATTGTAGAAATTAAGTTGAATGTTATCCAATGCTTTTTTAGAATCAATTCGAATATGTAATGCATTGGATTGGTTTGACGGATTTGGATATACCTCAAAACTAGATGTTACGATATCAAAGGGTTCTACGGAAAGTGAACTTGCTAAGTCTCTTTGGTGTATACCATGACCATGAGTAGCAATTCTAACCTTATTATTGGCAGGTGATAAGTTTAAGTCATAAACCATTACAGCTTCAGGTAAGCCTTCACTAAAATCGTCCCAAGTGTTTCCTCCATTTTCAGAAAAGTACACACCAAGATCATTTCCAACGTAAACATGATCTGAATTAAAAGGATCGATTAATACGGTATTTGTTGGTAAATCTGGAAGTCCGTTATCAATCGCATTCCATATATTACCGCCATCTATAGTTTTGTATACATGGTTACTCCCAAAACCTGAAAATGTAGCATAGATTATATTTTCATTATTAGGATCAAATTCAATGTCTTTTGCTATTCTATCAGGTAAACCATTTAAAGTTGTAAATGTTTGACCTCCATCAATAGATTTCATGATTTTAGCAGTACCAGTCAGTCCAACTAACGGAATTACTGCGGTTGAAACATAAATAATGTCAGCATTAGTAGGTGACACAGCAATCTTCGTGACTGCATTGGAGCCATCAATTGGGCCAAAGGAAACAGGTGTCCAACTTGAAGCATTATCTATTGAGCGATATATTCCTGTAGAACCTGCATATATAATGTCGTTATTGGAAGGTGCTATTTCGTATGGCGCAGAAAAAGTTGTGTAATCGTTGGCAAGTAGAGTGGGTCTTACGTTTGCTGGGAATGAAGCACCACCGTCTGTTGATCTAAACATGTTTAATCCTTGGGCAGAGCCAAAAACAATTTGATCATTGTCTGGACGAATAGAAGCCGACATGCCATCTCCTCCTAATGTTCTTTCCCATGACGGTAGACCACGATATATATATGTTGCATTATCTTGCGCTCCAGCTATAATAAAATTTGGATCAGTAGTTGAGCTAGCCATGTTTGCATAAAATTGAGTGGTTTGTAAGCCGCCGTTATTTGTTACAAATGTTTCTCCATTATCTGTGGAAGAAAAGACACCGCCATCTGTAGCAAAAAACACTTTATTTGCTACAAGAGGGTGATAATACACAGCATGAATATCTCCATGAATGTAATTACTACCGCCTTCTGGTGTGTCAACTGAAATTACTCCAAATTCCCATGTTGTCCAGTCTGATTTTTTTATAAAATTGGCTCCTGTATCTGTCGATTTCCATGCATCAACACCTACATTTATAATTTCAGAGGCATTATTAGGATTGATCGCAATATCGTGAGAATACCATCCTTGAAATTGTGCAATATTCTGATTGTTAATTCGATTCCAGTTGGTTCCGCCATTAATTGATTTGTAAATACCAGCTGGCGTTGTGGCAGCAGTATTGAAAAAGCCTACTTGAATTGATGCATATATAGTGTTAGAGTTTGTTGGGTCGATACTTAATTTCGCATTTCCTGACCAAGCAGTTAGTAATCCTGGATCTAGAAGCTCTGTAAATGAATCACCACCATTAGTCGATTTAAAAATACCGCTTAGATTTGGAGCTAAATTAGTGTTAAAATTTCCTTGAGAGACATAAAGGATATTTGTGTTATTTGGATCTATTTCTATATCAATACAATTTGGCTGATTAAATACTAAGGTCCATGAGCCGCCAGAATCGGTAGTTCTGTATACCCCATCTGATGTTGCCGCAAATATAATTGAAGTATCCGAGGGATTAATCTCAATATCAGAAACACCCTTTAATTCATTTTCATTAAAAACTAATTCATGTGACCACGTATTTCCAGCATCTACAGACTTTAGTATTCCAATTCCATAAGTCCCTCGTGTGAGCCTGAGTTCGGTGCCTGGTTGCGCAAAGCCAGAGCCATAGACCTCCCCTGTGCCAATATACATTGTATCTGCATCATTAGGATCTATGGCTATACTTGCTACACCTAAAACTGGAAACCCGGTTTCGATATATTCCCAAGCATTTATGCCAATACCTTGCGTAGTGGTTTTCCACAATCCTCCGCTAGCAGAACCAGCGAAAATAATATCAGGGTCTGTAGGATGAAATGCTAAACATAAAGTTCTACCTCCAATATTTTGAGGGCCTAAACTTTCCCATTGACCAACATTTAATGACGAACGCTGTTCATGACTTATTCGTTTTTCTTCATATGCGTCAAGGTATTTGGAAACAGAAATTGTCTCATATGGATAAGAACGTTCTAAAGACCAAATATCCATGCTTTTTCCTGCGCCAGATGTTTTAATTGGCTTATTGTTAGTGTTTTGATGAATGGTTGGTTTAAGCTGTAATGTGATTAGCGCAAATATAGCGGCACATAATATTATAAGCCCTAACTTAATTTTAGTAGTTGATTTCATAGCAAAGATTAATTTTTTTTTTTAAACAAGTTAAGTTGCTAAATAATCAATGGATTGTTATTTGATTTGAAACACTTATAATAAGCATCGAAATGCTTATGTATTGAAGCGAAATAATTTTGCATCGTTAAAGCTATTCTATTAGATTGATTCAAAATATTATAGGCCTAATTATGAAGATGCTGTAAACGCTAAAAGGTTCCGTCTTTTATCAAAATATTAAATTGCTATGAAGTTAGTTTTGTCTTTAAAAAAAGAAATTAGTTAATAATCACTTGCTTTGAAATACGCTGTTTCTCATTTTCAATGCTTATGAAATAGTTTCCTGCAGATACATTTTTGTCAATAACCCAAGATATTTCATTCAAACCAATGTGAATTCCTCCTTCATAAATCATATGCACTTTTTGACCTAATGCATTGTAGAAATTAAGTTGAATGTTATCCAATGCTTTTTTAGAATCAATTCGAATATGTAATGAATTGGATTGGTTTGACGGATTTGGATATACCTCAAAACTAGATGTTACGATATCAAAGGATTCTACGGAAAGTGAACTTGCTAAGTCTCTTTGGTGTATACCATGACCATGAGTAGCAATTCTAACCTTATTATTGGCAGGCGATAAGTTTAAGTCATAAACCATTACAGCTTCAGGTAAGCCTTCACTAAAATCGTCCCAAGTGTTTCCTCCATTTTCAGAAAAGTACACACCAAGATCATTTCCAACGTAAACATGATCTGAATTAAAAGGATCGATTAATACGGTATTTGTTGGTAAATCTGGAAGTCCGTTATCAATCGCATTCCATATACTACCACCATCTATAGTTTTATATACATGACTACTTCCAAAACCTGAAAAAGCCACATAAACTGTATTTTCGTCGTTGGGATCAAACTCGATATCTTTAATGACCCTATCAGGGAATCCTGTTATTTCAGTAAAAGTTGCGCCTCCATTTATAGATTTAAAAAGTTTAGGGGATTGAAAGGAAACTGTGAGCGGTATTCTACTAGTTGCCACATATAAAACATTAGCGTTAACAGGAGATACAGCAATTTTCACTATAACATTGGTGCCATCTACTTCTGAAGACACAGGAAGCCAATTATCACCATTATTACCCGAACTGTATAGTTTTCTTGATCCAGCATAAACAAGGTTATTGTTTGTAGGTGCTAGCACGAATGGAGCAGAAAAAGCTGTATAATCATCGTTGTCTATGGTTGGTCTAGCAACAGAGAAGAATTCACCTCCATTATCAGACCTTAAAATGTATAAGCCCTGTGCTGATCCATAAACAATTTGATCATTGTCTTTATTGACTGCTGTTGTCATACCATCACCGCCAATTACTCTAGACCATGAAGGTGTTCCGTTGTATATGTAACTGGCATTGTCTTGAGCTCCAGCAATACAGAAATTAGGGTTAGTACTTGAGCTTGACATGTCTGCATAAAATTGTGTGGTTTGTAATCCACCGTTATGTGTTGTAAAGGTATCTCCTCCATCTGATGATGAAAACACACCACCATCAGATGCAAAAAAGATTTTGTCTGGTACAAGCGGATGATAGTAAACAGCATGAATATCACCATGAATGTAATTATCTCCACCTTCAGGAGTATCTACAGATATTTCGCCAAAAGGCCATGCCATCCAATCGGATTGTTTTATGAAAAATGTCCCAGAAAGCGTCGATTTCCAAGCGTCAATACCTACGCTCATTATTTCTGTGACATCATTAGGGTTTACTGCTATATCATGAGAATACCAGCCTTGAAAACGTGCTATATTTTGATTATTGATATTGGTCCAATTGACACCTCCATTAACAGATTTAAACAAGCCGGCATTTGTTGTGCCACTTGTAGTTTGGGCATCATAAATAGATGCATAAATCACATTAGAATTAACAGGGTCTATTTCTAATTTGGCATTACCAGACCAAGCAGATGTTAAGTTGCCTGGGTCTGTAAGCTCAATGAATGTACTGCCTCCATTTGTTGATTTATAAATACCACACTCATCAGCTGAGAGTATTGTATTAAGGTTTCCTTGAGATACATAGACGTTATTTGGATTATTTGAGTCTATTTCTATATCGATGCAATTAGGTTGGTTTAAAACAAGCGTCCATGAGCTTCCAGAATTGTCACTTCTATAAAGGCCATCACTTGCAGCAGCTAATACAATTGAAGGATTTAGTGGGTTGATAGCAATATCAGAAACACCTTTGATATCATCTTGATTAAAAACTAATGAATGTGACCATGTATTTCCGCCATCAGTAGTTTTTAAAACCCCTATTCCATAAGATCCTCGTGTTAACCGGTTTTCGGTTCCAGGTTGAGCGAGACCCGAACCATAAACTTCTCCAGTTCCAATGTACATAATATCAGCATCATTAGAGTCTATTGCAATACTGGCAACACCTAAAACAGGAAAGCCAGTTTCAATATATTCCCAAGCATTTATACCAACACCTTGCGTTGTTGTTTTCCATAAGCCACCACTCGCCGATCCAGCAAATATGATATCAGGGTTTGTAGGGTGGAATGCTAAACATAGTGTTCTTCCTCCGATATTTTGAGGCCCTAAACTTTCCCATTCACCAACCATTTGAGAAGATCTTCTAGAGCTATTATTTCTTTTATCGCTAAATGCGGTTAAATATTTAGAGGTTGGTATTGTATTCAAAGGATAGGCTCTTTCTTGTGACCATATGTCTAAGCTTTTAGCAGCTCCAGAAACTTTAAATGGTTCGGTGTTGTCTTCGTTGAGAACAAATAAGCTAATGCTAGCAATACAAATGCATACGATGACAAGACTAATGTGCTTAGTTTTCATAGTGTTTTTTTATTTTAAAGCTAAGCATTTTTCGGTAGAAAAAAGAATTATATGAAAATCACAGATATGTTATTTGATATTATTCAACTTTAAAAAGATGCATCGAAATTCGTGTTCTAATCAAATGAAGTGTCTTTATAATTATAGATATTATAAACTATTTTTATTGAGAAGTTTTCAAGTGGAAAGTTGACATGTTCAAGACTGTTGAGTTTTTGGTTTATGATTGAGAATATTTCAGAATCAGAGGATGAATCAGAAATGTAGTAGTTTAAAATAGGATGGACAACGACGCGCCTTATATTTGATTCGCCATAATCATTAGTATAGTAAACAATCATTTCAAAAGGATTTGGCTCTATATCAGAGTAATCTATTTTTACATAAGATTCGGTTGCAATAGGCGTTATTTTAATAAACTTGTTTATTGTTTGAGCATCTCTCTCTAAGTTAAATGATGTTTTTTTATTTGATGAACTAAAAAGATGAATGTCATCAATAGGTTTTCCGTTTTCTAATGTTGCTTTTAATTTTAGGTTTCCATTTTCATAGTATTGTGTATAATTGCCATTGGCTGAAGCTTTACACTTGTAAAAAAAGTTAAGTGCTTCTTGTTGTAATAGCACATCTGGAAGATAATAGTTTGGTACCTTAGGCTTTCCTTCACTTGTAAAATCATAGCTTTCTGTTGATTCTATAACGGTTTCTTCTACTTCTTCTAAATAGAATTCTTGTTCTCTTTTATAACAATCTTTTGCTATAAATGTTATGTCATGTTTGATTTGTTTGTTTGGATAATAAAATTTCCAATTCCCATTTTCTATAGTATTTTCACCATAAGCAACTTTAGATCTAAGATTTCCGTCGTCATCATAATTTTTCCAAACTTCTAAACCGTTTTCAAAGGTCATTACTCTAAAAGGTTTAAAGTCGTCTTTATATGTTTTTTCTAATATCCAAGAGGTTAGTTTACCATTTTCGTAAGTTCCTGAACCTTTATAATAGTATACAATTGGGTTTTCAATTCTATTCATTTCATAGGTTATTTCACCATCTAAGATGTCATTTTTATAAGTTCGAGTGATCACTTTGTCATCTCCAACTGAGGTCCAGACGCCATATTTTTTATTATCAATAAAAGTACCCGCTGTTTTGAGTTCTCCCTCAGAATTGAAAATCTTTACAGGTCCTTGAAGTTTTCCGTTTTCTAAATAAGAAGCATATTTTAATTTTCCGTTGTCAAAATATTCAATGAAGTCACCATTAGGGTAATTGTTTTCATAAAAAATATAGGCTTTTTTATTTCCGTTTTCATAATACTCTTCATAAACACCATCCCGAACATTGTTTTTAAAATTAATGCGACCTCTTAAATTGCCGTTTTCATAATAGGCTTTGTATGTTCCATTTTCTACGCCATCAACATAAGGGATGATATCACTAATGACACCATTTTCAAAAAACTGAGTAGCAGAGCCATTAGGTACACCATTGGTATAATTGACTTTACTTTGTGTTGCTCCAGATTTGTAATAATGCGTGACTTCTCCATCAAAAATTGTTGTGTCTTGTTTTATTGACAACCCTTCCATTTGAAGTTGTCCGTTGATATAATAATCTTTAATCATGTATTTGCCTTCTTTATTTTCAGGTTGTGGTCTAAAAAATTTCGCAGAAATCTTAGACGTTTTATTCCATTCATGATCAAACCAAATAGTGTCGTTTTGGGCGGAAACTTTAAATTGAAAGCATATAATGAGTATAAAAAAATTGATAAAATTTTTTCGATGCATACTGATGGTTATTGATGTAATTATGTTTTAAATATATACAATTTGAATTAATTGTACTAATAGGAAAGGCGTTTTGATATTATTCATATTCAGCAATTAAGAGAGCATGATCTGATACCTTAAAATATTTTTTTTCTAAAGAAATAGGAACGAATTTTTTGTTAATCCATATATGGTCAATTTCGAAAAGTGGAATTCCAAGTGGCCATGTTGCAGTAAACCCTTCGCTATAAGAATGAAAACTTGTGTAATTTTTGAAATAACTTGAAAAATGAACACTTTCATATGGCGTATTGAAATCTCCTACCAAAAAAGATACATTGTTAGATTCAGCAATATCTAGTATTGCTTTAAGAGGAAGTTTCTTATTAATGAAAGGGTGAGCGTATACATCTGAAATTATAAAATCAATTACTTCATTATTTATAGTTGCATTGATAAGGGAAATTTTATGGCTTTCTTCTACGACATATTTTTTTTCACTGTTTAATTGTCCTTTTACACCAACAAGCATTTGCGAATAAAGATCTTTAAAAATGTAGTCTGGTAACGCTTCACTGAGTTTGTTTATATCTGCTTCTGAAATATTCTTGGCTTCAACAAATGCAAGAATATTAGGCTTGTGAAGGTTTGTTTCATTTATAATAATATCAATTGGGAGTTGCTTCTTTTTTGCAACATTCCAAAACAAAATTTTAGATGTGTCAGATACTGGTGTTTTTTCAAATTGTACATAGTAGTAATTACTTAACCAATGAAAGGTAATTATGCCAACTAGAATGAACAGGCTAAAAAAATAAACTTTTTTCCTGAAATAAAATGACATGAGGATGATGCCCAGACCAATAATTATAGGAAGTGGAAAGCAATAATATATTATACTTATTGGAAAAATCAAGTCCTTGATAACGAAATGAATAAACAACAAAAAAGCATATCCTATTAAAAGGTATGCTTTGTGATTTTGTTTTAGCTTTAGATTCAAAGTCATTGTATTTTGATTCTAAAACTATAAAAGGTAATTTATATTGTTTTAAACTATTTCAACAAATAGGCCGTCATCAGTCTTCTCAACTTTCGTTAAGCCATGTTTACCAAGTCCTTTAATACCTTTGTCCCAAGCTTTATTACTAAGTCCAGCTTTAGATTTTAATTCTATCAATAGTATCCTGCCATCAGGTAATTTTTGAACTATATCAAAAATGGCCTTTTCGTTATCGCTTAAATCTACCTTCTTCTTTTCTGGGCGCATTTGAGGGAAGAATAATACTTCTTGAATGGATTGGTTATTAGTTAAGAACATGATTAAACGGTCCATACCAATTCCCATACCAGATGTAGGAGGCATACCATATTCTAAAGCACGAAGGAAATCGTAATCTATAAATTCTGTTGCTTCATCATCACCTTTGGCTGCGAGTTTTAGTTGGTGTTCAAAACGTTCACGTTGATCGATAGGATCATTCAACTCAGAATACGCATTTGCAATTTCTTTTCCGCAGACCATTAATTCAAAACGCTCTGTCAATTCTGGATTGTCACGATGCTCTTTACACAAAGGGCTCATTTCCTTTGGATAATCTGTGATGTATGTTGGTTGAATGTAATTGCCTTCACATTTTTCTCCGAAAATCTCATCAATCAATTTTCCTTTACCCATGGTGTCATCAACTTCAACGCCTAAGTCTTTTGCAGCTTGGCGAATTTCAGCTTCGGTTTTACCAGTAATATCAAAACCAGTAAAATGTTTAATCGAATCTGCCATAGTTACACGAGCATAAGGTGCTTTAAAATCGATTTTATGTTCTCCAAATGTGGCTTCAGTAGTTCCATTCACTGCCATTGCACAATGTTCTAAAAGGCGCTCACAAAATTCCATCATCCAATTGTAATCTTTATAGGACACGTAGATTTCCATGGCTGTGAATTCTGGGTTGTGTGTTCTGTCCATACCTTCATTTCTGAAGTTTTTAGAGAACTCATAGACACCATCAAAACCTCCAACAATTAAGCGTTTAAGGTATAATTCATTTGCAATTCTCATATATAATGGAATGTCTAAACTATTGTGATGTGTAATAAAAGGTCGTGCTGCTGCACCACCTGGAATAGGTTGAAGAATAGGTGTTTCTACTTCAAAATACCCCGAATTATTAAAGAACTCACGCATAGCATTAAACAACTTTGTTCGTTTAATGAAGACCTCTTTAACATTAGGATTTACTACTAAATCAGCATAGCGTTGCCTGTAACGCATTTCAGGATCGTTAAACTCGTCAAATGTATTGCCTTCACCATCTGTTTTTGGCAATGGCAATGGTTTTAGTGCTTTACTCAAAAGCGTAAAATCTTTCACCATTACGGTTTTTTCTCCTACTTTGGTGGTGAAAAGTTCTCCTTCTATACCTATAAAATCTCCAATGTCAAGCAGTTTTTTATAGACATCATTGTATTTACTTTTATCCTCACCAGTACAGATTTCGTCTCTATTAAAATAGACTTGAATTCTACCAGCACTATCTTGTAATTCTGCAAAGCTTGCACTTCCTTGAATACGACGAGACATTAATCGACCAGCAATAATAACCTTTTTACCATCTTCGAATTTATCTTTTACCTGTTTTGAAGTGTGGTCTACAGGAAATAAATCTGCAGGATAAGGGTTGATGTCTAAGGCTCTTAATTTTGCGAGTTTATCGCGTCGTACTAATTCTTGTTCTGAAAGCTGCATGCTACATGTATTTTGAGGTGCAAAATTACATTATTTGCAAAAATATAACACATATTTGAGTAAGAATAGTTTTATTTTCTACTCGTATTCGCGTTTCTTTTTATTCCGCTTTTCAATGCTACCTTTACTAAAGCGATAAGAAAAGGCTAAATGTACTGCTCTAGAACTTGGTTTAGAACTAAAAAAACGTTCAAAACCTTCCCCAAATTCACGTCTTCGATATTCTCTTGTGTTAAAAATATCGGTAACTCTAAGACTCAAATTGCCACCATTATTAAATAGTGCATATCTTAGACCAAAATCTAAATTATGTAACTCGCTCATTCTTTGGTAGAGACCAACACTTTGTCCTTGGTATCTCCACATTACATTCATTTTCAACGTCTTGTTGATATTAAAATCATTTTTAAAAGTAAACTGAAAACTTCGTGAAAAATCACTAGAAAAATCTATACTAGAAACATTAAGGCTTTCATAATTCCAATTAAAATTAAATCTACTATCTAGCCATTTTAATGGTTTATAAGTAATTGCAAATTCTAATCCATAAGCATCACTACCTTTATAGTTGTCATAAGAAAATATTTGTACACCTGTTGATGAAATTCTTAGGTTTCTATAAATGCTATTTTCCTTTTTTTGGTAAGAAAAGCTAGGGGAAAAAGAAAACTCTGTTTTCTTAAATTGATAGGATATATCTATGTTGTTGGAGAATTCTGATGCTAAATTTGGGTTTCCTTCTGAAAACGTAAATTCATTACTTTGCTGTGATATGGGATTGATTTGATATATTCTAGGTCTAGACGTTCTTCTATTAAAACCTAGCCCAAAAGTATGTGTGTCGTTTTCTGAATATTTGAAATGAACGGAAGGAAAAAGATTAGTAAAATTTGAATTAACATTTATATTTTCAGTAGCAAACTCAGCGTTTCTATTGAAAAGCTCTAAACGTAAACCAGTTTGTATCTCAAAATGGTTTAGTATAAAATGTGTTAAAGCATAAAATGCGTGCGTTGCATATTTATAGTTATACCTTTCTTCTGAAGTCATAACATCTATTAATTGCCTCTTGTTATCCAATTTGCGAGTATGCCAAAGGTAACCTGTTTCTAATTTTATAATTTCATTTAATTGGTTAACATTATCAAAGGCTAAATCTGTTGTTTGCACTTTGTTTTTAGTAATGTTATCTATGGCATTTATATTGGGAAAGAAAAGACCTGTTAATGTATTTTTGTTAGTTGTTATTTGCGCATCTATTTCAAAGAAATTGCCTTCTTTTTCAAAGTTATGCCTATAATTTCCATTCGCTTTAAACGTACGATGTATATGTTTGTTCAGTAAATTCTGTTGTAAAGTCGAATTGATATCTGTAATAAAGCCTTTAATATCTGAGCTATGCGTGTTGTCTGAATATTGTGCTGCCCAAGAGATTTCATTATTCTGGTTTGGGAACCAATCTAAGCCTGCATTAATGCGGTAAACATCACCTTGATAATCGCTTTTGCTTTTTTCTATATATGGAAAAGTACCAAACCGTTGCCTTTCGTATTTCGAATTAGATTTGTTTTTTCTATAACTAGCACCTAAGGTATAGCTTATTTTTTTCTTGCCATAGCCTAAAGATGTGCTTCCTGAAAAAGCTCCTAATGTATTTATTGCTGCATTATTAGATAATGTAATTCCAGCTTTTACTTTCTTCTTAGTAATAATATTAAGAATTCCGGTTAATCCATCGCTTCTATATTTTGCTGATGGAGATGTAATAATTTCTATAGTTTGTATTTCATTAGCTGAAATTTGAGTTAGTAGTTCAGCATTGCCTAATGGTGATGGTTTTCCATTAACAAGTATCTGTATATTTTCGTTTCCACGTAGTGAAATACTCCCATTTTCATCAGCATTTATTTCTGAAAGCTGACTTAAAACCGTTGCTGCACTTCCTCCACTAGACAGAATGTCTTTACCTACATTAATTATTTTTTTGTCTATTAGCTGGTGTACCGAAGTTTTTTCGGCAATAATAGTCACTTCATCAAGTTGTAATTTTTCTATAGCGAGTTTGATAGTCTTAGTTGCGTTTTTATCTAGATCAATAGCGTTTGAATAAGTTTGGTAACCAATAAAATCGACTTGAAGCGTATAACTTCCTTTTTCTGAATTTAACTCATAAAAACCATCTTCATTTGTAGTTACACCAGTAATAAATATATTTTCTGAATTTTTTAAAATTACAGTTGCATATGGTATTGGCTTATCTGTTTGTTCGTCATATACAAACCCATCAAGTTTAACTTGTGCATATAAAGGTAGGGTTAATAGTAGGCATACAATACTTCTAAAAACCTGTTTTTTTTTAAGTTTTTTCATTAGAATACTTGATGATTTTCAGGCTAGAATTACCATAGAGTGTATGGTTTAACCAACATATAAGTTTATTTTAGGGTTTTAAGTCTTTTAGCAAGATCTTTGTTGTCAGGGTTTAATTTAAGTGCCTTTTTATATTGTTTTCTTGCCTTTCTTGTATTACCTAATACATAATACTTGTTTCCTAAATTTTGATAAGTTTTAGATTCTTTTGGAAATAATTTTGTGTTTAACTTTAGAACTTCAAGAGCTTCATTTGAGCGATTTGTAGTAAACAAAATATGGGCATATGTATTTAACTCATACATACTTTTAAGTTCGTTTTTATAAGATTTGATGATTGTTTTGGACGCTTTTTTTAAACCTTTTAATCCGTTGTTTTCAATAATACCATTGACTTTGGCTACAATTTGGTAATTAGATGTATAGTCATTTGTTGTTATGATGTTTAAGATGTCTTTCTCTAAAGATTCTACTGGATGTTCAACAATTCGATTAACTTCCTTTCCGTCTTTATAAAAAATAAAGGTAGGTACACGGTGGATATTTAGACCTGCTTCTTCGTGCTTCGGACTTTGTTTATACATGTCAGCTTTTCTACTAACTGCAACTACAGTAAGTTGATTTTCTGGAAAATTGCAAGCTTCTAGAATTTTATAGAAACGTGGGACTTCCTTTTTACTATCACCACACCAAGTTCCCATAAAAAGTGTGATTTGATAGGCGTTTAGTTGTGTGGCAATAGATTTTAAAGTTGATTTATCAGCGTTGTAATCGTTATAGTTTTTTGAAAACCACGAATTATAATTTGCGGAAGTTAAACCGTCTTTATCGATTTTTCCTAGCAGAAAAGGTGTTTCTCCTTCAATAGCTATTTCTGTATTAATATCTTGGGCGATTGTTGTTATGCTGAATGCGCAAGTCAAAATGTAAATGATATAGTTTTTCATTGTGCTTATTTTATAGTTTTAACGTCCTTTTTAACAACATTGCCTTTAATTTGAAGTCGTTTTTGCCCTTGATCAGCATTCGAAAAAACGGTTATTGATTTTGAAAATTTGCCAAGCCTGTTGGTTGCATACTTAATATCTATCGATGCAGATTCCCCAGGTAAGATGGCTTGTTTAGGATAGGTTGGAACTGTACAACCACATGTTGTTTTTACTCTAGAAATTACTATTGGTGCTCGACCTCTATTTTTAAATTTAAAGGTTCTAATACCATTATCGTTTTGTTGAATAGTGCCATAATCTATAGTTTCGGTTTCAAAAACTAAAACGCCAACAGCATCATTGGTTACTATATCTTGAGAAAAGCTTAGGGTAGAATATAAAAGGGCAATACCTAAACTAATTGATAAAATTAGACTGTTCTTTTTTGATTGATTTCTAGTTCGTATGAAATGTGTCATGATAAATGTTTTATGATTAATTGAATCACAAACATCATCATTAGAAAGAAAAAAGAATGTCTATTTAGGGTTGGAAATGAGTACTAGTCCCTAGGTTGAATTTTGTAACTACTTGTTAAACAGGGACTTTAATTCATCTCTAGAATTGACATTGAGTTTCTTGTAAACATTATTTACATGAGTTTTTACTGTGCTTACACTTACAAAAAGTGCTTCGGCAATATCTTTATTGGTATTCTCGCTGAGTAAAAGGTCTAAAACATTTTGTTCTTGTTTGGTTAATTGCTCTTTGGCAGTTGCATGTTGTTTTTTCTTTTTCTTTTTAGCAGAAAAGACAAACCATAAGTTTAGTAAGGCAGATGTAATTAACAATCCAATTAGAAATGTTGTCCAATTGAAATCTGATGTTTTTTCCGATGGTAGAGATACTATAAATTTATCTGAAGTCAACTCGGCTTCATATTGTTTCGCATAACTTGAATTTGGATAATGACTCTGAAGTCGATCTAGCAACTCATTGTAGTAAGCATTGTTTTTTAAATCTTCTAAATAATAATTATGAAACTGGTTACTTCGGTCAGATAAGAACGTATAAATATAAAGCTCTGCCAAGGGTTCATTAAGATTTTCGCCAAAATCTTGAAGTGTCTTAAACCATTTTTTATTATTGAGTTGTCTGCTGGCTTTACTTCTAAATTCAGAATAGGCAAATTTCATTTCCTCTTTCAAAGAATCAATCTTTATAAATGCGGCAGTTTTTGGGTTATTTGATACAATATCGCAGAACATTTGTGCATCAAATGACAACGGAAAAGTAATGGTGTCAGTGCTTTTTGCAATAAACAATATGTCCTTACTATCCTCACAATGTCCTTCAAAATGATTGCTGCCTTGATTAAAAGATGTACAATTGTCGACGTGAAGTTTGTATATTTTTTGTTGTGTGTCTAGCTGATTCCCTTCAAACTGAAAAAGACCTTCAGTATTGGTTGTTGCTCTTGAGATAATTTGTTCATCATTAATGCCTTCAAGTGTACGATAATCCTCAATTACAGATAAATAGACTTCATTTTGCCAGCGTTCGTTATCTATTTGCCCTTTAAATTGATGTTGGGCATTAACATAATTTCCGCAGAAAATAAAAACGATAATGTATTTGTAAAATCTCACAGCACTAAACTAATATTTTTTCTTTTAATGCACTCAATTTAGTGTAAAAACAAAATACCAAGATGTTTTTTATAAAAATATACTGTTAAAGTCTACTCTAAAGTGTAACATTATAAAAAAGCAGCAGTCTTATTAATACATCAATCAATCAAATCATATACATCATGAGTTTTTGGAGAGCCATCCTCGCAATCATTTTTCCACCACTATCTGTTATAGGGAAAGGAATTGGGTCAATTTTTATCGTCTTTTTATTATGGATTTGCGGCTGGGTTCCAGGCGTGATTGCTGCATTGGTAATTCTTAACAATCCTGAAAGATAAAACCGTATCTTTGCGTAATTAAATCAAAATTATTCTAAAAATGAAAAAATTTTTTACGCTAATAGCATGTGTTTTAACATTAATGCTAACCAGTTGTCAGTTTTCTGAAAACATCTATATCAATGAAGACGGAAGTGGTAAAATGGAATTTACAATGGATGCTTCAGAAATGATGGAAATGGTAGCTGAAATGGGAGATGGAGAATCTGCGAAGGGAATGGATAAAGCCATGGATTCAACAATTGTTTTCAAAGATTTTATCGAAGAACATAAAGATAGTATTTCGACATTATCAGCCGAAGATCAACAAAAAATAAAGGCACTAGAAGATTTTAAAATGCATATGGTGATGAATCCTGAAACCAAAAAAATGGTGTTTGATTTGTCTACAGATTTTAAAAATGCCAATGAGCTTCAAGATATGTTTAAGGCTATGAGCCAAGTAGGAGACTTAAATAAAGGTGCAGCAGCCAGTCCAGGAGGTAATCCAATGGGAGGAATGGCTACAGATAACACTACTGATGTGCAATACTCATTTGATGGTTCAGTTTTTAAGAGGTCTGCAAAGATTATTGATCAAGAAAAACACGCACAAGCTGTAGATAGTTTAGGACAGGCAGCAATGATGTTTGGGTCTTCAAAATATAAAATCAATTATCATTTTCCGAGACCTGTAAAATCGATTTCCAAAGAAGGTGCAATGTATAGTGAAGACCGTAAAACTGTAACTCTTGAAGTTGGATTTATGGACGTGCTTGCAGATCCTGAATTATTGGATTTTGAAGTCGTTTTAGAAGATAAATAGTATTGAATAAATATATAAAACTTGAAGATTTAGGGACTAAAGACTTTAAAGATACTTGGGATTACCAAGAAGAATTGTTTAAAGGAATTTTAGATACTAAAATCAAAAATAGACGTGAGGATGCTGGATTAGAAACAGATAATTATTTTCTGTTTGTAGAGCATCCTCATGTATATACATTAGGTAAGAGTGGTGATGTTTCTAATTTGCTTTTATCTGAATCACAGCTCACTCAAAAAGGCGCAACATTCTATAAAATAAATAGAGGAGGTGATATTACCTATCATGGTCCTGGACAGATTGTAGGTTATCCTATCTTAGATTTGGATAATTTCTTTACAGACATTCATAAATATTTGCGTTTTCTAGAAGAAGTGATTATTCTTACTTTAGCTGAGTATGGTTTAAAAACCGAACGGAGCCCTGGAGAAACAGGAGTGTGGCTTGATGTTGGAACGCCTTTTGCTCGTAAAATTTGTGCAATGGGTGTACGTGCCAGCCGTTGGGTGACTATGCATGGTTTTGCATTAAATGTCAATGCTAATTTGGGATATTTTGATAATATCATCCCTTGCGGGATTAGAGGTAAAGCAGTAACATCTTTAAATGTTGAACTTGGTGTTGAAACTATTGATGAGCAAGATGTAAAGACTAAACTTCTTAAGCATTTTAAAATGCTTTTTGAGGCTGAATTTATCTAGGTTATTCTCTAACAAACTCAATTAAAGGGCCATCTACTTCGGGATTATCAGCTAAGTATAACTTATCATTTTCAAAATAATAATCATAACTGCCTTCAGGAAAGGTGATAGTGTTTTCTGTTAAAGTAATAGTATATTCTCCAGTGTTTGGTATAGTGTGTAGGTTTTCTGAAACGTTATTTTGAACATTGAGTTTGTTTTCAGCAACATCGAATGTCCAAACGTGTTCTCCAACTTGTAGATTAATAGGTTCGCATAAACAGCTCACAGTAACTAAATTCCATTCTCCATTTAATAATGGATTGTCTGGGTTATTGCCGTCATCATCGTTATTGCAAGCGTATAGAAGGCCAATAGCTAAGAATGCTAAAAATAGTTTTTTCATGATGTTATGATGTAATGGTTCAATTATAAGATGCAAATAATTGAAAAGGTTGCATCAATTTGTAAAAATAATTGAAAACTACCCTGTTTTAATGCGAATTAAGCTTCTTCGTTAAAAAATACTTTGTAGTAATACATTTTTTTCTCTTCATCATAACCGCGTTCAAGATATTCTGCTGATGCATCTGGAGCATCTACATCGAGTTTAATTTGAATATTTGTGTCGAGTTTAATTTCGGTTTTGATTTTCTGCTTTTGTTTTTTGAGTACTATTTCAGAAACATCAAATTGGTTTCTAATGAGAATATTATGGTCACTTTCATAGGTTTTCTTATAGTCCTCAAATAATTGGATGGTATCTTCCTTTTCAAACACTTCTTCTTTAAATGATTCGATATTTACAATCTCATTTTCTTTAAAGAAATCTACTGTTTTTGCTAGAAAATTACTTTGTTCTTGCCCGCCAAATCGCGGTTGTACTATCTCTTTTGAGAATTCGCGACACATTTCAATATAGTTCTTGGTATGCTGATTTGAATCGTCGGGATAGGTAATATTTAAAAAGCTTTTAATCCAATATTGTGCGTCGTAATTATTGTTATCGACACTTAATACAATTTTGCCTTCAGTATCTGCTGCATTCAAAACGAGAACACCTTTATCTACTTTTTTAGTAGCAATCCCTTTTTGGGTAATAATGTCGTAGCTGTCATTTTCTAAGTAGGTTTGAAAGAAATTAGATTTGTTTTCAATTTTAAAAATACCAATGGCATCGGTTTGATAATCTTCATATTGAATATCGTGAAATAGACACACAATGACATCACCAGTTTTTATTTGAGCTGAATTAGATTGTTCAAACAAGTGCGTGACAATATGTTTTGAGATTTCTACAAAATCAGTATCATCTTGTAATAATTGGGTTGTGTAGCTATTGATCTCGTTTAAGTCGACATTTGAATGATGATTAAACCTATAGGATTCTGAGAGACTTGTAAATGGCCTTAATAAATATGGAAGCATTAAGTCATAGCTTATCTCTTCAAAATCTATTGGGCGTTCTGAAAATGCGTTTTGAGTGCTGTTAAATTTATTACCAACTTTATGAAGAATGCATTTAGAAATTGAGGCCTTATTACGTTTAATCATGATGAAAAATTAGAGCCACAATACTACTAAATTTTAAGATCAAAAAACAAAAAACGCCAAAGAAAACTCTTTGGCGCCTTCATAAAGACTGAGGGCAGCGATTTGGTTGCTGTAAATGCGGTTATTGTTTTATAAATTCTACACGACGGTTTTGTGATTTTCCCTCTGTAGTACTATTGTCTCCAACAGGTTCACTTTCACCTTTTCCTTCAGAAATTAGCCTGTTTGAATCAATTTTATAAACAGTAATTAATGCCTTTTTTACTGCTTCGGCACGAGATTTTGAAAGCTTCATGTTTGCAGCATCACTTCCGTCAGCATCGGTATGTCCAACAATTTTTAATTTTATAGAATCATCTTGTTGTAACACTTGAGAAATTTGACGAATAATCCCATAAGATTGTGTTTGAATATTTGCTGAACCTGAATCGAAAAGGATTCCATTAGTAGAGATTTTACCTTCAGCAAGTAGCTTGCGTCTTAAATCGACACCGCCTTTGGCAACTTTTAGATTTTTTATAAAGACACGTTCTTCACCATCTTTAAAATTATTGATATGAAATTTAATGTGATTAAGTACATTAGCAACTTCGATAAACCTTGGTATATCTACATATTTTACTTGATTAACCCAAAGGCGATATCGTTTTTTGGTAACAGATATGGCAATATGAGGTTGGTTGAGAACTGCAGCTCTTATATCAGCCTTCAACGCAGATTTTACATCGCCACCACCTCTATTAAAATAGTTGGCAACTCTAATGTTAAACGCCCCAAATTGTCCAAAAGGCAGTGATACATCTGCATAATGCTCTAGACCTGTATTAAATTTGAGATTATCACTTAGGTAAATATGAAATCTTGATGTGGAAGATGTTTTATTATTTAATCCACTGGTGAGTAAGTCGAACTCAATTGTAAAGTCTTCTGGAAGTTCTTCGACATCTGGAATGAAAAAAAGACCATATCCCGACTTTAATTCAAACCAATTTTCACCTTTAATATTTACTATTTCGCCAGATCCATTGGTATTCCATTTGGAAGGAAAGTCTCCTATAAAATCTTGGGAAAAATCGTCAAAAAATAAAAGTTTATCGCCTGGAACAAAATCAAATTTGCTTAAAACTTCTAAATCATCAGAGATGTTTTTAGGGGCTTCGGTTTCTGAGTTGCTTTCATTATTTTCATTTGCATTGTCATCTTCGCTTTCGGTTGGAGATTTGTCATCATCAGAGTTTTCAGTATCATTACCTTCTTCCTCTTTTCGTTTGCGTTCTCCAAGAAGCAGTTCTTTAGCAGTAGCTATGCTATACTTTAATACTTTTTTTGCTTTGTTGATTTGGAGTGTAGCTTTCCCTTGCTTTAGAATACCAACACCATCTAAATCTGAAACAATATCTGGAGCACTATCGCTTAGAGCTGTCATTTCTACAAGAGCTTCTTCTAAAACATCAATATCGTCATCATCTAAAGGCGTTCCTGCTGCTGCATAGCCATCATATTTGTAGACTTTATCATAAAGATCAAAGGATTCTTGTACAAATGTATCTACGCTAGAGACTCCAACTCGGCTTTTTGGGCGTTTTATTTTTTTAGTTTGCGAGTAAGATGGAGGAATAAAAAATAAAATAGCGAAAAGCGTAATGGCTAACTTAGAATACGACAATTTATAGCACATAAGGATTTAATATGTTGATTAATAGCTCCTTTAAAGGTAAATAATCCTATTCACTTGGCAAAAAATGATGTGTGAATTGTAGTTTTTTATGTGTAGTTGGTTATTTAGTATCTAGAATTATTTATTGAATTTCATATACAATAATGGCATTACTATCGCCTTTAGTAACAATTTCCAAAGCATTATCTTTATCTATATTATTTAGTTCTAATTCTGAATTGGCGTATATAGGGAAATTTGCAATTGACTTGGCTTGACTGTCAAAAAGGTATCCTTTTTTAGATTGTAAATCTGTAACTGTGACATAGATTTTATCATTTATATAAAAAATCTTAGGTGCTGTATAGTCACCAAAATCTAATTCTATTGTTTTAGATTTTATCGTTAATTTATTATCATTAAGTACAACTAATGTTTTACTGGTGGTTGCTATTTTATGATCATTATTTGCATTTAAGTTTTTGTGATTTACACTTCCAGATTGATTGATTTCTAAAAGCTCACCATTTGTATTGGAGGTAGTAAACCTATTATTGTATAGGTATATGTCATTATTAGAAAAACTAATATCTTCTTTAACTTTAATTCTTGTTTTTCCTGTGCGATCTAGTATTTTTAATTGGTTTCCAGTAGTAAATACAATGTAATCTTTTCTATTAATTCTAAAATGTTTCGGCTGAGATGTAATGTTATTTGGTGCAGATGTATAGGTGAAGCCGGGAACTGTTTTTCCATTTTTGTCATACATTAAAACAGATTTCCCTTGAGTGAGCATTAGCCTATAGTTTTTCTTGTTATCGTAGTCAAAAACAGAAACAGGTTGTGAAATGTTACCATTAAATTTTAATGGAAAAGCATTGACATCTTTGCCATTTCTATCTAACACGTAAAGCCGTTTAGAGGTGCTAAATACTAATTGTAAGCGACCGTTTTTATAGGTGTCAATTTGCTCTATTTTGCCTAAAATTTTTCCATTTAACTGCTTTTTCCAAAAGACCTTTCCTTTGTTTGAAATTAAATATAGGTTGTTGTTAATGTCTTGAACAGCAATGTCCATTTGATTGGTCGTGTGATTTTTTACAAGCTGAGGTGCAGAGGCTAAATCAGTATCGATAGCAATGTTAAATTCTTCTGTGATAGAATTACTTTGTCTTCTGGTTTTGTGTGTTTTGAAAACTGCATTGATGTGCGCGAAATCTGTATCATAGATATATTGCACAATTGAGGTTTTAAAATTTGATATGTCTAATTTTTTATCGTCAGTAAAATTCATATTTAGAACACTGTTCAATTCTGTAGAATTTCCGAAGAGAAGTAAAGACGCCTCATCGCTTAAATCTAACTGAGAGTCTTTATATGAGTCACTTTCAGACAAAATGGTATTATTTTGATAATTTGAGATTGTAGATTCTAAAAATGTGGTATTACTTGAAAAAATGAAAAAGTCATCTATATTGATATAATAATCAGCAGACGCTATTTTCATAAAAGGGGTGAAATCATTTAAAAATGTTAGTGCATCATCTATTGAGTATATGTTTATACCTCTATAGGTGTTATTTGAAGTTGTTGTGTTTAAATGATCTAGGGTAGATGAGGGATCAATAGATCTAAAAATAATTGCTTCGTCCGAATTTTGTTCCACATGACCAACTTCAACAATATTTCGATAAAGTTCAGAGTGATCTGTTATAGAATCTTGAAATTGATGCTTAATTAAATTTTGCTGAATGGTTTCATAGCTGTCAAACGTTAAGCTTTTAAAACTCGTAACATCTATAGGTAAAATGTTAGCGATTTTATTTTCTTGTGGGATTGAATTTTTAAAGATGTTTATTAAGCTCTTTGTAGAATCTTTGGCTTTTGTTATCCCGTTTAAAAAAATCGAGTTTTGAGAAATATCACTATCAATAATGGTGTAATTTGAAAATTGCTCGTTGTTTAATATGGAGTCTTTAAATATGATGGGATAGAAATTTCCATTCATGTGATTCATATAGATGGAAACCATTTTTTCTTTATCTGAAATGTTAAGCAGTGTTTCTATTTCTGGTTGTATTACATTTTTGGCAGAGGCATTTTGAGTTAACTTCAGTTTATTTGAAACAAAAAGTGTGCTGTCAATGAGCGTACTATAAAAGCTTTTATTGTTATAATGTATTCTGCTAATGCCTTTGTTAGCTATATATGTTGTATCTATTTCTATGCCTGAAATAGAATCGAGTGTTAGACTTTCTTTTGAAAAAGGGATTATATAACTAACCACCAAACTATCATTAATATCTTTAGATAAAGTAATTAGACTATTGTCCTTATTAATATGGTATAATGGAATTAATAAATTCTCAAGCTTTTCAATTTGAGCATAATTTTTGGCTGCTTTAATTAAGGCATTGTTTTTTAATCCGTTTTCAAGACCTTCGGCCGAATTTATTTTGATTATGATTTCAGTATTATCTGGAACAAGTGATAATGGACTGGTGGATGTTGATTTTGGGTTTTCACAGTTATATAAAGATAACAAGCAGAAAACGAAGAACCAGATGTTTTTCATTTAAAAGGTTTTTACAAATATAAAAAGTTATAAATCTAATTTGAGTTGTTCAGGTAACAATCTAAAAGATTTTCTGTGGTATTTTGTTATTCCAAACTTTTTAATCGCTGCTCTGTGTTCTTTGGTAGGATAACCTTTGTTCTGTTTCCAGTTATACATTGGAAATTCTTCATGAATCTGCTCCATATATTGATCTCTAAATGTTTTTGCTAAAACAGATGCGGCAGCAATAGACATATATTTTCCATCACCTTTTATAATAGTTTCAAAAGGGATATTATTTATAGGTTTAAATTTATTGCCATCTACAATTATAAACTTTGGAGTAGTTTTTAGTGATTCAATAGATTTATGCATTGCTAAAATTGAAGCGTTTAAAATATTGATACTGTCAATTTCTTCTGGAAAAACATGAGTATAGGCATAGGACATTGCCTCCTTTATAATTATAGGTTTTAACATGTTTCTTTTCTTTTCTGAAAGTTGCTTAGAATCATTTAAAAGGTTATTAGTGAAAGATTCAGGAAGTATAACTGCAGCTGCAGTTACTGGGCCAGCCAAACAACCACGTCCAGCTTCATCCGTTCCGCATTCTAGTTTAAAATTTGAAAATGAAGATTTTAGACTCAAAATGTTAAAGTTTGAACAAAGTTAAAATTTTAACGCAACCAATAAAGTGTTTATGTATCTAATTACTAGTAATTATGGGGTTTAGCATGCTGAAAATCTATTACTACCTATTAATTACTTGTTAACATTTTTTTATTATAAATACTTGTTTATTTAATATATTATTAAGATGTTTGCGCTAGACTAACTCAAATAATTGTTTTATGAAATTAAAGTTAACATGGTTAATGACGCTTTTTATGGCGTTTGTGATGCAGTTCTCTTACGCGCAAGAGAAAACAGTCACAGGAACAGTTACATCTGAAGCAGACGGTTTACCGTTGCCAGGTGTAAGTATTATAGTAAAAGGAACTTCGCGTGGAGTTCAAACAGATTTTGATGGAAACTACTCCATTAAAGCTAGTGCTAATGAAACATTAGTATTTAGTTATGTAGGAAACAAAACAGTTGAAAGACTTGTTGGATCTAATTCTACAATCAGTGTTGCAATGGCTGAGGACCTTGGCGTTTTAGATGAGGTTGTAATTGAAGCCTATAGAACTTCAACAGCAGAGAAATCTAATATTGCATCCACAACGATTACCGCAAAAACGGTTGAGGCTAGACCAAATGCATCTTTTGCACAGACCTTACAGGGTCAGGTAGCTGGACTTAACATTACTACAGGTAATGGTCAGCCAGGTGGTGATAGTACAATTAACTTACGTGGTGTATCATCATTATCAGGTAACACAGAGCCATTATTTATTATAGATGGCGTGCCAGTAGATGAGGATAACTTTAGATCTTTAAACCCGAATGACATTGAGTCATTATCTGTACTTAAGGATGCAGGAGCAACTGCGATCTATGGTAACAGAGGTGCCAATGGTGTTGTACTTATTAAGACGCGTAGAGGATCTTATAACTCAGGTTTGAAAATCAACTACATTGGAACAACGGCTTTCTCAACGCTACAAAATCATGATTATAACTTAATGAACTCGCGAGAGCAGTTACAGTTAGAGAAGGATTTTGGATCAGGATTTGGAGCTACGCTTTCAGATGCAGAATTAGCAATTAGAGCACAACAAACCAATACAGATTGGTTAGATGTGTTCTTTGGAACAGGACTCACTCAGAGCCATACCTTAAACTTAGCTTCAGGTGGCGAGAACATTAACTCGTTCACATCATTTGGATATACAGATCAAGAAGGTATTTTAAAGAAAGCAAGTACGCTTAAGCGTTTTAACTTCAGAAGTAATATTTCTGGTAAGTCAAGTAATGATAAGTTCAATTATGCAACATCATTTACATTAAACTACTCAGAATCAAATGAGCCAAACAGTATTGGTTCAGGAGCGATTAACAGAAACTTTGTATTAGGAGCAAACCAATCGGTACCTTATATTTCACCTGCATCTTATATTCCAGGAGAAGGAGGTAACATTCCAGTTGTATTTGCTAATACACCACTCTTCTTATTAGATCGTTTAGATACGTATACAAGACGTGAGGATGAAATTAAAATCATCGCAAACGTAAATGCTAGTTATAAGATTACAGATAACTTAACCTTTAGAACTTCTTTTGGTGGTGATTTCACAGATGAGCAATTATTGCGTGTAGAATCTCCAATCTCTTTTAACGCACAATTATTTGCTGCAACAGGAGATAACACACCAGGATTCTCTGATCAGGATTCAAGACGATCTGTAGCACTTAACTTTAATAACTCGCTTACTTGGTCAAAAGTATTTGCAGATAAGCACTCATTAGAGGTGTCATTATTTACAGAATATTTCAAAGCACACAGACGTAGTTTCGGATTTAGACAATTAGGTTTTGATCCAGCAACGTTCTCTCCTGGAGATGGTGCAGCCTTTGTAAATGATAATGCAAATGATGATAACTATGTAGATACAGGTAGAGCTGTAGTAAGAGATGCTGGTTTATTCTCATACTTTGGATTTGTGGATTATGATTACGATTCAAAATATGGATTCTCAGCGACAGTACGTCGTGATGCATCTTACCGTTTCTCAGCATCGAATCGTTGGGGTACATTCTGGTCTGTAGCGGGTCGTTGGAATATTTCAAACGAAGCGTTCATGGAAGATTCAATCTTTGATCAGTTAAAGCTTAGAGCGTCTTATGGTACTACAGGTAATCAAAGAATTGTAGCAGTAGCTGGACAGTTTGCTTACTTTGCTGCACCAGATTTAACTGAAGATTTCTTCAATACAGGAGGACAGTATGGTGGTGTTAATGGTTTAACTCAAGGTCAAATTGGAAACAATGATCTGAAATGGGAAACGATTGTACAAGCTAATATTGGATTAGACTTCGCACTTATCGATAACAGATTAAGAGGTAGTTTTGATGTGTATCAAAGAAACACTGAAGATTTATTTATCAACACACCAATTTCTCCAGCATTAAATGGAGGTGTTACTGGACTTAATGCCAACGTAGGTGAATTACAAAACAGTGGATTTGATGTAGAATTACACTACGATCTTTTCAAGTCAAGAGAAGAAGACGGACTAAACGTTACACTTAACTTGGTAGGAAACTATAACAAACAAGAAATCATCAGCTTAGGAGCTGGTGGCGATCAACCATTAATTAGACGCGTAGGTGGTGTTATTGGTGAGCTTTTTGTTGCTCCATATATGGGTGTTAATCCAGCAAATGGTAACTTATTATACTTAGATATCAATGGTAATTTAACTGAAGATCTTACGACAGCTGATCAAAGAGCAACAGGAAAGAATGTCTTCCCTGATTACCAAGGTAGTTTCGGATTTGATGCCGATTACAAAAATTTCTTTTTCACAACACAGTTTAACTATACTATTGGTGTAGATCGTTCAGATTTCGATTTACAAGGATTCTTAGATCCAACAGCCATCGGACAGTTTAGACACTCTAGAGATATCTTAAGAGCTTGGTCACAGCCAGGTGATATTACAGATATTCCATCATTAAATGCAACTAACGCGAGTGATGAATTCTTATCAGATAGAAATATCAGAGAATCAGATTACTTAAGATTACGTTTTATCCAGTTTGGATACAATGTACCTAAGAAAGTCTTAGATAAGATAGGATTCACTTCACTTAGAGCATTTGTAAGTGGTGAGAACTTAGTAACATGGAGTAAGTGGAGAGGCTTTGATGCAGAAGCATTAGGAGCATCTCAAAACGGATACCCAACTCCAAAGACATATTCAGTAGGAATAGAATTTGGATTTTAATAAAAAAATAAAATAAACATGAGAAATATATATAAATTATTAAGTGTTTGCTTGGTTTTCACAGTGGTATCGTGTAACGATGCAATTGAAATAGACCAACCAGGACGATTAGGTGCAGACAACGCATTTCAAAGCGTTGGTGACTTAAAAAGTGGTTTGTTAGGAGCTTACAACTTCCTAGACACTACTAGCGATATAGGCTATACGGCTGCAGTAACAGATGAGTCGTTTAGAGGACGTGATAATGGAGGTCAAAACTCCAATACACAAAACTTTAATATTAATTCTAACAGTGGTTATGCTTTCAATATCTGGAGTGGAAACTATGGTGCTATTAACATGGCAAATAGAATCATTGCAGCAGCAGAGACGCTAGATAGAGCAGAAAATCCAGATTTGTATGATCATGTGGTAGGACAAGCGTATGCAATTAGAGCCTTTTCACATTTTACAATCTTAACATTCTTTTCAACAGATTACACAAATGATGCTGCACTAGCAGGACTGTTATTAACAGAACCTACATCAGATATCTTTGCAAGTGTTGCAAGAGGAACAAATGGCGAGTTTTATACTCAGATTACAGCAGATTTAAATGCAGCTGCAAGTTTAATAAACGGAACAGATGCTGATACATCAGGTAATAAATTTATGGGGCAAGATTTCATTACTGCTTTAAGAGCAAGAATGGCAGCCTATAGAGGACAGTATGCAGCAGCAGATGGATTTGCAGCAAGTTTATTGATGAACTATCCAATTGCTAATCAGGCACAATACTTTTCAATGTATGATGATGCAGACTTTACAGAGGTGATCTTTTCTTTAGAGAGAAATAGAGGTGACTCTTATGATGGACAAGGTACTGCTGGAGGCGGATGGGCTGGAAGCTTATTTGCTTTTATTGATGCAACTGCAGGAGGGGGACCATTTATGGAAATCTCTCGTTCAACATTCAATATTATGAATGGTACAGCCGATATTCGTTTACCAAGAGCTGTAAACCTTGCAGATTCATCAATTGATGCTGGTTATGTGACTAATCCAAATTTCTTAAATGATGATGTACTTATCGTTCAGAAATATCCAGGATCAGATAGTCAGCCATTAATGAATGACTTAAAAGTATTCAGATCAGCAGAGATGTTACTTATTAGAGCAGAAGCAGCAGCAGATGCGAATCAATTAGGAGTAGCAGCAGGATTTATCAAGGAGCTTAGGGATGCAAGATTTGGGTCTCCACAACCTTTACCTGCATATACGAGTCAAACAGAAGCTTTCGGCGGTATCTTAGATGAGAGACGTTTAGAGTTATTGTTTGAAGGTCACCGTTGGGTAGATTTAAAGCGTTTAGGAAATAGAGGAAACAGAGCTATCGATAGAGATGCAAAAGAGTGTTCTTTATTAGCTGGATGTACATTAGGAAATGATGATTTCAGATTCACATTACCTATCCCTTTAACTGAGACAACAGCAAATAGTGCTGCAGAACAAAACCCTGGGTATTAATAAAAAAAACTAAATGATTATGAAAAACATTAAAATAACCATATTATCATTACTAGTAGTCGCTTTTTTTGGCTGTGATCAAGATGATAATATTAACACGACGTTTAATAACGTAAGCGGACAGTCTTTAGTAGCTTTTGCTGGAGCGAGTTCGGATTTGGCTGTCGTTATTGATGCAACAGGAACGGTAGATGTTCAAATACAGGTGTCTACAGTGTCCGATTCAGATAGAACAGTAACAGTAGCTGTTGATGAGGAGAGTACTGCAGCAGCAGAGAACTATTCGTTAGTATCTAATATGGTGACGATTCCTGCAGGACAGTATTCAGGATTTTTAACCATTAATGGTGTAGATAACAGTGTTGAGCCACAGGCAGAAACTATTATACTTAATATAACAGATACAACTGCTAGTAATCCATCGATTACTTCAAATTCTCAGCATACAGTGAATATCTTTCAAATTTGTCCAGTACCAGAGACATTCTTAGTGGGTGACTACTTATTGACAGATAATGGTAATGAAAACTTTGGAATTGATGTTCCGGTAACAATTTCAGTAGATCCAAATGAGCCTACAAATAGGTTGTTCACAGCAACTTTCTTACCTAATACTGGTGTAGCAAGAGATGTGGATGTTGTTTTAACTTTAGGATGTAACTTCTTCAATTTAGGACTTATCGATATTAACGTAACATGTACACAAGTAACAGGTTATACAATTGGAAATGCAGGAACTTCAAACTCTATGTATGATACTAACGTGCCAGAAACAGCTGGATTTGTTCATACTGTAAATTATCTTGAAGATTTAGAAGCTGATTGTGGACCTACAGTTGTTCAGAACTTTACATTAACTAAACAATAAAAAACAGAGAATATGAAAAACATTATAAAACTTTTTAGTGTGATTTGTTTAGTTATGTGCTTTACAGCATGTGAGGATAACAATGACCTTGGATTTCAGCCTACTGAAAATGTAGGATGGATTCAATTTCCAGGAGCTAACCCAGCATCATTCAATTACAACTTGTCATTTGACGTTGGAGCAAGAATTGGTGTGAATGTTCAAGTGCCTAGAGTTGAAAATGATTTAACAATTGGTTATAACTTAGTAAGTGTATCTGGATTAGATCCAAATGCTGCTTTTTCTAATAGTGGATCAATTGTAAGTCCAGCAGGATTATCAAGTTATGCAGGACCAGATAACAATACTGGAATTGACTATACCTACTTGGCAGATATTGAGTTTGACTTTACAGAATTACCTGTATTAACAGAACCAATGGTATTTGATATTGTATTAGCGTCAACAAGTGATGCCGCAGTAGAAGTTGGATTTAATAATGAGAAACCAATAACTCAAAGAGTTACCATATGTCCAGCATTAGAGTCTAGTACTGGCTTTGCTTTAGGAGACTATACACTTACTGTACCAACAGGAGATGGTCCATTTGGAGCGCAATTTGAAGATGGGATTGTGGTGACTTTGACTGAAGGAGCTGGTGGAGAATTCACTCGTTTTTTCCAAGCAGATTACTTACCAGCAATTGGAGCTGGCTTACCAGTTGTAGATATTGATTTTACATTTGGTGCAGGTGGTACGTTAATTTCAGGACCAATTTCAACAGGCGTTGGTTGTGGAGCAGAAATCTTGTTAGATACAGGAGATGCTGCAGATTTACCATGTGGTGATGCAGTGATTATGTTGAACCTTTTAGATTTCGTAGGAGGTGCAGGAAACTGTGGTCAAGCAGATGTTGCAATGACAATCATGTTAACTAAGATTTAACAAGTAGATAGAACATTAATAAATTAAAAGCATCGTAGAACTTTCTACGATGCTTTTTTATTGTTGCACACTTTTCTCTCGAAAATTTAGTTCTATATTTGGATTTTATTTCATTCATGAAGAACATTTTATTTTTAATAATTCTTTTTTCAAATGTGTATCTTGGATTTACACAGGTGAAAAATATACAGAAATCTTTAAAAAGTAATAGTTTAGATACTATTCCATCTACAAAGAATAGCGCGTTTCAAAAGAATAGTAAATCCAAAACGAATAAAGACGCAACAATAGATTTATATAAGATTATTTCATATAAAAATGATACGACTTATGTAGATACTTCTCTTACGATAAGGAAGGAGTATAAATTTAATTATCTTAGAAAAGATAATTTTGGTTTACTTCCGTTTGCTAATTTAGGCCAAACATATAATCAATTATCAAAAAATTTGGTCAGTAATAGAAGTCTCCCACAGTTTGGAGCCAGAGCAAGGCATTTCAACTATATGGAAGTTGATGATATCTTTTATTATGAAGTTCCAACACCTCTTACTGAACTTTTCTTTAAAACGGCATTCCAACAAGGACAATTACTTGATGCCTTTTTTACAGTAAATACTTCTAAACAATTTAATTTCTCAATAGCCTATAAGGGGTTAAGATCTTTGGGGAACTATCAGCATGCAATAACAAGTACAGGGAATTTAAGGTTTACAACAAATTTTAAAACAAAAAATAGAAGATACTTAGCAAAAGCACATATAACAACGCAAGATTTGTTAAATGAGGAAAATGGGGGGTTAATGGATGATGATATATCAAGTTTTGTGTCTGGAGATGAAGATTTTATTGATAGATCTGTCTTTGAGCCTAATTTTCAAAATGCTGAAAATATTTTAGTGGGTAAAAGGTTTTATTTGAATCATCAATATAATATACTAGTGCCAACAGATTCTTTAAGTAATTCTTTGTCAATTCATAATGTAATTAATTTTGAAGATAAATATTTTCAATTTGATCAAACTTCAAGTAATGATTTTTTTGGTGATTCTTTTAAAGCGAATAGTTTAAGGGATAAAGTTACTCTTGAAAATTTTAAGACCAAGTTAATTGTAGATTATAGAAATACTACTTTAGGTAATTTTGGCTTTGGTTTGGTTTATAATGATATTAATTATGGTTATGATAAAATTACGATTTTGAGTAATCAATTAATACGAAATAGGATTAACGATAAAGTTTTAGGACTAGAAGGAAATTATTCAAACCAAATTGGACGTTTGTCTTTTGATTCAGAATTGGCTATTAATTTGTCTGGTGATTTTGATGGAAGCTATTTTCTCGCTCATTCCGATTATAAATTTAATGACGATATAACCTTCGGAGCTACTATTAATGTCAATTCAAATGCACCCAATTATAATCTCTTACTTAATCAAAGTAATTATATTAATTATAATTGGGATAATGTAAATAGCTTTGAAAACCAAAATAGCCTTGATTTTAAATTTGAATTTAAATCAAAAAAACTTTTGAATCTATCTATACAATATACTTCAATAGATAATTTCTCTTTATTTGCATTAGATGAATCCACAAGCTTAATTAAACCAAAGCAGGTAGAAGAAACCATTAGTCTATACAAGGTAAGATTAGATAAAGAACTAACGTTTGGGAAATTTGCATTAGATAATTCATTATTATACCAAAAAACTAATGATAAAAGCGAATCACTTAATCAACCTGAATTTATAGTTAGAAACACGTTTTATTATTCAAACCATTTCTTTAAAAAGAAAGCTTTATACCTCCAAACAGGAATAACATTTAATTACTTCACAGAATATTTTATGGATGGATATGATCCGTTACTAGCAGAATTTTATTCTCAAAATCAAACTAAATTAGGTGGCTTTCCTAGATTAGACTTTTTTATTAACGCAAAAATTAGACAAACAAGAATATTTTTAAAGGCAGAACATATTAATTCTTCATTCACAGGATATGATTATTTCTCTGCACCTAACAATCCATATAGAGATTTTACCGTTCGATTTGGATTAGTTTGGAATTTTTTCTTATAAGAATATTCTCTAAACGCTTCATTCATAGGGTTTGTTGGGTAGTAAAAAAAATAACTTAAAAAAAGATTGCAAAAGTTTTGGTTGTAATAAAATAGAGGTTGTATATTTGCACCCGCTAAGCGAGATAAGTTTGGTAAGTTCCATAGATATTGGTTGATAAAATTGGGTTAAAAAAATAATTCAAAAAAAAGATCGATTAGTATTGTGGGAATAAAAAAAGGGTTTTATATTTGCACCCGCTTAAGTAATAAACTACTTAAGAAAAGAGAAGAACAAGTTCATTAACATATTGAATTGACAGCGTAAAGAGATTATTGGAAACGATAATTTCTAGACAAAAGAATAGACCAT
>CANLEE010000009.1 GCA_947489585.1 uncultured Psychroserpens sp.
ACCTACCAAATTTGTTTAGATGTAGACCCAACAATATGTGATACAGCCGATGTGACTATCGTAGTTGACCCAAGTATAGTTGCAGAAGATGATGATTTTAGCAGTACAACATTCAATCCTGTTACTGGTGGCACAACAGCAAGTGTGTTTAACGATAATGGTAACGGAACTGATACAGCAGAGGGCTTAGCGGCAACTGATGGTAACATTTCAGATAATATTAGCATTACTAATGATGGTGGCTTAACAGGTGTTTCAATCAATACCGATGGAACAATCAATGTTCCAGGGAATTCTGCTCCGGGAACTTATACTGTGGAATACCAAATTTGTTTAGATATAAATCCAACAATATGTGATACAGCAGAAGTGACAATTGTAATAGGTGATTGTGATTTCTTCCCTACAAATGATTGTGATGGAGATGGTGTCATTAATTCAGCAGATATATGTGAGGGATTTGATGATAATGCTGATGCAGACGGCGATTTAGTGCCAGATGGCTGTGATTTAGACGATGATAATGATGGTTTGCTAGATACAGACGAAAGAGGGGTCACTACAAGCGCACCTCCTTTATGTGGTAGCCAAGCAATATTTGATTTTAGTGCAGTTCCTACTGAAGAATCAGGTGATGGTCTTTTAGGTACACTTTTAGAAGGCGAAGTATTTAGATTTGCTAATGTAACCACAGGCACAGATGCCTTAGTTACTTTAATCCAATTTAACAATGCTAGAGTTGATATATTAGATGATAATTCATCAAACCCAGAGTATTTTAAGCCAGGCTCAAGAATTGATTATTTAAACCCTGGACAAGAAGGTTGGGTGGAATATAATATTCAATTAGTACAATCAGGAACAACAATTCCTGTGAGTTTCCCTGAAGTCTTTGTTGGATATAATGATATGGATGGTAATTCTGATTCTAGAGAACGTAACAGAATTCCTTATCCAGTAAGCTATGTTTTGGATAATCCGACTACGTTAGAGATTACTTCTGAACCTAATTTTTTAGTAGCTACCTCTGGAGATGTTAACTTCCCTGGTTCATCTAACAGTAATCCATTTTTAAATATTACGACTAATTATAATAACTTTTCAAGTTATACATTTAGATTAGGTGTATTAGCAACAAACCCTTTAACTGATGTTGTACGTTATCACAGTTTGCTTTTTGATTGTGCTACTAATTTTGTTGATCCTCAAACTACGGACCCTGACACAGATGATGATGGCATACCAGATTACTTAGATACCGATAGTGATGCTGATGGATGTCCAGATGCCTTAGAAGGAGATGGAGGATATACTCTAGCTGATTTAGATGCAGATGATAGTTTAGGAGATAATGTTGATGCCAATGGTGTACCACTAGATACTTCCAGTAATTCATTACAACAAAATGATATAAGTTCTACCGATCCTACAGTCAGTCAATGTTCTGGAATAAATGTTACTAAGACCAGTAGTTTAGACTTAGGTGCTGATGGCGTTGTAGGTGTAGGTGATATTATTACCTATACATATACTGTAACTAATACTGGTGATGTAACGTTGTTTGATGTGACTGTTACAGAAAATGCAGCAAACTTTACAGGAACCGGAACATTACCAACCCCAGTGTATGTAAGTGGAGGAGCCGATATTGATTTAGAAGCTGATTTAGAAGATTTAGCAGTTGGGACAGATACAATTGTATACACCGCAACTTATGCAATCACACAAGATGATATTGATGCAGGTATTGTGACGAATCAAGCTATAGCAAGCGGTAGCGATCCAGCAGGTAATGTTATTACAGATGATTCTGATGATCCAACTGATCCAACAAGTGATGACGACCCAACCGATACTATTATACCACAAGATCCAGAGTTAAGTATTACTAAAACAAGTAGTTTAGACTTAGGAGCTGATGGTATTGTAGGTGTAGGTGATATTATTACCTATACGTACACAGTAACAAACACAGGAGATGTAACTATCTTTGATGTGACTGTTACAGAAAATGCAGCAAACTTTACAGGAACTGGAACATTACCAACACCAGTGTATGTAAGTGGAGGAGCTGATATTGATTTAGAAGCAGACTTAGAAGATTTAGCTCCAGGAACTGATACAATAGTATACACCGCAACTTATGCAATCACACAAGATGATATTAATGCAGGAATAGTCACCAATCAAGCAGTTGCTGAAGGAACCGATCCAGGAGGAAACACAGTTACAGATGATTCTGATGACCCAATCGATACAACAAGTGATGATGATCCAACCGATACTATTATACCGCAAGATCCAGAGTTAAGTATAACTAAGACCAGTAGTTTAGACTTAGGAGCTGATGGTATTGTAAGTGTAGGTGATATTATTACCTATACGTACACAGTAACAAACACAGGAGATGTAACCATCTTTGATGTGACTGTTACAGAAAATGCAGCAAACTTTACAGGAACTGGAACATTACCAACACCAGTGTATGTAAGTGGAGGAGCTGATATTGATTTAGAAGCAGATTTAGAAGACTTAGCCGTTGGAGGAGGAGCAATAATATACACCGCAACTTATGCAATCACACAAGGTGATATTGATGCAGGAATAGTCACGAATCAAGCAACAGCTTCAGGAACCGATCCAGGAGGAAACACAGTTACAGATGATTCTGATGACCCAACCGATACAACAAGTGATGATGATCCAACCGATACTATTATACCGCAAGATCCAGAGTTAAGTATAACTAAAACAAGTAGTTTGGACTTAGGAGCTGATGGTATTGTAGGTGTAGGTGATATTATTACGTATACGTACACAGTAACAAACACAGGAGATGTAACCATCTTTGATGTGACAGTTACCGAAAATGCAGCAAATTTTACAGGAACTGGAACATTACCAACACCACTGTATGTAAGTGGGGGAGCTGATATTGATTTAGAAGCAGACTTAGAAGATTTAGCCGTTGGAGGAGGAGCAATAATATATACAGCAACTTATGCAATCACACAAGATGATATTGATGCAGGAATAGTCACCAATCAAGCAGTTGCTGAAGGATCTGATCCAGGAGGAAACACAGTTACAGATGATTCTGATGACCCAACCGATACAACAAGTGATGATGATCCAACCGATACTATTATACCACAAGATCCAGAGTTAAGTATAACTAAGACTAGTAGTTTAGACTTAGGGGCTGATGGGATTGTAAGTGTAGGTGATATTATTACCTATACGTACACAGTAACAAACACAGGAGATGTAACTATCTTTGATGTGACAGTTACCGAGAATGCAGCAAACTTTACAGGAACTGGAACATTACCAACACCAGTGTATGTAAGTGGAGGAGCTGATATTGATTTAGAAGCAGACTTAGAAGACTTAGCCGTTGGAGGAGGAGCAATAATATATACAGCAACTTATGCAATCACACAAGATGATATTAATGCAGGAATAGTCACGAATCAAGCAGTTGCTGAAGGAACCGATCCAGGGGGAAGTACTGTTACGGATGATTCTGATGATCCAACCGATACAACAAGTGATGATGATCCAACCGATACTATTATACCGCAAGATCCAGAGTTAAGTATAACTAAGACTAGTAGTTTAGACTTAGGAGCTGATGGGATTGTAAGTGTAGGTGATATTATTACCTATACGTACACAGTAACAAACACAGGAGATGTAACTATCTTTGATGTGACAGTTACCGAGAATGCAGCAAATTTTACAGGAACTGGAACATTACCAACACCAGTGTATGTAAGTGGGGGAGCTGATATTGATTTAGAAGCAGACTTAGAAGACTTAGCCGTTGGAGGAGGAGCAATAGTATACACCGCAACTTATGCAATCACACAAGATGATATTAATGCAGGAATAGTCACGAATCAAGCAGTTGCTGAAGGATCTGATCCAGGAGGAAATACAGTTACAGATGATTCTGATGATCCAACCGATACAACAAGTGATGATGATCCTACCGATACAGTGATTCCTAATAATGCTGAGTTAAGTATAACTAAGACTAGTAGTTTAGACTTAGGAGCTGATGGTATTGTAAGTGTAGGTGATGTTATTACCTATACGTACACAGTAACAAACACAGGAGATGTAACCATCTTTGATGTGACAGTTACCGAAAATGCAGCAAACTTTACAGGAACCGGAACATTACCAACACCAGTGTATGTAAGTGGGGGAGCTGATATTGATTTAGAAGCAGACTTAGAAGACTTAGCCGTTGGAGGAGGAGCAATAATATATACAGCAACTTATGCAATCACACAAGATGATATTGATGCAGGAATAGTCACCAATCAAGCAGTTGCTGAAGGATCTGATCCAGGAGGAAACACAGTTACAGATGATTCTGATGATCCAATCGATACAACAAGTGATGATGATCCAACCGATACTATTATACCGCAAGATCCAGAGTTAAGTATAACTAAAACAAGTAGTTTGGACTTAGGAGCTGATGGTATTGTAGGTGTAGGTGATATTATTACCTATACGTACACAGTAACAAACACAGGAGATGTAACCATCTTTGATGTGACAGTTACTGAGAATGCAGCAAATTTTACAGGAACTGGAACATTACCAACACCAGTGTATGTAAGTGGAGGAGCTGATATTGATTTAGAAGCAGATTTAGAAGACTTAGCCGTTGGAGGAGGAGCAATAATATATACAGCAACTTATGCAATCACACAAGATGATATTGATGCAGGAATAGTCACCAATCAAGCAGTTGCTGAAGGATCTGATCCAGGAGGAAACACAGTTACAGATGATTCTGATGATCCAACCGATACAACAAGTGATGATGATCCAACCGATACAGTGATTCCACAGAACCCAGAAATCAGTATAACTAAGACCAGTAGTGTTGATTTAGGAGCTGATGGTATTGTAAGTGTAGGTGATATTATTACCTATACGTACACAGTAACAAACACAGGAGATGTAACTATCTTTGATGTGACAGTTACCGAGAATGCAGCAAATTTTACAGGAACCGGAACATTACCAACACCAGTGTATGTAAGTGGGGGAGCTGATATTGATTTAGAAGCAGACTTAGAAGATTTAGCTCCAGGAACTGATACAATAATATACACCGCAACTTATGCAATTACACAAGATGATATCGATACAGGGTTTGTAACAAATCAAGCAACAGCTTCAGGAACCGATCCAGGAGGAAACACAGTTACAGATGATTCTGATGATCCAACAGATATGACAAGTGACGATGATCCAACAATTACTAATTTACCTCAGGAAGCATCATTAGATGTTGTTAAAATAGCAGACGTATTAGATAATGGAGATGGCGTTGTTGGAGTAGGTGATGTGATTACTTATACCATTACAGTGACTAATAATGGAAACGTGACATTAGACAATGTAACCATAGTAGATACATTTACTGATGCTAACGGAATTCCTTTAACACTTGATTCAGGACCAACTTATGTAAGTTCAGATCAAGGTAGTGCCGAAGGTGATTTATTAGTAGGAGAAACAGCAACGTATACGGCCACGTATACAATTACTCAAGATGATGTTGATGCAGGCGGTGTTATTAATAGTGTTGTAGGCGAAGGAAATGGTCCTGATGGAACAACAACTACCGATACAAGTGATGATGGTGATGATACAGATGGAAATACTGATGATGATCCAACAGAAACATTAACAGATTCTGATTTCGAGTTATCGGTTACTAAAGAAGTTGATATCAACCAACCTTTGATTGGGGATGAAGTTACATTTACAATTACTGTCGCTAATGAAGGTTTTGTAACTGCAACAGGAGTTATTATTGAAGAAGTGATTCCAAGTGGATATACATTTGTTTCAGCAATTGCTACAGCAGGTACATATTCTGATTTTGATGGCGAATGGATCGTAGGTCAATTAAACCCAGGTCAAGTTGAAGTGCTTTCTATTACAGTAGAAGTTCTAGGCTTTGGTGATTATTTAAACACAGCAACCATTACTGCTTTTTCAGGAGGTGATGATGGAGACGAGAATAATAATAGTGATTCAGTAGGTGTAACACCTATTTGTTTAACAATTTACAATGAGTTCTCTCCAAATGGAGATGGCGTTAATGAATTCTTCGTTATAGATTGTATAGAAACCTTCCCTAATAATAGATTAGAGATTTATAACAGATGGGGAAATATTGTTTATGAAACAAGAGGTTATAGAAACGATTGGGATGGCACATCTAATGGAAGAGCTGTCTTAAGCGAAGGTGATAAGCTACCAGTAGGTACGTATTACTATGTCATCGACTTAGGAGATGGTTCTGAACCGAAAGTTGGATGGTTATACATAAACAGATAATTTATTAAGGCAAGATTAAAAACGATATTAAAATGATACAAAAATCATCATTAGTTAAAGGATTAATACTGTTAGTGTTTTGTGCACTAACGATTAATACTAGTTTTGCGCAGCAAGACCCTCAGTATACTCAGTATATGTATAATACGATGAGTGTAAACCCTGCTTATGCTGGACAAAGAGAAGTATTAAGTATTACAGGTTTGCATCGTACACAATGGGTTGGTATTGATGGAGCACCTCAAACACAAACTTTAGGTATCCATGCGCCACTTAGAAACGACAAAATTGGTTTAGGACTTTCTATAGTAAACGATGCGTTAGGACCGGCAAACGAAACCTATATTGATGCAAATTTCTCTTATACGATTCGTTTAAATGAATCGCTTACCAAATTATCATTTGGTGCAAAAGCTGGAGCACATTTATTGAATACAGATTGGAGTAAAGGTCGTTTTCAAAACCCAGATGCTGTTTTTAGTGAAAATGTAAGTCTAATCTCTCCCACTATTGGAGCAGGAGTATATTTACACAATCGTAAATGGTATGTTGGTTTATCTGTGCCTAATTTCTTGACAACCGAACATTATAACGATTTTCAAGAGTCTGTCGCTAAAGAGCGAATGAATTACTACTTAATTGCTGGTTATGTGTTTGATTTAAGTGAAAATACAAAGTTGAAACCTGCAGCCTTGGTTAAAGCCGTTTCTGGAGCTCCAATTATCGCTGATGTTTCAGCTAACTTTTTATTTAATGATAAGTTTACCTTAGGTGTTGCATATAGATGGGATGATTCAGTAAGTGGTTTAGCAGGCTTTCAAGTCTCTGATGGTTTATATATAGGCTATTCTTACGATGCAACAACAACTAATTTGAACAACTATAACAGCGGTTCACATGAAATCATGTTACGCTTCGAGTTACAAAAAGTAGGTAGAATATTATCACCAAGATTCTTCTAAAAAAATGATTATGAAAACACACAAAATAATATGTATCCTAGCTTTGAGTTTCGTTTTCTCAATGGGTTATGCTCAAAAAAGAGGAAAGATAAGACAAGCTGCAAAAGAGTATGATAATCTAGCGTACTTAAAGACGAGTGAGATTCTTTTAGAAGTAGCAGAAAACGGTTTTAAATCTGTTGACTTACTTCAAAAACTTGCTAATTCTTTCTATTTTAATAACCAAATGGACGAAGCAGCAAAATGGTATGGAGAATTAATGGCTATGAACGAAGATGTAGATTCTGAATATTATTTCAGATATGCTCAATCGTTAAAGTCTATTGAAAACTATACAGAATCTGACAAATGGATGAAAAAATTCGCAGAGTCAGACCGAAGTGATTTAAGAGGACGTGCATTTACATCAACAGTAGATTATTTGTCCATGATTGATGAAGCTAGTAGAGAATTTGAAATTGTTAATATGGATATTAATTCTGAAGTCTCAGATTTCGGAACAACGCAGTATCAAAACCAACTCATCTTTGCATCATCTCGAGGTGGAGGAAAGAAATATAAATGGAATGAACAACCGTATTTAGATCTCTTTTCAGCAGAAAAACAAGATGATGGTACCTATAGCAATGTTGAAAAATTAGATAGCAATATCAATTCTAAATTTCATGAATCTACAGTAGCATTTACGCCTGACGATAATGTAATTTATTTTACACGTAATAATTATTTCAATAAAAAATATAAAAATAGCGAAGATGGTACCAACCGTTTAAAAGTTTTTAAGGCAACTTTAAACGAAGATGGCAATTGGGATGATATTGAATCTGTACATTTCAATAGTGATGAATACAGTGTAGCACATCCAGCAATTAATGTGAAAGGAACTAAAATGTATTTTGCTTCAGATATGACAGGTACTTTAGGTAAATCAGATATTTTTGAAGTTGATATCAATGAAGATGGAACTCTAGGTGAACCAATTAATCTTGGAGCTTCTGTTAACACCGAAGGTCATGAAACTTTTCCTTATGTGAATTCTGATGGGGATTTATATTTCTCTTCTAACGGATTTGCCGGTTTGGGAGGCTTAGATGTTTTCGTGATTAGAGATTTTGAAAATAAGAGAGAATTAAACCAACCTATGGCTTTGGAAAATGTTGGTCGACCAATTAATAGTCCGATGGATGATTTTGGATATTATGAAAATATTGGGACTAAAGAAGGCTTCTTCACATCTAATAGAGAAGGCGGAAAAGGCGATGATGATATTTATAGCTTTATTATTCCTGAATGTGAGCAAGTTGTTGCTGGTGTCGTAAGAGATCAAGATACTCAAGAATTATTACCTGGAGCAAAAGTAACGTTGCTAGATGCCGATGGAAATCCTTTAAGTCAACAAACTGTAGGTACAGATGCTAGTTACAAATTTGAAGAATTAGAATGTGAGAAAGAGTATTTAATTCGTGTAGAAATGGACGAGTTTGCTACAGTTGAAAAACGCTTTACAACACCAAAGAAAAAACAAGATTTAGTTATTGAGTTTGATTTAGAAAGAGATGAAGTAGAGTTAGAGCCTTGTGCAGATTTAGCTAAGATACTAGATATTCCAATTATCTATTTCGACTTTGATAAATCAAATATTAGAAGAGATGCTGAAGTTGAATTGCAAAAAGTGCTTGCAGTACTAAACAAATATCCAACAATGACCATTGATGTTCGTAGTCATACAGATTGTAGAGGACCGGCTTCTTATAATGAAAGTTTATCTGAACGCAGAGCGCAATCAACACGTCAATATCTAATAAATAATGGTATTGCTTCAGATCGATTAACAGCTAAAGGTTATGGAGAATCTCGCTTAGTAAACGATTGTGGATGTGAACCTTCAAATGACTCTTCTTGTACTGAAGAAGAACACCAATTAAATAGACGTAGTGAGTTTATTGTTACAAGTATAAATGGTGAAAAGTGTCCAGAAAACTAATCTAGACTTCGTATTACCTATTAAATAAAAGTTAAAAGCTGCCTTTTTTAAGGCAGCTTTTTTATTTGTTATGAAAATGTGGATTTTAGTTGTTATTTTTGTTAGCTATGACAGAAGAGCATGTAATTCTTGTAAACGAAAATAACGAGCAGATTGGTACGATGCCAAAATTAGAAGCTCATGAAAAAGCAGTGTTGCATCGTGCATTTTCAGTGTTTATCTTTAATGATAATAATGAATTAATGTTGCAGCAACGTGCTAAACATAAATACCATTCTCCATTGCTGTGGACCAATACCTGTTGTAGTCATCAACGTGTCGGTGAAACAAACATAGAAGCTGGTAAGCGTCGTTTGGAGGAAGAGATGGGTTTTGTTACCGAATTAAAAGAAACAATCTCATTTATATACAAAGCACCATTTGATAACGGATTAACCGAACATGAGTTAGATCATGTTATGGTAGGTCGTTTTAATGAAGAGCCAAACATTAACCCTGACGAGGTAGAAGCTTGGAAATGGATGCCTTTAGATGCTGTTAAGGTTGATATAGAATTACATTCAGAACATTATACCGCATGGTTTAAAATCATTTTTGATAAGTTTTACGAACATATAAACATCACAAAGTAATGCGAGTAACAGTACATAGAAAAGCACATTTCAATGCAGCACATCGTTTGTATCGCAAAGATTGGAGCTTTGAAAAAAATGATGAAATCTTCGGAAAATGTAACAACCCAAACTATCATGGTCATAATTATGAGCTTACCGTAAGTGTTACTGGAGAAATTGATAAAGATACAGGCTATGTTATAGATATAAAGGTGTTGAAAGATATTATCAAGACTGAAATTGAAGATGCCTTTGACCATAAAAATCTTAATGTTGAAGTTCCTGAATTTAAAGACCTCAATCCAACAGTTGAAAACATAGTTGTTGTGATTTATAATAAAATAAAGCCGAAATTAAATAAAGATTTTGATCTAGAAATCACTTTATACGAGACTCCTCGTAATTTTGTAACCTATTCAGGATTGTGAAAATGAAACTATATCCATTAAAATTTCAGCCCATTTTAAAAGAAAAAATTTGGGGAGGAAACAAATTAAAAGAAATTCTTGGTAAAGCATCTAAGTTGCCTAATGCTGGTGAAAGTTGGGAGATTAGTGATGTAGAAGGTGATGTTTCTATTGTTGCTAATGGGTTTTTAAAAGGGCAATCACTAAAACAACTTTTGGAAACTTATCAAGCCGAATTATTAGGCGCGTCCCATTATGAAGTCTTCGGAAATAAATTTCCATTGCTTATCAAATTCATTGACGCCAAAGAAGATTTGTCGATTCAATTACATCCAAATGATGAGTTGGCAGCTAAGCGACATAATTCCTTTGGAAAAACAGAAATGTGGTATGTTATGCAAGCCGATAAGGATGCAAATTTAATTGTAGGTTTCAATCAAGAGATGACACCTGAAAAATATTTAAAACACCTTGAAAATAAAACACTCACGGAGATTTTAAATTTTGATAAAGTTAAAACGGGAGATACTTATTTTATAGAAGTGGGTAGAGTTCATGCAATTGGAGCTGGAGTGATGCTGGCTGAAATACAGCAAACGAGTGATATTACTTATAGAGTATATGATTGGGATCGTGTTGATGACAACGGAAATGAAAGAGATTTGCATAACGATTTAGCAATTGATGCTTTTAATTTTGATATGCCAGACAATTTTAGAATTGATTATCAAATAATGGAAAATAGGTCGAGCAAAATGGTCAATTGCCCATATTTCACAACACGTATGCTTCATGTCACCGAATCTATTTTGAAGTTAAATACTAAAGATTCATTCTTTATTTATATCTGTGTTGAAGGTGATGCAATGATAGAAACAGAGAATGCTTCTGAATTTATAAAGCAAGGTGAAACATTATTAATTCCTGCTGCAATTAAGACCTATAAAATAACATCTAGTAATGCAAAACTATTAGAAGTTTATGTTTAATTTTGTAGCAAATAAATTTTAAAATTATGGCAAATATTAGAGACCTAAAAAAAGACATCAATTTTGTTTTAGGAGATATTATAGAAGCGGTTTATGTTTGGGAGTATAGTAATACAGACAAAGACACAAAAAAGAGTGAAGCAATCATTGATGAAGCAATAGAAACCTTTGATGAGTTGATTGCTAAAGTTAATGACAAAAGTGTAGAGAATAAAAAAGCACACTTTAAAGCGATTAACAATGAGCTTGAAGAAAAAGGTAGAGCGTTAATCGAGAAATTAAATAAATTGAGCTAATTATTTTTAAGACTATTTGCAAATTTAGTTAGCAATACTATATTTGCAGATCTTAAAAAAGGCCGATGTAGCTCAGCTGGCTAGAGCAGCTGATTTGTAATCAGCAGGTCGTGGGTTCGAGTCCCTCCATCGGCTCAAAAAATCCCAAGCAATTATTGTTTGGGACTTTTTATTTTTAATCAATAGTTTAGTTTTTCTTTTTGAAACTGTTCAATTAGGTTTTTAAGTTTACACCAAGTTTTGATATTATGGTTAAGTAGATGTAAATATGTTTTTTAGGTGTTGAACTTTAGAACATAATCAGTTACATTCCAAAAAAATATTTTTTCAGAAAGTGTATTTTTAATAAGTGTTTGTATATTATAATGAAACCAAATACCGATAATATAGTCGCAGCATAAAAGTAAACCAAATTTTCTGTCCCAATGTAGTGTTTACAAATTAAGATTGGAATGAAATGCCAAAGATATATTCCTAAAGAATTTAAACCAATCCATTCTATTTTTTTAAAACTACCTAACAAGTTATTTGAAGCCACTTTTAAAATAAGGTTTATCAGAAAAGTATTGAATAACAATGAATTTATAATTTTCAACAACTTGCTTGGAGCATAAAATATTATAATAACTAAAATGAAAAATACTACAGGTAATACATAGTCTATTGTCTTTGGTTTATTTAAATCTAAATTTTTATAAACTAGCCCAAGGACAAAGAAGAAATAGAAATATGGTCTAAAAGTGTAGAGGATAGATGCAATAAAAGTACTAATGACTCCAAGTCCCTGATATGTCTCTGGGTAATAAACTAAAAAAAACGAGATGATGGATATTATTGAAGCAATAATTAATAGGCTCGTATTGCTAATTTTAAATCTTTTCAGACACAAAGTTAATATCATCCAACTCAGTAATCCTGGGATGAACCATAGGTGATAAACTGGCGTTGTAAAACATTTTAAGAGTTCTAAAATATTAAAATTTTCATTTTTAAAAACTGAGAGTAAAAAATAAATAATGACGGCTAATGTCCATGGGAGTATTAATCGAAATTGATACTTTTTAAGTAATCCTAAATATTTGACTTTGATGAATCTATTTATGTTAAACAGAAACCCACTTATTGCAATAAATAATGGCATATGGAAACTATAAATTATAGTTTTCCAGATGGAGTCGTTCACTTTTCCTTGAAGAATATGCCCTAAAATCACTAATGCAATAAGTAGACCTTTAAATAAATCAATGTTTCTTAATCTCATTGTATAGTCGACTCAAATAGATGGTTTTTTTAAATTAATTTCACGCTATTCAACCATTTTAGATAATAGATTGTGAAATTTACTCTTTCTTTCGCTCTTCAATCAATTCTTTTAAATCAATACCATATTTTGATGACTTGATATCATCGTTTAGCGCATCATAAATTTGTTGTAAAAAGCTAATACTTGTATTAGGCACTTCACTAATTGCTAAATAAGGAGCGACTTCGCTATCTGGATGATTAACAGCAAAGTTTATGGTGTAAAGGTATTTACGTTTTAGTAGCTTGTTGTATTCGTCTTCAAATGAAATTGCTGTGGTATCTTTTGCCTTTTGAGCTTCTTCTAAACTATTTTGAATTAAGTCTAAGTTTTCATCATTAAACTTAGCCATTATTGCTAGGTATTCTTCAAGGGTTTCATGTTGTTTAGCTCCTTTTATTGTCGCATCAAAATTGAAGTTTTTAAGCGTAGAATTAATCTCAGTAATCCCTTTATCAGCAAAAAAGACAATAGTGCCTTCATCTGCATCATTTTTATCGAGTTTTAAAAATAACAATTCTGGTTCTTCTAATTCAGTATGCAATTCGAAATTTGGATTACCATTAATTTCTAGTGAGTCTAATGTAATCATTATTGAATCTTGTTGCTTTTGTAGATAAACCGATCCTTTTTTTAAACCCTTAACATGACCTTTTAGTATAAAGTTAGAATCCATACTTTTTTCACAAGAAATATTTAGTAGGATTAACACTATTAGACTTAAAAGCTTAGAGATTTTTGTCATTTTCAATTTATTTTTTAATTAAGTTAGGGGAGCAACTATTCTCATTAATTCAGCTGTAAGCATTGCTCCGTAGGTCCCAACAACATATCCAAAAACAGCCAGTAACACACCTACAGTTGCTAAGGAAGGATGGAATGCAGCCGCAACAACTGGCGCAGACGCTGCGCCTCCAATGTTTGCTTTACTACCAACTGCCAAAAAGAAATATGGTGCTCTAATTAATTTTGCTACTAAAACCAGTAAACCAACATGGATTGCCATCCAAACTAAGCCAACTACAATTAATCCAGGATTATCGGCAATTTTTGTTAGATCCATTTTCATACCAATAGATGCCACAAGAATGTATATGAATACACTTCCTATTTTACTGGCACCCGCACCTTCGTATTTTTTTATTCTGGTAAATGATAATATAATGCCTAAAATGGTTGCTATTGAAATCATCCAAAAGAACTGAGACCCAAATGAAGACCATGCAGATTTTTTATCATTTACAGCCTCAACATTAGACTTTAAAAATTCAGAAATTTCATTCGCCCCAAAATGAGAAAAACCAACAACTGTGAATGCAATTCCTAAAATAACCATAAAATCTGCCAATGTTGGGTTTCTAGAAATACTTGCTGCATAACTAGATACTTTCTCTTTTAAGGTTTCAATTGAGCTATTATCTGCTTTTAACCATTTATCAATTTTCTTTTGTTTTCCTATGCCCAGTAAAAGAATAGCCATCCAAATATTTGCGACAACTATATCAACGATAACCATACCTGCGTAATTTGTAGTATTGTATTCGTAAATTTCTAACATGGCTGCTTGATTCGCACCACCACCAATCCAACTTCCGGCAAGAGTGGATAGACCTCTCCAAACTGCATCGGCTCCTGCGCCACCAACCGTTTCAGGAGATATTAATGCAATTAAAAAAACGGCAATTGGCCCGCCAATAATGATTCCTAAAGTTCCTGTCCCGAACATAGCTAAAGCTTTCCAGCCTAAATTAAAAACTGCTTTTAAGTCAATACTAATGGTCATAAGTACCAACGCAGCAGGAAGCATAAATCTACTAGCGACATAATAAGCTTGAGATTTTCCAGTAACTTCTACCAGTGCTCCTTGCTCGTTTTCTAGCCCCCATTCTGGAGCAATTATGCCAAAAGTAGTTAAAGCTGCAGGAAGCATATATGCCATTAATAATGCAGGAACATACTTGTAGAATTTTTTCCAAAAACTGTTTTCACTTGTCGAAGTATAAAAAACAAAACCTAACGTCAACATCAATAGTCCAAAAACTATGGTGTCTTCAGTAAAAAATGGTTTAGCTTCAATTAATTGAGTAGTATCCATATTCAAAAATTTAAAGACGCAAAATACCAAAATAAAAGCGCATAAAAAAAGCGACTGAGATTAAGTGTCGCTTTCATTGTTTTTTTTAGGCTTGGGCTGTCGATTTTGCTCTTTAAGGTATTGCATAAGCATCCATTCAATCTGTCCATTGGTACTTCTAAATTCGTCAGAAGCCCATTTTTCGATTGCTTTTAGCATATCTTCATTGATTCGTAATGCAAATGCTTTTTTCTTAGACATTCTTTATTGTTTTATAAATGCTGCAATTGTTTCAACCAGTTCTTGAGATAGTGGAAAATCAGGAGAATTTAAAGTAGCCATAATATCACTGTCTTTTTCTATAGTTTTTAACGTATGGGTCATGTTTTTTATAATCACTTTTTTCGATTTAGGATTCGCCTTATGAAGCGCTTCTGCATCTTCTAGATAAACTTGTATGTCTTTGTCGCCATTTAAGATTAATATAGGCATTTTTAAAGTTTTAATGACTTCGGATGGATTGTACTTCATCCATGATACTAAAAAAGGTTGTGTTGGTTTATTAAATAATACCATCAGGTTTGGATCTACACGCTCAATACTTCCTTTTTCAGAAAGTTCTTTAAAGTGGGACTTAACAATAGTCGCTATAGAATCTCCATTTTGTAATTTTACTTGGGCTATAATGGAGTGATCAACAGTATGACTTGGCCCTGCTAGTGATATATATTTATCAACATGGCTATGATTGACTAACATTGAGACTAAAGATCCTTGGCTATGGCCAATAAGTGTAATTGAAGAAAATCGCTCATCATCTTTAAATTTATCTATTACCAAATTGATGTCTTCAACAAATGCATCAAAACGCATGTCTTTCATGACATATTTCAAATTTTCTCTGGTTGCAGTACGTTTGTCAAACCTGTAAAAGGCAATACCTTTTAAAGTTAAGCTATCATTAAGTAGTTTGATATAATTAGGACTTGGACCCATAGCCTGATTTCCGTTTCTATCCACATTACCAGAACCATGAACAAAAATTGCTAGTGGTTGCTTAACTAAACTTGCATCGTGACTTAGTGTTCCTGGTAATTTGATACTGTCATTTTTAATTAGAATTTCTTCAGAAACTATGTTTTGCTGTCCAAAACAAAGGTTAGTTAAACTTAATACTAATATTAAATAAAGATATACGATTCTAAGGATCATGGTTTATTGATTTTTCGGTTATAAATTAAAATACCAATTGGAAGAAGAATACTAAACCCAATAACAATGGGAATAAACCAATCTCCTAATTTGAAATGTTCACTTTTGGCGCCTTGTACCATACTATAACTAATAATACCAAAGAGCAAGGCCATAAATAGGTTAGTGATTCTTACAATTCTGGTGCTAAATCTATAATTTTTAAGTGCATTATCTTCGGTAATATTAACCATATAATTATGAATATGCGGATATCTATTAAGAATAAATAACCCAATAAACATGACAGTGCCAAGAGCAGGAAGTAGCCAGAGCATTATTTTTTCACTATGTCCATCGACTTCTCCTTTTCCGTTGAAATGTGAAGGAATGATATCTGGTAATTCAGAATAAGACATAGTAACGTATACAAGCATCAAAATTAAAAGCGTGATAGATATCAAATCTAATATAATATCTATAGGTTGTAAAGGCACATCAATTTTTGGTCTGTTCGTTTTCATGATTACCTGTTTTTATCACGTTCAAAAATCACTAATGGAGATGTTTGCCCTATATGTTTAACGGTCCAGCCTTCTCTAGCATATTGATTTAATAAATCTTCATATTTCTCAATTCGATTTCTCAAGCCTAATTTGGGTACTATTACTTTGTATTCTTTCATTTGTTTGTTTTGTTATCTTTAAAAATCGTAAGCGCTAATATGACACCAATTATAGTTCCTATCAAAGACCCATAAACAACGCCCATGGCAACATTTCCCGTTATGGCTCCAAAGGTTGTTCCGAAGCTACTTCCAAATGCAACTCCAAATGCGATACTATAGGTTTGTTTTTTATTCATTTTAATGATTTAAAGTTCCTGTATTTAATACTGGTGACGCATCTTTATCTCCACAAAGAATTACCATAAGGTTACTTACCATAGCAGCTTTGCGTTCTTCGTCTAAATCAACAATTTGTTTTTTGCCTAATTCATCTAATGCCATTTCTACCATACTCACAGCACCTTCAACAATTTTGTGTCTTGCAGCTACGATAGCGGTAGCTTGTTGACGTTTCAACATTGCATTAGCAATTTCTTGAGCATAGGCTAAGTAACCAATGCGCGCTTCTAAAACTTCGATTCCTGCAATAGACAAACGCTCATCAATTTCTTTTTCTAATGCATTACTTACCTCATTGACGCTTGAGCGTAGTGTGATATCTTCATCAACACCTTCATCTGCGAAATTATCATAAGGATACATGCTTGCTAATTTACGAACAGCAGCATCGGTTTGTACACGAACAAAGTTTTCATAAACATCAACATCAAAAGCTGCTTTGTAGGTGTTTTGAACGCGCCAAACTAAGATTGTACTAATCATAATAGGATTACCGAGTTTATCATTAACCTTTAAGCGTTCACTGTCAAAGTTACGTGCTCTTAGTGATATTTTCTTTTTTGTATAAAATGGGTTAACCCAATAGAAACCATTCTTTTTTACAGTACCTATATATTTTCCGAAAAGTAATAATACTCTAGAACCATTAGGTTGTACCATAATAAATCCAGGAGCAATTAATATAGCTATTGGAAGTATTAATAGGAATTCTGGATTTTTATATATGGCTGTAGCGATTATTGATCCGAAAAATAGGATAAGGAATACTAATAGCATAAGGTAACCGTTCGCGGGGACTATTATTTTTTCTTCTTTCATTGGTTATAGTTTAAATTAAATAATTCAATATGATATTATTTTGATATCAAATTTACATCAAATATTTTTAACCTGCAAATCGAGTTTGGCACGCCGTTTGCTTTATACTTATTGTGAATGATTATGATGATGTTAGTAGAGGAGTGATTACCTCGCATAACGGAGTAACATTTACCATTTGGTTGGTTAGTTAGAAAAAACGCATCTCGTCTTGAGATGCGTTTTTTATTTGTAAACTATAGGTACTATTATTTTTGAATAAACTCTGAGATTGAAGTGATCAGTACTTTGGAAATGTTCCTAAACGATTCATTATAGGATTTTGAGTTCTCTAATTCGTCACCTTCAATGATAAATAAAACGTGATTCATATGTTCAATTATTTTCAACTCTGATGACTCTGAAACACTTTTTAATAATTTGGCTTCTTCAACCGAGACCTGAAGATCCTTGGTGCCATTAACGATGAGTTTCGGCATATCTAAAGACTTTATAATCTCTTGTGGATGATATTGCATCCAATTCATGATAAATGGTTGTACATCTGCTCTAAAAATCGTGCCTAAAGCTTGCGGATACTCATTAGTCAATTTGCCTTGTTTTAGACTTTCAAATGCTTTTTTTGTTTCTTCAATGAGCGTAGTATCCATAGCCGCAATTTGTTGAGTAATTACTTCATCAATAGATTGTGCTGATCCAGCTAAAGAAATAAATCCATCTGCTCTACCTTTTGCTGTTAGCATACCAACTAAACTTCCTTGTCCATGTCCGATAATAAATATGCCAGAATAGGTATTTTCTTTTTTAAAAAAATCAATAACAGAAACCGCATCTGCTACAAAGTCATCAAATGTGATATTAGGATCAATTTTCTTTTTGAGTATTTGCTTCACGATGCGTTTATCATACCTAAATGTTGCTATTCCGTTGTTAGTTAGTGCTTCTGCTAATTTTTTCAGTGAATTATTGTTAGAGAAATTCTGGTTTCCATTTCTATCTGTAGGACCATAATCTGCAATAATAATGGCTAACTTAGGTTTTGTTTTATCTTTTGGAACTAATAATGTACCATCTATGAGTTTATTAATGGCAATATCTTGTGAGGTATGATTGAGTTCTTGACTTGAAACATGTATAAAAAAACTAAAGAGTAGGAGGCTTAAATAATATTTCATGGTATTTTTTAATAAGATATTACAATAGATGTATCAAAGTTAACTAAAAATTAGAACGAAAATTGTTCGATTTTATGACATAACTTTAAAATGAATACAATTTTACAAAGTGCATTTCATCGATGAAATGCAATATTTCATCTATAAATGTTAAAATTAAATGCATTTCATCGATTAATTAGGTATTTTAACTTGTAAATTGAAATAGAGTTCTATATTTGAAGTGTACTAAAATTTAGTTTTTAGTTCAATGGATTAATTAATTAATATTTGCATATGTGCAGAATTAGAGACCCTAAATCTATCACATATATAAAAAGCAAATTAGGAAAACCAAGGTTGAGGGACCTTGGTTTTTTCTTTTTATATAGTGGCCTGTCTATATGAGTGTTCTAAAAGTAAGGTTAATGCGCTCTCCAATCGTTTTTTTTGTCTTAGCAATTTGGTGTAACCAATAGTCTTGCATTTCACCTTTCATTACTAACAAACTGCCATGGCTTAAATCCATTTTATGTCTTTCATCTTTAAGTTGTCGATGTTTAAAATGAAACCGTCTGGTTTCTCCAAAACTAACCGAAGCTATTATTGGATCTTTTCCTAGGGCTTTTTCATTATCTGCATGCCAACCATTGCTATCTTTTCCGTCACGATACAGATTGAGTAAAACCGTTGTGAATTGATGATGAATTTCTTTTTCAATGTCGCTTTTTATTTGTGATAATTCTAAAGTAAACAAGTTAGGTTGCATGGTTAGTCCTGAATACGAATATGGTTTTTCATTAGTTGCATACAGTGCAGTGAGTCTAGGTTGCTTATAGGTTTTTCCATAAATAGTAATATCATCTTGTTGCCATTTAATACTTTGTTTTAAACAATCAAAATACCGATTGGCAGTCGCCTTGTCATAGAAATTTTCTATGTAAATGAGCTCAGCGTTTGGTAGTTTTAAAATCGTTTTTTTTTCAGAAAACAAGTCCATCACTTAATTTTTATCTAAATTAGCTATATCATGAAGATTCACAAAATATTAATTGTCTTAGGTATTATCTTGACTTATGCGTTTTCGGCACAAGAGAAGAACGGTTTGCCTGAAGGTTTTATACATGTTAAAGATATTATTCCTGATATAGATGTTGAGTTGCGTTATTTCACAAACGATAATTTTGTAGGAGATACTATTAATGGTTATAAGGCCAATACACTTATTTTAACAACCCAATCAGCAGAAGCACTTAAGAAAGTGCAAGATGAGTTGCAACAGCAAAATTTGTGTTTACGTGTTTATGATGGTTATCGACCGCAACGCGCTGTGAATCATTTTATGCGATGGGCTAAAGATTTAAATGATACGATCAATAAACAGCAATTTTATCCAGATGTTGAAAAACGCCATCTCTTTAGAGAAGAATATATCGCCACACGTTCTGGTCATAGTCGTGGTAGTACAATCGATCTTACTATTATTGATGGAAATACTAATAAGCCATTAGATATGGGAAGCCCTTATGATTTCTTCGGAAAAGAATCTTGGGTGGACCACCCAGACTTGACTAAAGCACAAAAGGCAAACCGACAATTACTACAACAGGTAATGCTGAAGCATAATTTTAGAAATTACCCTAAAGAATGGTGGCACTTTACCTTGCGTTGGGAACCGTTCCCGAAAACGTATTTCGATTTTGTCGTGGAGTAGGCATATTATATGGCTTTTATGAAATTCGCTTTTAGTATATTTCTGAATAAAGCCAAACTATCGAATAAATAAGCAGTACCTTTGCCATTAATAAAAAAATGACACTAAAAATTAGAAGGTCATTTGCCAAATAATTTATATGTCATTTCAATCTTTAGGCTTATCTGATGCCTTGTTAAAAGCAATTAGCAAAAAAGGATACGAAACTCCCAGTCCAATTCAAGAAAAAGCGATTCCACCAGTATTAGAGGGGCGTGATGTTTTGGCTTCAGCACAGACAGGGACAGGGAAAACAGCAGGTTTTACTTTGCCGTTACTGCATTATTTATCTGAAAACCCAAAAGCAAAGTTTAGACCAATTCGTGCATTAATTCTAACACCAACTCGGGAGCTTGCTGCTCAAGTATATGAAAGTGTTAAAGACTATAGCGAGTTTCTAAATATTAAGAGTGCTGTGATTTTTGGTGGTGTGAATCAAAAGCCACAAGTTGCGACATTGCGTCGTGGCGTTGATGTATTGGTGGCAACTCCAGGACGGTTATTAGATTTACAAAATCAAAATTTATTGTCTATAAAGCGCGTTGAGGTTTTTGTTCTAGATGAAGCCGATCGTATGCTTGATATGGGATTTCTTCGAGATATAGAACGTGTGATGAATTTAATGCCAGATAAACGTCAAAATTTGATGTTTTCGGCGACCTTTTCAAAAGACATTAGAAAATTAGCTAATAGCATCCTTAATAACCCAGTACGAGTTGAAGCCACTCCTGAGAATACAACTGTAGAAGCAATTTCGCAAAAGGTATTTCGTGTTGCTAAAGGAAAAAAGACAGGTTTAATTATTAAGCTTATTTCCGAAGGAAATTGGAAACAAGTTTTAGTATTCACTAGAACTAAGCATGGTGCTAATAAATTGACTAAAAAAATGATAGCCGCAGGAATTAGTGCTGCTGCTATACATGGAAATAAAAGCCAAGGTGCAAGGACTAAAGCTTTAGCTGGTTTCAAAAAAGGAAGTGTTCGTGTTATGGTCGCTACAGATATTGCAGCTCGCGGATTGGATATTCCATTATTGCCACATGTGGTAAATTTTGAATTGCCTAATATCTCTGAAGATTATGTACACCGCATTGGTAGAACTGGTAGAGCAGGGGCCAATGGTCAAGCTGTATCACTAGTTAGTGCAGATGAAACGTCATATTTAAAGGGTATTGAAAAATTAATAGGCGAACGTATAGAAGTAGAAATAATTGAAGGGTTTGAGCCAGATCCTAATGCATCTACTGAACCTGTTAAGCAAGGTCAAAATAGACAACCACGCAACTCTAGAAATTCTAATAAATCTGGAGGACATCGAAACCAAAGAAATCGAAATAATAAAAACAACTCTAGGCGTCGCAACGATAGACGGAATTAAAATGACTGCAGCTTTAAAAAATAAAATTTTAGATGTTTGCGATCTAAAGATTGCTCAAAAAGGTGACGACGTAGGCTTGTCTTTTTATGCCTTTTTTAAAAATAAAAATGACAATCCAGAATTACTGATGGAAGCTGCTACTTGGTGGATAAAAACTCAGCAATTAGACCATTTTGAAAAAGCGGTTAAAATCAAACAACTTATTGCGAAACTCTAATGGAAATGCAAAAAAATAACCCATTGCACGGCATCAAGTTAGTGCAAATTGTCACCGATTTGCAAGCGCATTATGGCTGGGAGTACATGGGTTACCAAATAAATATCCGCTGTTTCACACATGATCCTTCAGTAAAATCTAGCTTGAAATTTTTAAGACGAACACCTTGGGCTCGAACCAAAGTTGAGCAGATGTATCTTAAAATGCTAAAAAACAAATCGTCTAAAAGACCTCTTTAAGTGTGTCTTCATCTTCATCGTCTTCTTTTTTTTCTACCTGTTCAATCAAATCTTTTGGTAAATTATCTTTTTGTTTAAATGTCATAGGGACCGGTATGGCACATGCCAGAGCTATTATAAAAATTAAGGCAATTAGCCTCAAAGTTCGTTTAATCTTCATAGTATAATACGGTATAGCATCTACAGATATGTGATGCAATTAATATTTAGGTAATGGTCTAGCCAGAGTTGGCTATTTACATATTACACTATGGAATCTTCGTAAATTGTTTTGTGGTTAAATAAAGCGTAAAGCTTAATCTGAAATTGTTCTTTTATAACAGAACGTGTTTTGTTTGTATAGGTTTTAAAAGCAATATTGGCTTTTAAATCTTGATCAATCTTAAATGTATCAAAAGAGGTCTCAAAATAGCTGAAAATCGAAATAAATACTGAGTTATCAGCTTTGTTAAATTGAATAGAAAACCTTGTATCTGGAGTAACATCATTGACTACTAATTCTGTTTTAATTGCATCTGGTAGTGCTGCATTGCTTATACCAGAAAATGAGACTAAACTGAATACTAGTGTTAGTCCAAAAAACAAGATATTTATTTTCTTCAAGGATTTCATACTCAAAGATAATTAATAATTTTTACGTTTTTTTAATTAAATGTTAACTTGGCGTTTGGTTGGAAGCAAAAATGGGGAGTTGCTTATCTTTCTTTTTGTTGAGATAGCGACGCAGAACACCACCTTTAACATTATTGACGTCAAACTCAACGATAAAGGCTTGTTCGTCTATATTGGTGACAATACGATGCATTTTTTTAATATCAATACGATTGATTATGGTATGTATAATATCGAAATCTTCAATTTCTCCTGTACTACCAAACCCTTTCCGACCTTTATATAAGGTCATTCCTGCTCCTAGTTCTTTAATAATTGCCACTTTAATTTTTTCATAGTCTTTAGAGACAATGGTAATACCAATAAAATCTTCAAATCCTTCAATGACTAAGTCGGTCACTTTGGCTGTAACGATATAGGTCAGAATAGAATACATGGCTATTTCTGTAGAAATTAAAAAAGCGGTAATTGCAAATAATATCACATTGAACACTAAAATAACTTTACCGATACTGATTCCAAATCTATCGTTTATGAATACACCTAAAATTTCTGAGCCATCTAAAACAGAACCGTTACGAATGGCGATTCCAATTCCTGCGCCAAGAAAAAGGCCTCCAAAAATGGATATGAGAAGTTTATCTTCAGTAATAATCTCAAAATTTTCAAAATGAATAAAAAGTGCTAATCCTAAAATACTTATAATAGACTTTAAAATGATTCGCTTAGATACTGTGAAATAGCCTATTATTAAGAAAGGAATACTAAAAGTAACAAGCAAATACGATATGTTGATATCTACGAAACTGTTTACTAAAAGCGCAATACCTGTAACACCACCATCCATAAATCCATTAGGTAGCAAAAATGCTTTTAGACCAATACTTGCTAATATAATACCTAAAGCAATTTGAAAATATTCTGAAAAAAGCTGAACAGATTTAGCACGTTTTGATAACATATATAAGTTATTGTAGTTGTCTTAAGCCTTCGTATATGACAATACTCACTGCATTGGCAAGATTTAAACTTCTAATGTGTTCGCTATACAAGGGTATTTTATAAAGTTGTTCTTTATATATATCAATTAAGGGTTTTGCTAAGCCAACTGATTCTTTTCCGAAGATAAGAAACATATGGTCCTTAAATGGAATTTCCCAATGAGATTTATTAGCATGACTTGAAAAGAATGCAAAATTTCCATTATTATTAATGTTGAAAAAATCTTCAACAGAGTCATATATGATGACATCCAGATGTTGCCAGTAATCAAGTCCGGCACGCTTTAGTCGACTATCACTTAATTCGAAACCGAATGGTTTTACTAAATGTAATCGAGATCCAGAAGCTAAGGCTAATCGACCAATATTACCTGTATTGTTTGGGATTTCGGGCTCGAATAAAACGATATTAAGTGGCATTGTTTAAATGAGTTTATATTATTCGTTCAGTTTACCTATGTCATCTATCTCTTCAAAATCCTCTCCTTTTGGGTCAGGTCCATATTGATTAGAGCCATATTCACCTTCGGTAGCTACCAAAACAATATACCAAATACGACCAATTATAGGAATAAAGTTTATAAATATATAGCCACCACTTTTTCCAATATCATGAAGGCGTCTCACATTTACTGCCAACCAAGGAATTAATGTTGCTAGAATATATAGACCGAAAATAAAGCCTATTATTGGTGTACCGAAAGCATTATCTACAATTGAAGTATAAGATAAAATCAATATTGAGATTATAAGTTGAATTAATATAAACATCCAGTATTCTTTACGTCTAGCACGTCCTGAAAAGTTTGCATAATTATCTCTTATGACTTTAAGATACCAGTACATTAGTTATACAATATTTTATTTGTGAAATTTCTAATATTCTCAATACTATCGTTTGCTAAAAATTTAATAAAAGCACTCCCAATAATGGCGCCTTTGGTATATTGTGTGGCTTGTGTAAAGGTGTCATTATTAGAGATTCCAAAACCGATAATTTGTGGGTTTTTAAGTTTCATATTGGCGATGCGCTTAAAGTATGTTGTTTGTTCGTCTCCAAATCCTGAACTACTTCCTGTCACACTAGCTGAACTTACCATATATATGAATCCGTTGGAAATGGAATCGATAAAATTAATACGCTCTACTGAGGTTTGAGGTGTAATTAGAAATACATTAATTAGCTCGTATTTTTCAAACATAGCTTTGTAATACTCATTATATACGTCGATAGGCAAATCTGGTATGATGAGTCCATCAATACCAATCTCCTGACATTTCTCACAGAATGCTTCAATACCATATTGCAGTATTGGATTGAAATATCCCATAATAATTAACGGAATAGAAACTGTTTCTCGAATATCTTTTAATTGATTAAAAAGAATTTCGGTAGTTATACCATTTTTTAAAGCTTGAGTAGAACTTGCTTGAATGGTTGGTCCATCGGCAAGAGGATCACTAAAAGGTAAGCCAATTTCTATCATATCGACGCCGCTTTTTTCAAGGTTTTGAATGATAGGTACAGTATCGTTTAAGCTAGGATATCCTGCTGAAAAGTATATGGAAAGTAGCTTTTTATCTTCTTTTAGTTTTTGGTTTATTCTGTTCATGATCATACTTGTCGTCACTCTGAATTTAGGTATTCATAAATATCAATTTCAAATTAAAGTATTTGTGAATAAATGATTTTCAGGTTTATATTATTTATACTTTTTTTATTTGTGTGATGCTGAAACAAGTTCAGCATGACGTTATAAAATTATTCTTCGTCACCCTGAATTTATTTCAGGGTCACATTATTTTTAATGTTTCAAGATTTGGGTTTATCTCTTTTATTAGATTAAGTTTCCAATCTCTTTTCCAGTTTTTAATTTGTTTTTCTCTAGCTATAGCCTGTTTTATATTGCTAAATTCTTCATAGTAAATTAAATCTTTCAAATTATACTTTTTAGTGAATTTTGAACCTATTCCATTTTGATGTTCAACTACCCTTTTGTTCAAATCTGAAGTTATACCAATATACAGTGTTGTTCTGTATGTATTAGTCATGATATAAATATAACTACGCTTCATTTTCTTGTGTGATGCTGAAACAAGTTCAGCATGACGATATTTAGGTTTTTTTTCTGCGTTAAGGATTAAGGTATGTGTTGAAGCTCCTCGAAGAGAGCGACTACCGAAAGCCTGACGCTACTTCACTATGCGAAGTAGCGTAACGCCATAATTCTATAATTTAAAATAATCTATATAATTCTTTAAATCTTTATCACCTCGACCAGATAGATTAATCACGACAATATCATTTGGCTTAAACTGTTTTTGATCAAAAATTGCTAAAGCGTGCGAAGATTCTATCGCAGGAATAATGCCTTCTAATTGGCTTAACTCTAAACCAGCGATCATGGCTTCATCATCAGTGATTGAAATAAATTCTGCACGTCCAGACTTGAATAAATGCGCATGCATTGGTCCAACACCTGGATAGTCTAATCCAGCAGAAATGGAATAAGGCTCAGTAATTTGGCCATCATTAGTTTGCATCAATAAGGTTTTACTCCCATGAATAATTCCTTCGCGACCTAATGCCGATGTTGCGGCACTTTCGCCAGAATTCACACCTTTTCCAGCGGCTTCAACAGCAATAAGATTGACACTTGTATCTTCTAAATAATGATAAAATGCACCAGCAGCATTACTTCCGCCTCCAACACAAGCAATGACGTAATCTGGTTTTGTTGTGTTTTCTTTGTCTTTGAGTTGCCATTGTATTTCTTTGGAAACTACGGCTTGAAAACGTGCGACCATATCTGGATAAGGATGCGGCCCAACGACACTTCCAATAATATAATGCGTATCTACCGGATTGTTAATCCAATCACGAATGGCTTCGTTGGTTGCATCTTTTAATGTACGACTTCCTGATAAAGCTGGTCGTACTTCGGCACCTAGCATTTTCATACGAGCTACATTAGGCGCTTGACGTGCAATATCAATTTCTCCCATGTATACAATACATTTTAATCCCATTAAAGCACAAACGGTTGCTGTGGCAACACCATGTTGACCTGCTCCAGTTTCGGCAATGATTCTGGTTTTACCTAAACGCTGCGCCATTAAGATTTGACCAATCGTATTGTTGACTTTGTGTGCGCCAGTATGATTTAAATCTTCACGTTTGAGATAGATTTTTGTATTGTATTTTTCACTTAAGCGCTTGGCAAAATAGAGTGGAGAAGGACGACCAACATAGTCTTTTAATAATTGATCAAACTCTTGTTTAAAAGACGGCTCAGCCATTATCTTAAGATAGTTTTGCCTTAGTTCTTCTACGTTAGGATAGAGCATTTCTGGAATATAAGCCCCTCCAAATTCGCCATAGTAGCCTTTGTTGTTAATGTTATACGTCATAGTTGTTCGCTATAAGTTGATCTTTAAATGCTTTTAGTTTTTCTGTGTTTTTTATGCCTGCGTTAGTTTCAAATTTACTGTTTAAATCTAATGAGTGGCAAAAAATTGCTTCAGGTCTTTTTAGAAATGATAACAGATTATTTAGTTCACTAGGTCCAATTCCACCACTTAAAAAAAATGGTTTTATTGATGAGTATTTTTTTAAAACGCTCCAATCAAAAGTGAAACCATTTCCTCCTGGTTGTTTTCCTTTTGTGTCGAATAAATAGAAATCACAAGCATCTTCGTAGGGTTCTAAACTATTAAAGTCAAATGTGTCTTTAATAGAAAATACTTTTATTACTGTACAATTTAAATCTTGTAATTGTTTACATAGTTCTGGGGATTCATTACCATGTAATTGCACACCTTGTAAATTATGTTTGTTTACTATACCTTTTATGTAATCAAAAGTCGCATCGACAAATACACCAATTTTTTTAATTTTCTCAGGTAATTCAGGAATAGTGCTATTAAAATAGCGTGGCGAATTTTTATAGAAAATGAAACCCATAAAATCTGGATTTAATTTAGCAACATTTAAAATGTTGTCTTCATTTTTCATTCCGCAAACCTTTAACTTCATCGTTCTAAATCGTTTATAAATTGTGTGGCACTTTCTCCAGCGTTATCAGTTTTCATGAAATTTTCACCAATTAAAAATCCTTTATAGCCATAAGATTGTAATATTTTGATAGCACCAATGTTACTAATACCACTTTCTGAAACTTTTATAAAATCGTTAGGAATCAATGCGCTTAATTGCTTGCTGGTTTCTAAACTTACCTCAAAGGTTTTTAGATTCCTGTTGTTAACACCAAGCATGTCTATAGTTGGCGTAATTGATTTGTGAAGCTCATCTTCATTATGAACTTCGAGCAATACATCCAAGTGCAGTTGTTTCGCTAATTCTGAAAACTGCTTAATTTCAGCTTTAGTCAAAATTGCTGCAATGAGCAAAATAACATCAGCGCCATAGGCTTTTGCTTCAATAATTTGATAGGTGTCTATAATAAACTCTTTACGGAGTAATGGTAAATTACAACTAGAACGCGCAGTTAATAAGTCGTCTAAACTTCCTCCAAAGTATTTTCCGTCGGTTAAAACAGACATACCGCAAACGCCTGCGTTTTCATAACCTTTTGCAACATCAAATATATTTAGATCATGATTGATAACTTGCTTTGAAGGCGAACGGCGTTTATGCTCAGCAATGATTCCTGTGCTGCTTTCTCGCAATCTTTTTGCTAATGAAACAGTATGACGTTCAAACAAAATGGACTGTTCTAATTGCTTAGCAGGAATGAGTTGTTTTCGAAGATTTACTTCGATACGTTTGTCGTTTGTTATTTTATCTAATATGTTCATTTTTTCGTCAACCTGAACTTGGTTCAGGTTCTCATTATTTGTGTGATGCTGAACCAAGTTCGGCATGATGTTATTTACTCAATTCTATTAAGGTTTCTAGACTAGCTTTTGCTTTTCCACTTTCAAGACTTTCTTTTGCTAATTTAAAACCTTCTTTATGTGAAATTTGCTTTACAGTTGCAATAGCTAATCCTGCATTTGCACAAACGACATTATTTTGAGCGTCAGTTCCTTTTCCGTTGATAATAGCTTTAAAAATCTTTGCAGCTTGTTTTACTGTAGCACCTCCATATATTTCAGATTGTTCAATTTGTTTTATGCCTAAGTCTGACGGATTAAGCATCGTTTCGGTTGTATTAGAAATAATTTTGGTGTTTCCAGTTAAGGAAATTTCATCATAACCATCTAAGGCATGTACAATGCTGTAATTTTTATCTGTGTTTTGATAGAGGTACCCATAAATGCGTTGCAATTCTAAATTGAAAACACCTACCATTTGATTTTTAGGAAACGAAGGATTTACCATTGGCCCTAACATATTAAAAAAGGTTTTAACGCCTAATTCTTTTCTAATTGGTGCGACATTTTTCATCGCTGGATGAAATAGAGGTGCATGTAAAACGCAGATGCCAGCTTTATCAATAGCATATTTTAAAAAGTCTGATTTATTAGAAAAATGAATGCCCATGGCTTCCATAACATTAGAAGACCCAGAAGCTGAAGATACACCATAATTACCATGTTTTGCTACTTTCACACCTGCTCCAGCGGTTATAAAAGAAGCCAGTGTTGAAATATTAAAGGTGTCTTTTCCATCACCACCTGTTCCGCATAAATCTATAGCATTAAACTCGGATAAATCTACAGGAATGCATAATTCTAATAGCGCATCACGAAAGCCTTGCAACTCTTCCAAAGTAATACTTCGCATCATATAAATTGTTAGAAAAGATGCAATTTGACTTTGGTTGTAGTGTCCCTTGGAAATGTTAACCAATACATTTTTGGCCTCTTCACTAGAGATGCTCTCTTGATTGATTAATCTGTTTAGTATGTGTTTCATATTAACTCTTTACCCAGTTTTCTAAAATTTGTTTTCCGTTTGGTGTTAATACCGATTCAGGATGATATTGAACACCTTTAACATCATATATTTTGTGCCTAAGTGACATCACTTGTCCGTTTTCATCAAATGAGGTTGCTTCTAGTTGATCAGGTAAGTTCGCGTTTACCACCCAAGAATGGTAGCGTCCAACCTCGATGGTTTTTTCCATGCCCTTAAAAAGGAGTTCATCATCTACAGTGATATCAACTTTTGTAGCTACACCATGAAAGACTTCATCTAAATTAATGAGCGAACCTCCAAAAACTTCACCAATAGCCTGTTGTCCTAAGCAAACACCTAGAATGCTTTTTGTTGCCGCATAGGTTTTAATGATGTCTTTTAATAAACCCGCTTCATCAGGAATTCCAGGCCCTGGAGAAAGGACAATTTTTTGAAATGCATTAACTTCTTCAAGTCTAAGTTTGTCATTTCGTTTTACGGTAACTTCACAATTTAAATCTTCTAAATAGTGAACGAGATTATATGTAAAACTGTCGTAGTTGTCTATTACTAATACTTTCATATGTCTTCTGCTAATTCTATAGCTTTTGTTAAAGCGCCTAATTTGTTATATACTTCTTGTAATTCGTTTTCAGGATTTGATTTCGATACTAATCCAGCTCCGGCTTGCCAATGGAGTTCATGATTTTTACTCATAAATGTTCTAATCATTATGGCATGATTATAATTACCATTAAAATCCATAAAACCAATAGCACCTCCATAAAATGCTCTACTGGTTTTTTCATATGCTTCAATAAGTTGCATCGCTTTATGCTTAGGCGCACCACTTAGAGTCCCTGCAGGAAATGTATCGGCTACAACTTGCATCGTTGCTGTATTTTTATGAATTTCACCTGTAACTTTACTTACCAAATGAATCACATGAGAGAAAAATTGAGCTTCTCTATACGTTTCAACTTTTACCTGACTCCCATGTCTGCTTAAGTCGTTTCTAGCCAAGTCAACTAACATCACATGCTCTGCATTTTCTTTATCATCTATAGCAAGTTGTTTTGCTAACTTTTGATCTTCCTCATCATTTCCTGTTCTTCTAAAGGTTCCAGCGATTGGATGAATTTCAGCTTGACCATTATTGACCACAAGTTGTGCTTCTGGTGAACTTCCAAAGATTTTAAAATCTCCATAATCAAAATAAAAGAGGTAGGGAGAAGGGTTAATACTTCGCAGCGCTCTATACACATTAAACTCATCACCTTTAAAGGCTTGAGAGAATTTTTTAGAAAGTACTAGCTGAAATACATCACCTCTAGCACAGTGTTTTTTCGCCAATTCAACATGTTTTTTGTATTCTTCATCAGTAAGATTAGAGGCAATATCTGAATCGGTTTTGAAATTATATGAGGCGAAATTTTTAGACCTAATTAATTGTAAAACTTCTTTAATATTATTTTCTGTTTCAAAGCAATGCGCAAAAATATAAGCCTCATTTTTAAAGTGATTAATGGCAATAATATTTTGATAAACGGCATAATATATATCCGGAATATCTAATGAATTGGGCTTTTTACTTATTTCTATGTCTTCAAAATATTTGACTGCATCATAAGCTGTATAGCCAAAAATCCCATTGTTTATGAATTTAAAATCTTCATCAGAGTTTACTTTAAAACGTTTTGTAAATTTGTGAATTTCTTCGGTTACCGAAATATTTAAAGCATTATTCGTCTTAGAACTACCATCTGGATAAGTTTGTTCTATAGTGTCGTTATTGACTTTTATTGAAGCAATTGGATTAAAGCAGATATAAGAAAAGCTATTGTCATTGGCATGATAATCACTACTCTCCAATAAGATGCTATTGGGAAATTTGTCTCTAACTTTTAAGTAAATACTAACAGGTGTAATGGTATCAGCTAATATCTTCTTGTAATGGGTGTATAAACTAAATGTTTTCATTTTATGTTATTAAAAAAGGCTTGTCGTGAATGACAAGCCTTTTTGATATGTTATTTTAAATATACCTATAGGGTTAGTTCACGATCTTTTCGTTTTGAAAACTCCACCACCAAGTATGATTTAAATTTGTGTTCATTGTTATTGTAAAGGCCAAATATAGAAATCAAATGTTAGTTTTCAAATTTAATTCTATAAAAAAGGAAAAGATTCCCAATATATTGGGAATCTTTAACTCTAAATGCTGCTATCAATCAAATTCACTTAAAATTTCAATGTTACATTTAGATCAAATTCGTCATAGATTGCTTTGTCTTTGAGGCCATCAAAAAAACTGGCAGATCCATATTTAATATCATATTTAGTTCGATCAACTTTTAAGCTTGCGGTTGCTACATTGTTGGCAATGTTCATGTTAAAAGTTATAGGATGTGTTTTACCCTTAATAGTTAAATCTCCTGTTACACTATAGTTTCCATCTTTTCCATCAACTTTCGTAATGGTAAAAGTTGCTTTTGAATGATTGTTGGTTCCAAAGAAATCATCAGATTTTAAATGCCCTTCTAATTTCTCTTTTCCTTTACCCGCTTCTAAGTCGGTAACATTAATCGAAGTCATATCAATAGTAAAACTGCCACCTGCTAAATAATTGTCTTCAAATAAAAGTGTCCCTTCTACTAAATTGATTGTGCCTTCATGTGAACCTGTTACTTTATGTCCTTTCCAAGTCACAGTAGATTCTGAGATTTTAACATCGCCTTTTGAAATTGTAGTGAACGATGCAAATGATAAGGCTAATATTAAGATAAATGCTGATTTAAAAATGTTGTTTTTCATTGTTTTGAGTTTAAAATTGTTTTGTGTTTATGTATGTAATTATTTAATCTGTTCTTAATTTATCTAATAAGTTGTTTAGTGTTTTGAGTTCAGAATCATTTAAGCTTTTAGTGATTTCTATATTATTTGCCTCAACTTTTTTATCTAAAGTTGTTAGTAATTCTTGCCCCTTTTTAGTAATATAAATTTCTATTTTTCTTCTATTTGACATACAGGTTTGACGTGTTACCAAGTCTTTTTTTAATAATTTGTCAATTAAGCGCGTGGTATTACTCATTTTATTAAGCATGCGTTCTTGTATGGTGCTCAGGTTCGCAGGATTTCCCTTTTGGCCTCTTAAAATTCTCAAAACATTGTATTGTTCTGATGATAAATCATACGCTTTAAAAAACAGTAAGCTTTTTTCTTTTAACCAGTTGTTTGTATATATCAAATTGATAACTGCTTTGTCCTTTTCATCTAATTTAACAGTACTTTTAATAGCTTTTTCTATTGACATTTGTATATACAATTATTGTATGAACAAATATAATATAAATTTAGACTTCGTTCTTTAATATTTTGTTAAAGTTATTCAGAAGCTCTTTTTGATTTATAACTTTATGAAATGAAATTCACTTTTCTTATAGTAGTTATTAATTTAATGTTCCTCGGAAATGTAACCAGCATGGATATTTTATCCGAAGAAGAGGATATTGAGAATACTTCCGAAGATTTAAAAGTATTTGATTTTGAAGAACTTCAAACCTATTTGAGTCATAAGGATAATAACAAAACTTATGTTGTTAATTTTTGGGCAACATGGTGTGCTCCTTGTGTTAAGGAGTTGCCTTACTTTGAGCAATTAAATGCTAATTATATAAGCAAAGATGTAGAAGTTATTTTAGTGAGTTTAGATTTTCCGAAACAAATAGACACCAAATTAAAGCCTTTTTTAAAAAAGAAAACTTTAAAAAGCGAAGTGATTGTTTTAGATGATGTCGATTCCAATACTTGGATTCCTAAAGTCGATGAAAACTGGACAGGAGCAATTCCTGCTACCATTATATATAATAAAAATAAAAAAGAGTTTTATGAACGCTCTTTTAATTATCAAGAACTAGAAACCGAATTAAAACGATTTATTAATTAAAATAATAAAAACATGAAACATACATTAAAAACGTTATTTGCATTATTAGTGATTGTCACTTTATCTTCCTTTACTAATTTTGGTGCGGGTCATGGATATCATGTAGGCGATATAGCTACAGATTTTGAACTAGAAAACATTGATGGTACTAAAGTTTCAATGAAAAACTTTAAAGATGCTAAAGGTTTTATCATCGTTTTTACTTGTAATACGTGTCCATATGCAGTTGCTTATGAGGATAGAGTAGAAGCATTAAATAAAAAATATGCTGACAAAGGCTATCCAGTGATTGCGATTATGCCAAATAATACAGATGTAAAACCTGGAGATAATATGGCTGCTATGCAGGCTAGAGCTAAAGCCAAAGGATTTACTTTTCCTTACTTAATGGATGAAGGACAGAAAATTTATCCACAATATGGTGCTACAAAAACACCGCACATTTATGTATTACAGAATACTAAAAAAGGCGCACAAGTAAAATATATTGGAGCTATTGATGATAACTACAAAGACGCAAGCGCAGTGACCAAAACCTATGTTGAAGATGCTGTAAATGCGTTGTTAGATGGCAAAGAAGTGCCTGTAGCTACTACAAGAGCAATAGGCTGTTCAATTAAAGTTTAACCGTATTTTATTTTAAAAAAAATGAATCCGAAGTGTAACACTTCGGGTTTTTTTTCGTCTTTATTAAAAATATCATAAGTAAAAGTTAAATTTGCATGATTATTGATGTATAAAAAATATGGCTGATTTAACACAACAAGAATGGGCATCACAATTAGCTGCCGACGAGAATGCAGTAATTTTAGATGTAAGAACACCTGAAGAAGTAGCACTTGGTATCATACCAAATGCTATTGCTATTGATATTTATAAGGGTCAAGGGTTTATCGATGAAATCGAAGAACTCGATGCATCTAAAACCTATTATGTGTACTGTAGATCTGGTGCACGTAGTGCTCAGGCCTGTAGTGTTATGAATCAGTTAGGTTTTGAAAACACGTATAATCTAATTGGAGGCTTCAACGAATGGTCCGGTGAAACTTCAATGTAAACAATCAATCAAAAATGAAAAACAAGCTACTCATTTACTGTTTTGCACTATTTGCATTTGCTTATAGTTGCAAAGAAGAGCCCCAAAGTGAAATCAAAATGGTTTCTCCAGAAGAGATGCAATCACTTTTAGAACTTGAAGACATTCAACTTGTCGATGTAAGAACAGCAGAAGAACATAAATTAGGATACATAGAACATTCACAAAATATCGATATTACTTCTCCAACTTTTGAAGAGGATATTGTAAAATTAGATAAATCTAAACCTGTAGTGGTGTATTGTAGGTCTGGAAAACGAAGTGCTAAATGCACAGAAAAACTAAAGGATGCAGGCTTTGTCAAGATATATGACTTAGAAGGTGGCTTTGAAAAATGGAAATTCAAAGGTCTTAATGTGAAAACACTTCAATAACAGTATATAAACCGAACATAATGTTCGGTTTTTTTTATGCCTATATTTTTCGTTTGGTAATCATATCTTAAACGTATCGATTAATCCTTAAGTTTTTTTTAATTTAGCGTCTTTCAAAACCTAATTATTTCTAATGAAACGATTAATTCTTACGCTCTGTAGTGTTCTGATATGTTTGGTATCGGTTAAAGCACAAGTATTCGAACCTGTAAAATGGGAAACTTCTGTCGAAAAAATATCAGATGCAGAATACGATTTAATTTCTACAGCAACAGTAGATAGTGGTTGGCACCTCTATTCTCAAAGTGTTCCTGATGATGGTCCAATACCTACAACATTTCTTTATAAAGCTACGGCTGATTATGAATTAAGGGGATCAACTTCGGAAGAAGAAGGACATACTGTCGATGATCCAGTGTTTCAAATGAAAATTAAATTCTTTGAAGACAAAGCCGAATTTAGGCAGCGTATCAAAGTTTTAAATCAGGAGTTATCTATTGTAGAAGGCGAAGTAGAATATATGGCTTGTGATGATGAAAAATGTTTACCGCCAGATTATGTAGAATTAAAGTTTAAAATAAAAGCTGATGATTTAGTTGATGATAATTCTCAAATATTTGAACCTGTAAAGTGGGAAGCTTCTGTAGAAAAAGTTTCAGATACCGAGTATATTTTAGTTTCTAAAGCTAAGGTAGATAAGGGCTGGCATTTGTATTCTCAAAGTGTTCCTGAAGATGGACCAATCCCTACAACATTTGATTATATATTAGATGAGGGTATTGCGCTTGTTGGAGAAACTACCGAAGAGAAAGGTGTTACTATTGATGACAAAGTCTTCCAAATGAAAGTGAAATATTTTGAAGATTCAGCCGAATTTAGGCAACATATAAAGGTTTCAAATTCAGCCATCAAAACTGCAAAAGCCGAAGTAGGCTTTATGGCTTGTGATGATGAGAAATGTTTAGCGCCAACGTATTTAGATTTAAACTTTGATTTGACCAAAAGTGTTGATGCAAAAGAAGGGGGACATACTGTTTCACCTTCTGATAAAGAAGGAGATAGTAAGAGTTTATGGTCTATCTTTATTATTGCTTTTTTCTCAGGATTTGCAGCATTATTGACACCATGTGTGTTTCCAATGATTCCTATGACCGTAAGCTTTTTTACAAAGCAAAGTAAGTCCAAGGCCGCAGGTATTAGAAATGCTATTATTTATGGATTGTCAATTATTGTTATTTATGTATTATTAGGCGTTGTTGTAAGTCTTATTTTTGGACCAGCTGCTTTAAACGCATTATCTACCAATGTTTGGTTTAATCTTATATTCTTTGCGTTATTATTAGTTTTTGCTTTTTCATTCCTAGGTGCATTTGAAATTATGCTTCCTAATTCATGGGCTAATAAAGTCGATTCTCAAGCAGATAGAGGAGGTCTCATAGGTATTTTCTTTATGGCATTGGCATTAGCAATTGTATCCTTTTCATGTACAGGGCCAATTGTTGGAACATTATTAGTAGAAGCTGCTGCAGGAGGAAGTCAAATAGGACCAATTGTTGGAATGTTAGGTTTCTCATTAGCCATTGCGTTACCGTTTGCATTATTTGCAGCCTTTCCTGGTTGGATGAATTCATTACCTAAGTCTGGAGGCTGGTTAAATACAGTTAAAGTGGTTTTAGGGTTCTTAGAATTAGCATTAGCATTTAAGTTCTTATCTAATGCAGATTTAGTGTCTCAATGGCATATATTAGAGCGTGAAGTATTTATAGCGATTTGGATTGCCATTTTTGGAGCCTTGACTTTATATCTCTTCGGAAAACTCCAACTACCTCACGATTCACCGTTAAAGCACATTTCAGTAGGACGACTTATGTTAGGTCTATTGACATTGTCATTTACCATTTATATGATTCCAGGGCTTTGGGGAGCACCATTGAATTTAATTAGTGCATTTCCACCACCTTTAGATTATAGCGAATCACCTTATGGCGTTGGAAATTCAAAAGGCGGCGGAAGCAGTTCTGCAGAACATTCCGACTTGCCAGATGGCGCACATTTATTGGCGCCTCATGATATTTTAGCATTTAATGATTACGACAAAGGATTGGCGTATGCCAAAAAAGTAGGGAAACCTGTCATGATAGATTTTACAGGCTGGGCTTGTGTGAATTGTCGTAAGATGGAGCAGAATGTTTGGGTGAAACCTAATGTGTTAGCGAAACTGAAAAATGATGTTGTTTTGATTTCTTTATATGTTGATGATAAACGAAAACTCTCTGATGATGAGGTTATTGATTCGCAATTGAAACCAGGTAAGAAACTCAAATATATTGGTCAGAAATGGAGCGAACTTCAAACCATAAAGTATAAAACCAATACACAGCCTTTTTATGTGTTGATGGATCATGATGAAAACAACCTTAACACTCCTGTTGCTTATACACCAGATGCTGATGAGTATTACGACTGGTTATCTGATGGTATTGATAATTTTAAATAGTAAACTAGTTCCAAGCAAGATTATTTCTTTCATTCCAATACGCTTTAGAATTTATTTTTAAAGTTTTTAAAGATGCTATAGCTTCTAAAGAAAGTTTAAAATCTAGTGCTTTTAAGTTTTGAGCAAGATGGTTGCTATTTGATGCGCCGCTCAATATGACATTTGGACATAGCGTGTCTATCACAAACCTAATCGCAATAGCATCAATTCCTACATTGTGCGTTTTGGAAATTACTTCTAATTGTGTGTTTGCGTTTTCACTGGTGAATACTCTTCCATTTGCTAAGGCTTCTTTTATAATAATTGTTTTGCCTAAATTCTTAAGTTCAAGTAGCGCTTCAAAAGTTGATTGTTCAAAAATATTGTAAGTGACTTGATAACTGTCAAAAAGGAGCTCCTTGTTTACTGTGATACCTTTAGCAATTCGTAAAATTTCTGATTGGTTAGTACCACTTGTTGTAATACCTATTTGTAATCCATGTGCTTTTTTTAACTGAAATAGACGCTCATGAATAGTAGTGTCGTTTAAAATACCACTCTCTAATGTTGCAGAATGCACTTGATAGATTTTTAATTGCGGTAATAGCTGCTTTGAGATGTCCCATTGCTCATTTAATTTAGATAAGGAATGCTCTTTTATTTCGTGTTTTCCATTATAACCAATTTCCCAGTTAGCAACATAAGTGTAACCCCATTTTGTAGACAATATGGTGTCTTTGTGCTTTCTGGAATTTTTCCAATCTATTAAAAACTGCTCTCCTAAACCATAGGAAGGTGCTGTATCAAAATGGCGAACCCCATTTTTATAGGCAAAATCCATAACCTCTAATGCATTGTTTTTAAATGCTGATTTTGATTTATCAATCTTAGAATTTTGTCTAATATTAATATAATCTGGTCTGCCTAGAGCTGCTAAGCCTAGTCCAATTTTAGTTGTAGTCATTTAGTGCGTATGATCGTATTTAACTTGGCATGTTTTACATGTATATGTGTCTTTGTCGATGACAATACCTGAAATATTAGTTTCTACAATTTTGTTAATGAAATTATTGTAAGTTTCATCTCGTTTATCATTTTTACTGCCTTTTAAATACTCATAGAATTCACCTTCCCATTGTTGTTTTCCCCAACAATTTGGACAGATTCCTTCAGGAGCTAGCCCAGTATCTTCATTATTTTTCTTTTTAGTGAAATAGGTTTTGATAGTATCTATAAGTGACATAATATGTTATGAGTTTTGAATGAATTGATGTGTTAAAGTAATTATTTTTTCAGGAGCTTCCTCTTGAATAAAATGTTTTCCTTCAATGATATGAATGTTATCTTTTTGTATTTGAAGAGCTTCTTTTACTTGTTCTTGTTGCGGTTCCCATTTTAAGAAGTCGTCATGTTTTCCCCAAATAACTAAAACAGATTTTTTAAGTGTTGGTAATAAACTCGAATAATCGGGTAAATTATGGCATGTTTTTGAAAAGAAGTGATACATGCCTCTAATTTTTCCTTGTAACAATGGCATTTTATAACCTTCAATGTCTCTTTTGGTAAGGTTATTATCAAGTAATCCAGATTTGAATAACCCTTTCATCATCATACCATTTGTTAATTTATACGAATACAAATTCATCACAAATTTGGTGACAAAATTATTACTAAATCGCATTGGAGGTGTAAAGCCAGATTTCAAAATAATAGTATTTAAAATCACCAGTTGTTTGATTGCGTTTGGGTTTAGTTTCAAAAGCTCCCATGTCCATAAACCACCAGCATCATGAAACACATGTGTCCAATTATTGATGTTTAAGTGCGTCATTAGTTTTAAGAAGCGCTCGGCCTGATGTTTTTCGTGATATTTGTCATACCCTTTTGGTGAATCACTAGATCCAAAACCGAATGCATCAGGAACTATCACACGATAGCCCAATTTTACTAATTCTGGGAATATATGTCGATAAAGCCAACCTGATGTAGGAACACCATGTAATAACATAATGGGTTCTCCTTTACCTTCATCTATAAAAGCAAGCTTGCCTTCAGGTAATTCTAAGAATTGTTGCTTGATTTTAAATTCAGAATAGATCATAAAATTAATTGTTTAGTAATTCTTTAATCTTTAAATCTATGCGCAATAAAGCATTATTTGGATCTGACCCAAAAATAGATTGTACCACTATTCCGTTTTTGTCAACTAAAACCCAATGCGGTGTTCCTCCAGCTTCATAAGTGTTAAATGTTAATGCTGGTGCACTATCCCGATAAAAAGGAAACCGTATATAAAATTCGTCTTTTGCTGACTGTAACGCATCATCTGTATACGTTTTTCCTTCAAAACGTGTATGAATTCCTATAATATTGATATTTAAACCTTCATATACTAATTTGTTTGCAAAAGGAATAGCACGTCCTTTACAGCCAGGGCAACCTAAATAAAAGAATAGAATTAACAATGGTTTTCCTTTAAAATCTTTAACTCGAGGAATAGCAGCATCAAAAATGGGTTCTAATTGCCACTCTGGAAGTAGGTTTTCTAATAAAGACATAATCTACGTTCTTGTTTTATTCCTATTGAATTAGAGTGTTCCATTTTTCACTTCTATTTTTTACAGCTTTAATATAACTACAAATGGCAACAGCTTGGTAACCTTCTTCAGTTAATTTTTCAAATGTTTTGTCAACGAGCACTTTTCCAAAGCCTCTTCCACGTAGTTGATAAGGTACTTCAGAATGTACTAAATACATTTTATCATTTCGCAATTGATATTCAACCTTTGCAATTTCACCATTGATGTTAAGTGTGAATTGTTGATTATCTATATCATGAATAATAGGAATACGACTAGGGATCAATTTATTTAACCATTTTTCTAGTTCTTCCTTATCGGGATTGCGTAATTTTTTTGATCCTATAGTTATTGTAGGAAAGTTGAGTTTTCTATTTTCATATAGACCACGCAATTCTTCTGCATGGTCTTTATGAGCTTCAACATCTAAGAACGTATATGGTAACCCAGTTTTATCCAATAAAATTTGATAATAATGGGTTTTATGACAACCATTTGCACCATATAGTTTAATTGATGGCATGTCTTTCATTTGTGTTATAAGGTTTTTAAAAATGCTATAGCTGCATCAGCATTTAAGTGAAAATCTGCAAAGACGACGTTATCATGCTTATCAATAAAAATAAACCAAGGTGTACCACCTGTTTGATAATTTGTCATAATATTTGACCGTGATTTCTCATCATCACCAGTATCATGACCAAAAGGAATTTTTAGATCATACTGCTTTTGAGTCTCCAACATTTTTTCATAGGTGTTAGCGTCATATCCTTCAAAAACGGTTTGTATCGCTAAAAATGAAATAGAATCATTGTCACTTAAAGCCTCAACCATTTTTTTTAAATCTGGTAAGCCTTTACTATGACAACCAGGGCACCAACTTTGGAAACAATATAGAATTTTAAATTGCCCTTTTAAATCAGATAGTTTAATTGGGTCTATTTTATTTCCTGAGGCATTAATCCAGTTTTTAACATGAAATTCTGGAGCTTTGAATATGTGTTCTTTTGCTTGATTTGACATAATTTATGTCCTTTCTTTTTTAAAGTTTAAAGTTTAAAGTTTAAAAATAATAGGCATTAAATGATAATCCAATTACAGATTACCATTTAATGACATTATAATGCGAGTTAATTAGGCGACATGAGTTTTTAGCTTGTCGGCATGTAACTTTCTAAGTTTTGCTAGCTTAGGTGTAATTACAAAACTACAATAGCCTTGTGTTTGATTATTGGCATAATAGTTTTGATGTACAGCTTCGGCTTCAAAAAACGTACCTAACGGACTTATTTCTGTCACGATAGGACTTTCGTAATAAGGTGCCATTTCTTTTACAACAACTTCTGCAATTTCTTTTTGCAGATCATTATGATAAAAAATCACAGAACGGTATTGGGTTCCAGCATCTGCACCTTGACGGTTTAATGTTGTTGGATCATGACTGGTCATAAAAATAACAAGTAAATCTTCGTAAGAGATTACTTCTGGGTCATAAGTAACTTGAACCACTTCAGCATGACCAGTTAAGCCAGAGCACACTTCTCTATAGGTAGGTGTTCCAGGAACTGTTCCGCCACTATAACCAGATATGATTTTCTCTACACCTTTTACTTCATTGTAAATAGCATCAATGCACCAAAAGCATCCCGCTCCAACAGTCAGTTGTTCTAATTTTCTGTTTGTCATTACTTTGTCTCCTCTACTTTAGAATCTAATTGCATAGATTCAGAATTAATACAATAACGCAATCCGCTTGGCTCTGGTCCATCTGGAAATACATGTCCTAAGTGTCCATCACAAGTATTGCACATTACTTCAACGCGAACCATACCAAAAGAGGCATCTTTTTCGTACTTAATCGCATTAGGTTTAATAGGTTGGGTAAAACTAGGCCAACCAGATCCAGATTCAAATTTTATGGTAGAATCAAATAGAGGCGTGTCACAACAAATACAGTTGTATTGCCCTTCGTCATAAATGCTACATAATGCACCACTATGTGGTCTTTCTGTACCTTTTTGACGTGTGATTCTAAATTGTTCTGGAGTTAATTGTTGACGCCATTCGGCATCTGTTTTTTCAACTCTACGGTCTGGTGTAGGGTTTCCTTTTACAGCGAAGTTGATGACTTCTTTCCAAGTTAACATAGCTATTGGTCCTTTCTGTTTTTAATTAATAAATAGTATATAATTAACTTAAAACATTAGTCGAAACTATACCTGTTTTCTTACACTTAAATCTTTTATTTCAAATCTTGATAGAAAGTTAATTAATCTTTCATAAAGTTACGAGATAAATTCTAATATGTAGTTAGAATAATTTCTTTTGATAAAGTCCGTTTCATTGATTGGCTCGTATATAACACACGACCATATATTAAATCCTATTTATGAAATTCACATTAAAATCAATTTGGCTGAAACGTATTTTGAAGGTCATCTTGGCTGGTGTATCATTACTGGTTATATTTTGGTTTTCGGTGTATATAGGACTTTGGGGGAAACTACCTTCTGAAAATGACTTAAAAGGCATCAAACAAGCAGAAGCAACATTGTTGTTGGATGCTAATAATGAGTTGTTAGGAAAATATTTCATTTTTGATAGACAAATTATAGAATATAATGAGCTTCCAAAGCATTTAGTAGAGGCATTGATTGCAACTGAAGATTCTCGTTTTTATGAACATAATGGCGTTGATTATAAGAGTTTGTTTCGTGTGTTTTTTAAATCTATTTTAATGCAAGACAATTCCTCTGGAGGCGGAAGTACGATTAGTCAACAGTTGGCCAAAAACATATACGGAAGACAAAAATTTGGTTGGTTTACAATGCCTGTAAATAAGGTGAGAGAGATGATAGTCGCTAGGCGTTTTGAGAGCGTTTATTCCAAAGAAGAAATTATCGCATTATATCTAAATACAGTTCCTTTTAGTGAGAATGTGTTTGGAATAGAAAGTGCTTCTCAACGATTTTTCAATACAAAAACAAAAGATCTAGATTTAGCGCAGTCTGCAACTTTGGTTGGTACTTTAAAGGCAACTCATGGTTTTAACCCTAGGTTATTTCCTGAACGAAGCCAATTACGTCGTGATGTGGTTTTGCAACAGATGGAAGTTAATAATTATATCGATGAGGCTACTAAAAAGGAAACGAGCGATATACCATTGGAAACTAATTATAGAAAATTTAGTCATACTGAAGGTGTTGCGCCCTATTTTCGAGAGAAAATACGATTAGAAGTTAAGCGCTTACTGGATAGTATAAATACAGTAAATGATGTTAGTTATGATCTTTATAAAGATGGTTTAAAAATCCATACAACTCTTGATATTGATATGCAGCGTTATGCTGAAAATGCTATGAAACAGCATATGAAGTCATTACAAACTCAATTTGAAAAGGGTTATGGTAAGAATGCACCTTGGATAAAAAACACCTCTTTAATTGATAATCGTGTAAAAGATCTAAAACTCTACAAAACTTTAAAAAAAGAGAAATGGAGTGATGAGCAAATCATGGACAGCCTTAATTCAAAACATAGGTTTCGATTATTTTCATGGGAAGGTGTTATTGAAAAAAATGCTTCGATTTTGGACAGTCTAAAGCATACTATGAAGTTTTTAAATGCAGGTTTTGTTGCTGTTGATCCCAATTCTGGTGCAATTAAAGCCTATGTTGGAGGTATTGATTTTGAGCATTATAAATATGATCATGTGTCTGCCTCAAAGCGTCAAGTTGGTTCTACGTTCAAACCCATTGTTTATACAACAGCTTTAGAAAAGGGTATGGAGCCATGTTCTTACTATCCAGTCAAAGAGATAACATATACAAATCAAAAAGGGTGGACACCAACTAATGGAGGCAAAGAAGAAGCAGATAGGCATTTGAACTATTCAATAGAAAAGGCAATGAGTGAATCGGTAAACACTATTGCTGTAAAAGTATTAGAAGATGTAGGAATTGGTAAAGTTGTAGAACAAGCCCAAAAAATGGGAATTTCTTCAGAATTACCAAAGGTTCCGTCATTAGCTTTAGGAACTGCAGAGATGTCTATGCTCGAGCTTATTGAAGCTTATACAAGCTATGCAAATGAAGGTCATGTTTCGAAGCCGTTTTATATTACTAAAATTGAAGATAAATCTGGGCATATTATTTATGAAAATGTAAAACCTAAAGTTATGCCTGAAGCATTTTCTCAAAGTACAAGGCAAACCATGATTGAGATGATGAAATCTACAATCAATACAGGTACAGCTAAACGCATACGTTCGACTTATGGACTTCAGAATGATTTGGCAGGAAAAACAGGAACTACACAAAACAATAAAGATGGATGGTTTGTTGGATTAAGTCCGAAATTAGTTATGCTTTCTTGGGTTGGGAACGATGACCATCGTATAGGGTTTAGTAATACGTCGATTGGGCAAGGGGCAAATTCGGCATTGCCAATTACTGCTTTATTTTTAAAGCAAATGAATAAAGATCAAAAGTTTAATAGCATCACCAATGCAAAATTTGAAATGCCTTCAGATGCTGTAAAAAAAGCTTTAACTTGTAAAGCAGAAAAGCGCGATGGATTTTTAAAACGACTCTTTAAGAAAGACCAAAAAGAACGTGAGTTTGATACAACTTCCGAAGAGGAAAAACAGAAAAAAAAGAAAGGTATTTTCAGTTTTTTAAAGAAACAGAAGAAACAATAATCTAGTATTAATTTTGTATATTTATCTCCTCCCATAGCTACAGAATCAATTCTGTTGACACTGAAATTAGAAAAGAATAGCTAGATGATATATTATTAAGTTATATCGTCCTAAATAGGTATTGATGTAATTAAATAAAAATGGATTTGGTTTACCATAATTGTGAAGTAATTTTCCATTTTTTTGAATTTAATCAGTTTAATTTTTTTATTAACCAGTGAAACAAAATAATTATGATTCATGATGTATTCCAATTTGTAACTAGTACTCTAAATCAATATTTAAAACAAGCCTTCTCTACAGATACTGAATTTGTAATTTCTAACACTATTGTAGGCCAAGATGGTTCTATTCCTAAACAGAACCAAAATAAAGTCATTCTGTCTCTTATAAATATTGAACAAGAAACAACACGTCCTTATATGAATATTAGTAGACATGCTGCGGGAAATCAAAATGACCCAAATGTTGTTGAACGTTATGCTATTGATTTACTTGTGACATCTAATTTTGATGATTATAATGAGACTCTAAAATTTCTAAATAAAACCATTAGTTTTTTTCAAGATAACCTTTTGTTTAGCCAAAATGAATATCCAAATATGCCAAATGAGATAGTAAAATTAGAGTTTCAATTTGAAGTAGTTAGCTATGAGCAAATGCATAATCTTTGGACTGCTATGGGAGCAAAATACCAGCCTTCAATTTTGTATAAAATGCGTATTATTACTACTGATGTTAATATAGGAAGTGTTAGGCCAAACATTTCAAACCCATTGGCATAATGAACAACTCGATTAAAATTGTATTAAGTTTAAAAATTTAACATCAAATTATTATGTATTAATTCTTGAAGTGCTACTAATACAGTTGTAACTCATATTACATTTGTTTACATATATTAGAATAGAATTAGCCAAGAATTTATAGATATGCAAGAGTATAGTTTAGAGTTTGATATAGTAAAATCAGCGATTACATTTTTGATATTACTTGGGCTTTTTTCTTTATTTATTTTTAGAAGTTTCAGATATAAAAATAAATATGTTTTTCCGATTTTTATTGCTTCAATAATTGCGTTATTGAATAGTCATTTTATTATATTTTCTGAATTATCTATTCCAAATTTTACTCCGTTCATAAGTTTACTGTTAGGCCCATTTGTACTCTTTTATGTTACAAAATCAGTTAAAGATAGAGATCGAAATTTTAAAAAAGACTGTTATCATTTTCTTCCAGCTATTTTAAGTTTAATCATTAGTGTAGGTACTATTTTTGGACTTAAAGGTTTTGATTATCTCATTGGATTTACAGTTTTGCATTTTGGGGTGTATTTATTTTGGTCTATTCACATATTAGTTTCAAAGAAAGTAGTTGTGTTACGGGAGAGTAATTTGAAAAATAACCTATCAGAAAAATGGTCTACAGTTTTTAATATACTTCTCGCCATATCGTTTGTTTATATTACTGTTCTTATCGAGACGGTTCACACGAACTTTAGAATGCAATATAGATTTACTTTTATTGTATTAGTATTAGCCAGTCTATATCTATTAGCACGAAATGTGTTTATTAGTATCATTAGAACCTATGCGTTTAAAAGGGAACAAAAGAGCCTTCAGAATTTTAAAAAGTATAAAGATTCGATTTTAAGTAAAGACGATAGTAAGTTGTTAGCTGAAAAATTAGAAGAGTTAATGAAGGTTAATAAATATTATCTTAATGATACTTTGAGTTTGAAATCTTTAGCAGTTGAATTGAAAACGCATCCCAAAAAAATATCTCAAGTGATTAACGAAAATTTTAAAAAGAACTTTTTTGATTATATCAATTCCTATCGCATTGAGGATGCAAAATTAAAGCTAGCTGATAATGCATATGAAGCTTATAAAATTTATGAAATTATGTACGAGGTAGGTTTTAACTCGCGTTCTTCTTTTAATGTCGCATTCAAAAAAAACACAGGAATTACTGCAAAACAATATCGAGAGCGGAATTTATATAATTAATGTGTTCGACTTCATGCTTGAGTACTTTTACATGTGAGAAACTTAATATTATTGCTCTAAGATATTAAGTTATGAAAAAAATCATCTATATAATCTTAGGGTTTGTTTTTACAAATTGTTACGCCCAGACACAACACATAAATGGTGAAACATTTAAGAGTATTGATTCCTTAATAAGTGTCAAATCCTATTTTAAAGCGAGAAACCTTTTTAATTCTAATAAGGCAGGTCTCAGTGAATTTGAGCACTTACACACTAAAGCAACCTTAAACAATTTATTTAATAAACTAGAAATATCTAATCAAGCAATTGACTTGCTTTTTAGTAAGTATCAAGACAGTTTAACGAAGTCTGAGCAGAAAGATTTGCTTAATGTAAGATTGTCTAATGCGATAAAACTCTTTGACTATAAACTTGCTCATGAAACGACTAAAAGAATCATTATTCAATATAGAGATGTGTTATCAAAAAGTGAGCTTAGAAGTCTAAGAAATAACGGAATTATATGGGAGGCTATTGCAGATTTTCCGAAACAAACGATAGTTAAGACTGACGCATCAACTATAAAGTTGAGCAGAGATGCTATTGGACTAAAAAATCTTAATGTAAAGCGACAAAATAAAAATTTCCCATTCATTTTTGATACTGGAGCTAATATCTCTACAGTAATAGAATCTAGAGCAAAAGCCATGGGCCTAGACATTATAGATGTTAGTGTAAAGGTTGGTTCAATAACAGGTGCGTTTGTTAATTCTAAAATAGGTTTTGCTAAAGAAATGACTATAGCAAATATATCTTTCAAAAATGTCATCTTTTTAGTGTTTCCTGACGAAGCACTTTATATACCTCAAGTCAAGCATCAAATAGAAGGAGTCTTAGGCTTTCCTGTAATTTCAGCTATGAAGGAGGTTCATTTCTATAAAAATGACCATGTCTATGTGCCGAAGGAAAGTCACTATAAAAAGGAGGTTAATATGGCAATCGAATACCTAACACCAATCATAAATCTTAAGGATAAAAAAGGACATAGTATGCACTTCACATTTGATACTGGTGCAAGTACGACTGCATTATATAAGACGTATTATGATTTAGTAAAAAGGACTATCGATAAGACACATACAAAATCAAAAATTAAATTTTCAGGAGCAGGAGGTAGCACCGAAGTTGATGCTTATAAAGTAGATTTTGATGTTGTTATAAATGGAGAAATGATTGTATTGCCTTCTGTTAGTCTCATTCCAGAATTAATCACTTATTCTGATCAATATTCCTACGGAAATATAGGTCAAGACCTAATCTCAAGATTTGATAAACTAATCATGAATTTCGAAAACATGTTTATTGATTTTCAAAATAACCCAGAATAAATAGTATGAATTATTTTTTTCATGATACAACAGGATTGGTTCATTTAATTTCGGCAATACTTGCGCTTATATTTGGCACACTCGTATTGCTAAAGTTAAAAGGGACAAGACAACATAAACTAACAGGCTATTTATATACAGTTAGTATGATAGTTTTACTAGTTACTTCTTTTATGATTTACAGACTGTTTAAAGGGTTTGGTATATTCCATTATTCAGCAATATTTTCGGCATTGAATCTCATTATTGGAATGTCATCTATACTAATGAAATGGCCAAAGAACAGGTATAAGTTTTATCATCTAAATTTTATGTATTGGTCGGTTATTAGTTTGTATATGGCATTTGCAGCTGAGGTGTTTACACGCATTCCTGGTCAACCCTTTTTTACTATGGTCTATTTGTCTAGCGGGTTTGTTTTAGTTCTTGGATTTATAGGATATTTTAACCGACTTTATTATTGGAAAACAATTATGGGTATTAATAAAAATAAAGAATAGAAATTATGAAACGATTATTTTACATTTTGGTATTGCTTTTAATGACTAATTATACTTCGGCGCAAAACGCTAAAGCTATTATGGCAAAGTATACTAAGGTTACAGGCGGGGAAAAAAAATGGAATAAAATTAATGTTATGAGTGTTAGTGGAACTGCTCATTTAATTAATCAAGGTGGTATGGAATTACCTTTTACAAGAATTGTGAAAAAAGATGGAAAACAAATCACGTCTTTAATTGTTAATGGTATGAATTACGTCTCATTAGCTTATGATGGTGAAACAGCTTGGGGGTCTAATCAACAAATGCAACCAGAAAAAAAGAGTGTTGATGTAGCTACAAATACTGAAAATTTAAAGTATGATTTCCCTTATCCAGGACATAATTGGAAAAAGAATGGTTATACACTTGAGTATCTAGAAAAGGTCATGATTGAAGGCACAGAGACATTCAAAATAAAACTTACTAAATTACCTCAGTTTGTTGATGGAAAATCAGTTGATAATATTCAATACCTGTATATAGATTCTAAAAAATATATACCTATTCTAACAGAATCTGAAGTGGTTTCTGGAACAGACAAAGGAAAAATTACCAAGTCTTTTCTTTCAGACTATAAAGAGGTTGATGGGCTCCTGTTTCCGTTTACAGTCACTATGAAATATGAAGATGAAATATTTCAGATTTTAAAAACAACTTCTGTTGAATGGAATAAAGACATAGATGATTCCTTATTTATAATGAAAACTAGCAATGATTAAATAGTACTAAAAACTCAGCATGCTAATAGTGCTGAGTTTTTAATATTTATTTTGAGATTGGAACTTAAAACTTATCTATTATAAAACCTTTTGGGATTGTTACTCCTTTTTTAATAACAACAATTCCATCTTTAACAAAATAGGTGTCAGTTTCTGTGTCTTCTAAATGCATGCCACCGTTAATACGGACATCATCTGCTATCCTGCAATTTTTATCAATAATGGCATTTTTTATAAAGCAGCGTTCGCCAATACCTAAAAGGACACTAATCTTATTTTTTTCAATATTTTCTAGTGTTTCATAATTGTCTGTACCCATCACATATGTATTGATGACAGTGGATTCTTTTCCAATTCTTGAACGAATTCCAATAACAGACTTTTCAATTTTAGCAGCACTAATAATACAACCTTCGGCGATGACTGCTCTTACAAGTGTTGTTCCAGCAATTTTTGTAGTAGGTAACATTCTCGCTCTTGTATAAATGCGCTTATTCTTATCGTATAAGTCAAATTGAGGGATATCTTGCGTAAGTCCAATATTGGCTTCGAAAAATGAATCGATGTTTCCAATGTCTGTCCAATACCCTTCATATTGATAACTCACCGTTTTATGTTTATCTATATTTTGTGGAATTATCTCTTTTCCGAAGTCAATCGTATCTGGGTTTTTCATCAACTCAGTTAATACATCTCTGTTGAAAATATAAATTCCCATTGAAGCTAAGTAATGCCTGCCTTGATTTTTCATATCATCACTAACTTCAGATGTCCAATCTTGAAGCAATTTGTTTTCTGGTTTTTCTATAAATGAAGTGACTACATTTTCAGCGTCAGCTTTCATAATTCCAAATGATGTGGCATCTTTTGCATTTACGGGTATGGTAGCAATAGATACTTTGGCATTACTTTCTTCATGTGCTTTAATCATTTTCGTATAATCCATTTGGTATAATTGGTCACCTGAAAGGATTAAAAAGTACTTAAAATCATGTCTTAAAAAATGATGCATGCTTTGACGTACCGCATCTGCTGTTCCTTGAAACCACGTTTTGTTTTCGGGCGTTTGTTCGGCTGCTAATACATCAACAAAAGCAGAACTAAAAAAACTAAAGTGATAGGTGTTTTTTATATGACGATTTAATGAGGCCGAATTAAATTGTGTCAACACGAACATTCGTTTTATATCTGAGTTGATACAGTTTGAAATAGGAATATCTACTAATCTATATTTTCCTGCAATTGGAACTGCTGGTTTAGAGCGCTCGGCTGTTAATGGGTATAATCTTGAACCTTGGCCTCCTCCCAAAATTATTGCTAATACATCATTATTTATCATAGTTGTTATATTACAGATTGGTATAATTCTTTTACTTGACTGGCTATGGCTTTCCAGTCAAAATGGGCTTCTACACGTTCGCGTCCCTTTTTAGCCATTGAGCGTCGCAAAGCTAAGTTACTGATTAATTCATTAATACCTTGTGCTAAGTCTTTAGAGAATTTTTCAGGATTTACAGGTTCAAATGGTGCTTCCTGTTGCTGTTCGACAGGAATAAGCAAGCCTGTTTCATTATGAACTACAACCTCTTTAATACCACCAACAGCACTAGCAACAACTGCTGTGTCGCATGCCATAGCTTCTATATTGATGATTCCAAAGGGTTCATAGATTGAAGGACAGCAAAACACATCTGCATGAGAATAAAACTGAATAATGTCTTTTTTGCTTAACATTTCAGAAATCCAAATGACATTCGTTCTGTCTTCTTGAATTTCAGCAACACGTTCTTGCATCTCTTTTTCTATTTCTTTAGTGTCAGGAGCGCCAGCGCATAATACTATTTGAGTGTCTTTATCTATATCCTTTATCGCATTGATTAAATGGATGATTCCTTTTTGTCTTGTTATTCTGCCTACGAAAAGCACATAAGGTTTTGATTGATCTACATGATAACGTTCCAGAGCAGAAATATCAGAAGTTGTTTTATACTCTTCTAGATTAATGCCATTGTAAATCACTTTAATTTTGTCTTCCTGAACATTAAAATGTTTTAAGACATCAATTTTGGTTTCTTCAGAAACTGCAATAATTGCGTCAGCCATTTCAATAGCTGTTTTTTCTATCCATGACGACGCATCATACCCTTTGCCAAGTTGTTCTCTTTTCCATGGACGAAGCGGTTCTAATGAATGTGTTGTTACAACTAAAGGCGTGCCGTAACAAAGCTTTGAAACAATTCCTGCAAATTGTGCATACCATGTATGGCAGTGTACAACATCGGCATTGAAGTTACCTGTATTCATTCTGATACAAGTTTCCATGAACTTAAAAATGGGTTTTAAGTTCTCTTTCGAATTAGATACATCTAGAACTTCAGACGAAAAACCTTTAACTGTTAGATTGTCAGAATTAACATCTTGATCTCCTACACATCTCACTTCAACGTTCATTAAGTTTGCCAACTCACTAGCTAAATATTCAACGTGTACTCCTGCACCTCCGTATACATAAGGAGGAAATTCTCTAGTGTAAAAAACAACTTTCATAATACGCATTTTAGTTAATTCAAAGTTCGTAATAATTAAAGGATTATTAGCAAGTTTACTTTGAAATACAGCCTAAAGCGTTTGATATTTATGAAGTTAACAATAACATGGGTGTTTTTATGAGAAGTTTTTAAAGGTTTCTAGTGGTATAATCTGCCCTATATTAAATTTTCATTTATTCGATGGTTTGTAAGTCTGAATTTTTCGAAAGACTTTCATTTCGTATTGCTCTATATTCAGAATTTGGATTCCAATTCGGCCAAAGCCCTGAGTTTGCGATTTCAAGTCCAGTGAGAAAATTAAGTTGCGCATCAAAGGTGATGTTTGCTGGATTGAAGCCTTCATAGAATTCATCAGTTACTTTGTGATAGTGATTTCTTACATAGTTTCCGATTTTTTCTTCTTCTTTTTTATCGCCATTCATAGGTTCAAAATTTCCTATATTCCAAACGGCTGGCACTCCTTTTTTGACAAACGGATAATGATCTGAACGCTTAAATACATTATTAGGAGGCATTTCACCATTGCCTTTGAAAATTTCTCTATCTAACTTAGCTGCTGCAATGTTAACTAAAGAATCTAGCTCAGTAAAGCCTTCAATAACGTTGATGACCATTTTCATTCGTTCTACAGCAAAACTCGCATCAGCATTAATAGCGCAAACCGTTTTATTTAATGGATATATTGGGTGATTTGCGTAATATTCAGCTCCTAAAAGCCCCATTTCTTCAGCAGATGTAAATAAGAAAATAATAGAGCGCTCAGGCTGGTTTTTTAGTTGAGTAAACGCTTTAGCAACTTCTAATTGCATAGCAGTCCCAGAAGCATTATCTATAGCGCCATTAAAAATGGAGTCCTGACCTAAATGTGCATCTCTAGTGCCAATGTGATCCCAATGTGCAGAGTATAAAATGTATTCTTCGGGTTGTTTAGATCCTTTTAATATGCCAACAACATTTTTCGTTTTTATAAAATCCTCACCAGTCGATTTCAGAGCAAGCGATGCTTTAGATTTCAAAGGTAGTGCCGAAAAACCTTTTTCTAAAGCGTTCTTTGTATAATCGAAATCATAACCAGAATTAGACCATAAGGTGTTCATCAACGGGATAGATATATGTCCTGAAAATTGCAAACCATCCGATGCTAGAGCTTCTTGATCTTTAACAAAAAGTGGCGCGTCCTTTTGATCATTTAATGTATTCCAATCTGTTGATGGATCTTGTATCATAAGCAAGCCAACAGCTCCTCTTTTAAGCGCTTCTCTCTTTTTATATTTGAAACTGCCATAGTAGGTGGGTTGTTTTCCTCTAAAAAGTGATGGGTCATTAGTATAAAATCCAGGATCGCTATAAAGTACAACTACAATTTTTCCTTTTACATCAATATCTTTATAGTCATCCCAGTCATTATTTGAAGCAGTAATTCCAAACCCTGCAAATACCATATCTGTATTTTCAATGCTAACCGTTTTGTCTAATTTAAATGACGTACTTGCGTAAAAGTCGTTTTTAAACTGATATTCTTTTTTAATGTCATTAGTTGTTATTTCTAAGCTACTGCATTCTAAATGCGCTACTTTTTGTATGGTAAAATCCTGAAAATAACTATCACCATTTCCAGGCTTAATATTTAAAAGCTCTAATTGATTTTTAAGATAATTAGTTGTTTTCTCTTCGCCTTTTGTACCAGGTTTTCTTCCTAAAAATTCATCTGAAGCTAATGTTTCAATATGCTTGCTAATGGCGTCATTAGTAATAGCGAGTTCTGGATTTATATCTTCTTGCTTACAAGCACATAGCAGCAAGATGCAAATAGATAATAATAGCTGCGGTTTATTCATTTAATTAAGTTTTAATCCGTTTTTATCTTCAAATCTTCCAGTTATAAGCCACCCTCCAAAATCTTCAGAAACGGCCATTAAGAGCGTGTTTTTCCCTTTCTTTAAATTTAAATAAATTCCATCAAATAGGCCTATTGTACCTAGATATCTATAGTCACGAGAGCGCCATTTATTGGTGCCTTTATAGATTGGGTTCCCATTTAATATGGCGACAACTCTATCGCTATAACCAAATTCAAAAAATTTCATTTGATCTTTATCAGAATGAATAATTACTTTCGCAAACACCGTATTTCCTGGAGAGCCATCTCGCAACACTTGTACTCTAGAAATGTTGGCTGCAGTGCCTTCTTCTACATAAATTTGCCTTCCCCATGTTCTGTCATTAATTGCTGCTATTAATTTTTCAGAATCTTCAAGTAATTTTTCTTCAAACATATCAGACACTTCCCATTCTTGTATTAAACCTTCGATAGGTTTGTTTTCTATGGGCTTAAAGTCTGTTAATTCAAAGGCATCTTTATTCACTTTAATATCTGCGATATGTAAAGGAACTCGTCCACCTCTTATCATTAATCCTCCAGCTTTAGGCTCGTGAAATAACTGCCATGATAGATTAGGTTTTTCAGCATAATCTAAAAACACTTGCGCTTTGTCATTATTAACAACGACTTTCACATGCGTCCAATCATCATATTTATAATCGTATGCAAAAGAATATTTTGGGCCAAAATAAAACTGAAATGGTGTGATGCCGTTAGTTGCAGGAGCTGCTTGGTTGCAATCTTCTAATCCAGATAAATGTGTTCTAACAAACCATTGTTCTCCATTATTAAAGCTTTCATCTGCCCTAAAGAAAACACCTGGATACATACGCTCTTCATTGAGAAATAAATCGAATTCTATAGTGCCGTTAAGAAACTGAGCATCCTTTAAAATAAGAGCACCTTGATCTATATAAATGGCATCTTTACCTTTATAATGTTCTAATTTATATGACTTGGCTTGAATATTCCAATGGGTTGTATCTATAGGAATACTATTTTGTGCAGTATAGGGCTGTGTAAATGCGAACAAAATAAATAGACAGATTTGAATGTGTGCTTTGATTGACATAAGATTTTTGTTTTTTATAAAGTTGAAAAAGATTGCTAGTGTATTGAAAACAAGTTGGTACAAATTGATTCAATGTTGTACACATCATATTTTTTGAGGATTTTTGTTATTAATTATGAATGATAAAATTGAACATAAACTACTGCAAAGGTGTTTGTTGCTAATTGAAGACAAACTAGGTTGGGGAAATGCTGAACAATGGCATAGTGATGTGTTTATCGAACTAAGCGAAACCATACAAAAAGAGACGCAAGTATTATTAAGTCCTGTAACTTTAAAACGTGTTTGGGGGAAGGTGAATTATAAAAGCGCACCAAGTATAAGTACTTTAAATACCTTGACGCAGTTTGCTGGTTATAGTAATTGGAGGGATTTTAAAAATAAAGAAGATGTAAAGCCACCATCTTGGTTTGAAAAAAAAATAACCCCTAATTTAGGTGTGATTGTGCTTAGTGCCTCAATCATGACGATTGTATTTATATCACTATACTCTTTAACTGGATCTGAAACTAATACAAAGGAAATTGATGTGTCTAAAATTGAATTTAGCAGTAAGCCTTTAGTTGATGGTTTGCCTAATTCGGTAGTTTTTGATTTTGATTTAAATGATATAAAATCTGATAGTATTTATATTCAACAGTTTTGGGATCCTACAAAAATAATTACACTTACCGAAAACCAAGATCAAGCTACTGGTCAATATTATTATCCTGGATATTATAGAGCGAAACTCATTGTTGATGGTGTTATTCTCAAGGAACATGATTTATTTATCAAGTCTGATGGTTGGTTAGGAACGTTAGATTACGAACCCATACCTAAATACATAAAAGATGAAAGATTGAGTCAAGACAAATTGGTGTTTTCAAGATCTGTTTTCGAAGAGATTGTATCAAATAGTAAACCACTTTTGTCGTCTTTTCACTATGTCAATGATATTCCTAAAATATCTGCTGATAATTTCTCATTGCAATCCTCAATTATATCAAAATATCATGATAAATGGGCAGTTTGTCAAAAAACATCTATTGTCATTGTTGGTACTAAAAGTGCCATTATAATTCCATTCTCTATACCAGGCTGTACTTCAGAATTAAACGGAATGGTAAGTGAAATAAGTTTAAGCGGAAAAACAAGTGACCTATCAGCCTTGGGCGTTGATTTTTCTGAAGAAAGACAGATTAAAATTACATCTATTGACAAAGTTTTAAAAGTTTATGTCGACGACCTTGAAGTATTTTCAAAGACCTATACATCTTCAATAGGTAATATTGTCGGACTTAGATATCGTTTTGTTGGTTTATCTGAAGTACGTAATGTTAGGCTCCTAGATGCTTTTTATAGAGATAGATCAATAGAATAATAACTATAAATGAAGTAATTTGTAGTTTTTTTTGATTAATCTAAGACCCCTTTTTAACATAGTGTGTGCTTCTTGTTTTAATTCGCTTGTAACCCTTTTGTAACCCTGTTTAATTCTTTTAGAAGCAACATTTTTTATATTTTTATCTGAGATAAATGCCCTTTTAGAATGAAATGTTATTTCCTATGGTCTTTTTTGACCTTATTTAACTTTTCAGTTTTTTCCCAAACCGAAGAGAACCGTATTCAAGAAAAACCCTTAGACTTAAAGGTTAAACAACTAAAGCAAAAAATTGAATCCTCTAAAGAAGGAAAACGACTTAAATTATTAGATAGTCTTTCATGGCTTGTCAATAATAAAACAAAATATAGTTTCGATTCTATTGCCAAAATAACTATAGATTATGCTTACCAGTTGGATTCAATCAATATGGCATTGAGACACACTTCCAACCTAATGTTTTATTATGCTAATAGGGCTTCTAATGCCCAAGCAGGTGTGAAGGTTTTTGAAGATTTTAAAACAAGAAACACAAATAGTAAAGATTATAATCTTTTAGGACGGCTTTATACAAACGCCGCAGATAGTTATTATTTTTCAGGAAAAACAAATGAGTCTCTAGATATATATAATACAGCCGAAAAGTTTTCTCTTAAAGCCAATGATTCTATATCCTATGCTTTAGCACGATCATATAAATCTGGAGTTTATGAGACAACAGGAGACTACGCTACAGCGTCAAAGTTGCTTTTAGAAACATCACAAATATTCGTTCGAGCTAAGGATACATCTAATTTATTAAGGACCAGAAATCAATTAGCAACATTATACACCAAAATTGGATTTACAGAAGAAGCCAAAAAGGAAAGAGATAAAACTATTGCTATTGCTAGACATAGACATGATCATTTATCATTGATTCCAAATCTATTTAATGCAGCTTTAGAGCAAAACTTTCAAGGTAATCAAATGGCAAGAATACATTATTTAAAGGAAGCCTATGAGCATGTTATGGAGCCTGATTATGATTTACCAAATAAACCAATCATATTTTACGGACTACTAAATGCTTATGCCGTTACAGATAGTCTAAATAAAGCCAAACATTTTTTTGACAAAATACAAAACAGTTTTGCAAAGCAAACCCCAATTCCTAATGAGTCTCATTATAGAACAGCTTTGGCAGACTATTACATTGCAACCAAAGAATTTAATAAGGCACTTGATGAAGGATATTGGGTATTGAATTATCACAAAAAAACAGGAAATGTTTGGGGTAAATTCCATATGGACGAACGATTGTCAAAAATATACAAAGCCTTAGGCAATATTGAAAAATCTCATACGCACTATGTAGATTTTGTTACGGTAAGAGACTCTATCAATAGTGTTAAAAGAGCGAATGCCTTATCGTATTACCAAACGCTTTATGAAACTGAACGACAAGAATCTGAAATTCAACAACAACAAGCAGAAATAGCTCAGCAAGAATCTGAAATAGAAATCTTAGATGAGCAAAATAAAATTAAACAACAGTGGATGCTTTTCGGAGGTATTAGCATTTTAGCAATATTCATCTTTTTTTATGCGCGCTATAAGCAAAGATTAAAACTAAAAGTTCTTGAGAATGAACTGTTAAGTTCTGAAATAGAACATAAGCAAAAAGATCTAAAACATTTGGCATTAGATATAACAAATAATAAAGAATGGGCATTGACCTTATCAGAACAACTGGAAAAAATTAAAGCCTCTAAAGGGAAAAAAAGGTCTAATGAGTTGATTAATCTGGAAACGGAAATTAAAAATAAAATCTGGGTAGATGAGAGTACAGAAGATTTTCATAATAAGATAGAAACTTTAAGTAGTTCGTTTTATGAAAAACTAAGAAATAATTATCCCAATCTAACAAAAACTGAAATAAGATTGTGTTCATTAATTAGGATGAAAATGGACACAAAACAAATCGCTATTCTTCAAAATATCAATCCATCATCAGTTAAAATGAGTCGAAATCGATTACGTAAAAAGCTAAACCTTACACCTGGAGAAGATTTATACGCATTTTTATTGTCCTATTAAAATACCTCAAAAATCTCAGTATTTATAGGAGGTTTGGCCTTCTTTGTTTGGTTTTTGTAACCCATTTGTAACCCTGTGTTTCTTTCATGTAACCCTTTTGTAAGCCTTTGGATTTCTTCTAAAGGAGGTGTTTTCATATAATTTTACCAAAAAATTAAACACCCCTTTAATCATGAAAAATCAATTCCCAATTTATTCACTAAGTAACATATTAAATTCGAAGATTATGAAATCCCCTTTTTTCGGTTTAAGAAACCGATTACTATTAACTTGTGTGGCTTTTATGCTTACCTTTTTTCAAGTACAAGCTCAAACGACCTTCACAGTAACAAAAGCAGAAGATACTAATGATGGAGTATGCGATGCAGATTGTTCTTTAAGAGAAGCATTACAAGTAGCTCATCAAACTAATGGAGATAATATTATTGAGTTTTCTACCTTGTTTGATTCGCCACAGACAATCACCTTATTATTAGGGCAACTAGAAATAGGACCACCTTCTGGAGGTCATGGAGGTGATTATATTATTAATGGACCAGGTCAAGACCTATTAACTATTGATGGAAATTTACAGCATAGAGTATTTTATGCTGGGTTCGGACATATAGATGTTGAGATCAATAACTTAACTATAGCTAACGGAAAACCCGATCAGCCAGGAACCGACAATGACAGCCAGCCTTACCCGCAATGGGGAGGTGGTATCATGAAACTAGGTGGTGATGCGGGTTCTTATTGTCGATTGGTTAATGTCACCATAGAAAATTGTGAAGCACTTAGAGGCGGAGCAATCTCGTCTTACGGAGGTAATATGTATCTCGATGGTGTTACTCTTAGAAATAATCATTCTGATGGATATGGTTCTGCGATCGAAGAGGAAGGAAGGATTTTCGAGATCAAGAATTCCGCCATCTATGGCAATACAGGAGCTTCACCTATACGCATGCATGCCAGTATTGCTGATGTTGATTTTAAAATGGAAAATTCGACCATTAGTGGAAATACCACACCAAGTGGCGCTTCAGCGATTGAATTTATTACCAACGGAGGGCGAACACAAATACATAATATAGATAGTAATACGATTACCAATAATACATCAGATAGTGATGGTGTAGCTGGTGCTGCAATTACTTTTGGTGGAACAGGCACAATTGACGGAACTATGGATAATTCTATTGTTTCAGGGAACCTAGCAAACGGCTCACCTTCAGATATTGGTTCAGATTTGTTTGATGCTGATAGTGATTATAATCTTATAGGAACAGGTGCTACTCAAATTGCTGGGCCAAATAATATTCTAAATGTCAATGACCCATTGTTGGCTCCTTTAGCCGATAATGGTGGAAATACTTTGAGTCATACGCCTTATGGGAATAGTCCCGCGCTAAATGAAGGATTTACGAGCCTCACTATCGATCAGGTTGGTAATGCCAGAGGTATTTTTGGGGCTTCAGATATTGGTTCTATGGAGTTGCAATCTATAGGAAGTTATGTCGTTACAAAAACTGAAGATACCAATGATGGCGTTTGTGATACGGATTGTTCACTTAGAGAAGCATTTATAGCAGCTAATAATGATGCAGGAACGGATGTTATTGAATTTTCATCCTTATTTAATTCACCTCAAACCATTATGGTTAGAGCACCAGAATATCTAGATCCAAATAATACATCGTCTCCTGTGCTTTTTGGTCAGATGGAAGTTGGAGCGGCTGGAGGATTTGGAGGCTCATTGATTATTCAAGGACCAGGCCAGGATTTATTGACTATTGATGGTGACAACGCTTCAAGAGTATTCTACAATGGCTTTGCACATTTAAATTTAAGTATAAGCGATTTAACCATTGCCAATGGTAATTCTTCAACTATCCAAGGTCCGTATACAACCTATGGTGGTGGTATCCTGTTATTGGGGACTAACACAACGACTTTAAACAACGTAACAATTGCGTCGTGCACATCGCCTAATGGTGGTGCAATATCTTCATGGACAGGTACTATCAACTTAGATGGAGTGACACTAAGAGATAATAGTGCTAGTTATGGTGCTGCTATAGAGAGCGAAGCCGGAACGTTAAATATCAATAATTCAGCAATTGTTAACAACTCAGGTGCAGAGGCACTTATAGTTTGGGCTTCAAATTCATCATCAAGTCAAACCTTTATCATAAATAATTCCACAGTTAGTGGAAACACAGCGCCAACTGGAGGTTCAGCTATTGAAACGCGTACAAATTCAGGACGCACCACCACAATGATTATTACTAATAGTACGATAACCAATAATACAACTGAAGGCTCAGGAAATTCGGCAGCCATAAGCCATCAAGGTGCTCTAAATGCCACAACATGGACCGCCCATAATTCAATAATTTCTGGTAATACAGCTGAAGATGCTCCCGCAGATTTAGCATTTCATGATTTCGCAGAAGGAAGTAGCTACAATATTATAGGTACTGGAACAGCCATAACTGATGGTACTGATAATAATATTGTAGGTGTAGATGACCCATTGTTAGTACCATTGACGGATAATGGTGGTAATACATTGAGCCATCTATTTTATGAAAATAGCCCAGCTTATAACAATGGAAACTCTTCGGAATCTACAGATCAGATAGGGAATCCTAGAAATCAAGATGGTGGTTATGATATTGGAGCTGTAGAGTTCACGCCACCTCTTTTCCGGGGTCGTGTATTTTTGCAAGGCGCTGCGCTTAACCGAAGCACGAATGATGGTGAAGAGAACTTGATGCGAGACGATTTGAGAGTTTCTGATTTAATTCCTACCACTAGTCCTTATTCAGATGGTCTAACTTGTGACAGTAGTGTCTTTGCGGCAATTGATGATGAAAGCATTGTCGATTGGATATGGGTAGAGTTTAGAGATAAAGATGATAATACAAATATAGTGCATGGCCAATCAGCATTGTTAAATCGAAGTGGCTACATCTTAGGTGTCAATGGACAAAATAATTTGAGACCTTCTCTTCCGAAGGGAGATTATTATATAGTAATAAAACATCGAAATCATTTAGGAATTATGACGGCTTCTCCTATTACTATAAACAACAATACAGCTTTGATTGATTTTGCAGATACCAATAATGATATCACATATGGTACAAATGCTCAGTCAACATTTGGCATGCCAGAAGATATCTCGAGCATGTGGGCAGGTGATGCTAACAATGATGGTATCGTTCAGTATTCTGGTGGTATTCCTGATAACCCTAGCATATTATCTTTTGCATTAAATGATGCTGGAAACTTTTTGAATTTACCTACACATCCAGTTAATGAGTATTCAAAGAACGATGTCAATATGAATGGAATTATTCAATATGCTGGAGGTGATTCAGAATTGCCATTCATATTACAAAATGTAATTGCTTATCCTGGAAATTTCTTAGGACTTAGTACTTGGCCAATTATGGAGCAATTACCAGAAAACTTTACAGGTGGTGGTGGACGCTATATGGAGCAAAGAAATGAATTTGAAAACTCTAAAAACTAAACCCGATGATGCCAAAAACAATATATATTCAACAAAAAACAAAAATAATATTTAGTACGATTAACCCTTTTAATTTGATTAATATGAAAAATTTCACCCCTTTAAAAATGATGGTCATTTTTATGATGTGCTTGTTATCTTATGGTACTAATGCACAGAATTATGATTTCACTTTAGTGCAGAATAGTAGTTATAATTTTACTGTAGCAGCTGTATCTAAATTTGATTCAGGAAGCTTTCAGCCTATAACACAGTCTTATGGTTTTGTATTGGTAGTTCCTGATGGCGTTACCATAACTTTGGATGAAGTGCTTCCTTCTGGAACTAGTGAAACCGTAACAGCAATTCAAGGAACTAATGTAGCAGCTTTAGACTCAAATATGTCTGATAAGGATTTGTTTTTGATAACTACAGATACTTCTGGAGCTACATTTAATGCGCATTCGGATGCTGCTACCATTCCTTTAGTTACATTAGCAGTTAATGGTAACCCAACTTCAGGAGAGATTAGATTATTGGCAAACGACTCCGACTTGGCAAGTCATCCAGCAATTAATGGATCTCTAGACGCATTTATACAAGTAGATATTACTGATGATAGTGCTGTAAATTTTAGTAATGAATTTAATGTACTTAGTGGTGCAGAGGCTTATAGTTTTGATACCCTTTCAGTAGAAACAGAAACTGAGATTTCAGATGTTATAATATATCCAAATCCTGCACAAACTGAAATAAACATTTCAGCATCAAATATAGTTATTGACCAAGTTGAGGTTTTCAATGTAGCTGGAAAGCGTGTGATGCTAGTTAAAAACCAATTGCAAAAAATAGATATTAGCCAATTACAATCTGCTTTATATTTTGTGAAGCTACGTAGTATCACTGGAACTAGTAATACAATCAAACTTGTAAAAGAATAATAAGAATTAATAAACGGGCAAAAATTAAAATTGCTATGAGAAAGAATCTTTTAAATCCCCCAATTTGTGCCCTTTTTATTTTAATTGGATTAATTATTAATAGCTGAAAAAGCAACTATTTTGAATTAAAGGGGCAAATAGGCAATAGTTGCTTAGTAAGTGCCTCCTTATGTAAAAGTAGGGAGGTTTTTAATCCAAATTTATGAGTATTAAACAATTTAAGCTTTCATTAATAATACTTTTAATAGTAAACTCAACATATATATTTTGAGCGAAATATAAATTAAAGTAGTCTTAGCAGGATCTCTTGTTTTGAGGCAAAGAGGTCTAAGAACCCATAGTTTTATAAAACTGTGGGTTCTATTTATATCAAATTAAACAAAAGGTATCAAACTTAAATCTGAATTTAAAAAATGAAAAAAAGAACAATAGTGCATTATAAAATAGAAATATTCTTAATCATCTTTTATACTTTTATTTTGATAGGCATATACATGTCTAATTCGTGAAATTTCCAATTTGGTTAGTTAAAAATCTTATGTATTACAAAAAAGATTTTTAAGCACAGAGCTCATAACACGGAAAGGTTATGGGCTCTATTTTTTTAGTAAGATTAAATTTAGTAACATGGAAAATGCTTGTGTTTCAGTTTTTAGAAGATATTGTTGACTTGATATAATACCAAGCCAACTATATTATTATCAAGGATTTGCGTATATTATTTTTTGTTATAATTTTCTTACCTTTAATAAGAATAATCATTAATACACCTAATTTTGATTAACTTCTAATAGTAATGGGAAAATTTATTTTTACTTTTTGTTGTATCATTTTTGGATGCGTTAATTATGTTAAAGCTCAGACAGTTATTGATCCGTTATGGGGAAAGTTTGAAAGTAGTTCTGTTGGTGGTATTGCTGAAGGTTGGGGAGTAGATGTTGATGCTGAAGGGAATGTGTATTGGCCCATTAACGTAAATACAAATAATCAAGGTCTTGATATCTTGTGTTATAAATTTAATGATTTAGGTGATTCGCTTTGGGCAAATCCAGCATTTTTTGGAGGTCAAAGTACCCAACAGGCTTATGTGTGCAATGCCAAAAGCGATTTTGTTTACATTGGCGGGCGATTTTGTGCTGTGCATGGCTTTGACTGTGACATGCAATTGTTAAAACTTGATAAGTCTGATGGTACCATTCTTTGGGATGTTGAATACGATTTTGGTAATAATGGTTATGATGAAATTGATGGTCTCGAAATTGTAGATAACGCCATTTATCTTGGTGGATGGGGACAGGCATTAGAACCGGGACCCTATAGAAATGATATTGGTTTATTAAAAGTCAACATTGACGATGGTACTGAAATCTGGAGAAACCATCATGGAGATTTAGACTTGGGCGAACACTTAGATGGTCATTTTGTAGTCGATGAAAATTACATTTATGGTTGTGGTCTTTGGAATGGCGATAATGGTTCTAATTTATATAACGGCTACGCCTTTTTAGGGAAGTTTTCTAAAACTGATGGTAGCCTTGTTGATTCTGTTCTATTTGGAAATCAATCCAACGCTTTACTCGATATTGAAAATGCTTTAGGTATGGCTACCGATGGTGTTCATCTATACATGACAGGCTATACGACTTTACCTGGAGCAAATAATTGGCAGATTTTCATTGCCAAATACGATAAAGATCTCAACGAAATTTGGTATGAAAACTGGGGCGAAAGTGGTAGTGAAACAGCAAGAGGTATTACCGTTAAAGATGGAATTGTATACGTGGCTGGTTTATCTCAATCTCCAGAAATAGCATCACAAGGTCAAGCTGATGCGGTCTTGGTAGAATACGATACTGATGGTAATTTTCTAAGATATAGAGTTTGGGGTGACACTCGCGATAATACGTTTAGAGATATCGTAGTTCAGGGTGAAAATATCTATTTATCTGGATCTTCGGGAGAAAATTTACTCACTTTTGGAGGCTCAAGCGAAGAGGCATTTTTAATTAAAACAGTAATTGCGGCTAACTTAGGACTTGATGATAATCTAGAACTCAACCCAATAGATGTCTTTCCTAATCCCGTTTTAGAAACAATAACGGTACGTATCGATACAAACTTGCAAGGGCCTTTTACAATCGAAGTCTCAAGTGTGACAGGCGCAACTGTATTTACAGATGTTATAGCTACCCATCAAAAAACACTAAGCTTCAATAATATCGCTTCTGGGCTGTATTTGTATACCATTCGAGACGCGTCTGGTAATCCCTATATCGGGAAAATGGTGATTAAATAAAACAGTACAACTAAACTTTTTGTCTTCAAAATATACGTAGAAGTACGTATATATACGTGTATGGATATGTGTAACTTTAAAGCTGTTATAGAAGGGTAGAAAAGTATCCTATATAGATACAGGAATGGGATAGGAGAATATTTAGTTTTTATATAACGAGTTAGCATTAATTATGAAACACTAAAAACTAAACTGATGAAAAGTGAAATCATAGAAAATTGGACTGATCTTGTTGAACTTGAACAAAAATTAAGTTGTTCTGGTCTTGAATGGGTTTTTAGAGGGCAATCTTCAACAAAACTTCCTTTAAGAACAACATTAGAAAGAGCTCTAGATGATTTTAATGTGGATAATAATCATCGAACTAGAATAGAACAAAGAATTTTCAATGATTTCAAAAGAACTTTTCATTTACATTCCAATAAATACAATTTAGATTTTAATGATAGTTTAAGTTGGCTTGCCGTTATGCGGCATTATGGAACACCAAATAGGCTATTAGATTTTACCTACTCACTTTTTGTTGCCTCTTTTTTTGCTTTAGAATTTTCAACAGAGAATTCTTTAGTTTGGGCAGTAAATAAAAGTTGGTTAGCAGACAACACTTTAAATACATTATTATCAAAGCAATCAAAATTTGATGAAAGTGAAAAATTACCAACCCTAAAACTTTCGGATAAGAATTATAAAGAAAGTTGGTGGAAAAGAGAAGGTTGGGTTTTTGATGAATTATTTTTTAAAAACGATGATAATATAAATATTGTTGCACCTGTAAACCCATTGTTTACAAATGACCGTTTACTAGTCCAGCAAGCATTATTCTTGTGTTCAAGTGATATTGACAAAACTTTTCAAGAATCTCTATTTGAACTAGAAAACAGTGATAAAAATATTGTAAAAATTGAAATAAATAAATCAGCCAAAGATGATATTCTATTAAGAATGAATAGAGCTGGAACAAATAGAGCAACACTTTTTCCTGGTTTGGAAGGTTATGCATCTTCACTTCGGACTAAAATTTTACAATTTAAAACTATTGAAGAATTACAGGATTCCGGAGGGAGGCCTGAAAAACCAGAAAATGGAGTTTAAAATAATAACTAATGCCAAAACGTGTATAATTAATTACTTGCTAAATCACCCAAGCAAGGCTTTGATAGAAGGTCTATACGACTTTGAAGAGAATAAGCTTTTATTGTTAGACATTAAGAAGAGGTAGTCTCCGCTTTTTACGTGTTTCATTTTCTTTATTTGATGTTTATTGATTATAAATGACCTATGTATTTTAACAAAGTTGTGATTCAATTTGTTAAGAATATTGGTCATAGAAATTCTCATTTTATATTTACAGTCTTCCAATATAATATTGACATAATTATTTTCAGCTTCTATATAGATGATGTCTTTTGTTAAAACGCGAAAAATGTCATTCTTCTCTTTAATTACAATTATAGGCTCTTCATGAAGTGGTGACAAATAACGATTTACTCTTTCCATGAGTTTAGCAAATCGTCCGTCATTAAATGGTTTTAATAAATAATCGATAGCCTCATTTTCAAAAGCTTTTATGGCGTAATCATCAAACGCAGTAACAAAAACCAACAGTTTATAATCATTTTTGCTCAGCTCTTGCAACACTTCAAAACCATTTAAAAGTGGCATTTTAATATCTAAAAAAATAACATCAGGTTTGTAAAGTCTAATTGCATTTAATGTTTCAACACCATTTGATGTCTCTTTAACAATTTTAAAATTTCTGTAATCTTTTAACAGATTGGAAATTCTATCTCTTGTTAAACTTTCATCATCAGCTACTATTATTTTATATGCTGTCATTCACATGCTATTTAGGTAATCTGATTTCTGTTTTAGCGCCTTTTTTACGATTGGTCATATTAAATTCAAAATCTTCTTTATAAAAATAAGTGAGTCTGTGTTTTAGATTTATTAGCCCAGTAGCATCGGGTTTGTTTTCAAAGCCTTCCATAAACCCAGGGCCATTATCGGTTACTATTATAACAATCTCGTTCTTTTCCTCAACGATCTCAATCTTTATTTTTATGGATTCACCACTAGTTTCAAAACCATGCTTTATTGAGTTTTCAACTATAGGCTGAAGAAGTAATGCTGGTATTTTTTCTGATTCAAGATGTTTTGAAATGAGTAATGAGTAGTCGACTTGATCTTTAAAACGTAGTTTCTGAAAACTTAAATATTTTTTAATGATTTCTATTTCCTCGTTTAAACTAATTAAATCATTATTTAATTGATTTATGGAAAACCTTAAAATATCACTTAGATTCGCTATGGCCTCATCTGCCACGTTTACATTTATATGCATCAGATTAGAAATAGTTTGCATACTATTAAATAGAAAATGAGGCTGTAATTGATGCTTTAAATTCCTGATTCGTGACTGTGCTAAATTTTTTTCTAAATCGGCCTTCTGTTTTGAAGACACTATATTTTTTATATAAAGAATATACCCTAATAATAGTCCTGTTATAATGCCATATTTCAATAAAGCTTCTAAACTATACAAGTATAAAAAATCCATAATATAATTAGGGTACGGTATGTTTTTCGTCCAAAGTGATAAGTTATTCTGAACAAAAAAATCAAAAGATAAAAATAAGAGCGCTTGTGTAGGTGCTATTATGGATGCGAATATAAAATGCTTTAATACGATGGTATACCATTTGTGGTTTTTGCTTAAAACTTTAATGGAGAAATAGAAAAGGAGCGGAGTAATTAATATCCATATTATAAATGAGTTATAATTAAACAAAAAAATATGTGTCCAAGGTATTTTATTATCATGTACTAAATTGAAAAGCCCATCACTAAAGGTGTTTATCAATGCCCAAAGACTTCCAATAACAAAAACAGATATCATAAATGATTTCCAGTTTACGTAATCAATTATATTGTTTTCAGCGTTTTTATTCAATTTTCTAAGCATTTGGTATTAATCAATATGAAAAATGAAGTTGAAAAATGGTATGTATTATAAAGCAAATTAATGAAATCTAAGCGATAGTATTAGAATGCTCAAAAAGATTTAATAGGATCTTGTCCAATTAAAGCCGTAGTGTTATATCTTCCTTTAGTATTTGCGCCGTTTTAATGATTGATTTTAGCATATGTTCTTTCATGTGTTAACGCCCAGGTTTTTCCATAATCGGTAGATAAATACGATGAGAATTCGAAAGCATTTGAACCTTTTAATGATAAAATATATTTTGATTGTAGCCTTTTGACGTTTTCATTCCTATACCAAATAGTTGTCATCACGTTGTTAATGATCGAACCGTTTTGGATAGAAAATCCACTATGCTCCGAATCTAGCGTTACCATTTGGACATTTAGCGAATCCATTCCTGTAATTGTTACCTCACGAGCGTATTGTTTTCCTTTGTAGACTCCTCGATAAGATTCTTTAATACTACAACCTTCAATAGCGTTAGATATGATTGAGACACCTTTGTTGTTTTCGTAAACATTTGGAGATATTCTGTCTTTAGTAATTACATTCCAATGACCAATAACCTTGTCTAAAAATTTATAGGAATTGTTTGAGCAGGTAAAACTAGTGTCTTGCGAATTTGTCTTAATTGAAATCAGCAAAAAAAGACTCAAAACAATACGTGTACTCCTTCTCATTTTTATTGAATTTACCATCATAATTTCGCTTGTGTTTAAATATTTATGGAACTACCATTCAAAGATGTCATCAAAAATATCTTTCTCCAAACCTTGTTTCTTAAGCCAGTTCACAAAACTTGTATGCTTTCCTACTTTTGCGTGGTGTAAAAGAGTATATCCATGTGGACCATATGAATTAAGTAAATTAGGATATTTTATTAATAACGCTTTTACAAAATCTGTGAAGCCAAGAAATGTTAGATTGAAAATATCAAGTCGAGCGCCATGTAAAACAAGTAAATCTGCAATATCTTTTCGACCCATATGAGATGCGCCACCTAGTGCAGTTTCGAAATCTCCTTTTGCCATTTGACTAGTACAATTTAGAATTAGGGGTTTGGCTTCTATAATTTTTTTTGTGTTCTCTAAACTACTATGAGCAGCTCCTACAAACTCATCAATCTCTTCAGCCTTAAATAAAGAGGATGTAGTTTCACTTTTGAAACTTGGTAACATAAGTAAAGATCCAGTAACAAGGGCACTATTCAAGATGAAATTTTTGCGATTCATATGATTTTTTTAAGTTGATAATTATGGTTTGTGTATAATCTTAAGACAACTGTGTTTTAGATTTATAAAAAAAGACTTTTAATATATGATTGAATCTATTTTGGTTGTGAATGCATCCAAATAAGGTTTAAAGATGCTCAATTTGTATTTTAAAGTAGGTTAAGCCACTACTGATTTTACTAAAACAAACCATTAAATAGAAGCGTAATTGGAAATTTAAAGCGACAAATAAAAATAGTCGTGATAAAATCCCACAATGTTTTGTGATTCTACACCTATTTAGGCTTTATTCAAAGCAGAGTATTATTTAAATTATGTAATAACACTAATATTGACAACATGTTCAATTTCACTTATAACTTAATGAACCGAATGTATATGAAGGTTGTATAGGCCTAGTTATAATTTAGCAACAATAATTATTTATATGAGAAACAAATACCATTAAAATACGAATGTTATGAAAATATCAGTGTTAGTAGTTCTTGCATTATTTCTTTTTTCAATTCCTGGTTCGGCGCAAGTTCTTATAGATTCAATTGCCTTTGGAAACACACCATATAAGGCAAAGTTGTCTAAAGATGGGTCAAAAATATTTGTTGCTGGAAAAGACTCAACTGGAACTATTTGGAACATTAAAGGAAAACAATTATTACTATTAAAGGGCCATGGAAATTCAGTATCATCAATTAATTATAATCAAAAAACGAACACCATACTAACAGGCGCATATGATAATACTGCAATACTTTGGGATATGGATGGTAAGATCATTTCAAAATTTATTGGACACTCAAAAGGAGTTATAAATATTGCGCAAACTAAAAATTTGATAGGAACTGCTGGTCGAGATAAAACTGCTAAAATTTGGAACAGAAACGGAGCTATTAAATTCACTTTAGAAGGACATACTAAGCAGTTAAACTCAATTGATTTTTTAGATGATAAAAAATGGATTATTACCTCAAGTTGGGATGGTAGTATTAAAATTTGGAGTTATAAAGGAATGTTGTTAAATACATTAAAAGGTCATGATTCAGGAATAAGATCTGTTGCTATTTCAATGAAGTCAAAACTCATATTGGCAGGTCATAGAGATGGAAAAATAACGTGTTTTGATTTTGACGGAAACATCATTAATGTAATTAATGCACATGTCATTTCAGATGGTGAAAATGTTATTGATGAAAACCAAAATATAGTCAGTGAAATTGAATTCATCGAAGGTGATAAGTATTTTATTAGTTGTAGTGCAAATAAGTCAATTAAAGTTTGGGACATAAAGGGACAGTTAAAGAAAGTGATTTTAGGTCATAGAGGATGGATAGGAAGTGTTTCCTATTCTAAAGGCACATTTATTACCACTGCTGGTCCTCCTGAGAATATAGTTAAGATATGGAAATTGGATGAAATAAATGAGTAATCAATTTTACAATGCATCACTATTTTAGTATCATAAATTAAAAAAAAGCTAATGAGATATTTAAAAAAATACATTTTACCAGTAATAGTCACTCTTTTTTATTTCCACGGAAATGGGCAAATCCCAGATAGCATCCCATCTGTTGTTTTAGATTTTTATGGCTCATCTGAATATTCAAATAAAATAAATGATAAAGCTCCAGTTGAAACATTACAATTTGGACAATTGTCTGGTATCTGGTACTGCTCTGGTTTTATGCCTGATCCTTTAGGAAAAGTTGATAAGGTCTCATTTAAGGCATTTTGGGCATGGAAATATATTCTTGATGGCTATGGTGTTCAAGATTTTTTTTATCAAGGGAAAAATGAATTTCTCTATTGGGATTACTTCAAACGGGATGCAAGTCTAACACAGCTTAGAGTTTTTAATACTTCTAAAAAAATATGGGAAGTAGCATTTATCACCAATAGAGGAGGCGAAATTCCAGGAAACGTATTTGGAATATTTACAGCTAAAGAACACGCAGGTGAATTAATAATGGAACCCTCTCAAAAGAATTCTGACAAATTAACTCGAATTGTTTTTTATGATTTTACAGAGACATCGTTTGAATGGCGAGCTGAAATTTCAACAGATTCTGGAAAATCATGGACCGTGACCACCAGATTATCAGGAAAACGAATGCAATAAATAATTGTTTAATTAAATTTAGGCAGAAATTAAACGAGTTAATAGCATTTCACCCTTCAGAAGATAAATATTCGGCTATTTGCGAACTAAAAGACCTTGACGATAAGACTTCAACACCGTTTTTTAATGTAAACCTATAGACATTGTTATTTATATAGGTACATTGTTTGATGTAAACTTTATTTAAGATCAATGCTCTATGAATCCGTAAAAACTGATTTAAATCCAACTTCTCATATAATGAATTCATGGTCTTTCGATATAAATAAGATTTGTCGTTAGTGATGATTTGGATATAATTTCCATCACTTTTAAAGTAAATCACATCATCAATATTGATAACAAGATCCCTACCTTTCTCATGCAATCTTATTTGATTGATAAAGAGACTAGACGCTGCTTCTTTGTTTTGTAAAAGCTTCTTTATTTGCTTTTCTAATTGGGATGCTTTATTTGTTTTTTGAATCTCTAAAATGCGATTAACAGCTATTGTTAGTCGTTCTTCGTCAAATGGTTTTAATAAGTAATCTACAGCATTAATTTTAAAAGCGTTTAGCGCATAAGTATCATAAGCAGTTGTGAAAATAACGTATGGTTTTTTTTCAAGTTTTTCATAAACCGTAAAGCCATCAATATCTGGCATCTGAATATCTAAAAAAATTAAATCAGGTTCTTTAATTCTTGTCTTTTCTAAGGCGTCTGCACCATTTCTGCATTCACCAACAACCAAAATAGAGTCGAACGCTTCTAATAGTTTTAACAAGCGTTGTCTTGCTAAAAATTCATCATCTATAATAAGGCATCTTAATGTCATTGTTATTCAATAATTGGCAACACCATTTTAGCACGATATAATTCTGGTGTTTCGAAATCAGCACTAAATAGATACTTAGTGTCATAAAATTGTTTAAGTCTCTTTTTAATATTTATCAAACCAGTGCCTGTGCCAATGGGTTTAACATAGTTTTTATGGGTGTTAAATGTATTTGAAATATGGAGCACTAATGCATCTTCATGCATAATATCATTATGCTCTAATTGGATTCCTATTTTAATTTCACCATTATCTACTGTTGGTATAATACCATACTTCACTGCATTTTCTACCAAAGGCTGAAATATCATATTTGGTATCTTTAAATGCATGGCTTCTTTGGCAATGTCATAAGTAATAGTGACGCGGTCTTTATAACGAACTTGTTCTAAATCTAGATAGTCTTTTATAAACCCAAGTTCGTCTTTAACACTAACCATTTGTTCGGCATCATATTCTAAGATATGTCGCAATAATGTTCCTAATTTACTAAGCATTTTTTGTGCATTCTTAGTGTCAATATCTATCATAGCAGCTATAGAATGCAAGGTGTTAAATAAAAAATGAGGTTGTAATTGCATACGTAATGCATTAAGCTGAGATGCAATTAAAGCTTTTTGGTTTGCTAAATATTTTTTTTGATAATCAAAGGCAAGAAACACAGCGATGATGACCAGAAGTTCTATAAAGCTTGAAAAACTTCCAATAATGAGAACAACTAAGCTATTGTGTCCTAAAAAGGACTTTAAGTATCCGCTATTGGCATAATTAATAAGATCGTCAAATCTAGATGCAATTAATTGATGGCATAGGGCAAGAATAACACAACCCAATAGAAATTGAAATAGGATATAAAGTTTAAAATGACTTAAGGATTGAATCACTTTTGTTAAAGAATAAACCAAAGGTGTTAAAATCACCCAAAGTAAATATGTAATACTTATTTTTAATGTTGTTAATAACCAACTAAACGGATAATTGTAATCATTTATCAAATGGTTGGTATAAGCCTTTAAGATGAAAAATAAGCTAATTAATAAACTAGCCAATACTAATTTTTTAAGAGCTATTGGTAAATTAGAATAATATGAAAAAAGCTTTTTGTGCATCTTAATGTATCATTAAATCTAATGTCAATTTAATTAAGTCGTTATGAAATTAAATACCATGTTTGTCTTTCTATTTGTTGCAGTTTTATGTTCTGGGTGTAAGAACGATAAAACAAATCCAGATACCTTGAATTCAAATATAACTGAAAGCAATTTAAAAGATATAAGTGAATTAGCATATATTGAAATTTACCGCACCCTTTTTTCAGATGGAAATGGTGGCTTTGATGCGCATGGTGATTTGTATGGTCAAGATGCTGTTTCATATGTGTCTTTTTCAGAAGAATCAAGTTCTTGTGGTGATGTTATATACCTTTCTAACACTTCTAAAGATAGTATAACATTGGCTTTAAAGTCAAGTTTTAATTTTCCAGGTAACCCAAACAAAGAAATGCTAAGGGCCTATAAATTAGGGCCAAATGAAAAAATCTCTGTTGGTAATTCTAAATTATGTTATAACGGAAAAGTATATGACATAAAGAAAGAAATTACTTCCGCAGGTTTTAGTAATGACTAATTGTTTTCAAAACTATTAGGTTCAAATGTGTTTCTGAAATAGAATGTGCTGTTTCGTTTACTTTGTGACGAATGGTTAACGTCTAAAATAATTGGTCATATCTCCATCGACTTATTCCATTTATAAACCACTTATCACAAAACTAACCATATAACACAATTTGGTTTTAATTGCGAGAGCTCATATTTAATTTTGTCTCAATAATTTAAAATCAATTAAGAGATGAACACATTAAAATCAAAAACAGTACTACTGTTATTTTTACTAGTACTGTCTGCTGTAACTTTCGCACAAAATGTTACTTTACCACGAGTTAGCCAACAAGCTTCAATTACACAACGCTTAGGATTATCTGATGTCACTATAAACTACCATAGTCCGAGTGTTCAAGGGCGACAAGTTTTTGGAGGGATTGTTCCTTACGGACAAATTTGGAGGGCTGGAGCCAATGAAAACACAACGATTCATTTTACACATGATGCAACAATTGAAGGCCAGAAAATTTTAGCTGGAACCTATGGCTTATATATTATGCCTAAAGAAGATAGCGCTATACTCTTATTCTCAAAGCATTATAAGTCATGGGGATCAAATGCTCCAGACGAAAATGATTTAGTCTTGAAAGTTACTGTAAAACCAGAATCCATTGCTTTTCAAGAATGGTTGAGCTATGATTTCACTGATCGAAGTTCAACGAGTTTGACGGCTGTATTACAATGGGAAAAAACACGAATTCCATTTAAGATAGCGTTTGATACAAATCAAGTGATTGTAGAAAATTTACGTTCAGAATTGAAAGGAGTTGCAGGCTTTGGATGGAGAGGTCATATGCAAGCTGCGAACTTCTGTTTACAGAATGATATTAATTTAGACGAAGCGATGACATGGATAGACAATTCTATTGCGAGCTCTAAAGGCTTTAGTAATCTTCAAGTAAAGGCAGGGCTTTTATTCAAAAAAGGGGATCTAGCAGGTGCCGAAAAAATCATGGAAGAAGCTATTCCAACGGGAAGCCCTAATCAATTAAATAACTACGGCTATCAATTGCTTGCGATGAACAAAACAAAAAAAGCAATAGAAGTGTTTACCCTCAATGTAGAGAGAAATCAAGAGCATCCATTTATTTGGGGTTTTATGGACAGTCTAGGTGAAGCGCATTTAAAAGATGGAAACAAAGCAATGGCTTTAAAATATTACAAATTGGCAAGAACGAAGGCACCACAAAATCAACATGCTTATTTAGATGGTGTCATTGCTGGAATTAAATAATAGGATTATGAAAAAACTAAATAATATGCTTTTTCTGGTCGTAGCTGCAGTTTGTTTTAATTGTGCGCACCTTTCTAGCCAGCAGAAATTGGAAACCTTTCAATACAAGGGAAAGACATTAAACTATACCATCCTCTTACCTTTAGATTATGATGCTTCTAAAACGTATCCTGTTATGATTGGTCCGTCAGATACCGAATCGGCTAACGATCAAAGTTTTTATTGGAGAGGTACTAAAGATAGTCAGGGATGGATTCTTATAGGATATAAAATTTATAACGCTACAGGTGCTATTGAAGAAATTAAAACATTTTTAAACCATTTAAAAGCACAATATAATGTGGAGGGCAATAAATTTCATACCGTTTGTTTTAGCGCTAATAGTGCTAGTATTTTTGATTTAGTTATGGAAATGCCAGACTATTTTGCAGGAATAACTGGTATGGCAGGAAACCCTAACAACAGTAATGCAAAAAAATTGAAACAATTAAAAGGGGTAAAAGTGCAATTTGTAGTTGGAGATCGCGATACGTATTGGATGAATTCGGCAAAAAAAAGTCATCAGCTTTTATTAGATATTGGCGTGAATAGTACGATAGAGATTATTAAAAATGGTCAACATGTAATGCAACCGCTTATAGGTAAAGGGTTTTTAGATAGAGCCGAACGCTTAAGAGATTAATCATGACATATGCAATCAATTTTTTTGTACTACAGATATTACTTTTAGTAACTGGCTTTCATACTTCTGAAATGAAAGAAGATGCTGTGATCTCTAAAACTAAACTATTTAATTTAGCTGAAGGTGTTGAGGTTAAAATGATTTGGGTCGAACCTGGAACGTTTATTATGGGAAGCCCTAATGATGAATTAGGACGAATCCCTGAAAAAGAAAAGCAGCATAAAGTTGTTATCACTAAAGGCTATTGGTTAGCAGAAACAGAACTAACACAATTGCAATGGCAAAAAGTAATGCATAACAATCCAAGTTTTAATAAAGGAGATAACTTACCAGTTGATCAGGTATCCTATTTAGATGTTGAAAAGTTTTTAGCAATAATTAATAGCAAGAATCAGACATTTAGATTGCCTACCGAAGCCGAATGGGAATATGCATGTAGAGCAGGTTCAACAAAAGCATATGCAACGACTAACAAAGATAATATGGTTTGGCATTCGGGTAATTCAGGTAGGGAATCTCATCCTGTGGCTCAAAAAAAAACCTAATGTTTGGGGATTTTATGATATGCAAGGTAATATATTAGAATGGTGTTCAGATTGGTTACAAGATGATTATTCTAAAGATACGCTTGATCCTAAAGGGCCAAATACTGGTAAATACCGTGTGCAACGAGGAGGGCAATTCACGGGACGTATTAGGCATACACGAGCAGCGGATAGACAACGAAATTTGCCTGAAGTTAGAGATTTTTATGTTGGGTTTCGTTTAGCGCATAGTGCATTAGATAATTAAAATTATATTGAATATGAAAAAACAAATCTATTTGATTCTAGCAATTTTGGGGTTTATTTTGCCTACAATTTTTGTTGTAATAGAATCTGTTGAAACTGGAAACATTTTACTTTACACAGATCCTATGGCAACGATAAATGGGATGTTTGGAAATAGAATTTCTTCTATTTTTTCTATTGATCTTTTGTTTACAGTCTTAGTGTTTTTTATTTGGTCGTTTATTGAGGCTAAAAAACATAAAATGAAACGTGTATATGTTGTTTGGGTATTCACGATGCTTTTTGGCTTAGCAGGCGGATTTCCTTTGTTCTTGTACTTGAGAGAAGGTGCTAGTTTAAATAAAAATGCAGCATGAAAACTATAAAACAGCATGGAGTCTTCGTTGTAATAGTACTGTTATCAGTTATAACTGCTAGAGCTCAGTCTTATAGCATATTATATACAAAACAGATTAACAATTCTGATGATATTCATGTTATTGATTCTGATGGGAAATCCAGACAAATTACAAATCATCCAAGGAAAGATAGTAGCCCAATGGTATCGCCAGATGGAACCAGTATTGTATTTACATCTGAACGTGTAGGTTGGTGGAAAATTTGGCTGTTAGATATTAAAAAAAACGAATACAAACAGTTAACACATTCAAGTAGTGCAGCGTATAGTCCTTCGTGGTCACCAGATGGCAAGTATATTCTTTTTGTGTCTTCTCCTAAAGGACATAGCGACATTTTTATCATGGATAACAATGGAAATCATATAAAAAACCTAACCAATAATGAGGCTTCAGATACGATGCCGTTTTGGGGAGTTGATAATAACATCTATTATGCTTCGGAAATTGACGGCACCTACCAGATTGTGAGAATGGATTCAACTGGTGGAAAAAAAGAAGTACTCACGAGAAGTAAAGGCGATAAATTAATGCCGCAATTGTCTAACGATGGCAGAAAGCTACTTTTCTACGGAAATGCTGATGGAAATTTTGAAATCTATACAATTAAGGTTGATGGAAGTGAACAAAAGCGACTAACGAATCATCCGCTATTAGATATGCGACCAAGATGGTCACCTGATAATAAGCACATCGTATTCGAACGAGGAAATAAAGGGGATAACCATCATGTTTATATCATGGATGGAAATGGCGAAAACCTGAAGCAGCTCACCTTTTCAAATTATAATTATGCGCCTTCCTTTGTTGTTAGTCAGGTAACAATCGTTAATGACTAAATGCAGGTGTTGTTAATAATTTGTTAAATAATAACCGAACGATTGGTAAAATACTTTTTTCAGCTATATTTGCATCATGAGACCACAAAAAGTACAAGATATTGACATGTTAAACGGACTGATGTCTGTTTTTAGATCTAAAGGCTATGATGGCGCTAGTATGGCCGAATTATCTAATGCTACAGGTTTAAAAAAAGCAAGCTTATATCATCGTTATCCTGGTGGAAAAAAAGATATGACATCTGCTGTATTGGGCTATTTAGAAGCGTTAATATATAAAAATGTATATCTAGTTTTAACAGATTCCAATAAAGACAGTAGTTTACGTTTAGACGAAGCCATACAAAATATTAAAGCATTATATAATAATGGGTTAGAGGTTTGTATGTATAGATCATTATCTCTTGACAGTGGAATGCAACTATTTGGTGACGAAATTAAGCAAGGTGTCAATTTGGTTATTGATAGTTTTAAAATGTTTGGAGTCGCTATTGGTATGAGTGAAAAAAATGCAATAGACCATGCCCAGCAAGCGTTTATTGAAATTCAAGGTAGTTTAGTATTATCAAAAGCACTGCAAGACACTAAGCCATTCCTAAATATTTTGGATAAAATTAAACAGAGATATAGTTAAAAAATTTAAAATAATATGTTACCGAACATTCGGTAATTAAAACAATCACAACAATTAATAATAACAAAAATGAAAACAATGAAAACAATTATCAGAAATTATGTAACAGCAGTTATTTTGACATTTATGTTCACTTCTAGTGTACAAGGACAATTAAGAACAGAAGACGAAGGCAATCAAACAGTTTTTAAAACTGAAAAAGTAGACGGCTTAGATATCTTTTATAGAGAGGCAGGAGATAAAAACAAGCCCACACTTTTATTACTTCATGGTTACCCGACTTCATCACATATGTTTAGAAATTTAATCAAAGACTTAGCATCAGATTATCATTTAATCGCTCCTGATTATCCAGGTTTTGGGAGAAGTTCACAACCATCAATGCGTGAATTTGATTATACTTTTGACAATATGTCTAGGGTTATTGAAAAGCTATTAAAGCAATTAAAAATAAATAGATACAGTATTTATCTCATGGATTATGGAGCGCCTATTGGATTTAGAATCGCCTCAAAACATCCAGAAAAAGTAGAGTCTTTAATTATTCAAAATGGAAATGCTTACGATGAAGGCTTACGTGACTTCTGGATTCCAATTAAAAACTATTGGAATAATTATACACCCGAAAACGGAAAACCTTTAGAAGGATTTCATGCTCTTGATGGATTGAAATGGCAATATACTCATGGTGTTCAAGATGTTTCTAAAATTAGTCCTGATAATTGGACAATTGATTTACAGCATTTAACAAGAGAAGAGAATAATGAGATTCAGCTAGCAATGTTTTATGATTACAGAACCAATGTTCCTTTATATCCAGAATGGCAACAATACTTTAGAGATCATCAACCACCAACATTAATCGTTTGGGGTAAACATGATTTTATTTTCCCTGCTGAAGGCGCACATCCTTATAAGCGTGATTTAAAAAATGTAGAATTTCATTTGCTCAATACGGGACATTTCGCTCTTGAAGAAAAGGGTACTGAAATAGCGAATTATATTTCTAATTTTTTAAAGAAAAATAATATTAAGTAATCGAGTTTTAAAGCGGTATTCAATGTAACACAACAAAATAATGTAGCAACAAAAAACACTCACTTCCGCCATTTATTAAAGAAACGGCTAAGCTAACAACTCAAATGGTGGAAGATGCTTGAAAATAAGAATACGCTGTATAAAAAAACCTCTTCAATTGGAGGTTTTTTTATACTATTGCGGGAAACCGCTTTTTTCTCTAGTTAAATCAGCCTAATTTTAGAAAAATATACGTAGAAGTACGTATATACAGGTGTGTGCAAATTTGTAATTTTAAGCTGTTACAAAAGTGTAAAAGTAGGCTTATCCGGATGATAGAGTGGGATAGGTGTATGTTTAGTATTTGTATAACGAGTTAGGCAAAATATAACCTAAAATCATCTAATATGAAGATACCAGAATATTGATTATGCATTTCGATATCGAAGTGTCAATCCTAAAGTGAGGATTTAAATGAAGTTGACTCTTTTAGATTAACTTTTATTTTTTATATCTTTTAAGCTGATATTATTTATAAAACTAATACACTTAATATACTACCTCTCTTTTATTTTTTTATTTAATTTATGATATACAACTTATCAAAGTTCATACACAAGAGAATATGCCTGGTATCTTTTTAGATGATATTTCCCGAGAGAAAGTAATGATTAAATTTCATGAAATTGATTCAGTAAATGAATTTACTTCTCTACTAAATTTTATAGAGCGTAATAATACTAATCTTAAAGACAAAAGCAAGTTTAAAGCAATTAATTCAAAGTTTCTATATCATTTATCTATAACCAAAGATGATAGATATAAAGAATTTAGTATATCGAAAAAAAGTGGAAAAAAAAGAAAAATTGAAACTCCAGATGAACTTTTAAAAAGAGTACAAAGATTAATCAACTATTTATTACAAGTTATTTTTGAACCATATTCACATTATAGTTCTAATGGTTTTTTATTTGGCAAAGGAATTATAAGAAATGCTAAGCCTCATATCAATAAAAACAATGTTTTAAATTTGGACATTAAAGATTTCTTCCCTTCTATAAACTTCAGAAGAATAAAGGTAGTACTAGAATTAAACCCATTCAACCTTAAAAATGAAAGAGAGAGAATATCATTCTTAATTGCCAACTTGTGTACCTATAAAAATCATCTACCACAAGGAGCACCAACGTCTCCAATATTATCAAATATTGTAACACAAAGGTTAGATAGGAAATTAACGAAAGAAAGTCTTGAACTAAATATTAAGTATACCAGATATGCAGACGACTTAACGTTTTCAAGTAATCAAAATATACTTAATAAAGGTTTTGTGAAAAAAGTAAAGCAAATTGTTGAGTGTGAAAATTTTAAACTTAACAAAAGTAAAACTCGTTTACAAAAATCAACTCAAAGACAACAAGTCACTGGGTTGATAGTAAATGAAAAGCTAAATGTCAAAAGAGAATATTTACAAAAAGTTAGGGCAATGTTGAACAATTGGGATAAAGGAGGTATAAATTATGCCGAAGAAGTCTTTAAAAGTCATCAAACAATTGAAAAAATAGATTACCCTTTTAAAAATGTACTATTAGGTCATATATCATTTATAAGACAAATAAAAGGTGATGAAAACAACATTTCAATAAGACTAATTGAAAAGTTCACATTGTTAAATAACTTAATTGATTATAGCTTCATCAAAAATACTGCAGTTAAACAAAGATTGATTGAAGACAATCACAAAATGGAACAAATACTGCTATTGAAGAATCAACCTGAAGATGACAAATTTATATCTTTTTGCACATCTGCTTTCCATCAAATTGAAAATTTGTTAAATTATTATTACTGGTCAAAGTTTAGTCATTTTGAGCAATTACTTGAGTATTTACTACTCAATAACCCTTCATTTAAAAAAAGATATAAAACTCTCGAAAATGCAAAGAATAATTTCAAAAAGATTAGTCAATTAAACATAAATTTACTTGTATATCTGTATGAGAAAGAATTCTTTTTTGATAAAAAAATATTTTATAAACAAGAAATAACAAAGTTGAGAGAAATACGAAATGATGATTCTCATAGATGCTCAGTCATTAATGTAGATAAAGATGAAATCAATATTGAGTATGCAAAACTTGAAGAAAAAAAAATTGATTTTAAAAAAAGAGGAAAGAAACTTGAATTTAGTAAAAAGGAAAAAAACTTCATTTTGAAATACGAGACTTTTACATTTCTAGAGAATAAGAATTATAAAGAAGTAAGGAAGGTTTTGACTGATATGACAAAGAATATTGAAAAATACTTTGCCTAACAACGTGTATAATGCATAGCGTTCTCTGTGATTATTCGGAATAACAGCTGAATAAACCAATGTTCTGGTTTTATTTACTAAATTAGTTATCAACCAACGCAACGACATCATACACGAACACGTTACCTGCAAGCTGAAGAAAGAAATGGAAGAAATAAACGAAAAAGAATTTATTGAACTGCTTACTTCAGAACAGCATTCTGAACATTTAAATTTGATAATAAATTTTGAGAATGCAACAACTGTTGACCTATTCAAAATCACTTTGTCAAATAGGTTTATTAACTGCAAATTTATTGGAAAAAGACTCGATTTTCTAAATATGAGTCTTTCTGCAGATTCTGACCCAATGCATTACTTCCACTTTGAAGCATGTGAATTTCAAAATGAAATTTATTTTAAAGAATGTTTTTTGCGAGAGTTAAGATTTTCCAAAATTTCTCGTGAAGTAAATATGCTTCACATAGCACCAATTAAATTGGGTTTTTTAACTTTTGAATGCGCAGAAAGTATAGAAGCAGAAGCTCTTAATAATATTAATATAGTTATTCACGATTGTGAGATTGAGCATTATTTGGATTTTCTTCACCTTAAATCAAGCGGTAGCTTATTTATTAATGATTGTAATATTAAACAAGTAAAAATACATGATTGTACATTTAAAAGAATAGATATTACACACAATCAATTTTCTAATGAATTTCAATTTACATTAAATGAAATTAGCGATAGTTTTATTGAACAAAACAATTTCGAAAAATCGAATTTTTCTTTAACAGATTTTGGTTTTAAAGCAAAGTTCGAATCAAATGAATTTAAGGATACTGCACTTTTTCAAAAACTTAAAAACGAATATAGAACTGATTTAGAGATTAAAGACTGTAACTTTTACAAGTATACAGATTTTAATAATTCGAAATTATATGAATTACGAATAGACAAATCAAAATTTCAAGAGTTTGTTTCCTTTCAAGAATTAGAACTTAATTCAATTTTTTTGGATAGGACAATTTTTGAAAAACCAGCATTCTTTGATGATATTGAAATACTTAGATTCAATAATTGTAATAAAAGAACATTAAGAAATATAAAGCAACAACTCTTAAGGTCAGATAATAAAATAGACTATGATAGTTTTCGATCTCATGAACTTAATTCTTATAAAGAAGAATTAAAAAAGAAAATTAAACTAAAACCAAATGTTAATAAAAGAAAATTACGCAGAGATTTGAGTATTTTGAGAGTTAATACTTTCTTTTCAAATAATGGAACTGATTGGGTTAAAGCTTTAAAAAGAACGGTCATTGTAGCTTTAGTTTTTTATTCTGTCTTTTTTATTCTTCACAACTCTCATAGAGAATTAGACCTTTTTAATATTTCTAATTATAATGAGTATTTTATTGGTTTATTTAGATATTTTTTAATTACAGATTTCCATAACCCTTTAACAAATAAAAGTGAATATTTGTCAAGCGTTTTAGAATGGATTCCTTTTATTTTAGGAAAAATATTAATTGCAATTGGGATTTATGAAATATTAGTCTCTTTCAGGAAATTTAAAAAGTAGAGTCTACAGGTAACAACGTGTATAACCAATTACTCATTCAATTTTTGACTTTAGAATTCTACTGCCATCGTTCTTATAAAACCATGCAAACAATGCGATGGCAACTACAGTGTAACCAATAGAAACGATTGGGTTTGTGCTCGTGGCGATATCAGAACAGATATAATAAGAACTAATAATAAACAAGAACACATACATAAGTGTTTTTACATTTGGTAACACATTCACTTTTTTGTTAAGAATAATAGCAAATACAATAATGTTGATGAGATTAGAAATGCATATGGCATAAAGGGCACCATGCAGCTTGTATTTCGGAATTAAAAACAGCATGAGTACGACCAGAAAAAGGACCTTGATAGAGGTGACAATCGAAAGCTTTAAAGAGGCTTTATAATACACTAAAAGAAGTCCGTAGAATCGTACTGGTACTATCAGTAAGAACGCCATCGAACCGATGAAAAAGTAGTCTTTAATGACGAGATACTCACTATTTTTAATAATATGCTCTAAATTAAAACCTATTGTATTTATAATAACGAGTACAAGAACACTAAAACCAATATAGAGGTTAAAATAGGTGCTAGTTGTCATTTTTCCGTCTTTTAAATCTCTGTATAAAAATGGCCTTATACCATCATCTATAGCTTTAATAGCAATTATGAGTATGCCAAATATTTTGATTAATAAGGTGTATAATCCAACATGTTTTAATCCAAGATCTAATTCAATTAAGTATTTGTCTATTTGATTTTCAAAAGCAAAAAACAACAAAAATGGGAGTAGTTTTAAACTGTAATTTAAAGACGGATAGAGCAGTTTTTTATTAAACCTTAACCTAAATAAATAACTGTTTGACAATGAAATGATAATAAATATCAGCGCATTAGGAATCAGTGCTCCCAATAGTAAGCCATAGATTTTTAAATCAAATTGAGTGATAAGAATGAGTTGAAAAAACGCCGTTAACATAACAATGCCTATGGTATATCTGAAATAGACGTTTAGGTTCACTTCATTTTTCAGAAACACAAAATAAAGACTATTCAAGACATCAAAGAATACCGATAATAAAGCAATTAAACCGTAATTATAAAAGGAGACTTCATTAGAAGTAAATAGTAACTCATAAATAGTATCACCTAAAACAAGATGAATACAGGTGATTAAAACAAATGATACCAGATGAACGGAAAATAAATGACTTAAATACTCACGTAACTTTGCTTTGTTATTAAAATCAAAATAAAAGGTATACAAGGCACTTTTCAATCCTAAAGATCCAACCACAGCTACAATTGTCGAATAAATGATGACGAGTGACACGATTCCATAATCTTCAGGACTTAAGTAATTGAGAAATATAGGTAGCAGCACTAATGATATTCCCGATCTTAAACCAGAAAACACACCAAAGAGTAGTGTGGATTTGAACGGGTTTTTTGTCTTAAGGAAACTCATGTGCTAATATAAATGGATACCATCTTCAAAAATAGGAAGATCTATATGTTTATTTTCACCATACGCACGATTTAAAGCATATAAAAACTTTGAAAAAAACGATTCATGCTTTTGGCTTTGGTGGTTGCACACGAAGCCTTCGGTAAAATTAAAGTCTTTAAACGCCTCAATGACCTCAGTGTTTTTTGAAATCACATGAATAGGTGTTGCTTTATCAATATCTGCTGGTGTAATAAAAGGCGGTTGATGATCACCAATTAACACCATTATGGTATCGTCTAGATCTGTATTCAATAAAAAATTGTGAATATAATCGAGTTGGTAGTTAATCGCTGTAAAATAGTTTTTGAGATTATTCTTTTTGAGACCATCTGTTAATTCGAACGCTTTTGAGTTATAATCTTCCCAATGCTCTAAAGTGTGTATTGGCGAAATATAATTATAATGCGAGTTAATGGTGCTTACCGATAAAAAGAAAGGCGATTTATCTTTAAGTGAATGATAGGCATAATTCAGCGAATATTCGTCCGGTAATGAAAACCGATCTCCAAATATAGGAACGTTATTGCCTTTATAATTGAAATCATCGTAGAGCATTAATTTGTTAAAAGGATAGGCGTTTTTTATTTTTTGCCAATTCACTTCATTTTTATCATACGATAAGGTAGAAGTTAGGGTGGTTTTATAACCATAAGACTCAAAAAATTTAGGTAAAGATTCGAGTTTAGAAACATAATCTGTATGGCCAAAAATAACTTCATGGGCAGCAATATCTCTAACTTTAGCACCAAATAGAATGCTTGAATGACTTAACCAAGAGCCTCCAGATGACACAGGTGATTCACTCAGTGCACTAGCCACTTGGTATTCATTGTCTCGTAAAGATTTATAAATGCCGTCCATTTTCTGTTTTAGTGCTGCACTTTGCTTAGGTTCAGAGAATACAAAACTGCCATAAGATTCTAAAAAGATAAAAATAACGTTAGGCTGTTTTTTCAGCTTAATCTGTCTAGCATAGGCATATGGAAAGCTTTGATTAAGTGTTTTTAGTGACTGCTTTAGTTGATTACATTTCTTGATATTATGTATGAGATGGTTTGTTAAAGAAAAGCTCACACTACTATGGTATAAGTTGTAGCTTACTTTTTTTACTGAATACAGAGATATCGCGATACTAAGACATAAGAGCACACATAAAGGCCATTTTAGATGTATTTCTGCTGAAGAACTTATAAGAACGTCGACAAGACCATTACTTAAGAAAAGAATTAAGGCGATACACAAAACTATAGCAGCAAGCGCAAGAGGAATCTTTTTTTTGTATACCATAAAGCCCGTTTTTGCAAAATCAATATCATTAATTAGCATCGGTTCTTTTTTGAAAATCTTTATGATTACAGAGATATAGGTGATATAAACAAATGAGAGAACGATACAGAGCATAAACACAATCTTTAAATATTGAGCATACTCTGGAGTTAGGAGGAGTAAAAAAAGCGCCAGGATTTGTAATTCTAGAATTAGTCTAAAACAGTCGTCAGAATATCTCTGATATAGTGTTTTTTTTAAAAAGAAATAAGGGGTATCATCGAAAAACGATTTTTTGGGATAGTCAATTTTGGAAAACAGTCCGATTAACCAATTCGGCAGAAAAATCAAAAAATTGATTCCTAAAAAGCTTAATACGAAAAGGAGAATAGCTTCCATGTGTTATGACTTTTTAAATTCTAGTGCATAATATGCCATTATATTACGCTTGAAAAGTGCTTCTAGATAAAAACCACCTCTCATAATTGTGGCTATTTTTAATACAGGTTTTAATAGTGTTAGTATGAATATTCCGATAGGAAGTAATAACTGACTTTTTGTTAATACAAAAGGCGTCAAGTCTTTTTTTAGTATAAAATCAGGCAAAAAATGATTGTGTTTTAGTAGTATTTTTAGCGCCCAATCTTTCGAATATTTGTGTAGTAATGTGCTGTGATTTTCGCTAATCAAAATATCATCTACAATAACTAAAATGCCATTTGGTTTTAGTGCATTTTTTAATGAATCAATTGTTTTATCAATGTCTAAGGTATGCTTAACTGATTCTATTGCCATTATGAAATCAAAGCTATTAGGTTCAAGAGTGTCAAACGATTGTTGCTTAAAATTAATCTTGCTACTACGAAATTCATGTGTTGCAAACGTGCTCGCTTTTTTCACCTCGGCATCACTTAAGCTTATGCCTTTTACCTCACAATTAAAGTGTTTTGCAATAAACAGTGATCCATATCCAACACCACAACCAGCGTCTAGAACTTTTGTGTCAGAATTGAGTTTGTATGTGTTGGCAATCCATTCATAGATGTCAGTATGACCAAATGCATCAGCATTCAGTTTTTTATGAATCGGATAAGGTTGCGAAGCATGTTTCCCTTCCCAACTCAAAAGCTTGTTGTATATATTTTGAATTGCTTTTTCGGTCATGCTTTTTTTAATAAAAATAAAAATTCATTTGCCTTTTCAATGGGTTCATGATTTTTAATAATCTCCTTATAATTTATATTTTTTAGCCATAAATTTTTAAGTCTCGCCTTTTTCATCAGAGGGTATTGATCAGGATATACATTTACGACATCAAAACCAGCAGCTTCAAAAATAGAAGTCCATTCTTTTAAGTTTTTAGCATCCTGATGCCCTTTTTTATTTTTCAACCCTAGAAAAGTCTTAAAAAATTGCCAGCTAGTCGTTTCAGAATTTCGCACTAAAAAGCAATACTTACTGTTTTGCTTCCCAACACGCAGCATTTCTTTTAAGGCATTTTGGGTGTTTAGCATACGTTCTAAAGAACCAATGCAAGTGATGAGGTCAAAGGAGTTATCATCAAAGGGAATACGTTCTGCATTGGCCACGCTAAGATTGAAATTCGGGAAACGCTCTTTTGCTTTTGAAATGGCTACATCAGAAATGTCAATTCCATAAGGTTCAACATTATAATCTTGAGATGCGTCTAATAAGCGACCCAAACCACATGCAATATCCAGTAATTTTTGGTCTGCTTTGGCTTTCAAAATTTCCAGATAGATATAATAGGCATGTACTGGCCTTAAATACCATGAGCCCCTTTTGGTATACGTATTATTAAACCATTCGGTTATTTGTTCTTGATTATCTATATGTGTACTCATAAATAGCGTCTTGTTTTTTGTAGGTATAACTTATAATCTTCACCATGTATATTTGTTAAATAGTCTTCTTCCATTATAATTTTAAAATGCATATGAACGATATAGATGCTATAGCATATGAGAAACAAAATAGAAGGTTGTATAAGGTAAAAGCCTAAAAAGGATATGTATAAACCTAGCAATCCTGGATTTCTACTATATTTAAATAGGCCGTTAGTCACGAAGCCTTCATAAGATTTAGCTTTTATCTTTTTTATACTCAACAGATACAAGTGACTGATAATTCTTCCAAATAATACCAAGCCTATTCCTATAAAACATAAGTAATAGATACATTGTAAATCTCCAGCATTAAAAGTTAAGTCATAGAGTAGGTATGCAGGTAATAAATGAAGCATGTAAATGAAAATCATAGGGACAACAAAAAGGATAATTTTGATTGGTAGCGGCCAATTCAAACGCTTTTTGATACGTTCTGAAAATTGTTCTAAATGCGAAATACTTGGGTTCAATATTTTTTTAGTAGACACAACACTCGGAATACTATAAACGTATAATTCTACAAAAAGCGACATGTAGAATATAACGATACCAATAATGATAATTAGCTTTAGCATGTTATAGTGTTTGTTAGATGCATTGAAAATTCATCAACCACATGTTTCCAATGTCTTTTATTTTGCGACATTGTATTGCAATGTGATTTATAGTGTTCAGGGTTAGTATTCCATCCCTCCAAAACTTCTGAAAAGCTGTTTTCAGAATAATCGTCTAATCCTACATAATTTGGGTAGCTACTGAAATAATTGTAATCACCAGTTTTATAGGTAATACAAGGTAAGCCTAAAACGAGCGCTTCAAAAATTGCCATTCCAAAAGATTCAGATTTAGAAAGAGATAAAAAAATATCAGACTCTATGAGTTGATTGTAGACCTCTTGCTGATTTAGGTTGAAATGAAAAGTGACATTAGCATTGGTGTGTTGAATAGACTTGATTATAGTTTTGGCATAAACTTTATCTAGTTTATTGTTGCCTACGATATCAAATTTTAAATCTAAATGATTCAAACGTTTCAGGATTTGAATAGCCATTTCGAAGCCTTTGTTTTGAATAAAATTAGAAACAATGATAATGCGTTTTGGTTGGTCTTCATATGCTGTTTTAGGTTTCCAATACTCATGAAGACCAGGTCTAATGATGCTTATATTGTTTTCATTTATTTGCCAATGCGTTATGAGTTCTTGCTTTGTAGGTTCACCAGTAACAATAAATTTGGTATGAGTTCTATAAAAATTTAATTGATCAGTCCGAAGTTTAGGTAGCTGATGGATTAATGCAATGCTATTATGTTTTAAACGATTGGTGTCAATTTCGTTCATGCACAAACTATCAACGATACTCATATCATAGTCTTTATCTACAGGGGAAGCATTATAGTCAATTTCAAAACCTTTTTGTCTTAAACCTTCAATTATAGCTGTGTTATATATATTTCCTCCGGAAATTACATCTAGTGATATGTTATTTATAAATTGAAGCTTCATCTCTTACAAATTAGTGTTTGTGATATTGAATAATCCCAATCGAAAATGAAATAACTATCGCTAAAGACCCTAGCATTAAAATCAAAAACTGTAAAGTACCACTGGTTATTAATCCAATTAAAAGGACAACAAAATAGCTTGCAGCAATGACTGTGGCATAGGTCTTTTTTTCTTCTTTTGAATTAGGTTTTGGAAAACAAAAAGTATACAGTCTAAAGGCATATCGCAATGCACCTGGAATTAAAATCCACCAAGAGACATACGCATAGATATAATAAAAACAGCACATGAGTAATACGAAAAAAGCATCGACTTCCATGTCAAAGTACTGACCAAAAAATGATGATTCTTTGAAATATCTAGCTGCCATTCCATCAAATAAATCTAAAATGACCGCAAACGATAAAACGTAAAACAGAAGGTGATTATCGTTTAGGTTTATCAATAAAAAACTCAAAATAATAATCAATAAACGAATCAGTGTTATGGTATTAGCAATACCAAAAATAGGTTTTGATTGGCGTAGATTCTTTTGGTTTTGATAGATAAATATTATAATAGACAATGAAAAAACGGCAAGCAGTATCGTTAACTGTTTGCTAACTAGTGCAACAATTAAGGCAATACTTATTGCAGCAGCATTATAAATGCTCCATGTTTCGATATGTCTATTAGTCAATGAATCTATCATAATTTACGCTCCAGAGTAGCTCGCCCATGCATCATGTGTTTCACCTAAGCAAACACTTATTTGACCTTTAAAAAAAGTTTCAATTTTGGCTTTAATTTTATCATGAATGTATTTTGCCATGAATTCAGTGGTCGTAAGTTTATTTTTGAACTGTGGCAATTCATCTAAATTTTTATAATTCAAAAGATGTAATACGTCATTGGTAATATCTTTAGCTTTTCCAATATCGATTACAACATTATGTGGATCTAATTTTTCAGAAGAAAAAGTAACATCCACAACATAGGTTGCACCATGCATGTGTTGTGCAGGACCAAAAAATGAATCAGGTAGTGAATGAGCAATCATGATAGAATTTCTAACTTTTACAGTATACATATGTTTAATATTTTATAAGATAAATAAGGCCGTTTGGGATGTTATTATGACGTACTAAATTGAAAAATTCAGGAGCATCTTTAAACTCAATAATAGTGGTGATTAACTGGTCAAATATGTTGTTTTTAAGAATGTTTACAGCTAGGAGTTTTCGCTTGTAATAATCAAATTCCTTTCGTTGTGCAATCGGGATTTTTGAAACTTGACTGGCAATTAAATGTAATCTATTGGTATGAAATTTTTCGCCCAGTCTTAGTGATGTTCTTGATGTACCATGCCAACTAATATCTATAATTTTTCCTTCTTCATTGGCATTGTCAATACAGAATTGAATCGCCTTTTCATTGGAAGCTGTATTGTAAGCAATATCAAAACCATCTGTTCCATTATAAGCTTCAAAGCCTAGTTCTTTCGCTTTTTGTTTGCGCCATATATTGGATTCTATGATTTTCACATCTAGATTGTAATGGTATTTTAATGTAGTGGCAAGTAGTGATCCAATATTGCCAAAACCATTAATTACTATGGCTTTATCTTGATTTGGGGTACTGTCCCAAATAGCATTAATCACTGTTTCCATATTGCTAATTAACGGAATGCGTTTAATTGGCAGTTCTTGACATGCTGTAAAAAGCGAAGTTGTATCAACTATACAACTGTCTTGGTGTGGATGCATGAGATGCACTTTTTCACCATTATCTAAAACACCAGATAAAGCATAACCATATTTAATGGGCAAATCGAAGCTGCCTTCCATGTATGGGATTGTCATGTCATCGGCAATGGGTTTTGGCACGCCTTTATTTAGAATCAATGCTTCAGTGCCAAGACTTATCATAGAATACTCACTTTTAACCCTTGATTGCGTCGACGTAATGCTCGTAGGCAATTTGGATGACCTAATCTCTGTAATTGTTGATGTATGCCAAAGAGATTTAATCATAATAATCCTGCTGTTACCATAAATGAATTTCCTATAGGCGTAACATGCATATCTTTGAGTTTGAGGGTCTCATTTACAAGATTTACTTCAGGTAATTCTACTGCTTTTATACCGCATCCAAAAAGCATTGGGGATATATGAAACTGAACGATTTTTGCTAACTTGGTTTCAATAAATGAACTCAATGTCGTGCCGCCACCTTCAACTAATATAGATCTTATATTTTCAGTCTTGCATTGTTGGAGTAAATCGACCAGTCTATCTTTTTTGGATACTCCATTAAAAGAAATGATTTTATCAAAATGATTTGCACAATTATCGTAATCGTATTCTGAATCTCTAAGTAAGTAGGTTTTGCATTCAGAAATATCTTTTAATGATGATAGATCTTTACATTTATTAGAAAGAATTAATCGTATCGGATTGTCACCCTTTACATGTCTAACATTTAATGAAGGTTTATCATTTAAAACGGTTTTACCACCAACAAGTACAGCATCTGAAAGTGCGCGAAGTCTGTGTGCATGGATTAAATTCTCATCGTTGCCAATCCAATGCGAATGGCCAGAACTCGTTGCTAAATAGCCATCTAGAGATATTGCTGAATGAATAAATATATGTGGTAATTCTGTATTGAGGTGAGGTAAAACACTTAAAGGCCAATAATTTTGTAGAATATTTAGAGTATCATTAGAAATTGCTGAGCTTGTATAAAAAGACAACCCTTCAAAAGGAATGGTGATGTGTTTAAAGGTTGATAATTTGGTCTTTAATGTATGGCTAGAATTAGATTTAAGTAAAAGCGCTGTACAATTATCATCGAGATTATCATCATCTAATAGTTCAGAAAAGTAAGTGCCATCAAAAGCCCAACCTAAACAATGTTCAGAGGTCGATTTGTTTTTTAAATCCAATATGTTTTGCCAAAGTACTTTGCTTATGTTCATAGCTTTGTCAGGAAATGACCGAAATGATCCTTTTTAGTTTTTAAATAATTGTAGTTTGTTTCATTAGGGTTTGATTCGATTGGAATTCTCTCGACAACATCTATTTTTTTATCATCAAAATAATTTAATTTATCAGGATTGTTGGTCAAAAGGCGTATACGTTCCACATCAAAATACTCTAGAATTTTCACAGCATCAGTGTAGTGTCTTTGGTCTTCTTCAAAACCGAGTATTTTATTAGCTTCGGCGGTATCGTAACCTTCATCTTGCAAACAATAGGCTTTTAGTTTATTTATGATGCCGATACCTCGACCTTCTTGTCTCAGATAAATCAAAATACCAGAATGTTCTTGAATAAATTGTAATGAATGTTGCAATTGCTCACCACACTCACAACGTTTAGACCCAAAAAGGTCTCCAGTCATGCATTCAGAGTGAATTCTCACTGGTAGATCTTCGCTCCATTGTTTTCTATCAGTAAATAGTACGATATGAGGCATCAAATCTTCGGTTGAACTTGTAAACGTGGCTATGTCAAAGCTCCCGTAAATTGTTTCCAGATTTACCTGGCTTTGTAATTTTATAATTTTGTTTTTCATATTTGGTCGATTGCTCTTTTTGTCAATTTTTATACGATTAACTTACGGAGGATTTTTATTTAAAAATACAGTATTTTTCAAACCTCGTTAAGTTTTCTTAATAAAGTATATCTAAAAAAGTACCTCGTACTACATAATTAACAATCTGGATACTAAATCTCCTGATTTTTTTATAATAAAGATAAGTCGTACTTACCAAGTTAGACTAATTACTTTGACTAAATGGATTCCAATTTTAAAAATATACGTAGAAGTACGTATATAATTCCTGTAAGTATTTATTAAATTTATACAAGTTTTCCTATCCAGACAATAAGAAGGGATAACAATGTAATGTATTATAAATAGTCAAAAACTATTGCCAACACCGTGTATAACCAATTGCTAGTTTGTATGCACTCGGAAAACCCTACGGATTCCCCTCTGGTTCGTTTTTGTTTACTAATTTAGTTGCTGAAACACGCAACGAAACCATACACGAACAGGTTGTACTTCATTCAGAAAACTCCCTTTAACGAGAAAATTAAATAAACAGCAAATATTGAAATTAAAATCAATAGTTTTGAACTATAACATCAATACATTTGATTGACTTTGAGCAATTACAAAATAATGACAACATGAGAACAAGAATAATCGTATTTCTTACTTTAATAGTACAAGCATTTAGTGTGCATTCGCAAGAATTTAATTGGGCAACAAGTGTAAGCGGAGACGAGTATGAATACGGTATAAAATCAATAGCAGACGCGCAAGGTAACACCTATTTTATAGGCTATACAACAGGAACTCCCTTTGAGTACAATGGTGTGACCTACCCAACTAATGGAAATGGCGGAGATGCTTTTTTTGCTAAACTTGATGGAAATAAAGAATTAATTTGGATAAAATCTGTTGGAGGAAATGATTCAGTGTATTTTGATGAAGCTCTAGATATTCATATTGATATTTTTGGAGACCTCTACCTTACCTTTAAATCAAGCGGAAATAACTTTACTTATGATGGTCAAATTTTAAGCGGAATAAATTCTCCTGGTCAATATAGTGGAGAAGGGGTGTTGATTAAGGTAAATTCAAACGGAAACTATATTTGGCATGACTCAGGGACTGTATCTAGTTCATTTCAGAATGTCACAACAGATTCTAATGGAAACGTTTACATGACTGGATATTTTAGAACATCTATAACTTTAGGAGGTGCCATTACTTTAACAAATCCTTCCACAGGAACAACAACGGATATGCTTGTGGCAAAATATCAACCTGATGGCACAATACTTTGGGCAAAAAATGCTGGAGGAATACCTCATAACACATTCGCCTATGGGTATGGTATTGACATTAATCCTTTAACCGATGAAGTTATCGTTTTGAGTAAAAGTGATGGTGATGTATTTTATGATGGTGTCCCAACACCTGCTGTTAATAGTGCAGGTGAAGGCATAGTACTTGTCTCTTACCATATGGATGGCACTCAAAACTGGGTCTACCAAATATTAGAGCAGCCTAATAATTGGAATACAAATGGTACATCCTTAAACATTAGTAATTCTGGAATTATTGGAATCTGCGGATATAAAGGCGGTGGTAATGGACTTGTGGGATTTTACACCAGTGATGGTACAGTCATTTCTGAGCATGCATATCCCTCTTCTAATACCTTAAGAATTTTCTCCATTGCTTTTAATGAATTTAATGACGCATATTTATCTGGTTGGTGCGATACTGGTGCTGTTTTAGGTATTAGTCCTGGAACAGTTTCTTTAACAAACACAACTGGATTTATCGCTAAAATTGACATATTTCAACAGGTAAAATGGGTTTCAGAAATCACTGCATCTAGTCCAGCAAATCAAATTTCTTATAATAACGAACGACTACTGTATGCTGGTAGAATAGATGATAGTTTTATTTATAATATGGGTCAGGATGTTATTACTAATAACACAGGTGATGCATTGTTTGGTGAATTACTCGATTATCAGCTTCCTAATAATAGAAGCAATATTACAGGAACTGTTTTCCAAGACCTAGATGCCAATTGCGTTTTAGACCTAGATGACACAGTACAGCATTCAGTAATTGTAAAAGCTTCAGATACTAATGGTTTAGCGCATTATGCACTTAGTGATCTAAATGGATATTACGACATACCAGTAAATATAGAAACATATACCGTCGAGATCCTACCTAACCCTATTGTAAGTTCTTTAATAAGTCAAAATTGCTATACAGAGCAAGAAGTGACTATTGCCGAATTTGGTCAAGATGTTAACGACTTAAATTTTCCTTTAGAGTTGGCTGAATGTCCGCTTCTTAGTGTTGATATAAGTAGCGATCGCCGACGTAGATGTTTTGAAAGCAATACGTATGTGTCATACACAAACTCAGGATTTGCTGAAGCTCAAAACGTGGAAGTTGTAGTACAGTTCCCAGAATATGTAACCTTTATTTCAAGTGATTATGCGCATACCATAGATGCTCAAGGCAATTATGTTTTTAGTATTGGAACACTAGCTCAAAATGAATCTGGGACCATTCATATTGTAGATTTCACCGAATGCGTAAACGGTATCACCGGACTAACACAGTGTACCGAAGCTTGGATAACGCCAACAAACGATTGTACAGATGCTCTAGATCCAGACTATGAAAACTGGGATGGTTCAACAGTTAAATTACATGGTGCATGTATAACTAATTCGATAGTACAATTTACAATTACCAATGCATCATTAGCTGGTTCGGGAGATATGCAAAATCCAAGTGAATATCGAATTTATGTTGATAATGTACTAACTCTAACCGAAAACTTTCAACTCGACGGACAAGAAAGCATGTTGGTTGAATATACACCAAACGGACAAACAATTAGACTTGAAGCAGACCAACATCCAGATCACCCTGGAAACAGTCAACCTCAAGCTACCGTAGAAGCTTGTGGCGATAACAATGGAGTTGTAAGTATGGGGTTTGTCAACACTATGGCAATGGATGATTTAGATGCTGATGTTGAAATACACTGTTTAGAAATTATAGATAGTTTTGATCCAAATGATAAATTAGTGAGTCCTTCAGGGATTACTGTGAATCATTACTTAGAAGCAGGAACGACACTAGAGTACATGATTCGTTTTCAAAATAAAGGAACAGATACTGCTTATACAGTTGTCATAACTGACGAGCTCTCTCCATATCTTGACCCTTCAACAATTCAATTCGGATTAAGTTCACATCCTTATACAGTTAGAGTGACAGGAACTGAAACACCAATTTTAGAATTTACTTTTAGCGAAATCAATTTACCTCATGAAACTGTTGATGAATTAGGTTCTAATGGTTTTGTGAAATTCAAAGCATCTACGTATGATGATTTACCAATTGGTACAGAAATTAATAACAATGCGAATATTTATTTTGATTTTAATTTACCAATACTAACCAATACAGCTCAAACTGTTATATATGAGTTGGATCTTTTATCGGTTGAATCACATATAGTAGATGATTTCACCATATATCCAAATCCATCTACAGGTAGCATAATAGTTAAAGCCAATAACCTAAAACAAGTAGACATATATAATATCAACGGTAAACTATTAAAATCCTCTGAAAATAGCGAAATTGATTTAAGCAAACTTTCAAAAGGAATCTATTTGGTGAAAATTATGACAAATACAGGTACCACCTTTAAAAAAATTGTTTTAAAATAAAAAAACGAAAGCTCAACAACATGTATAGATTGTTGTATAACCTGGGTGAACTTGGAAAATCTCCACGCTGTCGCAAACGTACAACTGATACTATCACAACATAATAATTAAGCAAAAGCTATGATGTCATGTCATAGCTTTTGCTTTATAGTTAAATATAGATTACCTGCTACATTTACTCACCAGCTAGAAATAATATTTGCACTATATTAACAGTCAGTTGATTATAAGTTTGTATCTTTAGTATTCTTCCCTTAAGAAATGATGTCTTCAATGTTGAAGTCATTCTAATTAATAGTAAAATACCTAGTAATGGGTATGGAATCGCTGTGTTCGATTCAGTAAGTTATTTTAATCTATTAATTATATAAATCATGAGAGAATTTAGTCATACAACTGCCAAGGTCGCGGTGTGGAATTTAGCAGGTTTTAATCCAATTTCAGATGAAAAATTTGAAAATCAAATTGAAGGATTAGCAATATTAGATGCAGAGATAGTAACGCTCGTTGAAGTCAAACCTATCTCGTATTTACAACGCCTTATTGATGGCTTAGCAGCAAAGGGCTGCGATTATAGAGGAATTATATTACAACAATCTAGAGATTTAAATATTGGTGTGATAGTTAAATCTGGAGTCGAAGCAGAAACGCCACAATTTATAGATGGATCTGACTTAGGAAACCCAAATAGACGTAAAGCGTTTAGTGTTGAAATGAAAGTTGGAAAATTTGATTTCTTATTAATTGCAGTGCATCTTAAATCGGGTCGTAACCGTCCACAGCAATTGGAAAGAAATGACCAATGTAAAGTGATTGGTGACTTTATCACCAATTATAGGGTTCAAAAACCAAGAAAGCCCGTGCTCTTAATGGGCGATTTTAATATGATTCCTGGACAAGATGTTAGTAATTTTCATTTTTTAGGAGGAGATGATATCATGGACTTTTTATCCTCTTGGGATCTACAAGCAAGATTTTCACATATTTTGGAAAAGGGACGCGCAAACCTCTTAGATGGATTCGCAATAACTAGAACATTTACAAGAGAATATATTCGAGGAAGTTTAAGATTATTTCCAATGCATTGGACGATGGAAATGGGACGTGAAAAATTTAGAGAAAAAGTATCAGACCACCTTCCTTTTGTGGCTTCATTTAAAATAGATTAAACAACGTAGAATTGTTATAACTCATATTGAGTTAAGAGTTATCATATGAGCTTAATTAACGAAAAAAGCGGCAATCTGCCGCTTTTAGAGTGGAGTCAACGGGACAAAAGTCGAACTATTTTGATGAAGATTTACAAAGACTGAATCATATATTATTTTTACACTAGCTAATATTTTATAAGTAATTATTCATTAGGCGACATGTTATAAATGACTTTCCATATTTTATAGTTAGTCTAACTAAACACTTCTTAAATAATAGGTTATCTGATTTTAATACTATTGTTTGGTTCTCCTTCAAAAACTAATTTTAAAGTTACATTTCCGTTGGCATCTATTGTTAATTTAAAATTAATTCTAATACTTTATTTACAGATTCGTATTCAATTTCATAATCTGGCTATACATTCATTGGAGTGATTAGGACTAAAGGATACGATACCTTGTTGGTAGTATTTCTTCTTTACTAATTAATATGCTTAACTAATTTTTCTTCAATAAGTCCATCTGCATATCCGTACCATCTTTCAAGTATTATTCTATCTGGCGAGATTAAAACATAGTTTGGAGTTCCAATCTCCCAATATTTTACATAAGCATCATTGTAGTTGCCTTTGCCATCCCATAAATAATGCCATGGAATTGAATCTCTTATAACATGATCCTGCCATCTTTCCTTATCAACATCAGTTGATATTGAAACAATATCCAAATCATTGGTGCTATTTTTATATATTTTTTTCAAGTCTGGCAAAGATAATTGGCTTCCATAACAGCTTAAAGAAGAAAAATGTAAAAGAATATATTTATCCGTGATACCTGATAATACCACAGTATCTCCTTTTTGGTTTATAGCTTTATAATCATAATACTTATCACCTACTTTTGGTTTAGAGAATTTACTTTGCAATTTTACTGCCTTCCCAGACTCAGTTTCTCTTAGCTCTGGGTCTAATTTCTCGTAGAGGCTAGTTAATTCTTTATTGGAAAATTTAGTTTTATAATTTTTGAATATATCTAAAGCTGCATAACTGTTAAATTCTCGTTTGAGTAATGACATAGTAATATTATCTAGTGAATCTGATAATTCAGTAAGCTGTTTAGTCAAGACTTTTTTATCTGAGTTGTGAATAAGTGTTAATTCATTTTTTAATCTCTGTCTTTGATACCTTATTTGATAAAACTTCTCAGCCTCATCTTGATGAATTGAACCTGACATGTCAATATTCCAAGGAAAATCTTTTTTATCTGCAGTAAATGTTACATTTTCATTTTCAACAATCAGTTGTGTATAAATGAACTCTGGAGCAGTCGCTAGAAGAGTTAATAATTCAGGTTGCTTTGACTTTAATTGACCTTTCATAGATAAATGTCCGTTAACTACATAAGCACTATCTACTGTAATGTTTGATAAAGGTTTAAGATAGAACAAGGTACTGTCAGGTATATTTAATAGAGTAGCTTCTAGTGTAAATTGTTTTTTTTTATTTTTAGGATTTATTTCATTTTTACAGGAAGTGAGTATCAAAAGTAAAATAAGTGTTGTGATAGAATAACTTTTCATTTTATTAGATTAAATTAATATTTGTCTTGTTCGTCTAAAAGTAATTTTAATGCTTTATTTACAATCTCATCTTCAATTTCATAATCGGGTATTACACCTATATTTTCCCAATTAGTATTTGTTATAGGGTTTATTGGAGCTGCTGTTGAAATTGAGATTCTAAAACGATTATTTAGAGTATAAAAACTATTCATGTGTGCCGCTCCAGCAGAAGATTTTCCAACGATTTTGGCTTTTCCGAATGCTTGTAGCGTATATGCAAGAAACTCTGCCGCTGAACCTGTTTTTTCGTTTATGATAATATATAGAGGTGTATTTACTCTTAGCTTTCCATAAACTAAATCCGAACTATATTCTTTATCTGGAATACTATTTTTATCAGAATAAAAAGTAGTAGAGATATGAGTGGGTCCACCATCAAAATAATGATTCAGAATGTACATCATAAGTCCGCTATAACCACCACCATTTCCTCGAAGGTCAATGATTAAACCTTTTGTGTTTTCTATGAGTTTCATTGTTGCAACTGCGGTTTGCATACCTCTTTGAGAATGCATAAATTCAACAATTTTTAAGTAACCAATATTCTCTTCTAATATTTTAATTTCTGTAAACCCAAAGTTTTGGGTTAGTTCTAAAGCCCGTTCTTTTTTCTCCCAGTCATCCCAATCGAAATCTTTTTTATCATCTTCAGTTTTTAAGTATTCTACAGATAGATGTTTGTCGTTTGAAATAGTTCTTAAGTCTTTTGTGAGTTTATTGGCTAGACTATCTGGATTGATGAAGTTTTGATAAATTTTAGATTTAATGTTTTGAGTGAATGCATCAGAAATTTCCAACTTCTTTTCTGTCAATACATAATGCTCCAAAATAAGTTCAGGGATTTTACTGATTATCGCCTTGATTTCTTTTTTAGTCAAATCTTGAGCATTACCTGAGAGAGAAATGATTATAAAACAAATATATAAAAGCAATTTTTTCATAAAAAAATTATATTATTTACTGTTTCGTGTTTTAATAACTATATATAATAAGTCAATATTATAGCTATCATATTATAAATTCCGTGAGCTATTATAGAAGCGGTCAATCGTTTAGTTGTTATAAATAATAAAGTATACATGATAGTCGGAATTAGAATATCAAACCAATCTAAAGCACTAACTGGTATATGACCAATTGAAAACAACGCAATAGATGAAACGACAGAAACCCATAGTCCTATTTTAGGGTTTTTAAAGACGTCTTTAAGCACATTAATGAAATATCCTCTGTTAAAGAGCTCTTCTGTAATTCCACCACCGATTACTCCCAATGCAATAAATGATAGCGTTCCTATTAAACTACCATCATACATGTTCAACATACCTTTAATATCATCACGATTAGCTCCTCCTGTATTTGGAATTATCAATGCAAATTGAAGAATTGTCCATATAGCTCCAAAAATAACACCCAATAAAATATCCTTTTTGATATTTACAAATTGAAGTCCGATATAGCTAAAATCTTTCTTTAGTATTTTAAGTGAAGCATAGAGCAAAGCTGCAATTGATAAAAACTGAAATAACGCAATAAATAGTAAGTTTATTCCAATCTTTCCACCATTAATTTTGGTAACTCCAAAGAATATATCTGGAATAATGAAAAGAGCATAACCGATAATGATGGTTAAAATAAAAACAATGATTGTCTTTGTTTTGCTAGTTTTTTTTTGATGTGTTTCTGTCATCTTTTTTATTAAGTTTCCTTTTAAGACAATTAATTAGATTTCATAATAATTCCAACAAAACGACTTAAGTCCTTTAAGTCTGCTTTTGTCTTGAGATATTGGTCTATTCTTTTTTCTCCCATATCTTGAATTCGATACTTTGGCAAATGAGTATTAAAATGCAAAAAAACAAACGTGTCTACAATTCGCTCTTTCAATGTATGTGGGACGTTATATTTAGTTACAATAGATGCTTCGATACCAATATGTACTATCTCATGAATAATAGTATTTGCCGGGTTTTTATATTGCTTAAACTCACCATTTGGTGTTGTGTAAATTAAGATTGAGCCTTCATCAGGGTTATAGCTTCCACCAGGACCATATAATGTTAGGTTTATTTGGTAGGTGTCAAACATTTTAAAATCCCAGTTTCGTTCTGATTTATGTATTATAGAAACCATTTCATTGATGAGCGAACGTTGCTTTTCTATTTTATGATAACCTTTCTTATAATCGGATTTTTTATAGACACTATCTTTTATAAAGGTTTTCAAGGTTTCATAATCATAATCGGAAAGACACTTTGTTTTAGCTTTATTTTTTAATAATTCAATATAGGCTCCTTCGGGAAGGTTTACTTGATAACCATTTTTTTCAAAGAAGTCAATATCTTGAATAGTTCTCCAGATATAGTCTGTTTCATCATCAACAGTTGGAATATTAATTTGTATTCTATTTTGACTTTTTATTTCACATGAAATAAGTAAAATAGTCATTACTAATACATAAAATTCACACTTCATCTTTTGATGTTTTTTTAGATACTATTAAGCAAAATGAAGCCATACCAATAATGACCCACAATCCTAAAATTGAGAAGTTACCCTCAAGTTTTTGATTGCCAAAATCCATTTCAAACAAGTAAATCATTACAGAATTTAGAGCACCATGAGCAATTACAGCTGGCCATACACTTTTTGAATTAATGGTTAACCAACCAAAAAAGTAAGAAATAAATACAGTAGTTAATGGAAGAATTAGGAAAGCTCCCAATACTGGATATTCAGGATAGTTGAACCCATTAATGACGAGAGGAAAATGCCAAAATCCCCAAAGTAATCCTAAAAATGTTAGTGATGCAAATAAACTATTTTTCTCCAATAATTTCTTTTGAAGAAACCCTCTCCATCCAATTTCTTCACCTATAGCTAAGAGACTCATGATTAATGAGGATACAATTCCTGTAATAAAAAAATTAAGAAGGAAAAAAGGAATACTTTGTTCGTTTGCGCCTAGTATAAGAAATATTTCAATACTATGAACTTTTCCGTTATCAATTAGAAAAACATTATTTGATGCTAATCCTGTGTGTTCAAATATTAAAATTCCAAGAAATGTAATGAGAATTAGTAAAATTAAACTTAAAAATAAGTATTTAACTTTGCCAATATGCCAATTAATATACTTAAGACCCTGTTTAGTCTTTATTAAATAAATGATAGCTCCAATTGCAGGAAAGAACATTGTAAGACCTATAAATAAAGAATATAATGCAAAATTTTTTCCGCCATTTACTATTGTAATAATCTGAAACGCATAGGTGAAGAGAAATACTAAACCAATGTATAGCCAAACGTTTTTTTCTAGTTTTATCATGAATTTTTAAGCATCATTAAGTTTAAAAAATTGAATAAGTACTGAAAGAGCTTATTCATCACAAATAAATGAGTTTAATTTTAAAAAAACGTGCCATTATGAGAAATGGTACTACATAACTTTGTTAAATATTTACTGTTTAACGAGTTTTTTATATTGTAGTGGTGTTTTTCCAGTTGTCTTTTTAAATACGCGATTAAAGGTCGTTTTAGAATTGAAACCACAATCATAAGCAATACCTAAAAGTGTAATATTTGCATAATCAGAATCTTCAAGACGGTTGATAACAGCTTTAATTCGGTATTCATTAATGAAGTCAGAAAAACTTTTGTCAAGTCCTTCATTAATTATATTTGATAACGTATTAGGATGCATCTCAAGTTCTTCAGCCAATCGTCTCAAAGTTAATTCAGAGTTTAAATAAAAAAGATTTGCTTCCATTTGATTTTTTAACCAATTAGATTGGTTGATTTTTTCTTCTGAAGGTTCTCTTTTTGTTTTGTTTTGTTCCTTTTCTAAAAGGATAATTTCTGGTTTTAAATAGGCCTCAGCTGCAATCCAAATAGTAATGGTCGCCATTAATATATATAAAGGGTAATAATCTGATCTTTCAAGCGAATAGTTATAGAAATAAAAATCAATAAAATTGAAGGGTAGCCATAAAAACCACAAAAATGTAAAGAGAATTAATAGCCTATATAAAGAGTAGAGTTTATATTTATCATCATTACTATAATTATTAGTTAACCATTTGTGAAAGAATCTTATAACTCGTAATGATTTTATACAATAAATTATTACACTTCCTATGGCAATGAATTGAACTATTGGAAGGATATTTACAAAGGTCCAAGTACTATATAATAAGATATTGTACTCAAGGGCTTCGTAAACCATCTCATAATAAAGAATAATATCTAATACAACTGGAACAAAATGTAATTTATCTTTTAGACTTAATTTATGATCGGGTTTCGTTATTTTAAGTACATAAAAATAAATAGAAGGTCCTAAAGCAAGAGAAAAAGTAAGAGGGAAAAACTGGGACTTTGGATATTGAAGATAAATACCCAAATCCATGTTTAGCATCCACACATTCCAGCAGACTATAATTAGAGTAGCAATGCCTAAAAACTGGTTTGCTTTTTTGTTAATTCTATTTGATAATAACAATAATAAACCAAAGAGTAACCCTATAAATATAGAGCCAATAATTATAATATTTCCAACATCAATACTTGTCATGTTCTAATTAATTCAATGCATCTTGGACGAAAGCCCAAAGTAAAGACATTTATTGATCTTATAATGCAAGCTTTCTCAATTTTATTGATTTAAAAACTCAAGTAATTTTTCGAGATAGCTATTCTTTAGTTTTAAATACTCGAGTTCTTTTTGTCTATTTGAGTAGTTAATAGGGGTGTCATTTAAGAATTCCTGTACGTCTTCAAAAGTAGTTTTCATAATATTTGTTTTTAGTTAAACAGTTAATTTGTAATTATTGTAAGCGTTTATACGCATCAAATAATGATAAAAATATCAACGAAATTATCAACCAAAAAACAAAACCCCTGTATTTATAGTAAATGCAAGGGTTAATTGTGGAGTCGGAGAGAATCGAACTCTCGTCCAAACAAGCTATTAAAGAGCTTTCTACACGTTTATTCTATTATTAGATTTTCGATGGTGAACTGGCAAAAGACAACCTATTCATCACTTAGCTTCTTAATCTCGAAAAGGCATCAAAGCACTACCTAATCTAAGTTAATATTTACGATGCCTCTAGTAAGAACGCCATTAACCAAGGCTTTCTGGAGACATTTAGCACTCCTACCTAGTAGGACGAGGCTTAATCTTACTGTAATTCAGATTATGCAGCTAAAGCGTAGTTATTATCGCCGTTTAAAATTTGGTCTAGCCTTTTACGTGTTTCAATGCCATTACACGACGTGCTTACCATTTAATGAGTCTCGCTGTCAAAACCAGTCGACCCCTTATTAGTAATTTTTTGTTTTAGCGTTCCCTTTCAGGTCAGGCTTTCGGTAGTCGCTCTCTGCAAGGAGCTCCAACAATACCTCAATCCTTAACGCAGCATGCAAAGTTATCAAAAAGTTTGTATAAGCCTACATTTACTACTATTTTCGTACAAATTTTATACCAAGATAAAATACTGACACATGTGTCAGTGCTTTCACCAATAATTCTAATAGTATATGAAATTCGCTATCATCAAAGAACGTAAAAGCCCACCAGATAGACGTGTTGTATTCTCTCCCGAAAAACTTGCTGAAGCTAGAGCACAATTTCCGCAAGCCGAATTTGTCGTAGAGTCTTCAGATATTCGCGTGTTTTCAGATGATGCCTACAAAGCGCAAGGCTTTACAGTAACTAACGATGTGTCAGATTGTGATGTGATGATTGGTGTAAAAGAAGTTCCTCTTGAACATTTAATTCCAAATAAAAAATACTTTTACTTTTCGCATACTATAAAAAAGCAACCTTATAATAGAAAACTTTTGGTCGATATGCTTAACAAAAATATCGAAATGTATGATCATGAAACCATCGTCAAACAAAGTGGCGCTAGACTCATTGGGTTTGGACGTTACGCTGGATTGGTTGGTGCTTATAATGGGTTTAGAGCCTTAGGTTTAAGAGATAAATTGTTCAATCTTCCAAAGGTTGAAACGCTTGCCGACTTAGATGAGGTGAAATCTGAATTAGATAAAATCACATTGCCAAATATTAAAATACTTTTGACAGGAACTGGAAAAGTGGCCATGGGAGCCAAAGAAATTCTAGATCACTTAAAAATTAAACAAGTGAGTGACGCCTTGTATTTAACATCACAATTTACAGAACCTGTTTATGTCATGGCTGATGTAATGGAATATGCAAAACGACTCGATGGTAAAGTTGGTGATAAGTGGGAATTCTATAAAGACCCTAGTGGTTATGAAAGTAATTTTATGCCGTATGCTAAAGAAACCGATTACTTTATCGCTGGACATTTCTACGGTAATAATGCACCTTACTTATTTACAAGAGATGATGCAAAAGAACCAGAATTTAGAATCAATTTAGTAGCTGATGTGTCTTGTGATATTGATGGTCCTGTAGCTAGTACAATCAGACCTTCAACAATCGCAGATCCATTTTACGGTTACGATCCTCACACCGAAAGCGAAGTTCGTTTTGATGCAGATGAAGCCATAACTATGATGGCTGTAGATAATTTGCCTTGTGAGTTGCCTAAAGATGCCAGTGAAGGTTTTGGTGATATGTTTCTAGAGCATGTGATTCCAGCATTTTTTAATAATGACGAACGCGGTATTTTAAAACGTGCAAAAATTACTACAGATGATGGTGAATTAACAGAGCGTTTTAAATATTTACAGGATTATGTAGATGGGAATTCTTTCGATTAATAGCTTTTAGATTGGCCAAATGACGTTAATACAGTATCGGTTTTAATGTCTATTGCGATCCATTCGTTGAGGCATATTCCGTTAGAGTAATACCCAAAATTAATACTTTCTCTTATGCCATTAGCTCTGCTAAAAGTCACAATGTAACTTCCGTCAGATTTGTTGTCTTTCATCGATAAGAAACCAGAATGATGTTGGTCGTTTTCAAGCAACTTATAGGTCTTTTTTTCTATAAACTCTGAAGTGCTAAAACTGAGATTTGAAATGGGACCATCCGAAGCGTTTTTTACAGTAAAGTCAATTCCATTGTCATCAAAAAAAGCACAAGAGTATACAATTGAAATGGCGAGAAGTAAGATAATTTTTTTCATGATGTTTACATTTTAGAATTAGGAAAAGCTTTGAGCATCCAATAGGAAATCGCTAAAAAGCTTGCAAACGTTACAGTGAATACCCAAGCTTCTAGATTGGGTTCAAAAATGAGTGCAAACATATCAGAAAATAGAGCCAATGGATTGTTTAAAATTTCCCAAGAATTATAGCGTAAAAACCGCCCGAGGTATATACCAAAGGCAGTTAAGCCAAAAATTGAGAGCAGTATTGGACGCATAAATTTTGCTTTGAAATGCTGTTTTAATAGCTTTTCCATGTCAGAAAGTGATAAGAAAAATAATATCAATCCATTAAATGCAAACGATAGAATGACTAAAATATCTAACCATAAAAACTGTTGATCAGTACGTGTTAAATGTAGTAAATCGGTAACAATATAAGGCGCATTTGGTAAGAAGAGCAACCATACAGCAAAAGACATTAATAATGTAAGTCTATGACGATTAGGTTTGCTTATCATTACTGTAGTAATTGCAAAAGGGATGATAGCCAGAAATAAATTCCATACTAGAAATGCCAAGTAAATAGATTCGTGTAATTTCATTCTAATCATTAGTAAAATGATACTCAATGTCATCGACAAGGTTAAGATGGATAAGATTTTAAACCTGCTGGAAATATGGGTTTTTATGGTTTCCATGTGATACTAGTTTTTGTGTCTATTAAATAAATGGTAATGATGCCTAAAGTGTAGGCGATGAGATCTGTGATTTCAAAAGTGCTGCCTAAAATAATGATAGCGAGCTTATTCTCTTGAAGATTCAAATACTGTAAAAGCTGAAATAACTGTAGGAATTCAATTAAAAAAGCGAATGCCAAAACAGCAATTGCGATATAAATCGATCTCACTTTAAGGATACTTTTAATCATGCAATACATTAAAATGACCACCAAAAAATCGCCAAAGGTATGTCTTATAAAACCTTCGGTTAAAAATGCTGCAATGCAGATTTCTGCAGATAACAGCGTTAGACTGGAAGCAAAAAAGGATTTGTTGAATTTGATGGTCATTTGATTTCTATTTTATGGCCTAAAAATTTAGGTTCGACATTAAAAAATACATCTATTGAGGCTTTTGCTCTAGCTAGATATTCACGTAATTTTGCTTTGACTCCATAACGGCCATCTACACTTTTAGCATTAAAACCAACAGCCTTCATGTCTTTATGTATGGCTAAATAAATAGCACGCTCGTTATGAAACTGTTGTGATATCATAGTGATTGAATCTTGGCCAAAGATTTCTTTAGCTCTTATCACAGAATCTAGAGTTCTAAAGCCGGCATAATCCAAAAAGATTTTGTCCTCAGGAATGCCTCTGGCAATCAAATCGGCTTTGAAAGCTGTGGGTTCATCATAACCTTTACTTCCATTGTCACCACTTACTAAAATGAATTCTATTTTTCCTGCATTAAATAGTTTGATTGCTGCATTAAGTCTGTACTTATAATACAAATTGACATGTCCATTATAGGCAAATTTGTTGACGCCTAATAAGAGCCCAACTTTGTTTTTGGGAATGTCTTCAACACGATCATAAATATAATGTCTGGCTTGATAACTCACCATAAAATTAGTGATGAAGATGCCTAAAAGTATAAATGCAATAATGAGTATTAATAATCTAATTTTTTTCATAATTCTATAATAAATAGTCTACAACAATGTGAAAATATAATAATGCAATTGGAGCATTTAACAAGATAACTCCAATTGATTTAAGAGCTTCTACTTTTGTGTTATTCAAAATCAAGTCGATAAGCAATATAACAACGATAATACTATTAATAACTATAGCAAATAACACATAATAGAGCCCGATTATTGTAACATCAAATTGATTTCTGAAGACAACATGTAACAATAAAAGTAATGTTCCAATAGAGAAGAACACTAATGCTGTTAATGTTGATAATTTTAATTTGTTCATATCAGCTAAGTATTATTGTTATATGTTGTGATTCTGCAAAAACCGGTTAAGGTATTATAGGCATCATGACCTTCTATTTTTTCAATAAGTTCAAAGCCATTTTCATCAAGAAATTTACCCAGTGCTTGGTCTGGATAACTAAGGAGTTCTTTGTGGTAAATTCTCCAAGATTTATGATGTTTAAACATATTGGTATACATGTTTTGAGAATGTTTAAATAACCATTCTATAAATTTCTTAACTGTGTTTTCCATTTGTTTTTTCTTTTGCGAACCAAACCCAAGATTGATTTGTAGTGATAAATGCCGATACAAAAAATGCAATCATGTTTATATTAAAATTGGTGGATAAAATTCCAAAGACAGATAAACCAAAGGCAATAACAACGTAGTAAGGGTGGTAAGTTTTAAATACTTCCTGCTTACTAAAACCTTGTTTTGCTGTAAACCAAAAAATAGGACAAACAGTACTTAGTATTACTAAAGATGCAACCATAAATATTGGAATAAATGATAGAAATAAAATTAATATGATATCCTCATCAATGCCTTCATTAGATAGTATAACAATCCAGAAAATAGCAAAGGCCAATAAGCAAGACCTACTGAGGTTATTAGGTACATTCATTATAATTCTGAGCTTGGGTGTTTATCGTCTATTATAAATTTTTCAAAACTAATTTCTTGCCATTCGCTTTTCAATACTTCTTTAACATATGACCAGTATTTAGTATCTATTCTATTTTTATTTTTTTGAGATATGTTAATGATATCTTTTTGTTCGTATAATAACAATGCATTTCTATTTGATAACTTGATGAGGTAATTAATATCAAAATGTTGCGCTTGATTAAGATTGTATTTTGTGATGGTGTGATCCCAATTAACTGCACTAAAAAGAATAAGTGTGATAAAGGCTATTTGAGTGTTTGTGCGAAACAAAAACACCATATTTTTTATATTCATCACTTTCAAGAATGTAGTTATTAGTCCAATAAGTGTTAATAAAATATAGATATGTACACCAATACGCTTGTAAGTAAGACCAAAAGATGTAATGTAATTTTGATTTTTAATAGCGATCAAAACAATGAGTGCTACATTGAGAATAATCCATAAATAGGTTAACTGTTTTAGTGTTTTGTTTTCAGCATAAAAATTAAGATTGCCTCTAAAAAAATAGAGGATAATAATAATAGCAATTACTATTGATGCAATTAAGGTGTTGATGCCGTTATGAACCTGACTTGAAAGTACCGACGCTCTAGTAGTGTCTATTGAGGTTAACGAAGCAATATCTGTAATGATATATAGTATGATTAAAAGGTTTAATAAGCCCAATAGTGTAGTGCCTAATTGTTTTTCTTTTTTTAATTTTTCTTCGGAAAAGGTGTCAGATTTATAAAGCGTATTTGTGGTTTTAACATCTTTATTTGTTGCTGGTTCTACAGGTATTGGTTTAGAAATATTGCTGAATAAATAGTAACCTAAAACAGTAAATAATAACCACTGAAAGTTGATGAAATTAAAATTAATGTTATTAACCAAGTCATTAAACATGGGGTTTCCGTTTTTATATAGAAGCACAAAAATTATAATAAATAGTAATGGAATACCGATGAGTTTAGCAACATGAATAAGATCAAGATCCTTTTTCCAGCTCACGTTTTCTTTTTCTGTACTTACTTCAAGGTTTCTATGGAAATAACCAGCTACACTAGTGTAAATACCATTGAGCCAGTTGACATAAATTGATGTTTTTTGTTCTGAAACAGCACCAACCAATGTAAAGAAGGCAACACAATTTGCGATTATTGATAAATTAGAATGCTGAATAAATACAAATACAGCCGTTGTAATATAAGCGAGTATGTATAATCGAATTGTTCTATTTCTAATTTTTTGTGGATTATAAAGCATCAAGAACACTATCGTTAGAATGGAAAATAATGAGAGGTTTAAACCGATAGATTTTTCGAAAAAAAGAATGCTAAATAAAAATGATGCGATAATGATTAATATGTGTTTCATGGTCTAGTGTTTAAAGTACTTTGTATTTCAAAGTAAACGTATAAAAAAAATGCTTTATTGTTTGTTAATTAATTTTTCTAGTGCTTCAATGTGTTTTTTAAATGCTGTTCTACCTAGTTTAGTAGTAGAGTAGCGTGTATTAGGTTTTCTACCTATAAATTGTTTTTCAACGCTTATATATTCGGCTTTTTCTAAAGCTTTAGTGTGGCTTGCAAGATTACCATCAGTAGCACCTAGTAATTCTTTTAACATGTTGAAATCTGCATATTCATTAACCATTAGAATAGACATAATGCCCAATCGAATACGATGATCAAATGCTTTGTTTATATTGTTTATGATACTCAAAATTAGTCTCTGTCTAAGTGTTAAGTTGAAATGTAAAGCTTGATGTTACTTCAATTTTTAAATTTAAGGTTTTCTGTCGTACTTGAAATGCATCCAAGTGCCATAAACAATATGCATAATACCAAAACCCAAGATCCAAAGCCAAAAACCAAAGCCAGGATAATAACTGGCAATTAGTCCTAAAACAATTTCTATGTATCCTAAATATTTAATGTCACCAATACTGTATTTTGATGCGCTGACAAGTGCTAGTCCGTAAAAAATTAGCATTAATCCTCCTGTTTGCCCATATCTGCCTTGACTTAATATTATAATGCAATAAACACCTCCTACAACTAAAGGAATTAGAAAGTTAAAAAGCAGTCTTCGGGACGAATTATCCCAGATTTTTTCATTGTTCTTTTTCGCTTTTCTTGTGGTTAGAATGATACCAGTAATCACACTGAGCAAAGCGACTATCAAAAGAATAGACATACTTGACCAAAATACCCATCCATGAAAAATGTAAAGTATTCCATCACTATAGTTTATTACCAGCCAATACGTGAATGCTGCTCCAATCAAAGCATAAATGCCAGCCAATACACCAGACAAGCCACTTAGTGAAATAAAACGAGAGGATTTATTCATTAAGTTTTTAATCTCGCTGATATCTTTTAAATAATCTTCATTGCTCATAATAAAAGTACTTTGAAATACAAAGTAAAATAAATTAATCTATTCTCACAAATAATATTCATAATTAATTAGTTAAATTTATCTTATAATTTTCAAACCCATATGTATTATGATAGGACTACTTTTAACAATCGCAAATCTCTCTGGTGGTATATTACTTGGTTTGGCAACCTTAGATAAATGGGATGGTGAAAGCAATTTTTTTAATAAGATAGCAGGTGTATTAGCGCCTTTTCAAACTATAATAGGCGGTACCTTAGTCGTTATAAGTATCATGCGTATTTTTGGTGGCAATCATATCTTGTATAATATTGTGAGTCTATTAGGTGGATTTTTATTACTTACACATGCTATTGGTAAAGCACCAGCTTTTGGAGATTCATTAAAGAAACTATCAGATAAATTAATGCCATTTAAAGCAATAATAGGTATTGGACTTTTAATTATTGGAATAATGCGTATTTTCTAGCTTATCTATCAATAACAACTTTAAATTCAATGACACCTTGAGTGTCATCATAGATGCCAACTTCAGTTTTTCTTTTAGCATTAAATGGGATTTTAGCTATGAATTGACCAGACTTTTTTTCAATAGTTAATGGTTTACTGATGCTTTGACCTTTAAAAGCATAATAATAAGTTTTTGTTGAATCTATTTCATCAAAAATGATTTTGATTTTACCTCCTCTTTTAACTTTAATGATTCCGTTTGTTTTAGGATTTAACTTTAAACCAGAATTAAAATAAGCTTCGTAAAAAATAGGTTTGAAAAAATAATTTGCTTTACTAATAGGTTGGTCAAGGAGTTGCCAGTGTTGTTCTTTTGGAAAATGAGAAAGAATTAAATGTTTTGGAGAAATTAAGAAATATGTATCTGTAAAATTAAAAATATTGGGTTGTTTTTCTTCACTTCCTGTAGACCAAGTAGCATCTATTAGATGCCATTGGTTATTAAGTTTAACGGCATTCCAGGCATGATTGGTATTATGTCGAATGTATCCTATTTCAGAAGGAGAAATTTTTGCAAAACCATGTACGACTTCCGTTTCTATATCGAGTTCGTTTAGTACGAATTTCATTAACTGAGAATACCCTTCACAAACTGCCTGTTTTCTTTTTAAAGCACCTTCTGCATATCTTTTTTGCATGTCTGAAAGGCGTGTTTCATAATCGTCATCTGGGTTAGAGTTAATAAATTCAAAGCCATTGTTGTTCTTTTTTAACGATTTATAATCGTAAGTTATATGATTGGCAATCCAATAGTAAACAGCACGTACTTTATTAATGTCAGAATCAAAATCGATTTCAACTGTATTGGCGAACTCTTCAATAGATTTAAATTTGTTAGGATAGTTAGATACTATGGCATCTACAGATGTATAATTTTGTGCTTGAATACTAAAATAAACACACATAGAAAGAGAAGCGTAAGACGTTTTTTCATATGAAAAGAGCTTCAAAAATTATTCCGAATTAGTGTTACTGTTCAATTTTAAAATCTAAAATTTTCTCATTTTGATAGTATAGGCTTAATACTTCAGCTTTCTTTGACTTGCGCTTTAATGTTGCGACAAAGTTATCTAGACCATATTTTGTAAACTGAAGTTCTTTCAAATAGGTTTCATCATTAAACTTATAGTAAATGGTGGCACGTTGCCTTTTATCTTTAAAAAAAAGCCGAATTTTTTGATCTTCATTGGATACGTTTATAAGCCCGTTTTGTAACTCCGAAATTTCTAATCCGCTTTCAAAGTATTTCGAATAAAATACGGGTTGTCTAAAAAAAGATTCAATACTTAAAGGGGTTTCTACGAGTTGAAATTCTGTTTCTGAAGGTAAATGCGTTGACAATAGCTTTTCTGGATTTGTAAAGAAATAAAAGTCATTGAATTCTTTTACCCATTTTCCAGTGCTGGAATTTTCATAGCCATTAGAAAATGTCAAATCAATGAGTTTCCATTGATTATTGATGTATACAGCATTCCATGCATGGTTTTTTATGTAATGAGAGTTTTCAATATCATTTACAGAAACTTTGGTGATACCTTCAATAATAGATACTTCAATTTGAGATCTAGAGCATAACTCTTTAAATAAAGCACTAAACCCCATACATAATGCTTTTCGTTCTTTAAAAACACGTTTGGCTAATTTGATTCGTTTCTGAACAGTAATACTTTCATTAATTCGTTCAGAATTGAAAGTCACATAAAACTCAGGTGGACGAATTGCATAATAGGTATTTAGATCATAAGCGATATTATCAGAAATCCAAGTATAATAGGCTCTTACTTTGGCTTCATCTGTATTAAACGTATTGTTAACCCTGAGTACGAGCTGGTCTATTTGATCAAAATTTGGATAGTTTTTTACATTTTCATCAATCAATTTGTAATTTTGAGAGTGAACACAAATAAAAAGGAAAGTAAAACTTATTGTAATTAAATACTTCATGTAATAAATATAAGAAAATTCGCATTAAAAAATGAAACCAGCTGAAGCCTACATATTACAGCAACCAGAGCCCTACAAATCTATATTGTTGCATTTACAACTACTCATTGAGCATACATTGCCTAATGCTGATATGAAGTTTAAATGGCGAATTCCTTGTTATTATTTTGAAAACCGACCTATATGTTATTTAAACCAAAGTAAAGATTATGTAGATGTTGGGTTTTGGCATTCGGCACATTTGACCAAGTACACTGAATATATGGTATCTGAAAATAGGAAGGTTGTCAAATCTATGCGTTATAAAGCTCTAGATGATATTAATGATGAAGTTTTTATTGCCATTCTCAAAGAAGTTGAGAAGCACAAAAATAAATCGTTTTTAAAATAGTTTTACAACTCCTTATACACTATATAATTTTCAAAAACCATCCCTTTATGTGACTTTTTCTGTTTCTTTTCAACTTCATAAAAGTGAGAATCGAAAAAGGGTAAAGCTGTAATGCTTACATCAGATTTTATAACCTCATAGCCATTAATAGATACCTGAGATTCCATAATGCGTAATAGTTTTGAAGCGATAGTTCGTCGTTGAAAATCTTTATGTACAAACAAGCCGTCTAAGTAATATCCTTTCGTTAAATATGAAAAACCAACAATGGTGTTGCCAATATGGGCAACAATAAAATAGAATTTTTTAATACGTTCTTCCCATTTATCTAAATCATCAGCACCAGAAGCCCAAACTTCAATTTGCTTTTCGTTATAATCTCTACTATTGACAGCTCTAACTGTATCTCTAAAAATCGAGGTGATTTCTGGAAGATCGGCTAAGGTTGCTTCTCTAATTTCTATGTCGTCTATCATGGTGTTATTGGGAATATAGCTCTATATATTACTGATAATAAAAAGAACATGAGTACAATAATGAATATAACTGCAAAAATTTTTAATGGCCACTCTGCAGCAACAGCTAAAAGACTGTTGTCATATTTATGTTTTAAAACCGTCTGTCGTTCTTCTTTATTTGGATATGTTACCCTCAGAATTATCCAACCAACTGCATACAATATGATGTCAATCATAAACTATTTACAGTTTTTCTAATTGCTACCAAATTGGTTAGTAGTTGTTCAAGGTTATCTAGGTGCAACATATTTGCTCCATCACTTTTGGCATTTGCAGGATCAAAATGAGTTTCTATAAACAAGCCATCAACATGATTTACAACACCAGCTCTGGCAATGGTTTCAATCATATCTGGTCGTCCACCAGTAACACCAACGCTTTGATTAGGTTGTTGTAGTGAATGCGTCACATCTAAAACTGTTGGTGCAATAGCTCTCATTGTTGGAATACCTCTAAAATCTACAATCATATCCTGATACCCAAACATCGTACCTCGATCAGTTATCCATGCTTTGTCGCTGCCTGAATCTTTTACTTTTTGAACCGCATGTTTCATGGCTTCTGGGCTCATAAATTGACCTTTTTTGAGGTTTACTACTTTACCTGTTTTTGCTGCAGCAACAACCAAATCTGTTTGACGAACTAAAAAGGCTGGAATTTGTAGAACATCTACATACTCGGCAGCTTTATTAGCATCTGATACTTCATGAATATCAGTAACAGTTGGGATGTCAAAAGTTTGGGATACTTTCTGAAGAATTTTTAGGGCTTTCTCATCGCCTATACCAGTAAAACTATCTATTCTACTTCGATTAGCTTTCTTAAAACTACCTTTAAAAACATAAGGTATTTCTAATTTATCTGTAATAGATAGGACGTTTTCAGCAATACGCAATGCCATGTCTTCGCCTTCAATGGCGCAAGGTCCACAAAGTAAAAAGAAATTATTAGAATTGGTATGTTTCAGTTTTGGAACGTCTGATAATTGCATCTGCTTAAAATTTTCAATTTCAGCAGCAAAGATACATATTAAAAGCTTCTGTTTAGACTATTTCGTATCATCCATAATGCCATTATAAAGTTTGCAATAACAAAAACACCACCTAACACCATAAATTGCTTAGTTTGATAAGATAGTTCAATAATATTGAAGAGATCTGATAGGTAAGCCAAAATCAAATATGATGATAAGCATACAAAGGTAATTCCAAGCGTGAAATTTAGTTTTTTATTAGGCTTAATGAGTTGCCATAAAAAGGGTATGCCAAATAACAAAATTGGGTACGCGGTTAGACCTTCACTTTTATTTACACTAGTAAACCAGTATGCAATTACCGCCAGGAAATAGAGGTAAGGCACAAATTTTGAATATTTGTTTATTGTTTCCATCTGTTAAGGTATCAGATGTAAATTGCCCACAATTGGGTTGGTTGAGGGAGGCTATTTACTATTAATCTATATGATAACGAAAGATACGTACAGAAATTATATTTTTGTATGAGAATAACATTTAATTAACGAATGCTTCGGAAATTTTAACACATTAAAATAATCGCCTAAAAGTTCCTAATTGTTAATGTTTTAGCTTGACATGGTGTTATTTAAACACCTTTTAATGTGTCTAGGAAAATATGAATTTTATTTCTTGACTTAGAATCAAATATTAAGCGGAATTTAACGTATCTTTGCACGCTTAAAATAAGGCATCATTATGGCTAATATTAAAAACATTGCAATTATTGCACACGTCGATCACGGAAAAACAACATTGGTTGATAAAATCATGTACCATTGTCAGTTATTTCGTGAAAACGAGAATACAGGAGATTTAATTCTTGACAACAATGATTTAGAGCGTGAAAGAGGAATTACAATTACATCTAAAAATGTTTCTGTAATATACAAAGACACAAAAATTAATATCATTGATACACCTGGTCACGCCGATTTTGGTGGAGAGGTAGAGCGTGTATTAAACATGGCTGATGGTGTTTTATTATTGGTTGATGCTTTTGAAGGACCAATGCCACAAACACGTTTTGTATTACAAAAGGCAATTGATTTAGGATTAAAACCTTGTGTTGTTATCAATAAGGTCGATAAGGAAAATTGTACACCAGATGAAGTTCATGAAAAAGTGTTTGATTTGATGTTTGAACTTGGTGCTGAAGAATGGCAATTAGATTTCCCAACAGTTTATGGTTCTGCAAAGAATAACTGGATGAGTGATGATTGGCAAAATGAAACGGAAAACATTGAGCCGCTTTTAGATATGGTAATTGAGCATATTCCAGAGCCTAAAATTGAAGCAGGGACAACACAGATGTTAATTACATCTTTAGATTTCTCTTCATTTACTGGTCGTATTGCGATTGGCCGTTTAACACGTGGTGAATTAAAAACAGGTCAAAATATCTCATTGGTAAAACGAGATAAAAGTGTTGTAAAATCAAAAATTAAAGAACTTCATGTTTTTGAAGGCCTTGGACGATTAAAAGTCGACAGCGTTCAAACAGGTGATATCTGTGCTATTGTTGGATTGGAAGGTTTTGAAATTGGTGATACTGTTGCCGATTGGGAAACTCCTGAAGGCTTAAAAACGATTGCTATTGATGAACCTACAATGAGTATGTTGTTTACAATTAACGATTCTCCTTTCTTCGGAAAAGATGGAAAATATGTAACCTCTAGACATATAAAAGATAGATTGACCAAAGAATTAGAAAAGAACTTAGCCCTTAGAGTTGAAGAAACTGATAGTGCTGATAAGTTTATGGTCTTTGGTCGTGGTGTATTACACTTATCGGTGTTAATCGAAACGATGCGTCGTGAAGGTTATGAATTACAAATTGGACAACCACAAGTTATCATTAAAGAAATTGATGGTGTAAAATGTGAGCCAGTTGAAGAAATGACCATTGATTTACCTGAAACTGTGTCAGGAAAAGCTATTGAAATGGTAACGATGCGTAAAGGTGAAATGTTAAGCATGGAAGCTAAAGGTGAACGTATGGTATGTGAGTTTATAGTGCCTTCAAGAGGAATTATTGGTTTGCGTAATCAATTACTAACAGCGACTGCTGGTGAAGCAATTATGGCTCACCGTTTTAAAGAGTACCAACCGTTAAAAGGCGGAATTCCTGAGCGTCAAAATGGATCTCTTGTATCTATGGAAAAAGGACAAGCGATTCCTTATTCTATTGATAAATTACAAGATAGAGGAAAGTTTTTTGTAGATCCAGGGGAAGATATTTATGAAGGACAAGTGATTGGTGAAAATTCGCGTGGTGATGATATGGCTGTTAATGTTACTAAAACTAAAAAGTTAAGTAATGTTCGTAGTTCTGGTGCTGATGATAAAGCTAAGATTGTACCAGCAATTAAATTTTCTTTAGAAGAAGCTTTAGAGTACATACAAAAAGATGAGTATGTTGAGGTGACACCTAATTATTTAAGATTGCGAAAAATTTACCTTACTGAGGTTGAACGTAAACGTAATAAGAGCATCTAAAATTTATATATCATATAAAAAAGGAATCTTAATTTAGATTCCTTTTTTATTTTGAGTTTTCTATATTTACAAAAAGTTACAAATGATACAGATTTTATATTTTGATCCAGGTTTAGGAGCATTGATTTTACAAGTTTTAGCTGCTGCTATTGCTGGAGTTGTATTATTTTCTAAAAACTTAATGTATAAAATCAAATTGTTTTTAGGGATGACTAAAAATGATGATGATGTCTTTGATGACATTGATGTTAAAGATTCTGATATAGAAAGTAAATCGCATAGTGACGACAAATAATAGACATTCTTCTTCTTTTAGAGATCCTTCTGGTTTTATTTTTGTTGACCAAGGTTTAATAAAACGGTCTATTTCACCATTGTATTTTGAGCAATATTTTAAATTGAAATCTTCCGGTTTTTTTGAGAAATTGCATAATGCAGGTTTGCTAATTAGGCATGAGGAAATTTCGGCATCTGAGTCTGAAATTAATATTCAACCTGAACATATCCCTTTTTTTACGTACCCATACGAATGGAGTTTCAACCAATATAAAGAAGCTGCATTATTGACATTAAAAATTCAGAAGTTTGCTTTAGAACATGGATTTTCGTTAAAAGACGCTTCAGCATTTAATATCACATTTCACAATGGGCGTATGGTGTTTATAGATACGCTGTCATTTGATTTTTATCAAGAAAACACACCTTGGAGAGCATACAAACAGTTTATAACTCATTTTTTTGGACCACTTTTATTAGCTAAGTACAATGGTGCTGAATCCTTAAAACTTATGAATAGCTTTATTGATGGCATACCTTCAAAGATGCTCTCATCGATGCTTCCTTACAAGACGAAATTGAACCCGTTTTTATATACAAATATTCATTTATTAGCGAAATATGAAGATAAGCATAATGAAGATTATGAAGGCAAGTCAAAAGCTGCAAACTTATCTAAGAAAGCACAATTAAATTTGATTAAAGGCTTATATGAGTTTATCAAAAAAATGACTTTAAATGAAGCGAGTGAATGGGGAAATTATTACGATAAAACGAATTATGAGGAAGCTGCATTTGATCAAAAAGCAGACATTATCAACTCATGGATTCAACAACTGAGCGCTAAGACTGTAATTGATATAGGTGGTAATGATGGCACATTTGTAAGAAAGATACATCAAGAACTTGATCTTGCTTTAGTATGTGATATTGATAATAATGCTGTAGACGCCAATTTCGAATACTTAAAGCAAAAGAAGGAAACTCATATGCTACCATTTGTATTTGATGTCTTAAACCCTTCTGCAAATATTGGTTTTAATAATAAAGAGAGAGACTCGTTTTTAAAACGTATCAAGGCTTTCGCTCCAGATGTTACAATGGCTTTGGCTGTTATTCATCATATGACTTTGAGTGGTAATATTCCTTTTGAAATGTCTGCCGAATTTTTTGCTTCATTTTCAGAATATTTGGTTATTGAATTTCCAAAACGAAACGATTCTTGGGTGCAGCGCTTATTGAAAACTAAGGGAGAGTTTAAAGACCATTTTGATTTTTATACTGCTGAAAACTTCAAAACCAGCTATTTGAGGTGTTTTGACATACAAGAAAAACTAAATATTGAGAATTCTGAGCGTATCATGTTTTTATTAAAACGAAAAGATGTTTAGGCATTTCAAAAAAAAAGTAGTTCACTTTTTAAATAGTAAAAAAGATTATGCTTTTTTAGCTGGAGCTTCTGGAGGATTATATGCTTTATTCTACCTGTATGATACCAATTTCACACTTTTAGATTCTTGGATTCAGCTTTTGTTTTTGATAACTACATTTTGTGTTTTGCCAGGGTTTGTCTTATATGGTATTAACAAAATTGTAAAAAAAATAAAATCTTTTAAAAACTACCATAAATACTTCATACCAGTTATGAATTTTATGTTTTTGGCGTTTTTTGTTATTGCCGCTACCCATGGAATTCAAAAAAAGAAAATACTTTTTGGCAGCTTAGTTATTGCTTTTATACTGGGCATTTTACTATATAAACACATTAAAAAAGTTATTATACTGCAATTAGTATTGTCTTGTTTTTTATTGATTAAGCTAACTCCTAAGGTTTATGAAATGCTTAACTACTCTTTTGATTGGCAAATTCAACCTGACAAAATTCTAGAAACAAAATTTGTAAAAAGGCCTAATATTTATGTTTTACAACCTGATGGTTATGTTGGTTTTAATAAGATAAAAGAAGACTATTATAACCATAATAATGATGTAATGAAATCATTTCTAGAGGATAATCGCTTTAAGATATATAATGCGTTTAGGAGTAATTATACAAATACCTTGTCTTCAAATAGTTCGATGTTCTCAATGAAACATCATTATTATGGTTCTGCTCAAGGACATAATGAGCTCTATAATGCGCGAACAATAATTGCAGGTAAAAATCCAGTTCTTGACATATTAGAGAATAATAATTACAGAACAAACTTGATTTTAGATGCACCCTATTTTTTGGTTAATAGACCTAAATTAGATTATGATTATTGTAATGTATCCTACAAAGATATTCCATATCTTGCTAAGGGGTTTGACTATAAAACTAATATTAAAGAAGACCTTTTTAAGGCCATTGAAGCAAATAAAGAATTCAATAATTTTTATTTTATAAGGCACGCAGATCCTGGTCATATTTCAACAAATGCATCTAAAGGGAAAGAAGTTGAACGACAAGGCTATATCGAAAAACTTGAAGTATCTAATGCATGGTTAAAAAGCGTTTTATCTGAATTAGAAAAGAAAGACCCTAACGCTATTGTAATTGTTTCTTCTGATCATGGAGGCTATGTTGGTTTTGATTACACTAAACAACATCAAACAAAAGTAACTGATAAATCTTTAGTCCATTCAATGTTTTCATCTGTTTTAGCCATTAAATGGTTAGATAATGATATTCCAAATTATGATACTGAACTTAAAACGTCTGTTAATTTATTTAGAATTGTATTTTCCTATTTAAGTGATAATCCAGATTATTTAAACCATCTTGAGGAAGATAAGAGTTATTCTATAATTAAAGAAGGAGCGCCTTACGGCATTTATGAATTGGTTGATGAAAAAGACAATGTTGTCTTTGATAAGGTTAACTAATAGAAACTTACTATTTTTATAAATTATTGAGACTTTAATTGTGAGAAATAAAATACATAATTTTTTGAAAAGCAATAGAGATTACCCAGTAATTTCAGGACTTATTTGTGGAGTATATGTGTTCTTGTTTTATTATTCCAATAATTTTTCAGCTATTAATTCAACAGCTCATTTAGTTTATTTTATAGCCTTCTTTATAGTCTTGCCATCTATTGTATTTGCGTTATCGTATTATGCTTTTGGGTTACATAAAACGCTTATAAAATATCGACAACATTTATTATTTGTTCTTATCATTATAGTTACAGCTACATTGCTTTCACAAGCTATGTATTTAACACTTAAGAAAAAAATACTACTGTTAGTACTCATTTCTAGTATCCTGCTATCAATTAAAATGTTTAAGCATTATAAGAAAGTATTGGTTTTTATTGCGTTAATGAGCATTTTACCATTAGTAAAATGCTTGATTCATATGTATGAACATACGACTGCTTTGTCATGGACTACGTTAGCTGATGACATTGGTAATGCAAAGTTTAAAACAACTCCAAACATTTATATCATTCAACCAGACGGTTATGTGTCTCAAGAGATGATGGAAAGTAAACCTTATAATTATAAAAGTGATTTGTACTCTTGGATGGAAGGGAACGAATTTAAGTTTTATGACAATTTTAGAAGTAATTACCCTGCGAGCTTGGCTTCAAATGCATCAATGTTTGCTATGAAACAACACTATTTTGATAATATGCTCATGCCAACATTTGAATTGCCAAATGCTAGGTATGTAATAAGCGGTAATAATTCGGTGTTGTCAATATTAAAACAGAATAATTATCATACGTCATTTATTGTTCAGGATGAATATTTTCAGCAAAATAGAAATCCATTGGCTTATGATTTTTATAATATTTCACATGATGAAATTCCTTTTTTTAGTAATGATAATAATGTTAAGAAAGTTGTTCTCGAAGATCTAAAAATAGCAATGAAACAAAATACGACTCAACCAAGGTTTTATTTTGTTGAGAAGCTTTTGCCTCACCATGTGAAATTTAGAAATACAATAGAAGAAGACAGAGCATATTATATAGAACGGGTTGATAGTGTGAATGTTTGGTTGAAGACTACTATCGACTATATTGTTCAAGAAGACACCAATGCATTAGTTGTAGTTTTAGCAGATCATGGAGGTTGGCTCGGGCTTAGAAGCTATCAAGATATGTTTACAACCAAAGATGAAATTAATATCAACTCCATATATTCAAATATTGCAGCTATACGATGGAATGGGTTTTTATATGAAGATGTTGATACGCAACTAAAATCTAATGTTAATTTATTTAGAGTTTTGTTTACATCATTATCAGAAAATAAAGATTATTTAAAGAATTTAGAGGATGATTCTAGTTATAATATGTATAAAGAGAACCAGTTTTATAATTCAGTGTATAAAGTAATAGATACTAATGGTAATGTTACGTTTGACAAGATTGTTGATTAACTAATAGTTTATGATTAGCGCATTAAATGCCTTTAGAGAATACGTAATAGATTTTGCTTCAAACAGTAAATCTAACCCTCTACTTGCCGCTATTGCTTCAGGGTTATTTCCTATGGCATATTATTATAATCACAACTTTTTTTTTGTTAATTCATGGGAACAATTTGGCTTTTTTGTAGTTACATATTTGTGTATTCCTATTATTAGTTTTTTTTTAGTCTACTTGCTTTTTAAAAACGTAGGTGCTCTTAAACCGTATTTAAAATATGTTATTCCTATTTTAAATTTTTCAACATTTTCAATACTTATAATTATTAGCACTAAAGGACTCAATTCATTCTTATTGTTAAGCGCTATAGCGATTTCTATTGTAGCAGGTTTTTTGCTTTGGAAGTCTGTTAATAAAGTTATCGTATTTCAATGTTTATTACTACTGGTTATTGGGTTTAAGTTAATTCCAAAATTATACGCTAACGTAACATATTCAAGAGAATGGATGGACCAAGATGATGCTATTGAGGAAGTAGTTTTTAAGAAGAAGCCAAATATTTATGTTATACAAACAGATGGATATTCAAGTTTTTCAGAGTTAAAAAAAGGGTATTATAATTATGATAATTCAAACTTTGAATCATTTCTACAAAGAAAAGGGTTTACTATGTATTCTAATTTTAGAAGTAACTACTTTTCAACATTGAGTTCTAATACGTCTTTGTTTTCAATGAAGCATCATTATTATAATAATCCTGAAAAGAGCGCGAACGAAATAACTACGGCTAGAAGTATCATTGCAGGAGCAAACCCAGTTATATCTATATTTAATTTGAACAATTATAAAACGTCTTTGCTTGTTGAAAAAGCATATTTATTATGTAACAGACCTAAGTTGTATTATGATTACTGCAATGTTGATTACAAAGATTTGCCTTATCTAGCACGAGGTTTTGAGTTTACAATTGATATTTATAAGGATTTAGAGAATGCTATAGATTCTAACTCGACAACAGCTAATTTTTATTTTGTTCAAAAAATGCTACCTCGGCATATTTCAGCATTCAAAAGAAATTCTTTAGGAAAAGAGAAGGAGCGTGACAAGTATTTCAATAATCTTGAATCTGCTAATACTTGGTTGCGCAAAACGATTGCAATGATTAGTGATAAAGATCCTAATGCGCTAATTATTATGATGGCAGATCATGGAGGTTTTGTAGGTTTAGATTATGTGCTTCAATCAAGAGTTAAGCAAACGGAAGACGATATTTTGAATTCTATTTTTTCTTCTGCCTTAGCTATTAAATGGCCAGAAAACTTTAATGTAACTGAAGAAGATGTAAATTCAAGTGTTAATTTGTTTAGAGTTTTATTTGCTCATTTGAGCGAAAATAAAAGCTACTTAGAATACTTACAAGATGATAAAAGTTTTTTAATTGTTCAAGATGGTGCGCCATATGGAGTGTATGAAGCTATAGATAAAAATGGCAATATTGTATTTAATAAAGTCAGTAATTAGTTTATACAGTTTTCAGTTATTAAATTAGCATCTGTAATCTAAAAAGCAATTTATTTTTAAGGTAGAGACATATCATCCAAATAAGCAAGAAGAATGGGATAGTTTTGTAAAACATTCTAAAAATGCAACATTCTTATTTCAAAGAAATTTTATGGACTATCACCAAGATCGGTTTGATGATTTTTCTTTAATGCTTTATAAAAACGAAAAACTTATTGCGCTGCTTCCTGCAAATCGAAGTGAAAATGTAATTCATTCGCATCAAGGTTTGAGTTATGGTGGTTTATTGCTGTCTAAAGAGTCAAGGTTTATTGACGTTATTGATGGGTTTAAGCAGCTACTTAAATTTTCGAAGGACAACGGTATTTCAGAATTAAAGATTAAAATTTTGCCACGAATTTATAATTCTATTTCTAGTGAAGAAATGTATTATATAATGTTTAAACTAGAAGCACAACTCTTTAGAAGAGATGTGTCTATGGTAATTGACAACCTTAATCCGATAACATTATCATCAAATAGGAAACGCAATTTAAAAAAGGCCAAATCTATTGGTGTTTTGGTTAAAGAAGTACAAACATTTGATGCGTTTTTTAATGAAGTTTTAACTCCTAACTTGAAAGAGAGGCATAACACATTGCCAACGCATTCGGTAGATGAAATGAGTTTACTTAAAACTAAATTTCCGAATTCTATACGACAGTTTAATGCTTATCATGATGATAAAATTATTGCTGGTGTTACTGTTTTTGAAATGCAAAATGTTGTTCATGCACAATATATATCTACATTAAATCCTAAAAATGGCTTGGGCGGTTTAGATGCTATATTTGATGTTTTGATTCGTTCAATTTATAAGAATAAGCGCTATTTTAGCTTCGGAATTTCTAACGAAAATCAAGGCAAATATATCAATCAAGGTCTTTTACACTGGAAAGAAAGTTTTGGAGCAAATGCCATTTCTCACGATTTTTATAGTATTAAAACAGATAATTATGGGTTATTAGATAATGTGATGCTATGATAAAATTTTTAGACTTAAATAAAATTAATGCTAGATTTGAAGATGAGTTTTCGTCTCGGTTTAAAACATTTTTAGGTTCAGGTTTTTATATCAAAGGCTCTGAAGTTAAAAACTTTGAGCACAGTTTTGCTAAGTATTGTGGTACAAAACATTGTATAGGAGTCGCCAATGGTTTAGATGCCTTAACGCTAATTTTTAGAGCCTATATCGAATTAGGAAAATTAAATGAGAATGATGAAGTCATTGTCCCGGCAAATACTTATATCGCAAGCATTTTAGCCATACTCAATTCTGGATTGAAACCTGTACTTGTTGAGCCAAACGAAGCGACTTATAATATATCGCCTTCAGAAATTGAAAAACATCTCACTCCTCAAACAAAAGCGATACTTGCGGTGCATTTATACGGACAATTAGCAGATATGCAAGCAATCAATATAATTGCAACAGATAATAATCTACTAGTTGTTGAAGACGCCGCGCAAGCGCATGGTGCCGTATCAACTTCTGAAAACAAAAAAGCAGGGCATTTATCTCATGCAGCTGGGTTTAGTTTTTATCCTACAAAAAACCTTGGTGCTCTAGGCGATGCTGGAGCAATAACCACTAACGATGATGAATTAGCGGCATGCATTAAACTTCTACACAACTATGGAAGTTCAGTTAAGTATGTCAACGAAAAAATTGGGGTAAATAGTCGTTTAGATGAATTGCAAGCCACATTTCTAAATGTAAAGCTCAAGTATCTTGATGAAGATAATACCATTAGAAGACGCATCGTTAAACGTTACCTTAATGAGATTGAAAATCCAAAAATTGAGTTGCCTTTCTATGATTATTCAGATAATCATGTCTTCCATGTATTTGTAGTTAGAGTTGAAGATAGAACTCAGTTTATAAGCTATTTGGAGGAAAAAGAAATTGGTTACTTAATTCATTATCCTATTCCGCCGCATCATCAAAAAGCATTATTGCCATATAAATCTTTATATTTACCGATTACAGAAGCTATTCATGAGACTGTGGTAAGTATACCTTTGAGTCCAGTAATGACTTCTAATGAGATTGAAATTATAATTAATGCCCTAAACCTTTATTAATTGAAGAACTTTATAAAGTACATTAATACGAATGTATTATTTAAAGTTGCACACCTTAATTCGGCAACTATCGTCACCAAAATTATAGCTGGAATTTTAACTTCTAAAGCTATTGCAATTTTTATTGGTGTCGAAGGCATGGCGCTTATTGGTAACCTTAGAAATTTTTTAAGTGCAGTTCAATCAGTTTCAATTCTTGGGTTTTATAATGGTGTTGTTAAAACTATAGCTAAGGTTAAAGACGATAGCGTTAAATTGAGTCAGACCTTATCTACAGCATACTATTTATGTTTTTTCTCAACGATTTTAGTATCGTTTCTCTGTTATTACAATGCTCAATTTGTTAATGACTTACTGTTTTCATCAAACTATAATTATGCTTATATCATAAAAATAATGGCATTGGCATTGCCTTTTTATGCATTAAACATGATGAGTTTCTCTATTATGAATGGGTTTTCTAACTTTAAGATGCTACTCATTATAAATATTATTGGACAAATTCTTGGCTTGCTGGTAACCTTGCTTTTAATTTATGAGAATCATATAGATGGTGCTTTAATTGCTGCAGTTGTTGCCCCCTCGCTCATTTTTTTAATCACTTTAGTTGGTATTATTAACCGACGAAATTTAATGACTTACATCAAGATTGATCATATTAGATTTGATATTTTAAAAACATTTGGACCTTATGCTGCTATGGCTTTAGTATCTGCAATTGCATTACCCATAATTTCTATTTGCATTCGAAATTATATTATTTCAGAAGTTGGAATTAAAGAAGCTGGGTATTGGGAAGCAATGAATAGAATTTCTAATTATTATCTCATGTTCATTACTTCAATCATAACCTTATATATAGTTCCTAGGTTTAGTGAAATAGATTCAAAAACCGAATTTAGAAAAGAAGTATTTGGGTTTTATAAATCGGTAATGCCAATTTTTGGAATAGGTTTAATTTTACTTTATGTTTTAAAATCGTTTATAGTGCCTCTTATTTTCTCTGAAGCGTTTAAACCAGTTGAGAATTTGTTCTTTTGGCAGCTTTTAGGAGATTTTATTAAGGTGTTATCTATCGTTATTGCGTATCAGTTTTTAGCAAAAAAGATGTTTGCGCACTTTATCATTATTGAAATCTTTTTAGTAGTTATGCTTTACATCTCCAGTGTGTATCTTATTGATGAATTTGGAGTTAAAGGTGCAGTAATGGGCCATTTTATTAGCTATCTAATGCACTATGGAATTGTGTTATTAATATTTGGGTCTTCACTTTTTGGAATTGTATCAAATGATGAAACAGATTCTAGTTCGTAAACAAATAGTATATTTAGGCTACTAATTTAGTATAAACAATAAGAATCCTCGTGATAAATTTAAAGGGCATTATAAAAAGAAATCTTCTCTTAAAGATGACGTCCTTGAATGCTGTTGTTATCATTATCCGTTTAATTATCTCAGTATTTGTACAGCGATTATTGGCTGTTAATTTAGGTGAAGCCGGTATTGCTAAAATTGGTCAATTAAGAAACTTAGTACAAATGTTGACTAGTACCGCTTCACTTGGCATATTTAATGGTATTGTAAAGTATGTTTCCGAAAATGAACAGGATAAAAAGCAATTATCTAAACTGTTCTCTTCTGCTTTTATTTTTGGTGCTGTTGGTTCTATTGTTTCTGCTGCAGTTCTTTTTTTTAATGCAGATTATATTTCAGTAAGGTTATTTGGAACAAATGAATTTATAGATTTGATTAAATGTCTGGCGCTCTTACCGCCAATTATTGGTTTAAATCGAATTTTATATGGTTTGATTAATGGTCTTTCAGACTATAAAAAGCATGCTAAAATTGAGTTAGGAGCTTATGTGCTTTCAGCACTTTTGTTATTAATATTTCTATATTATTTCAGTTTAAAAGGTGTTTTGTTTTCTATTGTATTAACACCTCTAATTAGTTTTGGAGTTATTTTTATCATCTTCTTCGATAAACTGAAAAAGTATATCAAGTTAAAAGAATTGAGTACTGATTTTTCGTTTGTAAAACCATTATTGGCGTTTACATTAATGTCTTTTATTTCTTCAGTATTATTAAATTATATAGAATTAGATGTAAGAACAACGATAACTGATAGAATTAATATTGAAGAAGCGGGTTATTGGACAGCCATGAATTTTATTTCTAAAAACTATATGGTGTTTTCTTCAAGCATTTTCACGCTTTATGTAATTCCAAAATTCGCAAAAATTAATACAGGAAATGCATTTAAAAAAGAAGTGCTCTACATTTATAAAACATTATTACCTTTATTTGGTATAGGGATGATTGCTGTTTATTTACTGAGACATGTAATCATCGATATTATATATCCCAATTTTGCGGGCTTAGAAGGTTTATTTAAATGGCAACTGCTAGGTGATTTTGTTAGGCTGGCAACTGTAGTAATAGCCTATCAATTTTTGGCAAAAAAGTTAGTGTGGAGTTTCGTGATTACTGAGTTAATTTCATTAGGATTGTTCTATGGTTTGTCAAAACACTTTGTAGACATTTATGGAGCCGAAGGTGTTGTGATGGCACATTTTTATAGGTATATTATTTATTTTGTTATTGTAGTGATTACAGTATGGTTCTATTTCAGAAAACAGAATGTGTCTAAGTTTAAGACTTAAAACTAGCTTTTAAAATATGAAAGAATCTGTTTGGTAGATATTTAAGATTATGAATAAAAATAGAAAAACTACTCACATGGCTCTCTATGTATTCAATTCCAAAATCTGAATATTTAATTTTTTGTACGCGTTTTGAAACTTTACTTCTTTTATTAAGCTTATTATCGCTATGTATTAATTGTATCCAAAGTGCTTGTTTTTGAATAACAACTTGATTTGGGTAAGATGCCCAATAATGATGACTGTGAGTGATAACCATGTCTTTACTATCATGATTACTAACGACACTAACAAACGGATTGGATTTTAGCTTCAGGGTTCTAATTTCGATAGCTGATTTAGCATTTAAAATAAGTTGATAACCCATTTGTAAATCAATTATGGTTTTGTCTTGGGGCTTATAAGAATCTTGAATTGTCTTTATAAAATCCCTATGTATAATATCATCATTGTCAAGTCTAGTCGTTAAATAATGCCCGTCTTCTGGATGTAATTGTGTTTGTATATAATAAAAAACATCATCATTTAAGTTTTTAAAACCGTTGATATAAATTGGTTTGAAATTTTTGAAAGCCTTAGCATAAGATTCTATCTTGTCTTTATAAGCCAATGGCGTATCTATATCAAAACAAACGAGCCAAGTGAAATTTTGATTTGATTGGTTTTTTACTGATTTAAAACAGTACCTATCAAAAATTTTAAATCTAGCATCAAGCCACTTTGAAGTTAAGACTTCATACTGACTAGCTGTAGTCTTCCATTCTTCGTTTTTTAGATTGAAACGTGTTATAAGAAAATGCTTCATTTAATGTCCTTTTTTTGCCAAGTATCAATATATTTTTGAGCAATTTCGATATAATTATGCTCTGCTTCTATAAATTGACGTGCATTGTGGGCAATCTCAATAATCTTTTCAGGAGTTTCAATTAGCCAACTCAGCTTACTTACTAAATAATCCACGTCTGGTAAAGCGTTTATAGCTACAGTGTCTTCCTCTAAATTAAAATAATCTAACCACTCTTTTTCGGCTCCTGTGAAAACGACTTTCCCTTTTGCCATTGCTTCTAAAGCATTGTAACCTTGATCATAGCTATAAACTTGATCTAAAAGAATATGACAACTATCATAGTAACTGATATAGTCTTCATATGGAAGGTTTTCTACTCTCAAAATGTGTACGCACTCTTGATATTTTTTAGCGATGATTTTAAGTGCGTCATCAAAAAAAGAAGCTCCTTTCCGTATTGCATTAGATGTATTTACACCATGAAAAATAATTACTTTTTCATTTAAAATTGGAGCAATGAACTTTATTTTATCAATATTTATTGGATTAGGAACCATACCTAAATAAGCTTTGAATTCTAGAAGTGGTAAATGATAATCAAGATCAGATGCAATAACACCATTTAAGTGATTAAATAAATAATTATGAAGCTCTAGCGCAGGTGTGTCTAGCTTTTTTAAAAGATTTTCATAGTCATTTTTAAGATTTTTATTTTCAAAAAAAGGAGTTAAAATGGAGTATTTAAATTTTTTATCATAAGCATATTTAATACTCGTGTGGTCAATACCACAGGATAATAAGTAAACATTTTTGTTTGAATTAATTAGGCTGCTAACAATTTCAATTTCATGCTTTGTAGTATGCTTAACAATACTTTCATTATATAGTTGAACAATATCAAAACCTTTTAATATTGGAAAGAGTTTTTTAAAGCGATATGTGTTTTCCCAACCTATGAGATTGATATTAAAAATTTTATTAATCAATTTTGTGAATGGAAAAATTAGTCGCGAATTAAAAAAACGTGCGCCAATAAATATATCAACGTCAAAATTTTTAAACCCATCTTTTTGACCTAGTAATAAAACGTCATGACCAAGAGACTGTAACCCTTCCTTAAGAGAATTATGTAGTCTACTATATTCACCAACCAATAATATTTTCATTTAGGTTATATTTGGCATAAAGATAAATAATTGTTGATGTCTCAAGGCAAAAAAATATGTATTGTAGTTACATCTTTAGGTAAAGGCGGTGTAGAACGTTCTTCAGCCTTACTCTCAAAATTACTAAGTCGTTTAGGGTATACTATTCACATAGTAATAATTATGGATCATATCAGTAATGATTTTGAAGGAGAACTTCTAAATTTAGGGAAGATTCATTCGGAATTATTAATTACAGAAAAGTTTAAAAAGTTTAAAGTATTTAAAGCGTATTTAAAGACACATCATTTTGATTTTGTAATTGATAACCGCTCTAGACCAAATTTATTAAGAGAATTTATAGTATCTAGATGGCTTTATGAACCTAAAAAAACAATATATGGTGTTCATAGTTATCGATTGGAGACTTATTTTCCTTCAATTAAGGTTATATCAAAATATTTATATGCCAATGCATATAAAGTAGTTGCAGTTTCTAAGGAAATTGAAAATACTATTACATCTGTTTATGGATTAAGTAATGTAACAACCATTCATAATCCGGTCGAAAAGCTTCAAAGTCAAAATACAGATTTAGATGAAGGTCTAGGAGATTATATTTTATACTTCGGAAGGATTAATGATCAGGTTAAGAATATTTCATTATTAATTGAATCCTATCAAAAATCAAAATTGCCAGAGCAGGATGTGTCTCTATTGATTTTAGGTGATGGAGACGATTTAAACCTAATGAAAGCTAAGGTAAAAGCAAAAAACTTACAAAAACATATTACATTTAAACCATTTGTAGAAAACCCATCTTTATATGTTGAGCGCGCTAAATTCACTGTACTAACAAGCCGATATGAAGGGTTTCCAATGACTATTTTAGAATCGCTAGCTATGGGAACGCCTGTCGTTTCTGTAGATTGTAAATCTGGACCTAACGAAATGATTGAAAACGAATTTAATGGTTTACTTGTAGAAAATAACAATTCTGAAAAAATGGCTTCTGCTATGAATCGATTCATAATTGATAATGCATTATATTTGAAATGTAAGTCTAATACGAAGCCTAGCGTTTCAAAATTTTCTATGGAGCATATCGGGCAATCATGGTTAGAATTACTGACTTAAAATTACTGAAATTGAATACTTTAAAAGACGTTTTAAAATTAGAAATACCTAATGTTCATGATGTGAGAGGTAAACTTGCTGTTGTTGAAAAAGAAACAATTCCTTTTGCAATACAACGTGTGTATTACTTATATGATGTGCCTAGTGGCGCCGATAGAGGCGGCCACGCTCATAAAGAGCAAGAGTCAGTGATTTTGGCACTTAGTGGAAGCTTTGAGGTTATTATAGATGACGGAAAAGATAAAAAACGGATCATGCTTAATAGACCTGATATTGGTTTATATGTGCCTACAGGTATCTGGCGAGAAATAGAAAATTTTTCTTCAGGATCGGTATGTTTAGTACTTGCATCTACTCAATTTGATGAAAGCGAATACATAAGAAATTATAACGATTTTGTGTCTTCTAAAATAGGATAATAGGTCTTCACATTCTTGGCCTTTCTAATTCTTAAAAATAGTTTTATAAGCCATTTTGGAGATTTTAAAAGTAATCTTCGCTTTAGTGATAAATGCTTTTTAGAAATTGCATTACTATAATGTTTGTGAGAAATAGTATCATTATTGAGTTTAGCTAATACTGCTAACGAAAACCTGTTGTTATCTAAGAATTTTTTTAAGTGAATATTATTTTTCTCTTCCTTGACGTAGTTGTCATATTTAGGTTTAGAACTTATAGAAGTAGTAGAGTTGGATAAACTATGCGTGTTTTGAACATAATAAACCAATACCTTATTTAAAAATACAATGGGATAATGTAATCCAATCCTAATCCATAAATCAATGTCTTGACCAGATTTGATTTGAGTATCAAAATCACCTGTAGTTTTTAAAATGTCCTTTTTGAAAACCGTACTTGAACCAGATAATATAGTATGTCTGCCACTAGCCTCAAAATAGTCTAAAACTGAAACAGTGTTAGTGTGCTTAAAGCTATATGGCACAGGAATGATTTTTGTATCATGTTTATGTGCAATAGCAGCAGTAAATACAGATTGTTGCTTGTGGCTATTGATAATATCATACATGCTATTTAAAAAAACCTTGTCCCAAAGATCATCTCCATCTAAAAGCGCTATAAAAACTCCTTTTGCATTCTGCATGCCTTGATTTCTTGCATGAGATGCACCATGATTATCTTGATTAATAATTGTAATTCTAGAGTCATTAAATTGTTTTAAAACCTCCAAACTTCCATCTGTTGAGCCATCATTTATGATAAGGACTTCAAAATCTTCAAATGTTTGGGCTAATACAGATTGAAGTGTATCTGAGATATACATTTCCTTATTGTAAACCGAAATTATAACTGAAAAAAATGGACTCATGAATTTAAATCTTTATAACACATAAAACTTATTCTATACGCTTGTAAAACCTTTACCGAAGGATTTGACCCTAATAAATTCTTCTTCATGTATGAATGCCATAACTTATAGAAAAGTGAAGCGAGATAATTTAATTTATAACGCTTAAGTGTAATGAATAATTTTAAAAGATGGTTGTCATGTTTAGCAATGTCATCATTATTATGAAGTTGAATTAATGTTAGCGCTGCTTTTTCTTTCTTTTTGAGATAGGTGTCACTGCTTTCAATACCTAAGTGATAGACTTCATTATCAATATGAAACACGTTAATTGTATTGATTTTCAGCAAAGCTCCAAAATAATTATCAAAACCATAGCCTTCGTAGTTGATTTTAGAATTTGTATCAATAAAAACCGACTTTTTAATTAAAAAATTTCCTGATATGACTATTTTATACGGAAACTCATTTCGTTTTGAAGCAGGCATTTCTTCATTGTTTTTTCCATAAGTCCATCGCAACCTTAAGGCTTCCTCAGGTTGCTCTTTTTTGTAAGCAAAGCCTCCATAAATGACATCGTAATTAGCGTTTATATGGTTCAAATAATTTGCTATAAAAGTGGGTTTCTTCGGAATAACATCTGCATCTAAAAAGAGGAGATACTCATAGGCTGCAACTTCTGCCAATTGTTGCCTGGTCGCAATTCTACCTTTATTCGTTTTAGAAATATCATAAGATGTATAAGATAGCAGTTCAATGTCATGTTTTTGTTTCTGAAATTCAACTCCTGAAGCATCATCTAAACATTTAATTTCAAAAGTAACACCACATAATTCTAACTGTTTATGAACTGTTTTAACGAGCTCAATAACATCATAATTATAAACAGGAATTAATACTGAAATCATTGCAATGAATTAAAGTTTAAAAATACAGTTTTAAATTAAAAGGATTAAATTGCAGTACCTAAAAATAATAAGTATGGAAGTTTCTAATCGGAAAGAAATTTCAGAATTAATTTATAACGCTATAAAGAGCAAAAAAGACGATTTGATAGAAGCGTATAAGGCTTCAAAATCAAATATAGGTTACTTTTATATAGATGATCTATTGCCTAAAGAACTCGCCGAAAAATGTTTTGAAGTATTTCCTAATACTTCTGAAATGCGCCAATTAAAAAGCTTAAGAGAATATAAATATATTTCAGCTCAAATGGATAAGCATAACCAATTGTTGGAAGAGGTTTTATTTGCATTCCAAGATAAAAAAATTGTACAACTTATTGGTGAAATTTGTAATATAGAATCACTTTATGCCGATGATTCGCTTTATGCTGGAGGGTTGTCACTAATGACTCAAAATAATTATTTGCATCCGCATTTAGATAATTCTCATGATGCTCAAAGAGAGCGTTGGCGTGTACTAAACTTGTTGTATTATGTGACTCCAAATTGGGAGACACAAAATGGAGGTCATCTTGAAATATGGCCAAATGGCCCTAAAAAAGAGCCTGTTATTATTGAAAGTAAGTTTAATCGCTTGGCTGTAATGGCAACTCATGATACCTCATGGCATTCTGTAAACAAAGTAAAGGTAGATAACAGTAGACGCTGCATTTCTAATTATTACTTTAGTGATTATCCATTGCATGAAAAGGATAAATTCCATGTCACAAAATTTAGAGGACGTCCAAATGATACGTTTACCAATATCATTCTCGATTTTGATGCTAGTGTGCGTACAATGATTCGAAAAGTATTCAAAAAAGGCATTCGTAAAAATCCACACATCTATAAAAATAAGTCTTAATCAATACTAGCCATTATTTTTTTGGTATAGTAATTGAAAATAAATAATCATGAGATTAAAATTTCTATATGTGATTTTTTGTTTTGCTGGGCAGTTTCTTATTGCGCAACAGGCATTTCATGTCTTTCCAAAAACAGATAGTATGACACCCGGAAGTGAACTAGGTAATGGTTCACTAACAAATCCTTGGGACTTGCAGACCGCTCTAAATCAAAAACCAGACACTGTGAATTCAGGTGATATTATATGGATTCATTCTGGTGTTTATAATGGACGATTTATAAGCAATCTTCAAAGTTTAGAACCAAATGCATTTATTACAGTTTCAGCATTTAAAAATGATACTGTTGTCCTTAACGGAAATGTTGAATCTGATAGAAATACAGTTCTGGAAGTTAAAGGCCAAGGTGTTATTTTTAAAAATTTTGAAATTACATGGCTTGGTGATTTTTCAAGAGATGAAAATGACGAAGACTTTCAAGTTTGTAGTGGAATAAGACATCTTACAGGAGCAAACTGTAGGTTTTATAATCTCAAGATTTATAATAACCCTGGACTTGGTATTGGCTCTTGGAAACATGGTGCAGGTACTATTATTGAAAATTGTATGATATACAATAATGGCTTTATGTCTAAAAATGGAAAAGGTAGAGGAGAAGGTATTTATGTTCAAAATAAAAGTGATCAAGAACGAATCATAAGAAACAATATCATCTTTAATAATTTTTACAAAGGAATTGAGGTTTGGTCTGCAGGGAAACGAGCAGATTTTCAATATGTGAAAAATATTACCTTAGAGCATAATATTATTTTTAATAGTGGTTCACCTTCAGGAAAATTTAGAGATAATGTGATTGTGGCTTCAGATGATAGAAACGGAATTAATCTTGCTAAGAATATTTCAGTTTTAAACAATGTACTTTATCATAATACGAGTCAAGCAAATGGAAATTTAATTGGAGATGCACCATCACTAACTTTAGGATTCAATCCAAAAGCACCAATAGAAAATGTTATTGTAGACGGAAATGTGATTACAGGAGGCTATAATGGTTTAAGAATATTACAAGCAAAATCATTGCAGTTTACAAACAATAAAGTGTACACTGGTATTGTACAAGTGAGCCCAAGTATTTCTAACTATTTCGAAGATTGGAATTTTAACTCCAACACAATTTATAGTAAACGCAAAAAACCGTACCGTATTACGAGAATTAAAGACCATTCTTTAGGGACTTGGTATAGTGCATTTCAACTCGATAAAGACACGAAACTTATACATATATCTAGTTTTAATTTAGATAATATACTGCATGTGTCAAAACATAGTCAATATGAAAATAGATTCAATCTAGCTCTTTTTAATGCTGAAGGACATGATGTTACAGTTGATTTTTCAGAATATAACATTAAAGCTAATACGACATTTAATATTTATGATGCTGAAAACCCTAAAGTTGTTTTAAAATCTGGATTGTTTTCTGAAGATTCTAAAATTACATTTCCAATGCAATTAACTGAAATTGAACAGCCATTACATAATACCAAAGCTTCAAAAACATTAACCGATTTTGGGGTTTTCATTCTGGAGTTCGAAAGCGATACCATAAAAGATGCAGTAGAAAAAAAGAGAGATAATGCTCTTAAACGCTTTTTTAAATGGCTAGGATTTTAACCTTTGCGCTGTACGACTTCAAAGACTTTGTTTTCGTCACATTTTAAGGTTTTACTCGGATATTTGAGTAGCAAAGCATAATCGTGAGTCGCCATTAAAATAGTGTTACCATTTTTATTGATATCACGTAAAACTTCCATGACTTCTATACTTGTTTGTGGGTCTAGATTCCCTGTTGGTTCATCGGCTAAAATAAGTTCAGGCTCGTTCAATAACGCTCTAGCAATAGCAATACGTTGCTGTTCACCACCTGATAATTCATGAGGGAATTTAAACCCTTTGGTTTTCATCGCTACTTTATCTAAGACAGCTTCAATACGTTCTTGTATTTCAGTTTTATCTTTCCAACCAGTTGCCTTTAAAACAAATTCGAGATTATTGTTGATAGTTCTGTCTGGTAATAATTTAAAATCTTGAAAAACGATACCCAATTTTCGTCTTAAAAAAGGAATATCTTTTTCCTGCATTGCTCTCAAATCATAATCTACAATATGACCTTCTCCTTCCGTTAAAGGTAAATCACCATATAAGGTTTTCATAAAACTACTTTTACCACTTCCAGTTTTACCAATGAGATAGACAAAGTCACCTTTATTCATTTCAAAATTAACATCAGATAATACCATACTGTCACCTTGATAGATTGACACATCTTTGAGTTGTAAAACGGTTTCAGACATAATTTAAATGAAGATTTAATACGATTGTAAATGTATTATAAAAACTATCAACTACCAATAACAATAATTTATAATCTAATATGACCTTAAACAAAACGAAAAATGTAACACATTCTTATATAATTAGTCTATTTGATAAGTCTGTTTATAATTATAGCACGATTATTGCGTTATAGATGACAGATAAATTATTTTTGACATCAATTAAAAATCGAACTTAATGACTTGCAGAAAAATAAGTTTTTTACTGTCCTTTCTGCTGTTTGCTTCTTATTTACAGGCACAACAAACAGCAGCTTATACTAGTGATTTGGTAGACTATCAAAAGGCACTCACACTATATAATAACAAGCAATATCAAGCCGCTCAATCTTTATTTGAAGCAATTAAATATGAAGCTCCAAATGAAACTGTTGCGTCAGAATGTGCTTATTATATTGCTAATTGTGCCGTACGTTTAAATCAGCAAAATGCCGATGATTTAATTCAAGAATTTGTGGATGATTATCCAACAAGTACTAAGCGTAATACAGCTTTTTTAGATGTTGCCGATTATTATTTTACTAACGAAAAATATGCCTATTCAAGAAAATGGTATAGCAAAGTAGATGAGAATAGTGTTTCGCGTTCTGAGCGTGATAAATTCAATTTTAATTATGGTTATGCCTTGTATTCTACAGGAGATGAAACAGGGGCAAATAAATACTTAAACCGTGTGGTTACCTCTAAAGAATATGGTTCTCAAGCCAAATATTACATCGGTTTTATGGCTTATGAAGGTGATAATTATGATAAAGCTAATGAGTATTTTGACCAAGTAAGTGATCAAGATAAATACAAAGAAAAGTTATCATATTACCAAGCTGATTTAAACTTTAAACTTGGAAAGTTTGAAAAAGCCATTCAACTGGCCAAAGAACAACTAGATAATAGTAGCCCGAAAGAAAAATCAGAACTCTCAAAAATTATTGGAGAGAGCTATTTTAATTTAGAACAATATAATGAAGCGATTCCTTTTCTTAAGGCTTACAACGGTAGACGTGGCAGATGGAATAATGTCGATTACTATCAATTAGGATATGCTTATTATAAACAAAACGATTTCGAAAGTGCTATTTCCGAGTTTAATAAAATTATCGATGGTAATAATTTCGTAGCACAAAATGCATATTATCATTTAGGAGAAAGTTATATCAATCTTGATAAAAAGCAAGAAGCTTTAAATGCTTTTAGAAATGCATCACAAATGGATTATGATTTGAAAATTCAAGAGGATGCATGGCTCAATTACGCTAAGATTAGTTATGAAATTGGAAACCCATATCAATCGGTTCCTCAAGTTTTATCAAGTTATTTAGATAAATATCCTGAAACTAGTTATAAAGAGGAAATAGAAACGTTACTGATTGATTCGTACATCACGTCTAAAAATTATAAAGAAGCCATCAAGCTTTTAGAAAATAAAAACAGTTTTGAAAATCGAGTCGCTTATCAAAAAGTAGCGTTTTACAGAGGTATTGAAGTTTATAATGAAGGTGATTATAATGAAGCAAAAAATTTGTTTAATAAATCTATAGATGAAGCAAAGGATGCTGTGTTTACAACGAGAGCAACATTCTGGAAGGCAGAAACAGATTATCACCTTAGTAATTTTGATGAGGCACTTATTGGTTTTAAGCAATTTGAGCAACAAAGTGGTGCAGCAAATGTCAATGAAATTAATAATATCGATTACAATATTGCATATACCTATTTTAAACTTAAAAATTATAATCAGGCGACATTAAGCTTTCAGAAGTTTATAGACAATCATAAAGATGATAAACTACGTTTAAATGATGCATACCTCAGACTTGGAGACGGTTATTTTGTTTCAACTAATTATAATAGCGCGATTGCTGCGTATGATAAGGCCATTAGTATTAATGAAATTGAGAGTGATTATGCATCGTTCCAAAAAATAATGAGTTATGGTTATGTTGGGCAAGGCTCAAAAAAGACTCAAGGTTTAGATGCTTTCATTAAAGAATTTCCAAGATCATCATTGCGTGACGATGCCATGTATGAATTGGCAAATTCATATGTGAAAGCTAATGAAACTGAAAAAGCTATGGTGCTATACAACCGACTTATTTCAGAGTATAGTAACAGTGTGTTTATCTCAAAAGCCTTATTACGTCAAGGCTTATCGTATTACAATGCTAATGATAATGAAAGAGCATTAACGAAGTTTAAGAAAGTTGCTAGCGATTATCCAGCAACCGATGAGGCAAGTCAAGCGGTTTCCACAGCACGTTTAATTTATATTGATTTAGGCCGTGTAGATGAATATGCCGCTTGGGTAAAAACCTTAGATTATGTTGATGTTACTGACGCCGAATTAGATAATACAGCTTATCTAGCAGCAGAAAAACAATATTTAGATAATAATACAGATGGTGCAATTCGTCAGTTTAATAAATACTTAAATGAATTTCCTAACGGCATTCATGCTTTAAAATCACATTTTTACATCGCTCAACTGTATTCTAAGAAACAATTACCAGACAATGCACAACCTCATTATGAGTATGTGGTTAACAAACAAAAAGGGGAGTTTACTGAGCAAGCAATTGTAAAGCTATCTGAAATCTATCTCAACGACTCTAATTGGAATACAGCTATTCCGTTATTAAAGCGTTTAGAAAATGAAGCCGATTATCCACAAAATATTACTTATGCTCAGTCAAATTTGATGAATGCCTATTATCAGCAACAAAATTATTCTGAAGCAGTAACCTACGCAGAAAAAGTACTTCAAGATTCTAAGATTGATAATAACGTGAAGAGTGATGCGCAAATTATCATTGCACGTTCGGCTATTAACACTGGAGATGAAGCCAAAGCCAAAGTGGCTTACGCACAAGTTGAAAAAATAGCATCAGGAGCTGTTGCTGCCGAAGCGTTGTATTACAATGCTTATTTCAAAAATAAGGAAGGTAAATATGAGTCGTCAAATGCAACAGTTCAAAAACTTGCAAGAGATTATAGTAGTTATAAGTTTTATAGTGCCAAAGGTTTGGTTGTGATGGCCAAAAACTATGATGCCTTAGGTGATGCGTTCCAAGCAACATACATTTTAGAAAGTGTTATCTCTAATTTTCCCGAGTTTGATGATGTTGTTGCCGAAGCACAAGAAGAACTTAATAGAATTAAAACTAAGGCTGCAAAAACAAATTCATCTGTAGAAACAGAGCAAAACTAAATGTCATCTTTCATCAAAATAGAAGCAATGCAAAATATATTCAAACATATCATTCTTATCATCCTTATCTTAAATGTGTCGATCTCATTCGCTCAAGAACGTGAAAAGGATACTTTAGATGCAGGAACCGTAAATGTGGTGAAGCCATACACGCCAAAAATTTCTGATGCTTTTAAAATCAAAGAAACACCAAGTTTAAATGATTCTACAACAGCTAAGAAAAAAGAAATTAAGTATAATATTTTTTCTATTCCAGTAGCATCAACGTTTACACCTGCAAAAGGAAAAGCGGCAAATGTAGATAAAGAGAAACCTGTAAAATTATTCGACAATTATGCTTCTTTAGGTGTAGGAACCTACACCACAATTTTAGGTGAAGTGTATCTCAATCACGAATTGAGTAATAACGAACGCGTTGGTGGTTATTTTAGCCATCACTCTTCAGCAGGAGATATTGAAGGGATTAATTTCGATAATAATTTTTCTGAAACGGGACTCAATGCCCATTACAGTCAGAAGTTAAGTGATTATTCCTGGAAAGTAGAAGGTGGGTTTCAGTTGCAAACGTTTAACTGGTACGGTGTTCCTGACCAAAGTATGCCAACCTTTGATGTAGACCATTCGTTTTATACAGCCCAATTTGGCGGGCATATCAACTTCGAAGATGCCATTGTGAATAGAGGTAGTGTTTTATACAGACGTTTTGGTGACAACCTTGATTCTGGAGAAAACCGTTTTATATTAAAAACTGGTTTTGATATACCTGTTAATGATGAGTTGATTAATACTGAAGTAACTTTAGATTATATTGGAGGATCTTTTGATCGATTATATTTTATTGATGAAGCTTATGACTACGGAAATTTCAACTTAGGTGTAGCACCAAGCTATCAAATGAAACAAGATGATTTAACAGTTAATTTAGGATTGAAGATTGTATATCTCAACGACAACGAAGCTAGTGAAAGTGACTTCTTTATCTATCCTAATATTACAGCGAGTTATAGATTGGTTGGCGACTTAATGATAGCTTATGGAGGTATTGAAGGTGGATTGATTCAGAATTCATATTATGATTTTGCTCAAGAAAACCCATTTATAGCTCCAGCATCTTTTATTGCGCCAACCGATCAAGCTTATAATGTGTCGCTAGGAGTTAAAGGAAAGTTGTCAAATAATGTGAGCTATAATGTGAGCGGACATTATTTAGCTGAAAAAAATAAGCCACTATTTAATATTGGACCAGATTTAAATGTAGATCGTGAGAATTATCAATATGGAAATTCTTATGGCCTTGTCTATGATGATGTATCTACTTTTTCGATTGCTGGTGAATTGAATATTGATGTCAATCGCAATTTCAAACTTGGACTTAAAGGCGAGTATTTTGCATACGATACCGATGAGCAAGCCGAAGCTTGGAATTTACCAGATATCAAAGGGTCTGTATTTTTAGATTACCAAATTGATAGACATTGGTTTGCAGGCGCTAATTTATTTTATGTTGGCGAACGAAAGGATAGAGTCGTAACAGGTTTAGGAACCTTAACAGCTCCAATGATTTCAAGAGTGACTTTAGATAGTTATTTGGATTTAAATGCACATGTTGGCTATAAAATTAGTGATCAATTATCAGTATTTGCTAAAGCCAATAATATTGCCAATCAAGATTACCAACGTTGGTTAAACTATCCTGTACAAAGTATTCAATTCTTGGCTGGAGCAACCTATCAGTTTGATTTCTAATTTAATGATATATAGACCTGCATTTGATGCAGAATCTTAAAATAACAAAAGCATTCAATCGCAACTTAAGGATTGAATGCTTTTTGTATTTTTATAAGCCTAAAACCATACCAATGAAAAAACTAAGTATCCTTCTGTTTTTTATGTCCATAGTGTCTTGTTCTCATGAACAGCAAAATGTTGATTCTATTGTTATTAATGCTAATGTCTATACTGTGAATGATGATTTTAGTAAAGCTGAGGCTTTTGCAGTTAAAGACGGGAAATTTGTTGCTGTCGGGACTTCCGAAGCGATTAAAGCAAAATATGCGTCTGAAAACATCATTGATGCACAAGGCAAAACCATAGTTCCTGGCCTTATAGATGCTCATTGTCATTTTTTGGGCTTGGGTTTTAATCAGCAAGCAGTTAATCTGGTTGGCACAAAAAGCTTTGAGGAAGTCATGCAACGCGTTTTAGACTTTCAGAATAAAAATAAGATGCCATTCATCATAGGTCGCGGCTGGGATCAAAATGATTGGGAAGAGAAAGTATTTCCAAATAACACATTATTAAACAAGATGTTTCCTGAAGCACCAGTGGCATTAACACGTATTGATGGTCATGCTATCTTGTGCAATCAAGCAGCTTTAAATTTAGGAAACGTAACGATTGACAGTAAGATTGAAGGTGGAGAAGTTGTTATTGAGAATGGAAAACTCACTGGTGTTCTCGTAGATAATGCAGAAAATTTGGTCATGAATTATTGGCCTAAACCAACACGACTGGATAAAGTAAAAGCCTTATTAGCTGCACAAGATATTTGTTTTGATTATGGATTAACTACAGTTGATGATGCAGGATTAAATCAAGAAGCTATCGAAATTATTGATAGTCTCCAGCAATCTGGCGATTTAAAAATGAGAGTATACGCTATGGTTTCATTTACGCCTAAAAATTTAGACTACTACCTAAATAAAGGCATCACAAAAACTGATAGATTAAATGTACGGTCATTTAAGTTTTATGCAGATGGTGCTTTAGGTTCGAGAGGAGCAATGTTGCGTGCACCTTATAGTGATAAACCAAATCATTTTGGGTTGCTAGTCACAGACTTAGCAACATTCAATGCATCAGCTGAAAAGATTTCAAATTCAGATTTTCAAATGAATACACATGCTATTGGCGACTCAGCGAATCATGCCGTTTTACGAACTTACAATAAGGCATTAAGTGGAAAGCCAGATAGACGATGGCGAGTAGAACATGCACAAGTAGTATCGCAAGAAGATTTTGACTTGTACAAAAATGTGCTGCCATCGATTCAACCAACGCATGCAACAAGTGATATGTATTGGGCTGAAGATCGTTTGGGTATTGAACGTGTTAAAGGCGCTTATGCTTATAAACAATTATTAGATGCCTACGGAAAAGTGGCTTTAGGTACCGATTTCCCTGTAGAACAGGTTAGTCCGTTTTTAACATTTTATGCGTCTGTAGCACGACAAGATTTAGAGCAATTTCCTGAAGGCGGATTTCAAAAAGAAAATGGATTGACCAGAGAAGAAACTATAAAAGGAATGACCATTTGGGCAGCTTATTCTAATTTTGAAGAGAACGAAAAAGGAAGTATAGAAGCTGGTAAATTTGCTGATTTTATTGTTTTAGATAAAGATATTATGACGGTAAATCTAAATGAAATTCCGAATATAAAAGTGGAGCAAACTTTCGTTGATGGCGAAAAACAATAACACGTTTTGATGTTCTACACGTGTTATGGAACCTTAGTTTGGAATGCTTATTGTACTAATTAGATTATGAAACAACTACTGTTTATATTAACAATAAGTGCAGCACTTGCTGTAAACGCTCAAGAGGTGAAACAAGTAGACATGTGTCTATCTGGTACAGAACAAGCAATCAATAACTTTAATCTAGGCATTTATAATATCTATTCATTTGGTTGGGCTGGTCAACCCACTGGAGGTTTTGAAGCTTATTATAACAAACATCTATTTGAAAAATTTGGTATCAAAATGGTGAGTATGGGCTGTGTTGTTATGCCTAGTGATGAATGTTATAACAAAAAGATGCAGGAATTATTATATGATAGATTTGGTGATAATCTATTTGAAAAGACTAGAGAAGAAGCTCAAGAGGCATTTGATAAAATAAAAAATTAATATTTACCTTACTTAAATAGTTTTACTAAGTAATCAAAATGTTCACCATCCATTATTTTTTCACATTGCAAACCAACAGATTCGCAAGCTAATTGCAAGCGGTCAAAATCGATATAAAGCCATTTCATTGGGTCTTCGTTTTCACCTTTGTAACTCAAGAAATAATCTAATTCGCCATAATAATTAGCATTCGTATCAATCCAAAGTCCGCCATCATCATCTTCATACATGTATTGAATATCTGAAGAATCGATTAAAATTTCTCCATTAGGGTTTAAAAGTGATTTGAGATGTGATAAGTATTTAGATACTTGAGACAATTCTTGAAAAATGCCAGTACCATTCATAAGTAATAGAATGGTATCAAAAGTATCTGTTTCTTTCAATATATCTTTCAGTTCGGTATTAGTAACACCACGCGCTCGTGTAACACTTACGGCACCTTCAGAAATATCAATAGCTTTTACATTTAATCCTTTTTCTTGTAGGTACAAGCTATGACTTCCAGAGCCACATCCAACATCAAGAACAGTGCCTTTTGCTAATTCTAAGGCTTTTTGTTCGAGTTTTGGCATTTCAGAATAATTCCTAAATAAATATGGAAGTGGTAATGCATCTTCTCCTGAAATATTCGTAGAGGTGATGAGGTCTTCGGTATAATTTTTGTTGTAAAAGTCAAGTAAGGCTTTTCCGAAAAGGTCTTTCATAAAAGTGTTATTTTTGAACTATGCAAGACATCATCAATAATCTTCCAAAGCTGGCCAAAGATAAGCATAAGGAAAATAAAACATTCTTTACTAAGCTTAAAAAAAAGCCACCAAAGCAACTAGACTATCTCATGCAAGAACTTCATGACGATGAGTTTCAACGTACCGATTGTCTAGAATGCGCTAACTGTTGTAAAACGACTGGTCCTTTGTTTACTGCTAAAGATATTGAACGTATTGCCAAGTATTTTAAAATGAAGCAACAGCAATTTATTGACACCTATTTGCGTCTGGATGAAGAAAACGATTATGTACTGCAGTCAGTACCTTGTACGTTTTTAGGAACAGATAATTATTGTTCGATCTATGAAGTAAGGCCAAAAGCGTGTCGTGAATTTCCACATACTGATAGAAAGAAATTTCAGCAAATTTCAAGCTTAACACTTAAAAATGTAGCAATTTGTCCAGCTGCTTTCAATATTGTAGAAGACATGAAACGAAGAATTAAAATCTAAAACAATACACATGAAGAGAATCGTACTGTTTTTATGTATTGTATGTTCTGCATTGCAAATAAGTGAATCACAAGAGTGGTTGACATCTTTAGGAGCTGCTAAGCGATTGGCTTTAGTGCAAGATAAAATGATACTTATGGTTTGGGAAGAAGCGACAAGCTATCCTTATCCTGTAATTGTTGAAGATGCTAGTGGTAGTAAAGTTGTTGTAGACAATCTCTTTGATGCTGATTATCTCAATAAATGGATTTGGAACCATTTTGTACCAGTAATTGTTAGTGAGTCTGACTATGCCAAATTATTTGACGAAATTGATGGTAAAAGAACGTTTAGTTATATCGATAAGTTTAATGATGACTCCATAAAAATAATAGATATCAATGGCAATATTGTTAACACAGCTCCAGATTATAGTCAGTTTTTAAATATATCTAAGCTTATTAGAAAGTATTATATTAATACGTCTTTTTTGAAAGGGGAGTTAATTAACTATTCTCAACAACAAAATTTCAAAACCGCATTTTATTTGGTATCAAAATATATTGATGCAACCATTTATTTAAATGAAAGTGTTAGACCAGAAGTCATTGAATTGTCTACCATTTATTTAAAAGAAGCAAAGGACTATTTGGCTTCTGGAAATATGGAGAATAAAAAGATGTTAGCACAAAAAGTACATTTGCTAGAAATCTATCAGAATTTAGCTTTAAATAGACCAAGAAAAGTGTTACGACTATTAAAACGAATTAATAAAACCGAAATAGATAAAACCAATGAGGCTATGGTTGCCTTTTTACATCTAACGGCTCATCGCATTTTAAAAGATGAAAAAAGTGCTAGTGCATGGCGAAGTAAAGTTTCTTTAGTAAATTTGAAAAAAGCTAATGATATCATTACTAACTCTCAATAACTATAACTCTTTTGGATACGCTTATTCCCTTTTTTAAAAAGCAGACATACTTACTTATAGGTTTAATTTTTACCATTACTAGTTTTGGTTGCTCTTCAAGTGATGATTCAACAAGATTGAATACTAATTTGTTATATGGTCAATGGTATCGAGTAGGGTTGTGCCAAGAGCAAAATAGTTTATTGCTAAATGCAAATAAAACTTATGTTAGTAGAGGTTCTGGGGCTATTGATTGCGATGATACAGCAGCAGATACTTATGAATTTACAGGAACATTTACATTACCTGGAAATGGGATTAAATATAATCAACAATCTGCCGAATTAATTATTGACGGAACAGATCTTTCTACATTAGAGTTTCCTAATCCAGATATCGTTAACGAAATAGTAGAATTAACCGACACGTCTCTTATTATAAGATCATACATTAACTTAGAAAATAATGTTATTCAAGAATTAGGATTAGAAACATTCGAGCATTAGTTATGGAGCACTTACTTGATTACTTTGAAACGATTCCATCACACCATAGAAGTTTGATTCTAGTTGGCGGATTAACTCTATTTTGGTTATTAGAAGGGACCTTGCCATTATACAAGTTCAAGTATAATAAATGGAAACATGCTGTGCCTAATCTATTTTTTACATTAACTACAATTGCTATTAATTTTGGGCTTGCCTTTTTGTTATTTGGTACATCTGAATGGGTTTACGATACAAAATTCGGAATTATCAATTGGATTCCTGGTTTACCAACTTGGGCTTATGTCATAGCAGGTGTTTTACTTCTCGATTTTTTTGGTGCCTATTTAGCGCATTATGTTGAACATAAAGTCAAACCACTTTGGATGGTACATTTAGTGCATCATACCGATCATAATGTGGATACAACAACAGCTAATAGACATCATCCACTTGAGAGTGTCATTCGTTTTATATTTACACTTTTTGGTGTTTTCATTATTGGTGCTCCAATGGGTATTGTTATGTTATACCAGTCCATGTCATTAGTTGCAACGCAGTTTAGTCATGCCAATATCAAATTGCCTAAAAAAGTAGACAATGCATTGAGTTATATTTTGGTGTCACCAGATATGCATAAAGTACATCATCATTATATGTTGCCTTATACCGATTCTAACTACGGAAATATCTTTTCCATTTGGGATCGTATTTTTGGAACATTCATGGTCTTAGACAGAGACGCTATTGTTTATGGCGTAGATACTTTCCCAGATGAGGAAGCTAACGGTAAAATTGGAGTACTCCTAAAACAACCGTTCCACAAATACAGAAAACCAACAACAGTTAATCCAATCGAGTAATGCGTTATCTATGGTTATTGTGTGTTATTTTATTCAGTTGCAATTCTGATAAGACATTAGACATTCAAGGTCATAGAGGTTGTAGAGGCTTGTACCCCGAGAATTCTTTGCCTGCATTTCAAAAAGCACTAGACATAGGCGTAACAACATTAGAATTGGATGTTGTGATCTCAAAAGACTATGAAGTTCTTGTATCACATGAGCCGTTTATGAATCATGTGATTGCTTTAGATGTCTATGGACATCCAATTTCCGAAGTTAATGAACGATCATTTAATATATATACTATGACATATGATAGTATTAAATTGTATGACTGCGGAACAAAAAAACATCCTGAATTTCCATTTCAAAAACACGAAAAATTATATAAACCATTGCTTTCTGAAGTTATTCATTTGGCTGAAAGTAAATCAAAACATGCTATTCTTTATAATATTGAAATAAAAAGCAAACCAGAATATGATGGTATTTATACACCACTGTTTGAAGACTATGTAACCTTAGTTTTAAATAAAGTCGCTTCCGAAGGTATTGAAGAAAGAACGACTATTCAGTCGTTTGATTTGCGAGCTTTAGAAGCAACTAAAAACCAAAATAACACGCTGAAAATTGCGTTACTTGTCGATGAAGACGAATCTATAGAAGCTAAACTGTCTAAACTCTCTTTTAAACCAGAAATTATCAGTCCGTATTTTAAATTATTAGATCAGCAAACAATTTCTGAATATCAAGAACAGGGCTATAAAATTATTCCATGGACAGTCAATAGTGTTGGTGATATTAACCTGATGATTGACTTAAAAGTTGATGGAATTATATCAGATTATCCAAATAAGGTAATTCAGGTTAAAACTTTGAAAAAATAAATATCACCTCGTTTAAGTGTTCATTTTTAGGGATTTACGGAGTCGATATGCGCTTAAATTTTTCTCAATTTGTGCATTTTATCTGTTTTTTCGACCAAAAATGTCAGTTTATCGTTTCTTTTTTTGATTTCGACCAACAACTTAGATTTCAGCATATTCCTATCCTAACTTTGTAATGTATTCTTATCGGTTTCAGCTTAAATTATGAATCGATATAATGCACAACATAAATTAATCCAAATTCCCTCAAAAAGGGTTGGAAGTATTTTTAGTTTAATCTTTAAATGACCCCAATCATGAACAAGTTAACTATCCTTGGCGTGCCAATAACTCGCCTATGCGTTATAGTGATATTTCTACTTATGAGCAATAGCAATTTTGCTCAAGAAGAAACATACACTACCATTCGAAAAAATGTAAACTCTCTAGCAGTTGATTTAGATCATAATCTGTCAAATACGCAAGATTCATTGCTTCTGGAAAATAAGTTTTTATTCAAAAAAGTACGCTTTTTAAATAAAACTACAGAGAAGGTGTTCAACTTTAAACCAGCAGTTAAAAGCGCTAAAATTCCTTTAGACCAATTACCTGTAGGTAAATACACGGTTATGTTTTACCAAGCTGATAAGATTATCGTTTTTCAAATAGATCGTTTGTTGCCATTTGATTATGAATCTACTTTAGGTTCTGATGTTGTGATGAACGAACTAACCGATGGTGATTTAGATTCAGATATTGCTTTGGCTGATGTCAAAGACATTAACTTAGAGTTTGATACTGCTAATTTAAGTTTAGCAACAAATGGCGATGAAGAAGATTTTGACGCATTTGAAAATACCATAACAATGACGTATAACCTTTCTGAACCAGATCGATCTAAAGTGCAAACTAGAGCTGAGTACAGACGTACACATTTAAGACCAAACGGAAAACCTTATAACGACTAACCGCATAAATACATTGTAAGAAAAGTCCATACTTCGGTTTTATTTACCGTTCATAGATTTTTTTGCTCCCTAACCAAAAAAGAAACTAGTTTTAAGGTTCGGGATTACAAATGCTATTAGTTCAAATTTTGTTGACGTTAACCAACGTTTATACATGAAACTAACAATTATTGTAATCTTTTTTAGTTTAATCACTTCTTTAAACTATACTGCGCAAGCCCAAAATGACTTTGCGAAACTCGAAAAAAATGTCAATGTTCGTGCAGAGGGCTTGATTCATAAATTAAACGCCACAAAAGATACTTTAGTTCTAAAAAGCGAATCACTTATTAATAGAGTGTATTCGGTAAGTATGGATTACAAACGTGAGGTTAATATGGCCATCAACGAAAAATTTGCTAAAATTCCATTAAATAAACTCAGTAAAGGCAAGCATGTATTTGTAGCTGTACAATCACCAATTCGTATTGTGTTTGTTGTTAAAGTTCTTAGAGATGATACCTTGTTATTAACTGTAGAAGAGGAGGACTTGGTGGCTAAGAATGAGAAAGAGTAAATTTTAATTTTTAGAGGTTTCTATGATTTCATTTTTTTCTTCGGAAAATATAACCCAATAACTAGATGCTGCTTTATATAACATTATACCTTTTTTCACCTTTTCTTTTTTAAAATAATTGAATTTATCTGCATAAAATGAATAGTGATCTTTTGCATCTATTTTGTGAGGTGTAATGTTTTCAATTTTGTCATTCAAGTAAATAAATGACGTGTCAGAATTAAAGATGCAAATCCCTTTTTCAAGTGGTGTTAAGTATTTTATAAAATCGGTCTTGTAATCTAATGTATTAGAATTAAAGCAATATTGGTTGTTATAAAACACACCTTTTATATTTAAAGAATTAAAAAACTCAATCTTTTCTTGCAAAAGTGCCTTTAGCTGGCTAGATGTACTAGTCGTTTTCACCGAATTGATTAATTCTGGCCCCATTCCAAAGAATTCAATTTCAAAAGATCCATCTCTAGTATATTCGAAAAATTTTGTTGAATGAACTGTGTTTAGTTCATTTTTAAATGTATTGTTAATACTAAATTCTAGCAATTTTAAAGTGTCCCATATATTAAAATCCTGTGCCATTTGCCTAATGCAGATTGCAGTTTTTTCTTTACGTGGTCTATAATATTTTCTTTGACGTTTTTTTAATGTCCCTAAGTTACCATTCAAAAGAAATAGAGAACTCGGATTGCTTTTTTCAACGATAGTGATGTTCGGGTAACTATTGCTATAATCATGTTTAAATTCTAAAATGATGGTGTCCTTGTATTTTAGACGACTAGAGAGTTCTTGAGCTAATTGCCCAATGATTTCAACATTAATTGTCGAACCATAATTTTTGAAAGGTGTTAAGACAAATGTTTTGACATTACCATAATTTTTCTGAACAACATGGTTTTTATGAAAACCAAATAAGTTAAATGAAAAAGCTATCGTAAATATGATAAAAGCGATTTTCTTCATAGTATACTAACTACTCATACATCAAATAATTGTCTCTCATTTTTTTAAATTGTGAAAGTCCTTCAGCCCAGGTCTCTCGGATTTCTTTTTCAGAAACACCAGATTCAATTTGAGTTTGTAAATTTTTTGTACCTGCTAGCTTTGTAAAGTAGTCAATAAAAAACGCATTTTTGTCAACTGAATTTTTATAAGCACGAATAAGAAAACTTAAATCTATAGCATTCATTGTACCAGTCTTACTTAAATCTTCTCCATAACAGAGTTTACCATCATGCTTTGGATATTTTGCACCTTCATTTGGTGACGGAATGTATTTAAAATCATAAACTGTTTTATCCAAATACGGGCTCCCATAAATCTGAAACTGTTTTGATGTACCACGACCTGCATTTACGTTTGTACCTTCAAAAAAACAAAGACTAGGATAGAGGTTTATCGCTTGATCATTTGGTAAATTTGGTGATGGTTTAATGGGTAAATTATAGGTTTTATTATGATTGTAATTTAGCATGTCTATCACAGTAATATCGCATGTAATGCTTTTTTCTAACCAACCTTCTCCATTAATCATTTTGGCATATTCACCAATAGTCATTCCATGTACCACAGGAATAGGATGCATTCCAACGAAACTTTGGTGTTCGAGTTCTAAAATAGGACCATCTATATAGCGACCATTTGGATTAGGTCGATCTAAGATAAGTACAGGGATATTCGCTTCAGCACAAGCTTCCATCACATAATGTAAACTTGAAATATACGTGTAAAAACGAGCGCCAACATCTTGAATGTCAAAAACAACAATATCCAGACCAGCTAATTGATCAGGTGTTGGCTTTTTGTTTTTTCCGTAGAATGACACAATAGGTAAACCTGTTCTATTATCTACACTATCTTTTATGATTTCTCCAGCATCTGCTTTGCCTCTAAAACCATGTTCTGGTGCAAATACTTTTTTGATATCAATATTATGTTTTAGAAGAGAGTCAACAAGATGAATATAATCACCTTCTTCTTTTAGTTTTTCACTTGAGAAAATCACACTAGTTTGATTTGCAATAATCCCAACACGTTTGTCTTTCAATATAGGTAGATAAGCATCCGTTCTATTAGCGCCAACAATTATATCTACATCAACTTTATCAGGAACATCTTCCTGAACTTGATTCATGACCTTATTATTCTGTGCCGAATCTTCTTTTGTTTTTGAACCACAAGAAATGAGAACTAAAACAAACACTATAATTATCGGGAAAACCCTATTTTTGAATATCGATAAACGCATTTTTAAATTTTGAATTACGAGTTTTTTATAGCTAAACGCATTATTGGTAGTAAAGCGTATAAAAGTAGTGTTTCGGCACCAATAATAAAAATTGGTATTGCTGCAATTGCTATAGGCATCATTGTAATGCTTATTGCGATTGCTACTGGTCTAGGGCTTCAAAAAAAAGTACGTGAAAAGGTTGTCGCATTCAACGGGCATATCACTATTAATAACTACGACACTAATGCGTCCAATGAATCACTGGTTCCAATTTCAACTGAACAAGATTTTTATCCTAATTTCAATACTGTAGAAGGTATTAAGCACATCCAAGGTGTGGCAACCAAGTTTGGTGTCATAAGAACGGAAACTGATTTTGAAGGTATTGTACTCAAAGGTGTAGGTGCTGATTATGATTGGTCTTACGTTAAAGATTTTTTGGTAGAAGGCGTATTACCAACCTATGAAGGTAATCTTAGCAACAACATTGTGATTTCTAGCTACCTCGCCAATCGATTAAACTTCAAACTTGGCGATAATTTTCAAACTGTTTTCGGTAAGGAAAATATTGAACAGATTCCATTTCAACGAAACTTTAAAATCGTTGGAATCTTCAATTCTGGGTTTCAAGACATTGATAAAAATTTTATGATTGGTGATTTGAGCCATATTCAACGTATGAATAAATGGAAGAAAACTGATGTAGGAAACTTTGAAATTTATCTAGATGACTTCACTGCACTTAAAGAAAAAGAAAATCAAATACGAAGTAAAACATCGTCGTTTTTGAATACACAAACTATAGAAGAAAAATTTTCTACCACTTTTGAGTGGATTAAAATTTTTGATAATAATACCTACGGAATTATTGCTATTATGATTATCGTTGCTGGTATTAATATGATTACAGCATTACTCGTTTTAATTTTAGAACGTACCCAAATGATTGGAATTCTTAAAGCTTTGGGTAGCAGTAATTGGAGCATAAGAAAAGTGTTTCTTTATAATGCGACCTATTTAATTGGATTAGGTTTATTTTGGGGAAACCTTATTGGGTTAGTATTACTCTTAATACAGCAACAATTTGACGTGCTTAAATTTCCAAACCCAGAGCAGTATTACGTGTCAGTTATTCCTGTGCATATTGCACTTGATTATATCCTCCTACTCAATATTGGAACCTTCATAGCCTGTTTCCTTATGTTATTGATTCCGTCTATAATTATCACAAAAATCTCACCTGTTAAAGCCATTCGCTTTGAGTAATCTTTCAAAGTAATCTTAACATAAAAATAAGAGCATTATGTTCTTAACTCTTGACTTTTGTCTATTTTTGCATCGCTAAATAAATACAATGGACTACGCAGAAAATATATTAGAAACAATTGGTAATACACCTTTAGTAAAACTCAATAAGCTTACAGCAGAATTGCCATGTTTGGTATTATCTAAGTACGAAACCTTCAATCCCGGAAACTCGGTTAAAGATCGTATGGCTTTGAAAATGATTGAAGATGCCGAAGCCGACGGACGTTTAAAACCTGGAGGTACTATCATAGAAGGAACTTCTGGAAACACTGGAATGGGATTAGCTTTAGCAGCGATCGTTAAAGGTTACAAATGTATTTTCGTAATTAGTGATAAACAGTCTAAAGAAAAAATGGACATCCTTCGTGCTGTTGGTGCTGAAGTTGTGGTTTGTCCTACAGATGTTGAACCAACAGATCCTCGTAGTTACTATTCAGTATCAAAACGTTTAGGTACAGAAACACCAAATTCATGGTATGTGAATCAATATGATAATCCAAGTAATGCTGCGGCGCATTACGAAAGTACTGGTCCAGAAATTTGGAAACAAACCGATGGTAAGATCACACATTTTGTAGTTGGCGTTGGAACTGGAGGAACCATTTCGGGTGTTGGAAAATACCTAAAAGAACAAAACCCTAATATCAAAGTTTGGGGAATTGACACTTACGGAAGTGTCTTTAAAAAATATCATGAAACAGGTGTGTTTGATGAAAATGAAATCTATCCTTATGTAACTGAAGGTATTGGTGAAGATATTCTTCCAGAAAATGTAGATTTTTCAATTATTGATGGATTTACTAAAGTAACCGATAAAGATGCTGCGGTATACACACAATTGCTAGCTAAAGAAGAAGGTATGTTCTTAGGGAATAGTGCAGGAGCAGCCATCAAAGGATTATTGCAGTTAAAAGAACAGTTTACTAAAGACGATGTGGTTGTAGTATTGTTCCATGACCACGGCAGTCGCTATGTTGGTAAAATGTTTAATAACGATTGGATGCGTGACATGGGATATATAGACTAACTCAACAAAAAAATAGAAAATTTAAAGAGCGCAAAGGCGCTCTTTTTTATTGATATTAATAGTATTTCTTTTGGCTTTTTAATAGTTTTAATGTTCCATATCAGGAGTATTAATAAGTTAGTTGTTTTATCTATGAAATCAACTCGTAGTTCTACACATATATCAGTATGGCATATGACTACGATTTCCTATCTTTATAAAAATTATTTGCGTGAATAAAAGAGTACGTTTTTATAGTATTTGCTTTGTATTAATTCTATTAGTTTCCAGTGCAGGTGCACAAATATTTGAACAAGTTCAAGTGCCTTCTGGCCTAGGAATTTTAGAAAATAATAATGGTGTTGCTGTTGCCGATTATGACAATGATTTCGACCTTGATATTTTTGTGGTTGCGCTTGCCAAGGACGAAGATGGTGATGAACGCACTAAAAGCAGGCTTTTTAGAAATAATAACAATGGCACCTTTACAGATGTTACAGAAGAAGCAGGGCTCACAAACTTATTACCATTCGATAGTTTAGCAGAAGATTTTTTCGGACTTAAGGGTTTCAAACATGGTGTATCTTGGGGCGATTATAATAATGACGGCTTTCCTGATATTTTGTTTACACATTCTGAAAAACTACAACTCTTTATCAATCAAAATGGCATATTTACTGAAGTAACTGAAGGTGCAGGGTTAGAAGCCGAAAGCCAATGTAGACACACAGGATCTACTTGGTTTGATTATAATAATGATGGGTTTCTAGATATCTATGTAAGTGATTGGGATGAATGCGATACCAATTCATTATATCTCAACAATGGTAATGGGACCTTCACCAATACAACAGTAGCAACTAATATGCAAGACACCCAAGGCTTGGCGAGCTATATCGCAGTGCCTTTTGATATCAATAATGATGGTTGGATGGATTTGTATGTCTCTAACGATTTCAATGAGCCCAATAGTTTATTTGTCAATCAAAGTGGAACCACGTTTACAGATCAAGCTGCAAGTTTTGGACTTGATAGTATGCTAGATGATATGGGAATTACCTTCGGAGATTTTAATGGTGATGGTGATTTTGATGTTTTTATTACTGGTATTGACGAAAACGCACTATTAGTCAACGATGGTACAAATAGTTTCTCTGATGCTACAGCTGCTAATAATATTACAGAAACTGGTTGGGCTTGGGGAACGCGATTTGCTGATTTTGACCTTGATCGTGATGAAGACTTGATTATTGTTAACGGTTTCGAGTTTGAGGATCGAAGTACCGAAACGAATGTCTATTATAAAAATTTAACTTCGGAAGGCATGTCTGGTTTTGAAGATATTTCCGAAGCATTAAACTTTAACGCACTAACTGTAAGCGTAGAAGCTGTAGATTGGGATTATGATAATGATGGCGATTTGGATATTTATGTCACTAATGCTGATCAACAATCGTTTTTATACGAAAATAAATTACTCAACTTTGATGAAGTAAGCAATTTGCATTGGTTTAAAGTGCTATTGCAAGGCACAGTTTCTAATCGTGATGCGATTGGCACAACTTTGACACTTACAACCGATTCTGGGATATTAAAACGATACTATACTGGAGTTGGATTTCTATCACAAAGCTTGCAAGCTGTTCATTTTGGCTTAGACCAAGATACTCAAATTCAGGAGCTGGAAATTAAATGGCCTTCAGGTTTGATAGAAACTTTTCAAAACCTAAACGCTGATACAACAGTTAGGGTTATTGAAGGTGAAGGAATTGAAGTGTTAGATATCATTCCAAGTCAAAAAATACATGGTTGTCTAGATCCTTTTTCATGTACCTATAATCCAGAAGCCACTATAGATGATGGCTCCTGTACCTATTTAGATTCAAATCTAATCTCTGGAGAAACAGTATCTGGGTTTTTTAAAGTAGAGACGTATACTTATCCAATTGCTAGCGAATCTACTGCCAATTGGATTGTGTCAGGAGGAGACATTGTTAGTGGTCAAAATACACAAACTGTAGTTGTAAAATGGGGATTAAATGAACTAGGAACTATTCGAGTTAGAGAAACTAATGGCGGTTGTTTTAGTGAAGAACAACAAATGACCGTAACACTTTCTGCTGCTGAAATTCCTGAAGATGTATCAATTGCCAGATTATGGAACGAAGTCTTATTGGAAGCGATTAGAAATGATTTTGCAAGACCAACGGTTCATGCACGAAACTTATTCCATACTAGTGTTGCTATGTATGATATTTGGGCAATTTATGACGATGAAGCCAAGCCATATCTCATAGGCAATACTGTCAATAATTTTACAACAGAACTACAAGACTTTATCCCAGTCGAAAGCTTAGAAGCTTCTCAAAATAAAGCGATCAGCTTTGCAATGTATCGCTTATTAACTTACAGATTTCAAAACTCACCTAATATAGAAGAATCGCAAGCCTTGTTCGATTTGGTTATGGAACAACTGGGTTATGAAAGCACAAGCAATTCTACTTTATATGAGTTTGGTAATGCTGCAGCTTTAGGGAATTTTGTAGCGCAAACACTTATAAATTATGGAAATGGAGATGGTTCTCGCGAATTAGACTTTTTTAATAATGCCTACTATACAACAGTAAATGCTCCTTTAGGACCATCTGTACCAACAACTGAACTCATGAATGACCCTAATCGATGGCAATCTTTAAGTTTAGATACATTTATTGATCAAAGCGGAAACTTGATTGAAGGCACAACTATAGATTTTTTAAGCCCGGAATGGGGCAATGTATTTCCATTTGCAATGTCTGAAAATGATAGTGATGTATATCAACGCGAAGAAGGATCATACAAAGTCTATAACGATCCAAGTGATCCACCATATTTAAATACAACGTCTCATGATGCTTCAAGCGATGCTTACAAATTAGGTTTCTCTATGGTGTCAATTTGGGGTTCCCACCTTGATCCAAGTGATAATGTGATTTGGGATATCTCTCCAGGTGCTATTGGGAATACCGATATTTCAACATTTCCAACAAATTACGCAGACTACCCAAGTTTTTATAATATCATTGAAGGTGGTGATATCGGAGAAGGCCATGTTATAAATCCAATCACAGGACAGGCATACCAATCACAACTTGTACCAAGAGGTGATTATGCAAGGGTTTTAGCAGAGTTTTGGGCTGATGGTCCAGATTCTGAAACCCCTCCTGGGCATTGGTTCACGATATTGAACTATGTGAATGAGCATCCGCAATTAGAAAAGAGGTTTCAAGGTGAAGGTGATATTTTAGATGATTTAGAATGGGATGTGAAATCGTATTTTATTTTGGGAGGTGCTATGCATGACTCTGCAATTTCGGCATGGAGTATTAAAGGGTGGTATGATTATGTGAGACCAATTTCTGCAATACGACATATGGCATTATTGGGGCAAAGTACAGATCAAACTTTAGATAATTATCATGTTGCAGGTATTCCACTCTTAGATGGGTTTATTGAAGTTGTTGAAGCTGGAGATCCTTTAATTGTAAATGATGTCGAAAACTTAGGGAAAATAAAATTGTATACTTGGAGAGGTCCAGACTACATAGATGATGAAGCAACAGATATTGCTGGAGTTGGATGGATTTTAGCTGAAAATTGGTGGCCCTATCAACGACCAACTTTTGTAACCCCGCCTTTTGCGGGTTATGTTTCAGGGCATTCAACCTATTCTAGAGCGGCTTCAGAAGTGTTGACTAAAATTACTGGTAGTGCATTTTTCCCTGGTGGTCTTGGCGAGTTTACTGCTAAACAAAACGATTTTTTGGTATTTGAGCAAGGGCCTTCCGTAGATGTGAAATTGCAATGGGCAACCTATAGAGATGCTTCAGACCAAACAAGTTTATCAAGAATTTGGGGAGGTATTCATCCGCCAGCAGATGATATTCCTGGACGATTAATTGGAGAGAAAGTAGGTAATGATGCTTTTGATTTTGCTGTGCCTTATTTTAGTGGAGAACTCATAACAAATGAAAATATAGAGCAAATTATTTATCCAAACCCTGTAACGAACAATAGTATTTTTATTACTAATACATCTGTAAATGATGTCATTTCAATATTTGATATAAGAGGTCGGCAAGTTAGTGTTCTTAAAAAAGAATTTAATGAATTTGGAAATGTGACACAATTAACAATTCCTGAAAGTACTTCAGCTGGACTTTATTTCTTGAATATTAATGATGAATCAAAACTGCTTGTCATTAAGGACTAAACGTATTTATGCCAGACACACTTCAAGATTATATCCCTCAGAACGCTATTACTAAAGTTATAGCACTTTTAGACCACGATAATTTGACGGTTAAAGTGAAGACAGAACGTAAAACAAGACATGGTGATTATAAACGTTTGCCTAACGGAAAGCATCAAATCACAATAAATTCAAATTTAAATAGCTATCGGTTTTTAATCACACTCATTCACGAAATTGCCCATTTTGAAGCCTATAAAAACTATGGTAGAGTAATCAAACCTCATGGGATTGAATGGAAACACACATTTCAGCATTTAATGTTACCGTTTTTAAATCCTGAAACCTTTCCTTTAGACTTACTTCCATTGCTAGCCAAACATTTTAAAAACCCAAAAGCTTCAAGTGATACAGACGCAAATTTGGCATTGGCTTTAAAACAATTTGATGAACCTAACGATAAAACCTATATTTTTGATGTACCTTTTGGTAGTACTTTTAAATTATATAATGGTAAAGTGTTTCAAAGAGGAAACAAACGTGTGAAACGTTATGAATGTATGGAGATTAAAACAGGACGTTTGTATTTGTTTAATCCAAATGCTGAGGTCGAATTATTAAAAGATTAGGATGAATAAAAATTATTACGCCATATTAATGGCTGGAGGTGTAGGTTCTAGATTTTGGCCAGTGAGTACTCAAGATTTCCCTAAACAATTTCACGATATGTTAGGGACTGGAGATACGCTGATACAAAAGACTTTCAACAGACTTTCAAAATTAATTCCGAAGGAAAACATATTTATTTTAACCAATGAACGTTATAACGATCTCGTATTTGAGCAATTACCAGAAGTAACTAAACGTCAGGTAGTTTTAGAACCCGAAATGCGAAATACTGCACCTTGTATTTTATATGCAGCTTTAAAAATTCAGAAAGAAAATCAAGACGCTGTTATGATTGTAGCGCCAAGTGATCACTGGATTGAAGATGAAAACGCATTTACAAATAATGTACAGCAAGCTTTTGATTTTTGTGCCGAAAATGATACGTTGATGACATTAGGGATTCAACCAACATTTCCAAATACAGGTTATGGTTATATCGAATTTGATAACTCTTCGGTGGATTCTATAAAAAAAGTTGAGCAATTCAGGGAAAAGCCAAATTATGAAACGGCTAAAGGGTTTATTGCTCAAGGAAATTTTCTTTGGAATGCAGGAATTTTTATGTGGAGTGTAAAAAGTGTTGTAGAAGCATTTAAAATCAATCAACCAACTTTATATGCTCTTTTTGAATCTGGTTGTGACGTGTATAATACCGATTTTGAAGATGATTTTGTAAGAGATAATTATGGTAAAGCTGAAAATATTTCAGTTGATTATGCCATCATGGAGCATTCTAAAAATGTTTATGTTATTCCAGCGACTTTTGATTGGAATGATTTAGGAACATGGGGAAGTTTGTATGATAAACTTGATAAAGATGATAGTGGTAATGCGGTTGTAAATGCACAAGCATTGACCGAAGATGCATCAGGGAATATGATAAGAACTAAAAGCAATAAAATTGTAGTCGTTGATGGATTAGAAGATTATATCATTGTAGATAAAGACGAAGTTTTGCTTATCTTTCCAAAGGCAAAAGAACAAGATATTAAAAAAGTACTCCAAAATGTGAAAGACAAATTTGGGGAACATTATGGATAACATATGAGCGAAGAGAGTAAATTCGATTTCTCAGAAGAAGAAATTAAAAAGGAAGAAGCAGTAGAGCAAAGTAAGGAAGCTGTTAAAAAGGATGTTAAAGGTTTGTGGGAAAGTTCAAAAACATTTTTGAATGAACTTTTAGATTTTAGACATGATACAGATAGAGACGCAACGATTACTGCAATAAAGGGGGATGTGTCATTTAAAGGTGCTACAGCTTGGATTTTAGTATGCTCCATAATGGTTGCTTCTGTTGGTTTAAATGCTAATTCTACAGCCGTTGTTATTGGTGCCATGTTGATTTCACCATTAATGGGTCCTATTCTTGGGATTGGAATGGCAATTGCGATTAATGATATAGATACGTTGAAACGTTCCCTTATAAATTTAGCGACAATGATTGTACTAAGTTTATTAACTGCCTTTTTGTTTTTTAAGTTTTTTCCACTTGGCAACCAAGAAACCTCTGAACTTCTTGGTAGAGTAAAACCAGACATTAGAGATGTATTAATTGCATTTTTTGGTGGTTTAGCTTTGATTATTGCACGTACTAAAAAAGGCACTATTGCCTCAGTAATTTTTGGTGTGGCAATTGCTACGGCTTTAATGCCTCCATTGTGTACCGCAGGATACGGTTTGGCCGATGGTAATTGGGCCTATTTTTTAGGCGCTATGAATTTGTTTACGATTAATACGATATTTATAGCATTAGCAACATTTATCGTTTTAAAACTATTACGTTTTCCAATGCTTAAATATGCAAATTCAGCTAAACGTAGACGTATTGCTAAGTTTGCTGCTTTAGTTGCGGTACTTGTTATGATATATCCAACAATAACATTCTTAAGAGTACTTAAAAATAGTGGTTTAGAAAATGATTATAATAGTTTTATCAAAGAAGAGGTTGATTCTAACCATGAGCTTTGGTTTCAAGACGGAACACCAAACTGGGAAGAAAAAACTATTGCGTTATATTTTAACGGAGAAGTGCCAGATGCCACTATTGCCGATTTAAATAACGAAATAAAGAAGTACGATAAAATTAAAGATTTTGTACTTGATATTAAGGGCAATAAAAATAGAAGCTTTGATAAAATTGTTGATGCTTATGACAGAGCGATAAGAGATTTAGACCAAAAAGATTTAATAATTACTGGACTTCAAAAACAAGTTGAAGAACTTCAGACCAATATTACCAATTTGAATAAGCAGATTGAATCTAAAAACTCGTCTAATAATGCTGTGTCATTTACAAATCTATCTCGAGATGCTAAAGTGCGATTTAATGATTTAGAATTCTTCGGATATTCTAAAATGTTAGAATCTAAAGACTTTATTAATATCGATACTGTTACAGTAGCCAATGTAAGATGGAAAGTATCACTTGCCGATAGTATTGTTGTAGCTAGAGAAAAGGCTTTGCAAGAATGGTTACAAAAAGAATTAAAAGCAGATACAATTGTAATTAAACGAAACTAGGATTTAGTTTTCATCTAAATACATCTTCCGTACTTTTTTAAATAATTCTGAAGAATATACAAAGTCGGTAACCACCTCGTTATCGGTTTTGAAAATGGTCTTTTTTGAACCTTCCCAAGCTTTTAATCCGTCTTTTAAGAATACAATTTTTTCTCCAATTTCCATTACAGAATTCATATCATGAGAATTAATTACAGTGGTAATGTTATACTCATCTGTAATTTCTTGAATAAGATTATCAATAACAATTGCAGTTTTGGGATCTAATCCAGAATTAGGTTCATCACAAAATAAATATTTCGGATTATTAACAATTGCTCTTGCTATAGCTACACGTTTTTGCATTCCACCAGAGGCTTCACTAGGCATTTTATGATGTGCACCTTCTAGATTTACTCTTTTAAGAACAAAATCTGCACGATCTTCCATTTCGCTTTTACTTTGCTTAGTAAACATTCGTAATGGAAACATAACGTTTTCTTGAATGGTCATGGAATCAAAAAGTGCACTACCTTGAAATACCATACCCATTTCGGCTCTTAGATTTCTTTTTTGGTCATCAGTGAGTTCAGAATATATTTTTCCATCATAAGCAATGCTACCTTCTTCAGGGGAGAATAAGCCCAATAAACATTTTAGAAATACAGTTTTTCCAGAACCACTTTGACCAATAACTAAACTAGTTTTTCCTTTTTCAAATGACGTAGATATGCCTTTTAAAATATGGGCGTCTCCAAATGATTTATGTACGTTTTTAACTTCTATCATTAGCTTAGTAGGAGTTGAGTTAAAATATAATTTAGAAGGATAATCACCACACTGGTCCAAACAAAAGACGTTGTACTGGCTTTACCTACCTCAAGAGCACCACCTTTCATGTAATAACCATAAAACGATGGGATAGTAGCCAAAACAAAAGCAAACACAAAGGTTTTAATGAAGGCATATACCATATGAAATGGAATAAAATCGTTTTGAACTCCAGCAACAAAATCTTCTAAGGTTCCAAAACCACCATATACTGCTGCAATCAATCCACCAAAAACCCCTAAAAACATGGCGATAGAAATTACAAATGGATATAGGGTTAGTGCAATAAACTTTGGAAACACTAAATAGTTTAAGGAGTTGATTCCCATAACTTCAAGTGCATCAATTTGTTCAGTAACTCGCATTGTACCTATGCTAGACGTAATAAATGAGCCTACTTTTCCTGCCATAATAATAGAAATGAATGTAGGTGCAAATTCTAAAATTACCGATTGCCGCGTGGCAAAACCAACGAGGTATTTTGGAATTAATGGATTGCTAATATTTAAAGCGGTTTGAATGGTAACAACACCTCCAACGAAAAATGAAATGAAAGCAACAATACCTAAAGACCCAATGATTAAATCATCGATATCTTTTAAGATAAGCGTGCGCATAACCGACCATTTTGTTGGCTTGCGAAACATTTCGGCAATCATTAAAAAATAAGCACCAATATTATGAAGATATTGCATAGTAAAATTTGTAACTGCTAAAGTAAAAAATTAAGATGAGTTCTTTAGCTTAAGTTTAAAAGATGATGAATTAAAATCTGTATTTTTGGAGTTCAAAATATATATACAATGATAAAACGTATTTTTTCATTACTTCTTATGCTTCTTTTTGTATGGTCTTGTCAATCTCAAAAAGCGCTAGTAACATCGAAAAACGATAGTGTTCAATTACAAAAACTAACTGCAAGCTATAGTAGTAATCCCAAACTAGTTGTTGGGATAGTTGTTGACCAAATGCGGTATGATTACCTAACACGTTTTTATAATAAGTTTGGTGAAGGCGGATTTAAGCGTATGGTAAATGAAGGCTTTAATTGTAAGAATAATCATTTTAATTATATACCAACTAAAACAGCAGCAGGTCATGCTTCATTATATACAGGCACAACACCAAGATATCATGGTGTAATCGGAAATAATTGGTATGATAAAACAATAAATAAAAGTGTGTATTGTGTTAGAGATGACTCATATCAATCAGTTGGAACAACAAGCACTGATGGTCAAATGTCTCCACATCGAATGACAACGACAACATTTACAGATGAAAATAGACTCTTTACTCAAATGAAAGGAAAGACTATTGGAATATCTATTAAGGATAGAGGTGCGGTTCTTCCTGCTGGTCATACAGCTAATGCAGCGTATTGGTTTAGAGGGAAAAATGAAGGTGCTTGGATTACGAGTACGTTTTACATGAATGCATTACCGAAATGGGTATCAGATTTTAATGCTTCCGAAGTTACAAGTAACTATTTAAAAACATGGAATACGTTATACCCAATAGATACATACATAGAAAGTGGAGATGACTTAAATGATTTTGAAGATGGATTTAAATCGAAACCTACATCAACATTTCCATATGATTTAAAACAATTAAGTAAGGCAAATGGTGGTTATGATATTTTAAAATCAACACCTTTCGGAAATAGTTTAACAACCGATTTTGCCATTGCCGCGATTGAAGGTGAGCAACTAGGAAAAGATGATATTACTGATGTTTTAACGGTTAGCTTTTCGAGTACCGATTATGTTGGTCATGATTTTGGTGTAAATGCAAAGGAAACACAAGATACATACTTGCGTTTAGATAAGGATTTAGAACGGTTATTCAATACGCTTGATACCAAGATTGGAAAAGGAGAGTATACCGTTTTTTTAACAGCAGATCATGGTGCTCCTTATGTGCCAGCATTTTTAGATTCACATAAAGTCCCAGGAGGTCTTTTAGATTTTAACCAGGTAAAAGCAGATTTAAATGAATTGTTGTCTTCAAAATTTAGTGTAGCAAACCTTGTACTAAAAATTAGTAATGAACAGGTATTTTTAAATCATGAAGCGATTGCGAACAAAAACCTTGATATTGATAGTATTGAAGATATAGTGATCAATAAGTTGTTAGATCATGATATGATAAATAAGGTTTTTAAGGGGAGTGTTGTGAATAATTCTGCTTTTCAAAATGGCGTAGAGTATCTTTTAAAAAATGGATATAATCAAAAACGATCAGGTGATATTTTAATTATCATGGAATCTTCAGTGTTTTCAGATGGTGCTTGGAATAAAAAAGGAACTGATCATGGTTCGGGTTATGTTTATGATACTCATGTACCGCTTTTATTCTTCGGAAAAGGAATTAAAAAAGGTCAAACCTATAAAAGAACAGAAATTACAGATGTTGCTCCGACAATTTCTGCACTTTTAGGAATAAGCTTTCCAAATGGAGCAACAGGAGAGCCTTTGGAATTTGTTATAGATTAAATACTAATATAAAATAAGGTTGTCTTCATATGAAGACAACCTTATCAAAGGAATCATAAACAACAATTAATTGTCTAATTAACTCCTCCAGTACAAGTAGTTACCTCTTCCCAGTTTTCGCCATTATGTACCAACTCTGTATGACAACATAGGTCTCCTATTATTTCGTCACAAACACGAGTTAATGGTGTTCCACCAAAAATTGATTTTTGTTCAGCTTTGTTTAAAGCTTTTCCTAAGTTTGATAAATTTTTCATAATTAAAATATTTAATAATTGTTAAAAGTCTTGATCATATAGGTATTATTGCCTTTTTGATTTTGACATTAAAAAGTTTAATTAGGCTGCAATTAAGCAGCCCTATTAATGGAGATAATTCCAAATTAATTAGACCCTCCACAAGTTACTTCGGTTATCCAACAACCACCATCACTATTAGAAGTGTAAATTGGACAATCTTCTGCATAGTAGTGGTTATAATCACAATCTCCTTCACGCTTTAAACGCGCAGGTTGATTTCCACCAAATACAGCTTTTTGTTCAGTTCTGTTTAGAGCTGTTCCTAGATTTAATAAATTTTTCATAATTAAAATATTTAAAAATTAAATTAGCCTTGGTCATTTAAAGACACCCAAGGGTTATGTCTATTCCTCGCGAGAGAATATTGTTAGTGGTTAAACACATTTTTTAATTGGTAAAAGAAGCGTTCAATTAATCTTAAGTCTTCTGTTATTATTTCTGCCGAACCACGCATTTCATGCCTAAAGGGAATTTCTTTGCCATAAGTTGTAATAAGCTGAGATGGTAATGAAACGGTTATTAAATAAAAACCATCTTCGTCAGTTAACAATGAAATGGATTCCACTTTGCCTATTAAGCTTCCAAATTCATTGTCTGGATAATTCTCTAATTTTAAATGTACGGTTTGTCCGTTTTTTATTTTTCCAGAGTTTTGCGCAGGTGTTTTAAGTTTTGCAATATAAGATGAGTTTTGTTTTGGAATAATCGTAAAAAGTAATTCGCCTTGATTTACAGTTTGGTTTTTAGTCCAATCTTTTGAAAACGTTACTGTTCCTTTTATATCTGATGTGATGGCATAAGTCATTTCCCATTCTTTTAGAGCTCTTTTAAGTTGATTGAAGGATTGAATCACATTTTTGAGTAAACTTATCTCTTCTTTTGTTTTTTTAATTGATGTACTAACTTCATTAGTTTTTGCATTACCAATAGCTTCTTTTATTTGAGATATAGAAGCATCAATATTGGCGTAATTACGTTCGGCTTGGAGTAGTATTAGTTCTTGTGATTCTAAAGTTTGTTTTGCAATGACACCTTTACCATATAAATCTTGTTGCCTCTCTAGTGCTTTCTTTTGAAAGGCTAATTCTGCTTTATAAATACGTTTTTGAGATTCAAGTGTATTTAATCTTGCATACAATTGATTTTTTGAAAAACGATTTCCGCTTTGTTCATTAGCAAAAGGTTGGTACTGTTTGTTTAATTGGTATTGAATATAACTGTTTTCAAACAATGCATATTCAGAATCAATATCTCCTAAAAAGAGAATTGGAATGTCTTCAATTGGAAATTCAAAGTTTTGATTATTGAGTTTTATAGTATCGATAACAGATTTAAGTAATTGAATGTGTTCAAAATTGGCAGTGTTTTCAATTATTGCTAATACATCATTTTTGTTTACAGATTCGCTGCCTTTTATTAAAAGAGAATCTATTTTTCCTATAAGTGGTGCATATTTTTTTTGAGGCGGAAGCTTGGTAGTAATCTGCGCTTCCGAATTAATAATATCGGGATATTTTATAAACCATGACAGCATAAAAAACATTATAATAAATGCCAATATTAACATATTGCCATAGCGTATCATCCAATTAGGAACCGCCTCTAAAAGCTCTTGAACGTGGTCACTTCTTATTTCAATATTTTTTTCCATAAATGTGTTATTAATCACCACTTTAATTACCTAGCTCTAATTGATTTTTCACTAGGTTATAGTAATTACCTTTTTGTTTTATTAATTGTTGATGATTCCCTATTTCTATAATTTTACCTTCGTCTAATACTACAATTTGATGCGCATTTTTTACAGTACTTAAACGATGTGCTATTACCACAGCTGTTTTGTCTTTAAAAAAGCTGTTGAGTTTTTCCATAATGACTGTTTCATTATTAGCATCTAAAGCTGAAGTTGCTTCATCAAAAAATAAAAACTTTGGATTTTTGTAAACAGATCTTGCAATTAATAAACGTTGTTTTTGCCCAGTACTTAATCCTGTGCCTTCGCTGCCAATTTTTGTATTATAACTTAGCGGTAATTGATTTATATAGTCGGAAATATTGGCAACATCAATTGCATGTTTTAAACGATCTATATCAATATAATCTTCACCTACAGCAATATTATTGGCGATAGTGTCATTGAAAATATAACCCTCTTGCATGACAACACCACAATTAGCTCTCCAAGTGCGTTGTGAGATATTGTTTAAGTTAAAATCTCCAACAGTAATATCGCCTTTGTCAATGTCATAAAAACGAAGTAACAATTTCATTAATGTGGTTTTACCACTGCCGCTTACACCAACTATTGCGGTTGTTTTATTAGCTGGAATAATTAGAGACAAATCTTTAATGACAGGTTCTAAACCGCCTGTATACCTAAATGTTATGTTGCTGAGTTTTAAACCTGCATGTTCTGGTATGTTTGTGATTTTGTGATCTTCAGGTTTTTCTTCGTCATCCATATTATGGATTTCTCCTAAACGTTCAATAGATATTTTGGCATCTTGTAATTCTCTCAAAAAATTAATGAGCTGAATAATAGGACCATTGAGTTGACCTACCATATAGCTTATGGCCATCATCATACCTAAGGTGATTTCACCTTCAACAACTAAGGTGGCAGATAGGATAGTAATGAACATATTTTTTAGTTCATTAATCAAACTGGAACCAACACTTTGTGTTTGTTCGAGTGCTAAGTTTTTTGAAGCAATTTTAAAAAGTTTGGCTTGTACGTATTCCCAATTCCAACGCATGCGACGTTCGGCATTATGTAGCTTGATTTCTTGCATACCATTGATGAGTTCTATGACTTTGCTTTGCTCTTCACTTACTTGAGAGAAGCGCTTATAATCGAGTTCTTTTCGTTTTTTGAAAAAGAATAATACCCATCCTATATACAGAAGGCTTCCAAGAATGAATACGCCAAATATTTGCACGCTATAATAGGCCAGTACAAAACTGAAGATAATGAGATTAAAAAATGAAAATAGTATAGTTAATGAAGAGGTTGTTAGAATACGCTCAATACGTTTATGATCGTTAATGCGCTGTAATAAATCTCCTGTCATTCTTACATCAAAATAAGAGATAGGGAGTTTCATTAATTTGATGAAGAAATCTGAAATCAATGAAATATTAATACGTGTGCTTAAATGAAGTAGAATCCAACTTCTAATGATTTCTAGTGATGCTTTGCCAATAAATAATGCTAGTTGTGCAAAAAGGATGAGATAAATGAAGTTAAGATCTTGGTTTTGAATTCCAATATCTACAATGCTTTGTGTTAAAAAAGGTAAGACAAGTTGTAATAAACTTCCCGCAATTAAGCCTATAATTAACTGTATTATAAATTTCTTATACTTAAATAAGTATTTAAAGATAAAACTGAAACCAAATTTCTCATCATCGTCAAACTCAGTTTGATAAAATTTTGGAGTTGGTTCAATCATTAAAGCAATACCTTCTTCGGTTTGCTCATTAGCATTTTCTCCTATCCAGTGTTTTATAAATTCTTGTTTCGTGTAAGTTACAAGACCATGCGCAGGATCAGAGATATATATAGTGTCATTTTTAATTTTGTAGAGAACAACATAATGATTTTTATTCCAATGAATGATGCAAGGTAAAGGCGCTTCTTTTAATTTATTGAAAGCTAATTTAATTCCTAAAGAGCGAAATCCAATTGATTCCGAAGCATCGCTTATACCCATTAAACTGCTTCCTTCACGTGTGGTTTCGCTAAGTTGTCTTAGCTCATGTGTATTTATCGTTTTTCCAAAGTGTTTTGCGATAATCTTGATGCAGGTTGGACCGCAATCTTTTGCTTCGGTTTGTCGGTATGTAGGAAACTTATTTTTCAATTAAATCTGAGTGTAAATACTGATTAAAACTATATTTGTAAAAGAACACTCAAGACATTACCTAAAGTTGTGTCTATTCTTCGCGAGAGAATAGTGTTCAATTCAAGGCCCTTTTTTAAGGGCTTTGTTGTTAAATTTTTTCTGTTTTAATTAATGGAATGTGATGCCTATTAGCTTCATATTGTTCTAGTAAATCTTCCAGAAAATAGATCAGGTCTTTTCGATCATAAGCCTTAGGATAAGATTGTCCGTTTATTAGAATTTCTGGTGTGAAATTTATCGCGTTATCTATACACCAATCGTATTCATTTTGTAATATTTCTAAATATGTTTTTGGCTCAGAACAAAGACTCCATTGTTTTAGCCATTCTTCCGTAGAAAAATCACCATAAATTTCATCCATAGCTTTTAAGCAAGTCTCATGGCTTTCAATATGGTACAATTCTAGAAGCCTTGTCGTTATTTTTAAAGAGGCGTATTCTGGATCTTTTGGGTTAACATTAAACCTAATTGTTAGCTTGATGAATTGAGAATAGCGTTTTAAAATCTGGTTTGCTAAATCGTGTACAGCCTTGCAATGCCCACACATAGGGTTAGAAACGATAGTAATATTAAAAGTACTATTTGTATTCCCAAAAACGATTTCTTTTGTATTATCAATATGAGTGCTAATGATTTTAGATTTACTCAACTGATTATAAAAAAGCTCAAAATTTCTTTTGAATTTGAAATATTTAAGTTTTGTGGCTTTTAGCGTTTTATTGTCTTTATAGATTTTTGAGACTACTAACCAAAATGTGCTTATGATTGTAAACGATAGTGTTGTGATTAAAATAGATGTTAATTCATAATTAGGGGAGAAGTAAGCTATAGAAATTCCAGTTTGTACCCACATGGTTCCAACAATGCACAAACATAGAAAGCACCACTTTTTTATAACTGTGAATTGGTAATAAATAGAATAAAGTGTTATCGGTAAAACGATGATACTTATAAGTTGAGGAATGAAGATTGAGACATTAGCAACCATTAAAATTAAAGTAACTAATGTTAAGCTAGTAAAATAGATAAAACTTAGGTCACTTAATTTAACCTCTTTTAATAGTGTTGCACCTTTTGATGATAGTACAGCATTACAGTTCTTCTTTTCAGTAGGATTAGAACAAAATGCATTGCCAAGTATTGTAGGTTCACCTTGTTCCTGCTTTAAGATAGTGACCGTAAAATAAATGCCTAGTGCAGCAATAGAAAAATACAAGTAGTTTGCTAGTTCAGAATTGCTTTTGAGAAGTAGAGCAACAATTAAAATTAGTGAGCCAAATATGAAGCCTTTTGTTAAATTAGATGTTGTGTTTGAATGATTAGTGATCACATGAGATTCATCTTTGTCTACAGCCAATACAATACCAGTAAATTGTTCTAAGAATTCAGATTGTGAGCGTGTTTTTTTTTCTTTTGAATCAAAAACTAATCGCAAACCATGCTTCAGTTTAGTTACAACAGCAAATTGTTTCTGCGAATCAACTTCTAATTGTGCTAAAAATGTAATTGGAAGCTGATTTAATGTGTTTGAGTTAACGGGTACATCCAGAGCTAAGTTTTCGATATTAAAATGATCCAAAACTCCTGTTATAGCATGTAAACTTGGATAGGTTGGATGGCTTTTAATTTGAAAAGTTAACTCTTTAAAGTCAATTGTTATATGATTCTGCTTTAATAATTGTTGTACTTGGAAACTTAATGCGTCTTTCACAGTGGTAGAGGTTTAATATTTCTCTACTGTTCACTAATGACGTTTTTTGTTACCCAAAAAAGTTTAACTTTTTTTTCTTCGGAATAGAAAAGCTATGATTATCAAAAAGATAAAGGCTAAAATAAGGTAATAAATTACAGATGAATTGTCATCGATTTCTATTTCTCCAGCATCCCCAATCATTACAAATGAGGCCCAATAATATGGTGAAGATTGGCTCAATGAACTCGTCTGTATATAGTCTAACTTTGCGTTATGCAATGCAAGTGATTTATTTTGACCAAGCTTTATATTCTTGTAAAATGAATTTAGCAAAGCTGCTGAAGACTTATCATTAACTTCCCAAAGTGTTGGCATAACACTATGGGATCCTGTATTAAAAAATCCTCGAGATAAGCTCATCACACCTTCACCTTTATGAAGTTCGCCAAGCGATGTGTTGCAGGCGCTTAAAACAACTAATTCTGCCGAATTTTGATATTCATATAGTTCGTTCAGTGTTATTTTTTTATCATAAAATGCAATCCACGGACTAATACTGTCGTTGGCGTTCGCATGGGAGGCGATATGTATAATTTGAGTATTATTAATTTTATTAATGAAATTTTCTTTAGTTGATTTTTCTTTCAAAAAAACAGTTGTAGGAAATATATCGTTAATTAAGGATATTTCGTTTTCTGTATTAGGAAGTGATGTTAGTTTTGATGAAAATTCTACAGGAGCGAATGCTATTATACTATTAGTGTTTGTTCTTTTGATTTTACTATTCTCCTTTAAAAATGATAGTGAATATGCATAGCTTATTTCATTTTGAAATATAAGATAGCTTTGGTCCTTCTTTGAAGTTATTAGCGATTCAAAAGGAATGTTTTGTAGATAATAATCTGGAATAATAGTGAGCTTCTTTCCTTTTATTAGAGTTCTAATTTTTTCAGGAAACAATGCATCATATAATGTATTTGAAATAGAGGTGTAGTTTTCGACCGAAGCTTTATCTGGAAATGGATGTTCAAGTAGTGTTCTGTAGTCTAGCGCTAGATCTTTTAAAGTTTCACAATTCTCAATTTCAAATAATTGGATTGCTTCTTTTGTTATAACAATACCATAACCTTCTTTATCATCTAAAATATACTCGATATAAGTATCATTGGTATTAAAAAGATCTGTTTTCAACTGATTTATATCTATGACTACTACTGGTTTTTTTGATTTATAATATAATTTGTAATCTATATCTAATGAATCAACAAATCGATTATAGTTTTCACTTGCAATTAGTAATTGACTTTGTATTGAATCTGTGTTTTCTAATACTATTAATTTTTCAAGGTTGGCAATTCTACTTTTTAAAGAAGACTCTCTTTCGGTAATGCTATTAGGGATATTATTTTGACTTCTGGTCATTTTTAATGAAACATCTTCTAGTAGTAGTAATGCTTTATTTTTTTCAATAAAATAGAAAGCATCTTCAGGCTTGTTTAATAAAAGACAGGATTTAGTAGCATTGATATAAATTTTATTTGCAATACTTTGCCAAAATAGCTTAGACCTATTTTCTTTACTTTCTAATCGGGCATGATCTAATATAATATCTGCTAATTTTAATGTGCTTAAAGCTTTATTAAAATATTTTTCAGCATTAATAGAATCATTTTCTCCTAATTTTATCCAGATTTTTGATTTGTGAATAATACCTTCTAGTGCAAATAATTTGTATTTTGATTTAAGAAGTTGCTCTTTAGTTGGTAAGTTGTTGTAGTTTGATGCATCAAAATCTAAAAATATCCGAATTGATTTTTGTACATTTTCTAGGGCATTGTCAAATTCATTAAATTCTAAATAATACTGAGCTAGATTTCTGTATATTGTTGAAATAGTTAGCTTATTTGATCTAAAAGTTAATGCTTTTTTTAAATAAGCTTCTGCAGCCTTGTCCTTTTCTTTTAAATATAAATAACCAATATCATTATACGATGATATGAGTTGCTTTTTTTTATTAAGTCTAATAGCAATTTCTAAAGCCTTTTCTAAATTTAACTTAGCTTTCACAAAGTTGTGATTTTCTCTATCACTATATAAATTGCCGAGTTGATTGTATAAGTTGTAAACGCGAATTTGTGAAATATCATTTTTTGAGTCAGAATCATTATTTAAACTATCTGCTAATTTAATGGCTGATGATAACGTTGAAATTCCATTAGCCAAACTTTGATTAGTATTGAGGAGTTTATTAGATTGAGCAATTCCGATTGCATTTAGTATTTTATAATTATTGTTGTTTAAATTTTCAGAAATTTTTTCACTGAGATTATAATATTTTATGGCAAGATAATATTGATGTATTCTAAAATATATTTCCCCCATTTGATATGCAGCTTGTAAAGCAAATTTATCTGGGTTTTTATAATCTATCAACCTACTGTAGGTTAATAATGCGCCATTAAAGTTGTTATTTCTACTTTCGTAAAAGCCTAGACTGTAGATGTTTTTACGATAAGAAAGAGGATCTTGATAATGAATTGAGTCCATTAGCATGATATTTCTTTTATTAACTAAAATTGCTTTTCCTTTGTTTGAATTACTATAATGCCATCTTGCTAATTGGTATGATTCATCCAGAAATAATCGATACTCTTTTTTAGTTTTATAAGAATCGATCAATGAATTAAATAGCTTTTCTTTTTGAATTGTAGACGTGGTAGTGTCACTTTTAATTGCTAAAAAAACATCAGACTGAGAATATGATGTATATTGGAATATTATGCAAACAAGAAATAAACGCAAGAGACTCATAAGTATTTAATATGTTTTATAAAAGTAGGGTAATTTTAAATGTAAAATCACCCTACTTTGATATTAGTCTACGAATTTAAAATTACAACCTCCTACAAAACAATTGAAAGGTATGCCACCACTACTTGTAGCAGTAGGTAGACCGATTTCAATTTCATCATCTTCATTATCATCATCATCATTAGATCCACCAGCTATTGGATTTCCATTAATATCAATTGGTCCAGCAGACTCGCTATTTGTACCGTTATTATTGTTGGTAGTGTTAGTACCACCATTAACATCATTATCTGGAAGAATGTATACTCCATTAAAAGTGCCTTCAAAGGCATTATATTCAGCAAGATCAACTGTCCAACGCTCAAAGCCAGAACAACTTTGCGAAACTTGAATATTATAAATAGTAAACAGGTTAGACATATATTCACGATAAAAATCTTCAAAATTCCCGTTAAAACCAGCAACTTCTGGGTTATTTAACATTAATACTTCTTGATAATTCATATCAACAGTAAAAACTAAATATTGTGTGCCGTCTGGCATTTCATTATAAGTAATACAAGGGTCACCAAATCCCTTTCTAGCCTCAGCTTCTAGTTTTTCTTTTTTGTTTAAATTCTCTAGTTCAGAATCTAAATTGCCATTAGTACAACCGCTTGAGGTTATAAGTAGTAACACTACAAATAATTTTAATGTTTGTGTTTTCATTTTTTTTTGATTTTTTGTTAATATAAAGTATTGTTATTAAATATTTATATTTGTTACCCAACGAACATCATTTTTTTTACTGCGACATATTAACTTGAATGAAAAAACCTAATTATTTTTTAGAAGGATTAATAGATAATAATGAGAAGGTCGTCAAAGAAATTTATGAAAATTCTTTTCATAAGGTTTTAAGTTTTATTTCAAAAAACAGTGGGTCTAGAGCAGATACCGAAGATATTTTTCAAAACGCATTATTGCAATTGGCTGTTCGGTATAAAAAAGAAAAGTTTGAGATTAATACAAACTTTGAAGCTTATCTGTTTACTGTTTGTAAGAATTTGTGGCGTAGAGAATTAAATAAATCAAAAAGAGAGGTAACAAATAATCAGGTTATTGAACTTAAAGATGAAAGTCATGACATTGCGTTATCAGTACTTGAGCAACAGCGTTGGGAATTATTTGCGGAATATTTGGAGCAATTATCAGAAAATTGTATTAAAATAATGACCTTGTTTTTTAAACGTACACCCTATTCTGAAATGGTGAAAATATTTGAATACAACTCTGAAACTGTAGCAAGACAGCGCGTTTTTAAATGTAAGGCTAAATTAAAAGAGCGAATTAAAAGTGATAAACGTTTCAGCGCTTTATTAGAATTATGAGTTTAGAAGATGACATACTAATTGACAATTTCCTTAGAGGTTTGCTTGATGAAAATGAACAAGCAAACTTCAATGCGAGACTGCAAACAGATGTAGATTTTAAGGCATCATTTGAGCTTGAACAGGCACTTTGGTTATCTCAGAGCAATACAGATTGGAGTTTTGTCAAAGAGCAAAGCGAAGCCGTAAACGTCTATAAAAAGCTATTAGATGAAGATCATAACTTACAAAATTTAAAAAAAACTTTGAATCTAGCTAATCTTGAATTTAAAGAAAGACCAGCTAAGAAAAAAAGCTTTAATTTTTATTATTTAACAGCTGCATGTATACTAATACTCATAAGTTTGAGTCTGTTTTTTAACCAAAATATATCTAATCAAGAATTAGTCAATGATTATTTAAATACTTCCAATTTACCTTCATTTGTTTCTAGAGGAGATGCCTCAACTGACGACTTGATAAAAGCACAAAAATTCTTTGAAAATGAAGAATACCAGAAATCACTTGATATATTTGAAACCGCTTTAAAGACTTCAGGTGTAAATGCTTCTGTTTATTTGTACTCTGGAATTGCCCAAATGAAGTTAAAACAATATAATGCTGCCGAATTAACATTCAATAAACTGATTGAGAGTAATTTATTAGATGCTCAAAAAGGGTTTTGGTATAAGGCTTTGCTCTATCTCGAACAGGATAAAGTTGAAGACGCTAAAACAATTTTAAATAGTATCGTTTCAAAATCACTTTATAATCATACTAATGCTAAAGAGCTATTAAATCAGTTAAATGATGACTAAAAAAACCATCTATTCATTAATTGCTGTTTTAATAATTCTTGGTATTTATGGTTATGAACATTTTTTAACTGAAAAAGAAACTACTGCAATAATAGAACAAGGTTCAACAGTAAAAAGGACTACCAACGAGTACTTTCTACCGACAAGTACTACAGGTCAAATTGTGCATCATGAAGGCTATTCTCTTTCATATAGCGAACCTCATGAACAAGCTGAATGGGTAGCATACGAATTAAAAAAATCGCATCTATCTAATACCAATTTTAAACGACCGTATTTTGAAATTGATAAAGCTGTAGCTACTGGAGCTGCTCATTGGAAGAATTATAAAAAATCTGGTTATGATCGCGGACACTTATGTCCTGCAGGTGATAAACGCTATAGCCAAAGCGCTCATGATGAAACATTTCTAACAAGTAATATAAGTCCACAAGAACATCAATTCAATTCGGGTATTTGGAACACACTCGAGCAAAAAGTAAGATATTGGGCACGAAAATATGATGGTGTTTTTGTAATTACTGGAGGGATTTTAAAAGGCCAAATGGAAACTATAGGCGAAGAGATGGTAAGTGTGCCTAACCAGTTTTATAAAGTACTTATTGATACTAATACAGGAACAACTAAAGTGATTGCATTTTTAATGCCTCATGAAGACTCTAAGAAACCTCTTTATGAGTTTGTAGTTGCTGTCGATGACATCGAAAAACTAACTGGTATTGACTTCTTTTCAGAGTTAGATGATGATATGGAAAACCGATTAGAAGCTTCAAACAGTTATAAAGATTGGAGTTTTAAATAATAATAATAATAATTATTTCAACTTTCCTAAAATTCCTTTCCAACGTAGTCGCCTTATAAATTGACCTTCATCTTTAGTGACTATAAACGGTATATGGTTTTTTTTAGACAAGTAAAACCCTTGAACATAATTTTTAAACACTGAAAAGCTATTTTTTTTATAGCCCATTTTTATAGCAGAAATCAACATAATGAAAACCCCATAACGCATTTTATAAAGCGCTTGGCCTTGTAAGTATTTTGAGTTTTCACTATAACTTAGTCCTGTTGGTTTAAGATGTTTTACACGTAGATTTTGATCTGTACATACCTTCCATCCATGATATTTTGCAAGTAATGTGTCAACTGTATCCCAACCTATGGACCTTTTTAAACCACCTATTTGTTCAAAACATGCTTTTCGGTAAGATTTAAACGGACCGCGAACATGATTTTTATTAGAAATGTTTTCGTAAATCCACTCCTCATTGTTTTTGATATAAGCCAACCCACCAGCGATGCCAATAGATGCATCACGCTCAAAAAGAAATTGGATGCGTTCTAAATAGTTCTTTGGTAAAATAATATCAGCATCAAATTTGCAGATAATATCATAATTATCATCTAAAACCTCTAAGCCTTTATAAAAAGCATTAACAACTTTTGAGCCAGGTAAGTGCTCACTTGAAGAGGTGTTATTTACCAATTTTAACCATTCATGTTTTTTGGCGAAACTTTCAACGATAAGTTGTGTGCTGTCTGTAGAATTATCATTAACAACAACAACACGCTTTGGTAAAAGTGTTTGTTGAGCGATTGATTCTAGCATTAAAGCAATTAAATCATCTTCGTTATGTGCTGGAATGATAATGTAGAAATCTAACTCTTTCAATTTTTGATAAATTTTGATACGATATTTAACCTAGACTTTGGTACAAAAAAACAGTTTCTAATTCCGTTATCTAAAGATCTTTTTATAGTAGAAATCTTTATTAGCCCAGATTCTGTATGATTATAGAATTCATAATTTAGAGATTTAAAATAGTCTTCCAAATCATCTTCAATAGTATTAAATAGAGTTTCACATATTACTATTGGTGAAAATTTTTCGATAATGGATTTGCCAGATTCTAAGATATCTATTTCTGTGCCTTCAGTATCAATCTTAATTAAACCTATTTCAGTGATACTTTTGGAGTTTACAAAATTTTCTAGTGTTTCAGACTTTACAGTGTTTTTAACAAAGTTGCGAGATGTTTTTTTAGTACCTGCATTTCCTTCTCCTGCCAAATTGTATTTTATGTATTTGTACTTTAGACTTTCAACTTCATAGAAATCTATTTTTCCCGATGAGTTAGACAAGGCTAAATCAATTGCATAAATATTATTAGAAAAATTATTGATTTTAATATTTCTATTTAAAAAATATTTTGGTCCGTGTGCTGGCTCAAAGGCAAATACTTTTATTTTTGGATTTGATTTTACAGCAAGTAAAGAGTAGTAACCAATATTTGAACCAATATCTAAAAAAATGTCAACATCTTTGCAAAGTTCTTCGAAAATCTCAGAGTATTCAAACTTTTTATATCCATTCCAAAATAGGAGCTGAGTTAAATAACTCGTTTGATTAGTTGCTATTTTTAATGTCCCTGAATCAGTTTTTAATGTGAGTATCCCAGATGGCGGAATCTTTATTTTTTTTAAAAATGGTTTTAAAAAATAGTTAATGTTTCGTAAGAAATAGTTTACCTGTTTATTATATATTAATTTGTAAGCTAATTGCATAATTTGATTAAAATATTTCGTAAATATATGTAGATTATTTTATGAAAATTATAATTATTCTAATATATTACGCAGTATATCCCAATATAGATAATGAGGTTTTTAATATTGATTTTCTTTTTTACACAGTGTGTATTTTCTCAAAACTATAATGTAGATAGTTTTCAGAAAATTAATGAAATAAATGGGGGCTTTTTTGGAGATTTGGACACTGGAGATAGTTTCGGTATTTCTATTGATGATATTGGTGATTTAGATGGAAATGGAGTTAATGATTTAGCTGTTGGTGCTTATGCAGATGATGATGGAGGTGATGGTAGAGGAGCTGTTTGGATCCTTTTCATGAATAACGACGATACCGTTTTGTCTTATACAAAGATTAGTAATACAAGTGGTGGTTTTACAGGTGCTTTAGATAATGATGATCGTTTTGGCGGAGCTGTTTCTTATTTAGGAGATTTAAATAATGATGGTCTAATAGAACTGGCTGTAGGAGCTGATTATGATGGTGATGGAGGGTTTTGGCATGGTGCGGTTTGGATTTTATCATTAAATTCTAATGGTACTGTAAATTTTCATTCTAAGATTAGTGATACACAAGGGGGATTCACAGGTTTTATAAATGGTGATGCTATTTTTGGGACTGATATTGCAAATATTGGGGATTTAAATGGCGACGGAATTCAAGATTTAGCGGTAGGCTCTAGGCGTGATCATGATGGAGGCCCAAGAAGAGGAACTGTTTGGATCTTATTTATGAATAATGATTTTACGGTTAATAGCTATCAACAAATTAGTGATACCCAAGGTAATTTTACAGCAACACTCGAATACGAAGATTATTTTGGAGGTTCAGTGGCTAATATTGGTGATTTAAATGGCGACGGTATAGTTGAACTTGCAGTTGGGTCTTATAGAGATGATGATCAGATAACTAATTCTGGTAGTTTTTACATTTTATTTTTAAATTCTGACGGAACGGTAAATACATATCAAAAAGTTTCAAACACATCTGGTGGCTTAAATTCTAATATTTCTCAAGAAGCACTTTTTGGAGAATCTATCGATGGAGTGGTTGATATTGATGGTGATGGTAAAATTGAAATTGTGGTTGGCGCTATGAAACAAGTAAATCCTACGCTTTCGCAAGCAACGGGAGGCTTCTTTATTATTGAACTTAACGCCGATGGAACTGTGTCTGAAGAATTTTTTTATAGTTATGCTGAGAATTGCTTTTCGGGTAGTTTAGCTAATGGAGATTTGTTTGGAGGTTCTGTATGTTTTATGAATGACGATCCTAATAACTTAAAAATAGGTGTAGGTGCTTACAGAGATGGTGAGAATGGACCACAAAAAGGGGCTGTTTGGATTCTAAACTTAGGTGAGATTTCATTTGATTTAGAGTCATTTACTAACCCATTAGGCTGTGGAGCATTTGATGGTAGTTTTACCATTTCTGGACTTACTCCTAATTCAGAATATTCAATTACTTATGATAATGGTTCATCACAAGCGATAACGTTAGTTTCTAATGCATCTGGAGTGATAGTGGTTTCAAATCTCGGTGTTGGAGTTTATACCAATATTGTAGTTACTGAAACATTAACGGGATGCAATGACAATTTGGGAGAGGTTGAATTGATTGCAAACCCATTAACAGCATCGATAACGTTTACAAATCCTTCAGGGTGTGGTGTAGATGATGGAACAATAACGATTTCTGATTTAAATGCGAATTCCAACTATAC
>CANLEE010000010.1 GCA_947489585.1 uncultured Psychroserpens sp.
CGTTGAATGCGTTTCGCTGCTGGTTCTTCCTCTTCAGCCTGACGTTGAATACGTTTGGCTGCTGGCTCTTCTTCTTCAGCCTGACGTTGAATGCGTTTCGCTGCTGGTTCTTCCTCTTCAGCCTGACGTTGAATACGTTTGGCTGCTGGCTCTTCTTCTTCCATACGCTGAACCGATTGCTTACCAAAAGCATCGCTAGTCTCACTTTTATTTTCTTCTTGGAGGACATGATCTGCCATTGCATCTGCTTCTTTTTCAAAAGGACTACTCGGGTCACTAATCTCTAACTTGGCCTGAAAAAAACCATCAGAGCTTGAACTTTCACTCGTTTTGCTTGAAAAGAAATTATCATGTTCTTTCTTTTTTCTTTTATTCGGTCGTTTTGGTCTTGCTTTTTTCATGATAAATTTTTTATTATAATATTATGAGTTGATTCAGTCAATACAAAAGACACTTGCTTAATAGTATTAAAATCATCTGTTTATTCGAATGCTTGTGTTAGAATCTCTAAATGTTCTTTAAATTTCACCACCTTTAAGTTATCTGTTTTCTCACTACCACCTAAGGCAAGAATTGGTGTAAATCCATAACATTCATCAGATTTTAACTCTCCTAATTTTTTATGAGCCTTTGGAAAATATTTTGATCTCATTTCCTCAAGAGCATATGTTTTTGCAGTAAAGAAGTTCTCAAATAACTTTCTAAGGTCTTCATGAAGTGGTGATAACTCCTGATGCCTTACATCGATTACTTTTACCCAACCTTCCCACCACACTAATAGGTCTCCAAAAGCTGTTCTCATTATTGGAATAACTGGTGTACCTTTAGGAACGTCAATCCAACGTAACACAAACTCAAGATAATCGTCTGGGTTAATCGTCCAGATAAAGCCATTCATATAACCAGCCCAACCATCTTGTTTCCATAATTCACCTAGGACGTATGGAATTGTGCCTGAATATTTCTCTAGCACATTTCCATCAATTGGTTGGCTCTCAATTATATTTTTGTAATTTAATTTGAATTCTGGTAGTAATTCCATTTCAGTGTTTTTTTAAGTTATGTTTATTTTTTTAGGTTCCTGGAATAGACACATTCATTTTAGTTTTGTCTCTCGAATTTAATGAAAGTGTTTTAAATTCTGGAAGAGTTTCATCGTGAACATCATCAATCCTTGTTCTCCATTGCGAACCTATAGAACTATTTATTCTAGAATCACCCAATCTTCCATCTTCAACCTCGGCTTTACCACCAGCTACCTGATCTGGATCATGTAATACAGCCTTTCCTTTCATGAATGCCTTCGCTTTTTTCTCTGCTTTTTTATGAGCTTTGGATCTCTGCGCCTCTTTATAGTCTAAAGCAGCATCTCCTTTTAAATTTTTCTTAACAATATCATCATTTGCTTTTGCTTCGAATTCCGGCCACAGTTCATCAAAGTAAACATTTTTTAGCCTTTTCTTTTCTTTTTTTCGAGCATCTCTTTGAAATTTAGCACTCCTAGGATCTCTTCCTATATTTTTAGGATGGTTCTTTTTATTTTCGAGAAATTGCAATCTATTCTCTACAAAATCTTTAGCAAGCATATTATTAAGCCCTTCTTTTTGCATTCTTAATTGATCATAATATTCGTCATTATCAAACTTATCACCAGGATCATTAAAAGGCACATTAATATTGTCCATTTTATCTTTATCTACGCCTCCATGCGGAAGTGCTAGGATATGCTTATAATCATTAGGAGCTATTAAAATTTTAACATCGATGTCTTTATCCTTTTGCTCTTCTTCTAAGCTTCCATATGAAATGGTTAACTTAATACCATCTTTAAGCTTACCTTGATATTCAGCTTCTAGGGCTTTAGCCTTCTCTACTCTTTCTGCATAGAAAGCTTCAAACGATTGCTCTTTATTAGTTGGCCCTTGGCCAAGTTTTTCTTGGATCTCTTTACCGTATATTGCATGTTCTGAATTGTCTTTTTTCTTTAAAAAGCTTTGTGCTTTGGTCTTCACCCATAAAATCATTTTATCTAAAGCCTTATCAATTGGATCACGAATCTTTTTAAGGATATTTTGCAAAGCATCACCTATTTTTCCAAGACCAGCAAATTCAGCAAGAAAACTAACCGCTAATACTAAAATACCTTTCATGGTATTGACAACTTTCATAGCAGCTGGCATAATATTTCCTGCAGCAATTTCCATAATAGAATTCATGAAGGCCACACCTACTTGGATGATCTTTTGAATTCTTTGAATGAATACCTTAATAACACCCCAAATAGTCAAAATAGCTTGTATAAATCCTCCTACTGGATTGAGGCTACTTACTATTTTTATAACGGCTTTAGCAACGACTGTTTTAGATACCCAAGTAATGATTTCGCTAATAACAGTCTCTTGTAGGTTAGAGAGATGCTCTTGGATTTTTTCCCAAGCTGCTGCTGGACCTTCGGTAACTAACAATTGTACTAATTCAAACCCTTCTTCAAGTACGGTTACAGGTCCTTCTCCGAAATGTTCTACTAATTTGGCTCGAATATTCTCCCAAGTCAATCCTAATACAGAAAGAATGAATTTTAAGATTTCTGGAAAGGTTAGCCCAGTAGGAATATAAATTCCAACACCTGCTAAGGTTCCAGTTAACCACTGTATTAAAACATCTTTTAGGATGCTTCCAATATTTTCTTTAAATATCTGGAACCCTAATTTACCTGCAGCGACTAAGTTGCCAAGGAAAGCCCCTGGGTTTTGAAAAATTGATCGCAATGCTCCACCTGCCTTCTCGAGGTATGGTAAAGCTCCCGGTGCAACTACAGCAAAAATAATTTTAAGTAATTCCCACATGGCATTTCCTGCCCAAGACATAAAATCTCCTACAAAACCAGCAAAAACACTTACTATTTTTGCGAAGGCTCTAGGCACAACAACAATATCGACTATAGTTAATGATTTAAGCGCATTTTTAAATCGCGTTGGTACTGAAGTCACTAAAGCTAGGACAGCAGCCATAGCACCCTGAAACCAAGCCCATGCTCTAGCAACGGCATTTCCTTTTTTGATATTTTCCCAAATCTCTTCCTGCCCAATCAATTTCATAAAACCACCAATTAGCGTATCTGCTGTCTGTGGTACCGTTTCATCTGTTATTGGGTTTCTCCCAAGAACAGCAATAAGTAAATCCCATGCTCTTGTCCCTTCTGCTAGACTAGCTAAAGGTCTTAAAATGGCATCTTTAATAAAGTTAAGAATATCTGAAACTAGGGCAGGCACAAACTTTTTTATCATATTAATTGGCGTCATGAAAAGGCCTTTTGCTCGCGGCCATAATCCTCCAATATTCCATGGCGCAAAATCACTAAGGCTCAAGGAATCAACAAAATCCCAGAAAGCTGTTTTAAGCGCACCTCCAATATCACCTAAAGTATCTAATTGTTTAACAATCCAATTTCCTACTTTATCAAAAATCCCATGATTATTTAGAGCTTCCCATATTAAATTACCGCCAGGCATAAAGCCCATTATTCCTCTAAAAATATTAGCAGCATTTCGTGGTACATCTTGACCATTTATAGGGTTAAAACCTATAATAACTGTTAACATTGAAAACCCAGGGATATTATTTGCTTTATCTGCAGCCCAATTTCTTGCTCTAGATATTAGACCTCGTTGCACCATTGCTGGAGCAGTCTGATTGACATTAACAGCAGCTTTTCTCTGAACCTTAGATGCTGCTCCTCCTTGCTGTACAACATGAGTCAACTCATGAGCCAATAATTTAGTACCTTCTTTTTTATTTGGCTGATACGTATTTTGATTGAAATAAATATCGCTGCCATGTGTAAATGCATGCGCATGAACTTGATTGTTCATATCTACAGCATTAGAATCAGTGTGAATACGAACATTACTAAAATCTTTGCCAAATGCTGATTCCATTTGGCCTTTCGTTTCTGAAGACAATGGGGTTCCGCCACCTTTACTTGTGCTAAGGCGAGACTCAAAAGAACCATTCACCTCTCGCTCTTGAACCATTTTATTTAGGTTGGCTTTCCGTTGTATTTTGTCAGTATCAGATTCGGGAACGTCATCTTCAAATTGATTTGGTGAGGAAGGCGGTGTTGTAGATGTGATAGATTCGGTAGATGCAACTCTTTGAATTTCTGGATTATTAGCAGTGTTTAAATCCAATTCTGTTGGACTATCAAATGCTGGTTTACGCTGAAAAAATGATAGACGTTGAATACTTGTGCTTCCATCTGATGACGGAGCTGGTGGAGTAGCAGATGCGATATCATCATTTCCAGAATAAATGGACAGTGTTACCTCATCGGCAACACGATCTGCTTCAACTTCATATGGATCGCCAATTTTATTGACTTGCAATTTTGGTTGAAAAAATGTGCCTTGATCTGTTGTGTTTTTGTTATTACTAACAACCTCTAATGTAGTAGCAGCACGTGATTCTTTACTGTTTCTTTGATGTAAAGAAGAAACAGTACTTGAAGAATCACGTGCTGTACTAGGTGCGCCCATATTACATAATATTATTTATGTTTTAGTTTTTAAGTTTTCTAATAAGCCAAATAATTAATATGATTAATAGAATTAAAAGCAACCATGCTAACCAAGCAGGAATACCTAAAGTATCTGTAATCCATTTTATGATTTTATCTATGAAACTTGAGTTTTTACCATTATCAAAGGAAGATGCTTGACCATTGTAAACATCTACTCCAGATAAGTTAATGGTTATATCTGGGTCTGTATTTCCATTTAAGACATTAACATCTATGGTGTAACTTCCATCTGCGTTATCGGTTGTAGAAACATTACCAATGTCTGTTCCTGTAACACTAAGACCAGCCGCGAATCCTGGCCCAACAAATCGTGTCTCATTACCAATCAAATAAATTGGAGTATAGAGCAATTGTATACTATTTGGAGTATTTTGATTGTATTCCTGTATAGAGGCTTCAGGGTCTGGATCATCAAATCTAACATATACTGTTCTTAGAATAGTTCTTTCATAAGTTCCTATTGTTGCGTTCGATCCTGTAATTTTCGCAATTATTTGATACACACCTGTTACATCTGTATCTGTAAATTGTGCCGAATAATTCCCACCTGATGTATGTGTTAGAGAAACTACGTTTTCCTTTAGTCCAAGTGAATCAACTAGTGCTGGATTTGACTGCATAAGTGCTAATAACTTTTGGTATCCAACTGACCCACTTTCACTATTAGAATTTGGATTAAATTTTATATCTTCTTCCGCCAAGGCATTACCTAAATCTAAGCCAGGCTTCCAAACAAATGCTGTGATATTAGCATCCTCAATTGGGTCATGATTATAAGCCAATTGAGCATCAAAATTTAAGGCATCTCCTACTTTGAAATCTGCAGATGAGGCCTCAAACGAAAAGTCCAAAAGATGATCATCTACTTGTGCTTTTATTTGATAAGGTTGACCTCCACCAGTACCTGACTGCATATTTAGTTTCCATGTTCCTTGTGAAGTTAACCCAGAAATCGGGTCTTGGTCTAAATTAATAATTGCCAGTAAACTACTTATTCCATTATTCCAACCGCTTATGAATTGGAGGTTAGTTGTGCTTGGTGTAACTAGGACTCCATCTTTTTCAATAGTGAAAAATGGCTCAGAATCGTTAGTAATTAATTCAAAAACAATTTTATTGATATTTGCATTTATCTCAAATTCTTTCGAGTCTGGGGTTTGAGATGGCATAGTTCCATATTTTATAGCAACAGTTTGCGGACTACTTCCACTAAGCATAGATTGAAAAAAGGCATCGAAAAAATTGACAGTGCTTGTTGCTGCATTAAAATCGCTACCAGTTCCTGTTGGATTAACTTCTTCTTGAAGTAAAAAGTTACGTCCTGGTCCTCCACCTGGTGTATTCGCATTGGCAATTGCTTGTAGGTCAATTGCTGCACTCATTCCTGCAGCTGCTCCTGTACCAATGGTTACTATTTGAATGGAATTATCATCATTATTAAGTGGTGTTGCGCCAGCATGAGTACCAGCTCCATTAACAAGATCGCTTCCATTTTGTTCGCCGTCAGTAAAGAGTAAAATGAATTGTCTACTATCTTCGGTTGGAAATGGCAATTTTGCCTTTCCAGCTAACAATCCAGGTCCCATTGAAGTTCCACCACCTGGGGTTTGACCATCAATATCTATTGTAAAACTATTTGCATTTCCATCTATGTTTGTTAATGTAGCACCAAAACCAGGTAAAGGATCATCAACATCAGTTTCGAAATATGTTAATGCTATTTCATCTCCTTCAGCCCTAAAAAAATCTAGTTTATTAACAAATAATGAAGCCGCTTTTTTCAAAATATCCATACGAGTGATTGTTCCTGATCCATCGTGTGGTGGACTGCCCATACTTCCTGAACGGTCTAGCACAAAAACGACGGATACTGGTCTCCTACCTGATTTAGTTTCTATATTGAAACTTTTAATATCTGTATTTGCATCATTATCAGTTAGTGTAACAGTTATTACGAAAGCCCCTAACTCTTCAGGAACGCCAGAAATGATTAAATTTTCATTATTAGCACCTGATGACGATATGGAAATACCATCTGGCAGCCCTGAAGCTCCCCAAACATATGGTGTCGAACCTCCTGTGGCCGTCAAGGAAGTTATTTCGTAAGGTGGAAAATCATCCTCATATAAATTAATCAAATCGCATGCTGGACTTGGAGGACTTCCACCAGTACATGTAGGGGTTTGTATTCCATTGTACAATATCTCTTGTGAGTTACCATACATAGAGAACAAGAATAGTATTAACGTCAAAAAAGCTACAGAACAAATAGTAGAAATTAATGACTTAAAATTGATAATTAATGTTTGTGTTTTCATGATGATTCTATTTTATTTTTAATAATTATATCTGGTTACGTCCAAGTAACATACAGTAACTTATGCATCCAAGGGAGTTTTATTGGAGTTATTCCCCATGGAATTTTGCAAAGTAAAATATCAATGCTTTTCTGTTCAACCAATAAATCCCAACCCTTATCTTCGAGACTTAGCTTACCATCTCTTTTTAGGAAAGAATCCCTGAAAGTATTAATAGAAGTATTACCTAATGCCTTCCAATGAGACACTACTATTTCCAACATTTTGTCAGCTTCCATTTTTTCCTTTTTTTTAAGTTTTAGCCTACGCTTCACCGGTGTATTAATGTCTATACCACAAAGAATTTTAGGCATTATTAGCTTGTCTTCTGAAAGATGTGTTTCACCAGTTGCTATAAATCCTAATAAGTGTATGGCTCTATTTTGCATTTGCGAATTCATAAATTTTCCATTTTTAAGAAATTCTAATTGGGTAAAAAGTTGCAGAAGATAAGGGTGCAGTATTATTAAACCAGCAGCAACAATAAAAATTTCATCATTTCCATTTGAATTTAGCTTAGAAAAATCTTGTGTTTTAGATGCTTTAAGGCTACTTGCTGTATATGGCTTCCTTTTTGAGGAAAAGGAATTTTCGTTGACATCACTTGAACAATCATCTTTATCAAATTCTGTATTTTTACTTGAATGAAAGGTTTTTTTTCCTTGAGGATAACTTTCCTCTCTATTTTTAGATATTTCAATTGTGTTTTTAAGGTATTCAAAATATCCTTTTTTAAAAACAGGCTGTGCTTCTGGATACATCTGTGATACTAGTTTCAAAAACTCAGCATGCTTTATGAACCACTTTTTAAAATCACTAAAATCCTCTTTAGCCTCATAGGAAAAAATGAAAGAAAAGAGTTTCTTCCAAGTTTTTTGTTCTTTAGAGAAGATAGATTTTATGCTAGATGAAGAAAGAATGACGAATTGTAACTTAATAAGCTCTTCCTTGTTCACTTTAGAAGAAAAAGTATCTACGAATATTTTATGAGTCGCCATTAAATTTAACTCTTTCATCAACTTCTTTAAAACCTCATTCTCTATTGGAGTGGTTTCTAAATAACGAGTTACAAATGATGCTGAAAATTGAAAATGAAATCGTAAAAAATAGTTACTATTCTCTTTAATGACTTTTGAAAATGATGCTATGTGCGCATTGTTCGTTTCAATAACTTTGAGCATATTGAGTTCTAACTCATCTACTGTTTGAATAGGTGACCACCAAGGGAAAAATCCTTTCTGAATAAAGTAATTCCATATTTTAAGAATAGTTTTATTTGAGGTTTCAGCAGAATTTTCGATTATTAAATGTTCTTTTCGAATTTTTCCCAAAAGGCCTTCCTTAAAAGTTCTATATACATATTCCTCGAAAGCCTCACCCAATTGATTTTCTGGGATAACACCTAAATCCAATATTAATTCATTTATTCTTAAATTAGAACTAGAAGGAAGCAGCTGGTTTAAAAATGCATTTGCAGATTTATTAATTGCATTGGAAACATCTTCTAAAACCATGTTTGTAATATGATCGACATCAGCCATGCCATCTACCTCAAGATGGATAATCTGCTTCCCAACGATATGTATTTGACTATCTATCAATCTTGTATTCTGTTTATTATTTTTGATATTATTTCAATAAAATTATGCTGTGATGCAATGGTAAGAGTTTCATTTGCAAGACCTTCTAGCCATTCTTCATATACTCTAGAAAAGTTATTAATTGAAGGAGAAGTCGTAGTTATTGGAGATGCACTATCACGGTCCACCCAAAAAATATTAATCATCATATGAGCAGGTGCCTCATTATATATTGTCTTTTCCATCCAAGCTCTAAATTCCAAATCTCTAAAACGTTCAGGTATATCTTCCACTGGATCCCCAATTGGATTGGTAGAGAAATCTCTAGAATATCCAGATGGGAATATAAAAGTTAACCGAAAAGAGTATGGATCTGTTATTGGCTTTTTACTATTATCTAAAAATAATGGCAACAAAGCATCTGAAGTTGCTGGACTATTACCTTGAACTCTAGGTCTTAAGAGAAGATGCTCAATCATATAAAATCCTTCTGCACTATAAGTACGATGTAAAAAAGTTATGGTACTGTTAATATGATCCTTTAATGCCTGTTCGTTCAAAAATTCTGGAGTATAAGCTATTTCTATATCAAGATCATCTAATAGCACTCCTTTAAATTGTTTGCTAATTGGATCTTGTTGACGGTGATATTTCTTCTTAAATTGCCCATTTAGCATTATCTTATCCATTAAAGTTAAAGGTGCAGGATCGGTAATACTGCTTAAAAGGAGAACTCCACCAGGAGTATTATCATTATGCATTTCTAAAAAATCGCCTCCTGGATCTACACTAACTGAAAAAAAATTACCTGGCTCAGATTCTGGAAAAAAATGACGGCGGTCGAACGACTTTATTCCTGCCATTTTAGATATTCGTTTTTGCAAACCTGAAACGTTATCCGTGTTCCATACATCAAGACTAGGCCCAAGGCCCTTATAATTATACCCAACCATTCTATTTTTGCTCAATTCTGGATAACATTGCAAAAATTGAGTTTTTGTTTGGATGGTTTCTAAAGAAGCATCTGGATCTTCACTCGCATAATTAAGATACCAACTTTCAAAGGATTGAAAAGTTTCGCTAAATCTAGCAAGAATATGGTCTAAGACTCGATTACGACGGTCATAAAAAGTAGATTTATCTTCTGAATTAACAGCTAAAGCTTCAAGATAGTCTTGCTGATTATTAATAATAGTACTTATCTCTGGAATATTAAATATAGGTTGAGAGAAATAGCTTTTTTCTATATCAGAATCAATTGAGAATATTTCAGTTTGCTTAGAGAGTTGAGCTAAAGCATCTGCCAAAACCTGATCAAAAAAGGATAAGTAGGCTTTTAATTGGTTTGCCTTACCTAAACGAGATTGAGGAGCATTTTTAGAGAGATCTCCTTTACCCAAACCGTATACCTGAGGAAAATCATGTTGGAATGAGTAATAATCACCTAATACCAAAGGGCTACCATTTAGAGTAGATGGGATATTTGTTTTTTTTGTTTGTACTGTATTGTTTAGTCTTTTTTGTTCAAGGAGTTTATCTATGCGATCCTCATTAATTTCAATAAGCATTCCATCCTTTATAAATCGAATATCTGATTTATATCGGCTCAATCGAGGTTTGTATAAACGACTCAACGTCAATTTCATGCAATTTCTGACATTGGAATTGATAAGTAAGTTATTTATATAATTACTCAAGCTTAAATTACGAACACCAATTATTGGCTTGGTGCCATCGTCATCAATTACATCCATTATTATTCTAATCAAATCGGAAGTGTATAGAATAATATTCTGATCATTAATATCCAATTTATGGTTTCTTTCAAGATCAATATCTCTTATAAAACCATTTTCCAAAAGAGGTCCTTCAAAAATAGAATCTAAGCTTTGCTTTTGTTCAATAAGTTCTTCTAGAGAATACCTAGGGATATAGGGAGAAAGAAATTGGGAGACTGCCCAAAATATATCTACCCATAATTGCTCAACATCAGTAGATGAATGAATCTCGATATTAACTCTTAGTGCAATCTCTTGAGTTCTCGCTGTTCGTATCCTAAGAAAATCTTCTCCAATATTTCGATGAATACGAAGTCGCTCTTCGCTAATTTTCACTAACTTCTTTGCAGCATTACTTCTTAAAACAAAAATATCCAATATAGATCCTGAAGAAATATTAACAAGGGTATTGGCTATCGCAGTTAAAAACTGTGTTTCATCGGCAGGAACTAATTCATTAAGTAGTAACAAATCTGCGACAAGAACATCTTGCCCCATACCGTTATCATAATTTAATTCAATAGTAGCTTGATAGTAATTTCCTCCTTCAGAAGAAATAGTATCACCACCACCGCCAGGAATAGGTTGCAAAATTGCACTATTAATGTTTAAGTCTTCTAATTTAAAACTTGGGAGTTGATCCCAATATGGAACCGTCACATCCAAACTATAAACAGTTCCATTTATTTCAGGAAGTTTTACATGGTAAATATTAAAATTCAACTCGCCTTCAATTTCTAATCTATCAAATTCTAGCAATACTTCATATAAACCAGTGACTTTAATGGATTCATCGATAATGCTATATGTTAATTCTTCTGTTTCTGAATCAAAATAAAAAAGCGGTTCATTTGGACTTTCTTTTTCTAACCAAGCGTTGCGAATACCAGGAATATCAATTAATAGTTTTCTATAATCGTCTTTTGTTAAAGGTGAAGCTGGTAATATATCTTTAATAGGAAACATTCCTGCAACAGAGAACTTAGACTCTTTCTGAGGTACTAAAAGGTCTCGTATATCAAGATTTACACGTAAGCCAATATCTGCTAACGAATAACAAAGAGCTTCCAAAATTGTAATTCCTGGATCATGAACATTATAATCCGTCCAAACTTCACCAGAAAAACGCCCTATTAAATCAATCCCTTTTTCTCTTAATGACTTGAAATTTAAACTTTTAGAGACATCAATTTCTTTAGATATACTTTGATTTTTTGCTTGAAGTTCTATCATCTTAATTCTATATTTATTAAATCAATTCTTAGCTTATCTATTTTTTAAATTAGAAATTTCTTTTTCAAGGGTATCCACCTTTGCAGCAAGTTCTTTAACCGCATTTAGCATAAGGAAAATGATTCCATCAGCGTTATAAGAAAAAAATTCAGTCTCACTAGTATCGCTTACTTTAGTTTTAGCAGAAAATGGCACGATTAAATCTGGACAAACTTTACCCAAATCTTGTGCAACTAGTCCAATATGTTCATTTTCTGTCGGCATTCCGGCTTTCCCGTTATACTTAAATCTAACGGGATTAATTTTTAATATAGCTTCTAATCCTTCTTTAAAAGGTTTTATATTCTTCTTGAGACGTTTATCACAAATTGGATTCCAAGTAGTACCTCCTTCTGACTTAAAGGCATTCCCAAAAACTCTTAAATCTGCAGGAGTTGCGCCAGAGTTTTGACCAATACGAACACTGCCTCCTTGATTTTGCAATCTTAATGTTGCTGTATTATTTGCATTATTGGAATTACGAGCCATAATCTCCTGTTCATCCAAAGCAAGATGGTTTCCTGTTGCGTCTCCAATGATTACTATACCTGAATTATCGGTATTTAGGTTTACATCAGAACCTCCATTAACATGCAAAGCTGTCACAGGAATACCACCAATACCTACATTACCAATATCGTAAGAAATATTAGGGCCTCCAGTCCATGGACTACTCCCTCCACCTCCACCTCCACTAAGGTCTAATGGTTGCCAACCACTTCCATTGTTAAACTCAAATCGTGAGTCGGTCTGATTCCAACGTATGGAACCAGATACGTCTTCGTCAGAAAAGCCAATACGAACTGCTCCATTAATATCTAAGCGTTGTTCTGGGTTTTCTTGTCCTATACCTATATTTTTATTTCCAGGATTACCATCTACATGAATATCTTCATCTGATAGATTTAAGAATGATGCAAATACTCGTGCAAAATCATCGGAATTTGGACGGTCTCCGTTTTGAAAACTACCTTGTAAAAGTTCTCTACTTACTGGGTTTTGATCTCCACTCATAATTTTATTTTTTTAAATTAATAATTTGTTTATACTCCAAATACTTCGAAGTCTACCCCTACAGCCATGAATCCGATTCCTTCGAACTCTAAAGCTTGACATTTATATTCTCCTGGTTCTAAAGGTGTAATGGCATGTGACCTTGCCGATACTAAAACCGATCTTGGTGTTGATGAGAATGCAATTTCTATGGGTTCGCCAACGATTAAATTATTCCCAATCTCCATTTGGCCAATTCCTATTTCGGGTGGGGCGGCTATTTCGAAATCAAGATCAATTTCCATGTCACTAATTCCTCCACATGAATTACCTGAAGAAATATGATATAAATTAAAATCAGTTATAAAATCTACATAAGAAAGATTCTCAATAAATGCTAATATTTCCGCTCTATGTATTCTACCTCCAATGACAATATCCTTCCCTTTCTCAAATGCCCAAGGAGACAAAAACGCAATAATTTCATCGTTTAATAAATTTGCATAAAACCCTTTATCAAGACCAGGCAAAAAACCTACTTTACATTCAACTTTAATCTCTTCATAATTGGGGTTTTGCACATGCAAATTCACAAAAGGGGAAGTGAATTTTTGAAGAAATTCTTTAATACGCAAAAGATCAATAGAGCTAGTTAGTGGTCGCAAAGGGTCTATTGCGTTTTTATTTAACAAATTTGAAATAACTAAAATCGTAATATTACCTGGAGCAAAATCACTTGTTTTATTAGCATGCTGCAAGCATTTACATTTAAATACTTCAGGGAATTCTTCCAATACTAAATGCTCGTAATCCCAAACAGAAACTGCTCTTTTCTTATGACGCAAACGTTCACTTACGCGTTTGTTAAATGACAAAGAATCTTCTTTGATTTTTCCTCCAAAAGAGATGAAAGGTTGTACTATCTTTTTTATTGCTGGAACAGGATTCTTTAGATTAGTAATTGAATCTTCTTTTAAAATTAGATTGTTTATTATTTCTTGATTATCTAAAGAAAGTGACGAGTTTATTTGACGTTCAGATGTAACCGCTTGAGTTATAACATCAATAATTTGATTAACTCCTTGAACATTTTTTGACAATACAGCCCTAATCCAATCACACTCTCTAGGTAATCTATTTGAATTATTATAAATATCCTGAGGAAGAGACAGAATGATTATACCAGAAGTTTGAAAACCTTGTGTAGAATCTGAAAGTACTTGTTCGTTGTTTAATCTAATCCAATTATCTTCTGAAAAATATTCCCACTTTACATCATCGGTTGTTAGTTCAACTTCTAAATCACCACTACCTTCAGCAATCTGAAAGAACATTGATATATTTTGTGGAGCGTTTACTCCTTTAAGCCCAATATAGAAATAGGCTTCTTCAGGAAATTGTGGAAAGAGATAATTATTGATGCCAAATTCTATTTCTTTATGTCCAAAAGGCTCTATATGAAACAACTTTTCAATCCCATTTTCAGATTTCAAGTTGATGGTTTCTTCTGATATATAATCTATAGTTAAAGAGGCAATTGATGGTGTATATGGCAATTTTGGAAAAGGAATCTCCGACCCAGGATTTGTTGCTCGTAACATCGCTACTTTTGTAAGTAAAGGCGCATAATCACTATGGCCAAATGCTCGAAGAAACGTTACAGGTTGAGACAAATTTATTCTTAAAAATCCGCTAGCAGTCTGATTGGATAGTTCATTTTTTTCCAACATACTGACTACTCGTTGGTTGCTTAAAGAATTAATAGTTAGCGTCTTAACATCTATTGATTGCGATGCAAACAAAAGTTGATTTTGTGAAATTGGTTCCCAAGCTAAATTTTGTAAAAGAGCAATATTCGCCTGAAACACATTATTGAACTGTCCGACTTGGTTATCTAATTCAGTTAAGGCTTCGTTAATTGCATCTACTTCTGTATCTCCATCTATAATAGCAGTTTCATAGGCTTTCGCTGCCTGAGGAACATAAGGATAATAGTGAACTCCCAAATCATTATCTGGTAAATCATGCCATTGGATGTGAATGTCTAATGTGTCTAATGTCTTACTGAAAATTTCCTTACTACCGATGTAAAAATTAGATCCAATATTTGGTTGGGGACCGAAGGGAAGAAAAGGCTTATTTGCATTTAATACCGCTTGATCATTTTGAATGACTAAATCTTGCACTCCACTCACTATTACTTTTATAGTCAATTCATTAGGCTGTATAGAAGATAAAGTATCGTAAGCATATTTATTTACAGTAGGATTGAAAAGAACTTTGACTAAAGGAAAAGGTGATTCAGGAAAGTTCTTACTAAAATGTTCTTTAGGAATATCAATTGGAGGCATATTATGATCTAAATGAAGATCAAAAGTTAATTCTTGGTATAATGACAGGTCTGCATCAGTTTGGGTAAGAACTCTTGCTGTTGTTTCATAGGGCCCATGCCAAGCTTTAGCTGACGTGAAATATATATGAAAAGCATTAGTTAATGTTTGATCTATTGGATTTGTAAGATTTTGATTAAGCCTAAACCGAAATGTTATATCTCGACTTCCTTCTTTTAAAAGTAATATTGGTGAACTAAATACAAAACCAATTTCAGGCTCTATCATCGTTCTAAATTCAGAAGGAATTCCTTTTTGGCTTTTTCCAAAAGGAAGCCATCTTGGATTTTCCTTTAAAAGAGGTTTTCCGAGGCCATCCAAAGAGTTAGCAAAAGGGGCAGCGTAAATTCTTGAATAATCATTTCGGTCAACAAAAATACTTTTTAACTCTCCAATACTAATTTGATTGAGAACAATTTCTCGGTTTGTAAAAAAATAAATTGAATTATTATTTTCATCTTTTCCCGCACTTAGCAATGTCTCTTTGGGAAGTTTGAAACTATCATGGTTCTTGGCTAATTCAAAAACCAAATGAACTTTATCTGGTTCTATATCTCGAGGTGTAAAAGATAAAATTTCTTTATAATAATACTCAACTTGTTTTTCTGTTAAAGAATTAATATCATTTTGATAAAATTTAAACAATCTTAAAAAAATCACGAAAAGTGATAATGATGATGGGTTATTTTGCCTAAGATCAAAGTTTTTTAAAAACGATTCTATGTTTTGCGGCTCAGGGAAAAAAGGTTGCCAATTTCCCTCTATTTGATTTGTATTTACATTAATGTATTTAATATGCTTCGCTAACTGATAAATATAGTTTAGGATATACTCTTCACTTCTTTCGTCCAATTGAAAAAAATCGGGCTCAAGAGCTTTTAATAGCCTTTCGGCCTGATTTGTACCATCCCTTATGACTTTATTTCCGCAGCTCATAAGTTAGATTTTATATTACTCCCTTCTTCTAAATAAAAAGGATAGACAAAATTGAATCTAGAATTTGTACTTCTAATAGTATAATCAACATCAATAAGGATAATTCCATTATTTACTGAATCTGCTTTTACTTCTATTCTATTAACATCTATTCTAGCTTCATAAAACAGAATTGCTTTCTTTACAAGGTCTTTTACATATGTAATTAACGTTATGGTTAAAGGTTCAAAAAGCATGATTTCTAAATTGCAGCCATATCGAGGTTGCATAACACGTTCTCCTTGTCGCGTACTAAGTAACATTTCTAAACTTTGTTCAATATCTTGTTGGTTGGTAACCATTTCTACTTCTTTATCTACAATATTAAAACTTGGAGGGAAGCTCCAGCCTATACCTAAATACGATTGATCATTTAATTCTTTCATTATTATCCTATTAAAACTGTAAATTCACCTAAAATTATTGTGCCTCCATGTGCTGTAGAATCACCTAATCTTGCTGCTGGCATCCCTCCTATAAGAACAGAAGATGAGCCTGCAACTATAGAATCTGGAGGGCCAGTACATGTTGCCATATCACCAACTCTTGCTGCTGGTATACCGCCAATTAAAACCGTAGGCTCTCCTGCTGGCAAAATTGGCCCTCCTACATGTGGTATTGGTCCATTAAACATTGGACATACATGCATATCTGTTATTCTTGCTGCTGGTTGACCCATAATTTTTAATTTATTTGTACTAAAGAGCCTTTTAATACAGCAATAGCACTGGTACTTAATTCTGCTCCCGCGCTACCTTCTGCTTTAAAATTTGCTCCTGCTTTTAGTTCTAAATTAATACCACCTTCAATTTTAAAATCTTGAGATGATTTTAATTCTAATTTTCCTCCGCTTTCAATTACAATTCCTTCGCTATCCATTATAATTTTATTACTATTATCATCAATTAATTGAATACTACCTTCATCTTCATCTAGTATAATTTTTTTACCAGCAGGTGTTTCAATATTTAAGCTTTTCTTCTCATCATTAAAAGTCATTGCAATCCCATTTATAGACTTAAATCCTTTTTCAAAATTATCATCGGAAGCTTCAAATGGCGCTGGTTTATTACTACTGTGAAGTGATCCTAATATTACAGGATTACGTAGTGCATTATTTAAAAACCCAACAACAACCTCATCTCCTATTTCTGGTAAAAAAAACATACCATATTCTTCACCTGCATTTAACGTAGCTAAACGAGCCCAAGTCCCTTCAGCATTTTCATCGATTGAAGGAAGTTTAACCAAAATTCTATTTTCTCCATCTGGATCATCTTGTAATTGAGTTACAACACCAACCTGTAATCCTATTTTGCTATTTAACATTCTTGGGTTTTTAATAGAGCTTTCCTTTCGCATATTAGAAAACCAATCTTCAGGAATTCCAAATTGGACATCAGTATTCCAAGAACCTTCTTGTATTTCATGTCGAACTCCTGAAACAAAAACATCACCGTTAAATCTATCGCCAAGTCCTTGCAGCTTTATAAGACTACAGATTTCAGCAGTAGCAGTGCCTTGAAACTTTACACGCCCTTTAGTTTTTCCCATTCTCATTTTAAGTAATTGAGAATCTGCCCAAGATTGTAATTCATCTTGTTCTATTTTTCCGCTATGTCTTAAATGCAGCTCAGCTTCATTACCAACTTTTGCTAATTCTGAAGCTTCTATATTTCCGTTTTGAACAATGTCTGGCTCAGATGCTTCTGCCTCTAACAACTCTTGATTAGCAGGATCCCAACATGATGCTTTTACCATACTAAATTGATCACGTGCATCAATTTCACCATCAAAATCCAATATGGTCGATCCATAGGTAAGTGTCATAATTGGCTCCTGACCAAAATCTGGTTCTATTAGAGAAATATTTGAATCTGATACTTTACAAAAAAGGCCATTTAGATTAGCTCTTTGATTAATAAATTCCCAATCTGTTGTTTCGTATTGCACCAGCTCTTGATGCGTTATTTCAGTTGAGGGAATATCTAATTTTAAACCATCATACGCTCCTAATATATCTTCTATAACTTCACCATCTGTTAATTCTAAAAAATAATTGCTGTGTGTTGTTAACGTTGTTACGAAAGCCTTATCTCGACAATCTAACTTTAGCATAGAACTTCCACTAGACCTAACTTTAAGTGATTGCTTAACAATTACACCTTTGAAGAGTAGGTCTTCATTAGCTTCATAACCAACAAGTATTTCAATGTCCTTACCAGGTTCGAAATTTTCATCATTACTTGCAGGAAAGTCTTCTTGAGCAGGGTCGCCATCCTTTAGTGTAATTTTGGCAAATGGTATGCGGTTCAATTCTTTAACTATAACTATAGATAGTACCTGAAAAGTACGTGCAATTTCGGTTCCATCAATCTTTATAATTGATGTTACTACACTTGGTGTACCATTTGTTGGTATAAGTCTATCATTAGTCATAAATTATGCTTTATTTAAAGGCGGAAATACGATTCGTTGTCCTACCTGTAGATTACGAAAAGAAATCAGTTTATTAATTCTAGCTACCTCTATATAATATTTTGGGTCTCCATAAATAGTTTTGCAAATAAGCGGGAGTTTATCACCTTCCTTAACATATCTTATATGTGTTAAATCTGGTGATTGATCGTTTTCTTGGGCTACACGTTGATTAGGTTCTACAAGTTCTTTAAATTTAGCATCAACTTCTGCTCTAACTGGTGTTCCATCTGGCCTAAAGAGTTTATAGTTTATCTTCATTCCTGTTAGTACACATCGAAATAATAATGTTCCCCAACTTAGTTCTAGAAAAGGAGGTGCATGTTTTTCACCTATATAATCGAAAACCACTTTTTTAAAATGTGCTATCTCTTCTGAAATACCATTTTCTCTTTCATCATCTGTTGTGCCTGGAAGTGCTCCTGTGCTATCAAAAATAAATTTAAACCCTAAAGTCAGTGGTTCTACTTTATCAAATTGAGGCAAATCACCACTTGTTCCAGAAGCTTGCTCTTCAGCATACTTTACTTTATAATCTAACGCATAGGTTTCTGGATTAATTTTTACATTAAAATCACCATCAGACAGTTTATCTCCTTCATCAAACGAAGCTTCCTTATAGGCTCTTATAATTAATTTTTGAAGTGCTCCTTCCATTATGGTTCTAACTTTTCTTTTAATATTTCTAAGACTTGTTCAACACATTTAGAAATAATATCTGCATTATTTTGAGTATTTCCAGAAACGGCATTTGATACTGCACCTGTTGTTTCTAAATTTGCATTATCGGTATTTTCTCCTCCATTAACAGATACCTTAATATGTAACTCTTTAATTTGTAATGGCATTTCTATAGTATTGTAAAATATTGATATCTCAGTTCTAAAGTCTCTATAACAAGTCCTCCTTTTTCAGCATTAAAATCTGAAACCGACCATTTTTTTGGCCAAGCTTGTACGATATTCCAAGTCATTAGAGGTTCTTTCTTTTCATTAAGAAGCTTCACTCCTATGTTTTTAGGATAAATCACTAAAGACTGAAACGCATCTGTACACCAATCTATAAGCTTCGAATTTTGAGTCAACCCACGTTTTAAAATTAGATTGGTATACTTTGTTCGTATAGGTAAAAGGTGTTCAAAACGATGTTCTCCTCCTTCTTTAATTGATTGCGTTTGCATGTCGACAGTTAAACCTGCAACAGACTGAAAGCGAACATCTACATTTTCATTTTCCAAATCTTCGAATTCCACTTTAAAATGAAAACCAACTGGAGGATAAAACAAATCCATATTTAAACAAATTCTTGCGTTAAACCTTCATGAGCGATTTCCATTGTTTCTATAGCGACCTCGTTTCCATCTCCTTTTAAATCTGTTGACTGAATTTTTACTGGCCAAGCATTATTTAATCGCCAAGTGACTACTGGTTGGTGTTCTTCATTTAATAACTTTATAGTTACTGTACGTCGTTCTACTTTATTAAGTACAATTGTATTATACCAATCGCCATAACTTCCAAGCCCTTGAAACATGCCTCTTTTTAAGGTGACATTGCTATATTTAATCATTCCTGGCATTTTTACTTTGCTATATTCAGGACTGTTGCCATCTCGATATTCTATCATTTCTACTTCGACATCGAGTCCTGAAACTTCTGTAAATCTCAAATCTTGTTCGTCGGTATTTCCGCCTTCACCCCATTCTACTTTGAAGTGAAACTTTGGTAATGGATAATCTGCCATAATATTATTTTTTTAAATTTTATTGTTTATAAATTTCATTATGATTCCTGCATTTTATGAGAAAATCTAAGGATGATAAATTCTGCTGGTCTTACAACAGCCATTCCAATTTCAACGATCATTCTACCTTCTAGAATATCTAGAGCAGTCATGGTTTCACCGAGACCAATTTTTACATAAAATGCTTGATCTGGTTTAGCGCCAGCCAAAGCTCCTGCCCTCCATTGAACTGTTAAAAAGTTTGAAATCATCGCTTTTATTTTAGTCCAGGTATTTGCATCATTTGGTTCAAAAACAAAAGGCTCTGTCGCTTTTTTTATCGATTCTTCCGCAAATATGAAAAACCTGCGAACTGGTACATAACGCCATTCATTGTCGTTTCCTGCAAGTGTTCTCGCTCCCCAAATTAAAATGCCTTTTCCTGTGAATGCTCTAATAGCATTAATAGACTTCCCAGAAACTGGGTCGACATTAAGTTCGTCTTGCTCTAATTGATCTATAGCATGTGTTAAACCAATGACTCCATTTAAACTTGCATTTGCTGGAGCTTTAAAAACACCTCGGTCTGTATCGGTTTTTGCATAAATACCAACTACTGCACCACTTGGTGGTAATACGGTAGTCGAATCACGCAAGTTTGTTATCAAGGCACGATAAACTGCATGTGCATTAAAGAGCGCTTTTTCGCCTTCACTTTCATAATTTTGTGATGATACCACCATAGCATTAAAACCAGCATATACCTGTTCAAAGAGGTTCAATATTGTAGGTAAAGCAGTAAGACGACTTTCGGTATCGTCTGCTCCTGTATATGGTGAAGTATCTGCTGCTGGTCCTGGTGGGCTTGCTGCATTGAAAGTGTCACCCCAATTTGTATTACTGAATGTAAATGCCGTAAAACGATCGAATGCTGCTGTCATGGCTGCCGTGGCACCTCTATCAATAGCTACTAAACTTTGGACAGTTGTTAATAAACTATCAAGTATCAAATTAGTGATATCGGTAATCATGTTGGGATTGTCCAATGGGACATTAGCTCCTCCTGGTAGCCAAGAATCAATCGTATCAATTAAACTATAGATATAATTAAAAACGTCTCGCAACGTAGCTGGTGTATTTGTAGTTCTGTGAATGTCAACGAAGCTCAAAAATTCTTCTCGTATACTATCGGTTGCCAAATGAAGACCAATGACTTCTGAAGCAATTCTGTCGCTATCTGAAATTGCGTCATCTAAATCACTTAACATCGTTTGTGTATCGACATCATCTGTTAAATCTGCTAAGTCAACATTAATTCCTCCTCGAAATACTTTATTCTGAATATCACGATAGTTTAAACTAATGCCAAGATTACTTATTAAATGTGGTGTATAAACTGCACCATAATTAAGGTCATTAACACCTATATTACTTCGAAATTCCTCATAACCAGATTTCCAGTCGAGCGTACCTTCGACATTAGATTCTAACAAATCAAACACACAAAATCGATCTTGCAATTTTTTACAATGTTTTAATGCTGCTTTTTGAACTGTATAAATATTACTTCCTAATCCAACGGCATCAGGAAAAAGAATAAGTGTTGGCTCATCTACTTTTTCAAGTATCGTTAATGCATCTGTGTAGTCACTAGCTGTATTTGTGTCGGTATAAGCACCAATGGATACGATATAACATTTACCTCCTCCATTGGCATAAAAAAGACGAATACTATCGTATAAATAGTTAGATCGAGACATGTCTGAACTCGAAACAATATTATTTTCGTTGATATTTACTGCCGTAACATCTAACGACGGCCCAACGCCAAAACGTTCTTCGTACTCAAGTAATGAGCGAATTTTAGTTGGTTGCCCTGCAAGGTCGCCAGGAACCAATTTTTGTGCTATTTCAGTATATCCAATGAAAACTGGAATAGCTGTTTCTACAGCTGCAACGGACAATGGAAGTTTTGCAATTTCCTCGACATATACACCTGGTGTTCTGTAATTCATAATTTTAGTTTTTTAATTAAACATTTTTCTATTTTATTCAGGAGGACCTATACCACCTCCCATATTGAGCTCTGAAAATATTCTCCCATTTTCAGGGTATATCATTTGTATGTTTGGGTTTGGAAATAATTGCAAATCACCATTACCTAGATTAGCAGATATTTCTCGACCAACCTGCGTTAATGCTAAGGGTGTTGTTGATATTAAAATTCTGTTATTGGGTGCATTTACAACAGGATCTAGATTTTCTAAAACTGCTGATGTAAGGTTTGGTGCAGATTCAAAGTAATAACGCCACCATGTGGATCTATTTTTCCATCGGATAACATATTCTGGAAAACGTAGTCGATCTTGATTATTATTATCTAACCATCGATACGCTCCTAAACTTCCATCTGGTTCATGAAAGCATTCAATAAGTGCTAAAGGGCGATTCTGATGAATTGTATCATCAAGGTAAAACTTGAGTGACAAATCAGGAAAAGGTGTTCCAATAGTATCTTCAACTATTAATGCATATAACCCTGCATTTAATACTCTTAAATCTAAATCGCACTCTCTTAAAGGCGTACCAAATTCAGGAGAATTGAACCGAGTCGTTTTGGATATATTACCTTCAAAATCACGAATAGTAATCACTAAATTTTCCTGTGCAGCATCTAACACTTTATGCTTAAATATAAAAGGTCTTGTTACAATTCTATCTGCATTGGATGCAAACTGAAATAATGGGTCTTGGTCTGTAAAAATATCTCGCCAATTTGCATTATTGAATACTCCAGGTCCATTGTTTTCAATAGCTTCTCGCATAATTGGCGCAACCGGATTACTACGATCTATTATTACTTCACTTGCCTCATATGCATAATTAGAATCAAAATCAGGAAGTGGTTCACTGAGATAGAGTCTATTATTAGAATCTATATTGTTGACTCTATTAGAAAAATAGTAGATATAATGATCCTTGTTTTCAAGATCTCCTTCAAGGCTGATATTTGTAAAATTATAGAAATATGGATTATTCAATTGTACTTCAAAACGTAGGCTAAAAGTATTATTCAAAGTAAGAAATGGATTATATGTACCATCTCCTAATGGGCTTACTTGAGAAGACACAAAAAACCCTGTTTTATTCCGTTTAAAAATTAATCGTTTGTCTTTTAAACTCTTAATCGTTTCAGAAGTTGGTCGAATGTCTAAGTCTCTAGACACGTCATATTTAAGGCGCTGTTGTTCAAGAACTGTTTCCATTGGGTTATCAGGCGTATCTTGAAACAAGCCTGATTCTTCACTCAGATAGTAATCGATAAGTAAATTTACTTGAAAAAGCGATCGATATTGAAACAAGCTACTCATACGCTAACATTAAGAGTTGTACTCAAATTTGAATTAACATCTTTAACGACTCCACCTCGACCAATAATTCGATCTTTCTTAAGTGGTAAAACTCTAGCTTTATAAAGTACAAATGGCATTTGCTTTCCTCCTAATGACCCCCAAAGATGATTGACTTGCTCGAATGTCAAAGGATAAAGGTCCATTACTATTTTAATATCTTGAAGTGATGGATTCTGAATAATCTCTGGATCAGGGGAGTTTTGAACTGTAAATGTGTTCTGACTTTGAAAGAATTCTATCACTGTAGAAATTAATGATATGCCATTATTATAAAGCATTTGACTTCCTCCTCCTCCTTGAGGACTACTAAAGTTTGCCGTAAAAAGTAAAAACAGATTAAGGTATACTGGAGGGTTAGATATCTCGGGTTGGAAATTAAAATTCCGCACAGGTGAGGAGTTTTTTAAAGTGACTTCTTCAATCATGTTAACTAAGCTCAATACAATCTTATCCTGCATATAAGTTTCACCACCACCTAAAGCGTTTGACAATCCAATATTCCCTAGAACTACAGGTGATGGTTCTATATCTTCATTGACTTGCAAAATACATGCAGTTAATTGATTAACAATAAGTTGTAAAACAGTTCTAATCATATACTCAAAGTTGGACTTTTATTCTTGTAAATCCTATGCAGATTAGAGTATCGGTTCTTAAATTGGAAGCAATGCAACCTCCTGAGGAATTATCGGGAATTTCACATCCCTTTTAATTAGATTCATGAAATTTTCTTTTCTGCGTCTAGCTAATGGAATGTTTTGACCATTGCTCATAGTAAGTGTCCCTTCTTTATGATACTTCTTTATTTTAGAAAGATTTATGAGGAACGATTTATGTGGTGAGAAAAAACCAAATGGCTGTAGTAATTTTCGAAATTCTCCAATATTATAAGAGCTCAAAATATTGAGTTTATCTAATGTTATAATGTTAGTGCATTTCTGCATTCCTTCACAACAAATAATATGTTCTATTGGCATAAATTCGAACCCATCTACTGTTGGAATTCCAACGATGTCTTTTTGAGACTGGCCAATTTTTATCTGAGCTAGTAAGTTTTTATGTACCAAAAATTCATTTTTAAAAATGATATTATGACACACTCTTTTAATACTATCTAATAGTTGCATACTACTAAGGCCATTTTTGATACCTTTAGTAGGATTCTGTTTAATATCTAAAATAGTATAATAATCCTTTTCACTAATATAAATAATTTCAATATTAGACGTGCAGTTTTGACATAGCACATAAAACTCAGGTATACATTCGAAGCTACTATCCAAAAAAATCAAATCTATAGACTTTGTTTTAACCCATAGTTTCACATCATTTAAAGAGTTAACCGCTCCTTTAACAGTAATATAGGGAAAGTATATATTAAACTTCTCTTTAATATTTTTAAGTTTATCAATATTAAAGCCAATAATAAGGGAGTTTATTTGTTTTGCATTAGACAAAGGAAAAAGTTCTTCTTCCTTGAATGCCTTTTCAGAATAGCTTTTAAACGCAGGAATAATAGGCCTCGTTTCATCTCTCAAAGGAAAAAAATTGTCCCTCAAATTATGATCCTCTACTATTCGCCTTTTATTCACAATAATAAGTTTTAATGTGCAAAACTTATGTATTCATTAAAAATGAATTCCATAGTTATAAGAAATTGCATTTGCAAAACGCAAGAAAATAGTATTGTTTGTGAGGATAAGTAAACTAATTTTAAAGTGGTAGTTTTATTAAAAACTTGAGTTAAAACTAATTTAACAATACTTACGTCAAAGTTAAAATATAAAGTATTACTACGTAAGGAGTTTTTTCCCTTTTCTTAATAGGAATTTTCCCCTTTTTTGAGGGTTTTTGATTATTCTTTAATTTAAATTTAAAATCATAACTTTTACCAATGCAATAACACAAAAATGAACTATTTTTATGACCTTTTTGGCCTATAAAATCAAAAAAAATATGTATCTTAGACATGTAACAAATTAATCCTCAAACGATTATTTTTTTTATCCCCTCAATAATTATTACTCTAACATAATTTTTTATATAAATGTATTCTGTTGTAATTGTTGATAATCATGTACTATTATCCCAGGGTATTGCTGGTTTAGTGAATTCATTTGATGAATTTCAGGTAAATTACACATGTAGTAATGGTCGTGAATTGTTATCTAAACTTGAATCATCTTTAGATCTGCCAGAAATTGTTTTAATGGATGTTAACATGCCTATTCTTAATGGTATAGAGGCAACAAAAGCATTGACAAAACTTTATCCAAGTATACGTGTCATAGCATTATCTATAGAAGCAAAAGAAGATACGGTTATTGCAATGCTAAAAGCAGGTGCCAAAGGTTATCTTCTAAAAGATGTCAAAATATCTACCTTACACTCAACATTATTAGAAGTTATAAAACATGGTTTTTATTATGACCAATATGTTGCAAACATTTTGACAAAATCTTTAAAAGATGATAACCAATATACTCCAGCTATTCTTAAAAAAAGAGAGCTAGAGTTTATTAAATATGCCTGTTCAGAATTAACATATAAAGAGATTGCAGATAAAATGTATTTGAGTCCAAAAACTATAGATGGCTATAGAAGCAATTTATTTCAAAAATTACATGCAAAAAATAGAGTTGGTTTAGTGCTTTATGCCATAAAGAACAAAATTTTCACACCCTAAGTATATTAAATTAACTTGAAAACTTTCCTATTGATTGGGATCCAAAACAACATTTGGCTTAAAATCTAATCCCCATTGTATTCCAAAGAGTGCTATTTGCTCTCCATCACTTTTAAAGTTTTTACCAAAACCTCCATTAATGGTAAATGCATTATTAATTTTATAGCGAATTGAGCCTATAGAACGTTCTTGATTATTAGCATCTGAATCTCTAGTGATAAATTCGTAAGCAACTGATAACTTATCTAATTCTATTTCCATTTTGACACCATAATCTGTGTTTGTTTCGGTGAACAATTCACCATCAGTATTCAAGTTCAAACCATCTCTAAGATATCTAAATACCCCATAAATATGTATATGACCATTGTTTCCGACAGTAGGTGTGTAAAACGCTAAATCTCCTGAAGCCCAAACACCAAACCTTCCGAAAGCATCATCAATATCTTGACTTTCATCTCCCATGAAATGACTATAAGCAGCAGCAATATCTAAAGCAAACAAAGGTTTGCGTTGTAGTGTGTTTTCAAAATTATTCACAATGGTTTTGTAGCCTTCCAAATTGGTAATCTTAGTATTAATTTCGGTAGGAGTTAAATTAGGATTGGCAAAAACCGCAATCACTTCTGGGCTCGACATAAATTGCGTATAAGCTGTATACTGAGATTTGATTTCATTAATTTGATTCTTTGTTTTAAACGATAACAATCGTGTTCGTGCTCCAACCGACACATAAGATTGTGCTTGTGGAAATACATCAAACGTTCCGTTCATTAAAGCTAATGAGACAGATACTCGCTTCCATGCATCACCAAACACATTATAACGAGTATAATCGTCTACGGTTAAAGCTGAGCCATCAGGTTTATCAGTTTTTAAATTGTTATAGGTAAAGAAATTCATACGTTCTCTTTTCACATACCAATACGGTTGAAATTCTACAGCATAATTATTATTAGATAAACTGCTAGAACTATCTCCAGTAAAAGCGCTAATGGTCTGCAGTGAAAAGGCTTGGATGTTTTCTGGCACAATAATATTTGATGGTGTAATATCCATTAGTACAAAGGCTGGAGAATTTGGAGGTGCAAGGTTTTTTAACCCAGCAGTAGGTTCGGTACCAGATTGAGCAAACAAAAACGATGCCCATAAAAGGCTTAAAAAAACAAGGTTTTTCATAATAGTTATATTAAGTTAACAGAACATCACATTCAATGACACAGGTTTTGCTTTCAAATACTGATTTTAAATCAAATGCCATTACAAAAGGACTCACATCACCTCCTGTAAGGCTAGCAACATAGGACTCTTTAACCTGTTTAATAGCAAGATTAAAGGTCGCTTCATCTGGAAATGAATTAAAATATCTTAAGAAACTTACCACTCTAAAAAACTTACCATTTACAGTATTTCCTTTGTCTAAAGTTTTCCATCCTGGTTTTTGTGCTGGATCAAAAGGATGAATCATAGAGTATGGTGTATCATCATCAACCGAATTATACAAAAACGCATAGGTCATTGTGATAGCTTCTGTTTGTAATCCAACTTTAAGCTTTATGGGTGTTTTCGTCCCAACTTTATAAGTATCCATAGTCTTGGGTTTTAGTTAAAATTATTATATGTTTAATATATCTGTGATTAGTCTAGCAATGCCTTTATTTCATTTATTTGATCAGTTATTAGTTTGCTTTGGATAACACGATCGTAATAGGTTATTGTGCTTGCGCTTAAATGTCTTGCCAATGTAGGCTCATAAGTTTCCCAAACCGATCCATTATCATTAATCTCTTTTTGCACTTTGGCATTCTCACGGTCCAAAAAGGTTTTAAGGTCTTTAATCTGCAATGAATCTTTAAGTTCACCACCTAAAAACCCTTCTACCTCATTTAGTTCTATTTGAAATGGTAAATAAATTGGGATATAAGTAAATTGTGGCGTTTTATTCCTATCCATTAAAAAGTCACTTAAATAATTTGGAATTTTATCGAGATTCAAACCTGTTTTTAAATCGGCCACAATATTATCCTGCTCAACTTCATCAATCACGAAATGCGAAACATCTTTTTCTTTTTTGAATTTCTGAATAAGGTGCCAGATGTAATTGTTTCGACCGTTTATAATTTCCACAAATACTTTAGGCGTTTTATTTAAAGTAGAATCTTTCTGAAAGTAATTATATAAATCTAACGAGCTTAACAAGCCACTATTATCAATAGCTCCTGCATCTATATAATGTCCGTACTTTTCAATTTTCGCAGCAGGACTAAGTGCAGGAAATCTATTGGTTGACGATACAGCTTCATAATACGCAATAGACCCATTATACAATTGAGATAAATTATCTGAATTATAAAACAATGTGGAATCTTGTGGATATTTAACTGAATAAAACACACCACGTTTTCCGTTGGTTTTTGCTGTGTTAATTATTAACGATGGAAAATAACCACGCTTATTATCAAAAATATTCTTTTTCCAGTAAGCATTAAAGGATAACGAATCTAATGTCCTTGAGGTTTGACTTTCTAAAATATTTCGATAGGTGACCATAGAGTAATATGAACGATCACGATATTGACCAATTTTACTAATCGGATACAGTTTTCTTAAAAAGTCTGCCCCAAACATCATAGCCAAATCTTTAGAAGCAAAATTTTCATAAGCCACCTCATCAATTTTTTTACCGATAGCATTAAAATCATTGGTGTATTCTCCATCTAAAACAGAATATAATGATAATCCCATCATACCACCTGAGGCTCCAGAAAACGAAACCGTTTGATTTAAGAAATCGCCCTTAGATTTTGCTTGAATTTCATTTAAGACTTTCATTGTCCAAATGTTCGCTTTTAAACCGCCTCCATGTGCAGCAACAAAAAACAAAGGCTTGTCAGTACGTTCTCTCAGTTTTTGTTTAAATTCTTCTATATCTAAAACATCTTCGTTCTCAACTGTTTTATAGACTTCTAATTGGTGAATAACACTTTCAGACTTAAAGGAAATAACACAAAGTATAGCTATAACAAATGTTACAATCGATGCAATTATACGTCGTCTTATTGCAAATTTATTCTGCTTACCTAATGGCATAAGTTTCTGCTTTTTAGGAGGCAAAACCCTAGACTCATTAAGATATCGTGTATTTATACTAGCCTTTTCTTCTTCGGTTTCATCTTTGCTTTTGTCTTGGACTTTAAAGATTTGTAACATGAAGAAATACTTTACTAAGCAAGCTATGATATAGTAGAAAATAAAGAAAGAACATAACAATAAGAGCATTGCATTTAAGAGACTCCATCCCTTAAAGACTGCAATATTACTGTAAATCAAAAACAGTATTACTAAAAGTGAAAACACAAAGTAATAACGCAAATAAGCGATACTATCACTTATAAATTTTAATTTAAAATATACAGCTATTATATAAACTCTAAATACTCTAAAAAGAATATACATGAGTGCTAGCAAGAATGTGAAAATTTGTAATAACCAATAGCCAGATAAGCTAAAATTGACTGTAAAAGCAACAACACACCCCATAACAAAAACTACAGCCATAGCAAATAGAAGCGCTTTAACCCCAAACGTATAGAATTTTCTTTTTTGGGCTTTAGCTTGCTTAACCGCTACTTCGTTTGGTGCATCAATAATTTTGTCTTGGTAAGCATCAAATTTATGCAACAATACTATTAAAATTAATGCTGGGATTATAGATAATAGTAATGTAATACCCTCAATTAAATCTACATTTAAATTACCAAAAATCAACTTAGGATAAAATGTTTGATAGATATAATAATGCCATATGATATAAATAACCAAACCTAAACAGTGACGTAAATATTTGGCTTTATAATCTTGTTTATAACTCTTTTTGTTAATTTTTGAAAAAATAAAAATAGGATAACCTAACCATTTATAAGCATACCAATAGTGATCATCACGGCTATCATTAATATTCTCAGCATAATAAATATATCTAGGATAATGAGACAATACCGATGCGAAAACAGAAATCACAACAAAGCACAAAATGAGTGATGTTTTGTCGTCTTCAATCATATCTACTAGAAGTGTATTTGCCTGATCCAGAGCCTGAACCATTAACAAAATAATGCCTAAAAATATAAGGCTTAAGTAAGAAGATTTACCAAATTTACCAAATGCTGATACTAAATTATTAACAAAAGTCGGAAAATGGTGAATTAATTTCCCTATATATTTAAATAACATAAAAGAAGTTTTAAAATTATTACTCTTAGTGTCAACAAGAATTAATTTTAATAATCTATAGGGAGTATTATGTCCCCTAAATTACGAAAAAAATCTGAGCATTTTCTGATTTTCTGCATCAAAAGAAATTAAATACTGTGAACAAGATTATTATTAATTTATATCTTAGGAGCACAAATGTATCCCATTTATGAGTCTTACAAAACGTATAGGTTTGGTTTTAGGACCACTACTTTTTACTCTAATAATTTTGTTTTTTAAACCTGAAGGCTTATCTCCTCAAGCCAATGCCATTTTAGCAACTACGGCTTGGATTGCTGTTTGGTGGATTACTGAAGCTATTCCAATAGCGGTTACAGCCTTACTTCCAATACTATTATTCCCACTTTCAGGCGGATTAGATTTAACGACGACCACAGCTGCATTCGGGCATAAATATGTATTTCTCTATTTAGGCGGATTTATAATTGCAATAACTATAGAGAAATGGAATCTACATAAACGTATTGCGCTCAATATTATTCATATTATTGGTAGTGATGTACGTAAAATTATTCTCGGCTTTATGTTGGCAACTGCATTTTTATCGATGTGGATTTCAAATACGGCAACATCTGTGATGATGCTTCCCATTGGTATTGCAATTATTAAACAACTCAAGGACAATCCAAATACTATAGAAAACGAAAATAAAACCTTCGGAAAAGCACTTATGCTCGCCATTGCCTATAGTGCCTCTATTGGTGGCATAGGCACCTTAATAGGAACCCCTCCAAATTTAGTGCTAGCAGGAGTTATCTCTGATATTTACGGTTATGAAATCACATTTTTTCAATGGTTTATTTTCGGTTTTCCAATTTCTATAATTCTTCTTTTTATCTGCTGGAAATATCTCACGCGATATGCATTTACGTTTAAACAAACTGAATTCCCTGGTGGAAAGCAAGAAATAAAACGACTTCTAAAAACACTAGGCACCATTAGTTATGAAGAAAAAGTTGTAGCATTCATTTTTGGGCTTACAGCATTCTGTTGGATGACACGTTCTTTTTTATTAAAAGGCTTACTTCCAGCACTTGACGATACAATTATAGCTCTGTTTTTTGCCATTGTTTTATTCTTAATTCCAGCGAAAAACAAAAAAGAACAACTCATCAATTGGGAAGAAGCTGTCAAACTACCTTGGGGAATCATTTTACTTTTTGGAGGAGGAATGGCATTAGCGAAAGGTTTTGAAATAAGCGGATTAGCACAATGGATTGGTAACCAAATGACCGCTTTACAAGGTGTTACAACATTACTTCTTATTGTTTTACTGGTTGCCGCAGTGAACTTTTTAACTGAAATCACATCTAATTTGGCCACTACAGCCATGTTGTTACCTGTCTTAGCGCCTATGGCAATCACTGTTGATATTCATCCATTTGTATTGATGGTTAGTGCTGCTGTAGCTGCATCTTGTGCTTTTATGCTACCAGTAGCAACACCTCCAAATGCGGTTGTTTTTGGATCTGGATATTTACGAATTCCAGATATGGTGAGTAAAGGCATTGTGATGAATATCATCTCGATAATCATCGTAACACTCTTTGTGTATTTTATACTTCCCGAAGTATGGACTATAACTGTTGAAGGCTTTCCTGAAGAATTAAAACGGGATTAAATAAACTGTTTTACAAACTCTAAAGCCCGTCTTTCATTGTAATAAATATTTTCGTCTTGAATAAAACCAACATGACCTCCATATTTTGGCATTTCTAGATATATATTCTTATTTGCTTTGGCTTCTTTTACAGGATAACATTCCGAAGATAAAAACGAATCGTTCAATGCGTTGATAATTAATGTTGGTATTTGAATGTTCATTATAAATTGTAAGCTACTACATTTCTCGTAATAATCTAATGCATCTTTGAATCCATGTGCTTTAGATGTATAGATTTCATCAAAATCTCTTAAGGTTTTAATCGAGGCAATGTCTTCGTTAGATATTTTATCAGGAAATTGCTTGACTTTAACTTTTAACTTATCAACTAAGTGCTTTAAAAATCGAATGGCAAATGCTTTGTTTTTTAGTTTATGTAATTCTATAGCCGAACCTGCTAAATATACAGGAACAGAAATGGCAATTGCCGATTGTATTTCCTTTGGGATATCTCGATCCTCTCCTAAATATTTCAGTGTGATATTTCCTCCTAAACTGATACCTTTAATATAAACTTTAGTATAGTTTTTTTGTTGAATACAATGCTGTACAACATCATCTAAATCATCAGTAGCTCCAGAATGATAACTGTTATAAAATCGGTTACCTTCACCACTACAACCTCTAAAATTCACACCCACGGCATCTATTCCGTTTTGATTAAACAACTTTGCAGCTCCAGTAATATAAGGACGTTGTGCGTGCCCTTCCAATCCGTGTAGCAAAATAATCACGGCATCAGATTTATTTTCAGCATAACTCCAATCTAAGTCTAGAAAATCTTGGTCTCGTGTTTCAATACGTTCACGCTTTTGTTCTACTCCAGTTACATTTCGGAATAAACCTGAATATACCGTGGAAACAAATCCATTTCTAAATTGAAACGAAGGCTTGTAGGCTGATGTAATAATTGGCATTATTTTCTGTGCTTCAACGCGTCTTCTGGTGTTGGCACAAAATGGCCTTTACCTCCTGCTCTATCATCATCAAAAGTTACTGGAATATCATCATTTTCTGTACGCTCATGCCAAGTTGTATGTTCAGTGCCATCATCGCGTTTTTCCATGGTGATACAATCTTCAACAGGACAAACTAATGAACATAAATTACAGCCTACACAGTTCTCTTCAATGATACTAGGAATTCTATTCCCAGGCTCACCAGATAATGCTATGGCCTGATGTGCGCCATCATCACAAGCAATATAACACAAATCACAGCCTATACATTTATCGGCATTGATTTCTGCAACCACTTTATGCTTTAAATTCAGATGTTTCCATTCCGTCACATTTGGAAGTGCCTTTCCTGCAAAATCATAAATAGTTGTATAATTTTTTTCTTCCATAAACTGACGTAAACCAGCTTCCATTTCACGCACAATTCCAAAACCATAGTGCATCACAGCAGTACATACCTGTACCGAAGTTGCACCAAGCAATATAAACTCAACAACATCACGCCAGGTCTCAATGCCTCCAATACCAGATAATGGCACTTTACCAATTTCTGGGTGTTGTGCTAAATCTTTAAGCATATGCATCGCAATTGGCTTTACTGCTGGCCCACAATATCCGCCATTGGTTCCTTTACCATCTACAATAGGATAAGGTGCATACGAATCTAAGTCGATACCGACAATACTTTTAATCGTATTGATTAGTGAAATCGAATCTGTTCCACCTTGCACAGCAGCTAATCCAGGATCAGTTATATGAGAAATATTAGGAGATAGCTTAGTAATTACGGGAATGTTTGCAGCTTCTTTTACCCAACCAACAATGGTCTTTAAAACCTCTGGCTCTTGTCCGACTGCCGATCCCATTCCGCGTTCACACATTCCATGTGGGCACCCAAAATTGAGCTCAATTCCATCAGCTCCAGCATTCTCAACATCTTTTATAATCTGTTCCCATTCTGCTCTACTCTCTACCATTAAGGATGCTATTACTGCATGATCAGGGAAATATTTTTTGACTTCTTCTATTTCTCGAAGATTATCTGCTAGAGGTCTATCTGTAATCAATTCAATATTATTGAAACCCATCATTCTGGTGTTTCTATAATTCACAGAACCATAACGACTAGACACATTAACAACAGGAACACCAAGTGTTTTCCATACTGCGCCACCCCAACCTGCATCAAAAGCTTTCATTATTTGATATCCAGAATTTGTAGGTGGTGCTGATGCTAACCAAAACGGGTTTGGGGCTTTAATTCCTCCGAAATTTATTGATAAATCTACCATGTTTTTTGTCTTATTTAGTTAACCAATTATGAATTCCCTGAGCTGCCATTTTTCCATCATAAGCTGCATTTACAACTTCTGCTCCACCATTGATAGCGTCACCTCCAGCAAAATACATTGGATTTGACGTTTGGAATTCATCATTCGTTTTAATTCTTGTTTTATTATCTATATCTAAGTTATCAATCATATCATACAAATGGCCTTGTTTAGCTTGACCAGTGGCCTTAATGACCATATCACAACGCACAATAAATGTGTTATTCATATTGGTTTGTAATTTTCCGTCTATTATTTCTGTTTTCGCAAACTTTACACCTTCAACTTTGCCTTTTCCTGTTATTGCAATTGGAGTGACATTGAACAAACTATCAACACCTGCACTAATTGCCAAGTCATATTCAAAGCCATAAGCCCCCATTTTATCTTTAGAGTTTCTATAAGCTAAAACCGTTTTTCGTGCCCCCATTCTTGCGGCTTCAGATGCAGCATCCATGGCAGTATTTCCTCCTCCAATCACCACGACTTTTGCAGGAACTTTAACTAGATGATGCTTCATACGCAACTCTTCAATAAATTCAACAGCACCTACAACGCCTTCTTTGTCTTCGCCATCTAATCCTAAATGCCTTGTTGCTCCTAACCCAACACCTATAAAAATAGCATCATAATCATTTTCAAGGTGCAATAATTCTTCTTTTGAATTAATAGCATTATTATATTTAATGTTGAAATTCAATTGGTTTTGAAGATAGTCGACCTCTTTCAATACTTCTTCATTAGTGATTTTATAAGGTGCAATACCATAAACAGTTAATCCTGACGGCTTTTCTTTTGCTTCATATATATCAACATCATACCCTAGAGTTCGTGCTTCACAAGCACAAGCAATTCCTGCAGGACCAGCTCCAATAATTGCTATCTTTTTTCCGTTAGGTTCACCAACTTTAAAAATTACTTTTTCTGCGTCAATTGTTTTATTGGTCGCATAATTCTGAAGTCTTCCTATTTGAATTGGCGGCACATCTTGATGGTTATACACACAAGCGCCTTCACACAACACACCAGTTGGGCATACAACACCACAGGCATTTCCAAGCCAATTAGAATCGAAAATAGTTTTGGATGCTCCTGTTATATTATCTGTGTGAATCTGTTTGATAAACAACGGTATATCAATACTCGTCGGACATGCTTGAATACATGGTGCATCATAACAGAATAAACAACGTGAAGCTTCATAATAGGCTTCAGTATCATTCATTAAAGGTTTTTTCTGCTTGAAATTCTTTTTGAATTCAGCTTCTGTATTTGGTCTTTTATATTCTGCCATAGTCTATAAGTCTGTTAATCTTCCATAAGTTTCTGGGCGTCTATCTCTATAGAATTGCCATGTAGAACGCACTTCTTCAATAAGATCTAAATCAAATTCTGCGACGAGTAATTCATCATCATCACGAGAAGCTTCTGCAAAAATTTGTCCGCGTGGATCCACAAAATAAGACTGTCCGTAGAACTTCCCTAAATTCCATGGCTTCTCTTCGCCTACACGATTGATACAACCCATAAAATAACCATTAGCTGCAGCATGAGCTGGTTGCTCTAATTTCCATAGGTATTCGCTCAATCCAGCAACAGTTGCTGAAGGGTTATAAACAATCTCAGCACCATTTAAACCTAAAGCTCTTGCACCATCTGGAAAATGTCTATCGTAACAAATATAGACACCAACTTTAGCATACTTGGTTTGAAATACAGGGTATCCCATATTACCAGGTTTAAAGAAGAATTTTTCCCAAAACCCTGTTGTATGTGGAATATGATTTTTTCTATACTTTCCTAAATAAGTTCCATCTGCATCAATTACTGCGGCAGTATTGTACAAGACACCTGGTGATTCTTTTTCATAAATAGGAACTACAATCACCATATTATGTTTCTTGGCCAGTACTTGCATTTTTTCAGTCGTTGGTCCTGGAACCGATTCTGCTGACTCATACCATTTTTTATCTTGTCCTGGACAGAAATACGGTGTGTTGAATATTTCTTGCAAACATAAAATTTGAACACCTTGTCGTCCTGCTTCTTCAATATATGGGATATGCTTGTCATACATCGCATCCATGATTTCTTGAATAGTTCCTTCTCCTTCCGTCATTGGAAGGCTCATTTGTATCAATCCTGATTTTACTTTTCTTGGCATGATCTTATCTATTTATTTTAAAAGGTCTCGACTGCGCTCGACCTGACATTAATTATATAACTGTTTTTGATGTTTTTCCTCTAGGAATAAATTGTCCGTGTCCTGCACTTAAAAGGCAATCTTCATTTTCAATCGCTACTTTTCCTCTTAAAATAACGGTCTCTGTTTTTCCTGTTAATTCAAATCCTTCGTATCCTGAATAATCACAATTCATATGATGCGTTTCTACAGAAATGGTATGTGTTTTATTTGGGTCGAATATTACAATATCCGCATCACTTCCTATAGCTATGGTTCCTTTTCTTGGATACATGCCGAAAATTTTTGCAGCATTGGTAGAACTAACTTCAACATATTTTGTTAGTGAAATTTTTCCTTTGTGAACACCTTCAGAAAACAACAATTCCATACGATGTTCAATAGCTGGGTGACCATTTGGTATTTTTGAAAAATCGTCTTTTCCCATTTTCTTTTGTTCCCACATAAACGGACAATGGTCTGTACCAACAACTTGAACAAGGCCTTGATTAATTCCTGACCATAAGGCTACTTGGTCTTTCTTTTCTCTAAGCGGTGGGCTCATTACCCATTTTGCACCTTCAAAATCGTTTTCATATAAAGATGCATCTAACACCAAATATTGCGTACAGGTCTCCACAAAGACTTTTTGATTTCGCTGTGTCGCTTTTCTAACGGCGTTTAAAGCACCTTCACAAGTCATATGCACAATGTATCCAGGACAATCTGTATAATGCAACATATCTGCAAAACGCGCTGAAGCTTCAGCTTCGGTTACTTCAGGTTGTGATAAATAATGATAAATAGGTGATGTGTTTCCTAATGCTTTATTTTTAGCAATTAGAGAATCAATCATATCACCATTTGTAGCGTGAACGGTTACCAAACCACCATGCTTTTTAACCACTTTCATCAATTGCACCATTTGACCATCATCAATCATAAGCGCTCCTTTATACGCCATAAACGTTTTAAAAGATGAAATCCCTTCCTCTTCAATCATCTGAACAACTTCTTTTGCAACATCATCATTAAAATCGGTTACAGCCATATGGTACGAATAATCACCAATAGCTTTTCCTTGAGATTTTTGCTGCCATGTTTTTAAGGCATTATGAAGTGTATCGCCTTGGGTTTGTAATATAAAATCAATGACCATGGTTGTTCCTCCATACAATGCAGCTCGTGTTCCAGTTTCATAATCGTCACTGGAATAGGTTCCCATAAAAGGCATATCTAGATGTACATGTGGATCTATTCCTCCTGGAAATACTAATTTATCAGTAGCATCAATTATTTTATCAGCTTGATAATTCAAGTCCTTTCCAATAGCAACTATCTTTTCGTCTTCAGTATAGATATCAGCAATATACGTTTCTGATGCAGTAACGACTTGACCATTTTTTATTAAAATTGACATTTTTGGTATTGAATTTATTAGTTAATCGATTTCTTAAATTTACACGTTTTTAATCACTATTAAGCGCACTTATAGTTATATTTTTAGATGAAACTTTACTCACTATCACTCCAACTATTATAGCCAAAACAAATGATGGTCCTAATTCTCCAAGTTTCTCAAAATAGATTCCTATAGTTTCTAAGGACGTAAATCCAAATTTAAAAAGCGGAACAGACAGAAACCCTGTTATCATAGAGGCTATAGCTCCTTTTTCATTGAATTTGTCCCAAAAAAGTGACAAGATAATTGTCGGACAAAATGTAGCAGCAATTCCAGACCAACCAAAAATAACAAACCAAAAAATGGTGCGTTCAGGTGTTGTAATTGCAACAATCATCGCAACCGCTAGAGCGAATACCGCTAATGACAATGTAATTAGTTTAGAGATTTTTGCTAGTTCTTTTTCTGTTTTATTAGGCTTATAAATTTGCTGATAAAAATCTCTAGATATAGCACTAGAAGCTACAACTAAAAGCGAATCTATAGTAGACATAATTGCTGATAATACAGCAGCAATATAAATTCCTATTAGAGTTAGTGGCATTATTCGTTCTACTAAAAGCGGTAATACATTTTGTGCTCCATTGCCTAAAACGACTTCTGGATCTGCATCAATTGATGTTAAAAGATATCTTCCAAAAATCCCGATAAGTACAGCACATGAATCTGTAAGTATCGTAAAGACAATAGCTACCCAACGGCCTTTTTTAATTTCAGATGTGCTCTTAATTGACATAAACCTCACAAATAATTGAGGTGATCCCATAAACCCTAATCCAATACATAAAAATCCTAGAATGGTAAATAAGTTCATGGTATTGAAACCTCCTTCTCCCCAAATATTTAAGAATGAAGGATCTAACTTAATTAACTCTTGAGTCACAGATGCATCTGAAGAAATTGAATAATAGGCAACTATTGGTAGTCCAACCAAGCCTAAAAGCATGATTAAACCCTGAAACAAATCAGACCAAGCTACAGCAACAAAACCTCCAGAAAAAATATAGGTTAAGACTATAAAAAAGCCAACAATGGCTCCTGTAAAATAATTCCAACCCAAAAAGGATTCAAAAGCTGAACCTGTAGCATCAATTTGTGCACTTACATATATTACTACAAATAGTGATAAAGCAGTAGCCGCTACAATTCGTAATGTATTTGTTTTAGATTTAAATCGACTCACCAAGTAGTCAGGAATCGTTATTGAATTGTATTTATCTGTTAGTTTTTTGAACTTTTCAGCCATAAAAAACCATGCGATAGTGACGCCTATAACTTCGCCTAACACCACCCAAAAGGCCGAAACACCAACCATGGCTCCTAAACCTGTAAGACCAAGTAGTAACCATGCTGATTCTCCTGTAGCTCTAGCTGAAAAGGCTACCACCCAAAAGTTTAATGCTTTTCCGCCTACATAATAATCTTTAGTACTCTTAATTTTTTTTGACGCGTAGTATCCAATTAAAAAAAGGATTGAAAAATATATGAATAATATGATGTATTTAGTAATCAAATTAGTTTGGTTTTTTCATTAGAAGGCAATACAATACAAAAGAAATGATGAACCCAGTAAACCAAGATAAGGAATACAAAAAGCTTAGCGCAGGGATCCAATATCCTATCAACGCAGCAAATACACCTATAAAAAGTGCAATCATTGCTGCTTTATTAAATCCAGTTTTTTGATATGAATACATTCCATCTTCTTTATATAATTCGGCGAGTTTTAATCGTTTTTTTCTAACCACGTAATAATCTGCAATTAGAATTCCGAGTACAGGACCTAGGAGTCCGCTAACAAAAATTAAAAAACCGGAAATTTCATTGAGCAACCACCAAGGCATGATTAATATTCCTATGATTCCTGTTATAGTTCCGCCTTTCTTAAAACTAATTCCTTTAGGCCATAAATTTGAAAAAGCATTTGAAGGTGCAATTACATTGGCAGCAATATTGGTACTCAAAGTTGCAATAATCATAAAGATTTGAGCTATGATTACGACGGCAGGATTTTTAAATTTTGCGATTAATGATACAGGATCCCAAGGTGCATCATCTGCGATTAATATGTCTTTAAAATTTATGATTGCTGCACAGGTTACAAATATGCCTACAAAAGAATAGAGCATCATCGTAGCAGGCAATCCAATAAATTGTCCAGCGACTTGATCTTTTTGAGTTGCAGCATAGCGTGTAATATCTGCAATACTAATAGACATCGTTGCCCAGAAGCCAACCATTGCAGTTAACCATAATAAATAACTCCAAAGTTTGCTGCTTTCTTTTTCTTCAGGATCAATGATACTAGCATTAACAACACTGGACATTACATCATTATTTCTGAATTGTACTTGCACATTTTCAGTACTTGTGATCAAAATTGGTTCTTCTGTAAATGATTCCCATGATGTGCTTTTATCTGAAACAATATTATATTCCGTAACTTTTAAAGTTCCTTCTTTATCTTTTAAAACATTAAGATGGAGAGTTGATGTGTTTAAATAGTCTTTATTTTGAGTTATTGTAGCTGCAGTGTTTTCAAGTTGCACACTTTGGTCTAAAACTACTGAAAACCCTTCGGCTTTAGCATAACTCCAATATATCAATGCGATACCCATAATTATTAATATAGGTGCTGAATACGTTTCGAGCCATTTTATGCTTTCAGTTCCTTTCCAAATAAAATACATATTAATCAACCAGAAAATTCCGAAGCCAATAAACTTTCCAACCGATAATCCTAGTTCGCCTTCATTACCAGTCACAGCATTAAAAATGGCATAAATAGCTAGGCCACCAATCCAAGTTTGTACGCCAAACCAGCCACAAGCAATAATCCCTCTAGTTACTGAAGCTAAATGCACGCCTTTGGTTCCAAAAGCTGCTCGCCCAATAACTGGGAATGGGATTCCGTATTTTACACCTGCATGGCCATTAAGCACCATAGGAATGGTAATAATCAAATTAGCTAGCCCTATTATAATAAGTGCTTCATACCAATTTAAGCCAGTTTTAATCATATATGATGCTAAAAGATACGTAGGAATACATACTGCCATCCCGACCCAAATTGCAGCTAGGTGCCATTTGCTCCATGTTCTCTGATTTGAAGGCACAGGTGCTAAATCGTCACTATATAGTGACGATTTAGACACATCTTCTTGTAATTCTACTATATCTTTATTCATAAATCAGTACAATATTCATCGGCTATTTCTATAGCTTGAGATATAATTTTTAAGCCTTCGTCGACTTCTTCTTTAGTTACATTTAAAGGTGGTGCAATAAAAATCCAATTCCATCGCACAAACGTAAACATACCTAGTTCTCGTATTTTAGAAGCCATTCTAATAGTAGCCTCCATCTCACTAGGTTTTGCATTCCATGGTGTAGTTGGTTCTTTTGTTTCGCGGTTTTTAACCAATTCAATACAACCTAATAATCCTGTATTTCTAAAATCGCCAATTGAGGGATGCTTAGCTTTTAATTTTTCAACTTCAGCTTCAATATATAATCCCATTTCTGCAGCTCGATGAACTAAATTTTCCTCTTCAATAATTTTAATATTTTCTAAAGCTGCAGCACATAGTGTTGGATGTGCAGAGTATGTCAATCCTATAGTCATAGGGACATCATTAAAATAGTCTGCAATTTTATCGGTAACTACGAGACCGCCTAATGGCAAATATCCAGAAGTCAAGCCTTTTGCTAGACACATAAAGTCAGGCGTTACACCATGATGGTCAATTCCAAACATTTTTCCTGTTCTACCAAACCCACTCATTACCTCATCATCAATCATCATGATTCCATATTTATCACAGAGCTCTCGTATCCGCTTTAAATACATAGGTGGATATTTTAAACATCCTGAAGAACCTGACTCACCTTCAAACAAAATGGCTGCAACACTATCTGGGTTTTCCAATTGAACAACACGCTCTAAATGTGCTAAGGCACGCTCTCCACATTGTTCTATTGAATTAGAATTCCAAGGACAACGATATGCATACGGATTTTCTACGTGTACAACATTTGGCATTGCTTGACTATCTACTGGAAATCGTCTTGGATCTCCTCCAGCTGTTATGGCTCCATATGTTGCACCGTGATAGGCTCTATAATGCGTTATTATTTTATGCCTTCCTGTGTAGATGCGAGCTAATTTGATAGCATTTTCTATGGCTTCAGCACCTCCAAGCGTAAAGAATGTCTTTGTTAAATTTCCTGGAGTAATTTCGGCTAGTTTCTTTCCGAGTTTTCCTCGAACATCAGTAGCCATACCAGGATACACATAACTCACCTCTCGCATTTGTTTAGCAACCGCTTCAGTAATGCGTTGATTACCATGGCCAATGTTTACATTCATTAATTGAGATGTAAAGTCTAAGTATTTCTTACCATCTCTATCATATACATAACAGCCTTTGGCATGAGACGCATTTATAGGATTTAGACCACCTTGTTTTCCCCATGAAAATAATGTATAGTCTAAATTATTTTTTACAATTTTATGATTATTCATTAAAATAAAATATTGATTATTAGATATATAAATCAGTTTACATAAACTAATAAATTAACTCATCCAGTTAGTTTGTGCTTCAGGATTCCACTTGGTTGTAGTCTTTTTATTTTGTGTCCAAAATTCAATAGAGCTACGTCCTGTAATATCACCAACACCAAATTTAGATTCATTCCAGCCTCCAAAAGAAAATGGCTCACGAGGAACAGGAACACCAATGTTAACACCTATCATTCCAGCACTTGCACGTTCCATTACCTGTTTTGCCAAACCGCCACTTTGTGTAAATACAGCTGCTGCATTACCGTAATTAGATCCGTTTTCAATTTCAATAGCTTCGTCTAAATCTTTAGCACGAATAATAGAAATAACAGGTCCAAATATTTCCTCTCTTGCCACAGACATATCTGTAGTAACATAATCAATAATCGTAGGACCAACATAATAACCACCTTCTTTTCCAAGAACGGTTGTGTTCCGTCCATCTAGTAAGATTTTTGCGCCATTCTTTTCGGCTTCGTCAATATAACCTTCAATGCGTTTTTTTGCTTCAGCAGTGATTACAGAACCTAAATTATCTCCAGGCACAATAGCTTTAGCATCTTCTACCATACGATCAATTATGTGTTGAACCTTATCCACTCCAACCATTACCGAAGCTGCCATACAACGTTGTCCAGCACAACCAGACATAGATGCAACAACATTAGACGCTGTCATTTCTGGATTGGCATCAGGTAAAACTAGCAAATGATTTTTAGCACCTCCTAAAGCAACACAGCGCTTTAAATTAGACGTTGCTCTTTTATATACGATTTTGGCAACTTTAGTTGAACCTACAAATGATACTGCTTCAATTTTAGGATGATCACAAATCGCTTCTACGACTTCTTTTCCTCCATTGACAATATTAAACACACCATCTGGAAGACCAGCTTCTTTTAATAGCTCAGCCATTCTAACTGTACTTAGTGGCACTAGCTCAGAAGGCTTCATAACCATTGTATTTCCTAATACCAAAGCATTTGGCAAGGTCCAATGTGGCACCATATTTGGAAAGTTGAAAGGCGTTATTGAAGCCACTACCCCTAGAGGTTTACGCTCAATACGACACTCGACCCCTTTACTTACTTCTTGAACTTCGTTAACCACAATTTGAGGCATAGAAACAGCAAACTCACAGAGTTCCATACTCTTTTCAACTTCAGCTTTGGCTTCGCCATAAGTTTTACCATTTTCGAGCTGAACCAATTTTGTTAACTCGTCTATATTTTTTTCTAATAGATTTCGATATCTAAAGAATATTTGAACACGTTCTTTAAAGGTCATTCCTGACCATTGCGGAAATGCTTTCTTTGCTGCCTCAACAGCGGCATCAACATCTTGGGTTGTAGACAATGGAATTGAAGAAATTTTTGAGCCATCTAACGGACTTAAAACATCCATTGCATTTTGACCATTTCTTTCGAATTTACCATCTATATAATTTTTTACTTCGGAAAGTGTTTCGCTTACATTCATCATCAGCTTATCAGATTAATTTTATTAATATTTGAACAAAAAATAAGAATGCTATAAAAACCTTGTCATAGAACTAAAGGTTTCTAATCACACTCTAATCAAATATATGAAATATATATTAAAACCTGACTATTATTGAGAAGTCAATAATAATTTAAAAACTTAATTGAATAATTCCTATTTCAGAATTAAATTTCTAAGGAAGTAAACTTAAAATCTGTACCATTAAACAAACCTTTATCACTCAACTTTAATGACGGAATCACTAATAAAGCCATAAATGACAATGTCATATAAGGTGCATTTAAAGAGCTGCCTAAACGCTTTGCCATCTTGTCTAGTTCGGCATATTGTTCTCCAATGGTAGCACCATCCTGATCACTCATAATTCCTGCTACTGGTAACGGCACTATTTTTTCTTCGGAATCAGAAACAGCACAAATGCCACCTTTGTTTTCTATAATCAAATTAACGGCCTTACATATCATCTCGTCAGAAATACCTACTGCTATAATATTATGAGAATCATGACCAACAGACGATGCAATAGCACCTTGTTTTAAGCTAAAATTTTTAATAAACGCTAACGCTGGTTTGTCATTATTATAGCGGTTTACAACAGTCATTTTTAGAATATCGCTTTCAATATTTGAAACCAAATTCCCATCTTCAACAGTTGCATTTTTAATGAGCTCATTAGTAATTAGCTGTCCTTCTAATGCTTCTATAACTCTAATGCGTTTTGCTTTGGAAGGCACTCTAAAATCAGAAATTTCTTTTTTTGTGGTATTAAAATTATTAAGATTTTCAAATGAAACAGCTTCAAGTTTAGAGCCTCCTTTTTCACTCACTAATTCACCATTTATATAAGTTTGCATGACTTCAAAGCCTTTCAAGTCTTTTACCACAATACAATCTGCATCATCTCCAACGTTCAACAAACCAACATCTAGATTGTAATGCTTCACTGGATTAACACATGCCGCTTGTAATACTTTAAATACATTAATATTTTTAGCAACAGCACGAGCGCATAATTTATTGATATGGTCAACTATTAAATCGTCAGGATGTTTATCATCACTACAGAACATCATATTTTCAAAATGTTCTGGCAACAAATCTATAAGTGCTTCAAAATTTTTGGCAGCACTTCCTTCTCTAATGAGAACTTTCATTCCTTTTTGAAGTTTTTCTAAACCTTCATTATAAGTAAAGCATTCGTGATCTGTCGAAATCCCTGCGTTGATATACTTCGTAATATCATCGCCAATAACACCTGGTGCATGACCATCAATAGGTTTATTATAATGTTTAGCCCATTCTAATTTTTTAAGCACTTCGGCATCATCAAAAAGGACGCCAGGATAATTCATCATTTCGGCTAGATACTTAATATCTGGATTTGCCATAAGTTCTTTTATAGCATCAGAATCTATTATGGCTCCTGCAGACTCAAATGAAGTAGCTGGGACACAAGAAGGTGCACCAAAATTGAATTTAAATGGTGACTTCTTTCCGTTGTCAATCATAAAACTAACACCTTCAACACCTAAAACATTAGCTATTTCATGAGGATCTGAAACCGTAGCAACTGTTCCGTGGTTTACAGCAAGTCGCGCAAACTCAGTAGGGACTAACATTGAGCTTTCAATATGAATATGTGCATCTACAAAACCAGGAAGAATATAGTGTTCGCTATCATGATGCTTTTCTTCTATTGCTATAATTTTTCCTTCTGATATAGTGACTTCGCCTTTAAAGATGCGTTTATTTTTAATGTCGACTATTTGGCCTTGTAATTTTTTCATTTAAAATAGTATTACACTTAGTCTAGTGTGATTTTCAAAATATGAGCAGTGTGATCTGTGACTTTAAATCGTTCGTCACCTCTCATCCCTATAACCCAAACGATGGTATCATCTGAAGTAAGTAACCACACTTTTTCTTTATCTAAAAGTGATAATTTCTCATCCTTAAAATACTTACTGAGTTTCTTTTTTCCATTCATTCCTTGCGGATGAAATGCATCGCCTTCTCTCCAATGTCTTAAGCGCAATGGAAACTTTAATTTGTCTTTGTCTACAAATATGCATGCTTTAGATGTTTTAAAAATTGTATCAGCTTCATCAAAAAATAAGATTCCAAATGGTGTTTGGATTTTTTTGTCAATTGCATTGATGTCAATGTGTTCCTTCTCTAATTCAAAATCATCTATATCTGTTAAAATCAAATGTGCTCTATCTTTTATCAAACGATGCGTTTTAGATAATACTTGCTTTCCAGATTGCGCATCTAACAAATTAACAACATCATTCCACTCGGTAAAACCATAATCTTTGAATAATTCAAATAGATAGGCTTTTGCGTTATTGCTTTTTTTAAATTCGGAAATTTTAAATTTGATTTGATGATCCTCAATAGAATCTATAGCACGTTTTTCAAAGGCATTTAAACTTTCGGCAACAATATCAGCTGTATCATTTAAGTGTTCTAATGTCCTTTTAAAATTTTGAAATAATTCTGTGTTGGTTTCTTTCAAAACCGGAATCACATGGTGCCGTAATTTATTCCGAAGGTATTTATCAGATGTATTACTACTATCCTCTCGCCATTTTAAGCCATAGGTTTTTGCGTAAGCTTCTATATCGCCTCTAGAAAATGGAAGTAACGGTCTTACAATTGTATCATTGATTTCTGGAATTCCTGTTAAGCCATTTAAACCTGTTCCCCTAGTAAGATTAATTAAAAACGTTTCCAAATTATCATCAGTATGATGTGCGGTTAATATATAATCAAAGTTTAAACTTTCGACTAAACTAAAAAACCAATTATAACGCAAGTCACGAGCTGCCATTTGCGTGGATAACTTTTGTGATTTTGCATAAGCTGTGGTATCAAAACTTTCAACAAATACTTCAAGATTTAAAGTGTCGGCTAAATCCAGCACAAAGGTTTCATCATCATCACTCTCATTTCCTCTCAAATTAAAATTGCAATGCGCTAAGGTAATATCCATTTCTAATTGATGACATAAATATGTCAAAACCACACTATCTAATCCGCCAGAAATTGCAATAAGCACTCTACTTTCAGTTAAAAACTGAAGGTTATTCTCAATATGTGATTTAAATTTATCTAACATCAAGTATGTTATCATTAATAGTATTTATATAAAAAATAGGCTATTCCTAAAACAAGAAAAGGGGAAGCTATCATAAGCAATATAATAGACCATCGATACAATCCCCAAAATGAAATAACTTTCACATCTTCATGATTCTTGTCATATACAACTTCAACCTGTTGCCCTATCTTATATGGCCTAGGACTAGAACTCACCTCACTCTCATACAAATGAGCTTGCTTATTATTATCATAATATTCGAAGACAGGCTTATAGGTTGTACTATCGTCACCTTGCACTTCAATATAATCTACAACTACAGCTTTAGATTTTCTACCTAAGCTCAATAAATCTTTAGTGTTCTGGTAACTTCTAAACGAAAAAAACAGAAGCACAAAACCAATTAGAACAAAAGCGCCATATAAATAGTCAATCATAGTTTATAAATATATTCAAATATACCAACTGAAATTTTCAACGCTTTAGTTTTCAGCTCAAAAGTTTAGTTTTCTAAAACTTCTCGCATCGCTTTAGCCTTAATTAGGCATTCTTCATATTCTTTCAACGGATCACTTTTAGCAGTAATTGCACCTCCAACCGAATACGACACATAGTTATTTGTCGCATTATAAAGTATGCTACGGATGACGACATTAAAATCGAAATCATTATTTGGTGAAAAATAACCAACAGCTCCTGAATACAAACCGCGTTTGGTTTCTTCTAGGGTTTCTATAATTTGCATTGCTGAAATCTTAGGAGCTCCAGTCATACTTCCCATAGGAAATGTCGTTTTAATAATATCTACAGGGTGATTAGCTTCAGTAACTATTGAAGTTACTGTAGAAATCATTTGATGCACTTGGCTAAAGGTATACACTTTACAAAGTTCTTCAACGGTAACACTACCCTTTGTGGCTGTTTTAGATAAATCATTTCTAACCAAATCAACAATCATAATATTTTCACTACGTTCTTTTATATCTTCGGAAAGCTCTTGTTTTAACTTACAATCTTCTTCTATATTTGAAGACCGTTTAGCTGTTCCTTTTATAGGCTGCGATGTAATTTTAAGACCTTCCTTTTTGATATAACGCTCTGGCGAAGCTGACATTAAATATTTATCATAAACTCTTAAAAATGTTGCAAAAGGCGGCTTAGAAATTGCATTGAGTTTTGTATAGGTTTCTATAGGATTGATGCTTGTATTCTCTGTATAAAACTCCTGACAAAAATTTGCCTCATAAATATCCCCTCTGTGAATATGTGCCAACATCGTATTGACTTTACTGAAATACTCATCTTTGTGAATGCGAAGTTTTATTTTAATATTCTTATCGGTACCTATTAGATTGGGCTCAAAATGGCACTCATCCCCTTTTTGTATACATTTTAAATCTTCTTCTAACTCTTCAAAAACCAAATTAAGATAATGCGTTTCAAGCAAATTTCCTTTTAAGAAAAACACTTTTTTTGGTTGAAAGAAAAACAAATCAGGAAAATGCAAACCATCATGATTCTCAGATTTGAGTTGCTCGACGTCATTTTTTAAATCATAAGATAGGTAACCAAAAATCCAATCCTTTGTAGTCGACTGGTATTCCTTTAACTGATTGAAGGCATCAAAATAATCAGTTTGAAAAATGGTAAATGCCTCTACTGCTAAAACCGCATCATACGACGCAAACTTATGGTCATAATCATTACTATCTAACCAAACAACCTCATCAAATTGTTGACTCCAATTAAAGAGTTGCTCTTTAAATTTTTCAGGATTAGAAATATGTTGTGTGATCTTTTTTCTCAATGCTATTTGCTAAGCAACAAAGTACCGAATTAAAGCTGTCAATAACAAGTCTGTTTTTCCGAAGTAAAAAATTACCTTTGCAACATGAAGGAACAAGTAACTTTTTCAGATTTAAATTTAAATACACCACTATATAATGCTCTAGGCGACTTAGGTTTTGAATACCCAACACCTATTCAATCACAAGCATTTAATGTTGTGGCTTCAGGAAAAGATGTCGTAGGTATTGCGCAAACTGGTACAGGTAAAACGTTTGCTTATATGCTTCCTATTTTGAGACATTTAAAATATTCTACGCAAGAAAATCCAAGAATACTCATTTTAGTGCCAACGCGTGAGCTAGTTGTTCAAGTTGTTGATGAAATTGAAAAGATTGCTACCTATATCAATGTTAGGGTTTTAGGTGTTTATGGTGGCACAAATATTAACACACAAAAACATGCTATTGCGCAAGGGCAAGATATTATTGTAGCAACACCTGGTCGACTATTTGACTTAGCAGTTAGTCGTGTTTTACAATTAAAATCGATTCAAAAATTAGTTATTGATGAAGTAGATGTCATGTTAGACTTGGGATTTAGACATCAATTATTAAACATCTTTGATATCTTACCAGAACGTCGTCAAAACATTATGTTTTCGGCAACAATGACTGAAGATGTTGATGAATTGATTACAGGTTTTTTCATTAAACCGCAACGTGTTACAGTAGCCATTTCGGGAACACCGCTTCATAATATTAAGCAACAACGCTATGAAGTACCAAATTTTTATACTAAAGTAAATTTACTAGAACATTTACTCCACGATTCAGAAACATATCATAAGACACTTGTATTTGTCGCTTTTAAAAAACTAGCCGATCGTTTATTTGATGAGTTAGAAGAGCGTTTTCCGGGTCAATCATGTGTGATTCACTCCAACAAAACTCAAAATTATAGGCTAAGAAGTATCGAACAATTTAGAGCTGGTGATAATAGGGTTTTAATTGCCACAGATGTTATGGCTCGTGGTTTAGACATTGAAAACATAAGCCATGTTATCAATTTTGACACACCAAAATATCCTGAAAATTATATGCATCGAATTGGTAGAACTGGTCGTGCAGAGCAACAAGGACATGCATTGACATTTTCGAAAGAAAAGGAATACGAAGCTTTCCAAACGATTGAAGATTATATGGACATGAAAGTCCCTTTGCTTGATTTTCCTTCAGAAGTTGAAATCTCTAAGCAATTGATAGAAGAAGAGCGTCCACAAATTAAAGAACGATATAATCCGACCAAACGCAGAGATGAAGATGCTCCAGGGCCAGCATTTCATGAAAAGAAAGACAAGAACAAAAAAGAAAACTTAGGTGGCTCATACAAGTTTAAAATTGCTGCAAAATATAAAAAACCTAAAACCAAAGGTGATAAAAATTATAACAAGCGGAATAAAAAGAAGTAATCCAAAATATTAAAATTTCAATCCCATCTCTATAACATTTATGTAAGTAAGTCTTCACAATTGTCACACTTACAAATACTTAAATCTATTAGTTCTAAAAAAATAAATTTCATATATAAGATTGGCATGAGTATTGAATACTATCTTATGAAAATCATTTATTTTTGCAACTATTGAGGTAACAGCAAAAAAAAATCCCTTTCCAAATTAATGGAAAGGGACTATAGAAAGCCAAGTAGACTAGATCAGTAATTGACATAATTATAATCTATAACCCTAGATTGTCTAGTCTACAACCTTAATGTGGCTTTCTACAATATCTTTAATTGGTATGATCACTTTCATACCATTCTGTTTTTTTAATACTACTGATATATTTTCGATGGCATCTACTTCATAAATTTCATCTTGAAACTCAATTTTTTTCCCTACTTCAAATGTTTTTCTAGTATAAAACGTTTTTAATAAATCACCAACAATCTCTTTTGCACCTAAGCCAAATGCTAAAGCAAATGCTACTAAAAATGCAGCGAGAATCATGGTGAAGTTACTTGTAATGATTTCAGTATCAACTCCAGCTTGGTTTAATGCTGTAATAGAAATAAAAATCAACAATAAGAAAAATACGATTTGGCTAATGATTTTTGCACCTGACAAGTCCATCGATTCAAAAAATGATTTCAATCCTTTTTTTACAAAGTTTGCAAATAGCAAACCAGCTGTAAATATGACCAGCGCTACAAATAACTGAGGCAGATATCCTAAGAAGCTACTAATTTGCTCTGAAATAATTTTAAGGTTTAGTATATCAGATACCATAATTAAAAGCATGATATAAATCAGCCATTTCACAAAAGTTGATACAATCTTAATCGTATCAAAATTGAGTTTTTTGCCTTCTACAATTTCAATCTCATTTAATTTATCATCTAGTTTATTGGCATTGGCTAATTTTAAAGCCTTCTTTATGATTTTTACTACTATTTTAGTAACCAACCAACCCAATATTAATATCACTAATGCTCCAATAATGCTTGGAAATATTTTAGTCATTTCATGCCACATTGTAGATAGTGAATCCATTGCAATATTTTTATATTCTGTTACTTTATCCATGATTATTATTAATTAAATAGCTATTTATTATTCGTTTTTACCCCTTCTACTCATAACCGTTTCAATAACATCTCCAAGGTTATAAGAAAACAGTTCTGCTAACTCCATTAGCAATTTTGCAATGGCAATATCATTCATAACCTTAGACTTCAATTCCTGCGGAACTGACTTCAATGGCTTATCTATATCTCTAAACGGATTTTCCATTACTTAAGGTTATTTTCGTAAACAGTTAACAATTTATCTTTAGCGCGTTTTATTCTCATTTTAACTGCGCTTTCTCCAACACCTAAAACACTTTCAATTTCCTTTATAGAAAGGTTATCTTGATATTTTAGTAAAAGTATCATCTTCTCATCTGGTGATACAAGTTCTAATGCTTTTTTGAGTTTATCAACTCTCATGTCACTAAAATCTGAAGACTCATCATAATCTTCAGAAATATTCTCTATATCTGCATAATCTACAGATTGTTTTTCAAACTTTTTAGCCGTATTTCTCGTCACATAATTCACACAATGATTGTATGTAAATGCATACAACCATGTTGAAAATTTAGACTTCCCTTTAAAACTAGCTAGTTTCACAAACAACTTTAAAAACACGTCTTGTGTTAAATCTTTTGCTTCATCTTCATCTCTAGCAAAGCCATAGCATTTATTGTACACTAGGTTTGCAAAACGATCATACAGCACTCCAAAAAGCAGGGTGTCATTCGTTTTGACAATAGTGCTCACAAGCTCTTCGTCTGTTAATTTGTCAATTTTACTAGAGGGTTCCAATTATGTCGGATTGGGTTTTAAGGTTTATATTAAGACACGACAATTATATTAAAGTCACTTAATTTTTACTTAATCTGTTAAAATTATAAAATTTAACACTGGAAGCCACTAAAATTGGGTTATAAAAAAAGTAAAAAACACTAATTTAGCTGTGTAAACTTTACTTTATTTTCTGAAATATCAAATGCAAGTCACTATTGCATTACTGTTAATTATTTATAAAAATTCCGCAACATTCAATAAAACTGTTGTTTTTTGCGTTGTATCACTAATGCTATTTTTTAAACCGTCTGCTTAATGAAAGAATATCTACACAACGCTATTCCTAACTTACAACCGTTTGATTATCTACTTCATCACGATGATTTATTTATCAATCAGCAATGGGTTTTAGTTAATGGTATTTCAAAAAAGAAATCTATTTACACCTTTAAAGAAGACAATATTCTAGAAATATCTAGAAAACAATCTATTATTGAAACCTCTTGGACCATAAACATTCAAAATGTGTTTTCCATTGAAACTGAAGATGGTTTAATTACAGTCAAAGCCTATTTCAAAGATAATGACGTACTTGTTCTCAATCATCAGAATAAAAAAGAATTTGCATTATTTATAAATACAACGAACTACACAGAAGACTTAAATTCAGTTGAAGATGTTCAAAAGTTTTTAAAAGGAAAATACAAACAAAAGGTCACTAATTTAATTTATGATCACGAGTTTTATTATATCGAAAAGTCTCAAGAATTTGGGCCTTATAAGGTTGAAGAACTTTCAGACAAAGTAAAGAAAGAGGAAATAAGCATGTACTGCTTTGTAAGAGACGTTAACGAATATGATTATAGCAATCGCTTACGCATTTATGATTTAATTAAAGAGCTCTAAATTATTTAGGTTTTAGCGTCATTACATAATTATAGCTTTCTTTAAAATAATCAACCAGCAGCTGAGTGTCGCTATATAACGTTTCAGGAACTTTCACATAATCACGCATGACTGCACCATGAGATTTATAAATAGTAGCATTATGTTTTTCTTTAAAGGTTTCCTGCGATTCTTTTGATAGGCGAATACCAATTTCGGCATCTTTATTTAATAACGTAAACATATAGCCATTGGCAGATGTGTAAATCATCTTCTTGCCTTTGCGTTCAAAATCTGGGCATTGTTCAACAATGCTGTCATAAAATTTTAATTGCTCTTCCCACATAATATTATCATTAGATGTTTTAAATATACAAAAGACGTCTGTAGAATAATTCATAAACTGGTTATTAATTTCCATATATACCTCAATTCATTCCATGTATACATTTGTTATTGTGAGAATGTTAATGCTTAACTATTTTAGCCCTAACTAATTTATAACACAATCAAAATATATCCAAGATGAAAAATGCACTTCTTTTTCTGCTTTGCCTCATCTCCTTTTTTCTTTCCTGCAAGAATGACAAATCTACAGAAGAACTTATCGTCATAAAAACACCTCCATTGGCAAAATATACTTGTGTACCAAGAATTACAGATGCCGATTGGTATAAAAAAGATAATAAGGCGCCACTATTTGATGGCTTAGGAACTTTAAACTACCCTATTACTACCACTAATAATCTTGTCCAAAAGTATTTTAATCAAGGACTAACTTTAGCTTATGCCTTTAATCATGCTGAGGCCGCTCGCTCATTTTTTTATGCTACAAAACTAGACCCAGAATGCGCTATGGCCTTTTGGGGTTATGCCTATGTATTAGGACCAAACTATAATGCAGGTATGGAAGACGATCATTACGAGCGTGCTTACAATGCTATACAAGAAGCAAAAAAACTGTCCGTAAATTCTACAGATAAAGAGAAAGCATTAATTAATGCCATGGCCGAACGCTATTCAGCAACACCACCTGAAGATCGATCTCCATTAGATATCAATTATTCTAATGCATTAAAAATGATACACAATACCTATCCTGATGATTCTGAAGTGGCAACTTTATATGCTGAATCTGTCATGAATTTGCATCCTTGGGACTTAAATGAAAAGGATGGCACCGAAAAACCATGGACACCAGCAATTGTATCCCTTTTAGATGACATCATAAAAGCCAATCCAACACATCCAGGAGCTAATCATTTTTATATACATGCCGTTGAAGCATCAAGCACTCCAGAACGTGCTTACACCTCAGCAAAAGTATTTGATGATGGCACTATTCCTGGTGCTGGACATTTAGTACATATGCCATCTCATGTCTATATTAGAACAGGAGATTATCATAAAGGAACTGTGTCTAATATTAACGCTATAAAAGCTGACAGTTCTTATGTTACCTTATGTCATGCGCAAGGAGCATATCCTCTAGCCTATTATCCACACAATTATCATTTTATGGCAGCTACAGCAGCTTTAGAAGGCAACAAACATTGGGCGATGATTGGTGCCAATAAAGTATCACAACATGTCCATCCAGATATTATGGCAGAACCAGGTTGGGGAACACTACAGCATTATTATGTGATTCCTTATTACACTATGGTAAAGTTTGGTCTATGGGATGAGATTCTCAAAAAAGAAGAGTCGAGCACACTAAAATATCCTTTAGCCATGCAACATTATGCTAAAGGCATGGCTTATATCGCTAAACATAAACTAGACAAAGCTAAAAGCGAATTAGACGCTTTAAAAGTATATGCAGCAGATGAAAGTATGAATGACATTACCATTTGGGATATCAATACCGTAGGTAATTTGATTGGTATTGCTGATAAAGTTTTAGAAGCCGAACTATTAGCGTCTCAAGGTGAATTTAAAACCAGTATAAAATTATTGCGAGAAGCCGTAGTTATTGAAGATGCATTAAACTATAATGAACCACCAGATTGGTTCTTCTCTATTAGACATCATTTAGGAGATATATTTATAAAAAATAAACAATACCAAGAAGCTATAGCAATCTACAAAGAGGATTTAAAACGATTGCCAAGAAATGGTTGGGCGCAACATGGTTTGAAGTTAGCCTACGAAAAACTAGGTGATGCAGATAATGTTGCTAAAATGAAAGAAGCTATCAAAGACAGTTGGGCAACGGCCGACATTGAATTGCTTGGGTCTAAAGTAAAATAGAAAAGTAAAAAAGCGAACCCGTTGAGTTCGCTTTAATTCTCATTTTTTATGTAATATTCCTCGACTGCGCTAGGAATGACAAATCAATTAGATATGTAATGCAATATCATCAGTAGCCGCTAAGGCTGCTTCTTTTATTGCTTCAGTAAATGTTGGATGTGCATGAGACATACGCGAAATATCTTCGGCAGAGGCTCTGTATTCCATCGCTACAACAGCTTCAGCAATCATATCGGCAGCCCTTGCTCCAATCATGTGAACGCCTAAAATTTCGTCTGTCTTCGCATCGGCTAGAACTTTTACAAATCCGTCAATATCCATACTTGCTCTACTTCGTCCTAAAGCACGCATTGGGAATTGTCCAGACTTATATTCAACACCAGCTTCTTTTAATTGCTCTTCAGTTTTACCAACCGCAGCAACTTCAGGCCATGTATACACAACGCCTGGAATTAAATTATAATTAATATGTGGTTTTTGTCCTGCTAAAGTTTCGGCAACCAAAACCCCTTCTTCAGAGGCTTTGTGTGCTAACATCGCTCCTTTCACAACATCACCAATAGCATAAATATTTTTGGCACTGGTTTGCAAATGGTCATTAACTTCTACTTGTCCTCTATCGGTTAGTTTCACGCCAGCCGCTTCAGCATTTAATCCATCAGTATATGGCTTACGACCAACTGCTACTAGGCAATAATCACCTTTAAACTCAACAATTTCTCCTTTTTTGTTTTCAGCTTTAACGATGACCTCATCACCTACACGTTCTACAGAAGTCACCTTATGAGATACATTCATTTTGAATTTAGCCTTCTTGAAGACTTTATTTAATTCTTTAGATAACCCAGAATCCATACCAGCAATAATGCGATCCATGAACTCTACAACGGTCACTTCAGAACCTAAACGTTTGTACACTTGACCTAATTCTAAACCAATAACGCCTCCTCCAATCACAATCATGTGCTTAGGGATTTCTTTAAGCTTCAATGCTTCAGTAGATGTGATAATTCGCTCTTTATCTAGTTTGATGAATGGCAAGTTTGATGGTTTAGAACCCGTAGCAATAATAGTATGTTTTGCTTCTATTTCCGTAGCATCTTTTCCGTCAATTTTAATATGCGTCGCATCTTTAAAACTACCCAAACCTTCATAAACATCAATCTTATTTTTCTTCATTAAGAAATCAATACCTCCAGTTGTTTGATCAACAACAGACTGTTTACGAGCAATCATTTTTTCTAGATTTACCTTAACGTCACCAGGAATTTCGATACCATGCTCTTCAAAATGCTTTACAGCATGTTCATAGTGATGTGACGAATCTAATAACGCTTTACTTGGTATACAACCTACATTTAAACAGGTGCCTCCAAGTGTAGAATATTTTTCGATAATTGCTGTTTTCATGCCTAATTGTGCACAACGAATTGCTGCTACATATCCGCCAGGCCCAGAACCTATTACTGCTACATCGTATGATTTCATATAAGATTTTTTTGTAGTTCGTTTAAAATCGAACACAAAAATACGAATGTTTTACGGGAAGACAATAAAAAAAAGAGGTTCTAATACAACGGAATTATAGTTTCCTTCAGACCTAAAGACATCAGGTATTCTTTCGTCTCTTTTGCTTCTTCACCTCCTTTTTCTGCATGGTGTAACAATGTGTACCCATGAGGTCCTTTTGCATTAATCAGTTTGGGTGAAAATGCAATTAACGATTTGAGAATATCTAATTCTCCAAACAAGGCAAAGGTAAAAATATTAGCTTGAGCACCTTTGTCTAAAAAGTACTTCACTAATGCTTTATGACCGACATGACTAGCAGCTCCCAAACCTGTTTCAAAGTCGCCTCCTCTCCAGTCATGAGCTGCATTAAGAAGTGTTGGATGTTCTTCTAATAACTCCTTTACAATATCCATTTTACCATGAGATGCGCCAACAAATTTTTGAACAAGCGCCTTATCTAATTGCGGTTTTTCTTCTTGTTCAAAATTCAAATTTAATGCCAATCCTGTAGATGGAATTAAAAGCGCTCCCATGCCAGCAACTTTAATAAATTGACTTCGTTTCATAATTATAACGTGTTGGTTAATTGCATAAAAGGTAATTAAAATGTGCAAATTCAATTAGGTGTTTAACATCACTTTATGTTAAATATTATAGTACAACAACAAATTAACCAACAGCTATAAACTATCTATTCTATAAAAACTAAAAACGCATCTTTTCTAATCTAACATCATTCCAGCAATTTTTACAACATTAACATCATCATTTTCAATGCTTATTAGCAAGGTATTATTAACAAATCGAATCTCAATATCGTCATTACCAGTAAGTGCCACACCATTAACTTCTTGCCCTTCTAGCGCATTATGCATTTGTTTAAACATATTGACATGTTCTTTCATTGGCATTATCTCTATCATTTCTTTTGAAAAGTTTTTAGTAATGAAATTCTCCCAAGCCTTAGTATCATCTTTTTTGATTACAGCCAAAAAGCCTTCTATAATGCGTTCCATTTGTTGTTGAGATTTAGCATCTTCATTTGTGAGTCTAATATTTGAATCTGGTTTAAAATCTGGTCTAAGGATAATTCCTGCTAATTGAGACGTTAAAACATCATAGCCACGATTTGCATGATTTGTCATCATAATGATTGTGATGTCTTCAGTAAGATAACGCCAAAAATCTGCAAAGAAAATTCCATTACCTCCATTATGCGCTATAAGATTTGTGTTTCGTGGTGTTGGAAAAATTGCCCACCCATAACCATAGTGAGATTGTGCACCTTCACCTTCTTCAACATGTTTGGTATACATTTTAGTTTTTGAAGCTTTAGACAATATTTTTGTTCCAGACAATGCTTGGTGCCATCTATACATATCTTCAACAGTAGATAACACGCCTCCATTTCCTTTTAAATGCCAAGACACTTCATTATCCCATTTCTCATTTGGTTGTCCCCATTTTCCAGAATCTTTATAACCGACAGCAACATTGCTTTGATCATATTTAGGTCTTAAATAGCCCGTTTGTTCCATTTGCGAAGGTTTCCACAGGTTTTGATACAAAAAGGTTTCATAATCTTGCCCTGAGACTTTTTCAATAATCATAGCCAGTAATGTATATCCAGTATTAGAATATTCATATTGTGTTCCTTCATCAAATAGTAATTCTGAAGCTAAAGCTTTTGAGATAAAATCGGTTTTAGAAATTATATGGTAATCATGCCCTAAGGCTGGTGGTAAACCTGAAGAATGTGTTAATAAATGATGCAAGGTTATATTCCTTTTACCTGTTGGGACATTATTAAAATAGGTGGTGATTTTATCGTTTACTGATAACTTCCCTTCCTCTTCAAGTTTTAATATCCCAGCAGCAGTGAATTGTTTTGTGATTGAACCTATATCAAAAACGGTTGTTGCTTTATTTTCAATTTTTGATTCTTTGTTAGCATATCCATAACCATTTGAATTAATGATTTTGCCTTTGTGTGCCACCAACACACTACCAGAAAATTGTTTTTTTTCTAATTGGTCTAAATAGCTAGATACTTTTTCACTTAGGCTTTGATTATTACCATTTTGGGCATAACAACCCATACACATGATTAGAATTAATGTAAGTTTTAAGATTGATTTCATGAATTTATATTTTAATATTTCACTCAAACTTAAATATGTATGTCTTAGTTTTTGAATAAAAGTTATAAATCGATTTAATATGTTATCTATCGCAATGATTAGCATAAAATTGCAATTTCATAACATTAAAATGTATCTACGTCACAAATCACCTTTAACTCGCTATTATTTTATATTTTCAAATTACTTTTACTCATAAATATATGAAGCACTATATAGAAATATCATTAAACATTCTATTTTGGCTGATCTGTTTTTATTTGATTTTTTCAATCATAAGTCCGCAAAACAGAGAAGTTGAACTTATCGATGGGAAAGAGATTGTTACAATTACTTATGACGGCATAAGTGTTATAGGCACTATCATTGGTTTTATTTTAAAAATGTCTATTTACTATTTTAATGTCTATTTTTTATCGAAGTATTTTTATGATAAAAAATTTAACACATATGCGCTTCTATTGTTCATTTCTGCAATAATAGCAATAGCAATTGAGTTATTAAAAAACCAAATTATTTATGGATTTGAGTTTTATCTATTTGAAACCTTTATTGCTACACTTTGGTTATACATTTTCTTTGTAGGAATGTCTTTTGTGCACATTATCATACTAAGATGGCAAAAGGAAGAGGCCTTAAAACAAAAGCTTAAAGAGGATAAATTGACTGCTGAATTACAATTGTTAAAATCTCAAATCAATCCACACTTTTTATTTAATGCGTTAAATAATTTGCTATCCATTTCTGAAAAACATAATCAAGCTGAAATATCAACTGGAATTGCTCAGCTTTCAGAATTATTACGTTTTTTGCTTCATGACACTTCGGGTGATACTATTCCGCTTTCAAAAGAAATTGAATTTATAGAAAACTACATTCAGCTTAATAAACTGAGATTTGATGCTAATGACCCATTAAATATCTCATTTAAAACGGAGGGCGAATTTAATGCTATTGAAGTTGCTCCAGCATTATTAATTCCATTTGTTGAGAATGCGTTTAAACATGGTATTGATATTTACAACAGTTCTTTTGTGGATATAAACTTAAGTGTTAATAGAAATACACTTTATTTTTCATGTAAAAACTCATTAGTTTCAAAGCAACATACAGATCATTTAATGTCTAAAAATTCTGGAATAGGACTTCAAAATGTAAAGCGACGATTAGCCATTTTATATCCTGAGAAGCATGATTTAAAGATTAGTAAAACTGAGAATTCTTACCATATAGAACTCCAATTAAAAATAAACCATGATTGAAGCTATAATCATAGATGATGAGCCTAAAGCCATAGAATTATTAGAAACCTATTGCAGTAGATCTAATGATATTTTATGTGTCAAATCATTTAGAAACCCAATTGAGGCGCTTCAATTCATAGAGAATAACCCACTACAACTTATATTTGTTGATATAAACATGCCTAACCTATCTGGTATACAGTTAGCTAAATTAATTCCTTCGGAAAGCTACATTATATTCACTACAGCATATCCTGAATATGCTGTAGAAAGTTATGATCTTAATGCTACAGATTACCTTTTAAAACCCATTACCTACCAACGCTTTTTAAAGGCTATCACTAAAGTATCTGAAATTATAAAAAAAGAAAGTGAACTTAAGTCTAAGAGTTCTAAGCATACCATTTTAATAAAAAGTGGTTATGAAAAACACAAACTTTTTTTAGATGATATTTTATATTTAGAAAAAGATGGCAATTATATGGTATATCATACAATAGAAAAGAAAATCATGGCTAGAGAGACTATTAATAATGCGCTTGAAAAACTACCAGAATCATTTGTCCAAATTCACAAATCGTATATTGTATCAAAGGAAAAAATAGAACGATTAGACAAAAAACACGTCTATATCAAATTGAAGAAGATTCCATTTAGCGCAACTTATAAGTCTGTATTGTTAGACTTAAAATGAAGTCCCTATTTTTATTTTAAGAATTGTAGGCTCATATAATTGTTCCATTGGAAACAGTTTTCCATCTTTATCAAAACTACCAAATTGGGCATTAGAGATATAAAAAAACATATCATTTATCATAACACCAGTCGTTGGGTTATTCATCATTGGATGATTTACTTCAAGAAGTTTACTACCTACTATTTGGTCCAGATTATCATTTAAAATAAACTTTTGTACTGTATTAATATCTGGCTGAATGCCAATAAGTGAATTGTCTTTAAAATAAATACCGTCTATACTCTCTTTGCCAGAAATCTTTAAGTGTTCCTCATTTTTGAGCGAAATACTTTCTTTTGAATTTATATCGACTCGTGTTATTCCATCGGCATGCGCAACAAATAAATATGAATTGTCATTAGATATTGCAATACCGTTGGGATACCTTAACCCTGTTGGCTTTACAAATAATTCTAATTCATCCTTTTCTTTTGATATCTTATATATACCTGCGTCTGAAAACATATGGGTAGCATAGGCATTACCCAATTTATCAATGACTAAATCATTAAAAAAATGCACTTCTCCCGGTGTGCTTATTTCATATTTTTTAATCATTTCGCCTGAATCTAAGTCAAATTTAAAAATGCCTGCTGGTCTTCCATCTTTATCATCCTTTAGCTCATAACCTACAAGATTACCACCACCAGAGCTACATACCCAAAGCCAGCGATTTTCAACATCCACTTTCATACCAATAACCATATATAAACCTGAAGCAAAATCGGTTTCTTTTCCTTCTTTAGAGCGCATAATAATCTTTCCTTTTCTTGTACTACCAATAAAAAAAGACTCTGTTTTAGAATCATATGCTATATTTTCAGGAAGCAAATCCTTTTCGGAAACCGTAAACGCAATTAAACTTTGATTGATTTTAAGACTGTCTTGCTGACTAAAAGATGATAAAAAACTCGACAGAAGTAATAGGCTAAAGATTTTAGTTTTCATATTTAAAAGTGGTCGATTAGTTTTGAAAAGTTAGAAAAAAATGAAAACACTTATTCCTAGTTTAACATTGATTTATGTTAATTTTAAGAAGGAAATCCTAGCATTGAGCCCATTCCAACAGTAAATAACCAACAGCCATAAACAGCATGTTCAACAGATACTAAGAGTGTCGATTTTGTATTTATATAAGTGAGTGCAAAAAGAATTCCTCCAATAAAAGTTAGAATCATGACGAGCACATTTCCGAAGAAAATATGTGCCAAAGAAAATACTGTAGCATTCAAAATAATGAAAAGCCTTTTATCCTTGAACAAACTTTGGTAGCGTTGAAAAAAGAAGGTACGGTATATTAATTCTTGCGGATACACAGAGAAAAAACTATAAATAAATAAAATCATCAACCATAGCAATGGCTTATTCAAAACCACCACAAAGAGGTTTGATTTATCTACAAACCACATATATAAAGTTGTGAGTATAGCAATTGCAGTAAGCTGAATTAGAGTTCGTTTAAAAAAATATTTCCAATTGAGATTTTGTGCAACTTTAAACTTGTTTTTCTCAACACGTAATAGCACAAATATGATGTATAGAAATCCAATAATTCCAATAATCATTTTGATCCAAACAGGATAATTAACTGCAAAACTCACAGGTACTATTATAAAAATGATAAAGAATTCGGTAAGTTTATAAGCGATTGATTGCATGCTCTAAATATAAATAAATTAGATGGTTATTGCAGTAGTGTGTTTTACTTCATTAATCATAAATGCGCTATGCGTGCTCCCAATATGACTGATGGTTGTCAGCTTTTTAACCATAAACTCTCTAAATTCATCCATATCTGCAACTAAAACTTTTAAGAGGTAATCATAATCACCACTAATATGATAGCATTCTAAAACCTCATCTAATTTGGTGACTTCTTTTTCAAAATCAACCACATAACTTTTTGTGTGCTGCAATAATTTAATACTACAAAATGTCACAAAGCCTTTATCTACAGCCTTTTTATCAATAAGTGCTACATAGTTAGAGATAATGCCTTCGCGTTCCAACTTTTTGATACGCTCATAGACTGCAGTAACAGACAGGTTTAATTTGTTTGACAATTCTTTATTAGTTTGCTTGCTATCTTCTTGAAGAAAGTGTAACAATTTTTTATCAATTGCATCCAGTTGTATCATTTTGAAAAATTTTCAGTTTTATAAATTGTAACTCAATAATTAAAACAAAAATAACTATTATAATCAATAATTATAGTTTTGTTTTCTAAATAAATAAATAATAATTGATATATAATCTAAATAATACGACATTTGAAGTGATTTTAACTAGGCTAAATAATATCTAGCCGTCTAAACTATATCCTAATGGCTTTTAAACCAGCTAATAACATTCAAGACTTACAATATTTTGGAGAATTTGGAGGTGTTAATCCTTCTATCTCAGATTCGTCAACATATACATTTCTTTCAGCAAAAACAATGTTTGATACATTTGAAGGCAATGCAGATGGATGCTATTTATATTCGCGTCATTCGTCACCGTCTAATTTATATTTAGGTGAAGCGCTCGCGGCAATGGAAGGTACAGAAACAGCTAACGTTTCGGCTTCAGGAATGGGAGCAATTACACCCGTTTTAATGCAACTTTGCGGAGCAGGAGATCATATTGTATCAAGTAGAACGATTTATGGAGGCACTTATGCTTTTCTTAAAAATTTTGCACCACGTTTCAATATTGAAACCTCTTTTGTAGACATCACAAAACTTGATATCGTTGAGGCAGCCATTACAAAAAACACAAAAGTTTTGTACTGTGAATCTGTAAGCAATCCATTACTTGAAGTAGCAGATATTAAAGGTTTGGCTGAGATTGCAAAACGACATAATTTAAAATTGGTCGTAGATAACACCTTCTCTCCTTTATCGATTTCTCCAGCTAGATTAGGAGCTGATGTTGTTATTCACAGTTTAACCAAGTTTATAAACGGTTCTAGTGATACTGTTGGTGGTGTAGTTTGCGGTAGTCAAGAATTTATAAATGAACTAAGAAATGTTAACGATGGTGCTTCAATGTTATTAGGATCTACAATGGATAGTCTTCGTGCATCTTCGGTATTAAAAAACCTTAGAACACTACATATTCGCATGCAGCAACATAGTTTTAATGCAACTTTTTTAGCTGAAAAATTTGAGCAAGACGGATTAAGAACAGTATATCCTGGTTTACAATCTCATCTTTCACACCGTTTATTTAAATCGATGATGAATGAAAAATACGGATTTGGAGGCATGCTTACCATAGATGTTGGGAGTTTAGATAAAGCCAATGAACTCATGGAAATGATGCAAGAAAAAAACTTGGGGTATCTCGCTGTTAGTTTAGGGTTTTACAAAACACTATTTTCAGCGCCTGGAAGTTCAACGTCTTCGGAAATTCCTGAAGATGAACAACAAGCAATGGGGTTGAGTGATGGTTTAATTCGTTTTTCCATTGGACTAGATGCTGATATTGAACGCACATATCAAATCATGCGTGAATGCATGGAATCTCTTAATATTTTAGAACATAAAGAAGACGCAGTTTTAGCTTAGGATATCTAATAATTACTTTGTAAAAAAGCCTTTTGAATTATTTTAAAAGGCTTTTATTTTCCTTTTAGCCGCTCCCAAAGTGCAGACATTGTAAAACTAAAATCGTCCATTTCGGGAACAAACGGTTTCATATCTAAGCGATTATCAACCGCATACAATTTCAAGTTAAAAACAGATTTATAGCCATCCTTGGTTTTAACTAAAGGGTATCGCAAATCATTATATAAAAACTCACCATCTTCTTGTGTCAAAACATTATAGTAGTCATTACTAAACCATGCCAAATCTTTAATATCCTTATACTTTTCAGGTTTTAAATCTCTTATCTTCGGAATGGTTTTCCATTCTGAAAATTGATCGGATGCATCAAATAATGAATAAAAACCAACCTCATAGCTATCATTAGTTTCTGCAATACCATACCATAATACATTATTAAAAATCGAAGGTTGAGCACTAAAACGCTCATATGAAATACCTTTTTCAGTTAAAGACGATTTAAACACACTATCAATATAAAGCTTATTAAAAATTGTAAGTAGCATATAAACAGAGCTAATACCTAAACCAAGTTTTAACCAAAAGCGGCGTCTATTACTTTGACGGTTAAAAAACATTAAAACGATGATGCAAATCAAAAAAGGTACAGTATACAATGGATCAGCAACAGCAATATTATTAAAGGCCACACGATAATTTGAAAAAGGTGCAAACAATTGTGTACCGTAAGGTGTAAAACAATCTAAAATTGGATGTGTAAATAAAGACCAGAAAAATAAAGAAATCCAATCCTTTTGTGTGGTAGTATCTAAACGTTTTCCAGAATTGTATAATTTATGAACCAGCCAACCTAATACAAAAGCAGCTAAGATTGAAAACAGAATTGAATGCATAAAACCTCTATGAAATAACATTGCATCAATTTCATTGTGGTGCAAAAGACTACCAACAAATACATCTAAATCTGGGATAGTTCCTCCAATGGCTCCAAATAATAAAGCTCTATTACCTATTTTTCTACCCAGAACGGCTTCTCCACAGGCAGCTCCTAAAACAATTTGAGTTAATGAATCCATTTACATTTTGAGAATTGAAATGCAAAAGTACGGAACAATTATGATTTGCAGAATAGCCAACATTATTGTAACATTACAAGAACTAACTATGATTAAAATCAAATGAGCGACGACAATAATATTTCAGAATTTAAAGCTAATGATCAAAACATCATTGAAAACAAGGAGCTAAATTTCTTCGAAGCATTAATTCCTGTTATTATTCTCATGGGAATGCTTTTCTATAATGTGATTTTTGCTGATGGCGCAATGCTTGGTGATTATTCAAATCAAATTATATTACTACTTGGAGGTGTTGTTGCAGCCATAGTTGGCTTTTTTAACAAAGTAACTTTTGGTAGAATGCTCACAGAAATCTGGGAAAACCTTAAAAGTGTTTTTATTCCAATTATGATTTTATTTTTAGTTGGTGCGCTAGCTGGCACATGGCTTATAAGTGGTGTCATTCCTGCAATGGTCTATTATGGATTACAAGTGTTAAGTCCAGACATATTTTTACCCGCCTCAGTTATCATTGCTGCAGTCATCTCTATTGCTACAGGAAGTTCTTGGACGACCTCAGCTACGGTTGGTATTGCATTAGTTGGTATTGGTACAGCTTTAGGTATTCATCCAGGTATGATTGCAGGTGCAGTTATTTCTGGTGCTTATTTTGGAGATAAAATGTCGCCTTTAAGCGATACAACCAACCTTGCTCCTGCCATGGCTGGAACCGATTTATTTACGCATATCAAATACATGGCATTCACAACAGTTCCAACTATTATTGTGACATTAATTGTCTTTGGGATTTTAAGTGCTACAATAGAAACTTCTGGAAGTGCAGATATTAGTAATCTTTTAGGCACAATCGATAACACTTTTAATATTTCCCCATGGTTATTTTTAGTTCCAGGGTTAGTAGTCGCTTTGATTTTATTTAAAACAAAGCCACTAATTGCTTTAGGAGCAGGTGTTATTTTGGCATGTGTATTTGCCTTTATTTTTCAGCCCGAAATTTTAGACGCTTTATCTGATTCTAAAACAGGTGCTATTGTTAATTCAATATTTACAGATACCAATATTATAACTGAAAATGAAAAACTCAATGATTTATTTTCTGCTGGTGGAATGAATGGCATGCTTTGGACTATTTACCTTATTATTTGTGCTATGGTGTTTGGAGGCATCATGGATGGCATAGGTGCTTTAGCTAAAATCACTAAAGCCTTATTATCTGTAGCGACGAGTATCTTTGGTTTATTTGCAAGTACAGTTGTGAGCTGTTTAGGATTAAACATTGTTGCTTCAGATCAATACCTTGCTTTAGTTATTCCAGGAAAGATGTTTAAAAAAGCTTATGAAGACAGAGGTCTTGCTCCTGAAAATTTAAGTAGAACACTTGAAGATTCAGGAACAGTAACGTCTGTACTTATCCCATGGAACACTTGTGGCGCTTATCAATCTGGTGTTTTAGGTGTTGGTGTAGGTGAATATTTCTTCTATGCAGTTTTCAATTGGTTAAGTCCATTTACTACATTATTATTTGCCGCTTTTAGAATAAAAATTAGACAAATTTCAGGCAAATTAGCTTAAACTATTATTTCATAAATTTTTAAAATACTTATGCATTGTCAATCTTATGGCAATGCATATCTTTGCACCCAAATTTAAATTTAACTCAAAAAAAACATATTAAAAATGGCTGTATTAGTAGGAAAAAAAGCACCTCAATTTAATGCACAAGCGGTTGTAAATGGTCGTGAATTTGTAGATAACTTTTCTTTAGATCAATTCATTGGAAAGAAGCATGTTGTATTATTCTTTTACCCAAAAGATTTCACATTTGTTTGTCCAACGGAATTACATGCTTTTCAAGAAAAGTTAGACGCATTCAAATCTAGAAATACTGAAATCGTTGCTGTATCTACAGATACTGAACAATCGCATTTTGGCTGGTTACAATTAGAAAAAAATCAAGGAGGCATTAAAGGCATTACGTATCCTTTAGTTGCTGATACTAATAAAACCATCTCTACAAACTATGATGTTTTAGCTGGAGATTATTTTTATGATGACAATAACATGCTTCAAGCTGAGGGTGAACTAATTGCTTACAGAGGTTTATTCTTAATTGATAAGGAAGGTGTTGTACGTCATCAAATCGTTAACGATTTACCTTTAGGAAGAAATGTAGATGAAGCTTTGCGTATGGTTGATGCTTTACAATTTGTAGAAGAAAATGGTGAAGTTTGTCCAGCTAACTGGAATAAAGGAAAAGTAGGAATGCAAGCAACACATGAAGGTGTAGCCGAATTTTTAGAAAAACACGTGAACTAGTTTTGTTCATTCATATAAAAAAAGCCGCTTCCAATGGAGTGGCTTTTTTTTTATAACTTCTATTGAAGTAGTTTTAATAGATTACTAAATCCCTTTTCTTTTGCATGGTCATAAGCTGTTCTACCATCATTGTCACTAATTGTCTTATCAGCACCTTTCTGTAAGAGTAGTTTAATAATTGCCTCTTTATTATACATGGCAGCAAAAATTAAAGGCGTCGTTCCCATATGATTCCTCGCATTAATATTTGCACCATTTTCAATTAAAATCGTTGCTAATGTTTCATTTCCTTTAAAACAAACTCCAATTAAAGCTGTATTCCCAGTAGCATCTTTAGCATCAACTTCGGCATAGTGTTCAATTAACATTTTTGTAGCTTTTTCATTGTCAAAATACGTTGCGAAAATCAATGGTGTAAAACCTCTTGAGTCTTTAGCATCTACTAGCTTAGAGTTAGCACTTATAAGTGCTTCAAGTTTTTCGCTATCTTGAGTTCTTAGGGCTTGAAAAAGTAATTCAATAGTTGTCATTCCTTTATGCTGTTAAATTAAAAAAAGGAATGAGCACAAACGGCTCACTCCTTCTCTTTAAGTATCATTAAAATTATTTTAAATTGAAACGATCTAAATTCATCACTTTAGTCCAAGCTGCAACGAAATCGTTAACAAATTTTCCTTGTCCATCATTAGCACCATAAACTTCGCATACCGCTCTTAGTTCGGTATTAGAACCAAAAATAAGATCTGCTCTAGTCCCTTTAAACTTGACTTCACCAGTTCTTCGATCACGCCCTTCAAAAATACTATCATCATCTGAAGTCGCACTCCATGTATATGCAAAATCAAGAATGTTTGTAAAGAAGTCGTTGGTTAAGCTACCAATATTATCGGTGAATACGCCATAACTAGAACCGTCATAATTAGCACCTAATACACGTAAGCCTCCTACTAAAACAGTCATTTCTGGAATTGAAAGTGTTAATAGGTTAGCACGATCTATTAATAAATCTTCAGCAGCAACATTTAGTTTAGAATTCATATAATTTCTAAACCCGTCGGCCAAAGGCTCTAAGTATCCAAACGATTCTCTATCTGTTTGCTCTTGAGATGCATCTCCTCGACCTTGAGTAAATGGTACTGAAACAGAATGACCAGCATTACTAGCGGCTTCTTCAACAGCAGCAGTACCAGCAAGAACAATTAAATCTGCCATTGATATTGTACCATTAAATTCACTTTGTATACCTTCAAGAACGCTTAATACTTTATTTAATTCGGTAGGATTATTAACTTCCCAACTTCTTTGTGGTTCTAATCGTAAGCGCCCTCCATTAGCACCACCACGCATATCTGAGCCTCTAAAAGTAGATGCAGAAGCCCAAGCCGTTGTTACTAATTGAGTAACTGAAAGTCCAGAAGCCAAAACCATCTTTTTCAATGCTAAAATATCAGCATCAGATAGGTTATAATTTACTGTTGGAATAGGATCTTGCCATAATAATTCTTCTTTAGGAACTTCTGGTCCTAAATAACGATGAATTGGTCCCATATCACGATGTGTTAATTTGAACCATGCGCGAGCAAAAGCATCTTCAAAAGCTTGATGATCTTCATGGAAACGTTGAGAAATTTTCAAGAAGCCTGGATCTTTTTTTAAAGCCATATCTGCGGTTGTCATCATTAAGGCTTGTGTCCCATTACCTCCTGCAGTTGGAGCCTTTGGTGCATTAGATGCAACCGTTGGTGTCCATTGATGTGCTCCAGCAGGACTCTTCGTTAACTCCCAATCATTATTTAACAATACATCGAAAAAATCATGATCCCAACGTGTCGGGTTTGGTGTCCAAGGGCCTTCAATACCACTCGTTATGGCATCTTCAAGAACTCCAGTACCGAATGTATTTTTCCAACCAGTACTCATTTCTTCTATTGAAGCGCCATGAGGTTCTGCTCCTACGTATTTATCGGGATCTGCAGCACCATGTGCTTTTCCGAAGGTATGTCCTCCAGCCACTAATGCCACAGTTTCTTCATCGTTCATTGCCATACGACCAAAGGTAATACGAATATCGTGTGCTGATTTTAAAGGGTCTGGGTTTCCATTTGGACCTTCAGGGTTTACATAAATCAATCCCATATGAACAGCTCCTAAATGTCCTTCTAAATCACCATCACTGGTATCATAACGCTCATCATTATCTAACCACCCTGTTTCGCTTCCCCAATAAATATCTTGTTCTGGTTCCCAAACATCTTCACGTCCTCCTGCAAATCCAAAGGTTTTAAAGCCCATAGACTCTAATGCACAGTTTCCAGCAAGAATCATTAAATCTGCCCAAGAAATTTTATTTCCATATTTCTTTTTAACAGGCCAAAGCAGTAATCGAGCTTTATCTAAGTTCCCATTATCTGGCCAGCTGTTAAGTGGTGCAAAACGGTGTGTCCCTGAACCAGCGCCTCCTCTTCCATCTCCAACACGATAGGTACCAGCACTATGCCAAGCCATACGTATCATAAACCCTCCATAATGCCCATAATCGGCAGGCCACCAATCTTGAGAGTCTGTCATTACATCAATAACATCTTGTTTTAAAGCAGCAAAATCAAGACTATTAAATGCGTCTGCATAATCAAATTCGTCTCCCATCGGATTAGATTTAGTTGCATTTTGACGTAAAATATTCAATTTTAATTCATTAGGCCACCAATCACGATTACTAGTTCCTCCACCAGCAGGTTTCTTTTGTGCTCCACTTAAAAAAGGGCATTGACTTGCATCGCCATCCTTATTGTGCATTCCGTTGTTATCCATGTTTATATATTTTTTTTAAGATTTATGATTCTATAAAGTTAGAAAATTTACGTTTTAAAATAGAATAGAAAACATTTTAATAACTTATATTAAAATTGATAAAACTTATAGAAATAGAAACGTGAATAGAATTTATAAATTGAAAAAGCCATACTCTATCGAATATGGCTTTTTAACAACCTAACTAAATCAATCAAAATATCATCTAGCGATAATTTTTCTTTTGTTTAACAAATATACAAATTAATTAAACAAAAAAATATACGTTATAAAAACTTTAACGTTTAAATAATCAAGTCATAAGGCAAATAAATGCCGCTTTTTTTGTAACTTATAGTTCAGAATACGACTACTGTATAAACCTTAATTGCTTAGATTATGTCAGACACAACTTATAACAAAATATTTTCTGGAAGTTTCATTATTGTACAATTAGCAATGGATAGATTAAGTAGCGCAGGAATTAATGCCATAATAAAAGATGAATCTGAATCTGGACGATTAGGAGGCTTTGGCGCTGCTATTCAAGGTTATCAAGAACTATATGTAAGTGATGAAGAGCTTGAGCAAGCACAAGCTATCATTGAAAGTGTAAATGAAGATTTAGCTTCTTAAAATTATAACTTTCTGAAGAAAACCTTTTATAAGACTATGCTGTAACGGTATACATCTTTTCACGTAATTCTTTAATCTTCTTATCATTCATGTACTCATCAAATGTCATATAGCGATCAATAATACCACTTGGAGTTAATTCAATAACTCTGTTGGCAACTGTTTGTGCAAATTCGTGATCATGAGTTGTAAACAAAACTGTTCCTTTAAAGTTTTTAAGAGAATTATTAAATGCTGTAATACTTTCTAAATCTAGGTGATTTGTTGGTTCATCGAGCATTAATACATTTGCTCTAACCATCATCATACGACTTAACATGCAACGCACTTTTTCTCCTCCAGAAAGCACATTTGATGTTTTTAAAGCTTCTTCTCCACTAAAAATCATCTTTCCTAAGAAACCTCTAATATAAACTTCTTCGCGCTCTTCTTCGGTTGTTGCCCATTGACGAAGCCAATCTACTAGTGACAAATTATTATCAAAATACTCACTATTATCTAATGGCAAATACGACTGAGAAGTCGTAACTCCCCAAGCAAATTTACCAGCGTCGGGTTTTTCTTTATTATTAATAATTTGATAAAAAGCTGTAGTAGCTCTAGAATCTTTAGAAAACAATACTACTTTATCACCTTTATTAAGGTTGATATCTATTTTTCTAAATAAATCTTCACCTTCAATTGAAGCTGCTAAGCCTTCAATATTTAAAATTTGATCTCCAGCTTCACGATCACGTTCAAAAATTATGGCTGGATAACGGCGGCTAGATCTTTTTATATCAGCAATGTTTAGCTTTTCGATCATTTTCTTTCTACTTGTTGCTTGTTTAGACTTAGCAACATTGGCAGAGAAACGTCTAATAAACTCTTCTAATTCTTTTTTCTTTTCTTCTGCTTTCTTGTTTTGTTGCGCATGCTGTCTAGCTGCTAACTGAGATGACTCATACCAGAATGTATAGTTACCAGAGAAGTGATTAATTTTTCCAAAATCAATATCAGAAATATGAGTACAAACTGCATCTAAAAAGTGCCTGTCGTGAGATACAACTATGACACAGTTATCGTAATTTGCTAAGAAGTTTTCTAACCAAGAGATGGTTTCATAATCTAAATCATTGGTAGGCTCATCCATAATTAATACATCTGGATTACCGAACAATGCTTGTGCTAAAAGTACGCGTACTTTTTGTTTTCCATCTAAATCTTTCATTAAGGTGTAATGAAATTCTTCTTTGATACCTAAATTAGATAACATTGCTGCTGCATCACTATCGGCATTCCACCCGTTCATTTCTTCAAATGCAACTTGAAGTTCTCCAATTTTCTCGGCATTTTCATCTGTATACTCAGCATAAAGTGCATCAATCTCTGACTTTAACTTAAATAAAGGTTTATTCCCCATTATTATGGTTTCTAAAACTGTATGCTCGTCATATAAATTATGATTTTGCTCCAAAACAGACATTCGCTTACCTGGTTCTAAATGAATATGTCCAGACGTTGGATCCTGTTTCCCTGCAATAATATTCAAAAATGTTGATTTCCCTGCACCATTAGCTCCAATGATTCCATAGCAATTTCCGTTATTAAACGTTGTATTGACTTCATCAAAAAGTACTCGTTTTCCGAATTGAACTGAAAGGTTTGATACTGATAACATACTGTATTTGTTTAAGTTACAACTTTGCGTGTTTTAAAATTTCCGAAGAAAAAAGTAAGGCGCAAAGTTTCAGGATGCAAAAGTAGAGAATTCTCCTCATTGTATGAAACTAAACACACTTATTTTTACAAGCAAATTTATTGCATAACAACAGTAAAATCAACATTTAACAACGTATTAACAAGAGTTACTATATGCAAGCTTTATTTTTGTTACAAATAGAACTACCTACATATAGTTATAACTATGAAATTTTATTTAGTTACTTTTTTAATTACCTCACTCTTATTGGGATGCAATTCTAATTATGAACAGGGAGACGTAGCTTATTTTGGAGGTGAAATTATTAATCCTAATAATAATTACATAACACTATATTGTAATGAATCGGATAGAGATACTATTTATCTAGATAAAAACAATCGTTTTGTTCATAAAATTGAAAACTTAAAAACTGGGTTATATTCTTTTACACATGGAGGTGAGTATCAAACTTTGCTCATAGAACCTAATGACAGTATCCTTTTTAGACTTAATACAAATGATTTTGATGAATCATTAGTTTATACGGGGCAAGGATCAAAGAAAAATAATTATTTTATAAAATTGTATCTAAATGACGAAATAGAAAGCAAGAAATTTGCAAATAAACGACATTTAGAGCCTGAACAATTTGAAACGGTTATCAAAGCTTTAAGAGAGCAAAAAATGGATGCCTTAGACCATTTTAATACCATTCACGAAACATCAGATTTATTTAAAAAAATTGCCTTAGCTGGAATAAATTACAACTACTACACCTATAAGGAAATGTATCCTTTTGGATACTTTGGAAATAACAAATTAATTCACGTCAAAGACTTGCCTGAAGACTTTTATTCCTATAGAACTGATGTCGATTTTAACGATGATACTTTAAGTGGGTTATACTCTTACAATCGCTTTTTATTATGGCATTTTCAAAATATTGGACTTCAAAAATATTATGAAGATGGTTCGCATCATGCATTTGATAGACATGCATTAGATTATAATCTTGACAAATTGAATTTAATAGATAGTATTATTGAAAGTAAAACCATCAAGAATTATGTACTCATGTACGCTACTCGTGAGTTTATTTTCAATAGTAATAATTCAGAGAAATCTAAAAGTATGCTTACGGCTTTTTTAGAAAAAAGCACAGATAAAGAACATAATGAATACCTTACGAACTTAGTCTCTGCAACGATAAGTTTATTTCCAGGTAATAAAATTCCGAGTATACAAATTGTAGATTTCAATAATAATATTGTGGATTTACACTCAGTAATAGATCAGCCAACAGTAATTTATTGTTGGTCATCAAACTTTAAAATGAGTTACAGAAATAACCATTATATGATGAAAAGTTTAAAATCTAGATATCCTGACATGAATTTTATCGCTATCAATATCAATGATATGAACTCTCACTCATGGAAAGAAACTTTGAATCTATTAAAATATCCTACTGAAAATGAGTACATGTTTAAAAACCCAAATGAAGCTATTAAAACATTTGCCATTGCGTATTCTCAAAAAGTGATTATCGTTGATAAAAACGGAACAATTGTAAAATCAAATGCAGATTTATTTAGCAATTCAATAAGCTATCAAATAGAAGCAGCATTAACTCCTGAAACTGCAAAAAGGTATACATCAAATTAAAGAAGACCTTTAGATTATTATCCAAAGGTCTTCTTTATTATATTCGAAAATGTGCCTAGTTACCTTTCTTGTAATCGGCAAGAAACTTCTCTAAACCTATATCTGTCAATGGGTGCTTTAATAATCCAACAATAGAGCTTAAAGGTCCTGTCATCACATCTGCTCCAAGTTTAGCACAGTCAATAACGTGCATTGTATGACGAACAGAAGCTGCTAATATTTCGGTACCGAAACCATAGTTATCATAGATCATTCTAATTTCTGCAATAAGGTTTAAACCATCTGTAGAAATATCATCTAAACGACCAATGAAAGGCGATACATACGTCGCGCCTGCTTTAGCTGCCAATAAGGCCTGTCCTGGAGAAAACACTAAAGTTACATTCGTTTTAATTCCTTTATCACTAAAATATTTACAAGCTTTGATTCCATCTTTAATCATTGGCAATTTAATCACGATTTGTTCATGCAAATCGGCAAGTGCTTCCCCTTCTCTAATCATCCCATCAAAATCGGTAGAAATTACTTCTGCAGAAACATCACCATCTACAATATTGCAAATATTTACATAATGCTTCATAATGTTATCATGACCTGTAATACCTTCTTTTGCCATTAATGACGGATTGGTAGTTACACCATCTAAAATCCCAAGATCTTGCGCTTCTTTAATTTGATCTAGGTTAGCTGTATCAATAAAAAATTTCATGTGTAGTTATTTATAGTTGTGTTTTAAATTATGAGCACGAATTTACAATTTTATAAGACCTTATATAGAACATATTATGAAATGATATTAACATTATATATTCTATGCTATAACTCTTATAACTTATAGTGATTAAGAAGTAATTTTTCATAGACCTTATCAGGAAGTATTCGTTTTAAAACAATTGAAAATTTTTGCATAAACGCACCTACCTTATAGTGTATTTTAGGATTTGTGGTATTGATGATTTTAAAAATCATATGCGACACCATAATAGGATCATTTCCACTATCAACATCTTCATCAATAGCATTTAATACTGCACCATATTTTGCTTCGTAAGGAGACCCTTTTGTTACTGGAGCGTGATAACGCCCAGCAGCAATATTAGTTGCAAAATCTCCTGGAGCGAGATTGGTCATATGGATATTAAAGTCTTTAATTTCCATTCTAAAAGCTTCAGTAATTAATTCTAAGGCACCTTTGCTAGCACTATAAATGCCACGATATGGTAATCCCATATAACCCGCAATAGATGTAATATTTATAATTAACCCAGAATTTTGCTCACGCATTTGCGGCAAAGTAGCCTTAATGACATTGATTGGCCCAAAAAGATTAGTTTCAAAATTACGCTTGATTTCTTCATTAGGAATTTCTTCAATTGGTCCAGTAATTCCTGCACCTGCATTATTGATAAGTACATCTATATGTCCTTCAGCATCAACAACCATTTTAATTGCAGCATCAATACTAGCAACATCAGCAACATCTAAAGCCACCAGCTTAATTTTAGAATCAGGATAACGCTGAGGAGATCTACTTGTTCCATAAACCACATAGCCTTTTTGAGATAAAAATTCTCCTATGGACTTACCTATTCCAGAAGATCCTCCTGTTATTAATACAACTTTAGACATAGAATAGTTTGACTAATTGAGATTCAAAAATACAATATAATTAGGAAAGTATTGGGTACAAAAAAAGGCAAGCTACCTACATCACACTGCTACAACCGCGTACCTTTGCTTCGTTCCCGACCTGGAGGATTAAGCAGGAGCTAGTTGTGTAGGACTTGCCGACTGCAAAGATACAATCTTTTAATACTTTTGCAATGATTTTTTAAACTGAATTTTATTAAATAACTTGCAGCAAAATCTCATCAATAATGCGCTCTATTAAAGCTTTCATAATCACTCTTTTAAGTATTACAATTATCTCATGTGGTAACTCAGGTAAGCAAAAAAGAAATTTATCTATTACAACTAATGCAAAAAATAATGTATTTAAACTGGGAGAAACTGCTCAATTATCGATCAATAACCCAAAAGGCTTAGAAATAGCTTCAATTACATACAAGTTAAATGGTGAAACTGTTGAAGACGCTTTTAAGCTTGACAATAAAAAATTAGGTATCTATAATCTTTCAGCAATTATAAAGCTTGGTGAAGCTTCTGAAGAAATTACCACAAAAATCACTATTCTAAATAACGAAGCTCCAAAAGTATATGGTTATAAGATTATCAATACCTATCCTCATGACATTACATCATATACACAAGGTTTAGAGTTTTATAATGGTGAATTATATGAAAGTACAGGACAATATGGTGAATCTAAACTTAGAAAAGTAGATTACAAAACGGGCGAAATATTACAAAACATAGATTTATCTAGGCAATATTTTGCTGAAGGTTTAACCATACTAAATGACAAGATTTATCAATTAACTTGGCAAGAAAATATTGGTTTTGTTTACGACATCAATACATTTAAAAAAACTAGTAGTTTTAAATATGGAAAAAGTAAAGAAGGCTGGGGAATTTGTAATGACGGAACAACAATGTACAAATCAGACGGAACAGAAGCTATTTGGTTATTGAACCCAGACACTTTAGTTGAAGAAAGCAAGTTACAGGTCTACACCAATAAAGGTAAGATTGTTGAACTCAACGAATTGGAATACATTAATGGAAAAATCTATGCTAATCGTTATCGAAAAAATGGTGTCGCGATAATCAATCCTAAAAATGGAGCTATTGAAGGTGTTATTGACTTTTCACCACTTCATAAACTTGTGAAACAACATCAAGGTTTAGATGTTATTAATGGTATTGCTTATAATCCTGACACCAACACCATTTTCGTCACAGGAAAGCGTTGGGACAAACTTTTTGAAGTTGAAGTTTTTGAAAAGTAATCCATGCAAAACTATCAACAAGAACTTATAGTAACTAAACAGGATATAGACGAAAGACGTCATGTCAATAATGTACGCTATGTCGAATGGGTTCAAGATGTTGCCAAATTGGATTGGGATTTAAAATCTTCAGAAGCTACGAGAAACAAATACTATTGGGTCATGATAAGCCATCATATTCAATACAAAGCTGAAGCGGTTCTAGGTGATACCTTATTACTTAAAACCTTTGTCACTCAATCTAAAGGTGTAAAATCAACGCGAATTGTAGAGATTTATAACAAATCTAACAACAAACTACTCACAACGTCTGAAACCATATGGTGTTTTATGTCACACGACACTAATCGACCAGCTCGAATTCCAGAAGATATTAATGTGCTTTTTAGTTAAAAAGCACGCTAAAATAGATATCGACAAAATAAAACAGATACAGTATAATATCATTTCTCGCTTAGAACAAAGTAATTTTTTTTGAAAACATTAGAAACATACAAAAAAAACCAAATTTCAATTATTTTTTCAGCTTTGATACTAAAAGATGACTTCAAAAGTTATATTTTAGTGCCATAAGGCATATTTCATTAATTACACATATGAAATAAAATGAAAAGCGCCTTAGCAATCCTTTAAATCAACAAATGAAACGTATATTATATTTTCTTCTAACTGTATTTATATTAATCTCTTGGAGCTCTTGTCGAAAAGATTTTGATTTTTCTCCTAGTACTGGAAACTTAACATTTTCTAAGGATACCATATATTTAGATACTGTTTTCACTAATATTGGATCTAGTACATATAATTTAAAAGTATACAACCGAAGTGATGACGATATTTCAATCCCAACCGTGAGACTTGCGCAAGGCGAAACCTCTAATTACAGATTGAATGTTGATGGATTACCAGGAAAAGAATTTCAAAATATTGAACTCTTAGCAAATGATAGTTTATTTATTTTCGTAGAAACTACTGCTGATATACAAACCCTCGCTCAAAATAGCCTAGAATTTTTATATACAGATGCTATTGAGTTTGATAGTGGTAACAATCTTCAAAAGGTAGAATTAGTAACATTAATAAAAGATGCTGTATTCATTTATCCTAATAGAGATGAAACCACTGGCATTATTGAAACGCTTTCTTTTGATACTAATGGTGATGGTACACCTGATGAAACGCCACTACAAGGTCGTTTTCTAGAGGATAGCGAACTCACATTTACCAACGAAAAACCATATGTTATTTATGGTTATGCTGCCGTAGACGAAGGCGATGTATTAACCGTTGAAGCTGGTGCACGTGTTCATTTCCATGCCAATTCTGGTTTGATTGTCACAAATACTGGCTCATTGAAAGTAAACGGTGCTTTAAGTACTGACCAAGAACTCCTAGAGAATGAAGTCATTTTTGAAGGAGACAGATTAGAACCTTTATTTGCTGATGTGCCTGGTCAATGGGGAACTATTTGGTTATTTGGTGGTAGTGAAGCTATTGATATTAATTATGCAACCATCAAAAATGGCACTATAGGAATTTTAACTGATGGCAATCAAAATGACAATAAATTAACGATTAAAAATTCGCAGATTTACAATTCTAGTAACTATGGAATATGGGGTCGTGCGAGTTCTGTAACAGCTGAAAATGTAGTTATCAATAATTCTGGACAATCGTCTTTTGCTGGATCTATTGGAGGACGTTATAATTTCACACATTCTACTATTGCCAATTACTGGAACAGTAGCTTTAGACAATTCCCTTCTGTGTTTTTAAATAATTTCGGCATTGATGAAAATAATATGCAAGTTCCTAATGACTTAAATGAAGCCAATTTCAACAACTGTATTATCTACGGAAATGATAATCCAGAGTTTATACTGGAAGAAGCTGATAATGGAGGTGCTGAATTCAACTTTAAATTCACGAATTGCTTAATTCGTTTTCAGAATACTAATAATAACTTTACTGGAGAAAATTACAATCTCAGTAATACAGACCTATACGATAGTTGTATTTTTAATAGCGATCCTAATTTCAAATTACCTTTTGAAAACCAATTAATGATTGGTGATGATTCAGCAGCTAATGGGATTGGTAGTACAGATTTTCTTGTGCTTATGGATATTTTAGGTGTAGACAGAACATCACCTCCAGATGTAGGCGCTTATCAACATGTAACTTTTGATGAAGATTAATGATCCTTATAAAAAATAAAAAAGCCACTTCAGTTAGAAGTGGCTTTTTTATTCTATATACGCAGAGCAGAGTTTAAGCAAACAATGGTTTACCACTCATCATTGCATTTACTTTTTGAGCAATCGCTTCTAACTTTGAATCATCTTCATGATTCATAAGAGCTTCATCTATAAATCCAACAATCATTTCCATATCATCTTCTTTCAACCCTCTTGTTGTAATTGCAGCAGTACCAACTCTAATTCCAGAAGTCACAAATGGACTCTTATCATCAAATGGTACCATATTTTTATTGACTGTAATATCTGCTTTACCTAAAGCTTCCTCTCCTTCTTTACCAGTGATATCTTTATTTCTTAAATCGATTAGCATCATATGGTTATCGGTTCCGCCAGAAATAATGTGATAACCTCTATCTACAAACGCTTTTGCCATTGCAGCAGCATTGTGCTTCACTTGTAGCATATAATGCATAAAATCATCAGAAAGTGCCTCACCAAAGGCAATCGCTTTAGCTGCAATGATATGTTCTAATGGTCCGCCTTGATTTCCTGGAAACACAGCCGAATCTAATAATCCAGACATTTTTCTAAGGTTTCCATTTTTAAGACGTATCCCAAATGGGTTTTCTATATTTTCTCCCATCATTATCAAACCGCCACGTGGACCACGCAAGGTTTTATGAGTTGTGGTAGTAACAATATGGCAATGTGGTAATGGATCGTTTAAAATACCTTTAGCAATCAATCCTGCAGGATGCGAAATATCTGCCATTAATACTGCGCCTACATTATCAGCAACTTCTCTAAACTTTGCAAAATCTATATCACGAGAATAAGCCGATGCGCCTGCGATAATTAATTTTGGTTTTTCTTTTTCAGCAGCATCAGATAGCATATCATAATCAATACGTCCTGTATCTTTCTTTACTCCATAAAATTTAGGATTATATAATTTCCCTGAAAAGTTTACCGGAGAACCGTGCGTTAAATGTCCTCCATGTGACAAATCAAAACCCAAAATGGTATCGCCAGGTTTTAAACACGCAGCAAATACTGCTGTGTTAGCTTGACTTCCTGAATGTGGTTGTACATTAGCATAGGCAGCTCCAAATAAGGTTTTCGCTCTATCGATAGCTATTTGTTCTACTTCATCAACAACAGCGCATCCACCATAGTATCGCTTTCCAGGATACCCTTCAGCATATTTATTAGTTAATACCGAACCCGCAGCTTCCATGACTTGGTCGCTTACAAAGTTTTCAGAAGCAATAAGCTCCAAACCGCTAATTTGTCTATCGTTTTCAGAATCTATAAGTTCAAAAATCTGTGAATCACGTTGCATATGTAAAGTTTAAATTATATTTCCTCAAAAATAAGAAATCATTGTCTTAAAAGGATTCAAAAAAATCAGTTTAACTAGATGTTTTATGAGCAGGTTATCAACAGTTAAATTTAATTTGAATTTTTATGGTTTTGTGCAATTAAATATGTAGGTTTGAATAGAAATATAAAACAACAAAATCTCCTATAATATGCCTTTATCTGCAAATAATCCTGATCGTTCTTCATGGTTACATGTTGGAAAAAACTCAGATTTCCCAATTCAAAACATTCCTTTTGGAGTGTTCTTAACTCGTGATGATATCATTACTATTGGAACTCGAATTGGTGATACTGCCATCGACCTTGGTGCCTTGCATCAATTAGGCTATTTTGAAGGTATTCCGCTTACAGATGATATTTTTCTTCAAGACACTTTAAATGATTTTATTGCAGATGGTAGAAAAACATGGCGTTTAGTTCGTAATCGAATTGCTGAAATTTTCGATATTGAAAGTGACAAGCTGAAAAATAATAACCCTCATAAAGAAATTGTATTGTTTCGTTTGGATGAAATTGAAATGCAATTACCAATTCAGGTTGGTGATTACACAGATTTTTATGCAAGTAAGGAACATGCAACTAATGTAGGCACCATGTTTAGAGATCCTGACAATGCACTATTACCGAATTGGGTGCATATGCCTGTAGGTTATCATGGACGTAGCTCATCAATTATCCCATCAGGTATTCCAATTCATCGACCACAAGGCCAAACGATGCCCGAAGGTGCAAAAACTCCAGTTTTTGGCCCTTCAAAATTAGTGGATTTTGAATTAGAAATGGCTTTTATTACTACTGATGCTAATGATATAGGAGAACCTATTCCAATTGCTGAAGCAGAAGAATATATTTTTGGATTAGTGCTATTTAATGACTGGTCTGCTCGTGATATTCAAAAATGGGAATATGTCCCATTAGGACCTTTCTTAGGAAAAAACTTTGCATCATCAATGTCGCCTTGGATTGTTACGCTTGACGCTCTAGAGCCTTTTAGAGTAGAAAGCCCAAAACAAGATCCTAAACCACTTGAATATCTTCAAACTAAAGGTAAAAAGAGCTTTGATATTAATTTAGAAGTTGGGATTCAGCCTAAAGGCGCTAAAGAAACGACCGTTTGTAAATCAAACTTTAAATACATGTACTGGAACATGTCTCAACAATTGGCACACCATACTGTAAATGGCTGTCCTGTGAATTCAGGTGACATGATGGGAAGCGGAACCATTTCTGGACCAACAGAAGATTCTTACGGATCAATGTTAGAATTATCATGGAAAGGTACTAAACCATTAAAAATGAAAGATGGTAGTGAGCGTAAATTTATTAATGATCATGATACAGTTATCATGAGAGGTTACTGTGAAAATGATGGTACACGAATAGGGTTTGGCTCAGTAAAAACACAATTATTGCCTGTTTTTAATCCAAAGAAAAAGAAGTAATTAAAAATAAAACATAAAATACAAAACCTACCCAATTGGGTAGGTTTTTGCTTATATAGGTTTTTGTACTTTTATTTTTTAAAGAATTTATATAAATGAGGTTATTATTACTTTTTCTGTTAACCAACTTATGCTATGCTCAAACTTCGGAATCGGAATTAAGAGAAACTGTAGATAAAGCAAAGGACACTTCATTGGTAGATGCCTATCTTAATTTAGCAAAATATTATTACCAAACTACAGGTAAAGGAGATTCACTACTTGTTTATAGTAATAAAGCTTTAGAACTATCTAAGTCTCTTAATAATGATACACAAATGTTAGAAGCATATAAGTATAGTGGTGTTGGCTATTTGATGATTAAAGAGTTTAATAAAGCTGAATCGTATTTTAAATCAAGTTTGAGCATTGCAAAAAAAAACATGGATTTAAAAAACCAAGCCAATCTTCATAACAAACTAGGTGCTCTATATCAAAATAAAGGACAGCTTTTATTAGCCACAGAGCATTTAATAGAGGCTTCAAAATATTCTAAAAAAATAAATGACTATAAAAATGTAGCTCAAGCATATTATGGAATTTCATTTATTTATACCACGCAAGAGCAATTTGACAAACAGCAAGAATACATCAAAAAAGCGATTAATGTAATAGAAAATAATACTATAAACGATCCTTTGTTAGAATGTATTATTTTTGGTTTTGCTTCACAACAATATCTAGAGTTATATATAAACCAAAAAGAGGAAGCTTATTTAGATGATGTCTTTAAATATGCAAATAAGGCTCTAGACATATCAAAAAAGAATAATTTCAAAGCAAGAGAAATAAGTAGTTATAATGTTTTAAGCACTTATTATTATTCAAAAAAAGATTATTCCAATTCAGATTTTTACACAAAAAAAGTATTACAAAACAGACATTTAGTTAACGAAGAAATTATTATTAATGCATTTTTCAATCTAGCAAATAGGCATAAAGCTAATAACCAAAAATCAATGGTTTATGCTTATATAGATACATTAAACTCATTAAAAATAAAATCGGATGCTTATTATGGTTCTGCAATTTCAGACTTTGCATATAAAAAATATATGCATTATGATGACCCCAAATTAGCCTTAAAAGCCTTAAAAGAAAAGTTAGATTTCGATAAAATACTTTACGATAAAGAAAAAAATAAATCTATTAATGAACTAGCAACAAAATATAAAACAGAATTAAAAGATGCAGAAATAAATGACTTAAATCTAAAGCAACTCATTAATGAATTGGAGCTTAAAAATAAACAAGCACAAATAAACAAACTCATTGTTTTTTCTATCATAGCAATGCTCGTATTAACTTTAATCCTTTTCATTACTAAAATGGTTCAATTAAAACGAACTCGTCAAAAAAAACATGAACTAAAATTGGCTTTCGATAAACAAATTGAGCTTGAAAAGGAGCTCACCGAAGTAAGAGATGAAATCGCTCAAGATTTTCATGATGATTTAGGAAATAAACTTGCCAGAATATCACTATTATCTAACCTTGTGAATGGTGAAGTTTCTATTGAAGATCCAAAAATAAAATCAAAGATTAAGCAAATTACTGAAGATGCTAATGGGATTTACATAGGTACACGTGATTTTGTATTTTCTTTAAAATCAAATAGTGATTATGTTGAGGAGATAGCTACTTATCTTTCAGATTTTGGTGAAGATTTCTTTAATAAAACTAAAATAAAGTTTATTGTTGAAAAAGATATTTCTTCCAATGACAAATTGCCACATTATTGGAATAAACAATTAATCTTTATTTTTAAAGAAGCATTAACCAATACCTTAAAGCATTCAAAATGCGACTCAGTCGCCCTCTCATTTACTTATAAAAACAATCAGTTAAATATCAATTGCAAAGACAATGGTATTGGTATAACAAGTGAAGAAATGATGTCATCAAATGGGCTTATGAATATGAAAAATAGAGCTGCAAAAATTGGTGGATTATTACATATCGATTCTGAAATAAAAAAAGGAACAACCATTACATTTATTGGAAATACAGAGCTTTAAATGAAACATAAAGTCGTCATAGTTGAAGATAATATCCCTTTAAGCGAAGCATTTGCTGAAGTCATAGATTTCACAAATGATTTTGAAGTTGTAGCGATATATGACAACTGTGAAGATGCTATAAAAAATCTACGAAAAGATTGTGCAAAGCTATTCTTAATGGATATTGAACTTCCAGGCATAAATGGCGTAGAAGGCACAAAACAAATTAAGAAAGTATTTCCAAAAGCGAATATTATCATGGTAACAGTCTATGAAAATTCAGAAGTAGTTTTTGATGCATTATGTGCTGGAGCTTCAGGATATTTAACTAAAAATCTAAAACCAGAAGAATTAGTTGATGCGCTTAAAGTGAGCATCTCTGGAGGCGCACCAATGAGTATAAAAATAGCAAAAATGGTTGTCAGTTCATTTCAGAAAAAACCAAGTAAAATAGAGCTTTCAAAACGTGAAAAGGAGGTCCTTGTATTACTTTCTGAAGGTAATAGTTATGATAGTATTGCCGAAAAGCTCTTTATTAGTAAAAACACAATTAAATTTCACTTAAAGAATATATATATAAAACTTCAGGTCAATTCTAATATTGAAGCTGTTCAAAAAGCCAATAAAGAAAACCTTATTTAAAACTACCCTAAAGGGTCATTTCAACTGGCTATAAGTCACATAACTTTGATGCATTAACTATTAAAAATCAAAATTATGAAAAAATTATCCTTCCTTTTTGTTCTTATGTTGTTTGTGTGTGTTTCTTGTCAAAATGAAGACACAAACCAAGCACCTGTTATAAAAAGTAAAAGATTTAGCTTGAACTTAGATGCACAACAGAGAACTTCTGAAAGCCAATCAATAGGTTTTATTGAAGCCTATGATAGTGATGGAGATGAGCTCTCATTTTTTATTCTTGAACAAAGTATTGAAAATGCTATTTCTGTCAATGAAAATAGCGGCGAATTGTTCTTAAACGATTGCTGTGATTCTGGTGCAGGTGGTGTGATTGAAATTATAGAATTAAGAGTTCGTGTTTCTGATGGTCAAAATAACACAGAAGACTTCATTATTTTGGATTTAGAAGAAGATTAATTTACATAAATCCTACTAAAAATGTCGCTTTATGCGGCATTTTTTAGTCGTAAAATCTACCCAATTGGGTAGTACATGTTTTTACACTCACTCCTACTTTTACACTATAACTTTAAACCTATTTATTATGAAAAAAAATCTACTTTATGCATTTTTAATTGCAACATATGTAATGCAGGCTCAAGTGAGTTTGGTAAAAAATATTAGCATTAATGGTGACTCTAATCCTCAACATTTTGTCGAGTATAATAATGCTTTATATTTTCAAGCATCAAATAATGCCTCTGGAAATAACTTTGAATTATGGAGAACTAATGGAACTACAGCTGGAACTATTTTGGTTAAAGAACTAAGAGCATCAGGTTCTAGTAGTCCAAGAGGGTTTAAAGTATTTAACAACTTACTGTACTTTATTGCTGATGGTTCTGCAATTTCTTCTAGCCTTTATAGCACAGATGGAACTGATCCTGGAACTGTTATATTTCAAACGACCGTTTATAATGCGGAACCGTATTTTAATGTTTTGAATAATGAGCTTTATTATTCAAGATTTTATGCCGCAGGACAAAGAGCGCTTTTCAAATATGATGGCACTACTGAAACACAATTATCACCTTCTGGAGCATCGAGATATTCAATTAGTTATGAAAGTAATAATAGAATTATATTTCAATCAAATACCGTCGCTGGAGATTATGAAATATGGAGTTCAGATGGCACATCTTCAGGAACTACTGAGTTAGCTGATATATCTTACGGAGACTCTGGAGGAAGTGATGCCAAAGATTTTTTCGAAGCAAATGGCAATGTGTATTTTACAGCATATGGTGATGCTGGTATTGGTAGAGAATTATACATCACAGATGGAACTTCTCCTGGAACAGTTTTACTAAAAAACATTAATCCAACTATAGCATTTACTAATGCAGCTAATAGTAATCCCAATAATTTTACTGTTTTTAATAATATGCTATATTTTACAGCCAATGATGCTATAAATGGGGATGAACTATGGATGACAGATGGCACAACAGCTGGCACACAAATGGTTCTTGATTTATATCCTGGAGCAACTGGTAGTATCCCATCTGATCTTTATGTTTATAATAATGCATTATACTTTGCTGCTAGTCACCCAACTTTAGGTAGAGAAGTTTTTAAATGCTCAGCTTTAAATAGCATTACAAACTTAAAAAATGTGGCTAATGGTTCTAATAGTAGTGATCCAAGTGATTTTACTGAGTATAATGGTAAGTTATACTTTGTTGCAGACAATTTAACTAATGGAAGAGAATTATGGAATACGACAGGTTTTAGTTCAACTACAAACCTTGTTGCTGATATCAACTCATCAGGTACAGGAAGTAGTAATCCTAGTAATTTAACTGTTTTTGGTAGTAATTTGTTCTTCTCGGCAGATGATGGCGTAACTGGAACAGGAATTGAGCTTTATAAATATAGAGATCCAACCTTATCTGTTACTCTTTCTGATATAGATGACAATCTGTTAATTTTCCCAAATCCAATCTCAGATGATTTTTCTATTCAAACCAACAATATTATCAAATCAATAGCAATCTATAACATTCAAGGAAAATTAGTAAAATCATTCTCAAACCAACTTGATCGTTATAATATTTCCGATTTAAACACTGGGTTGTACTTTGCGAAAATCAAAAGTAATAAAGGAGAACTCGTTAAAAAACTTATAAAAGAATAACAATGAGTGCTAGAATAGATAATTACAAATTAGAATTGTTCTTAATTGGGTTTTATATTGTATTAGCTTTAATACTTTGGATAGTATTTAGTTGAGATATCTAATATTTTAGAGTTCAAAAGCATCCTAATATTTAGGATGCTTTTTAGTTTGGCATGAAGATTGGTTTTATATTAGAAATAATCATTTAAATCCAGAATTATGAAGCAATTACTACTCACAACAGTACTTCTTCTGGTACTAACATCATGTAGCGGAAGAAAACAAATTGAAAAGGCAATTAGTCATGGCAATTATGACCAAGCTATCAATGACGCGTTACGAAAACTCGAAAACAACAAAGACAAGAAGCGTAAGCAAGACTATATTGTTATGCTTGAAGATGCTTATTACAAAGTTTTAGAGGAAGATTTACAAGATGTTAAACATTTAAAAAAGGATGGAAATCCTGAACAACACAAAACAATTTACGAGATCTATTTAGATTTAGAAGCGAGGCAAAATGCAATCAAACGTGTATTGCCACTTAAAATAAACGGAAAGAATCTGAATTTAAAATTCAATGATTATTCTTCGGAAATTGTCGATTACAGATACAAAACGTCTGATTACTTAATAGATGAAGGCATCACGCTTTTAGATTCAGAAGATAAATATAATGCAAGAAAGGCCTATACACTCTTTAGTTATATTGAAAGCATTAATCCAAATTTTGAAGAAACTAGAAGTCTTATGACTGAAGCTCATGAAAAAGGAATCGATTATGTTGCTGTATCCATTGAAAATCAAACACACCAAATCATTCCTCAGCAATTGGAAACCGATTTGTTAAACTTTGACACCTATGGTTTAAATCAGTTTTGGACAGTTTATCACGCGAATGCAATAGCAGAAATTGATTATGATTTTGCGATGCAGCTGCAACTAAAACAAATCAATGTTTCCCCAGAACAAGTCAATACAATTCAAAAACTTAGGGAGAAAACTATTGTTGATGGTTGGGAGTACCAAAGAGATGAACAAGGTAATATCGCTACTGATAGTCTTGGCAACAAAATTAAAGTCGACAGAATTGTTAATGTAAGAGCGCGTTACTTTGAAGTAAATCAGTTCAAGTCTACACAGGTTATCGCCGATGTGGTATATACCGATTTAAAATCAAATCAAACCTTAGATGCTTTTGCTATAGATAGTGAATTCGTGTTTGAACATTTGTATGCTACAGTTAGAGGTGATAAAAGAGCTCTAAACAGGCAAGAATATGAGCTTACTAGAAATAGACCACTGCACTTCCCTACCGATGCTCAAATGGTATACGATACAGGTGAAGATTTAAAACTGAAATTAAAAAACATCATTAACTCTTATCGTATGAGAAGAAGTTGATTATCTATATATTGTTCAATAAAAAACTCCCAAAGCAATTACTTTGGGAGTTTTTTTATTACATATTAGTTTTATTTCCTTACATCTTTTGATGTGTCAACAATTGCATTTTCTGTTTTAGCCATTCTTGACTCATCAAATGTTCCGTTAAGTTCGTAACTATAAATAGCATGGTCTCCATACTGCTCACTCATGTCTAAACTATGTGTTGTCATAAGCATCGGAAATTTCAACCCATTCACATCTCCTGTATAAGTGTTAACTCTAAGTACTGGCCCAAAAAATGCTTTGTCTTTAGGCACTTTAAGTTGGTCTAGTAGCGGACCGTAACCTACGGTATATTCATATCCGCTTAAAAGATAAGTCTCAGAATCAATAAACAAGGTGTAACTGTCATTTTTTGATTTTCCTAAAACTGGGGGTTTCGCAAATGTCATTTTTATTTTATAAACCTCATTTTTAAAAGCTTTGTGTTGTAATTTGCTTACTTCACCTAGTAGCACATCTTTATCTTGAGTTAACCATGGCAAGTTAACATAGTAGAAAAACACTGAATGTTGGTGATTTGGCGGATTTCCTACTCTCCAATCTGAAGTCCATACTTCTTTCCCATCATAGGATAGTTTAGAACCAACTAATGGCCAATCCTGATAAGATCTTCGCGTACTCATATCTGTAGTTTGCGTTTTTATCCAAAAGCGTAAAAAACCAAGAGATTCACTGTGCATTGCTGACGTAAAACTTTGTGTTTTAACATTGTTCCATTGTTCTATCCCTCCATGACTTTTAATCATCTTTTCAATGACGTCTTTTGTGTCATTTGAGGCGTACTTTGGTTGAGCATAACTAATCTGCAGACTTAATACTGAGATTAATACTAAATAAATTGTTGTTTTCATGATTTTAATATTTTTGATTTTATTCAAATGTATTGCGGGGAGAACAATCAAAAAAGAGATATGTTGTGAGTGACAAATAATGTTCTAAAGGACAATACAACATAAAGACTGAGACAAAATATTGTTTACTTTTACCTCATGGAAATCATTAGAAAACTAACATTAGGGTTTCAAAAAAAATATGTTTACATCGTCGCTTTAGTTATTAGCGTGATTATACTAATACAAGTGAGCGCGACTAATGGAGGGCAGCTTCAAGTATTTTTAGGACATGTTATTTTATTTGTTTCCAATTATATGGTTTGGGCTTTTTTAATTGAGTACATCAATGGTTTAACCCAAATACAACACTTCAAAGTAGATAAAGTAAAAGGTGTTTTAGTGTTTATAATTTCAATACTCACATTGGTTGCAATCAACTTAATCATTACAAATCTGTTATACTATTCCTATATTATTTTAACCACAGATTTAACTATTAACGAAGCTCTTAATAGGTTTAAACCTTTTATTCTTAAATCTGCTTTAAGTCGCTTATTAGACATAAGTGTTATTATCATCCTGCTGAGAATTGTTCAAACCTATCGAGCTTTACAGGATAAAAAATTACAAGTCGTATCCCTTGAAAATGATTTGCATCAAACGCAACTACTGGCTTTACAATCACAATTAAATCCACATTTTTTGTTTAACGCATTGCATACCCTCAATACGCTTATAGGTTATGATGATGCTAAAGCGCAATCAATGGTGATTAAAATAACTCACCTCTTACGTAAAATTCTGTCTCATAAGGAAACACCTTTAATCACTTTTCAGGAAGAATTGGAATACTTTGAGATTTATCTCGATATTGAGCAGGAACGATTTAATGATCGATTAAGCGTAATTCTAGATGTTAACGATGCTGTTCTTGATATAAAAGTTCCCACACTATTACTACAACCTTTAGTAGAAAATGCTTTTAAACATGGTATTTCTCAAATTGAAGATGAGGCAGAAATAAAGCTAATGGCAAGACTCCAAGGCAATGACATGCTTATTAGTGTAAAAAACACAATCCCAAAGTCAACTAATATTACTCCTAAAAATTCTACAAAGATTGGGCTAAACAATTTACAGCAGCGACTTGAAACCATGTTCACCATTCATTATGAATTTTCTACAACAAAAGAAAATAACGAATTTATAGCTACTATTTTAATAAAAGACGTGAATTAAATGATTATTTCTACTCTCATAGCTGACGATGAACCACACGCAAGACGATATTTAAAAAGTCTTTTAGAAAAGGACGAAGACGTAGGTATCATTTATGAATCTAAAAATGGCAATGAAGTTCTAGAATTCTTAAAACACAAAGAACCTGATATTATTTTTTTAGACATTAATATGCCTGGTTTAACTGGTATTGAAGTAGCTACAAAACTAAAGTCATCTTCATCGTTAATTATATTCTCTACTGCATATGATCAATATGCTCTGAAAGCATTTGAACTTAAAGCCTTTGACTATTTATTAAAACCATTTGATGAACATCGTTTTAATGATGTATTACAAAGTGCTAAACACAACATTGAAGTAACGAAACAAGCTCATTTTAGTAATAAATTTACAGACTTATACCGTGAGTATAACCAGACTCTAACACCACATTTATCAGAATTTGTTATTAAAGAAAAGGGTACTAGTAAAACGGTAAAGATTAATGATATTATTTACATAGAAGCAAGTTCTATTTATGCCATTTTACATCTACTAAATAATAAGGTATTATATAGAGTCTCATTAAATTTATTAGAGCAACAACTACCATCAAAATTCTTTCGTATTCATCGTACTTTTATCATTAACCAAGATTGTGTTGAGACCTACAAATACCTAAACAATAGTACCTATATGATCACATTAACTAATGAGGATGTCATAATCTCCAGTAGAAAGTACAAAGATGTGATTGCAAAAAAAATATCAAATTTATAAGTAATTCTTATACAAAACGCTCTAAATCAATCTCATTAATTGCACCATGAGAGGCATGCGCAACGGTAGCTCCATTTTTAATAATTAAAAGTTGTGGTGATTGGTGCATTACTTGAAATTTATAACCAACTTCATTAGACACATCTCTATAACTTAATAAATCCAAGTAGTACAAATCTAAATTTGCATCTATATCATAAGCACTTACAAACTGGTTCATAACCATACTGCTGATACCACAACGTGTAGAGTGTTTGAAAACCACTTGTGTTTTGGTTTGAGAACGTTTCTCTATCTCGCTCAACTGTGATACATCAGTTAAGGCTTGCCAAGGCAATACTTTTTTTTCTTTTGGTTCAGAAGAACCGAATATATTTTTAAATAATCCCATAACAATCTTATTTTGTGATTTGACATCAAGTGTCTAACCTATTTACAACTTATAAGTCGTACCTTATCTCAAATCTTACAAACTGACGAAAAGTCACGCTATCACACACTAAATCAGTCATTTTGTCGTTTAATTTTTGTGTTTTATGATTGGTAAGGTTATTGACCTACAGCAATTGTAAAATACAAATAAAATAATAGTTCAAGATATATGAATTTTAATAATTATACTATAAAATCTCAAGAAGCCATTCAGCAAGCACAACAGCTCGCTCAAAGCTTGGGACATCAAAACATCGAAAATGAACATATTATAAAAGCAATTTTCGAAGTTGACGAAAACGTATTGCCATTTATTCTTAAGAAATTAAATGTCAATATCGACGTACTTAAATTAGCATTAGACAAACAAATTGAAAGTTTTTCTAAAGTGTCTGGCGCAGATTTAATGATCTCTCGTGATGCAAGTAAAGCACTCAACGAAGCCTCTATCATTGCTAAGAAAATGAATGATGATTACGTTTCCGTGGAACATTTAATTCTAGCAATTTTTAAATCAAATAGTAAGATAGCGCAAATGTTAAAAGATCAAGGCGTTACTGAAAAAGGTCTAAATACTGCCATAGAAGAACTACGTAAAGGTGATAGAGTTACCTCTCAAAGTCAAGAAGACACATACAATTCGCTTAATAAATATGCGAAAAACTTAAACCAACTGGCCAAAGACGGAAAATTAGATCCTGTAATTGGTCGTGATGAAGAAATTAGACGAATACTCCAAATTTTATCACGACGTACCAAGAACAATCCTATTTTAGTCGGTGAACCTGGAACTGGTAAAACAGCTATTGCTGAAGGATTAGCACACCGCATTGTTGATGGTGACATCCCAGAAAATCTTATAGACAAGCAAATTTACGCACTAGATATGGGTGCACTCATTGCAGGTGCAAAATTTAAAGGTGAATTTGAAGAACGTTTAAAATCTGTAATTAAAGAGGTGACAACTAGTGAAGGTGATATCGTTTTATTTATTGATGAAATCCACACACTTGTTGGTGCTGGTGGCGGACAAGGTGCTATGGATGCAGCAAACATCTTAAAACCAGCTTTAGCTCGTGGTGAATTACGCGCTGTAGGTGCAACAACACTTGACGAGTACCAAAAGTATTTTGAAAAAGACAAGGCACTTGAACGTCGTTTCCAGAAAGTTATGGTCAACGAACCAGACACTGAAAGTGCGATTTCTATCCTTCGTGGAATTAAAGAAAAATACGAAACACATCACAAGGTTCGTATAAAAGATGAAGCAATTATTGGAGCTGTAGAGCTTTCAGAACGTTATATCACTAATCGCTTTCTTCCAGATAAGGCCATTGATTTAATGGATGAAGCAGCTTCTAAATTACGCATGGAAATCAATTCTAAACCTGAAGAGCTAGATGTTTTGGATAGAAAGATCATGCAACTCGAAATTGAAATTGAAGCCATTAAACGTGAAAAAGATGAGGTCAAACTTAAATCATTACGTGCAGACTTAGCTAATCTTAAAGAAGAACGCAACGAGATTAACGCAAAATGGAAAAGCGAAAAAGAGGTTGTAGATAACATTCAAACGACCAAGTTAGATATTGAAACATATAAACTTGAAGCCGAACGCGCTGAACGTGAAGGTGATTATGGAAAAGTAGCCGAAATTCGCTATGGAAAAATCAAGGAAGCCCAAGAAGCACTTGAAAAATACCAAAATGAATTAAAAGAAAATCAATCTGATAATTCTTTAATTAAAGAAGAAGTTACTTATGAAGATATCGCAGAAGTCGTCGCTAAATGGACAGGTATTCCAGTAACAAAAATGCTACAGAGTGACCGTGAAAAACTTTTAAAGTTAGAAGATGAATTACATAAACGTGTTGTAGGTCAAGAGGAAGCCATTACTGCTGTAAGTGATGCCGTAAGGCGTTCAAGAGCCGGCTTACAAAACCCGCAAAAACCTGTTGGAACATTTTTATTCTTAGGAACCACTGGTGTTGGTAAAACCGAACTAGCAAAAGCATTAGCTGAATATCTTTTTGATGATGAAAATGCCATGACCAGAATTGACATGAGCGAATTTCAAGAGAGTCACAGTGTAAGTCGTTTGGTTGGTGCACCTCCAGGATATGTTGGCTATGATGAAGGCGGACAATTAACCGAGGCTGTTAGACGCAAACCATATTCAGTAGTCTTATTAGATGAGATTGAAAAAGCACATCCAGACACGTTTAATATTCTATTACAAGTTTTAGATGAAGGTCGATTAACAGACAATAAAGGTCGTGTGGCTGATTTTAAAAACACAATTATTATTATGACATCTAATTTAGGAAGTCAAATTATTCAAGAACGTTTTGAAGCTACAAAAGATTTAGATTCTGCTATTGAAGCCGCAAAAATTGATGTACTCGGTTTGTTAAAACAGAGTGTGCGTCCAGAGTTTTTAAATCGAATTGATGACACCATTATGTTTACACCTTTAACTAGAGGAAATATTAAAGATATTGTTGGGTTGCAACTAAAAGGTGTTCAAAAAATGCTAGCAAAACAAAATATTACATTTGATGCAACTCCAGAAGCCATTGACTATTTAGCTGAAAAAGGTTTTAACCCAGAATATGGTGCAAGACCAGTAAAACGTGTCATTCAGAAAGAGGTATTGAATGCATTGAGCAAAGAAATCTTATCAGGAAAGGTCACTACAGATAGCATCATTTTATTAGATGCCTTTGATGATAAATTGGTTTTTAGAAATGAAGCGAGTTTTGTTTCTGAAGAAATTTAAAAAATGGTGTAACAAAATCATTATATAACAGTCTTTTAAGTGGTTGGTTAGTTGAAAAGCAATGCGAATTTTAGAAATAAAATGAACGTTGCTTTTCTTTTTTTACATAAAAAAGGCCACATTACTGTGACCTTTTAATCTTATAAAGTGCTTCTTAGTTGAACTTCAATCCAACCCCTAATCCGATAACTAGAGGGTCAATAGTAACTTCCACATCATTCGCCGAATCATTATCTGGAGTGACATCCGTTTTTAAGAATATTTTTTTTACATCTAAATTTAAAAACCATTTATCATTTAAGTTATAATCTACTCCAGCTTGAAGCGAAAAACCAAGAGCATTATCATAATCGATATCATCAAGGTCTCCAGCATCAGCACCGTAAAAAATGGTATAGTTAATACCAGCACCTAGATAAGGTTTAAAATCGTCTGCATAAAAATGATATTGCAAATTAAGTGTAGGTGGCAATAACCAAACATATCCCAAATCTGCACCATTTTCGATTTCAACTTCATGCTTTGTTGTTGCTAAAATTAATTCTGCAGCAAGATTTTTATTAAAAAAATAAGTAAAGTCTAGTTCAGGAACAAAAGTTGTAGAGATATCAATATTCGCTCCATCAATATCATCATCAGGAGATGGTGCTACAGCAATTACTCTAAAGCGTGCTTGCCATTTACTATAAGTTTCGTCATTATTTGTGTTTGCGTCTTGAGCATTAACATGAGTTAAAGAAAAAAGACCTGTCATTAACAGTGCAAAAATTAGTTTTTTCATGGTGTTATGATTTATTATTTAGGCAAATATATTCTTAAAGTATAGAGCTAATTATGACAAAAATCATTGTCCAGTATTTTTGTTTTTACCTATTTTAAAACTATACAGTAACAATAAACAAGGATGAAATTTTAATAAATAATATACCGTTTAGTATATTTTGTGTATATTTGTATTATGCAAACAAAAGCTGAGCTTACTAAAGCCTTCATATTAGAGACTGTTGCACCAATTTTTAACCAAAATGGTTATGCAGCTACAAGCATGAGCGATATTACTGAAGCTACAGGTTTAACGAAAGGTGCGATCTACGGAAATTTTAAAAATAAAGAAGCACTCGCTATTTCAGCATTCAAATTTACTGTCAAAGCATTAATGAAACGCATCTCAAAACATCTAGAACTTAGCGATTCTCCTATCCAAAAATTGTTTTTAATTTCTGATTTCTATAGAAATTACTACGACTATAGTAAGCAATTAGGAGGATGTCCAGTATTAAATATTGGTGTAGATGCTAATAACCAAAACACACCTTTATTAGAAAATGTAAAAATAGTAATAGAAAAAATTCAAGATCAAGTAGCTACAATTATAGAAAACGGAATTGAAGTTGGTGAGATCTCTACAGAAATAAACGCTATGCAATATGCGAAACGACTTGATACAATGATACAAGGTGCAGTATTTATGACCTATACTATGGATGACGAGTTTTATATGAAAGATACCATGAACCAGATTGATCAAATGATTCATAACGAACTAAAAGCTTAAAAAAATTTAATCAATAATATACCGTTTGGTATATTTTAAATCTATATTTTATGAACTTACCAAAAATTGTCACTAGTAAAACAAAAATCAGATTTCAACATTGTGATCCTTTTAATCACTTAAACAATGGTAGTTATATCGATTATTTTATGAACCATCGTGAAGACCAACTATTAAAGCACTATAATATTGATATTTACAAAATGGCTCAAAAAACGGGTGTGAGTTGGGTGTCTAGCAGCAATCAAATTGCTTATCTAAAACCGGCCTTTTTGATGGAAACTGTAACTATAGAATCACAGCTTATTTATCATGATTCTAGCCAGTTAAAAGTAGAAATGCGTATGTATAATGAAGATAAGACACAATTAAAAGCCATTATTTGGTGTGGGTTTGTACATTTTAATTTATTAAAACAATCTCGAGCAAACCATTCAGAAGATATGGTGAAACTGTTTGAAAATATAATAACACCTATAGACGTACCCAACTTTGAAAAACGTGTACAAGAGTTTAAAACCATAAAAGCAGAAATTTAAACCTTCTGTAACATTTTAGATAGCATTGATACTTATAAATAAATCTAATTTTAATTTATGAAAAAAACGGTATATGTGCTCTTAATGTGGCTTGCTAGTTTTGGAATGATTCAAGCTCAAGAACTTGAAAACTCACTCCTTTGGGAAATCTCAGGAAATGGACTAACCAAATCATCCTTTCTCTACGGAACCATACATATGACTTGTGATGCTTCTCTTGATGAAGCTATAATAAACGCAATGGATAACACCTCACTTTTAGTACTAGAACTAGATATGGATGATTCTTCAATGCAAATGGAAATGATGAAAGGTGTTTATATGAAAGATGGAAATACCATTAAAGATCTAGTTAATGAAGAAGATTATGCAACCATTTCAGAATTTTTAAAAGTACAAACAGGAATGTCTATTGATATGCTTGGTAATATCAAACCATTTTTCATAACAGCAATGCTTTATCCTAAATTATTAGGTTGTCCAGTTCAATCCTATGAAGAAGTACTAATGAAAGTAGCTCATGAACAAGAAGAAGAAGTTTTAGGTCTGGAAACTATTCAGGAACAACTCAATGTCTTTGATGAGATTCCATATAAAGATCAAGCTATCGATTTATTACGTTCTGCAAAAGATAATTTAGCTTACGATAAAGAATCGTTTAACAAAATGCTTCAACTCTATGATGCCGAAAACATAGAAGGTCTTGATGCAATGATGAAAGAAGATAAAAACCTATCAACAACTAAGCATAGAGATAAAATGTTAGATGATAGAAATAAAAATTGGATTTCTAAAATTGAAGATTTTTCTAAAAAACAGCCAACCTTTTATGGTGTAGGTGCTGCACATCTTGCAGGAGAAAATGGCGTTATTAAGCTCCTTAGAAAAGCGGGTTATACTGTTAAAGCAGTGAATTAAAATGTCTTAAATAACACTCTAAGCCTCTGAAAAAGAGGTCTTTTTGTTAAAAACATGTTCAAAACTCTAGTATTACACAATAAAACTTTAGCATTTAAGGTTATGATTGTTAGATTTAATTGCTAACTTTGGTTTGCTATTAATTCCCAAATTTACATTAGTTAAGCAAGCTAATTCTTCTTCAAATCAAGAATTAGTGAATAATTCACCTACTTAAATATGAACATAAACTCATATATCGATCACACACTTTTAAGTGCCTCTGCCACCGAACGTGACATTATAGACCATTGTAATCAAGCAAAAAAGCATAAATTTTATTCGGTTTGTGTTAACAGTTGCTATGTTCCTTTAGCCAAACAGTTACTTAAAGACTCAACTATTAAAATTTGTACAGTTGTTGGATTTCCGCTAGGAGCAGCTTCAACAGAAGCTAAAGTTTTTGAAGCAAAGCAAGCAATCAACGATGGTGCTCACGAGATTGACATGGTCATAAACCTTGGCGTTTTTAAAAGCAAAAACTACGTTGAAGTTTTTAAAGATATTAAAGATGTTAAAACTGCTATTGGTAGAACACCTCTCAAAGTCATTATTGAAATTAGCGAATTATCAAAAAATGGCATTGTAAAAGCATCAGAGATTTGTATGGATGCAAAGGTAGATTTTGTTAAAACTTCAACAGGATTTACCAAAAGCGGTGCTACACTTACAGCTGTAAAGATTATTAGAAAAACAGTGAGAAACAAATGTAAGATAAAAGCTTCTGGCGGTATTGGCGACTACGAAACGGCAAGAAAATATATTGACATAGGTGTTGAACGTATTGGGACTTCTAAAGGTGTTTCTATCTCAAATGGGGAACTTTCCGATGCTGATTATTAATTAAATCTGTCAATTCATACAGCATAAGATTTAACATAGTTTTTTCAAATTTAGCTTTAGAGTGATTTATATTTGATTATCACTAACAGCTACTGTATGAAATCGCTTCTTTTTATTTCGTTTTTTTCAATGATGGTTTTGACTTCTTGTAATACGGAAGTAAAATCGACTATTTCAAACGAAAAAACCAATAACGATATAAGTTTCTATACAAAGGATAGTATTCTAATTAAAGGTCAATTAATTAAAACCAGTTTAGAAGCCTCTACGATATTGCTATTTCATCAAGGTGGTTCAAATGCTTCAGCTGAATACGAATCTATCATACCAAAACTAACGAAACAAGGGTTTAATGTTTTAGCCATAGACCAGCGTGTTGGCGGACAAATTTATGGCCAATTCAATAAAACGATAGTAGACATTACGACCAATGATTATGGTTATTGTGATGCTTATCCAGATTTGGAAAGTGCTTTGGATTTCATTATTTCTAAAGGATTTACAGGTAAAAAAATTGTTTGGGGAAGTAGCTACAGTGCTTCTTTAGCCATACAACTTGCACATAAAAGAGCTAATGATATTGATGCCGTACTAGCGTTTTCTCCTGCCTCTGGAAATCAATTAAAAGACTGTCTTCCAAATCCGTATTTTGAAACTTTAAAAGTTCCTATGCTATTATTACGCCCAAAACGTGAAGCAGAATTTGAAAGTGTACAAGAACAATTAAAATTAGCGCAATCTTTTGGACATCAAACCTATGTGGCAGAACATGGCGTGCATGGGTCATCTATGCTCGTAGAAAGCCGTGTATCACATGATGTATCAGATAATTGGAATATTGTCAACGCATTTATAACAAACTATAAAAACTAAAACTTACTATAATGAAATCTCTATTTACCTTACTCTTTATTGTTGCATATAGCTTACCCTCTTCTTCTCAAGACATGTCTACAAATGATGCTGTCGAAACAACAACTTATTATTTCATTCGACATGCTGAGAAAGACAGAAGTGATAAAACCAATAAAAACCCTAATCTTACTGAGGCTGGAAAATCTAGAGCTAATCACTGGAGTGAAATACTTCAGCACGTCAAATTTGATGCTGTTTATTCTACCAAATACAATCGTACCATGCAAACGGCTGAGCCAACTGCAAAAAAGAATGAATTAAAGCTTGAATTTTATGATCCGAGAGTATTATTCTCAGAAGATTTCGCAAAAGCTACTAAAGGAAAAACAGTTCTAGTTGTTGGTCATAGTAATACAACTCCTGCATTTGTCAACATGGTTTTAGGTAAAAAAAAGCACGGAAATATTGATGATAATAACAACGGAAACTTATATATCGTGACGGTTTCTGAAGGACATATCATCGATCAGGTATTGACTATTAATTAACTTTAATAGCTTCTAATTCAATTTTAGAGAGTAATTTTAATTGTCCGCTTTCAAATAATTGGGGCAAGTTTGTTAATGCTACAGAAGCCTTTTCTGGTTTGTAATTATTATAATCAACAAACCGAATCCCTTTAACATAACGCTCATTGTATGCTTCTCTAAAGCGAACACCTTTGCCATCACTTTCATTATAAGAATAGGCTAGATATTCAACTTTAAACGTTTCAGAATTTATCCAATAAAGAAACACATCTTCGAAGTCCTCTCCTCCTCCATCTGGATTAAACGTCACCTGTATGGTATGATAATTTTTATCTTTTATTGAAATATCTTTCAATGCTACTTTGTTAACCGCTCTATCATTTAAACCATAAGGCAATACTGAAAAATAATGCACAGAATTGACAGAAGCCGAATACCGAGTCACCATAGAATCTGGGACGTCAACAACTTCATAATTTATACGACGCGTAAAGCCATTATTAGTTAATGAATCAACAATCCAATCTTTATCTTTATTTTGCATTCTAACTAACGAATATACACCTCCAGATCGTATGGCTCTATAACGGCGATCTCTAAAAACATAAGTGATATCTGATGCGCCTACACTTTGACTTCCAGAAACCTCAAATGATTTGTCAATAATAGTTTGAGCAGATAGCATTTCAGTAGGTTGCTCTTTACAGTTTAACAGAAAAAAAGATAGTATAGCTAATAGTGAATATTTCATTTGTGGTATGTTTCAGAGTTAAGTCGGAAAACTAACAAATTAATAACAGTTATAAATGTTAAAAATAATTACCTTTGCTCTCCATGCAAAACACGGTTAACATAAAGAATAAAAAAGCGAAGTTTGAGTACGAAATTCTAGATACGTACACAGCTGGTATTGTCTTAACCGGAACCGAAATAAAGTCTATAAGAGATAGTAAAGCTTCTATTGCGGAAAGCTTTTGTGAGTTTAATGATCGTGGCGAATTATTTGTCATCAATATGACCATTCAAGAATATATCTTCGGAAATTACTACAACCATAAACCTAAAGCCGAACGAAAATTATTACTTAATAAGCGTGAATTGAAAAAGCTTGAAAAGGAAGTTAATGTCAAAGGAAATTCGATTATTCCACTTCGATTGTTTATCAATGAAAAAGGATTAGCAAAACTTGAAATAGCCCTAGGAAAAGGTAAAAAACTCTTCGATAAGCGTGATACTATAAAAGATCGCGATAATAAACGAAACCTCGATCGTATTAAGAAAATTTACAAGTAAATAGGTTTTTGGCTTAAAAATTGTTGTAAGAAAAGATTTAACAATTAGGTTAGTTTTATTTATGATTGTTTAACAATCGACCAGTATAAAATGTCTATGTTTGGCAATTGCTAGGCAACCTTTTTATAAAAAAGTACGTCTATATAATAAAGACCATCAATCAATTCTTATGAAAACAAAATTACTCTCTACTTTTGCATTTTTATGTGCCTTCATTTCATTTTCTCAAATCAAAGGAACCGTTACAGATAATAAAAATGAACCGCTACCTTTTGTCAATATTTATATTGAAAACACTTATACAGGAACAACAAGCAATGAAGATGGAGACTACGAACTTAATATCAAAGAACCTAAAACATACACTGTTGTTTTTCAATTTTTAGGGTATAAAACCGTTAAGAAGAAGGTAGATATAAACGCGTTTCCTTATACATTAGATGCGATATTATTAGATGAAGAAATCTCGCTCAATGAGGTGGTCATTAATGCTGAAGAAAATCCAGCGAACATCATTATGCGTAAAGCCATAGCTAAACGAAAAGAAAATCAAAATAAAATTCAAAGTTATAAAGCCGATTTCTATTCTCGAGGGCTTATTAGAATCAAAGACGCTCCAGAAAAAATATTAGGAGAAGAGATTGGTGATCTTGGAGGCGGCTTAGATTCGACCAGAAGTGGTGTAATTTACCTCTCTGAAACGGTATCAAAGTTAGAGTATTTAAGACCTAATAAACTCAAAGAAAAAATATTAGCCTCTAAAGTTAGTGGTGATAGTAAAGGCTTTAGTTTTAATAATGCAATTGATGTCGACTTTGATTTATATGACAATACAGTTGCTGTAGGAAATCAGATTATCACGCCTATTGCAAATAATGCTTTTGGTTATTATCGTTACAAATTAGAAGGTGTGTTTTATGACGACAGAGGAAATTTGATTAATAAAATTAAAGCGACACCACGTCGCAAAAACGATCCTGTTTTTGAAGGTTATATCTATATTGTAGAAGATCAATGGACGATTTACGCAGCCGAATTAGATCTTACCGGAATTCAAGCACGCTTACCTGCAGTTGATAAAGTAACAATCACTCAAAGTTTTTCTTTTTCTGAACAAGATAATATTTGGGCAAAAATATCTCAAAATATCGATTTTAAATATGGTCTCTTCGGAATTAAAGGCGATGGTCGTTTTACAGCAGTATTTAGCGATTATAAGTTTAATCCTGGTTTGGAACGTAAAAACTTCACAAGAGAAATTGTTTCCTTTGCAGATGAAGCCAACAAAAAAGATTCTACATTTTGGAATACCATTAGACCTGTACCTCTAACCGTTGAAGAAATCACAGATTATGTCAAAAAAGATAGCATCCAAATTGTTAGAGAATCAAAAACTTATCAAGATTCTGTAGATACAGTATCCAATAAATTTAAATTAGCTGATATTATTGGTGGTTATACCTATACCAATTCTTACGAAAACTGGAGTGCTGGTATCTCTTCTCCTATTGAAGCGATAAGCTTTAATACAGTTCAAGGTTGGAATGCTAATATTGGTGCATTTTACACCAAAGATTTCAATGACTATGAACGTTATTTTTCAGTAAGAGGAAATATAAATTATGGTTTTAGTGACGAACGATTACGAGGTACTTTAGCCGCCACTTATAAATTTAATAATAAAAGTAGACCTTATTTGACTCTTTCTGGTGGTGTCATCACACAGCAATTTAATGCTAGTAACCCAATTTCAAAAATTCTAAACACATCGTATTCGATGTTTTCGGAAGAAAATTATATGAAAATTTATGAGAATAGCTTTGTACAAGCTGCCTATTCTAATGAATTATTTAATGGGTTTAGAATTAATGCTAGTTTAGGATATCAAAGACGAAAAGCATTGTTCAATACCACCGATCAAGCTTGGTATCCAAAAGCAGACAAAGTATATACGAGCAACAACCCTTTAGATGAAACAGCATATGGTGTTGCGCCTTTTGATACACATAATATCATGAAACTTAATTTAACAGCTCGTATCAATTTTGCGCAAAACTATTTGAGCTATCCTGATGGGAAATACAATATTCCAAATTCTAAATACCCAACTGTAATTTTAGGCTATGAAAAAGGGTTTTCATCATCTATTGACAATTATAATTTTGATCAAGTTAAAATACGTGTAAGGCAAGGTCTCAATGTTGGAGACAAAGGACGTTTGCAGTATAATTTAAAAGCAGGCAAATTCTTTAATGCCGACGATATTGCTTTTGTAGATTTCCAACACTTTAATGGTAATCAAACCAATGTTGGTTCTGGTTCATACCTCAATGTGTTTAATAATTTACCATATTATGTAGGTAGTACCAATGATTCATACTTAGAAATGCATGCAGAACATGATTTTAATGGATTTCTCCTCGGAAGAGTGCCTCTACTTAAAAAGCTTAATTTCAATCTCATAATTGGAGCGCATGCGCTAGCAACACCAGATAATAGACCTTACCAAGAATATACCATTGGTTTAGATAATATTGGCTGGGGGAAATTTAGATTTTTACGTTTAGATTATGTGCGTTCGTATCAAAGCGGATTTCAAAGTGATGCCATTTTATTTGGTCTAAAGTTCTTTTAAGGTATTAATTTTTTATCAACTTAAAGGTTTCTTGAAATCCTTCAGAAGATAACTTTAAAACATATAATCCTGAAGCAAGACCAGAGAATTTTAGTTGGGACTGGTTTTGATATTGAGCAACTAACTTTCCGAAGACATCATATAGTTTTGCATCAAATTCAGTATGCTGTGAATCGATAGTGATACTATCACGAAACGGATTTGGGCCTACGGAAATTTGCAAGTCATGAGTTTCTGTGACACTTAGCAAATCGCAGTTTGGATTCACTGTCGAAGCGGTTGAAAACGTTCCACTCGCCACAGACCAGTTTTCCCAAATGTGACCTCCTCCATCATACCAGTTACTTAAATCAATATAGTTTTCACCTGTCTCTGTGCCCGGAATTTTTGCCACTTTAATGGCTTCACTTCCTTGATTCCATGTTAGAGCTTGTCCGTCAACACAGGTTTCTGGCATAAAATCGGTAGTGCAATTTGATTGCAAAAAAAAGGCAAACTCTGGATAGGTTGGATACTCACCAAAAACCAATGCACGGCCAGATGGTTCAATACAAACTGCTGTATATTCATTACAAGCAATCCCAAAAGCACGCGAATTATTATCGGTAGCATAACGCGCTAAAAAAGCACTATGTCGCCCGCGACGATCTGGGTCATCATAATGTGTATCAGTAATAACATTCTCCAAAAACGGGACATTTAAAAAGTCATTATAACCTAAGGTCATTCTGTTATGATAAGGATTTGACAGGGCTTGAGCATTTGTGACTGTTCCATTTTCCGCAGAAAAATAAGCACTCCCTAAAATTGCCATTCCAGCACTTGTTCCTCCAATAACACCTCCTTTAATATTGACAAAATTGTTAAGCGCAGTTTCCATAGCATTATCCTTAAAGAAGCTTACATAATTAAATTGATCACCTCCAGCAAACCAAATCGCCTCAGCATTCTCAACTTTTTGCAACACATAAGGATCAATTGCTCCTGCAGCGTTATCAATCACAAACGTAGTTACAGAGTTAATTGTAACCCCCAACTCTGAATACATATAATTATTATAACCATCACTTCCAGACGCTCTTAACACCACAACATCACCTCCATTAGCCTTTTCTAAAAACCAAATCATAGCATTGTCATTTTCACTGGCTCCACCCATTAGGCAGATTCCAAATTCGTGATTCGTATCAATGTCTGTAGAACTGCCTGTTGCATACTCAGTATAGTTTTGAGCTGTGACAATTTGTGTTAACACAATAAATAACAATGTAATCTTCTTCATAGTCTAATTCTTGTCTTCTAATAAAGGTACAAAACGAAATTCGCCAAATTCATGCTGTTCAAACTCTTTTGGTCCTTTTCTAACAAATAGGGTCATGATTTGTACATCTTCTCCAACAGGAATCACTAAGCGTCCTCCAATTTTTAACTGACTTAACAAAGGTTTTGGAACAAATGGTGCTCCAGCAGTGACAATAATACTATCAAAAGGGGCTTCGGTTTCTAAACCAATATAACCATCTCCAAAAATAAGTTTCTTTGCACGATAGCCCAATTTTGGTAAAAATTTACTGGTTTTTTTATAGAGCTCATGCTGACGCTCGATACTATATACTTTTGCCCCTAACAAACATAGCACGGCAGTTTGATAACCACTTCCTGTACCGATTTCTAAAACAGTATCTCCCGATTTTATTTGCATTAATTCGGTTTGAAATGCAACTGTATAAGGTTGAGAAATGGTTTGGTCTGCTGCAATTGGAAAGGCTTTATCTTGATAGGCATGATCTAAAAAACTAGAATCCATAAAAAGATGCCTTGGAATTTTCCCTATAACATCTAATACTTTTTCATTAGCTATACCTTTAGTTTTAAGTGTAGCAACTAATTGCTGCCGTAGGCCTTGATGTTTAAACGTGTCTTTCACAGTAGTTAAGTTTACTATGCTAAAATAACTGAAACATTTTTATACTGAAAGCTAAATCTAATTGAATTATTAAATTCATAAAAACAAGTATTATTTATCCCCAATTTCACACAAAAAAACGTCTAAAAATCTTATTTTTGTTGAAAACGTAAAACAATGCTAAAAGCTGGTGTACTTGGTGCTGGTCATCTGGGTAAAATTCATTTGAGACTTCTTAATCAATCTGAAAAATATAACCTTATCGGGTTTTATGACGCAGATGAAACCAATGCAAAAAAGGTAGAGGCCGAATTTGGTTATAACTATTTTAATTCAATAGAAGCATTGATTGATGCTGTTGATATGGTCGATATTGTCACACCTACACTTTCGCATTATGATTGTGCAAAAAAAGCAATTGCCAAAGGCAAGCATATCTTTATTGAAAAACCAATTACCAATACCGTTGGAGAAGCTGAGCATATTAGAGAGTTACTGGCAAAACATGATATTCGTGGACAAGTAGGACATGTAGAGCGCTTTAATCCAGCTTTTATTGCAGTGCAAGAACAGATTAAAAACCCAATGTTCATTGAAACCCATCGCTTAGCCGAATTTAATCCCAGAGGTACTGATGTTCCTGTAGTATTAGATTTAATGATTCATGATATTGATATTATTTTAAGTGTTGTAAATTCAGAAGTTAAACATGTTTCAGCAAGTGGTGTTTCTGTTATAAGTGATACGCCAGATATAGCGAATGCTCGTATTGAATTTCAAAATGGTTGTGTTGCTAATTTAACTGCAAGTCGTATTTCGTTAAAGAATATGAGAAAAACGCGTTTCTTTCAAAAAGATGCGTATATCTCTGTAGATTTTCTAGAGAAGAAATGTGAAGTTGTAAAAATGAAAGATGCACCTGAACAGCCTGGAGATTTTGATATGATTCTTCAAAATGCAGAAGGCATTAAAAAACAAATTTATTTTGACAATCCTGAAATTGCTAATAACAATGCTATTTTAGATGAGTTGGAGACTTTTGCTGATGCTATCAACAATAATACAACACCTATAGTAACACTACATGATGGTACTGAAGCTTTACGTGTTGCTACAATGATTATTGATCAATTTTAAAATTTAACTCTTGCTCTTGTCTCTTAAAAATAAAAAAGAATAAAAACATAAATTTAAATGAAAAATGTAGCAGTTATTGGAGCTGGAACAATGGGTAACGGAATTGCCCACACCTTCGCTCAATCTGGATTTAAAGTTCAATTAATTGATATTAACCAAGTATCTCTTCAACGAGGTATGGATACCATTGCTAAGAATTTAGATCGAATGGTGGCCAAAGAAAAAATTTCTGAAGCCGATAAGCAAGCCACTTTAAATAATATTACAACATTTACAGATATGACTGCAGGTGTAGAATATGCTGGTCTTGTTGTAGAAGCTGCTACCGAAAACATTGATTTAAAACTTAATATATTCAAACAATTAGATGATGCTTGTGGTGAAGATACCATCTTAGCGACAAACACCTCTTCAATTTCTATTACACAAATAGCAGCGGTAACCTCTCGTCCAGATATGGTTATTGGTATGCACTTCATGAATCCTGTACCAATTATGAAATTGGTTGAAATCATTCGTGGATATAACACAAGTGATGATGTCACTAATACCATTATGGAATTATCGAGAACTTTAGGTAAGATTCCAACTGAAGTGAACGATTATCCTGGTTTTGTTGCAAATCGAATTTTAATGCCAATGCTTAATGAGTCTATCGAGACATTATATAATGGTGTTGCTGGTGTAGAAGAAATTGACACCGTTATGAAATTAGGAATGGCACACCCGATGGGTCCATTACAACTAGCCGATTTTATTGGTCTTGATGTCTGTTTGTCAATTTTAAATGTGATGTATGACGGATTTAAAAATCCAAAATACGCACCTTGTCCTCTACTGGTAAATATGGTCAACGCTGGAAAACTAGGTGTAAAATCTGGAGAAGGGTTTTATGATTATTCAGAAAGTAGAAAAGCAGAAAAAGTAGCGAAACAATTTAAAAAGTAAAACGTCATTAGGAATTAGTAACTAGCACCTTCATACTAATCTCTAATTACTTTATTATATGGCAAAAATACTTCCATTTAAAGCAGTAAGACCTACACGAGACAAAGTGAGCTTAGTGGCTTCTCGTTCCTATCAAACCTATACGCAAGCCGAACGTGAAGCACGACTAGATTACAATCCGTTTTCATTTTTGCATATCGTAAACCCTGGTTATAAATACGCAAGAGAGATTACAGGATCTGAGCGATATACACTGGTTCGAAATCGATACTTAGAATTTAAAGAAGATACTATTTTTGTTCATGATAAGAATCCTTCGTACTATATTTATAAGATTGTAGATAGAGACCACCAAGTATTTAATGGTATAGTTGCAGCTGCAAGTGCTGAAGATTATGAAAAAGATATTATTAAAAAACACGAAGATACTATTGAATACCGCGAACGTATTTTTAAAGATTATTTAAAAACAGTAGGGTTCAATGCTGAGCCTGTACTCTTAACTTATCCTGATAATTCTGTGATTTCAAAAATCATGAAGGATGCACAAAAAGAGCGCGCAGAATTTGAATTCACAACGACATATCGCGATACACATTACCTCTGGAAATTAGAGAGCGATGCTCTTATTGAAACAGTAAAAAAAGAGTTTGAAAAGATGCCAACCATTTACATTGCCGATGGTCATCATCGTTCAGCTTCATCGTATTTATTATATAAGGAAGAAAAGGAAAACAATCCTAATCACAATGTTGATGCATCTTATAACCACTTTATGACCTTTTTAATTCCTGAATCTGAATTACGCATTCATGAATTTAATAGATTGGTAAAAGATTTAAATGGACTTTCAAAGGAAGAGTTTCTAATTCAGTTAGATACTATATTCAGAATAGAAAACAGAGGTATTATGCCTTATAAACCATCAAAAAAACATCATTTCAGTATGTATTTAGATGGTGAATTTTACTCGTTATATCTTCGGAAAGCATTGTACAATTTTGATACAGCTTTGGATGCGCTAGACCCTCAAATTTTGTATAATACAATTCTACAACCAATTTTAGGCATTGATGACTTACGCAATGATATTCGTATGGATTATATCAACGGAAAAAAAGATATCATCAATGTAAAAGACCGCATTGATAATGGTGAATTTGCAGTTGGGTTTGGTATGGTTCCAATTAACATTAATGAAATGAAACAGATTGCAGACGACGGGCTCAAAATGCCACCAAAAAGTACGTTTATTGAACCAAAGTTGCGAAGTGGTGTGACAATCTATGAATTTTAAAGCATGAGTATAAAGCATAACCTAAGCAAGATAACATCTCTGTTACCTAAAAACGTCACTCTGGTTGCAGTTTCCAAAACTAAACCTGTATCAGATTTAATGGAAGCTTACAATGCTGGTCAGCGAATTTTTGGAGAAAATAAAATTCAAGAAATGGTTGAAAAGCACGAGCAGTTGCCAAAAGATATAGAGTGGCATATGATTGGTCATGTACAACGTAATAAGGTCAAATACATGGCTGAGTTTGTCAATTTAATTCATGGTGTTGACAGTTTAAAACTACTCAAAGAAATTAATAAACAAGCTAAAAAATATGACAGAGTCATCAGTTGTTTGTTACAAATAAAAATTGCTGATGAAGACAGTAAATTTGGGATGTCTTCCCAAGAAGCAAAAGAATTAATTGTTTCTGAAGAATTTTCCGAATTAAAAAACGTTACTATTACTGGTGTTATGGGAATGGCTACATTTACTGATAACACTAATCAAATTGAACAAGAGTTTAAACGACTTAAAGTTACATTTGAATTACTAAAAACCATTGACAATTCGTTAGAAACGATAAGTATGGGAATGAGTGGTGATTATTCACTAGCAATTGATTGCGGAAGTACTATGATTCGTGTAGGAAGTAGTATATTTGGCAGTCGTAATTATTCTAACTAAAAACACAAATTTATCTACGCGATACTCGACATAGAAACTACAGGTGGAAAGTATAATGAAGAAGGCATTACTGAAATTGCCATCTATAAATTTGACGGACATCAAGTGGTCGACAAATTTATTAGTCTTGTGAATCCAGAACGTGAGATTCAGCCTTTTGTAGTTAATCTAACAGGCATTAATAGTAACATGCTCAAAAGCGCACCTAAGTTTTATGAGGTTGCGAAACGCATTGTAGAAATTACTGAAGATTGTATCATAGTGGCTCACAATGCACAATTTGATTACCGTATACTTCGCACCGAATTTAAACGACTTGGTTTTGGTTTTAAACGCAAAACACTGTGTACCGTTGAACTATCCAAACAATTAATTCCAAATCAAACGTCATATAGTTTAGGTAAATTAACACGAGCATTAGGTATTCCTGTGAGCGATAGACATCGTGCAAATGGTGATGCTATGGCAACGGTGAAGTTATTTAAAATGTTGCTATCTAAAGATTTAGACAAGCATATTATTAAAGATAATGTGAAGACCGAAATCACAACACGTCTTAAAGACAATCACAGAACCATTATAGACAAACTCCCGGCAATTACTGGTGTGTATTATATTCATGATGAAAATGGCGAGATTATTTACATAGGAAAAAGTAAAAACATCAAGCATCGCATTAATCAACATTTTACAAATACGAGTGCAAAGTCTAAAAAACTACAGATATTAGCAAAGTCTGTGACTTATGAAGCTACAGGTAGTGAATTAGTCGCCTTACTAAAAGAAAGCGCTGAAATAAAACAAAACAAACCACTGTATAACAGAGCATTAAGACGTACCACATTTACACATGCGCTGTACAGTTTTATAGATGAGAATGGCTATATTAATTTAAAAATTGATAAAACTAGCTCCAATGAAAAACCTATAACAACATTTAGCAATATACAAAGTGCAAAAAGCTTTATGTTTAAGGTTGTAGAACAATATTCGCTTTGCCAAAAGCTAACTGGGCTCTACCCTACTAAATCTAACTGTTTTAATTATACAATAAAAACCTGCAATGGGGCTTGCATTAATGAAGAATCTCCCGAAGATTATAACAAACGTGTTCAAGAACTTATAGCAAAAAATAGTTATGAAAATAAAAATATGGTAATTATTGACCAAGGCAGAGATATTGATGAAAAAAGTGTGATTTATATTGAAAATGGTGTTTATAAAGGTCTTGGTTTTTTTGATCTCAATCATCAAATAAATAATATTGAAGTATTAGAATCTATTATCACTCCAATGGAAAACAACAGAGATACACAACATATCATTCAAAGCTATTTGAGACGAAATAAAAGAGTAAAAACCATATCTATCTAAAACACATATACATTAAATGAAATTATTTTTACGTTTTATAATTATAGCTATAGCAATACATAGTCAAGCACAATCAAGTTTTAATTCTGAAGGCTTTGAAGTCACAAAACAAGATATAGAACTTAATGTTTATGACAAAGATTCTACAGCTAATGCTTTAATTATCTATGAAAAAGGTAAAAGTTATGTTGATAGAGAAACCTTCTTACTGAAATCTGAAATAAAGAAAAAGTTAAAAATTTTAAATAGAGAAGGTTTTGACAAGGCCACCGAGACGATCTATTTATATGGTAAAAACGGAAAAAAAGAACGTGTAAAAAAAATTAAAGCTACAGTTTATAATATTGAAAATGGTCAAGTCACCCAAACACAACTAGATAAAAGTGCCATTTTCGAAGAAAAATACAACGAGAATTATACACTTGTAAAATTCACTTTTCCGAATATAAAAGAAGGTTCTGTAATTGTATACAGTTATAGCTTAGAGTCGCCATATATGTTTAAATATAAGAGTTGGTACTTTCAAGAAGACATCCCTAAATTATATAGTGAATATCGCCCAAGTATCCCTGGCAATTGGGAATATAACATCAAATTAGTTGGTGGCAAAAAATTATACACGAATACATCTTCTCTAAGAAAAAACTGTCTGCAAGTAAGTGGTGCCGGTTCTTCAAATTGTGGTGATTATATCTATGTCATGAAAGATATTCCTGCATTTGTAGAAGAAGAATTCATGACTACAAAAGAAAATTACCTCGCTAGGATTGAATACGAATTAAAAGTATTTAGAGGTTTTGATGGTAGAGTTGACAACATTACAAAAACTTGGAAAAGCGTAGAAGGTGAACTCAAAAGCGATAATAATATAGGTAGGCAATTAAAGAAAAGCAGTGTAGTCAAAGACTTGCTAAATGAAGACATCACAAGTATATCAGATCCTTTAGAAAAAGCTACAGCCATATTTCAATTTGTTCAAGATATGTATACATGGAATGAAAGATTTAAAATCTTTAGCAATGTGTCAGTAAAAAACTTAGTAAAAATTAAGTCTGGTAATGTTTCAGAAATTAACATCCTACTTCACAACTTATTAGAAGCCAATGGTATCAATGTTAAACCCGTATTGCTCTCCACAAGAAATAATGGTTTTGCAACACGTATTTATCCAGTAATTTCAGATTTCAATTATCTTATTGTTCAAGCAACTATTGCAGATAAAACTTATATGTTGGATGCCACAGACGATTACTTAGCATTTGGTCAATTACCTTATAGGTGTCTCAATCAATATGGGCGTATGTTAGATTTTAAAGAGGGTGGTTATTGGGTAGATATTGAAGCAGATCAAGTAAGTATAAAAAAGTACCGAGTGAGTCTAGACATCGATGAGAATGAAACCTTGAAAGGTACGATGAAGGGGAATAAAACTGGATATCATGCCTTAAGGTCTAAGAAAAGTTATTTTAGTAACTCTGAAAACTACTTAAATCGCTATATAAATGAGTTTCCGTCAACACAATTTATAAGTCACGAAGCGGAAACTACTGATAAGACTGATATAGGCTTCTCTGAAGTATTTGAAATAGAGCGCTCTCTAGAAAATGTAGGAGGTAATTTATACTTAAACCCATTCTTGATTACGTTTTTTGATGAAAACCCTCTAAAACTGCAACAACGTACTTACCCTATTGATTTTGGTTATAAAGATGCCTACTTGTATTCTGTAGAATTAAATACTGAAAACTATGATGTCGTTGATATTCCAAAAGCTGTAAATTTAAGCTTACCAAATAAAGCTGGAACATTAATTTTTAGTACAGCTATAAATGATGATTCTGTGACTTTATTCTTTAAATTTAACTTCAAAGAAGCTATATATAGTTCAGATTATTATGATGTGTTAAAACGTTATTTTGCTACTATCGTTGATATTCAAAAGAACTCATTAATTGTATTAAAAAAGAAACCATAAACTTTTTAGTACTTTTGGACTAATGAATCAAAAAAAGACACCCAAAACCTGGAAAAGTAAACTTCATGAAATTATTTATGAAGCAGATACACCTTCAGGTAAGTTATTCGATGTTATTCTTTTAATAGCTATCCTAGCAAGTATCATTCTTGTTATGCTAGAGAGTATTAAAAGTTTTGATGAAAAGTATCATGCTTTTTTAAATATTTCCGAATGGGTGATTACAATTCTTTTTTCTATTGAATATATAGCTCGTATAATTTCAGTAAAAAAGCCTATTAAATATATATTTAGCTTTTACGGTATTATAGATTTCTTATCTACTGTTCCAAAGTATATCTCATTGTTCTTAGCTGGTACTCATGCATTGGTTGCGCTTCGTGCATTACGATTACTGCGTATTTTCAGAATTTTAAAATTAGCACGCTATTTAGGTGCTTCAAATCAATTAGCTAATGCAATAAAAGCAAGTAGAGCAAAGATTGCGGTATTTTTATTTGCAGTACTTATAGCTTCTGTAATATTTGGCACCATTATGTATTTAGTTGAAGGTGAAGAACATGGCTTTACAAATATTCCAAAAAGCATCTATTGGTGCATCGTTACGCTTACAACTGTTGGTTTTGGAGATATTGCTCCAGAAACACCTGTTGGTCAGTTTATAGCGGCAATTATCATGATTCTTGGTTATGGTATTATCGCAGTCCCTACAGGTATTGTCTCTGCAGAATATACCAAAGCTGCCGATGATGAAAGTAAAGTTTCTGATGAAGAACATGACCAAATAAAGGATGTTCAACTCAATACGCAATGCTGTGTAAATTGTCTAAATGAAAAGCATCTAGATGGTGCTGAGTTCTGCTTTAAATGTGGTTGCGAATTACATCATGACTAAAACACTTATCTCTATTGTAGGTCCTACAGCCATAGGAAAAACGGCTCTTAGTCTTAAATTAGCAAACCATTTTAAGGCCGAAATTATATCGGCAGATTCTAGACAATTCTATAAAGACATGCAAATTGGAACTGCTGCTCCTACTCTAGCCGAATTAGCAGCTGCGCCTCATCATTTTATAAAACATATACCAGTAGAAAACTATTATAATGTTGGTACTTTTGAGACTGATGCCATTAAGAAATTAAATGAGCTACACAATACCAATCCAGTAGTTATCATGGTTGGAGGCTCTGGCTTATATGTAAATGCTGTTACCAAAGGTTTAGATGATTTACCTAGAATAGACATAGCAATTAGAGAAGAACTCAATGCTAAATTTCAAAAAAATGGTCTTGAGGTTTTACAATTTCAGTTGAAACAGTTAGATCCAAAAGCATTTGAAACTATAGCTATTGATAATCCGCAACGTGTCATTAGAGCTTTAGAAGTCTGCTTAACTAGTGGTAAACCATATTCTTCATTTCTAAAAAATGAAGCTAAAGTAAGAGATTTCAAAACGGTTACAATTGGTTTAACTGCCGACAGAAACATCATTTATGACCGTATCAACAGACGGGTAGATCTTATGATGGCAGAAGGATTGTTGGAAGAAGTTAAAGGATTGTTACCCAAACAAAGCTTAAATGCATTAAATACAGTTGGCTATAAAGAGTTGTTCAAATACTTAGAAGGCGAATGGTCTTTAGAATTTGCTATTTCAGAAATTAAAAAGAACACACGACGCTTTGCTAAACGCCAATTGACCTGGTTTAAAAAGAATGAAGAGACAATTTGGTTTGATTATAAAACCAATGTTGAAGAGATTATTGATAGCGTTTCTAAACATATAACGATTTAAAAGCACACTATTTACCTAGTATAAAGGTTTTAATTTCAAAAAACATCACAAAAAACCTTATTTTCAATTAATTAAGACTACATTCGCAACTTAAATAATTTAATATATATTATGAGTAGAGGTACCGTAAAATTCTTCAACGATTCAAAAGGATTTGGATTTATCACAGAAGATGACAACAACAAAGAACACTTTGTACACATTTCAGGTTTAATCGATGAGATTCGCGAAGGAGATGCAGTAGAATTTGATTTAACAGAAGGAAAAAAAGGATTGAACGCAGTAAACGTAAAAGTTATCTAATATTTCGATATTTTTTAATAAAAAAGCCAATCATAATGATTGGCTTTTTTTTATATCTATAAGTTATGCTTAAGCTTCTTGATTAACTACCAATCTAAAACCTTCTCCATGAATATTAAGTATTTCAACATTAGGATCTAATTTCAAGTACTTACGAAGTTTAGCAATGTAAACATCCATACTTCTTGATGTAAAATAGTTATCATCTCTCCATATTTTAGTTAATGCCAATTCACGAGGCATTAAATCATTTTCATGAAGTGCTAACATTCTTAGCAATTCATTTTCTTTTGGAGACAATTTAATTGGGTCTTTCCCATCAAACTTCAGGAAACGCAATTTAGAGTTTAAATCAAACCTACCAATTTTGAATTCAAATTGCTTGCTATCAGCAATGGTATCTGTAGCTTTACGCTGCATAATAGCTTTTATTTTCATCAATAGTACTTCACTATCAAAAGGTTTGTTTAAATAATCATCTGCTCCAACTTTATAACCTTTAAGAACATCTTCCTTCATTGCTTTTGCTGTTAAGAAGATAATTGGAACATCTGTGTTTTTTTCTCTAATCTCTTTAGCTAGAGTAAATCCATCTTTATAAGGCATCATGACATCTAAAATACATAGGTCATAATCGTCTTTTTTGAATTTCTCAAAACCTTCCATTCCGTTTTTTGCATGAACAACGTCATAATCATTCATGTTTAAATAGTCTTTTAAAACAGTTCCAAAGTTTGGATCGTCTTCAACTAATAAGATTTTTTTATTTTGCTCTTCCATAATTTATGATATTAATGGTAGCTTTATTATAAACACACTACCTTTTCCCTTTTCACTTTCTACTGATACATGACCTTGATGGTCGTCTACTATTCGTTTAACATAAGCTAAACCTAAACCATGACCTTTTACATTGTGTACATTTCCTGTATGCTCTCTATAAAATTTTTCGAACACACGCTTCTGAACTTGCTTAGTCATTCCATTTCCTTGATCTGAAATTTTAAGCAATATATTTGTTCCTATATTTTCTGTATAAACATCAATCTTCGGAGCATCATCACTATATTTAATTGCATTATCTAAAATATTGACGATTACATTTGTAAAATGTGTTTCATTAGCCAATACTGATGACTTATCTGCATTTAAATGCGACTTAACATATCCTTTTCTATCTTCGACGATTAATTCTACATGTGTCACTGCATCTTCAATTAAGTCGTGAAGTTTTACTCTTTCCTTACTAATGTTAAGCTCATTTTTTTCTAATTTAGAAATACGCAACACATTTTCTACCTGAGCATGCATACGTTTATTCTCATCCTTAATCATCCCTAAGTAACGCATCACTTTGTCTTTATCATCAATTATTTTTGGATTTTTAATAGAATCTAAGGCCAAATTAATTGTTGCGATTGGTGTTTTAAACTCATGCGTCATATTATTGATGAAATCTGTTTTTATCTGTGAGATTTGACGTTGCTTAATCAATTGATAAATCGCGCTAGAGTATGCTAACACTATAATTGATGTAAATATGATTGATAATACAATCATTCCTAAAATAGAGGATAATACATATTTTTTTTGCTCTGGAAAATCAACATATAACGAATACTTACTTTTGCCTTTATCGTCCAAAAAAACTGGAATTCCAATCGTCGTTTTTTGATTTAATTCAAAATTCTCAGATCTAATTTTAGTAGATAAATCTTTGTCATAAATTGCATATTCAAAAGCTGTGTTAATACCACTAATAGCAAATTGAGATTCTAAAAAATCTGCAACTTCCTCGTTACTAATACGCTTATATATGGGATAATTTTTATAAACTGTACGATAATTTTTTTTGTAAAAACTTCGTCCCAAATCATCCATAGTACTATAATCTGTAAATGTTTGTGTTGGGCTTAGGTTGATCTTACCATCTATAGGACTGCGCTCATAAACTTTAGTTTCACTAATATTAGTGAACCTACTTATATTTATACTGTCTGTACCAATGTCAAAGAACAATGCTGGGACTTTAAAGCTTTCTTCTGCAATTGCATTTTTAAATCTTACTGCCTGATTTGTATCTTCATTAAAAGAATCAAAAATCAACAATTGTTTAATTTCTGTTGTATCAGGTGTTCGACCATTTTTAGCAACTTCTTTATACAATCTGTCATAACTAAGAAGTTCTTTATCTTCAATTCCTCTTGAAACTGCAATTAAAGAACGCTTTACATCAGATGTAAACTGCTTTTCATTATTTTTTTTTGTGTTATTAATGAAAAATGCTTGAACGAAGATGATACCTATGAGTGATAAACTCATTAAAACCACCAATAAAATGAATAGCTTTTTGCCCATCAGTCAAATTTAGTATTTTAACATTTAGAACTATTAGGGTTTAACCTTACATTAACAAATATGTTAATTTTTGTGTTTTTTGATAAGAGCTAGTATTGATTTATGCGTTTTAAAAACTTGCTCCTTAGTATCATCAAGAGTATCATTAACAATCACAAAGTGAGACTTTTTAATCTTGTCTTCATCACTCATTTGATTGCTTATAATTGCCTCTATTTTTAATCTATTTGAATTGTCACGATTAATAACTCTTTTGATACGTGTTTCAACATCAGCTGTTACAGTAATTATAAAATCATATTGTCCTTCTTTATTATGTTCAAAGATAATGGCTGCTTCCTTAATTACATATGGTGCATCTTGCTTCTTTAACCATCGTTTAAAATGCGAAACAACCTTAGGGTGCACTATAGCATTCATTTGACCTAAAAGAATCTTATCATTAAAAACCTTAGCAGCAATAAACGGTCTATTAAGCTGTTCTCCTTTATAAGCTTCTTCTCCAAAAAGCTTAATGAGCTTTCTTTTAATTACTTTAGACCTAACCATTAATGCCTTAGCTTCATCATCGGCAATATATATAGGAATATCTAAGGCCTTAAAAAAACCTGCAACTGTAGTTTTACCACTACCTATTCCTCCTGTAAGTCCAACTACAATCATTTTACGATAATATATTCAACTTTATTTTGTTTCATTTTAGCAGATTTCACTTTCTCAGAATTTACAATAAGTTCAGGAGTAAAAAACGAAGCTCCTGTTTTTAAAACATCATTATAATTACATTCAATTTTAAAATCACTTGCCTTAATGCTTCTATAATCCTTTAAACTTAAATAGTAAGCAACTTTAATATGCTTTGGAAAATAATTAATTTTTGTATGTTCTGGTAAGTTTAGTATTGTTATCGGAACCTCAAACGTGCCTTCAGTGAATTTTTCTACTTCAGCTTTAACTCGTATTTTTTCTTCGGAAATTTTTAAGCGCTTAGATGAATTAGAAAATTCTAGATCCACCAATACATCTACATTAGCTCTTATATCGGTTAAGGCAAACGGTTTTGTATCAACGGTATTTATTTTAGAAATTTCTTGTGCAGCACCTATAATTTTTACAGAATCTGGTATAAGAACAACCTCTTCTAAAGTATCGTAACCTGGCATAAAACTAAGTTTTGATTTAAATACTACTGGCACTTTTTTCACACTTAGAGTACCAAAAGGTAATACCAAAGTATCCGGTTTAACAGAAACAATTTTGACAGAATTCCCCAATTGCTCTTTTAGAGCATAGGTACCTTTTTCTGCTAGCCATATATAATTAGCATTGGTTATAGAAGTATTATTTTCAAAGTCTAATTCATAGGTCTTATCTTGAAAGTAGTAAGACAACAAATTAAATCCATGTGTAGATAAAGTAACATTTACCTTCGGAATGCTATCTAATGTAATAATATTAGTTTCTGGTAAATTTTTATACGTTACAGTAAACGGAATTGTTTCCACATAAGTTTCAGATAACTTAGTAACTACCAAAATCAAAAAAGCCAATAAAAAGAAAAGTCCAAACACATTGAGTCTTTTGTTTTTTACAGATTGAGCAAATTTTGATTTTATACTACTGAACATTTTTAAAAAATAATTTTGGGAATCGCTCTTCTGGTTTTTTATGCAACACAGAAATAGCTAGAGTCGATTTTAAAAACCCGTATCCATATCCAAAGAACTGAATAAAAATAGCCAAAATAGATTGAAATGCGACACTTATATTTTTTGTCGATATTAAGGACAGTAAAAAAGCAATCATCATATATCCACCATAAAGCATTAGAGGCCATTTAAAGTCAATCAAAAACAAAAGTATGGCTAATATCAATCCTAAGGAAAATACTGTTGGAAACCAATAGGTCAACCGACTAGTTTCTGGGTGCCAACTGTTAAGAATAGGTCTCACAAGTCCAAATTTATGAACCTGCTGATAGAATTTTCTCCATGAAATACGTCGTTTATGATACACAAAGGCTTCATCAATCAAGACTGTTTTATACCCTAGTTTATGAAGTCTAATTGATAAATCTGGATCTTCGCCTGGATGGATGGTTCCAAAGCCACCTGAATCTAAAAATGCTTTTTTAGATAAACCCATGTTAAAACTTCGAGGTTGAAATTTCTCGTTCGAAGATTTCCCTCCTCGAATACCTCCTGTTGTAATAAAAGAGGTCATCGTAAAATTTATTGCTTTCTGTAAATTGGTAAATGATTTATGCGCTGTATCTGGACCGCCAAAACAATCTACAAATGTTGCAGATAAATAAGCATTAACTGTTTCTAAATATTGAATAGGAAGCAAACAGTCAGAATCTAATATGATAAAGTAATTGCCTTTTGCTTTTTGCATTCCAAAGTTTCTAGAATCTCCTGGGCCAGAGTTAGGCTTATAATAGTATGAGATAATTAAATCATGAGAATAGTTTTCAATAATAGACTTACAATCTATTGAAGAACCATCTTCTATAATAACAATTTCGAAAGGGATAGTTCCGCTTAATTTTTTAAAACTACCTAGCAGTTCATCAACCTCATCTGGTCTGTTATAGACTGGTATTATAAACGAATATTGTAATGCACTCATACCATACAAAGGTAAGTAAACAAAACACAAAAGCCACCTTAAAGGTGGCTTTTGAAAAACTATTTGAATAAGCTTATCGTTTAATAATTCTTATTGTTTCTGTTACATTACCGATAGTAACTTTAACGAAGTAAGCACCTTGGCTTAATTCATTCATATCGATAGTGCTCTCAATAGCATTAGGAGCAGTTCTAAGAACTTCTTGACCTAACATATTATAAACAGCTACATTTTGAATATTGTTTTGTGCATTTAAAGTTAACTCGTTTCTAACTGGGTTAGGGAAATAAGTAAATGCATTTTCATTTTCAAATGACTCAACAGATAACGTTGGATCAGAAAGAGCTACATCAAATGTACCTTCTGAAGTCGTATATCCATCTACTACAAAATAGTATGTGTTTCCAGCTGTTAAACCAGCAACTTGAAGATTCGCTTGTAATCCAGCTCCATCTCCTACGATGTTAGCATCATCATCCTCATCACAAGCAACTTCAACAACACCAGCTGTTAAATCTGCACAATTAGCAAGAGTATATAATGTAATCTGTGTATCATCTAAAGTAGCGCCAGCTCCAGTATCTTCTGTAGCGATTAATACCTCTCCAGAGACAGGTGCTACAAATGAGAACCAAACTGAAGCACTAGCAGGTGTTCCACCAAAGTAACATGATCCACCAGCTTCGCCAGTTTCAATAGTTGCAAACTCATTAGTGTAATTAGCTGTTGTAGATGCATCGCCAATATTTAACATAGTTGCGTTACATGCATTATCATTTGCAGGTGGTGGTGGTGGATCTTCAGTAGTGAATGACCATTCAGCACAAGGCCCAGCTGCTTCAGTACTAGCGTTAACTGGTAAAACTTGCCAGTATATAACAGTACTATATGCACCAACTGGTACATCATAAGTTGTTGTAGGAGCAGCAACGTTAGCTAATAACGTTAATGCACCTGAAGTAGTTCCTGAATAGATATTGTATGATGTTGGAGCTGGTCCTGCAGAAGGAGCCGTCCAAGATAATGTAATATCAGCTATTGCTTCAATGTCAATTGCCCCATCAGCTGGAAAAATTGGTTCTTCAGCACAATCAGGAGCTGGAGCTGGCGAATATGATGATATACAAATATCAACCATTGCCGTAGACGCCGTTCCTTCTTGCCAGAAGTATAAGTAATATTGCGTGTTAGGTGATAAAACTACATCAGTTGAAGGATCAATAGAACCTCCAAAACATTGAATATCTGTACCACCACACATATCATAAATAGCCATATCTACAGCAGCAGATGCATTGACAGTAAGTCCGCCAGCCGCATCAGTAGTTGCAGTTATCCATAAACCATAGTTATTAAATGTATCACATGATGTCGAAATATTACTAGGAGCACCTGTAAAATCTAAAGTTATAGGAGTTGCTGTTCCGCAATCTGCTTCTAATGTAGCTACATAAGCTGCACCACAAGAATCTCCTTCATCAGACTGAGTCCAAGCAAAAGGACCTGCCCAACCACTATCTCCATCAACACCACAATTAGCTTGAACGTAGAATTCATAAGCTGTATCTGCAGTTAAACCTGTGATAGGAGCACTATTAGCCGTAACAGAACCTGTTCCAATTTCTTCACTGTTAGCAACAGTAAATCCTGGAGCACCATACTCATATGTAAAATCTGTTTCAGTACCGGCAGGAACCCAGTTTAAATCTGAAGTTGTTGCAGATGTTGCAAAAACACTTAAACTACCTGGCGTTAAACAGCTAGGCGCGTTATCAATAACTACATCATCAATTGTTATACCTCTACCATATCCTGAAGTTCCTTCAAATGCAACATAGTAATCAGCACTAGGATTAGGTAAAACCAAGTTTACTTCTGTCCATACAGGATCAGTATCAGCAGTAAAGGCAGCTATTTCAACCCATGCACCAGCGGCAGAAGTCTTGTAATAAACACGTAATTGATCTTGATCACCACCCCAATCTTCTTGAGTATAGTAAAAATTCAATACTTGAGAAGGCAAACCTGATAAATCCATAGATGCTGTTACTAATCTAGTAGCATCTCCATTATAGTTATTTGACCAGAAAGCTGCCATACCAGCACCATTTCTAGGAGCAACAGTAGCATTTTGATTTGCTGCACCAAATTGCCAATCTACAGTAGCAGATACATATTCATTTGACCACCCAGCTGGAAGCGCTAAAGCATCAAAGTTTTCTGTTAAAACTTGAGCGTTCAAGCTGAAACAAAAAACTAAAGAAAGTAATAAAGTAATTTTTTTCATATTTAGTTGAATTTAATTATTAAGTCTTAAAATTATGATAATTCTCAAACAAACTGAAGCATAAATTAGATAATCGATTAAATGCATTAATTATCGTTGAAATACAGTCACTTTATTAAGAATCAAAGTATTAAGAAAATACTTACGCTTTAATAATTTTTAAAACTTTTATTTGATCATTTATTGACATCCTAACAAAGTAGACTCCAGATTGTAGATGAGACATATTGATATCTTGAGCTATATCTTGGTTGCCAATTGTTAAGATACGTTGCCCATGTATATTAAGCACCTCTATAGTATTTATAGTTATAGATGTCTCAATATGTAATATATCGTTTACTGGATTATTGAAAATGATATCATTAATTTGATATTCATTAATACCTAAAGCATTTCCTTCTGTCAAAGTTAAGGCTTGATTAACCTGTACATTAAAATACGTTTCTTCAATTCCACTTGGCCAATTGATTTTTATATAATCTACTAAATCGTTATTACCTAAACCAAAATGTACTTTATCTGTCATTTGAGCTAAATAGCCTTCACCACATATAGTATACCTATATTGCTTATAGCCATTAGTAGCTATTTCTATCCTTGCACCTATAGCATTTCTATTACTCTGTATACCAATCAATTTTAATTTGATCCAATTAAATGAGTTGACAGTTATATTTTTCCATAAAAATAAGTCTTCATTAGCATTATTACTTACTATCAAATCCAATAAGCCATTATTATCAATATCACCAACAGCATTAGAAAAACTTGCTCCATTATCACCAGGAAAACAATTATTATTTAATGTATAATATGCATTGCTATTATTCTCATAAAATGCAGCAGAAAGTAAACCTGTTGTGCTTCCATCTAATTGTCCACTAACATATAAGTCAACATCCATATCATTATCAGCTTCAAAAAACGATGCTCCCCAGCCAATACTATTAAAAGCGGTTCCTGTCGCCATGGCTACATTTTGAAACGTCTCATCGCCATTATTTCTGAAGAGAAAGTTTCCTGAAGGATTATTAGTCACATAGATATCAAAATAACCATCCTTATTATAATCGCCTACTGTAACAGACATCGCATCAACCGAAATATTTGTTCCAGATAACACGCTTATATCTGAAAAAGTCTCATCACCATTATTCTTATAAAGCTTATTCTCATAATTCAATTTATCATTAGATACATAAAGGTCTTGATAACCATCATTATTAATATCTAAAAAAGCTGAACAAAATGAAAATACGGCATTTTGATCAATACCAGCTTGTACCGTTATATCTGCAAAAGTCCCATCGCCATTATTTTTGTATAACTTATTAGTAATGCTAGCAGTTCTATTATTTAGAAACACATCGAGATAACCATCATTATTAATATCGCCCCAAGAAGCACCATAAGTAAACATATTGCTTGTTATCATTCCAGTATTGATAGTAATATCCAGAAACACCATACCACCTTGATTTTCTAGCAACTTGTTTCCTTGAGTATCACTTGTTATAAATAAATCATTATCGCCATCATTATCAAAATCTACCCATGTCACAGATTTAGTTTGATAATTTATAGCTGACAGTCCAAAGTCTTGCTCGCTAAAACTTCCGTTACTGTTTTTAAAAAATCGAATTGGATGATTTTCTGAAGATGTGAGCGTTATATCATCCCATCCATCATTATCAAAATCAAAAAAAGAAACACCATTACCTAAAAAAGTATCACCCGTTGATATTTCAACACCTAAATCTGCTGCTTGATTTTCGAATAGCATTTGAGAATGCAGCATACTATAGGAAATCATAAAAAGTAAAACTAAACAATAGGTCTGTTTCATAAAAGTCATATCTATTTTACTAATATAAAAAAAAGAGGTCTGAAAAGACCTCTTTTAAATATTAAATGATTAATCTTTATTCCTTAAGAACTCTTATCGTCTTCGTTTGGTTTCCTATAGATACTTTCACAAAGTAAGCTCCAGACTGTACATTAGATATGTCAATATTTTGAATTGTATTTTGGCTATCGATAGCCATGATACGTTGTCCTAAAACATTAAACACTTCTATACTATCTATAGCTCTTGGAGACTCTAGAGTTAATACATCTTTAACCGGGTTAGGGAAATAGGTAAACCCGTCAAACGTATTGTCTTCGACTCCTAAACTTGATGGAGACCATGCGCAAATATTAAAGTTACCCTTTAAGTTATCTTCATACTCCCAAACTCTTACTATTAGAATATCTCCAGGTGTTAGTCCTGTTAATTCTATTATAGAAAAGAACCCAACGCCTTCATCATCACTACAAGCGATTTCTACTAATGATCCTGAAGTACCACTATATACTGTCATTAATGTATCAAATATAGGGTTATCATTAGCTTCAGTTGTCTCAATAGTAAGCTCACCTGTAGCTGGCACCATGACCTTAAACCAAACATCGCCTTCTGGATCGAAGAAACCACAATCTGCTTCGTTATCATTTTCTACTGTAATCGTTGCGCCTACATTTGTTCCTAGAATTGCGTTTTCACATACCGTGCTACCAACTGGCAAATCAATTGCTCCGGCTACATCATCATTTTCTGGTGCTGGTTGCGGACACGTAAATTCAAATGTTCCAACTGTAGAGCTACAATCTTCATCAAGAGAAATCAATTCGATAGTTACTAAATCGCCACTGTTATATGTTCCTGTTGTTACAGTACCTGCAACTACTGGGAACGTATCCGTTCCATCACTAAAAACACTACCTGCATCTCCTGCGTCAGATACTTCAATTGCCACTGTAAATGTTCCTGTTCCATCTGGATCACAAGTTTCTACTACTGCAGAACTATCTATTGTTGGTGGTGTACATGTTGGCACTACAGCACATGTTAATGTCAAATCTATTGTACCAGTTGTTGTATTTCCAGAAGCATAATGAGCAATATATACATAATATGTTTCATCCAATACTGACTCAAAAGTAAAAGTCTCCTCGCCTACTGAACCATCATCACAGCCAACATTCACTAAAGCACCACAAGCACCGCTTGAGATTGCCATTTCATGATCAAAACTAGCCGTAGACGTTAATGTCATATCACCTCCAGTCCCAGTAAAGGTAAACCAAACTCCATTATTTCCTATTGAACAACCGCTACCTTCTTGATCTCCAGTGCCTCCAACAGACGTTGAATTTATAGTTTCATCACATGCAATTGGTGTTGCTGTAGCACAAGTATCATTATCTGGCGCTGGTGGTGGGCATGTAAAATCAAATGTTCCAACTGTAGAGCTACAATCTTCATCAACAGCTATCAATTCGATTGTTACCGAATCACCACTATTGTATGTTCCTGTTGTTACAGTACCTGCAACTACTGGGAATGTATCCGTACCATCACTAAAAACACTACCCGCATCTCCTGCGTCAGAGACTTCAATTGCTACTGTAAATGTTCCTGTTCCATCTGGATTACAAGTTTCTACAACTGCAGAACTATCAATAGTTGGTGGCACACAAGTTGGTGGAGCCACACAAGTCACAGAAAGGCCAAAAGCACCTACGGTAGTTACATTCCACCCTTCTACTGAAATCCAGTATTGTGTTCCTGCTACAGATGTAAATGTAGTTTCAGCTGCAAATCCATCTCCAGATCCACACTCATCATAACCATCATCAATACAAGTTAATGCACCTGAAGTTCCCGTAAACACGAATAATTCAGTATCAAAACTTCCTGCTCCACAAGTAGATAGCGTAACGATATCTCCTGTACCCATAAAACTATACCAAACATTTGGCGAGTCTGTATCGGCTGGTGTGTCATCTTCTACAGTTGCAACATCTGGAGCATCAGCTTCATCTATTGTTGCTGCAGTAGTATCACCTGTATAAGAATTACCACATGTAATCGTTTCAGCATTAGCTAAATCATCATTTGCAGGAGGACATGTAAAAAATAAATCTACCAATGAGAAATTACATGCAGCATCAGAATGTACAATCTCTAAGGTTACAAGTTCTCCACTAGCATATGCACCAGCTGTTGCTTCACCATCTATAATAGGATACGTATTTATTCCATCTGAAACGCCAGTAGCATCTCCTACAGTAATAAAAGGCACAAGAATACTATATAGGCCATTGCCACAATCATCTAAAGCGACTAAAGCATCTAATTCAGCTTGCGTACACGATGCTGGTGTATATGTAAAAGATTCAGATACTTCTAGCTCTTGCTCTTGAGTATCACCCCAAGAAAAAGATGCATCTTCATCATTACCATCACTAGGAGAAGCACCTCCGTTATTAGCAACTAATAAACCTCCTCCAGCTGGAGCAGTTCTAAGTTCATAAGTATCTCCATCCCAACCATCATCATATTGATCATATGCATTGATGTAATAAGTGACACCATCAGTTACAGTAATCAGTACATCAGTTATGTGTCCTGAACCATTAGAATAGGTTCCATCTCCCTGAGCGTATATAACTGTACCTGTACCATCAGGTCCAGTTGTTACAGACATCCATTTTTCGCCATCACAACAACTTCCAGTATCTAGTATACTTAAATACAGATCTGAAGTTTGTGCATTACTCTGCAAACAAAATGCAAACAGAGCAATAAAAACAATCGTAATTTTTTTCATTTTTTGTTGGTTTTTAGTTATTGAATTAATTAACGGCTAGTAAATTATTCATATTTAAAGCTTTAGGGTAAAAAAAAACTTAACGACTTATTAACAATTCGACGAATCATAGAAAAACGACGACAAAAGACCAATCGTTTTTTACAAATACTCAAATATTTAGTTAAAAAATTATGAAAATCACAAAATAAACACCCTATAAATATATATTTTTCATTTAATCCGAGTGAACATATCGAATTTTATTGCATTTAATCTATTCAACGAATTCAATTAAAATAAAACCTCAATAGAAGATCTTAAAAACAAGAAAACCGACACTTATAGTATCGGTTTCAATTTGTATTTAAATTAGTAGTACTCCTTATTGATTATCTACAAAGGCATCCATGACAGCATCACTAACTCCCATATTACTAAAGCCACCATCATTATATAGGTTTTGCAAAGTCACACGTTTTGTTAAATCACTAAATAAGGTTACTGTATAATTTGCACAATCCAATGCTGTTGCATTACCTAAAGGCGACATTTTTTCAGCATAGGCTATAAAACCATCAAAACCTTTGACACCTTGACCTGCAGTAGTTGGTGTAGGTGATTGAGAAATCGTATTTACTCTTACGTTTTTATCTCTTCCGAAGAAATATCCAAAACTACGTGCAATACTTTCTAAATACGCTTTATTATCTGCCATGTCATTATAATCTGGAAACACACGTTGTGCAGCCATATAGGTCAGCGCAACAATGCTTCCCCATTCATTCATTGCATCAGCCTTATATAAAGTCTGCATCACTTTATGAAATGACATTGCCGATACGTCTGTCCCTTTTTGAGTCCAATCGTATTTTTGATCTGTATATGCTTTTCCTTTTCTAACATTTATTGACATCCCAATAGAGTGCAATACAAAATCTATTTTGCCGCCAAGGATTTCCATAGATTTCTCAACAAGGTTTTGCAAATCTTCTTCTGAAGTTGCATCTGCTGGAATAATTTGAGATCCAGTTTTTTCAGCCAACTCATTAATTTGCCCCATTCGCATAGCAATTGGTGCATTGGTAAGTACAAACGTACCACCTTCTTCGTGTACACGTTCGGCTGTTTTCCAGGCAATTGAATTTGAGTCTAAAGCTCCAAAGATAATTCCGCGTTTTCCTTTTAGTAAATTGTATGACATGCTATTGTAATTAATATGTTAGTTGATTTTATGTGTTCAAAGATAGTATTAATTGAGTAATTGCTTAGCATGTTCAATAGCAGAATTCGAAACATTTGCACCACCAAGCATTTGTGCAATCTCAACAATGCGCTCATCAGGAGCTAGTTTTTTAAGTTGTGTTTGCGTTATTTCATTGACATCTTCTTTGTAAACTTTAAAATGAGAATCCCCTTTTGCTGCAATTTGAGGCAAATGTGTAATCGTAAATACTTGCATTTTTTTACTCATATCTTGCATGATATTTGCCATTTTATTTGAGATTTCACCTGACACTCCTGTATCAATTTCGTCAAACATTATAGTAGGCAATTGGGTGTATTTTGATAATACCGACTTTATTGCAAGCATAAGTCGTGATAATTCGCCTCCAGAAGCCGCCTTTTTAAGATCATTTAATTGTCCGCCTTTATTTGCTGAAAATAAAAACTGTAATACATCTGTGCCATTTGACAAGAATACTTCTGAGGGTTGCAATTCTATTTTGAACTTGGCATTTGGCATTCCTAATGTTCCAAGAATGATTTCTAATTGATCTATTAATTCAGGAATGATTTCTTGCCTGTTACTATGAATCTTTTGGGCTACAATTTTTAATTGTTTTTCTACTTTCAGAATATCCTCCTCTTTTTCTAAAATTGTAGCATCTAAGTTTTCGGTTACTAATACTTTGGATGAGAGATTTTCTTTAATTTCAATCAATTCCACTACAGAAGCCACTGTATGTTTTTGCATCAAATTATGTAGTACTTGCAATTTTGTATTCACAGCTTCTAAACGATTTGGATCAGCGTTTAACTGGTTTTCTAAATCTTCAATTTCAGAACAGATATCATCCAATTCGATTAAACTACTAGTAACGCGTTGATAAATCCCATCATACTGTTTTCCATAACTAGCCAATTTCGCCAATTGGTTTTTAACTTCGCTTAGATGTGTTACAATACCAATATCGTCATGATGTAATAATTGATTTGCATGTGAGAGTTTTTCTTTTATCTCTTCAACATTATTAAGCGTTTCATATTCACCTTCCAAGGCTTCCAATTCACCACTAATCAAATTAGCATCATCAAGCTCTTTTAAAAGGAATACATTATAATCTAACTCTTTTATTGCATCTGTTTTTTGCTGTTGAAGTGTCTCTAATTGAAATTTTAAATGCTTATAATCTTTAAGGCCTTCTGAATAGTCATTTAATAACTTTAAATTTTCAGCTAATGCGTCAATAATTTGAAACTGAAAGTCATCATTAGTTAATTGCAAGGTTTGGTGTTGTGAATGAATATCCAACAACCGCAAACCCAATGCTTGAAGACTATCTAAATTAACAGGTGTGTCATTAATAAATGCTCTAGATTTTCCGGAAGGCAAAATTTCCCTTCGTATAATAGTAAGTGACTCGTAATCTAAATCTTCAACACTAAATAATGGTTTAAGATTATATTTAGCAATATCAAAAGTAGCTTCGACAATGCATTTTTTTGAGGCATCTTTTACGCTGCTTATATCAGCACGCTTTCCAAGAATTAAGGATAACCCTCCAAGTAGTATTGATTTACCTGCTCCAGTTTCACCAGTAATAATGGTTAATCCGTTATTGAAACTCACTTGGAGTTCGTCAATAAGCGCATAGTTTTTTATAGTGAGATGTGTAAGCATAAAGGCAATTTAAAATCACACAATGAAATTACTGAATTTAACGATAAGAATTATAAAAACTTAAAACTTTATATCACGCCATTTTGAAGAATGCATAGGTGCGATTTTTGTTAATGTTGCTATTAAATCAGAAACATTTACTGATGGGCCTCCACTAAAAATATCTTTAATTTCATCAGATTTAGCATCAAAAAATACACGCATTAAAAACGAATTTGGTCTTCGATTATTCATGCTTTGCAATCCTTTCATACTTTCAGCTATGGCTTGCTTTCCTTTTTTAGAATCACCACTCATCTCATCTAAACCATTACGATGGTAATCATACAGAACATTTCTAAATTCTTTAAACGTAGGCGATAATATATTATCAATCAACACAAAACGTGTTTGTTGGCCGTCTGCTAAGTTCCATCCTAGAGCATTATTTTGTTGTGAATAATTTAATATGGTTTGCGCTTGTTTAAAATACTCATCTCCTCCATTTTGAGAAAAGGTATCTGCATCTAAACCTAACATCATATAAATATGAAATGAAATTACTGATACTAAATTGGATTCAAACTGTGTAGGATTATAAACAAAATTTTGAAATTCTAAATATTGAAAATTAAAGTCCTTATCATTAAAATTATAGATTGGCGTTCCATAAGTAGACCCAAAAACTGGTCTAGAGCTTTGGATTTGGAGCGTTGCCTTAAATCGATCTGTATCATAATCATCTATGGTTACTATCATACCACAATCAATACGCTCTTGGTTTTTATATGATTTATTAGTCCATTGTGTATTATTCACAAATTCTCTTAGTTGACGTTCTAATGTTTTAAAAACTTGTACATTTTCATTACCAGTTTTTTGAGCATTGACGACAACGTTACAGTTTAACTCTTGAGACCAAGACGCTGTAGATATTAATAGTAAAAGAATATATATATAATTACGCATCTGTTTGTTTTAAAATTTGTTGCATTAAATCTTGTGCTACTTTGGTTTTAGACTTTAATTCATGAGCAATAATCTCATGAGAAGCTGTTATAAAAGTAACTTTATTTGTTGAACCGCCAAAACCTGCTCCTTTATCATTTAAGGAATTAAGCACAATTAAATCTAAGTTTTTAGATTCTAACTTTCCTTTAGCGTGTTCTAATTCATTATTGGTTTCTAATGCAAAACCAACTAAGAATTGTTGTTTTTTGATAGCCCCTAGAGATTTTAAAATATCTTTAGTCTTCTCTAGCTCAACACTAAACGTTGTTTCCTTCTTTTTTATTTTTTGATTAGCAATATTTTTTGGTCTGTAATCTGCTACTGCTGCCGAAAGTATAGCTATATCTACAGAAGCAAAATATTTATGAGCCTCATCATACATATCTTGTGCGCTAGTGACACGAATAATATGAATCAAACTATGCGTTACTGTTTGTTGTGATGGCCCAGAAATTAAAGTCACTTCTGCTCCTAAATTTGCTGCAGCCTTAGCGATTTCAAAACCCATTTTGCCACTTGAATGATTTCCAATAAATCGAACAGGATCAATAGCTTCATAGGTTGGACCAGCGGTAATCAACATTTTTTTTCCGCGTAATGGTAATTTACCTAAAACATCACTTTCAATAAAAGCAACTATGTCTTCAGGTTCTGCCATACGGCCTTCACCAACAAGACCGCTTGCTAACTCTCCAGATGTAGCTGGAATCATGATATTTCCGTAGGATTTCAACTTTTCAAAAGACCCTTTAGTAGATTGATGTTTATACATGTCTAAATCCATAGCAGGTGCAAAATACACAGGACATTTTGCAGACAAATAAGTAGCCATCAATAAGTTGTCACAAGTACCATTTGCCATTTTAGACAAGGTATTGGCTGTTGCAGGTGCTATGATAAATAGATCAGCCCAAAGCCCCAATTCGACATGATTATTCCACATGGCATTATCATCATCTTCATTTGTAAACGAAGAATAGGCTGGGTTTTTCGATAATGTTGAAAGCGTTAAAGGTGTAATGAAGTCTTTAGAAGCAGGCGTCATAACAACCTTTACGTTTGCGCCTGCTTTTATAAATAACCTAACTAGGTTGGCTGTCTTATAAGCAGCAATACCAGCAGTTATGCCTAGTAGTATATTTTTGCCGCTCAATATTGACATACCTGTATTATTCCTGAACGTCGTCGTCAGTATTTCTGTAGTAAATCTTATCGTCTAACCATTCTTGAACTGCTAAAGCATGTGGCTTAGGCAATTTTTCATAGAATTTAGACACTTCAATTTGCTCTTTGTTTTCAAAGATTTCTTCTAGACTATCATTATAAGTTGCAAATTCTTCTAATTTGTCTACCAACTCACGTCTAATATCTGTATTGATTTGTTCTGCTCTTTTAGAGATTACAGAAATAGCTTCGTAGATATTATCTGTTGTCGCATCAATGACATTTCTATCATAAGTTTCTGTGGTTACAGGAGCATTGGTCTTTTTTAAATCCATCGTATCTTTAATTAACTTTTTGTATTAAATTCTTGCATAGCTGCAGTCATTTCGTCATTCATCTTATTAGCTTCATCCTTAAATTCTGAATCAGGATAAAACTTATTAAAACTATTATAATAATTAATAGCTGTATTTAAACGTGCTTCTTTTTTTGCAGCTACACTATTAATCCCTAGCTTATAAGCAGAATCTAATCTATAAAACATTGCTTGTTCTTTAAAACTAGTTCCTGGATAATCTGCTAGAAAATTATCAAATGCCTTAATTGCTGCTTCATAATCTGAAGATTCAAAATAAGCAATATTGTTATATTGTTTTGCTATTTCAAAAGCCTTTTTCTCTAATTTATAATCCAGTTCTTTAATGAGTTTATTTGCTTGAGGCAAATATTCAGAATCTGGATATTTATTCACAAACAATTGCAACTTCTCTAAAGCTTCAATTGTTTCTTGTTGCTCTTTACTATAAACTGGAGAGACCATGTAATAACTCTTTGCTGCTAAAAACGCAATTTCTTGTACTTTCTCACTATTTGAGTATGATTGCTCAAAACGTCCCATTTGGTAACCTGCCTCTAAATAGCTTCTCATTTCGTAAAATGATTTAGCATACATGTACATAAGTTTTTCTGCTTGAGGCTTTCCAGCATAATTAGGAACTATTTGTTTAAAAATCCTGTTGGCTTTATTCCATTTTCCAGCTTCATACATTTTTGTTCCCATGTCAAACTTTGTTTTAATATCTTCAGCTTTTAATGCCTTTTGATATTCGCTACATGAGTTAAACGCTAGGAGTATTGTCAATAAGTAAACTAATTTCTTCATAAATAAAAAACAGGTTGCAAAAGTACGTATTTATAACGTATTAAAAAAACAAAAATTTCATCCAAAAATAACAGTTGAAATCAGGCTCTTGTTATGTTTAAGTAATATTTAACTTTTTTAAGATTAATCTAATTTCTGAAGCGCCGTTTTTATCTTTAGCTTAAGCTCATTGGTTGCTTCAACCAAAGGCAATCTTACTAGAGCTTTTGATAGGCCTAACGCTTCTAAAACAGCTTTGATACCTGCAGGATTATTTTCAGAAAAAATGAGTGCTGTTAAATCCATCAAGTCAAAATGAATTTTGTACGCTTCTTTAGCCTTTCCTTCTAAACCTAAATTTATCATTGTCGTGAATTGCTTAGGAACCGCTTGACCTAAAACCGATATTACTCCTGCTCCACCAGCCAACACAACACCAAGCACCAAATCATCATCACCAGATATCACCAAGAAATCTGCAGGTTTATCTCGCAATAATTTTAAATATTGATGTACATTATTTCCAGCCTCTTTTACAGCAATAATATTATTAAAATCATTAGCTAAGCGTAAGGTTGTTTCTGGCGACATATTAGATGCCGTTCGACCAGGTACATTATATAAAATGATGTCTATTGGTGAAGCTTCAGCTATAGCTTTGAAATGTTGGTAAATTCCTTCTTGAGTTGGCTTACTATAATATGGCGATACAGATAACAAAGCATCTATCTGACTTAAATCTGTAGTTTTAATCTCTTCAATTGCGTTAGCCGTATTGTTTCCTCCAATACCTAAAACTAATGGTACTCGGCCATTATTAGCTTTTATGATCGTTTTTATAATAGCCTCTTTTTCATGTTTGGTAATGGTAACACTTTCCCCTGTTGTACCACTAATTACAATATAGTCTGTACCGTTTTCAATATTAAAATTTACCAAGTTAGCAAGTGCATTATGGTCGACATTAAGATTGTCATTAAATGGTGTAATAATGGCTACACCTGTACCATGAAATTTAGTCATTATAATTTATTTAGAACTGTTAAATATTTTCTCAATTCGTCTTTAAAAAGCGAAAAATCTTTAGGTTTCACATCGATCATCAAATCATAAAGCCTTTGATCTTCATTAGTTAAACCAACCTTAAAATTAGCACTTGACAATGCCGTTATTAAATTAAGTTCGAGGTGATTTGCTTTATAAAAACTAATCAAGACATCAAACTTAGTATCAATAAAGGTTTGTAAGTCGATATTATTAATCTTTCCTTTCCATCCAAAATCTTTTGGATTAAAATATGTATCCCAAAGTACATTTGAATCTTTGGGGTCTTCAACAAAAGCAATGATTTTTGTCTTCGCTTGTTGCAAGCCTAAACTCTTAAAAAATGCCCTAAAGGCCTCAAAATCTGAAAACTCGCTCGTATTTAAAATAACTCCAACAGTACTCATTTTAGTATTACTTACAGCAACACGTCTCGCATTTAACAATTTGTTGATGTATTTTTGGTTGGATTTTTCTTTAAATACCTTTAAAATCATTTATATTTATGCTTTGTACAAATGTAGTAAAAACACATTGTAACATTTCGCAAACCTTTCATAATATAATCCATGAATTATAAACATTTTTTTTTCTTCTTTTGCTTGATAATACTAAGTTCATGTAAGCAAGAAGTTCATCTTCATAAAATTGAAGGACAACAGATAAACATATCTGACAGTTTACAAACAGATCAATCTATTGAATCATTTATTAAACCTTATAGAGAGCATGTTAATGCAAACTTAGATAGTGTCTTGGCATATGCCGTTGAAACCTACTCCAAAAGTGATGGCGAGTACAATACTGCTATAGGTAATATGATGGCAGATGCTGTTTATGAACAATCTAATCCTGTTTTTAAAACTAGAACTGGTGAGGACATTGATTTTGTTTTGCTTAATCATGGTGGTATTAGAGCTATTATTTCTAAAGGAAATGTCACAACTAGAACTGCATACGAGGTTATGCCTTTTGATAATTCTACGGTCGTCGTTAAACTAAAAGGCGCTCAAGTTAAAGAACTTATAGATTATTTAGTCAAAGCGAAACGCGCCCATCCAATTTCAAGACTAAATATTGTATTAGATACTGACGGAAATTTTAAATCCGCAGGACTTAATAGCAATCCAATTGATTTCAATAAAACTTACAATGTTGCAACCAATGATTATTTATATAATGGTGGTGATCGCATGAATTTCTTTAAAACTAATGATAGTCTTTATGTATTAGATTATAAAATTCGAAATGTTCTTATCGACTATTTCAAAAAAATAGACACACTAAACCCTGTTATTGATAATCGATTTATTCAGCTAAAAAATTAATTATGGAAAGAAGAGAATTTTTACAACAAACGGCTGCAGCTTCAGCATTAATTGGTCTTGGCGGAATAGGTTTAACATCATTTGCACCAGCAACTAAAAAAATCACCATTCTACATACCAATGATGTACATAGTCATATTGATGCCTTTGGACCAGACGATGGCAGAAATCCTAATCAAGGTGGAGTTGCTAGGCGCGCTAGTTTGATTGCCAATATCAGAAAAGAAAACCCAAATACTCTATTATTGGATGCTGGTGATATTTTTCAGGGCACGCCATACTTTAACTACTATGGAGGTGAATTAGAGTTTAAGCTTATGAGTATGCTTAAATATGATGTAGCAACTATTGGAAACCATGATTTTGATAATGGTATTGAAGGCCTTTATGCACAATTACCGCATGCAAAGTTTGACTTTGTATCTGCGAATTATGATTTTTCAAATACAATTATGGACACCCATGTGAAACCATATCGTATCATCGTCAAAGACGGTATTAAAATTGGAATATTCGGATTAGGAATTGAACTCACTGGGCTCGTAGAAAAAAGAATGTACAAAGAAACAAAATACCTCGACCCAACAGAAACTGCTCAGGAGATGACCAGAGTTTTAAAACAAGATGAACACTGTGATTTAATTATCTGTTTATCACATTTAGGGTATAACTATCGTAATCGTCCTGAAAAAATTAGTGACCTAAAACTTGCTGAACTAACTAAAGATATCGATTTAATTATTGGAGGACATACACACACCTTCTTAAAGAAACCAACGGTTGTAAAAAATTCCGAAGGAAAAAACATGTTAGTAAACCAAGTAGGTTGTTATGGTATTAATCTAGGAAAAATAGATTTTTACTTTGATTCTGATAAAAACAAAGCAGCAAACGGTACGTCTATAATTGTATAACTATAAATTTACTCGTATTTGACGCAAAGTCTCGGTTGTAGGAATAAAGTATTCTGAAAAGTTAATACGTTTCTCACTATTTCTATTAGTATGATGATCGTATACATACTTATATAATAAGAATAATCCTGCTGTATGTAAAATACCTTCAAAAACTTCGAATATCCAAAAGTACACGTATAAATTACAGATATAGTTTAATACATCTGAAAACACAAAACAAAATACCATTAATAAAAAGGTTATTGATTGTGCAGTTTCCCTACTTAAATATACTGCAAATGCAAAGTAAGTCATAGCAATAAGCGTAATACCATGACAAATATAAAGTACTAAATTCACCTCATCTACAAAGTTATCTTTTGCCACACCATAAAGTGCATATAAGAAGTAAGAATTCAATAATAATACTAATACTAAATAGACCGTTACTAAGCCTTCAAATTTTACTTTTTTCAATTTACCAATCAGCACAAAAATCAATAATAGATATGCGCCAATATATAAAGATTTAGAAAGCTTAGAAGATAAGGCTCCAAAATCAAAAACTGAAAATGCATCACCTATAAAAAACACCAAGAAAATGGTCAAAAACACATTTGCCATTTTATTTAATTGACAAAAATAAAATGTCAACAAAATTGTAATCGTAATCAGTTTTGCAATCATTGGTACAATAATCAAATTGAAATATGTTGCTAATGATGTTGATAGAAGCAACACAAACAAAATGAATACTAATGCCATATTAGGCTTTAATTTTTGCATTTTTTGCATGGTAGATTTTATTATAGGGTAAGGCAAATATAATAAAAAATATGTATTTCAACGTATAAAACTTACATTTTATCGATTTTTTTAGATTTTTTGCCTTTAAGCGTATGTTTTAAATTTCTAATCGTCTAAGAGACAATACATTTTATATTATGAAAAAATACCTTCCAATTCTTTTACGGCTAATCATCGCAATTATATTGATTCAAACCTTGAGGTTTAAATTTACTGCACATCCAGATAGTGTCTTTATTTTTACTAAAGTTGGCTTAGAGCCTATTGGTCGAATAGGCATAGGGATTGCCGAACTTATCGCTGGGATATTGCTACTTTTCAGGAAAACAGCTTGGGCTGGAGCTTTATTAACCTTAGGCATCATTGGTGGCGCAATTATGATGCATTTAACGCAACTAGGAATTGAAATTAATGGAGATGGTGGTATTTTATTCTATACTGCCCTAATTACTTTTATAATAGCGGTTATAGTACTTTTCATTTATAGAAAAGAGATACCAATTCTAGGTAAGAAATTAAATTTTTAAATCTTGTTGATTTTGTTGCTGAACATATTCAACAACCTCTGTGTGCTTTAAGCGAGACTGTAGGTAGTAAAACAAAAATGCCATCACAATAAACACTGAGCATAATACATTTAGAATATTAGAATCTGCAATATAAAAATAGGCGAGTTGTAGTATTTCAGAAAATAGAATGCAAATAGATCCAATAAGCAAGTTCATAGATTTTTTATCATCCTTAATCATATAATTCAATAAGGATAAACTCATTAGAATCATAATAACTGCATTATAAGTAAACTCTAAAGTATATTGCGAGCTATTTAATTCACCTTTTGTGGTATCTGTAACAATATAGACAACAAAAACACCCAGAACAACTAACAACAGTGATTGTATTGGGAATCTTGTAACTGCTTTGGTCATATTAACACCAACTACAATTCTTGCAATTAAAAATGTATAAGACAATATATAAAGTACGTTTCCTATGTAATAGAAGTAATCTATGTCTGGATTAAGATCAAAGTTTTTTACCCAAGTAATGTAATTAAAGACCTCTGCAATTGTAAAAAACACTAAGAACATTAAGAACAAAGCGTGCTTTTGCTTTACTCTAATAAGATATAATGTTATTAAAACGATCATTGCCAATGCTCTAACACCAGATGCTTCAAGCTCTAAAGCCTGAGACTGTAATCCTAAAAACACTATACTTAATAGTACAAGTACAATTCCTAAAATTTTACTTAAATGCATATTTTTTTCCTTAATAGCAAAACAAATATATATAAAAAATACATATAAACGTATAAAAACGCATTTAATCGATAAAATTTAACAATTTGTAGGAATTTTAATTCAATTTTGACAAAAAATCACTTTCAGATATTATAAGAACACCTAGTGTTTCTGCCTTGGTGCGCTTACTGGGTCCCATTTTAGCTCCAGCAACAAGGAAATTTGTCTTAGAAGATATTGAAGATGAGACTTTTCCACCATTATCTTCTATCAATTTTTTAAGTTCAGTTCTTGAAACTGTTTCAAAGACTCCTGAGACCACTATAGATAATCCTTTAAGTTTATCGGTTTGGTTTGCTAATTTTTCAGCAGATAACTCTAATTGCAGTCCGTAAGTTTTTAATTTTTCAACAATGGCTTTATTCTCTTCGGAAGAAAAGAACTCTACAACGCTTTCAGCAATTCGACCGCCAATTTCGTCTACAGATACCAAATCTTCAATTGAAGCTTGAGCAATTGCATCACTGCTTTTATAATGCTTAGCCAATTTCTTAGCTACCGTTTCACCAACAAATCTAATTCCTATAGCAAATAAAACGCGCTCAAACGGAATTTGCTTAGACGCAGCAATACCATTAATTAAATTTTCAGCACTTTTCTCAGCCATTCGTTCTAAAGGCAATACTTCTTCTTTTGTTAATGTATATAAATCTGAATAATTAGAAATTAAACCTTCATTAACTAAAAGTGCAACTGTTTCTCCTCCTAAACCTTCAATATCCATAGCTTTTCTAGATATATAATGCTGAATACGTCCAATAATCTGTGGATTGCAACCGTTGTAATTCGGACAATAATGCTTGGCGTCACCTTCTTGCCTAATTAATTCTGTTTGACATTCTGGACAATGCGATATATAAGTTGTTGGCAAAGAGCTCTCGGGACGCTTACTTAAATCTACAGCAATAATCTTAGGAATAATCTCGCCTCCTTTTTCAACATAGACCTCATCACCTACTCTAATATCGAGTTTTTCAATTTGATCTGCATTGTGCAAAGATGCTCTTTTTACTGTGGTTCCTGCTAATTCTACGGGCTCTAAATTAGCAACTGGTGTAATGGCACCTGTTCTACCAACTTGATAGGTGATTTCATTCAATCGTGTTGATACTTGTTCTGCTTTAAACTTATATGCCATAGCCCAGCGTGGCGCCTTAGACGTAAACCCTAATTCATCTTGTTGCTGAAGACTATTCACTTTAATCACAACACCATCGGTTTCATAAGGCAAATCATGACGATGTACATCCCAATATTCAACAAACTCTAAAACGGCATCAATAGAGCCTACTAATTTTGAGGCTTCAGGCACTTTAAACCCCATCTGTCTTGCTTTTTTAAGACTTTCAAATTGCGTATCAAAACCTAAGTTAGCACCAGTGATATTGTATAATAAACACTCCAATGGCCGCTTAGCAACTTCGGCACTGTCTTGAAGTTTTAAACTTCCAGACGCTGTATTTCTCGGGTTTCGATAAGGCTCCTCTCCTACTTCAAGTCGTTCTTCATTCATTTTATTAAAGCCTTCAAAAGGCAAAACAATTTCACCACGTATATCAAATTTCTTCGGAAAATCGCCTTTCAATTGCAATGGCACCGTTTTGATTGTTTTAATGTTAGCTGTCACATCATCACCTTGGGTTCCGTCGCCTCGTGTTACGGCTCTAAGTAATTTCCCGTTTTCATAAGTCAAACTTATAGACGCGCCATCGTATTTTAATTCACAGGTATAATTCACCTCACCATCAATCATTTTTTTTATACGCTTTTCCCAATCTAATAAATCATCTTTAGAGTACGAATTATCTAGAGAGTACATACGATACTCATGCACAACAGTATTGAAGTTTTTTGTGACCTCTCCACCTACTCTTAATGTTGGCGAGTTGGCATCATAAAATTCGGGATGCGCTTCTTCTAGAGATTGAAGTGTTTTTAATTTGATATCAAAGTCGTAATCGCTAATTGTTGGATTGTCGAGTACATAATAGTTATAATTGTGCTCACGAAGCTCATCGCGAAGGCTATTTATTTTTTGTTCTACACTCATTAAAATCGTCGTGAAAAAAGTTATCTTTAAAGCATCTAATATACTAAAATGTCATTCAAAAAAAATGTAGTTCTATTTGTTTTTATCAGCTTTTTATTCAATTGTAAATCTGAAGAGTCTATTGCTGAAATTCCACAAATTATTCCTATTCCTGAAACGCAAACCATCAACAAAGGTCATTTTATTTTAGATAGCAAGGTTGGTATCTCTTATGACGCTACTTTTAAAATTTCTGGCGATTTTCTTCGGAAATTCATACAAGAAGGCAGTACTATTAAATTAAGCAGTACTAATGACATCCAATTCATTCTTGATGACACTATAAAAAACCTTGAAGGCTATACGCTAGACATTCAACCCGATAAGCTATTAATTAAAGCTAAAACAGATCAAGGTGCTTTCTATGCAGTGCAGACGTTACGTCAATTACTACCTAACGAATTTGAAAACAAGACACTTTCTGGCGAAACAGTCAGCATTCAATGTATGACTATTACCGATGCGCCTCAATTTCAATATCGTGGGATGCATCTCGATGTTGGTCGACATATGTTCTCAGTCGATTTCATTAAAACATATATTGATGCATTGGCATTACTAAAAATGAACACCTTTCATTGGCACCTCACCGAAGATCAAGGTTGGCGAATTGAAATTAAAAAATATCCTAAACTACAAGAAGTTGCAGCCTTTAGAAATGAAACATTGATAGGACATTATAGTGATCAACCGCATCAATTTGACAAGACACCTTATGGCGGATTTTACACACAAGAAGAAGTCAAAGACATTGTAGCTTATGCTCAGGCACGTCATGTGAGGGTAATTCCTGAGATTGAACTCCCAGGACATGCACAAGCTGCGATTAGTGCGTATCCAAATTTGGGATGTACAGGAACGCAAGTTGATGTTGCTACAAAATGGGGTGTTTTTGAACATATATACTGCTCAAAAGATGAAACTTTTGACTTTTTAGAAGATGTTCTTGATGAAGTTGTGGCGCTCTTTCCAAGTGATTATATTCATATTGGAGGTGATGAGGCACCAAAAACCAATTGGAAAACTTGCGCCCAATGTCAAAATAGAATTAAAATTGAAGGCCTAAAAGACGAGCATGAACTTCAAAACTACTTTATCACACGCATTGAAAACTATCTCAACTCTAAAGGCAAACAAATTATAGGTTGGGATGAAATCTTAGAAGGCGGACTTGCTCCTAATGCAACAGTAATGTCATGGCGAGGAACTAAAGGCGCTATTGAAGCCGCAAAACAAAAGCACAATGTTATAATGACACCAACATCACATTGTTATTTTGACTATTATCAATCAACAAATCCTGATGAACCTACAGCTATTGGTGGGTTTTTACCCTTGGAAAAAGTCTATGGGTTTAATCCGATCCCTTCAGAATTAAATGCTAATGAAACTCAATTTATTTTAGGTGCTCAAGGAAATATTTGGACAGAATATATGCCAACCGAAGACCAAGTTGAATACATGGCATTCCCAAGAATACTTGCAATGAGTGAAGTGGTTTGGTCTAAAAACGAGAATAAAAATTTTGCAGATTTCGCAAAGCGTGTTGAAAATTTCAACAAACGACTTGATCTTTTAGATGTGAATTATGCCAATCATTTATATGAAATTTCTGGTGAGCTAACATCTAAAAACAAGTCTACATATTATCAGCTTTCAACAACACTACAAGATAAAACTATTAGATACACATTAGATGGCACTGAACCAACTAAGACGTCTCAAACATATAATCAAGCCATTCCTATAACAGAAAGTCTAACGATTAAAGCTACCGTTTTCAATTCTGAAAAACGATTGGGTAGCATTTTTTCCGAAACCATTAATCATCATAAAGCCGTTGGCAAAATAATTACCATTAACAAAGAACCTCACAAATCGTATCCAGGAAGTGGTCCTCAAGGCTTAATTAATGGCATTTCCGGAAGTGATACACGCTATGGTGATAAAGAATGGTTAGGCTTTTGGGGTGAAGATTTAGAAATTACTATTGATCTGGACACTGAAATTGAGATAAACTCTATTAAAACAAGATTCCACAATGGTAATGGACAATGGATCTATGCGCCTAAAGAGATGGAATTAGAATTTATACTTCTAGATGGAAGTATTGTTACTGATAAAATAATAGTGCAAAATCAAATCGACAAAATCCTAGTTGATGTTAATTATAAATTTATTACACCCAAAGATTTGGATATAAAAGTCAAGGCAATTACTTTAAAAATCCCAAACTATGGCACTATTCCAGATGGGAAACAAGGTGCCGGAAACAAAGCTTGGACATTTATAGACGAAATTAAAATCAATTAATATGCTCTTAGAAATCTGCGCTAACTCATACCAATCTGCAAAAAATGCTAAAGACGCTGGCGCACACCGTATAGAACTTTGTAGTGAATTGGCTGTTGGAGGTATTACTCCAAGTTATGGATTAATTAAACAAGTAGTTCATGAACTAGCAATTGAAACCTTCGTTCTTATTAGACCAAGGAGTGGTAATTTCTGCTATTCTGAAGATGAATTTGATATTATAAAAAACGACATTCAAATATGTAAGGATCTAGGCTGCCAAGGTATTGTATCTGGTGTTTTAAACCCAGATAACACCATAGACGTTGAAAGAACTCGAGAATTAGTTAAACTCACACGACCTTTACCATTTACGTTTCATCGTGCCTTTGATATAGTACCTAACCAAGAAAGTGCCCTAAAACAACTCATCAAATTGGGTATTGATAAGGTGCTAACGTCTGGACAATACCCAAAAGCTATTGTAGGGCTTAGTGCATTAAAAACACTAAAGCGTCAAGCTCAAAATCGGATTACGATATTAGTTGGAGGTGGGATTAATTCTAAAAATGTGAAATCCTTTAAAGATGCTGGCTTTGATGAAATTCATGCGTCTGCTTCAAAACTTATAAATACCGAGTCTTCAGTATATTTTGGAAATACGCCTCAAACAGTTTCTAATGTAAAAGAAATTAAAGCCATTTTAAAAGCGATCGCAAGTGAAGTATAGTGTATGTATCATTTTTATAATCACTTTAATGGGTTGTCAGCCAAAGCATGATGTCCCAATAAGTATGAATTTACATAGCAATTGGCAATTTAAAGCTATAAACGATTCGGTTTGGCAACCAGCTGCAGTTCCTGGAAATGTGCATTCTGATTTGTTAAACACTACATTAATTGAGCATCCTTTTATTAGCAATAATGAAGATCGTTTGCAATGGATTTCTGAAACTGATTGGGAATACAAAACTACATTTTCTGTAGACAAAAAAACACTTCAGAAAAAACATATCGTGCTTAATTTTGAAGGCTTAGATACTTACGCTTCAGTGTTTTTAAATGATAGTTTGATTCTGAAAACCGCTAATGCATTCCGTAAATTTTCAGTTGATGTCAAATCAGTCTTAAAACCTCAAAACAATTTGCGCATTGTATTTGAACACACGACCATTTCCGAAGAAAAAGAGAAAGCAAAATTAGGTTACCAACTCCCTGAAGGCAATCGCATTTTCACACGGAAAGCGCAATTTCAATATGGTTGGGATTGGGGGCCAAAATTTAATACTAGTGGTATATGGCGACCAATTACTTTGGTGACTTGGAATGATTTTAAAATTGATAATTTAAAGATCAAACAATTAACATTAAATGATTCTATTGCTGATTTATCACTAATAATCCAGAAGCTATCAACTATTGAATTAGATAAAAACCTATCTTATGACATTTTTGTGAATGACAAACTTCACAAGGTTTCAAATGAAGTTTTTAAAGGATATACTTGGGCAACAAATTTCCAAATAAAAACGCCTAAACGTTGGTGGCCACATAATTTAGGTGAACCTTATTTATATGATATAAAAGTTATTGTGAGGGATGGTAGAAAAATTCTCGATAGCATTTCAGTAAAAAAAGGTTTCAGAACGATTGAGCTCGTTACTGAAAAAGACAATAAAGGTGAATCTTTCTATTTTAAAGTCAATGGAATCCCTGTATATATGAAAGGTGCTAATTACATTCCGCAAAACAATATGCAAAATCAAGTCACTAATGCACACTATGAAAATCTTTTAAATGATGTCGTTGTTGCTAATATGAACATGCTAAGAGTTTGGGGAGGCGGGATCTATGAGAATGATATCTTTTATGATTTATGTGATGAAAAAGGTATTCTTATTTGGCAAGATTTCATGTTTGCCTGTGCTATGTATCCTGGAGATAAAGACTTTCTTGAGAATGTAAAGCAAGAGGCTATTCAAAATGTAAAGCGTTTACAAAATCATGCTTCCATTGCTTTATGGTGCGGCAACAATGAAAACTCTGAAGGTTGGCATCGTTGGGGTTGGCAAACTGATAGAAGCGATGAAGAAAAAGATGAGATTTGGAGCAATTATCTGAAAGTCTTTGACTCAATTTTACCAAATACTGTTATTGAATTTACAGAAACACCCTATTGGGAGTCTTCACCTCGCTATGGTCGTGGTAATCCAAAATACAAAACTGAAGGGGATGCTCACGATTGGTGGATTTGGCATGACGCCTACCCTTTTGAACATTTAGAAGAGAATGTCCCACGATTTATGAGCGAGTTTGGATTTCAATCGTTTCCTAGTTATGAAGCAATTCGATATATCAATCAGAGCGATTCTATTGATATAGCCTCTGAAGGGTTTAAAAATCACCAAAAACATATTCGCGGGTTTCAACTCATAGACGACTATATGCAACGTGATTTTCCTATTCCGACAAATGCTGAAGACTATGTGTATGTAAGCCAGTTACTACAAGCTTATGGTATTAGTAAAGGCATTGAAGCACATCGTAGGGATAAACCTTATAACATGGGAACACTTTATTGGCAACTTAATGATTGCTGGCCTGCTGTGTCCTGGTCAAGTGTTGATTACTTCGGAAATTGGAAAGCTTTACATTATCAGGCAAAAAAGAGTTTTGAAAATTTGATTGTTTCTTTTGAGGTGAATACAAATATTCTAAAGACATATACTATCAACGACAACCTAAAAAATGTGAGCGGAACTCAAAAAATAAGTGTATTAGATTTCGATGGAAATGAGCTCATGTTTTTAACTAATGTTATTACAGCTAAAACCAATACGAGTGAATTACAGCATACGTTTGATCTTACTAATATAAAGACAAATCTTTCTGAGGTCGTTATCGTTTCAGAATTTAATACTGTAAAAAGTATTTATTATTTAGTAAAACCAAAAGACCTAAAACTCAAAAAGGCGCCGATAGAACAAACAATTACTAAAATTAGTAACGGATTTCAAATTACTTTAAAAAGCGTAACACTTCAGAAAAATGTGTTTCTTCATACGAAACAAAAAGGTCATTTTACTGACAACTATTTTGATTTGTTACCAAATGAAAGTGTTACGATTGAATTTGAAACTGAAGAACGTACTTTGGATGATTTGAAGATTAAGACTTTGAATGATTTACTCTAATACGTTGCTGGAATAAATTCGGAATGCCAAATCGTTTTTATTTAACTCCTTTTAGCATTCTGTCCTTTCCAAATATATCTTTTTTTAACTCGATGTTTTTAAAATTGAAGCCTTTTAAAAGTTCAATCATCTCCTCACCTAGATATTCGTTGATTTCTAAATACAAGTACCCTCCTGTTTTTAAGTTTTGACCTGTAAACTCACAAATGGCCTTATAAAATTGCAACGGATTCTCATCATCAACAAACAAGGCCAAATGTGGTTCGTTATCGAGAACATTAGGTTGTATTTCTGCTTTTTCTAAGTGGCGAACATAAGGTGGATTAGAGACTATAATATCATAACAATGTGAACTTGAAGTAAACTTAGCATGGTGAGAGTTCAGGATATTATCGTGAATAAATTGGATCTCTACTGAATTTAGTTCAGCATTTTCTTTTGCAACTTGTATGGCTTCATGAGACACATCTAAAGCAGAAATTTTTGCATTTGGCAGGTTTTTAGCTAACGAAATTGCAATACATCCTGAACCTGTTCCGATGTCTAAAATCTTTAAGGGACTTGCATTAGAATCGTCAATAATTAGAGCTACTAATTCTTCGGTCTCTGGGCGCGGAATTAGGGTGTGGCCATTGACCTTAAATGGCAAACCATAAAACTCAGTTTCTCCAAGAATATACTGAATTGGCTGTTCCAATTTCAATTGATTTAAAGCTTCAAAAAGAGACTGCGCTTCAACTTCAGTAATTGTATATTCTGGTGTCGTCACAAGGTGAATTCTTTTCAAATTCAAATAGTGCTCAATAACAAGATTAAAAAAAGAATCGACTTCGTTTTTTCCGAAGCGTTCATCTAATGTTTTGTGATAACGATCTAGAATGCTTTTTAACCTCATAGCGCTTTGGTCATCCATACACCACATGAATAATGTCCCGTATCTCCTAAAGGTTCTGTGCGATGTTTAAATCCAAATTCCTCATAAATATGAATCGCTGCCTTAAGTTGGGACGCCGATTCTAAATAACACGTCTCGAATCCAAAATCTTTAGCTGCTTTTAAACAGGTTTCGAACATTTTTTTACCAAAACCTTTACCTCTTACCTTTGGTGAAAAATACATTTTTTGAAGTTCGCAAACATTGCCATCAAAGTCTTTAAGTTGCTTTATTCCTGCGCCACCAAGAACTTCTTTTTCTGTTGCTACAACAAAATATACTTCACGATCACCTTGATATGACTCAAACATAAATGGGGTTTCAGCATCTTCATAAGCTGTGCCTTTTAATGGAATTTTAAACTCAGGAAAACAACCTTTAATTACAGCTTCAATTTGAGGATTGTCTTCTGCTCTAATTTCTCTAATAATGATATGGTCTTGACTCACTTTATTATAGTATTTTTGCTATCTAATTCGGTATGAAGATACAGATAAATCTATTTTAAAGAGATGCGAAAACTCATTTTATTATTAACATTATGCACTTCAATATTGAGTTGTAGTGTAAAAGAAAAACCATTATTTATTACCGTTGAAGGTATCAAATTAGAAGAAGCAACGTCTAAAACAATCACACTAAAGGCCAATGCTATTTTTCAAAACCCCAATGATGTTGGAGGCTCTTTAGAGAGTGATGATGTTTCGGTGTATGTAAATGATGTCAAGGTAGCTCATGTTAGTTCTGAAAATTTTAAGGTTCCTGCAAAAGACGAATTCACTGTTCCTTTAAGAGTTATGGTAAGCACAGATAGTATTCTAAAAAAGGACAATAAAAATGTATTAGGCACAATTTTAAATAGTATCCTTAATAAGGAAATTAAAGTACAATACAAAGGAGAGATTGTTTATAATACTTTTGGGTTCTCTTACAAATATCCTATTGATGAAACTGAAATGGTAAAGATTAAGTTTTAGTCTTTCTTTTTAAAAAACGTTTTTCTGACTTGATAAATGATATCAGAAACCAAATATATAAGTGCAATACCTATCCCAAAAACACCATAGAGTTTTGCTCTCGAAATGTAAATTGGATTAGAATAATTAGGTGTATCGAAGCTCATTTTATAACTTAAAATAATTATAAAAACACAAAACGGATAAGCAACAAGTCGAACTAAAAAATTCTTAAGCATAAACAAATATAAACATACCAACTAAATTTTGACAACTCACGAAACATATATGCAACGCTGTATTGCAATTGCCAAAAACGGATTAGGCATTACAGCTCCCAACCCAATGGTTGGATGTGTTATCGTGTACAATAATCAAATTATTGGAGAAGGTTATACCAGTACTTATGGGAGTCATCATGCTGAAGTGAATGCCATACAATCGGTTAATGATAAAACATTACTCAAAGCTGCTACGTTATATGTTACACTAGAACCTTGTTCGCACTTCGGAAAAACACCACCTTGTAGTGATTTAATTATCAAGTATGAAATTCCAAATGTAGTCATTGGCTGCATAGATGATAATCCTGAAGTAGCTGGTAAAGGCATCTCCAAACTGAAAGCTGCTGGATGTGATGTCGCTGTTGGTGTTTTAGAAGCTAAATGCAAAGCACATCACAAACGCTTTTTTACATTTCACAATAAAAAACGCCCTTATATTATATTAAAGTGGGCAGAAACTAAGGATGGTTTTATAGCTCCAAAATCAAAAGATAAAAAGCAACCCGTTTGGATTACCAATACTTTTTCCCGACAATTAGTTCACAAATGGCGCGCCGAAGAGCAAGCCATTTTAGTAGGCACAAATACCGTCATAGAAGATAATCCGAGTTTAACAGTTCGAGATTGGATAGGAAAACATCCTATTCGAATTGTTATAGATCGTGAACGCAAACTATCAAAAACACATTCGGTTTTTAACAATGCTACAGAAACATTAGTGATTTCTGATACTCTTATTAATTTTAAAGCACCTATTGCACAACAAATAGCTGCTTTTTTGTACTCTAAATCTATTAATTCAGTAATAATTGAAGGTGGCGCGCAAACGCTTCAGACCTTTATTAATGAAAATATTTGGGATGAAGCACGTGTTTTTGTAGGACACCCGACATTTAAAAATGGCATTCAAGCACCCCAACTTTCAGGACAGCTCATTTCCGAAGAAAAAATAATAGATGATACTTTAAAGACATATGTCAATGATTAAAACACTCATATTCGATTTTGGAGATGTATTTATCAACTTAGATAAACAAGGCGCTATGGAAAACGCAATTCGCTTATTTGAATTTGATGAGCTACCTGAAGATCTCATTGCCGTAAACACATTATATGAGCAAGGGTTTCTTTCTACTGAAGAATTTGTAGCATTTTACACCGATAATTTCCCGAATTTATCAGAAAAAGAAATTGTAAATGCTTGGAATTATATATTAAAAGATTTCCCTGATTACAGATTAGATTTTATTAAAAAGCTTTCTAAAGAAGGTAAGTACAAACTCATTTTATTGAGTAACACTAATGATTTACATATTAGTTGGATACAAGATAAGTTGACATTTTATGAAGAATTTAAAGCTTGTTTTGATCAATTCTATTTATCGCATGAAATCCAATTAAGGAAACCAAATGCAGACATCTATGAATATGTTCTCAAAGAAAACAGCCTTGACCCAAAATCTTGTCTTTTTATTGATGACACCAAAGATAATACTGATGCTGCAGCTGCTCTAGGCATTCATGTATGGAATATTGATGAAGCCAAACAGGATGTTATAGATATATTCAACATTAATAAGGATTTATTTTGATATACCTTTTACTTAGTATAACAGCGTCAACGGTTATTCTTATACTTTTTAAGTTATTTGATAAATATAACATCAATACACTTCAAGCAATTGTTGTTAATTATTTGACTGCATGTTTATTTGGATTATGGATCTATGAGCAACCTATCCTTGTCAATGACATCCTTAATTCAAAATGGATTTATGGCGCTATTGGTCTAGGGTTTTTATTCATTATGGTCTTTAATGTTATGGCCTTAACTGCTCAGCGAAATGGACTTTCTGTAGCTTCAGTGGCTTCAAAAATGAGTGTTATTATTCCTGTTGCTTTTGGAATTTATGTCTACAAGGAAAGTGCAGGTCTTCAAAAGGTTATTGGCATCATTCTCGCGCTTATTTCAGTATATCTCGCTTCAGTAAAACCAAAAACTACTAGCAATATAAGTAAAGGACTCTGGTTACCTATTTTACTCTTTTTAGGGACAGGAATTATTGACACCTCTATTAAATATGTAGAAACCACCTATCTGCCAAATAATGGTATCCCAATTTTTTCGGCTACTATTTTTGGTTTCGCTTTTATAATTGGAGCTATCATTCTTTTTACAAAAATGGTCAAACAACCTTATAAATTTCCAATAAAAACACTGTTAGGAGGTGCCATTTTAGGAATTGTAAATTATTTCTCAGTCTATTATTTATTAAAAGCACTCAATCACGAAAATATAGAAAGCTCTACCATTTTCACAATAAACAGTGTTGCTGTGGTTATGGCTTCAACACTTATAGGTGTATTTCTTTTTAAAGAAAAGGTTTTTAAAATGAATTGGGCAGGTATCCTATTAGCTGTAATCTCTATTGTAATTGTTACTTTAGCATAAATGGAAATCAACGATAGTTATAAAACCATAACCAAACCTTCGCCAGAGGTAATGTTCAAAGATAGAAACAGTAAGTTTTTTGGATATGCTTTTCCTGTGACCTCGGAAGATGAGGTTAAACTACATATAGAACACCTTAAAAAACAACACCATCAAGCGAGACATTGGTGCTATGCTTATCAATTTGGGATGCAAAAAAAAGATCATGTCTTTAGAGCAAACGATGATGGAGAACCAAGTAATAGTGCTGGAATGCCAATTTATGGACAAATACAATCCTTTGAAGTCACCAACATACTTATTGTCGTTGTAAGATATTTTGGAGGCACAAAACTTGGTGTTGGAGGATTAATAAATGCTTATCGAACAGGAGCGCAGCTAGCTCTTGAAGCCTCAAAAATTGAACATAGAACTGTTAATAGCGAATTTTCTATTTCTTTTGATTATAAAAACATGAATAAGGTCATGCGAATTATAAAAGAAAAGCACTTAAATGTCATTAATCAAACCTTAGAATTAAGTTGTGAGATTATAATTTCGGTAAGATTAAAAGATGCTGAAGCGGTTTTTGAAATTTTCAACACACTTTATGAGATTAACATAAAGAAGTTGAACGATTAAATTTGCAGTTGGTCTAAAATATAATCTGGACATCTTGTAGGCCGATTCTTATGAATATCCATAAATACCAAAACAGAATTTCCCGTAGTTAAAACTTCATCATTTTCATTTACAATTTCATAATCGAATTCTATTTTTACTGCTGGTTTTTTTACGAGTTTAGTTTTTACTTTAATGAGGTCGTCATAACACGCTGACTTTTTGTAATTTATAGTCAATGAAATTACGGGTAGCATAATGCCTTCCTCTTCCATCTTACGGTAGGAAAATCCAATTTTACGCAACCATTCGGTTCGTCCAATTTCAAAATACTGTGCATAATTGCCATGATAGACAACACCCATTTGATCGGTTTCACCATAACGAACTCTAAATTGTATTTCATCTGATTTGGAAAGGTTTTCCATAGTTTTTGATATTTTTTTTGTATTTTCGAACCGATTTAAACATGAGAAAAAAATTCTAATAAATCAATACATTTTGATTTTTTTATTAAAAAATTTGTTCACATATTTGTCATGTAAAAATCGACCAAGAGAAACTCGAATTTCTCTTTTTTTTGCTAACTAACTAACAATACAAAAAATTAAACTTAGAGAATGGATGTAACTGCGCAATCGGTCTGGACGAACTGTCTCTCATTTATAAAAGACAACATACAGCCTCAAGCCTATAAAACTTGGTTTGAACCTATAGTAGCAGTTAAGCTTTCCGATAATGCATTAAGCATACAAGTTCCTAGTAAATTTTTCTACGAATGGTTAGAAGAACACTACGTGAAAATTTTAAAAGTTGCCCTCACTAAACAATTAGGAGAAACTGCAAAATTGGTATATGTTATCAAAATGGAAAACACTTATGGTAACAAACAACCATTTACAGAAAAAATTCCGAGTTCAAATCGTGGTGCTTTAAAATCTCAAGACGTCGATGTTCCATTAAATAATAAAAACCCTGAACTTAAAAACCCTTTTGTCATTCCTGGTATTAGAAATGTAAAAATCGAATCTCAACTTAATCCTAATTATAGTTTTGAAAATTTCTTAGAAGGGGACTCTAATCGCTTAGCTAGAAATGCTGGCTTAGCAGTAGCTAATAAACCAGGAGGCACATCTTTCAACCCCTTGTTGATTTTTGGAGGTGTTGGTTTAGGAAAAACACATTTAGCACATGCTATTGGTGTTGATATTAAAGATAAATATCCAGAAAAAACAGTTTTATATATTTCTGCAGAAAAGTTTACACAGCAGTATATTGATTCAGTAAAGAAAAATAATAGAAATGATTTTATTCACTTCTATCAAATCATTGATGTATTAATTATTGATGATGTACAATTCTTATCTGGAAAATCAGGTACACAAGATGTATTCTTCCATATATTTAATCATTTACATCAAAATGGAAAACAAGTCATTTTAACTAGTGACAAAGCTCCTGTTGATATGCAAGATATCGAACAACGTTTATTATCACGTTTTAAATGGGGACTTTCTGCTGAACTACAAAGCCCTGACTTTGAAACCAGAGTCTCTATCTTAAAGAATAAACTTTACCGTGATGGTGTTGAAATGCCAGATGAAATTGTTGAGTATGTTGCTAAACATATCAAAACTAACGTTCGTGAATTAGAAGGTGCTATTATTTCTTTAATTGCACAATCATCTTTCAACAAAAAAGAAATTACCGTAAACCTTGCTAAGGAAATTGTTGAGAAATTTGTTAAAAACACAAAACGCGAAGTATCTATCGACTACATCCAAAAAGTCGTTTCAGATTATTTCCAAATGGATGTGAGTACTCTTCAATCTAAAACAAGAAAACGTCATATCGTTCAAGCGAGACAATTAGCAATGTTCTTTGCAAAAAAATACACTAAAGCATCTCTAGCTAGTATCGGTTCTCAAATTGGAAAACGAGATCATGCTACTGTACTTCATGCTTGCAAGACTGTTGATAATCTGTCCTCTACTGATAAGCAGTTTAGAAAATACGTAGAAGATCTCTCTAAAAAATTATCTCTTTAATAAAACATAAAGAATCATGACAAGTATCCTAATGGTATGTTTAGGTAATATTTGTCGTTCTCCATTAGCACACGGCATTTTAGAATCTAAACTACCTTCTCATCAATTTTATGTAGACTCAGCTGGAACTGCCAACTATCATGTTGGTGATGCACCAGATCATCGCTCTATCTCTGTAGCTAAATCTCACGGTATAGATATTTCTGCACAACGCGGAAGGCAGTTTCAAATTTTAGATTTTGATCGCTTTGATTACATCTACGTTATGGATCAATCTAACTTTGAAAATGTAGTTAAACTTGCTAGAAACACAGATGATATAGCAAAGGTCAAACTTATTTTAGAGGTAGATGATAGTATTAATGACAAACGAGTTCCAGATCCATACTATGGAGATCTTTCAGATTTTGAACATGTGTTTTCGCTTCTAAACAACACTTGTTCTATACTATCAACAACGCTTATAGACAAGACTCTATAATCACATTCTAAATTTCACTCCTATTTTTTTTCGTATTTTGTAAAAAAAATCCTTAAAATCTAGAAAAATGAAAAAAGTTACACTTTTCCTAGCCTGCCTACTAATGTCTATTGGTTATAGCCAAGATATTACCCTAGAACTTTATGCAACAGGTTTAACAAGCCCAGTAAACATTAAACATGCTGGAGATGACCGACTATTTGTAGTGGAAAGAGATGGAATTATAAAAATCGTAAATGCAGATGGAACGGTAAACACAGCTCCCTTTTTAGACATTGATGCTCGCGTTACAGATCTTGGAGGCGAACAAGGCCTATTAGCCATGGCATTTCACCCAGATTATGCAACTAATGGTTTCTTTTATGTAAACTATGTCGATAATAGTGAAAACACAATAATCTCCCGTTTTACAAGAAGTTCTTTAAATACAGCAGATGCTAGTTCTGAAGTCGTATTATTAAACATTACACAACCTTTCCCTAATCACAATGGAGGTGATATGCATTTTGGACCAAACGACGGTTATTTATATATCTCAACTGGTGATGGTGGTTCTGGAGGTGATCCTGGAAATAGAGCTCAAAATCAAACCTCATTTTTAGGAAAGATGCTCCGGTTAGACGTAGATGTCACTCAAGCGCAAATTGATGCTGGTACGACATACCTCATCCCATCTGACAACCCCTTTGTAAGTGACTCAGCTGTTTTAGATGAAATTTGGGCTAACGGACTAAGAAATCCTTTTAAGTTTTCATTTGACAGTTCAAATGGTGATCTATGGATTGCCGATGTTGGTCAAAGTAGTAGAGAAGAAATTAGTAGAGTACCTGGAACGAGTACTGGTGGCGAAAACTATGGGTGGAAATGCTTTGAAGGCACCTCAACCTTTAGCACTATAACTGGATGCAGTACCATAACACATACACCTCCAGTTGTTGAGTATAACTATGGAGGCTCTCCCTTTAGATGTGCTATAACTGGTGGATATCGTTATAGAGGCACAATGCAAACCGGATTACAAGGGCTATACTTTTTTGCTGATTTTTGTAGTGACGAAATAGGATATGTTGAAGAAACTAGCACAAACAATTTCAGCTTAACGTTTATTGACACCTTTTCACCTGGTGGTTTTTCTGCTTTTGGAGAAGATGTTAATGATGAATTATTTGTTTGTGGTTTGTTCAATGGAGCCATCTATAGAATAGTTGATGCTAATTTAAGTGTTGCTGAATCCTCTATTAGCAATATAAAAATGTTTCCAAACCCTGCAAAAAATAGCCTCACCTTTGATTTGCTTGAGACATCAAATCAAATTAATACAATAAATATACATGACGTTCAAGGTAAACTAGTGCAATCTTACTCTAATTTTGAAGAGCAATTAATTACAGTATCTACAGAAGCATTAACAAGTGGTGTTTACATTGTAGAGATCTTAAATACTAGAGGAAATAAAAGTATTCGTAAACTCATTGTTGAATAAGCTATGAATCCTAACTTCGGAAAGCTATATCTCATACCAACACGTCTTGGAGACAACCCTCCTTTAGAGGTTTTACCAATTTCAGTAAAAAAAATTATTGAAATGGTAGATGATTATATCGTTGAAAATGAAAAAACTGCAAGACGATTTATTAAAAAAGTAGATTCTAGAAAACAGCAATCTACATTGAATTTCAAGATATTAAATAAATACACACAACCCGAAGAGATTCAACATTTTATTGACGATTGCAAAAATGGAAAACCAATGGGATTACTCTCAGAGGCTGGTTGTCCTGGTATTGCTGATCCAGGAGCAGATATTGTCAAACTTGCACATGAAAATAACATACAGGTTGTACCATTAGTCGGACCATCATCAATTGTTTTGGCCTTGATGAGCTCTGGTATGAATGGTCAAAGCTTTGCTTTTAATGGCTATATCCCAATTGATAAAGCCGAACGAAAAGCAACATTAAAACGCTTAGAACGGCTTTCTTATGAGCAAAATCAAACACAGTTATTTATTGAAACGCCATATCGTAATAATAAAATATTAGAAGATATTTGTTCAGTATTACATCAAAATACTAGAGTATGTGTAGCTTGTGATATTACCTTACCAACAGAGTTTATTAGAACCATGACTGTAAATGAATGGAAACACGCTAAAGTGGATTTACACAAACGCCCTGCAATTTTTATCATTCATAAGGATTAATCAATTGCTTAAACATTACACTGAGTACAAAAGAAAGGCTAATCATTTGAATGATTAGCCTTTCTTTTGCATTTATAATATGTATCTACAATGTCGCTTTAGCCTTTTTATCAGCCTCAATAAACGATGTGTCGTATCCTGAGAACTTCTTCATATAGTATCTTACTGAAGACCCGTAGGCATCAGATACATTCTTACTTCCGTAACTTCTTAAAAATTTCTTGACACTCCCTGGGCCTGCTAAATGCGCAGCTGCCAAAATACCTGATTCAGTAACTTCAACACCATTAATTTTTTGACCTTCAAAACGTTTAATATCTTTACGTAAAATCCATTTGTTACGCTCTGCATTCGCTAAAAATGCTTTTTCTTGCAATTCTGGATTATATAAGAACTTTGTTGGATTATGAATACCAATCATTTTAAGTGTTTCTGCTCCAAATTGATACTTTCCTAAGTATCCTAAAGTATTAACCGTAAAATAGTTTCCTCTCGATTCTTTAAACGCTAACGCTTCTTTAAACCCATTATACGATTTTCCTAAATACGGAAAATAGGTATGTCTGGTATGAAACGGATTAGACAATTCAATACTTGAATACTCATTAGAGGCTTCTTCGTTAAATGCTAATTTTTTGGATATGGTGTAATCAAGCTCTAAACCTTCTGTAGAATAATCGTCATAATTTAACGATGCATCTGGTTTAAGTGCCATATAAAGTGTGACACAAATAGCTAATGGAACAACAAAATAATTACCTATCTTTTTAATCATAATAGTTAATTTTAGTAAGCCAAAAATTCCCTTTTGCATGACTTACAAATTGCGGCTGCAAATATACGCTTTTTTCTATATATCTGAAAATAAGCTGTTAAAGTGTTGTTAAAAGTAGATATAGTGGAGCTTTATGCCATTTTTTCCGTCGTACGAAAACGTTGGAGCTGGCACTTTTATAACATTAAAAACGTCAAAAATAGTTCTCAACACTCTAGAATTTGTCTTTATTCTAGACAAATCTACATCCAAACTGAGGTAAAATTGACGCCTGCGATTTTGAGTTATGAATAAATTATCAACAGCTTCATTTTTTCCAGTGAGCATTCCTTCTGCACCATAGCCAAATGCGACATTTATCCACTTAGGAATTTTGCTCTTTTTAAAGAACGAATGCACATTAGCACTTAGCCAATATGTTTGACCATTGTAATCTTTTAATAATTCCTCTAAAAAACCATCACCTAATTTATCTGGACGCAAACTGGCGTATCGTGTTTGATGAAATGAATACTTCATAATGATACGTTGATCATCCCAAAGCAATTCTTGTCCGATGTATAAGCCTGTACCTAATCCATTAGCTGCCATGTCTGACCATGAAAAACCCCATTCATCTGAGTAACCATCAAATAGTTCAACAGCTGTTAAGAATCCAAATCCTAAAGTAGCTCCATAAATAAGTTGATCTTGTTTACTAACGCCAGCCCAATCGAGGGTATTAGCACCTACTCTTCCTAGCTGATATGCAGAAAACACATGTCCTAGTTTGTCCATTTGCAACCATTCATCAGTATCATTAATAGTTTTGAACTTAGATCTAGGAAAATCGGCATACCATAATTGATCTAAGCCAATTAATGTAAGTGTACCTATTGAAGCTTCGCTAATAATAACTGCATTTCTTCGTGCTACATTTAGAGTATCACTAGGTTTCAAAAAAGAGGTTGTTTGAGATTGTGAAAACGAGAGTGTCACTACAAAAAATACAATGCATGTAGTGATGTTATTGAGAGATCTAAATTTCACCGTTATCTATTAATTCCTTTTTGGTTAATCCAACGAATATATTCTTGCTTATTCCTATTATGCTGCGCTAAAGTTTTTGCAAATTTATGGTAACCAAAATTTTCAACATTAACTACAAAATAATAGTAGTCATGTTTTTCAGAGTTTAATACTGCATTGATAGAAGATATATCTGGCATAGCAATTAACCCTGGAGGTAATCCAGAATATTTATAAGTATTGTATGGCGAATCTATTTCTAGATCTTTATAAAGTACACGTTTAATAATTTGATTAAAATCACCAGATTTATTTCTTATTGCAAAAATAACGGTAGGATCTGCTTGTAAAGGCATACCAACCTTTAGTCTATTTAAATATACGCCTGCAACTCTTGGTCTTTCATCAACTTTAGCAGTTTCTTTTTGGACTATTGAAGCCAAAGCTATGACCTCATCTCTGCTTAAGCCAATTGCTTTCGCTCTAGCATTTCTGTTATCATTCCAAAACCGATTGTATTCTTTAAGCATCCGATTTCTAAAATCTTCTGCAGAGGTATTCCAGAAAAATTCATAACTATTTGGAATATACATACCAAGTGCTGTTGCTTTTGAAAACCCACTATTGCTAAAAAAAGTTTCATCTGTCATTGCAGCTAATAAAGCTGTACTATCGGCTTCAATTTGAGTACTAATTCGACCTGCAAGTTTTGCTATAGTTTCCTGATTATTAAATGATAACTTTATAGGTATGTTATTACTCCTGATAGAATTAATAATATCATTGTTACTCATTCCTTTTTTGATTACAAATCGACCAGGTATTAAGTATTTTGTATATTTTTTTCTAGCAGCAAGTGCATCAAACGCATCGATATCTTCTAAAAGTGGCTCTAACTGCGCTCTAACCTCACTATAACTAGCATCTGTTGCGACATAAATGTAGGCTTCGTCATTATCAAAATTTGTGTTTGGTGACATCATTGCATCATAAATAAAATATGCAAAAATTGCAGCACCAATTAAACCAATTAGAGCAATTGCCCAAAGTATCTTTTTAATGTACATTATTTAAATAATATTTGTAATAGATATTCATTTTTATAGGAACCCTCAATATAATTCCAGTCTTTTTTTAATCCGATAATTTCAAACCCATGGTTTTTAAACAATTTTTGGCTCATGATATTGTCTTCGGAAATATTACAATACAATTGATGCATGTCTAAATTCAATTTACAATAATTCATAAGCAACTCTAAAGCTTCTTTTCCATGACCTTTTTGCCTGTTAGCAGAATCTTTAATTAAAATCCCAACACCAGCTCTTCGATTCTTAAAATCGAAATCAAACAAATCAATCATTCCAAGAGCCACATTATCATAATTACAAATGACTAATCGTAATTGCTTTACTTCAAAAATATCTTTATGCGCTTGTTCGAGGTATTGTTTTATTAAAAACTTAGAATATGGTGTTATGGTATTGCTTATTTCCCAAATATCCTGATTATTTTCAATCTCGTGAATAAACTCAAGGTCCTCAGGCTCTAAAGCTCTTAAATAGGTATGTTCTCCTTTAAGTGTTTCCATTAGATATATCCTTTAAACACTTGTGTTGCTGGTCCAATTAACCAGATATTAGTATAGCCTTCAGCATATCTTTCAAAAGACACTTTAAGCTCTCCGCCTTCAGTTTGCAAGGTTATAAGATTCTTTTTAGTTTCACCAATATAATGCATGGCTAATGCCACTGCTGTGACTCCTGTTCCACAAGAATATGTTTCATCTTCTACGCCTCTTTCGTAAGTTCTTACCGAAAAGTTATCATTGGTGTTTTTATATACAAAATTCACATTGCTACCAGCTTCATTATATGGAGAACCGCTACGGATTTTACGTCCATTTTTCTTAACATCCAGGTTTTTTAAATACTTTGTCATTTCAACATGATGCGGTGAGCCTGTATCTAAAAACACATGTGACTCATGATTTTCAATAGTATTTACGTCTTGCATTTGTAGACTCACCAATCCATTTTCAATAGTTGCCTTATGCAAACCATCTATCGCTTCAAAGGTTGCTTGATTATCAATGACGCCCAAGAAATTAGCAAAAGCTGTGATGCAGCGTCCACCATTACCACACATTGAACTTTGATTACCATCCGCATTAAAATACACCATTTTAAAATCACAGGCATCATGATTTTCTAAGAGTATCAAACCATCAGCACCAATACCAAAACGTCTATCACATAAAAATGCAACACGCTTGGTGTCACTACTATCGAAAACCCCTTGGCGATTATCAATCATCACAAAGTCATTTCCTGTTCCTTGGTATTTGTAAAAAGTAAGTTGCATATACGCTGCAAATATAGGAATAATGACGCGATATTCGTAGTGTTAAATGAGCGTTAAATACGACGTTAAAAATCGTTAAAGTTGATTAACAAAATCAATAATTAATTAATTTTAATCGTTACCTAATTATTAAACAATTTTAAACATGAAAAAACTTTTAACCTTAGTATTTGTTTCGGTGTTAGGTGGGATTATCACATTATCTGCCTACAAATTTTTTATCGAGAAAGAACAAACCATAACTCTTGAAACCAAGCAAGAGCAACCACAATTTATCAATACCAATTACGACACCAAAACAGCAAACCTATTGCATAATGGACAATTAGATTTTACAGCCGCAGCAGAAAGTACTTTAGACGCTGTAGTTCATGTTAAAAATACAGCCATAGTATCTGCACCTACATCGCTTGATGATTTATTCTTTGGAAAACGTTCACAACGTGCTCAAGTAGGAACAGGAAGTGGGGTTATTATCAATAAAGATGGTTATATCATTACAAACAACCATGTGATAGCTGGGTCAAATAACATTTCAATCACTCTAAATGACAATCGTGTCTATGACGCTGAACTTATAGGGACCGATGAAAAAACAGACATCGCCTTATTAAAAATTGATGCTAACGAAGATTTACCATCTATTCCTTTTGGAGATTCTGATACGGCAAAAATAGGAGAATGGGTGTTGGCTGTTGGAAATCCATTTAATCTCACATCTACAGTAACAGCAGGTATTATTAGTGCAAAAGCGCGTGATCTATCAGGCACAAACTCACAATCATTTATTCAAACTGATGCTGCTGTAAATCCAGGAAATTCTGGTGGTGCATTAGTAAATTCTAGAGGTGAGTTGGTTGGCATTAACACAGCAATTTCATCAAGAACAGGATCGTATATAGGGTACTCATTTGCTGTTCCAAGCAATATTGCACGTAAAGTGGTTGAAGATATTATGGAATTTGGTAATGTTCAAGAAGGTGTACTTGGTATTTCAGCATTGAATAGAAATTCAAAAGAAGCTATCGAAATGGGCATAAATGAGATTGATGGCGTTTACATTAGTAATGTCGAAGATAATTCGGGAGCTAAAAAAGCAGGTATTAAAAGTGGCGACATCATTAAGAAACTAGACAATGTAGAAATCTCAAAGTTTACAGATTTAAGTGGATATATTAAAACAAAGCGTCCAAATGATGTTGTTAATGTTGAAATATTAAGGGATAATAAACTTAAAACTATTCCTGTTAAACTCTCAAAAAGTGATATCATAAGTATTGAATTTATTAATATGGAACTTCGAAACATACCATCGAGAGTAAAAAAAGAATACGACCTGACTAATGGTGTTATGGTTAGAAAAAACGAAAATGCTTACTTATATAAAAGGTTGGGTATACGACCTGGTTATATTATAACAAAAGTGAATGATATTGAAATTAATACTGTTCAAGATATTTCAAAATTCACTGAGAAATATGGTAAAAATGCTCAAGACAAGATTTTCAAATTAGAGTATTTAGATACTCAATTAAATAAAAAAGAAGTCATCTTCGAATAGATTCAAAACAAACAAATTTAAACCCTTCTGAATAAAATTTTGAAGGGTTTTTTATTTTTCCAATTTTATCTACGAAAACGTTTGAAATATACTATTTTTGCAAAAAATTTAAACACAACAACACACTAAATTTAAAACAATGAGTTTGAACGGAACTTATGAAAAAGAGCTTGCATTTCAAGCCGATCGTAGAAGAGCTACAGTAGAGTTTATCAAAATTGTAAGCGACCTTTGGTACGACAAATCAATTGAATTGGTCATTTTCAGAAATCAATTAATTGATCGTAATGTAAGTGAAATTTTAAATCTTCACGAATATGCTGGCGAGTTTGTACAGAAGCCAATTTCAATTTTTGATTCTGTAGAAATTGCACAAGCAATTAAAACCCTAAACCTTCCTCCTGCAAAATTAGATATTGGAAAGCTTACTTATGAGTTTCATTTAGAAGATCAAAAGTATAGCAATGCGACAGGTTTTGTTGCAGCCAAGTTGAAAGAAGCAAAGAAAAACAAAGCAATACAACCTAAGGATGTTGTGCTTTATGGTTTTGGAAGAATAGGTCGTTTAGTGGCTAGAGAGTTAATGACTAGGACTGGCAAAGGAAGTCAGTTACGATTGAGAGCCATTGTAACTCGTGGTACAATTGATGAGGTCGTTTTAGAAAAAAGAGCGTCTTTATTACGTAATGATTCAGTACATGGTGAATTTTCTGGAACTGTAGTTGCAGATGCAAAAAACAACGCATTAATTATTAATGGCACAACGGTTAATATCATTTCAGCAAATGCACCTGAAGATATTGATTACACCAGTTTAGGTATCAAAAATGCTTTAGTTATTGATAACACAGGTGCGTTTAGAGATGACAAAGCTTTAGCTAGACATTTAAAATCTAAAGGTGTAGACAAAGTCTTGTTAACAGCGCCTGGTAAGGGTGTTCCAAATATTGTTCATGGTGTCAATCACTTTGAAAACAACCCTGATAAAGTTAATATTTTTTCTGCAGCGTCTTGTACAACCAATGCCATTACTCCTGTGTTAAAAGCAATGGAAGACACCTTTGGTGTTATAAGTGGTCACTTAGAAACGATTCACGCCTATACAAATGATCAAAACTTGGTAGATAATTTCCATAAAAAATATCGTCGTGGTAGAGCTGCTGCTTTAAATATGGTAATCACTGAAACTGGAGCAGGTAAAGCCGTTTCTAAAGCTTTACCGTCATTAGAAGGAAAATTGACATCTAATGCGATTCGCGTTCCTGTACCAAATGGATCTTTGGCCATTCTGAATTTAGAATTGGAAAAAGAAACATCAATTGAAGGCATTAATACCATCATGAAAAAATATGCCCTTGAAGGGGATTTAGTTGAGCAAATTAAATTTGAAATGAGCGACGAATTAGTATCTAGCGATATTGTTGGAAGTTCTGCACCATCTATTTATGATAGCAAAGCAACTATTGTTCGTGAAGATGGAAAAAATGCAATACTCTATATATGGTACGATAATGAATATGGCTATAGCCATCAAGTTATAAGACTAGCTAAATATATTGCTAAAGTAAGGCGCTTTTCTTACTACTAGTAGATAAATTATAGTATTGAAAATCCCATTTTGAAAAAAGTGGGATTTTTCTTTTGTCCTAAGCGCAACCTTTTAAAGCTTTCTGCATCTAGTTATTATAACAATTAAATCAATAACTATGAAGTTAAAACCTTTTGCTCTTCTATGCTTGTGTTGCAGTTTATGTTTTCAGTCCTGCTGGCTTACAAATCAATCTGATGATATTGTGATTGTTAGACCGCAAGACAATTTTGAGCCTGTTATTATGGAACGCTCAGAATTTGAAACAACCACAACCTTACAAACAACACCTGAAGTAATTGTCAATTCTGGAAAAATTTACGTTAAAGACAACTATATTTTTATCAACGAACGTTACAAAGGATTTCATATTATTGATAATAGCGATCCTTCGAATCCATTAAATATGGCATTTCTAAATGTGCTTGGATCTTCTGATTTAACGATTAAAGGAAATTCAATTTATGTAAATAATGCTACCGATTTATTAGCTATTACTTTAGATCCACAAACCGGAACAATGGAAATTACAAAACGTGTACCCAATGCATTTCCGCAGATTACCTCCCCTTTTGGTAATCAATTTTTCAATTTAGAAAACGACGAAATTATTGTTGAATGGACACTTAATAATGACACTAATGAAAACTCATAATTTAGATCACATGAATAAATATATCCTTACCCTATTAGCATTAATTTTGGTTAGTTGCAGTTCTAATAATGATTCAAGTTCGGGAGATTTTTCAAATGAAACTGGAAAAGCTGGCTCACTAGCACGCTTCACAACTTATAACGATTATTTATATACTGTAGATAACTCTAACCTTAATGTGTTTAGCATTGTATATAGAGAAAACCCTGTAAAAATTAACGAACTCAATATTGGTTTTGAAATCGAAACCTTATTTAATTACAAGCAATACTTATACATTGGGTCTCAAAACGGCATGTATATTTATAGTGTACAAAACCCTGAAACTCCAGAATACTTGTCAGATGTACAGCATTTTACAGCTTGTGATCCTGTTGTTGCCAACGCTACACATGCCTATGTGACTTTGCATGCCGATATTGGTTGCGGAACAATTATTAATGTTTTAGAAATCTATGACGTTACAAACGTACTACAACCTGTTTTAATTTCTAGTCGAGATTTAACCAAACCCATTGGCCTAGGCTTATACAATGATTATCTTATTGTTTGTGATGATGAAGTTAAAATTTTTGACATTTCAAATCCTGAAAACACAACACTTGTACATGCTATAAATAGAAATGCTTTTGATGTCATTGTTAATAACGACACATTAATTCTAATAGGCACAAATGGCTTATACCAATACAGTTTAAACCCAAACAGCATTCAAAACACTGAAGAATTAAGTACTATTAACATCTAAAAATATAATTTCGTTCGTATATAATTTAGCCTCGTTTTTAGCGAGGCTAAATGTTTATATCAAGATTGTGTTTTACTAATAAATTATTATATAAATCACTATATTGCTACCATAAATTAAGCTATTTAATTCAACCAAAAACCAAAATGAATTCTTTTAAAACGCTTCTACTCGCTACAATTGCTGTTTTTACTTTTTCTACTGCTTCGGCTCAAACTGTTGCTGAAGACGAAAAATTATCCTTAAACAGCGGAACCATTGACAACCAATTTGAATATGTTTTTAGAAAATCTGGAAACTTTAAAGGAACTAAAGGCCAAAAATACGAAGCTGTAAAGCAAGCTTGGTTACTTAAATTAAAGGCTAACGTTTTAGATTCGTTAAAGACAACTTACCTAGAGCTTGACAAAACGCAGGCAGTTGTAACGACTCAAGCCAAAACTATTGACGATTTAAATACTGAATTGGCAAATACTAAAACAGAATTGTCAAATACAATTTCAGAAAAAGACAGTATGGAATTATTCGGGATGCAAACTAGCAAACCTAACTATAGTATGATTCTTTGGAGTATTGTTGGTGTATTATCGGCTTTATTATTATTCTTTATTTACAAATACCGAAATAGTAATGCCGTGACTAAATTGGCTAAGAAAAGTTTAGCTGAAACCGAAGAAGAATTTGAAGAACATAGACGTGTAGCTTTAGAACGTGAACAAAAAGTAAGACGTCAATTACAAGACGAAATCAATAAGCAAAAAGGGGTAAGCTAATATTTTTTATCCATAATTAATATTTAGTATTTTTATAATCTAACTATTAATCATTCGCATATGAAAATTAAAAATCTGTGATTTTAGAATTACAGATTTTTTTGTTTAATTCTGATTGCTTAAACGTTTCTTTTTATGACTATAACTCGTGCAAAACTTAAAGATTTAGATGCATTGATTAGCTTATTTGACAACTATCGCATCTTCTACAAACAGGAATCCAATCTAGCTGGAGTCAAACGTTTTTTAACACAACGTATCATGAAAGATGATTCGATTATTTACATTGCTTATATAGAAGGAAAAGCTGCAGGGTTTACACAATTGTACCCATTACAGTCTTCGGTATCAATGAAGCCAATGTATTTATTAAACGACTTATATGTCTACTTTAATTTTAGAGGGCAAGGGGTTGGTGAGGCCTTGATTAATCGTGCTAAACATTTATGTCAAACCGAAAATAATAAAGGCATGGCCATACAAACTGCTTTTGATAATCCTGCGCAACATTTATATGAACGATTAGGCTTTGTAAAGGATACGGATTTACACTTTTTTTGGAATAATGACAAATGAGAGCATTAATATTCATAATCAGTTTTCAATAAAATTGATTTTTACCATCTTTGCAGTATGCGCATAGATATCATTACTGTTTTACCAGAATTACTGAGAAGTCCGTTTGAGGCTTCCATTTTAAAACGTGCTATAGAAGCCAATTTGGTAAGCGTTCATTTTCATAATTTACGAGATTACGCCACAGGTGGCTACAAAGCCATAGACGACACTCAATTTGGAGGCGGAGCAGGTATGGTTATGATGATTGAACCTATAGATAAATGCATTACCAAATTACAAAGTGAACGAGACTATGACGAGATTATCTATATGACTCCAGATGGCGAACGCTTAAATCAAGGCATTGCCAACCAAGTGTCATTGAAAGAAAACATTATCATTTTGTGCGGACATTATAAAGGTGTCGATCAAAGGGTACGTGATAAATTTATGACTAGAGAAATTTCTATTGGCGATTATGTTTTATCAGGTGGAGAATTAGGTGCGGCTGTGCTTTGTGATGCGATTATTAGATTGATACCAGGTGTCTTGGGTAATGAAACTTCTGCGTTGACCGATTCATTTCAAGATGGTTTATTGGCGCCTCCTATTTATACGAAACCTAGAGAGTATGACGGGATGAAAGTCCCTGAAGTGTTATTTAGCGGAAATTTTCCTGAAATTGAAAAATGGCGCGAAGAACAAGCTTACTTAAGAACCAAACAACGTCGGCCAGATTTACTAGATGAATAAACTATGGACAACTACGAATATTTATACACGCTAAACAATATCATTTACACGTTTGCATCACTTTGTATCATCGTTGCAGGTATCACTCTTTTTTCAAAAAAACGAACCTTATCTACAACATTAATTTTAGTTGGTAGCATCATCGCTTTTCTTTTTAGTATTGGTAGCATATTTATAAGCGCTTATGTTGTATTTTGTGTAGGTCTCATGCTTTTTACTATAACAGATTATAAAAAGGAAGTGCCAAAAAACGAATTTTTAGACGATTAATTACACATAATATTATAAGTTAGGTGTTAAGGATTGTAGCATTGTTGGAGCTCCTCAACGAGAGCGACTGCGAAAAGCCTGACGTTTGGCTTGGCTTAAAAAATGCCAAACGGAACACTCAAAAAAAATTAATTAATAATTGTGCATTATCAATTATTAACTATCTTTGCACCCACTTTTGGATTAACCTCTGGCGAGAATCGTGAATGTTGATTTGGAATAATTTATATAAACATTATAAGATGAGTTCTTTAGTAAAATTTGTACAAGACGAATTTGTAACAAAAAAAGATTTTCCAGAATTTGGAGCAGGTGATACAATTACAGTGTATTACGAAATTAAAGAAGGAAGTAAAACACGTACACAGTTCTTTAAAGGTGTAGTGTTACAAGTAAAAGGAACAGGTACTTCACAGACATTTACAATTAGAAAAATGTCAGGAACAATTGGGGTAGAACGTATTTTCCCAATTAACTTACCTGCACTTCAAAAAATTGAAGTGAACAAAAGAGGAAAAGTTAGAAGAGCAAGAATCTACTATTTTAGAGGTCTTACTGGTAAGAAAGCTAGAATTAAAGAAGTTAGAAGATAAGCTTCGACCACATAAATTTCATAGAGCCTTGACACCATGTCAAGGCTTTTTTCGTTATTAACTTTTGTTAATAACTCTAGTTTATAAAATGTGAATATCTATGCACACCAAAAATTTGGAATTCTCAAACAAAAACATAATTTAGCAGAACAATTAACAACAAACCTAGTTTGGTTTTGAAAGAAATTTTGAATTTATGTTAAATTGTAATAAAGTAACGTTCTTTATATAGTATTGTTTTTTGAGGTTTAATAGCTGCATGTGTATGCGTGTGAGGCGAAAGAATCATGAAGCTTTGGAAGCAAACGAATGTTTAGGCAGTTGAATGTGAAAAGAGTTGAAAGCTTAGAAAAAGTAACACAAGCGAAAGTGAGTGTGAATAGGATGAGCAATGTTTATAGAGGCTATCTAACACGTAAGTGAAAGATTAAGAGACTTAAACATCAAGAAAAACAAACTAAACCGAAGCTGAGTAATAACAGGTCAATACATTTTGAAAGTTATGAAACGTTTCATTGTTATAGTGAACCTTGAACCGAAAAAGATGAGGGAACGCAAGTTCAGCTGTCTTGATTTTAGCAGCAATGTTAAATAGGTCATGTGAAACTATTTCAAAAAAGCCATGTCAAAGTAGTCAGCTACAGTGATATGGCTTTTGTTTTTTACTATCTATAATTGAGCATTCTTTTCTATGTTTTAAATTTAGAAATTGATAATAATTTAACGTCGTATTATCAATTTCGTAATTTCATATATAAATCGTCCTACTTCTCTAAAAAGCACAATTGAAGCCATTAACATATTTCTAAGACATCTTAGTTTTTTGTATATTTGCACTGCTTAAAAATTGAGCGTCTACTACATATAAAATTTTAAATAGTTTATGGCAAATACTCCTACAATCATTTATACGAAAACAGATGAAGCACCTGCTTTAGCAACACATTCATTGTTACCTATTATAAAGTCGTTTACAAAATCATCAAATATCAATATTGAAAGTAGAGATATTTCTTTGGCTGGACGTATTTTGGCAAACTTTTCAGATTTTTTAACTGAGGCGCAACGTGTACCAGATGCATTGGCAGAATTAGGAGAATTAGCAAAGAGTCCGGAAGCAAATATCATTAAACTTCCAAATATTAGTGCCTCTATACCGCAATTAAAAGCTGCAATTTCAGAATTACAAGCTCAAGGTTATGGTTTACCTAGCTATCCTGATGAGCCAGAAAACGATGACGAGAAAGCTATTAAAGTACGTTACGATAAAATTAAAGGTAGTGCTGTAAATCCAGTATTGCGTGAAGGTAACTCAGATAGACGTGCGCCAAAAGCGGTTAAGAATTTCGCGAAAATGAATCCACATTCTATGGGAGCATGGTCTTCAGATTCTAAAACACATGTAGCGACAATGACTCATGGTGATTTTGCCCATAATGAAAAATCTGTGACCTTACCTGAAGCAACTTCAGTACGTATTGTACATACTGACAATTCTGGAAATACAACAATTTTAAAAGATGGTTTAGCACTATTACCAGGTGAGATTATTGATGCAACAGTTATGAGTAAAAAAGCATTACTAGCTTTTTTAGAAGAACAAGTAGAAGATGCCTTAGATAAAAGTGTATTGTTTTCATTACATATGAAAGCAACGATGATGAAAGTGAGTGATCCAATTATTTTTGGTCATGCTGTACGCGTATTCTTTAAAGATTTATTTGAAAAACATGGTAACACCTTTGATGAGATAGGCGTTGATGTAAATAATGGTTTTGGAAACCTATTAGAAAAACTAGGCGAATTATCAGAAGACAAACGTGATGAAATTAGAGAAGATATTAGATTTGCTTTAGATCATGGACCAGATTTAGCTATGGTAAACAGTGATCGCGGCATTACAAATTTACATGTACCAAGTGATGTCATTATTGATGCATCTATGCCAGCAATGATTCGTACATCAGGACAAATGTGGAATGCCGAAGGTAAACAACAAGATACTAAAGCTGTAATTCCTGATAGCAGTTATGCAGGAGTTTACACAGCAACAATAGATTTTTGTAAAAAACATGGTGCTTTTGACCCAACAACGATGGGAACAGTTCCTAATGTTGGATTAATGGCTCAAAAAGCTGAAGAATATGGTTCTCACGACAAGACCTTCGAAATGTCTTCTAACGGAAAAGTAGAAGTCGTTGATGCTTCAGGTAACATATTAACATCACATAATGTTGAAGTTGGCGATATCTGGAGAATGTGTCAGGTAAAAGATGCACCAATCAAAGACTGGGTGAAATTAGCAGTTACAAGAGCAAGAGCCTCTCAAACTCCTGCAGTATTTTGGCTAGACAAAAACAGAGCACATGACGCAGAATTAATCAAAAAAGTAAATACTTATTTACCAAATCACGATACATCAGGATTAGACATTAGAATCCTCTCTCCTATTAAAGCAACTGAATTTACATTAGAAAGAATCAAAGATGGAAAAGATACTATTTCAGTATCTGGGAATGTATTGCGTGATTACTTAACAGACTTATTCCCAATTTTAGAGTTAGGAACAAGTGCTAAAATGTTATCGATTGTACCATTGATGAATGGTGGTGGTTTATTTGAAACTGGAGCTGGTGGCTCTGCACCAAAGCATGTTCAGCAGTTTACTAAAGAAAACCATTTACGTTGGGATTCTTTAGGAGAGTTTTTAGCTTTAGCTGTGTCTTTAGAGCACTTTGGAACTGTAAATAATAATACTAAAGCTATCGTTTTATCTGAAACTTTAGACGATGCTACTGAAAAATTATTAGCAAACAGAAAATCACCTTCAAGAAAGGTGAATGAGCTAGACAATAGAGGAAGTCACTTCTATTTAGCTTTGTTCTGGGCTGAAGCCTTAGCAAACCAAACTAAAGATGAAGATTTGAAACATGAGTTTGCAAATGTTTACAGCGATTTAACAGCTAACGAAACAAAAATTATTGAAGAGTTAAATACAGTTCAAGGCGTATCCATGGATATTGGCGGTTATTACGAACCTAATGACACCAAGACATCTCAAGCTATGCGTCCTAGTAACACATTAAATAAGATTATCAATTAATCGCATATATCAATACAATACAAAAGGCTGTCTTTTTAAGACAGTCTTTTTTTTGTATTAAACATGTCGTAAATTTATCCTATGACAAAAGAAAACCTCATTGCCTGCCATAATAGAATCAAACCATTCATTCATAATACACCTGTACTAAGTTCTAGACTTATTAATAATATAGTAGGTGCAAATCTCCATTTTAAATGTGATAATTTTCAAAAAATGGGTTCTTATAAAATGCGTGGTGCCACTAATGCAATTATGCAGCTCTCTAATGAACAAAGAGCAAAAGGTGTTGTTACACATTCTTCAGGTAATTTTGCACAAGCCTTATCCTTAGCAGCTCAAAGCTTAAATGTTAAGGCATTTATTGTCATGCCTTCAAATTCTCCTATTGTCAAAAAGAAAGCTGTTATAGAGTATGGTGGTCATATTTTAGAATGTGAGCCCACAATTGAGGCTCGACAGACAGCTGCAAATAAGATTGTGAAAGAAATAGGAGCTACATTTATTCATCCATCAAATGATTTAGAAGTGATCTTAGGTCAAGGCACGTCTTGTGTTGAATTACTAACGAAACAACCGAATTTGAATTATGTCTTTTGTCCAATTGGAGGTGGTGGACTTATTTCAGGAACTGCTTTAGCTGCAAATTATTTTGGCAAAGATTGCGAAGTTATAGGAGGAGAACCTTTAGAAGCTGATGATGCTTATCGTTCACTACTAAGCGGGAAAATTGAAACGAATATCACCACAAATACAATAGCAGACGGATTAAGAACAGAACTAGGCCATCATACCTTTCCTATTATTCAAAAACACATTAAACAAATTATAAGAGTTTCTGAACAAGAGATTATTGAAGCGATGCAGTTAATTTGGGAACGCATGAAAATTATTATTGAGCCATCTAGTGCAGTTGCTTTTGCTGCTATTATAAAGAAAAAAGAACAATTCAAAGACAAAAACATTGGTGTTATTATTTCTGGTGGAAATGTAGATGTTAATAACCTGCCTTTTAATAATTAATTAACGATTGATAGTATAATTGTGAGAGCTTTCTTTCTTATTTTTGATATATGATTTCATTTAAGAAAAGCCTCATAATCTCTTTTTTATTAGTAGTCAATAGTGTTTTTACTCAAGAAAAAATTACACTAAGCGGCACGATTACAGATATGAATAGCAATGAAACACTTATTGGTGTCAATATCGTTTTTCCAGAATTACAAACAGGAACCAATACTAATGAATATGGCTTCTTCTCAATTTCACTTCCAAAAGGTGAATATAAAATGCAGATTAGTTATTTAGGATATACTACACTAACCGAAACTATATCCTTTTCCGAAGATAAAACCGTCAATTATAAACTAACTGAAAGTACCGAAAGTCTTAATGAAGTTGTAATTAAACAAGATGTTGAAAAACTTAACATCAAAAAACCACAAATGAGTGTAAATGCACTGTCGATAAATACTATCAAACAAATGCCTGTGGTTTTAGGAGAAGTAGACGTCATTAAATCTATTACACTTTTACCTGGTGTCACCAATGCTGGCGAAGGAGCCTCAGGGTTTAATGTGAGAGGCGGATCAGCAGATCAAAATTTGATTTTATTGGACGAAGCTACCATTTTTAACTCATCTCACTTATTTGGTTTTTTCTCAGTATTCAATCCAGACGCAATTAAAGACATAAAATTGTATAAAGGTGGAATTCCTGCAAAATATGGCGGACGTGTATCTTCAGTATTAGATATTTATCAAAAAGAAGGGAATAGTAAAAACTATAAACTTAGCGGAGGAATTGGAGCTGTATCTAGTCGATTATTAGCTGAAGGCCCCATTGTAAAAGAGAAAGGCGCTTTTCTAATTGGAGGAAGAGCTTCATACGCACATCTATTTTTACCCATTATTGATGATGGTAACAATAACATAGCTTACTTCTATGATTTAAACACCAAACTCAATTACAAACTAAATGATAATAATAACTTATATCTGTCTGGGTATTTTGGACGTGATGTGTTTAGTATTGATGATAGTTTTGAGAATACCTATGGAAATACTGTCGTTAATTTAAGGTGGAATCATTTATTTTCAGATAAGTTATTTTCTAACCTTTCACTTATTTATTCTGATTATTTTTATGGTCTTGAGTTAGATTTCGTAGGTTTTGAATGGGATTCAGGCATTCGAAATTTTAATTTAAAATATGATTTCAAGCATTATTTGAATACTACTTTTCAGCTTAATTATGGTATTAACAATATCTATTATAAGTTCAATCCAGGGGAAATAAAACCCAATCGTGAAGATTCAGGAATTGTCAGAGAAAAATTGATAGATAAATATGCTAATGAATTTGCAGCCTATATTGACGCCGAACACAAAATTTCAAATAAACTCGTCCTTAGGTATGGAATCCGCTTAAGTAATTTTATTCGTTTAGGACAAGATGAATTAAATCTGTATCAAGATGATAATCCATTATTATTTAATGAAGATCTTCAAATTTATGAAGCTGCAGAACCTATAGGTGTAGAGAGGTTTAGTAGAAAAGATAAGATAGAGACCTTCACTAATTTAGAACCTAGATTTTCTGTTGCTTATGCTTTTAATGATAACACTTCAATAAAGGCTAGTTATAATCGTATGGCGCAATACCTACATTTATTATCAAATACGAGTTCTCCAACTCCTCTTGACGTATGGACTCCTAGTGGAAAATATATTAAGCCACAATTGTTAAATCAATATGCAATAGGCTATTTTAAAAACATCAACGACAATACATATTCCTTAGAGACAGAAATTTTTTATAAAGACATAAAAAATCGTATTGATTATATCGATGGTGCAAATTTAATTGCAAATAATGCTATAGAGCAAGATATTCTCAATGGCGAAGCACGTGCTTATGGTTTAGAAGTTTTGCTTCGCAAAAATGAAGGAAAATTTAAAGGTTGGTTAGCTTATACATTATCAAAGTCTGAGCAAAGAACCCCAGGAAGAACAGCTATTGAAACAGGAATTAATAATAGTGAATGGTATAATACAGGATATGATAAAACTCACGACATATCCTTTAATGGAAATTATAAACTAAATGATAAATGGTCTTTTGGAGCAAATTTTGTGTTTCAAACTGGACAACCAACAAATTACCCTTCTGGACAATTTCAGTTTCAAGGTTTGAGTGTTCCTATTTATGAAGGTGCTAGAAATAGTGAACGTTTACCAGCATATCACCGCATAGATATTTCAGCTACTTTAACACCAAGAAAGAATAAAAACAGAAAATGGCAGGGGGAATGGGTTTTTAGTATTTATAACTTATATAATAGAAGAAATGCAGCCTCAATCAATTTCACAAGAAATCAAGATACTTTTATAAACGAAGCTATTCGAACTTCTATTTTTGGAATCATACCAGCGTTTACTTATAATTTTAAATTTTAAATTATGAATCGATTATTTTTTATTCTAATAATACTTTTGACATTCTCAAATTGTGAAGATGTCATAGATATAGAAGTTCCAAATAGCGACCCTCGTTTGGCTGTAGATGCATCTTTTGAGTTTTATTTAAATGAAGATCCTATTACTATTGATGGATACCTTCGATTGACTATGTCTACTCCATTCTTTGATGGAAACAATGTCCCTACGGTAAATGATGCAATTGTATACATTACAAACTTAGAAAATAATTCAGTTATAAACTTTGAAGCTTCTGGAGATGAGGGATTTTATACTCCTGAAGAAAATTCTGTGATTATTCCTGAGTTTGATGTTTTATATGAACTTACCGTGATTTATAACAATGAAACTTTTAAAGCCACAACTCAATTGTATCCAACAACGCTTATCGAAAATGTTGAACAAGGAGATGGAACTTTATTTGAAGGTGACGAAACTGAAGTGAAAGTCACATTTACTGACGATGGCACTAGAGATGATTTTTATTTATTTGATTTTGATTTTAATCTTTTAGAAGTGAGTGAAGATCGATTTTACCAAGGAGAAAGTTTCACATTCTCATATTTTTATGAAGATATGTTACCTGGTCAAGACTTGACTATTAAAATCTTGGGAATTGATGAGCGTTATTTCAATTATGCCGGTTTGCTAATTGAACAAAGTGAGCAAGAAGGAGGCAATCCCTTTCAAACTTCTCCTGCTCTTTTGCGCGGTAATATTATAAACATTACTAATCCAGACAATTATGCTTTAGGTTATTTCAATCTTTCGGAAGCACATAGATATAATTTTACGATTGAAGAATAGCTTTATAAAATATATAAATGACAGTTAAAAATACTTTATTTTTGACTTATGACATTCATAAAAACTACAGAACAAGACTCAAATTATAATCATTTGGAAAAAATGACTATAAATGAATTATTAACCAATATGAACAGCGAAGACAAATCTGTGCCTCTAGCTGTAGAAAAAGCCATTCCTCAAATTGAAATACTCATAGAACAAATAGTTGAAAAATTAAAGAATGGCGGTCGTTTATTTTATATTGGAGCTGGTACAAGTGGTAGATTAGGTATTTTAGATGCCTCAGAATGCCCACCAACTTTTGGAGTATCACACAGTTTAGTAGTCGGACTTATCGCTGGTGGAGATTCAGCAATTAGAAAAGCTGTAGAATTTGCAGAAGATTCAACAACACAAGGTTGGAAAGATTTACAGGAGTTTAATATTTCAAAAAATGATGTCATCATTGGTATAGCTGCTTCTGGAACCACACCATATGTTATAGCTGCCTTAGAACAATGCAATAAAGAGGAAATTATTACTGGTTGTATTACCTGCAACAAAAATAGTCCATTATCTAAGGTATCTAAATATCCAATAGAAATTATTGTAGGACCAGAATTTGTAACAGGAAGTTCTCGTATGAAAGCTGGAACAGCACAAAAATTAGTCTTGAATATGATTTCCACTGCTACGATGATTAAACTTAATAAAGTGAAGGGCAATAAAATGGTTGATATGCAGCTAAGCAACAATAAACTTGTTGATAGAGGGATCAAAATGCTCATAAAGGAATTGAGTATTACTTTTGAAGAAGCTGAAAATTTATTGGAAAAACACAAAAATGTGAGAGCAGCAATACAAAACTATACTAATGGAAACTAAAAGAACTGATAAAGACGTATTAGTTAAAGGAATAAAAACTATGGGAATCTCTTTAGTTTTAATGTTTCTTGGTCCTACTTTTTTTTATGTGGCATTCAGTAATTCAGAAAAGCCACTATATATCCCCATTCTAATTCTAGCATCTATACTTAGTATTTTAGCTATATATTTTGCTTTTAAAGGATTAAAACTAATTATGGATAGTATGTTTAGAAATTCTTAACTAAATAAAAAAAGTACTATCTAACTATTTCCCAAGTATATATCTAAATATAAAAAACAAAAACCCCTTTACATAATTATGTAAAGGGGTTTCAAAAAAGGCGACGACCTACTCTCC
>CANLEE010000011.1 GCA_947489585.1 uncultured Psychroserpens sp.
TCTATGGAACTTACCAAACTTATCTCGCTTAGCGGGTGCAAATATACAACCTCTATTTTATTACAACCAAAACTTTTACAATCTTTTTTTAAGTTATTTTTTATACTACCCAACAAACCCTATAAATGAAGCGTTTAGCCCATTATTTTTTTAAATCTATATTGAGAATTTAAGATCTTTATATATTAATAAGATTATACATAACATATTATTGTATGTAAATATTTAAGATACTATCTTTGCCTCCTTAAATTACAGGTCACTATTATGATAGACATTACTTTACCTGACGGTACTATTAAAACTTTCGAAGAAGGCACTACTCCAATGGATGTTGCTAAAAGTATAAGTGAGGGATTTGCAAGAAATGTTATTTCAGCAAATTTCAATGACGAAACAATAGAAACTTCAACCCCATTACATCATGATGGTTCGTTAATTCTTTATACGTGGTCAAATGATGAAGGAAAAAAGGCTTTTTGGCATTCATCATCACATGTATTAGCGCAAGCGCTTGAGGAACTATATCCTAATGTAAAACTATCTATAGGACCTGCAATAGAGAATGGGTTTTATTATGATGTAGATTTTGGAGGACATTCAATTTCAGAAAACGATTTCAAGACTATAGAGAATAAAATGATTGAAATTGCCAGAGGAAAGCATGAGTTTAAGATGCGCTCTGTAACTAAAGATGAAGCCTTATCATTATATAAATCTCAAGATAATGAATACAAAGTTGAATTAATTGAAAATCTTGAAGATGGAACAATAACATTCTGCGACCATTCTACATTTACAGATTTATGCCGTGGAGGGCATATTCCAAATACTGGTATTATTAAAGCTGTAAAATTGTTATCAGTTGCTGGAGCATATTGGAGAGGTGATGAAAACAACAAACAGCTAACAAGAGTTTATGGTATCTCATTTCCGAAGCAAAAAGAATTAACAGCATATTTACAACTCTTAGAAGAAGCAAAAAAACGAGACCATAGAAAACTAGGTAAAGAATTAGAATTATTCACGTTTTCACAAAAAGTAGGGCAAGGTCTTCCACTATGGTTACCAAAAGGTGCAGCTTTAAGAGAACGTCTTGAAAACTTTCTTAAAAGTGCTCAGAAAAAAGCTGGTTATGAAATGGTAGTTACACCTCATATAGCTCAAAAGGAACTCTATGTGACTTCAGGGCATTTTGCAAAATATGGAGAAGACAGTTTTCAACCTATAAATACACCAAATGAAGGCGAAGAATTTTTATTAAAACCAATGAATTGTCCACATCATTGCGAAATATATAACACCAGGCCTTTTTCATATAGAGAGTTACCTAAACGATATGCGGAATTTGGAACAGTATATAGATATGAACAAAGCGGTGAATTACATGGCTTGACGAGAGTAAGAGGTTTCACTCAAGATGATGCACATATTTTTTGTACACCAGATCAATTAGATAAAGAATTTAAAGACGTTATAGATTTAGTACTATATGTATTTGGATCTTTAGGTTTTGAGAATTTTAAAGCTCAAGTCTCATTAAGAGATCCTGACAATCCAGAAAAATACATTGGTAGTGATGAAAATTGGAAAAAAGCAGAAGACGCTATCCTTAATGCTGCAATAGATAAAGGCTTAGATTATGTTGTTGAAACTGGAGAAGCTGCTTTTTATGGTCCAAAATTAGACTTCATGGTGAAAGATGCATTAGGAAGAAATTGGCAACTTGGAACAATTCAAGTTGATTATAATTTACCTGAACGTTTTGATCTCACTTATAAAGGCAGTGATAATGAGCTGCACAGACCTGTCATGATACACCGTGCACCTTTTGGAAGTATGGAGCGTTTCATCGCAATTTTATTAGAACATACGGGTGGTAATTTCCCTTTATGGTTAATGCCAGAACAGGTAATTGTACTCTCATTAAGTGAGAAATATGAAAAATACGCCGAAAAAGTTTTAAATTTGCTAGAAAATAACGAAATTCGCGCCCTCGCAGATAATAGAAATGAGACCATCGGTAAGAAAATCCGTGAAGCTGAAATGAATAAAATACCATTCATGATTATCATTGGCGAGAATGAGGAAAAGGAAAATAAGATTTCTGTTCGACAACATGGCGGTGAAGATTTAGGCATGATTAGTGTAGAAGAATTTTCAGAAATTATTGAAAAAGAAGTCAATAAGACATTAAAAACATTTAAATAAATTAAGTTTAATTAAAATATATAAGCCATAGCAATACGTAGAAGACACAACTCTAAGCGAGTAGTAAAAGAAGATCAACATAAAATTAACTCTAAAATTAGAGCCGAGAAGGTAAGACTTGTTGGTGATAATGTAGAGATTGGTATTTATGCAACAAAAGACGCATTAACCATTGCAGATGAGCAAGGGTTAGATCTTGTTGAAATTTCACCAAAAGCTGATCCTCCTGTATGCAAGGTTATGGATTATAAGAAGTTTCTTTATGAACAAAAGAAACGTGATAAAGCTCTAAAATCTAAAGCAACTAAGGTAACCATCAAAGAAATTCGTTTTGGACCACAAACCGATGATCATGATTACCAGTTTAAAAAGAAACATGCCGAAAAGTTTCTTAAAGATGGAGCTAAATTGAAAGCCTTTGTGTTTTTTAAAGGACGTTCAATTATATTTAAAGAACAAGGTCAAATCTTATTATTAAGATTAGCTCAAGATCTTGAAGAATTAGGTAAAGTTGAGCAAATGCCTCGATTAGAAGGTAAGCGTATGACGATGTTCATCGCACCAAAGAAAGTAAAATAAGCTGAAAAGTTCAGCGTGAAGATAATAAGCGAAACGTAAATAAAACAGGAGATAATGCCTAAAATGAAAACTAAATCAAGTGCTAAGAAACGTTTTAAACTAACTGGCACTGGTAAGATTAAAAGAAAGCATGCTTTTAAGAGTCATATTTTGACAAAAAAATCTAAAAAGCGTAAGCTAGCTTTGACTCATGACACTTTGGTACACAAAGCAGATGAGAACAATATTAAAACAATGTTACGTTTAAAGTAATCGTGTTTTAATCGGTTAAAACAAATTATAAACCCTGGAGTTAGGCAAAATAATTTAGCAAGTATCGAAATATCGATCGCCTACTACAAAAAACAATTTAAGAAATGCCAAGATCAGTAAATTCAGTAGCGAAAAGAGCCAGAAGAAAAAAGGTTCTTAAGCAAGCAAAAGGTTACTTTGGAAGACGTAAAAACGTTTGGACAGTAGCAAAAAATGCGGTTGACAAAGCGATGCAATATTCGTATAGAGACCGTCGAGTAAAAAAGAGAACATTCCGTTCATTATGGATTATGCGTATTAACGCAGGAGCTAGACAGCATGGAATGAGCTATTCAAAATTTATGGGGAAACTTAAAGCTAATAACATCGAATTGAACCGTAAAGTTCTTGCAGATTTAGCAATGAATAACCCTGAAGCTTTTGAAGCAATAGTAAACAAAGTAAAGTAAGGCAATCGCCTAAACTATAACAACAATTCGCTTATAAAACCGATTCAGAAATGAATCGGTTTTTTTATGTTATAACTTTTCTAGTTGAGTAGGTTTTGGTTAAGTATATTAACATTTAAATTTCATTTTTTTAGTAACTTACAAGACAATTAAAACTAATCAAATGAAATACACTCAACTCATCACAACCCTCATTCTATTACTTACTTTTAACACCTACGCCCAAGACAAAGAAAAAACTTGGGATGTTTCTAATCCAGAAGGCGATTGGGACTTCAAAGAACTTAAACTATCTACAGATGAAGGTACATGGATGAATCTAGATGTGAGTCCTGATGGCAAATCTATTGTTTTCGATTTATTGGGTGACATCTATTCTCTAGATATTAATGGAGGAAAAGCCAAACTTTTAAGAGAAGGACTTCCATTCGAAATTCAACCGCGTTTTAGCCCAGATGGAAAACAGATATCATTCACAAGTGATGCTGGTGGTGGTGATAATATTTGGATTATGAATAGTGATGGTTCAGATGCCAAACAAGTTACTAAAGAAAGTTTTAGGTTACTAAATAATGCTATTTGGACTCCAGATGGAAACTATTTAATCGCAAGAAAACATTTTACTTCAGGTCGTTCATTAGGCGCTGGCGAAATGTGGATGTATCACAAAACTGGTGGAAGCGGTATTCAACTTACTAAAAAGAAAAATGACCAACAAGATGTAAACGAACCAACATTATCACCAGATGGAAAGTACCTCTATTATAGTGAAGATGTATATCCTGGAGGATTTTTTCAATACAATAAAGACCCTAACAGTCAAATCTATGCGATTAATCGTTATGATATGGAAACTGGAAAAACCATTAGAGTTACTGGTGGTCCAGGTGGTGCAGCTCGACCTCAAATTTCAAGAGACGGAAAGAAGCTTGCTTTTGTAAAACGTGTTCGCACTAAGACTGTATTATATATTCATGATTTAGAAACTGGTGAAGAATGGCCAATCTATGACCAACTTAATAAAGACCAACAGGAAGCATGGGCGATTTTTGGTGTTTATACTAATTTTAATTGGATGCCTAATAATGAAGATATTGTGATTTGGTCTGGAGGAAAAATAATCAAGATTAACAGTAATTCACTTCAAGTTTCAGAGATACCATTTGAAGCTAATGCAACAATTAAAATTGCTAAAGCTATTGAGGTTGACACACCTGTGGCTCCTGATACATTTGATGTTAAAGTGATTAGACATGCAGTGACATCTCCTGACGGAAAATCAGTAGTATTTAATGCATTAGGGTATTTACATATACAAAAATTACCTAATGGAACTGCCAAACGACTAACAACTGGAACAGATTTCGAATTTGAACCTGCTTTCTCTCCTGACGGAATGACAATTACTTACGTTACTTGGAATGACAAGAACTTAGGTGCTATATATTCGGTACCAACATCTGGCGGAACACCAACAAAACTATCTTCGGAAAAAGGCATTTACAGAAACCCTTCGTATGCACACAATGGAAAACATATTGTATATCGTAAAGAAGGCGGCAATAATGAACAAGGACGAACTTTCACTAAAAACACTGGATTATATCTTATAAATGCAAATGGTTCTAATCCAAAACGTGTGACAAAAGAAGGAGATTATCCAATGTTTAATGCTGATGATTCAAGAATTATCTACCAAAAAGGCGGTCAATTTTTTGGTGCATTGACTAAAGAATTAAAAAGTGTTGATCGTAATGGTTTTGACGAACGCATTCATGTAAAATCTAAACACGGAAATCGCTTAGTGCCAAGTCCTGATGGAAACTGGATAGCCTTTATACATTTACATAAAGTATATATGGCTCCAATGCCTAAAGCTGGTCAAACTTTAGACTTAACAGATAAATCAAAATTTGTTCCTGTAACTAAACTTTCTAAAGATGCTGGTATCAATTTACATTGGTCAAAAGACAGCAAAATGATACATTGGACATTAGGAAATCAATACTATTCAGCAGCTATTTCCGATGACACCAAACTTGTTGAAACAGGAACGAAGATAAACTTAGAAGCTAAGACTGATAAGCCTGAAGGTAGAATTGCTTTAAAAGGCGCTCGAATTATTACTATGGAAGGTGATGAAGTTATTGAAAATGGTACTATAATCATTAATAACAATGTCATAGAAGCTATTGGTAATGCTTCTGAGTTATCAATTCCTTCAAATTCAAAAACATATGATGTCACTGGAAAAACGATTATGCCAGGAATTGTTGATGCTCATGCGCATATTGGAGGTTTTCGATATGGTCTAACAACACAAAAGCATTGGCAATTTTATGCTAATCTAGCATTTGGTGTAACGACCGCTCATGATCCTTCAGCAAATTCAGAAACTGTTTTTGCACTTTCCGAATTACAAAAAAATGGAACACTCGTTGGTCCTCGTCTCTACTCTACTGGTTTTATCCTTTATGGCGCTGATGGTGATTTTAAAGCGGTAATCAATAACCTTGAAGATGCGCGTTCATCTATTAGAAGAACAAAAGCTTTTGGAGCACTATCGGTTAAAAGTTATAATCAACCACGACGTGAGCAAAGACAACAAGTATTACAAGCTGCTCGCGAAGAAGGAATCTTTGTTGTTCCTGAAGGTGGCTCGACTTTTTACCATAATATCACCATGGTCATGGATGGTCATACAGGTGTAGAGCATAATATCCCTGTAGCTCCAGTTTATAAAGATGTATTAGAACTTTGGGGCAATAGTAATGTAGGTTATACACCTACACTTATTGTAAATTATGGCGGAATGAATGGTGAGATGTATTGGTATCAAAATACTAACGTTTGGGAGAATGAAAAACTTTTAAAATATACACCTCGAAGCATTATAGATGCACGCTCAAGACATCGTATTATGATTCCTGATGAGGAATATGAAAACGGACATATACTGGTATCAAAAACCTGTAAAGCATTGAGTGATGCTGGTGTAAAAGTAAATCTTGGTGCTCATGGTCAACTTCAAGGTTTGGGTGCCCATTGGGAATTATGGCTATTACAACAAGGCGGAATGTCTAATCATGAAGCACTAAAAGCTGCAACGATAAATGGTGCAAATTATATTGGAGCTGGCAATGATGTAGGTTCACTTAAAAAAGGCAAACTAGCAGATTTAATTGTTATGGATAAAAACCCTCTTGAGGATATCCGAAATTCTGAAAGCATTATTTATACGATGATTAATGGTCGTATGTATGATACAGAAACTATGAATGAAGTAGGAAATGAACCTAAAGAACGTTCAAAGTTCTATTGGGAAAACTCAAAATACAACCAAGCATTTCCTTGGCATGAAGAGACACAAAGTTTCACCCGAGGTGCATGTGGTTGTCATGTAGGATCTCACTAAAACAATAAAAAAAAACCGGTTCAAATTTGAATCGGTTTTTTTTATTGGATATGAATCGCAGAAATAGTTATAATTTCCTGTTTTCCTTTAAGCTGAACATCTCCTATAGCATTAGAAGTATAGATTGACTTTAAGTCAATATCTTCTAGTAATCTATTCGATATTAATACATTTTCATTATACTTATTACACTCACTTTGAATTCTTGCAGTAGTATTTATAACATCGCCATGGTAAGCAATTTCCTTTTTTATAGTTCCAACTTCAGCGACCATAATATCTCCGCCGTGCAATCCAGCTTTAAAAAACGGATTTAAACCATATGTTTTTTGATAATAGTTTGCACGCTTTTGCAATTCCTTCAGAAATGCAAAATACAAATCAATACATTTATTTTTTTTAATGCCCTTTTTATATAACCAACTAATTACAGCTTCATCGCCTACATATTGATAGACTTCAGCATCGTAGTTTGCAAGCACTTTATTTAAATCAAAAAAACAATCTTGAATAAATTGACTATACTTTTTATGGCCTAGTTGTTCTGCAATAGCTGTTGAATCTTTCAAATCTAAAAACATAAGAATCCGTTTTTCTTCTTTAGGCTTCCTATACGTGCCTATTAATGTTTTAATAAAAACACCAGAACCTAATTTATCATTGGCAATTTTTATAAAGGAAAACACCAATGAGGTTAATAAAAAAAATGCTGTAGAAAGCCAGAATAATTTATCTGTTCGCCACCAACCTCTATCATTAGATAAATCTATATCCATTTGTTCTTCAACAAGAATTGTGATAAAACTTAATGAAATAATAAGCATTGTCAAATAGATAATAGATTTGAGAGCTATTGATAATATCGAATTGAACTTTTGCGAAATATACGTTTCAAAAATAAACTCAATAATGGCATAAAAGACACCTATAATTAGACCTAAGATAAGGCCAAATCCAAGCCATTCAGTAAAGGGGATAACATTCTTTGGATTAACATATGATAAGCCCTGCTCTTCGCCATAGCCTATAAAACGGATGCATATAAAAAATGAACATGCAAAAACCCAGAATGCAACTGTAAACACTAAAAGTTTTAGAAACTTTAGAAAATTATGCTTCAAATTATAGAGGTTTTAACTTATATGACTAACTACTTTTTAGAAGCCACTGCATTAGACATTAGCATCAATAAATTTAAATAAAAAAAGCCATTTAAAAGTTTAAATGGCTTGAATAAAATATTTAAATGCGTTTTTAATTGTTACTTTGATTATCAGAGACTTCACAATCTCCCAGTCCATCTATTATTGTTTGAATAGTACCTGTAGAATCACCACAAGCAGAAATTTGTTGTTCTAAAGTGACTTTATAAGCATTACATAAAGCTTCATAATCATTCTCATCGCCATTTGTTAAATTCGCCAAGGCCATAGCTGTATTTTGGGTTGCTTCTGAACAAGACAATCCATCATCGTCGCTTCCTCCATCATCATCACTACTATTACATGACACATATACTAATGTCATGCAACAAATTAAAATTACTAATTTTTTCATACTTGAGTTTTAAATTTATTAGATTAAATATATACTAAAAATAGAATATAATTATGTTTTTTGTTTCTTCTTTTTTGCAGCTGGAAATAATACATTATTAAGTATCAATCGATATCCTGGCGATGTTGGGTGCAGATCTAACTCTGTTTTTGGATCACCAACTTTGTGCGTATAATCTTCTGGATCATGTCCTCCATAAAATGTAAAAAATCCTTTTCCTTTTATACCATGAATATATTTAGCTTCCCCATTAGTTTTATTTTCTCCCATTACCAATACATTTGATTTTATTTCTTCACGTGTAAATGAGGTTGTTTGGCCCATAAATCCTTTGACCAAGGCCGTATGGTTTTGGCAAAGCATCGACGGAATTGGATCCCATTTTGCCGAAAAATCCATGAGTGTAAAATAATCAGTAGTCTTTGGGATACGACGCTTTCGAGTCATATCTATAGATGAAAACTCATAGACATTAGGGCTACGTTCTAATAAATAATCTTTAAACGCAAAGGTTCTACTAAAGTCAATCTTATTTTGGTAACCAGCATCACTTCCATCGCCATCAAACATAGGCTCACAAATATCAACACCATCAGCAGATAATGCGATATCAAAACTATCTGTTGCACTGCACATAGCAAACATAAAACCACCTCCAATCACATAATCTCTTATTTTTTTTGCAACTGCTAATTTTTCTTCGGAAACCTTAGAATAACCTAAACTTGCTGCTAATTCTTCAGCTTCTCTTTTTTCTTGAATATACCAAGATGCCGAACGATAAGCTCTATAAAATTTACCGTATTGTCCCGTAAAATCTTCGTGATGTAAATGCAACCAATCAAATAATAATAAGGCGTCATTTAAAACTTCCTCGTCATAAACAGTCTCATATGGAATTTCAGCATAGGTCAACACCATAGTTACTGCATCGTCCCAAGGTTGCAATCCTTTTGGTGAATACACTGCAATTTTTGGAGCTTTTTCGAGAACAACTGCTTCCATATTTTGTGAAGGGCTAGCTATCATTTCTAGAATTTCTTCAGCTTTAGCGTTAGATATCACTTCAAAACTCACGCCTCTAATTTGACATTCTCGCTGAATTTCTTCTGAATCTGGCAATAGAAAAGAACCGCCTTTGTAGTTAAGCAACCATTTTACCTTTAACTGTTTTTCAAGTGTCCAATAGGTTACACCGTAAGCTTTAAGATGGTTGTCTTGTCCTTCAGCATCCATAGGAATCAATATGTACGAGGCATACGATTGTATAGATACAAGAAATAGCACTAATAAAATGATTGTCTTTTTCATTGGTAATCTTTCATTTTTACAATTGAAATATACTCAAAAATTATTCCTAAGGTAACCGCTTTAATATAGTTTTAGGTATTTTTTAGTTGAAATACACTAAAATCTGGAAAACAGCAATTACTTCTTAAGTGGAGTAATCTTACGTTCTGGACCAGAAAGCAAAGATGCAATGACTTTCGTTGATGGAAATTGCTCCAAGATAATTTTAAGAAATACAGTAATAGGAATCGCCATAATTAGTCCTGGAATTCCCCAAATAAACCCCCAAAGCATTAACATTATAAGTACTGTAATTACATTTATAGAAAATGATTTTCCCATAAAAATAGGCTCTAAAATTGCACCAAATAACACTTGAACACCAGTAATTGATATGATAAAAAAGAATAGTGTGCTTGTTGGATCCAATTCTACAAAAGCGAAAATAGATAATAAAATCACTGAAATGAATGAACCTACCATTTGTACAAAGTTGATTAAAAATGCAAACAATCCCCAAAAAATTGGAAAACTCACATCAAAAAACACACAAGCTAAGCCAGTAAATACCCCTGTTAGTAAACTCACTAAAAACTTAACCTTGATAAAGGTGATTAAGTCCTTCTCTATTTTCATAAAGGCTTTGATTGATGTATGCTTTCGTTTTAAAATGGTATTGTTTAGTACCTTATGCATATTGATGGATTCAGATAACCAAAGAATTGTAAAAAAGGTAATCATTAAGATATTCGTCAAAAACTTCCTTACAAAATCAAAGGTTGAACCAATAGTTTCTTTCTGAAAGAATTGTGACAAAAAGTTACCATCAGGATTGTATTCCATTCCAACTTTATCCTGCATATACAGCATTAAATCATTTATCTTCACTTCAGCTTTACCAAAAAAACCGGTATCGTTTGATAGAATTTGCTTGCTTGAAAGTTGCACTAATTCAATACCAATTATAACACCTATAACAATTAAAGCAATGACTATAATGATACTTATTAATCTTGGCACATTACGTCTACTCAACCAACGCATTAATGGTAGAAACAATAAAGCGATAAACATTGAAGATATCAATGGAATGAATATAAACGATAAAATCTTTAGCAAATAAAATACTAACGGCACTACAATAAATAGTAGTAGGATATTAGTAGTACGTCTTTGTTCTAGCATGAGGCAACTTTTTAATAGCAAACACAAATTTAACGTAAAATGTTGTTATTCACTATCAATAAAATCATAATCTTTAGAAACATGATAACCAATAAACCCAATATGGAAAATTAAAAATAAAACTAAAAACACAGGGAATTTTCAAATAAAGAGGTGATTCGTCTAAATTTTAAAGTCTTTAAATCTTAAAAAGGCACATCATTATCATCTTCAGGGGTATCAAAGGCATCTGAAGGTGAAGGGAAGTTATCTGGTTTAAAGGTATCGTCATTAGCCGCTGCATTCATTTTAGAATGAAATTCTCCAAATGGCGTATCAAAATCATCTAAGTTATCGAACTTACCTAAATGCCCAATAAATTTCAATCTGATATTTTCTAAACCACCATTTCTATGCTTAGCAACAATAAACTCGCCTTGACCTTCAGTAGGTGAGCGTTCATCATCATCCCATTCGTCAATTTTATAGTATTCTGGTCTGTAGATAAAACTTACAATATCGGCATCTTGCTCAATCGCTCCAGATTCACGTAAATCGGATAATAATGGGCGCTTACTTCCACCACGAGTTTCTACAGCACGCGATAATTGCGATAAAGCAATTACAGGAATAGCTAATTCTTTTGCCAGTGCTTTAAGGTTTCGAGAGATTGTAGATATTTCCTGTTCACGGTTACCTCCTTTTTGACTTCCACCTGCTGTCATTAACTGCAAATAATCAATCATAATCATTTTAATTCCGTATTGAGACGCTAAACGTCTTGCTTTTGCACGCAAATCAAAGATAGATAAGGATGGTGTATCATCAATAAATAAAGGGGCTTTCTCCAAAGTTTTCACCTTGACATTTAATTGTTCCCATTCGTGTTTTTCTAATTTCCCAGTTCTTAACTTTTCAGAAGACAAGTTAGTTTCCGAAGAAATCAAACGCGTTATTAATTGTACAGACGACATTTCTAAAGAGAAAAACGCTACCGGAATATTGCTATCAACTGCAATATTTCTGGCCATTGTTAAAGTTAAAGCTGTTTTACCCATACCTGGACGTGCTGCAATAATAATCAAATCACTAGGCTGCCATCCAGAGGTTAGTCGATCTAATTTAGTAAACCCAGTAGGAATACCACTCATTCCTTCTTTATTGGAAATCTCTTCAATTTTCTTTTTTGCCTGAATCACCAAACTTTGAGCTGTCTCGGTAGATTTCTTCACATTACCTTGGGTGACTTCATAAAGTTTTGCTTCAGCAGTATCTAATAAATCAAAAACATCTTTGGTTTCATCATAAGCTTCTTCAATAATTTCGTTTGAAATTTTAATTAAACTTCGCTGAATATATTTTTGAAGAATAATTCGTGCATGAAATTCAATATGCGCCGAAGATGACACACGTTGGGTTAAAGAAATAAGGTAAAAATCACCACCAACCAAATCTAATTTAGCGTCTTTTTTAAGCTGACTAGAAACGGTTAATAAATCAATAGGCTCACTGTTTTCAAATAATTTGAAAATTGCTTCAAAGATGTGTTTATGTGTATCCTTATAAAAAGCCTCAGCACTTAAGATATCGATAACCTCATCGACACCTTTCTTGTCAATCATCATCGCCCCAAGCACAACCTCCTCTAAATCAATAGCTTGAGGTGGTATTTTTCCTTTTTCTAAATTGATTATAGTACTTTTATCGACTTGATAGCCTTTTATTTGGTTGGGTTGCTTCATAACTGCGAATGTAAATAAATTGTAAACTAAAATTGAGTTTTAGAAATTTTCAATCTTAACAGGTCATCAACAATTTAACTGTTAATAACTTGATTATATTGTTAATAGTGACAAAAAAAACCGAAACGAATGGTTTCAGTTTTTTTAATCCGTTATTCTATAAGGATTAGCTTTTAAAAACTCCCATTGCTAAGTATTTATCCATACGTTGGTTTACCAAATCTTTTGGTGATAAGTTTTTAAGTTCCTCATAATTTGCCTCGATAGCAGTTTTCACAGCCAAAAATGTAGCTGCCCTATCTGTATGTGCTCCACCTAATGGTTCTTTGATAATTGCATCAACTAATTTAAGTTTTTTCATATCTGGAGCTGTTAATTTCAAAGCTTCCGCGGCAACTTCTTTATATTCCCAACTTCTCCATAATATTGACGAACACGACTCTGGTGAAATTACAGAATACCATGTATTTTCTAACATAAGTACTTTATCACCTACACCAATACCTAAGGCTCCACCTGAAGCACCTTCACCAATAATTACTGTAATGATTGGCACTTTAAGGCGCGTCATCTCTAAAATATTTCTAGCGATAGCTTCACCCTGTCCACGTTCTTCGGCTTCTAAACCAGGATAAGCTCCTGGAGTATCAATTAAAGTTACTACTGGGATTCCAAATTTTTCAGCAGATTTCATTAAGCGTAATGCTTTACGATAGCCTTCAGGATTGGACATTCCAAAGTTTCTATATTGACGTGTTTTAGTATTAAATCCTTTTTGTTGACCAATAAACATATAAGTTTGGTCTCCAATTTTACCAAGACCACCAATCATAGCTTTGTCATCCTTAACGTTACGATCACCATGCAATTCTAAAAACGAATCACCACATAAGGCTTGGATATGATCTAAAGTATAAGGTCTACTAGGATGCCTTGATAGTTGCACACGTTGCCATGCTGTCAAATTCTTATAAATCTCCTTTTTAGTTTCGAGCAACTTCTTTTCAATTTTTTTACAAGTTTGAGTGACATCAACATCACTCTCCTCTCCTATTAATTGACATTTTTCAAGTTGATCTTGGAGTTCTTTTATTGGTAATTCAAAATCTAAATATTCCATTGAAATTTTGATTTAGTTTTTTAGTTAGATAATGCAAATATAGAAACTTTATATCAGTTATTAATTGGGTTTATTAGTTAAGGTGTTTCTTTTTTTATAACTCTTATAATTTTTAAGGATACCATTGGCTAAAACTGTGGCTAATACTAGAAAAGCACCATAATAAAACTGCGTACTCATGATTTCGGTTTCAGGATAACAAAGCAATGCTATGGCAATACCATACAGTGGTTCTAAGTTATAGGTCAATACTACTGTGTAAGGGCTTACATGACGCATAACATTTACAGCTCCAATAAATGCATAAGCCGTACATATAGAAGCGAGAATAAAAATATAAATCCAATCTTCCGAAGATAAAATGAAAAACTCTGAAGAAAATCCACCGCGAAATACAAGTACGAATAAAGACAAAAACACAACACCACTAATAAACTCATAATATGAAATTACTGTGGCACGATGTGTTTCTATAAATTTTCCGTTAATGACGGCAAATAATGTTGAGAACAATGCTGAAGATATGCCTAGTAATATCCCATTAAGGTATTTTATTTCACTTTGGGTAATCAAGAATACACCTAGTATAACAACAACACCAAAGAGGATCTCGTACCATATAATCTTGCGTTTATAAATTAAAGGTTCTACAAATGAGGCAAAAAATGCGCCAGTAGAAAACATAGCTAAAGCAATAGACACATTAGACTGGTTAATCGATTCAAAAAAAGTGATCCAATGCAGAGCGATAATGATTCCTGCTCCAAAAAATTTTAGTTTTGTTTTAGTATCTACTTCAATCTTGAGTTTGATAATTCTGATATACAAGAACATTAAAATGCCAGCTATTAACATTCGGTACCAGACTAAGTCAACAGATCCAATAGTAATTTCCTTTCCTAAAATAGCCGTAAACCCAGCTATAAAAACCAAAAAATGTAAATGAAGGTAATTTTTAACTTTAGCGTTTAGCATTGTACAACAGATAAGCCGCTAAGATACCAAAAACGATATTTGGAAACCATACTGCAAATAAAGGATTGAAGCTTGATTGTTCAGCCATAACTCCAAATACTTTATCAAAAAACACATAAATCATAGCAATAGTAATCCCAAAAGCAAGGTTAACGCCCATACCGCCTCTACGTTTAATTGAAGATACTGCTACCGCAATTATGGTTAAAATGAAAACAGAAACAGGCAAGCTCCATTTTTTATATTTCACAACTTGATAACGACCAATATTAGAGGAACCTCTTCGCTTTTCCTTATCAATAAATTTTATTAAATCACCATACTGTAGGGTTTCGGCTATGTATTCTTCTGGTGTTAAATCTTCAGCTTCAAAAGGTAATATTGTGTCTTTTCTTCTATACGTTTCAATGATATCTTCTTGGGCGCCAAAGGTTCTTTTTGTATACGTCATTAGTCTATAAGACGTATCATTATCTTTTATACTATTAGCGGTAATCTTATATTTTAATGTGTTGCCCTCAAAATGTTCAAGGCTAAAATTTCGACCTGTTTTAGTACTAGGTGTAAAATCACTTACATAGATATAGTCATTATCATTTATTTGCCTATAGATATTTTTCGTTTGAATAATTTTAGAGCTATTTTTTAAGTATTTATACTTAAATTCATTAAACCCTTTACTTGCTTGTGGAGCAAGAAATAATCCCATTATTAAAGCAAAAGCAGCAATAAGCACTGCACCTATCATGTAAGGCCTTAAAAATCTCCAAAAGGAAACACCAGAACTTAAAAAAGCAACAATCTCTGTATTATTAGCTAGCTTAGAAGTGAACCAAATCACTGATAAGAATAAAAATATTGGAAATAATAAATGTGCAAAATATATAGTGAAGTCTAAATAATATTTAGCCACAGCTCCAAAAGGCACTTCTTTTTCTAAAATTTTACCAATTTTTTCAGCAAGGTTTACCGTTATTCCAATAGGAATAAATAGCAGCAACATCATTAAAAATGTAAACAGATATCGTTTTAATATGTACCAATCAAGTATTTTCAAACTATAAGCGCTTATCCATTTGTTTTACCATTTTATCTTTCCAAGTTCTAAAATCTCCAGCTAAGATATGCTTTCTAGCCTCTCTTACCAACCACATATAAAATCCGAGATTATGAATGGTCGCTATTTGTTTTCCAAGAAGCTCGTTTACTGTAAATAAATGCCTTAAATAGGCTTTTGAATATTCGGTATCTACAAAAGTAATCCCCATCTCATCAACAGGAGAGAAATCATCTGCCCATTTTAAGTTTTTAATGTTTATGCTTCCATGTGCTGTGAATAACATGCCATTTCTAGCATTACGGGTAGGCATTACACAATCAAACATATCAACCCCTAGTGCAATATTCTCTAAAATGTTTATAGGTGTACCTACACCCATTAAATAACGTGGTTTTTCCCAAGGAAGAATCTCGCAAACCACATCAGTCATGGCATACATTTCTTCTGCTGGTTCTCCAACAGACAAACCACCGATGGCATTTCCTTGAGCTCCAGCATTTGCAATATACTCGGCAGATTGCTGACGTAAATCTTTATATGTACTCCCTTGAACAATAGGAAAAAATGTTTGCTCATAGTCATACATAAAAGGCGTTTTATCTAAATGTGTTAAGCAACGTTCTAACCAACGATGTGTCATATGCATAGATCGCTTTGCATAATTATAATCACATGGATATGGTGTACATTCATCAAAAGCCATAATAATATCTGCGCCAATACTACGTTGAACTTCCATCACATTTTCAGGAGTAAATACATGATAACTTCCATCAATATGAGATTTAAACTTTACGCCTTCTTCTTTTATTTTTCTATTAGCAGATAACGAATACACTTGATATCCTCCAGAATCTGTCAAGATATTTCTATCCCAATTCATGAATTTATGCAAACCGCCAGCTTTCTCTAAAATTGGTGTTTGTGGTCTTAAATACAAATGGTAAGTGTTTCCTAGTATAATATCTGGGTTGATATCATTTTTAAGTTCACGTTGATGTACCCCTTTTACAGAGGCAACAGTGCCAACAGGCATAAATATAGGGGTCTCAATTTGGCCGTGGTCTGTAGTCATAACTCCAGCTCTAGCTTTACTTTGAGGATCACTAGCTTTTAATTCAAATTTCATAAAAAAAGGTCATCAGTGGGCAAAGATAATTATATAGACGTATTATGCTCTTAAACATTTAATAAAATTATATAACAGAAAACTTAAAATACAAGCTCAATATTTTTATTAGCATTAAATTGTTAGCAACTGACCAAAATCGTTAATAAGTGACTCGATTCTATTTTTGATTAGCCTTATGAAAACTTTATTTTTGGTGCTGAAATTATTCAGACTTATTTTATGCCAAATACACAACAATTACAAGACTTAACAACTCAAGTTCGTAGAGATATATTACGAATGGTGCACAAAGTGAACTCAGGTCATCCTGGTGGATCCTTAGGTTGTGCAGAATTTTTTGTAACACTCTACCAAGAAATCATGGACAGAAAAGACACCTTTGATATGGACGGCATTGGTGAAGACCTTTTCTTCTTATCAAACGGTCATATTTCTCCAGTATTCTATAGCGTTCTTGCAAGATCAGGTTATTTCCCTGTAGATGAATTAAATACATTTAGATTGATTAATTCAAGACTTCAAGGACACCCAACTACACATGAAGGCTTACCTGGAGTACGCGTTGCATCTGGATCGCTAGGCCAAGGATTTAGTGTTGCACTAGGAGCTGCTGAAGCGAAAAAACTAAACAATGATACGCACTTAGTTTATAGTTTGCATGGCGATGGAGAATTGCAAGAAGGGCAAAACTGGGAAGGCATTATGTATGCCGCTGCAAATAATGTGGATAATATCATTTCTACTATAGATTTAAACGGGCAACAAATTGATGGTTCAACAGACGACGTATTACCAATGGGAAGCGTGAGAGCAAAATTTGAAGCCTTTGGTTGGATTGTTGTTGATATTGAAAACGGAAATGATATAGCTGCTATTTTAGAAGGAATGGCAAAAGCAAAATCTCTTTCAGGTAAAGGAAAACCTGTTTGTGTATTACTAAAGACAGTGATGGGTAATGGTGTTGATTTTATGATGCATACACATGCATGGCATGGTAAAGCACCAAACGATGAGCAATTAGCAATTGGTTTAGCGCAAAACACTGAGACTTTAGGAGACTACTAACTATCAATCTAGAAAACAAAAATGAAAACATACACTAACACAGGAAATAAAGATACACGCTCTGGTTTTGGAGCTGGATTAACCGAATTAGGAAAAACCAATGAAAATGTTGTTGCGCTTTGTGCCGATTTAATAGGTTCGTTAAAAATGGATGAGTTTAAAGCGAATCATCCTGAACGTTTTTTTCAAGTTGGAATTGCTGAAGCTAATATGATTGGTTTGGCTGCAGGAATGACTATTGGTGGTAAAATTCCATTTACTGGAACTTTTGCTAACTTCTCTACAGGCCGTGTATATGACCAGATTAGGCAAAGTGTCGCTTATTCTGACAAGAATGTAAAAATTTGCGCATCACATGCTGGTTTAACTTTAGGTGAAGATGGTGCTACTCACCAAATTTTAGAGGATATTGGTTTGATGAAAATGTTACCAGGAATGACTGTAATCAACACTTGTGATTTCAATCAAACTAAAGCTGCAACGATTGCTATAGCTGACCATCACGGTCCTGTTTATCTTCGTTTCGGACGACCAAAAGTTGCAAACTTCACTCCAGAAAACCAAACATTTGAAATTGGTAAAGCTGTTCTATTAACTGAAGGTAATGATGTTACTATTGTAGCTACTGGACATTTGGTTTGGGAGGCTCTAGAAGCTGCTAAAACACTTCATGACAAAGGCATTTCTGCAGAAGTCATAAATATCCATACCATCAAACCTCTTGATGATAAAGCGATTATCGATTCCGTTTCAAAAACAGGTTGTATTATTACTGCTGAAGAGCATAACCATTTAGGTGGCTTAGGAGAAAGTGTTGCTCGAGTACTCGCTAAACATCATCCAACACCCCAAGAATTTGTCGCTACTAATGATACATTTGGAGAATCTGGAACGCCAGCTCAGCTCATGGAAAAATACGGTTTGAATGCCAATGCCATTATCAAAGCTGCTGAAACAGTCCTGAAAAGAAAAAATTAAAACTAAAATCTAGCATTAAAATGCTAGATTTTTTTTGTTCATTTTGTTTCTAACCACCAAAAATTAGAACGCTCAAAAAGAAATAATTTTCGTTTGGCAACGTTTTTGATATTATACATCAAAATCACAAAAAACGAATATTATGAAGAAATTGATTATTAGCGCGTTTTTATTAACGTTATTTTATTTTGCTGCTCAAGCACAAGAAGGAAGTTCATTCGGACTTAAAGGAGGTTTAAATTACAACGCAAATGGAGATTACTTTGAATCCATTGGTGACAATGCTCAAAATCCAGATCGTAACATAGGCTATCATATTGGTGTCTTCGGAAAAATTGGTAATGATTTATATTTTAGACCAGAATTGATTTATACCAGTACTAAAAGTGATTATAATAGTGATGATTTTAATATGAAAAAAATTGATGCGCCGCTTTTAGTTGGTATCAAAGTTCTTGGACCAGTTAGTGTTTTTGGAGGACCTTCATTTCAATACATTTTAGATACTGAATTTGATGGTATCGATATTGACAATGTAAAAGATGATTTCTCCATTGGTTTAAATTTCGGTATTGGCTTAAATCTCAATAAGATTGGTGTTGATTTAAGATATGAAAGAGGCTTTAGTGATAATGAAGCTACTTTTATTGGAAATAATATTGGTGGAAGTGCCGTTAGTAGAATAGACACTAGGCCTGATCAATTGATTCTCAGTTTATCAATTGCATTATAAATCGATAATAATTAAAAACAAAAAAGACGCTTACTTAAGCGTCTTTTTTTATGTATCTATAGTTGTTAATTGTCTTGATTAGACTCTGTTGAATCTGCATCTAAATAATTTGGTATTCCATCATTATCTGAATCATCATTAGTTGGATCGCCATCTTCATCTAAATCTTCAAAAATCGTAAATACACCATCACCATCATCATCCACATCAAAGAAATTAGGCAATTCATCTCCATCAGTATCATCATCATCAATATCCATATTACCATTCAAATCCTCTAAATGAGACATGACACCATCTTGATCATGGTCATTAGCTTGTGCTCTGTATAATTCAAACTTGAATATTAAATTAGAGTAGACATCTATACCAAATGGAGGATTAGCAAAATACGCTAACCCAGAGGGTAAAAACATAACACCTATCCCATAATCGCTGTATTCAACGGTTCCATCAGGATTGATTTCAAATGACGCTGCTGTTTTAAATTTTGGGATTACGTTTCTCCATCCTTCAATTAAATTTACCATGTCAAAGGGATTATTAGGATTTATAGCACTATCAAAAACCTCTTCATCTAAGGTATTTCCAGAATATACTAATTCTACTAAATCAGTAAAATTGGGATTTGTATCACCTCCACCTTCATTAATCTCAAGTACGTAATATTCGTATTCAACATCAAAATAGGTTCTTGTATATGTTGTTACCGCATCAATTAAAAGGGTATTATCATCTGGATTAGGTAACTCTAAATAATTACCATTCTCATCTTGAGGCAACTCCGTAATCACAATATCATCAATAGTGTAATTTGTTCCTCCAGTACTCAAAGCTGCAGAATTATAATAATGTGTTTCCATATATCCAATTAGAGAATCTCTATCAACAACTTGTTGCTCAGTTCTATCTCTATCAGGAACAGGTATAAATGTAGGATCATCAGGTTTACATGCTGTAAAGGCAATGACAAAAACCAATAAAACTATTAGGCTATTTTTTAAATTCATGTTCGTAAATTTTCTTTAATTCAAATCAAAATTTGAATCGTTCAATATTGCTTATTTTTATGGCGCAAGATACAATAATATAATACTTTTGTGCAATACTATTAACGTCAATTTCACAGTTTTAATATGCGAATAGATAAATACCTTTGGTGCATTAGATATTGCAAAACTAGAAGCATCGCAACAAATGCTTGTAAAAAAGGCCATGTTAAAGTTAATGGCCAAGTTGTAAAACCAAGTAGAGATGTCTATGCAACTGATAAAATTGAATTTAGAAAAGACCAAATCAATTACCAAATCATCGTCAATGATTTACCCGAAAGTAGGGTCGGCGCTAAGCTAGTAGATCTATACAGAAAAGACGTTACACCAAAGGAAGCTTTTGAAGCGAAAGACTTACTTAAGTACTCTAAAGATTATTACCGAAAAAAGGGAGTTGGTAGACCAACCAAAAAAGACCGAAGAGATATTGACGATTTTTATGATACTCCAGAAGAAGATATCTAAGTATTTACAACCCAATTAAAGAAACTCTTTTTTATCTTTGAAGAAATATAACTCAGTATGAGCATCACCAAAAACACGATTTTAAATCATCAAGAGATTCAACATAAAATAAGACGTATTGCTTATCAAATTTATGAAAGTAACGTCTATGAAGATGATATCATTTTGGCAGGAATTGAAGCTAATGGTTACATCCTTGCAAAAAAACTCAAACAAAATCTTGAAAAAATTTCTGAGTTGAAACCTATACTTTGTAAAGTTATTATTGATAAAAAAAATCCGCTATCCGACATAAAAACATCGTTGCGTAAAGAAGAATACAGTAATAAGTCTATCGTGCTTATTGATGATGTATTAAACTCTGGTAGCACCTTGATATACGGTGTTAAACATTTTTTAGATGTGCCTCTTAAACAATTCAAGACTGCTGTTTTAGTTAACAGAAATCATAAAAAATTTCCTGTGAAAGCTGATTTCAAAGGGATTTCTTTATCTACATCATTAAACGAGCATGTAGAAATTGTATTGACTGGAAAACAATTTGAAGCGTATTTAAAATAACTGGACCAATATCGCTTCAACAATTTCTTGTACAGATAAATCATCTGTTTTAATACTTAAATGGGCTTGTTCGTAAAAAGGAGCTCTTTCGAATATATGTTTTCCTATAAATTCATTCAGCTCGTCTTTCGTTTCAATATGCGAAATTAGAGGTCGCTTAGATTTTTCGTCAAACAATCGATTAGACAATGTAGGAATTGCTGCTTTAAGATATATACACTTTGCATTTTCAGCATTCAAAAGTGTTTGCATATTATAGCCATAACAAGGTGTTCCTCCTCCTAGCGAAACTACAGATTCTTTTAAACTAGTAATATCATTTAAGTAATTACTTTCAGCTTTTCTAAAATAAATTTCACCTTTGGTTTCAAAAATAGTTGTAATAGTAGTTTCTTCTTTGTTCTCAATATAATCATCAAAGTCAATATAATTATAGCTTAAAATTTCAGCTAATCGTCGACCAATTACTGATTTTCCTGAACCCATATATCCAACTAAAAATAGTGTCATTTTCCTGTTATAAATTGATAATTAAAAACATAAGATAAGTAATCACAAAAAAACAAAAAATTATCTAATAATACGTTTGGAATATTAATTAAACGTTTTATATTTGCACCCTCGTTAGAGAAACTTATTGACCAGTTAGCTCAGTTGGTAGAGCATCTCCCTTTTAAGGAGAGGGTCCTGGGTTCGAGCCCCAGACTGGTCACAACAAAAAAACGTTAAGCATTCGCTTAACTTTTTTTTTATCTTTACTGTAAATGCGCACGTGGCGGAATTGGTAGACGCGCCAGCTTGAGGGGTTGGTGGACATTAGTCCGTGGAAGTTCGAGTCTTCTCGTGCGCACTTTATATCACTCCAATTATTACTTTTCCTATTAATTCCTAAATACCTTTCTAATAGTACTACTATTAAAAAAAACTTAAAATCTAGGTCAAAGCCAAAAAAAGTTTATTTTTGTTTAACCTTCTTAAACTAAAAATGAACAATATTAAAAGTACGTTTAGTATAAAGGATCTTGAAAACCTCACTGGTATTAAGGCACATACTATCAGAATCTGGGAGAAAAGATATAACTTACTAGAACCCGAAAGAACTGATACCAATATTAGGTATTATAGCTTAAGTAACCTTCAAAAACTTCTTAACGTTAGTTATTTGAATAATAATGGCTATAAAATTTCAAAATTAGCAGCAATTGAAACCTCAAAAATTCCAGAATTAGTAAGAGACGTTGCTCTAAATGATCAATCTAACAATCATATCTTGAGTACTTTTAAACTCTCTATGATAAACTTTGACCAAAAGCTGTTTTATGACACCTACAATAGCTTAGAACAAGAAAAATCATTTACAGATATATTCTATGAAGATTTTATCCCTTTGCTTTCAGAAATTGGCATGCTATGGCAGACCGATACCATAACTCCAGCTCATGAACATTTTGCGACAACCTTAATTCGTCAAAAAATCTTAATAAATACTGAGAATATTCAATCTCAAAACCAAATCAAATCCAAAAAAGTATTTGTATTGTACTTACCAGACAACGAAGTACATGAATTAGGATTGATGATGATTAATTATGAAATTATTGCCAAAGGCCATCAATGTATTTATTTAGGTCAGAGTGTACCTACTGATAGCTTAAAAGACATCTTAAACTACTATGACGATATTACATTTGTTTCCTATTTTACAGTTAAACCTGAAAAGGACAACATTAATACTTATATCAAAGAGTTTTCAGAAAAAATTCTAAAAAAGAAACATGTAAAACTCTGGCTTTTAGGAAGAATGCTAGATGAAATTGATCATCACACACTTCCAAAGCAAATCATTCCTTTTGATAGTATTAAAAACTTAGTTAAAAAACTATAAAATTTTAGCACTAAAGCTAAAATTGTTTAACTTTTGTTTAAATTTGTTAAACAATGAGCAAAACTGTTTCAATAATAGGTTCCGGGTTTTCAGCACTTGCATCGTCTTGCTACTTAGCTAGAGATGGCTATGACGTTACTATATTTGAAAAGAACAAAACTATTGGTGGTCGTGCAAGGCAATTAAAAAAAGAGGGTTTTACCTTTGATATAGGACCAACTTGGTATTGGATGCCTGATGTGTTTGAACGGTTTTTTGCAGATTTTAATAAAACACCTGACGACTATTACACATTAGAAAAACTCAATCCTGCTTATAGTGTTTATTTTGGAAAAGGCGATTACATTACCATAGAAGACACTTTGGAAAAAATCTGTACTGCTTTTGAAGAAGAAGAAAAAGGAAGTTCAAAAAAACTGCTAGAATTTATTGACAATGCGCAAAACAATTATGACGTTGCCATCAAAGATTTGGTCTATAGACCTGGTGTGTCCCTCTTTGAATTGATCACTCCTGTGACAATAAAAAAAATTGGACAATTTTTTAGTACGATTAAAAAGGATGTTCGAAAAGAATTTAAGAACGATCGATTAGCTATGATTCTTGAGTTTCCAGTTTTATTTTTAGGTGCTAAACCAGACAATACGCCTTCTTTTTATAGTTTTATGAATTATGCCGATTTTGGCATAGGTACATTTCATCCAAAAAAAGGGATGTACCAAGTTATATTAGCTATGGAAACTTTAGCAAAAAGTTTGGGTGTCACTATAAAAACAGAAAACCCAGTTGATAAAATCATCGTAGATAACGGTAAAGCCATTTCAATAATTTCAAATGGGAACAATCAAAAAAGTGATATCATATTGAGTGGTGCTGATTATCATCATACTGAAACATTATTAGACACTAACTATGTACAATACTCACAAGACTATTGGGAGAAAAAAATATTCGCACCTTCTTCCCTATTATTTTATATAGGTTTTGATAAGAAATTAAAAAACGTAAATCATCATACATTATTTTTTGATGTTGATTTTGATGTTCATGCAAAAGACATCTATGACACACCTAAATGGCCTGAACAACCATTATTTTATGCAAGCTTTCCTTCAATAACAGATTCTAATGCTGCTCCAGAAGGAAAGGAAGCAGGAATTTTCTTAATTCCATTAGCGCCAGGGTTAGAAGACACTGAGGAACTTAGAGCAAAATATTTTGAAAAAATTATAACGCGTTTTGAAGATTTGACATCTCAAAGCGTTAAAAAAAGTATTACATTTAAAGAGTCCTTTTGCGTGAATGATTTTATAAGTGATTATAATTCATATAAAGGAAATGCCTACGGAATGGCTAATACACTCTTACAAACCGCTTTTTTGAGACCCAAATTAAAAAGTAAAAAAGTAAGTAACCTATATTTCACAGGACAATTAACAGTTCCAGGACCAGGCGTTCCGCCTTCACTAATTTCAGGGAAATTAGTAGCTGAACTCATAAAAAAACATCACAGTAATTAATTATGAAAGCAATTTTTGACACCGTTTCAAACCAATGTAGTAAGACTGTTACAACGTCTTACAGTACTTCGTTTTCATTAGCTACTAAAATGCTATCAAATACTATTCGTCAGGATATCTATAATATTTATGGTTTTGTAAGATTTGCAGACGAAATTGTAGACACATTTCATGATTATGACAAAGAATTATTGTTTGATAATTTTTCCAGAGATTTAGAATTAGCACTTGAGCATAAAATAAGTTTAAACCCAATTTTAAATTCGTTTCAAGAAACGTATCATAAATATGGCATTGACAAAAGCTTGGTAAATGCTTTTATGAAAAGCATGCGCTTAGATTTACACAAGCAAAACTATTTAACTGAAGAAGAATATAAAGCCTATATTTATGGCTCTGCCGATGTTGTTGGTCTAATGTGTTTAAAAGTGTTTGTTAAAGGAAATCAAGAAAAATATGAATCGCTTAAAGAATCTGCAATGCGATTAGGCTCAGCATTTCAAAAAGTTAATTTCTTAAGAGACTTAAAAGCCGATTTTGAAGATCTGAGTCGCACGTATTTCCCAAACACGGATTTAAATAATTTAGACGAAACTTCAAAACAAGCCATCATTGATGACATTGAAAATGATTTCAATAAAGGGCTACAAGGCATACGAAAACTCCCTATTGAAGCGAAGTTTGGTGTTTTTATGGCCTATAGATATTATAGTCAGTTACTAAAAAAATTAAAGAAAACACCTGCTTTAGAAATTAAATCAACTAGAATTAGAGTTCCAAATTATAAAAAGTTTGAGCTCCTTACTAGAAGTTATGTCAAATACCAACTTAATTTAATGTAATCTCATGCAAACTGTATTTTGGATCCTTATTTTCTTAGGCGTATTTTGTACCATGGAATTCATGGCTTGGTTTACCCATAAGTTTGTTATGCATGGTTTTTTATGGAGTTTACATAAAGACCATCACCATAAAGATCATGACAGTTGGTTTGAACGTAATGACGCTTTTTTTATATTTTATGCTATAGTTAGCATGACCTGTTTTTATTTATGGAGTTACGAAAGCATATGGTATTGCCTTCCCATTGGATTAGGGATTATGGCTTATGGTGCAGCTTATTTCATTGTCCATGATATTTTTATTCATCAACGGTTTAAATTATTTAGAAATGCCAATAATTGGTATGCCAAAGGTGTTAGACGTGCTCATAAAATCCATCATAAACATTTAGGAAAAGAAGATGGTGAATGTTTTGGGATGCTTTTTGTACCTTTCAAATACTTTAAAAAATAGTATTTCTACGCTTATATGACACAACCTTCCCATTTCGATTATATCATCATTGGAAATGGATTAGCTGGATTTCAACTAGCTCTTAAGCTAGCATCTGATTCTTATTTCAATAACAAGCAAATTGCTCTTATTGATCCTTCAGAAAAAAATACCAATGACAAAACCTGGAGTTTTTGGGAAACAGAGCCGTCCCAATGGTCTCATATCACTCATAAATCTTGGAACAAAACTTCAATAATCACTTCCAAGAAAACAATTGATTTAGACCTTAAGCCTTATCGCTATAAAACGATACGTGCTATTGATTTTTACAACGACGCTAAAGCACAGCTTCATCAACAGGACAACATTCACTGTATTATTGAGCGCGTAACTTCAGTTACTGAAAACCACCACGCTATTGTCACTACAGAAAAGAAGTCTTATACAGCCTCACATGTGTTTGATAGTCGTGTTCCTACAGAATTTTCTTCAGAATCAAAAGACAGTATTTCTATTATTCAACATTTTAAAGGTATAGTAATTAAAACCGAAAACGAAACGTTTGACGAAGACAAAGTCACAATGATGGATTATCGTCTAAAAGATGGGGAACAAACGACATTCACTTATGTTCTGCCATTTTCTAAAACTGAAGCCTTAGTTGAATTCACTTATTTTACTGAAGATGTAGTTGATGAATCTATTTATGATATGTATCTCAAAACTTATATTAAAGACTACTTAAAGATTGAGAATTATACAATTATTGAAACTGAAATAGGTCAAATTCCAATGACTAATTATAATTTTTCTAAATTCAACACTAATAAAATCACTAAAATTGGTACAGGCGGTGGATGGGTAAAAGGATCTACAGGATATTCATTTAAACACACCGAAAAAAAAGTAGCAAAAATTATAGGGAATCTTAAGGCAAATAATGTGCCCTCAAGCAACTTATTTAAAACTAAATATAGATTTTACGACAAAGTGTTTTTAAAAGTTTTAAAAGACGAAAATCATAAAGGTGAATGGGTTTTTAAGCAGTTTTATGATAAAAATTCTGTCCAAACCATGTTTCGCTTTTTAGATGAAGACTCTAGTTTATCTGAAGAGTTTAGTATTATGATGTCACTGTTTTCATGGTCATTCATTAAAGCCTTTTTTAAAACACTTTAAGTAACTCATCAATTGTATTGGTAACGCGTTCACTATTCCAATCGGCAGCACCAGACTTATCAATAACAATATCGCCATTTTTTCCAATAATAAATGTTCTAGGAATTGAAGACACATTAAAATATTCTGGATAATTATTTATAGGTTGGTATACTTCAAAAGTATAACCATGATGCACAGTAAACTCATATAATTTCTCTTTATCTTCATTAGATACAAAAAGAAACACAACATCATCATTAGTTTTATAGTTCTGATAAAGGGCTTCAAGACTTGGCATTTCAGCAATACATGGTGGGCACCAAGTTGCCCAAAAATTAATGACGACAACTTTCCCTTCAGCAGTACTAAAATCAAACGCATTGCCTGATATGTCTTTTAATTTCCAATCATAATTAGAAATCGATTTACGTTCTGAAGCATTAATTACAGAAGGCTTAACCACTAAAGCAAGTCCTTTATTAATCAAAACTTGAATAGGTTGTCGTGTTTGCGGAATAATGAGCAAAGCAATCACAACAATAAATAAGAGGTTATAAATTTTAGACTTTTTTGATTTTGCCATAGTTATATCAATAAGAAACGCATTATCATAGTCGATAATGCGCTTCAAATCTAACAACAAAAACTCTAAATGTTGTTCGGTTATATATGTATTGAGAGATGGGTCTAATTTCTTGTTACAGTAATTGAGTTTGACAAGCTAAAGCAACCACCAAGGTTACTAGCATTCATTCCCATTTCTGCTCCTGTTAATCCATCTTCATAACGTAAGTACCAGATTAAACAAGTTCCAACACCTGCACCATCAAAGTCTACGCCTTCTAATGCTGTCATTGTAGGAGGCAACCCTAAGATGTTCCCCATATCATCTGTAATTACGAATGTACTATTTGTACCTACTGCATTTGGATCTGTAGTGATTCCGCTCACGTTATCAACTGTTCCATCAACTGTAAATGTAAACGGCCCACCAGATAAAGTTCCAGCATCTGGCTGATTTCTTGTTACTGTTATTGAATTTGACAAATCAAATGTTCCGCCTAAATCATTTGCATTCATTCCCATTTCTGCTCCAGTTAAATCATCTTCATATCTCAAATACCAGATTAAGCAAACACCAGCTCCAGCTCCATCAAAATCAACACCTTCAAGTGCTTCCATTGTTGGTGGTAATCCTAAGATATTACCCATATCATCAGTAATTACAAATGTTCTGTTAGTACCAACAGCATTTGGATCTGTCATAATTCCACTTACATTATCTACAGTGCCATCAACACAAAATGTAAATGGACCTCCTGTAATCATACCAGCATCTGGTGCTCCTAATCTATTTACAGTAATAGAATTTGATAAATCAAATGTTCCAGCTAAATCATTTGCATTCATTCCCATTTCTGCTCCAGTTAAATCGTCTTCATAGCGTAAATACCAAATTAAACAAGTTCCTACACCTGCACCATCAAAATCAACACCTTGTAAAGCTTCATTTGTTGGCGGAAGTCCTAAGATATTTCCTTGGTCATCTGTAATTACAAAAGTTCTATTGGTTCCTACAGCATTTGGATCTGTAGCAATTCCACTTACAAAATCTGGCATACCATCTACTATAAATGTAAAGGGTCCTCCAGTAATAGTTCCTGCATTAGGAACAATGGCTTGCACACTATCGTCATCATCACTGCATGATGTCATTAAACCGAGTGCTAATACTACTAAAAACATTTTTTTAATCATCGCTTTATAATTTTAAAATTTATGCTTCAAAATTATAACTCATGAGATTCATAAAATGTTAGCTAGCTAACACAAATGAAAAAAAATGAAAATTTATGCCGAATGCTTTAAGATTCTAATCTCTTTACGGTTGAAATTGATGTAATTCTCCTCTTTAAGTTCATTAAGAAGAATATTAAGTGTTGGTCGAGAAGTACCAATTAAGGACGCTATGTCTTTTTGTGTATAAGGATGTTTGATAACATGATCTCCCGTTTTTTCACAATCATAACCGTAATCGGCACACAATTCATCTAAAAACTCTACCAAACGGGTTTTGGTATCTTTAAATAATAACAATTGAAGTCGACGTTCTAACTTTTTGAATTTGAATCCAATAAATTTATACACCTTAAAACTAAAGGTTTGATTATCTCTCATTAATTCGTGCATGGTCGTCACACCAATTGGACAAATAGACGTTGCGTTATCTATAGATTGTGCAAATTCATCTCTAATATGATCACCTAAAATGGCTTTTTCTCCAAATAATTCGCCCTTTGACAATATAGCTTTGACAATTTCGTCACCATTTTCATTATAGTAACCAATTTTCACTTTTCCTTTTTCTATGAGATAAACTTTGTTAGCAGAGTCTGCCTCAAAGTAGATATAGTCTTTCTTTTTATAGGCATCAAAATCGTGATCGTTTTTATAGGCCTTGAATTTATGTGGACAAAGCACCTTAAAAAGGTTAACATCGTCAAAGAACCACATTGACTGCATTTGGAGTGTTTTTTTGTTAGATACTTGTGTTGTCGTTCTAACTTATTAATACTTACAGTATAAAGCAAAAAAAAGTCCTTGAAAACTCAAGGACTTTTTTAATAGTATAGATTGTAATGCTATGCAGCATTTTCTTTTTTAATTAAATTCAAAGCAGAACCTTCATTATACCAATCAATTTGTGATTGATTATATGTGTGATTGACTTTAACTGTGTCTTTGCTTCCATCAGAATGAACAACTTCAATAGTTAGTTGTTTCTCAGGTGCAAATTCGTTTAAGTCAACAAAGTTAAATGTATCATCCTCTTGAATCAAATCGTAATCACTTTCATTAGCGAAAGTCAATCCCAACATTCCTTGTTTTTTAAGGTTAGTTTCATGAATTCGAGCAAATGATTTTACGATGACTGCAGCCACACCAAGATGACGTGGTTGCATTGCAGCATGCTCACGAGATGAACCTTCACCATAATTATGGTCTCCTACTACAACAGATTTAATTCCTGCTGCTTTGTATGCTCTAGCTGTATCTGGAACACCTCCAAACTCACCAGTTATTTGGTTTTTGACAAAGTTTGTTTTCTTTCCAAAAGCGTTAACAGCACCAATTAATGTATTATTCGCAATATTATCTAAATGCCCACGGAAACGTAACCAAGGTCCAGCCATCGAAATATGATCTGTTGTACATTTTCCAAACGCTTTGATTAAAAGTTTAGCTCCTGATATTGTATCACCAAGAGGTTGGAAAGGAGTTAACAATTGTAGTCTTTCAGAGTCTGAAGCTACAGTAACTTGAACACCACTTCCATCTTCCATAGGTGCTAAGTACCCATTATCTTTTACATCGAACCCTTTTGGAGGCAACTCCCATCCTGTTGGTTCTTCTAACATTACTTCTTCACCATTCTCATTGATTAATGAATCGGTCATTGGATTAAAATCTAATCGTCCTGCAAGCGCAATGGCAGCTGTTAATTCTGGTGACGCAACAAAAGCATGTGTGTTTGGGTTTCCATCGGCACGTTTGGCAAAGTTTCTATTAAACGAATGCACAATACTATTTTTAGGTGCGTTTTTGGGATCCTCATAACGTGCCCATTGACCAATACATGGTCCACAAGCATTTGTAAATATTTTAGCATCTAATTCTTCAAAAATTTGAAGTATTCCATCACGTTCTGCAGTGTAACGAACTTGCTCTGAACCTGGATTAATCCCCAATTCAGATTTCATTTTCACACCTTTATCTAAAGCCTGTTGCGCAACTGAAGACGCACGAGACAAATCTTCATAAGACGAGTTGGTACAAGATCCAATTAATCCCCATTCTACTTTTAATGGCCATTCATTAGCTTTAGCTTTTTCATTCATTTCTGTACCAACAGCGGTAGATAAATCTGGAGTAAATGGTCCATTTAACAATGGGTTTAATTCTGATAAATTAATATCAATAACTTGATCAAAGTATTGCTCAGGATTTGCATACACTTCGGCATCACCGGTTAAATAATCTTTTACTTCGTTAGCAGCATCAGCTACACCTTCTCTATCAGTTGCTCTTAAGTAGCGCTCCATAGATTCGTCGTAACCAAACGTAGATGTTGTTGCTCCAATTTCAGCTCCCATATTACAAATAGTTCCTTTTCCAGTACACGACATTCCTGTTGCTCCAGGTCCAAAATATTCTACAATAGCTCCTGTACCGCCTTTCACTGTAAGTATTTCAGCAACTTTTAAAATCACATCTTTTGGTGCAGTCCATCCAGATAGTTTACCTGTTAATCTTACACCTATTAGCTTCGGAAATTTCAACTCCCAAGCCATGCCAGCCATAACATCAACGGCATCTGCGCCTCCAACACCTATGGCAACCATTCCTAACCCTCCAGCATTAACTGTATGCGAATCGGTACCAATCATCATTCCACCTGGAAATGCATAATTTTCTAATACAACTTGGTGAATAATTCCTGCACCTGGTTTCCAGAAACCAATTCCATATTTATTTGATACAGACTCTAAGAAATTAAATACCTCATTACTCGTATTAATAGCATGTTGCAAATCTGAAGTTGCGCCATTTTTTGCTTGAATCAAGTGATCACAATGCACTGTAGTTGGAACAGCTACTTTATGTTTGCCTGCTTGCATAAATTGCAATAATGCCATTTGAGCTGTTGCATCTTGACATGCGACTCTATCTGGTGCAAAATCTACATAATCTTTACCTCTAGAAAATGCCTTAGTAGGCTTCCCTTCCCAAAGATGAGCGTATAAAATTTTCTCTGAAAGTGTTAATGGTTTACCAACAATATCACGAGCAGCATCAACGCGCTCAGACATATTCGCATAAACCTTTTTAATCATGTCTAAATCAAAAGCCATATATCGTATTTAAAAATTAATTATCATATGAATCCCCATACTACGGGACAGCAAAATTACAAATTTTATAGCAAATTTAAAAATATGTAATGAAATGCTAAAAACATTGAATATAAATCAATAAACTGTAGTTTTTTTACACTTAAAATGAAAAATTAACAAAAAAAATATGTGCTAATTATTAAATTAACAATTGACTCTTATTTAAAATGATTCTTAATTTTCCTTGAATCACGAAGATTAGTTATAGGTTTTTCAAAAAGCATATAAAGTAAGTACGAAAGTACTATTGTCAGTACTAAATAAATAATAAGATAAACACCTAGTATTGGAATTGATAACCCTTCAGTAGGAAAAAAGTGCTTCATTAATTGCATCACTACCGAATAGTGAATCAAATACATAGAATAAGAAATTAAACTAATCACGGTTATAGGCATCAAAATTAATTTTGGAGCTGATTTAATTTGCGATAAATAGGGTAGCGTAAAAGCTATAGCAATACTATTAATCGGTAGATACAGAACGTTCCAAAAAAACGGATGGCTTTCAATAAATATACGCTGCATTGGCACAACAAAGTTCAAACCTAAAAATAGTAAGCCTCCCATTACTAAAAACATGTATCTATAACGTCTCCAAGCTAATGTTTTTGTTAGTGCTATATATGCTGCCAAAACACCATAATAAATAGCATCTATCCTATACATAGTTACGGCTTTAAGATTAACATTCCAAAACATCATATTTGTTTCAGAATGGCTTAAATTATAATACACTTTAGTTAGAAAAAAGAACAGTACTATTACAGTAGTAACAATCAAAAATAATTTAGACTTGCTGATGTTTAGTTTCAAAAACAACACAAGATATAGTAGCAATGGCCCAATGATGTAAGCAAATTCTTCTATTGGCAAACTCCAAGACTCACCAAAAAACAATGGCATCTCCCAATCAAAATTTTGTATAAAAAAAGCATACTGCCATAAGTTATCTGGTAAGTGTGTTCCTAAAAACAACGCCAGTAAAACATTGAACACTAAAATTAAATAATAATTGGGCAAAGTTCTAAACCAACGTCGTACCCAAAAATAGGTCATATCCTTAAAGCTAAACTCTGAAGCTGTAAAGCGTTTATAAATTAGTCTTCCTATTAAAAATCCACTGAGTACGAAGAAAATTTCGACACCTAAAACACCAGCAATACTCATTACATCTGTAGCTAGGTTTTTGGTTTGAGGAAAAATCCAAACCGCATGAGAAGCTACAACTAGTAGTATAGCAATAGCTCTCATAATATCTAAACCAAAAATGCGCTTCTCGTAATTTATTTTCATTTATTGACTATACTCATGCTTAGTTCTCATTTTTTTTATACTAAGCGATTCCTTACATTTGATTATACACAAAGACTTATGCGTAAGACGTTTAAATTTATACTAATTTTTCTGGTTTTAGTTCTTGTTGGTGGATTTATTTATTATAAATCTTTAAAGACAAGACATCAAGAATTAATCAAATCAAAAGTATACTATACTTTAGGCTTGGTAGACTCTAAATGGAAAAAGGAACTAAACCCAAACACGGTTGTATTCACCTCTCCTACTTTTGTGATTAGTAATATTTACAAATCTATGGAAGGTCCAAAATCTGATCAATATGTTGTGATAGACGATACAAAAGAGGAATTATTATTTCTAACCTCATTTAAGACCAATGCGGTTTCTTCTGATGAGACTCGTAAAATGTCCAACGATTTTGTATGCCATACCAATTTTGAGTATCGTGATGCCGAACATTATAACCGTTGGAACATGACCAATCGCATCAATACACAGTACCCTAGAATAACATCTATTAGTAATGGTGTGGAAGACTTTAAATTACCTGACGGATTTGGTTTCCCAGTCTTTTCAAATGAACGTTTGTTTATTAATGCACAAGCACTTAACCACAACATTGTAGATTCTACATTTAATATTAAACATAAAATAGAAATTGGATTCACTAAACTGAGTAAATCATCATTAATTCCATTACAGCCTAAAACGGTATTTATGATGTTTCCATTTGACCCAAGTGATCCTTATAAAGGCCCAACTGAAATGCTTCCCAATGCTTGTATTCCAGTAGAAACTAAAAATCACACCTATATCGACACAAAAGGGAATCCATTATCTGGACACTGGATTATAAAACCTGGAAAACATAACTATACGTATGATACGTCTAGTCAATTACAAATTAAGGATAGTATACGATTACATCAAATTACATCACATTTACATCCTTTTGCTAATCGTTTTCAATTGAGAGACAAAACTACTGGTACTATAATCTATGACTGCAAAAGTGAAAATTTCACTGATAAAATTGGGCTAAAAAACACACCTTCTTTTTCAAGTCAAAAAGGCATTTGGATGTATAAAGATCATAGTTACGAGATGCTTCTAGAAGTTGATAACACCACAGAGAAAGATCAAGAAATGATGGCTAGTATGGCTATTTTCTATTATGATCCTGAAATGCATGACCGCATAAGTGAACTTAATCTTTAATCTATTGAAATTTAAAATTTTCATACTCATAGTTCTATCTCTAGCTGCTTGCAAAGAAACGACTTCAGAGCTTCCTATTTTAAGTTATGATTATATAGACGGGAAAAAAGAATACTATAAAATTAATGATTACAAATTTGTAAATCAGGATGGAGAATATATTACTGGCACTACAACTAAAGGCTATGTCCACACTATAAATTTCTTCTTTACTACTTGCCCTTCTATTTGTCCACCAATGCGCATCAAACAACAAGAAATTGCTAAAGCATTTTCCAATGACACTCATTTTAAACAATATTCTATATCAATTGATTTTAAAACAGACACCTTAGCACAATTACAATATTATGCTAAGCTTCATGGTATTGATTCTAACCAATGGCATCTATTAAGAGCTTCTTCTGAAGCACAATTGCAAGACATTGCCCAACAACTAAAAACGAACTTCAAGCCTAATGAAGATGGTACTGATTTTTATCATTCAAGTTACGTCGCTTTGATTGATAAAAAACAATATATAAGAGGGTTTTATAATATTCTCATTCCAGCGGAGGTGAGACTCCTAAAAGCAGACATTAAACACTTACTAGAATAAAACTAATTGTTTCTGTACATTTTAATAAGGACAATAATCATCCAGAAAATAGCTAGTATTTCTAACAAGCTTCCTAGAGATAATATCAAAGCACCATAAGGCCAATGTTGAATTTTAAACAAGGCTCCAATAATGGTAGATGATATACCTAAAAGAAACAGTACAACTGGAGGAATTAAAGCCCTACGTTTCATCTAGAACAAACTCTTTATTATTTGCTCATCTGTGATGCCTTCAGCTTCTGCCTTGTAGTTTTTGATAATTCTATGACGAAGTATGCCTGAAGCAACTGCTTGTACATTTTCAACATCAGGGGAAAATTTACCATTAATAGCAGCGTGTGTTTTTGCTGCTAGAATTAAATTTTGGGATGCTCTTGGTCCAGCTCCCCAATCTACAAACTCAGAAACTAATTCAGATGCAGCTGACGATTTAGGTCTTGTTTTACTAACCATACTTACCGCATACTCAATCACATTATCTGCAACAGGAATACGACGAATAACATTTTGGAAATCGATAATCTCCTGAGCTGTAAATAAAGCATTGACTGTAGCTTGCACATCTGTAGTTGTCGATTTTACAACCTGAACTTCTTCAGCAAAAGAAGGGTATTCTAAATTAATCGCAAACATAAAACGATCTAATTGTGCTTCTGGCAACGGATACGTCCCTTCTTGCTCAATTGGGTTTTGTGTAGCTAATACAAAATAAGGTAAGCTTAGCTTATAGTGATGACCAGAAACAGTTACTGCACGCTCTTGCATAGCCTCTAATAAAGCCGCTTGAGTTTTTGGAGGTGTTCGATTAATTTCATCTGCTAAAATAATATTAGCAAAGATTGGTCCTTTTATAAATTTAAAGTGTCTGTTTTCGTCTAAGATTTCACTCCCTAAAATATCACTAGGCATTAAATCTGGGGTAAACTGAATACGTTTAAAATCTAAACCTAATGCTTGAGCAATTGTGTTTACCATTAAGGTTTTTGCCAAACCTGGCACACCAATTAATAATGAGTGGCCACCAGAAAATATAGAAATCAAAATCTGGTTAACAACCTCATCCTGACCAACAATAACTTTGGCAACTTCGGTTTTTAGGGCATTATATTTTTTTACAAACTGTTCAATTGCAGCAACGTCAGACATATTATTTCTTTTCAGTTTTTAACCAGTTACTATTAAAATTGCATCCTTTATAATCATCTGTGATTTTCACATATGTATCATAAATTTTTTCCTCTTGCCATTTTCTAATCTCTTCAAATTGTTTTTCTTGCAATGCGAGGTTTTTTATTTTAAGATAATCACGAGCATAATCTGCTTTATGCTCATCTATTCTATCTGTAACAGTTAGTATTTTAAATTTAACAGGGTTAATTCTATCTTGATCCTCTAATACCAAACTAATTTCATCATCCTTTAAATCTTGAATTTGCCCATAAAGCTCTGGATCCATTTTTGTTAATTCAAGACTAGAATCTTGTGTATAAGGGTTTATTAATTGTCCGCCTTCATACTTTGTTTCTTCCTCGTCACTAAACTCACGAGCTGCATCAGCAAAGGTCAAATCACCTGCTATAATTTGCTCTCTTACTTTTTTAATTTCTTCCTTAGCAGCCAAAATAGAAGCTTCAGTAATTTCAGGGCGCAATAATATATGTCTTACATCGTATTCTTGACCTCTAATCTTTTCTAATAAAATAATATGATAACCAAAATCGGTTTCAAAAGGTTCAGAAATCTCACCTTCCTGAAGAGAAAAGGCGACATCTCTAAACTCCTTAACCATTTGCGGTCGCTTTCTATTTAAAGTATACATACCACCTTTACTACGTGCAGCTTTATCATCAGAATAAAATACAGCCTTAGTTGTAAAGCTTGCGCCATTTTCGATGACATCTGCTTTAAATTCTTTAAGTCTGTCAATTACAGTCTGCTTGGCTTCTTTAGTAATTTCAGGAATAACAACAATTTGCGCTACTTTTAACTCAGTACCAAATTCTGGTAATGAGTCTTTAGGAATACTATTGTAATATTCTCTAACTTCTTCTGGTGTAACTTCTACATCTTCAACAATCTTACGTTGCATATCTGAAGCCAACTTTGCATTTTTATTGATTTCAAACATCTCCTCACGTAAACTTTGCTCACTGTCTTTGTTATAAAACTCTAACAATTGCTGCATAGAGCCCCCTTTTTGCTCAAGAAATGCAGATATTTGTTGTTCGATATTTGAACGAATTTCAAGCTCATTTACTGTAATACTGTCTTGGATTGCATGGTGAGCGTATAGTTTATCTTCTAATAATTTTCCAAATAATTCACACCGCGTAATATTTGCAATCGAGACACCTCTTGCCTGAAGTTGAATATATTCTTTATCGATATCAGAATCTAAAACAACAAAATCACCAACTACTGCAGCAACACCGTCTACTTTTTTTCGAGCAGAGTTTTGAGTTGAATCCATTTTCTTTTTAGAAGTATCTATGACATCTTCAATAATTTCTTGTGCTGAAGACAAATTCACTGCTAACACACACAACACAAGGGTTGTGATTGCCGACTTAATTGTAGATTTCAAATTGTTTGTTTTTAATTGCATCTTTGGTAATATCTTTTTCAAGTTGCTTAATCAACTCTAATTTTCTTTTGTTAATTACAATCTGTTTTATTGTAGGTTTCACGTACTCTAAAGGCGCCAAATCGTTTTGTGACAAGACGTCTTTTATTTGCATCAAATATAGGTCTAATGAATCTTTGAGTTGTACAAAATTAGATTTTTTTAACAGTTCTTTTTTGTTTTCAGAATTTAGCACGCTAATTTTTTCGGTAATTTGTGAAGCCTTGACCCAAATTGAGTCGTTAAGTGAATAGGTTTTAAATTGAACCGAAATCGAATCTAAGTATCGTTTATCAGCATTATCAAAACGTTTGAAACGTGCTTTAATTTCATCTTCGTTTATCGCATTCTGAGGAATAGTTATATATCTAAACTTCACTAATTCTTCGTTGAGTTTAAAAGTCTCTTGATTGGCTTCATAGACCTTTTGAGCTTGTGTTTGACTTACAACAGTATCGATACTTTTATACACTAATGCTTCTAAATAAGCCTTAGTATATAAATCGTTTTTATATTGATCGACTAGTTTATCAAAATCGGTTTGTTTCTGTTCTGGTAAGTTACGTTCTGCTCCATCTAATAACAATTGCTGAGTTGCCCAGCGATTAATAAAACTCGAAACTATTTGTATGCTATCATTAGCAGGAGTACCTTCTATTACCAAACCACTAATATCGTCTTGATAAAGGTATACATCACCAACTCTAGCCACAGGGATTCTGTCATCTGTTTCTTTAAAGAAATCACATGATATCAAACAAAACACACAAATTATAACAACCGAAAGTCTTTTCAATAGTTTACTTTAAAATTTGTTTTTTTACACGCTTTAGAACCGATTTATCAACCTTCACTTCAAAACGTTTATTTAGAGTCTTAACCCAATTTTCTTCAATATAAGCTTGGTAATCACTTACAACCTTTCCTTTAGCTTCTTCTAAAGTTTTAGATGCTGTAGGAAGTACCTCATTTATTTTAATCACATGAAACGCGTCATTGTGTTCATAAATACTTGAAACACCTTTAATAAACTCAACATTTTCTGGCAAGGCGCGATTTCCTTTTTCAAACACATCTACTGTTGAAATCACTTTCAAATCATCTTGAGTATTCATACTTGATAGAATATCTTCTTGAGAAATTCCATTAGATAATTCCACTTTCACCTTTTCTATAGTAGCCTTTGAAGCCGAAGACAAAATCACAGCATCTATACGATCTTTCCAAACATAATTCGATTTATGATTACTATAATAGTCTTGAAGTCCTACAGAGTCTTTAGAAGCCGCATTCCATACTTCTTTTTCCATAAGATCAAATAAGAGTAATCCGTCTCTATATTCTTTTAAAACAAATGCAAAATCTTCATTTTCAAGTTCTAAGTTATCTTCACGGTATTGAAGTACTTTAGATTCTAAAAATGCATTATACTCTGTTTTTAAAACAGCTTTTATATCAGTATTTCTTCTATAATACTTACGTTGCGTTTTCATTAAAAACTCTACAAAATCTTGATATGTAATTGCAGTATCACCAATTGTGATAATTGATTCTTTTGCATTAAAATTTTCAGGAACTTTCCAAGCTTGATTGAAATAGTCATTTGTTAGTATACTCTCAAAATAAGCTAAACCATCTTTATTTTGTTGCACATTATATTTTGAAATTAACTTTTTCACCATAGCAGAGTTAATCAGCTTAGATCTTGAGTCTCGTTTCACTTTATTTTCAAGTTCTGATTTAACAGCTTCGAAAGGCTGAATCCCTTTTTTACGAATCAATTTAATTATGTGCCAACCGTAATCTGTTTTAATTGGCTCAGAAATATCACCAGTATTTTCTAATGAAAATGCTACATCTTCGAAAGCTTTTGAACTTAATTGTCCGCCAACAAATGGCGACAAAGCGCCTCCTTTATTAGCTGAACTCTTATCATCTGAAAACTGTTTAGCCAAAGATTCAAACTTTTCACCTTGCTCTATTTTCTTATAAATTTGGCGAATTCTAGTTTCAGGAATTACAGTACTATCCTTTTGCTTATTAGAAACCATAATATGAGCGACAGTAACTTCACCCAAGGCTTGTCTTTTATCAAATACTTTCAAGATATGATATCCAAAACGTGTTCTAAATGGCATCGACACCTCTCCTACTGGAGTATTAAACGCAATTGTTTCAAAAGGGTATACCATTTTAAAACCTCCAAAGTAGCCTAAATCTTCAGCGAAAATCGTTTTCCCATTGTGCACATCTTTCTGCACTGCAGTATAACCTTCTTTCAACACGCGATCACGCAGGGCTAATACTTGATTATAAACTGCTAGTGTATCTGTTTCAGTTGCTTCAATACGCACTAAAATATGAGAGACACGAACATCATTTGTGGTACGCTCATAAGCTTCTTTTACTAAAGCATCTGTCACTTTATTATCTGACATGTAGCTTTTAGTCAACTGTTTTTTATAGTTATTAAACTCTCTTAAATATTTTTGATCTTTATCGAGACCTAAACGACGGGCTTCCTTAACTTTAAGTTGATAATTGATAAAAAGCGTTAAATAGGCATCGATATCTTTTTGGGATTCATCTTTTACAAGGTCTAGATTTTTATTATAAACTCTTATAAATTCGGAAGCCTTTACAGGTGCTCCATCAACTGTAAACAATACATCATTATCTTTTACTTGTGCCTGTGAGAAGAAGACAAAGCAAAGAAAAACGGTGGTCATTACTACTTTCATGTGCATTTTTTTATTTATTTCTTTATGGTTGTAAATACATCCATTGTACCAAAAAATTTAATTGAAAATTTTACTTGAATTCATAGTTGAATTATATAAGCTAATTTCAGCAAAAATAATATAATTCGCCTATAAAACAAGTGGCATTTTGCAAACGTATGGTATTTGGTTTTAGTATTAAAATATATGGTTATGTGATTTAAACATCATAGAAAATGACCACTCATCTAAAATTATTGCTATTAAACTTTTAATCACTCTATTTCATATGAAACTGCTTATATTTAATGCAGAATTATCCCTCTATATTCAAAATGAAATATACTACTGAAATAAAGGTAAATGTACCTTTAGACGAGTTCATCAAAAAAATGGACAATGTCGAGAACATAAAACATTGGCAACGCGGATTGGTTTCAGCAGAGCACATCTCTGGGCATCCAGGTGAACTAGGCGCAAAAATGAAACTAAGCTATCAATTTGGGAAACGTAAAATGGATCTTATTGAGACTATTACAAAGCGTAAATTCCCAAAAGAGTTTCATGCTAACTATACAACAAAGAGCATGCACAATGTACAGCGAAACTATTTTGAAAAGACATCAGACGGCTTTACAAAATGGACTTCCCACAGTGAGTTTGTACCTCTTAATTTGGTAATGAGAATTATGCTTATAATCATGCCGAGTACATTTAAAAAGCAATCTTTAAAATACATGCAGGATTTCAAAAATTTTGCAGAAAATGGAACATCTGTCGCCAATGCGTAAACTCAAACTCATTTGGGATTTTCGAGGTCCTGATGCTCTAAAAATTGCTGAACACCACGAAAAACACCTTAAAGAATATATAACTATTCAAAATACCAATCTAAATATCACAGGCTTTGAACAGCTTAGTGACATGCATAGCATTGCGTTTATGGTGGTTACAGATGATGAAATGAAGCCTATAAGAGATGCGCTTAAACCTCATAGAGGACAGCTTTATTCGGAATAAAATTTAAGTCACTAAATTGACTATATGATGTATTTTAATTCTGAAATTTTAACATTTCATTTTTCAAACAGACAACTATTTAACTGCAAAAAAGGCTTTATCTTGAAATAAAATTTCTATTTTTCGCTTCCATAAAAAAGAACTTAAGGACATCAAATAAACACTATGAAAAAACAAACCCTATTGTATGCATTAATCGCATTGGTATTTAGCTGTAATGAGGATAAAAAAGAAGAAGCAACCGCGTTAAAATATGTTGAAGAATTACATTCAAATGCAAAACCCAACACCTCTGTAATCAAGCATTTAGATTTAGATATTGATGTGAATTTCGATAAAAAAATCATTGATGGTTCCGCAACCTATCATATTGAAAGTAACAATGCTACGGAAATCGTTTTAGACTCAAAATTTTTGGAAATTGAACGTGCAGAAGCTGACGGAAAACCTACTGAATTTGAGTTAGGCGCATTTAATGAACAATTAGGACAAGCTTTAAAAGTTAAAATTTCCGAAGACACAAAAACAATAACTATTCATTATAAAACGACTGATAAAACGGAAGCCTTACAATGGTTAAATCCGCAGCAAACTGCAGACAAAACACACCCCTTTTTATTTACACAAGGACAGGCAATTTTAACACGTAGTTGGATTCCTATTCAAGACAGTCCACAAATTAGAATCACCTACAATGCAACGGTAAAAGTGCCTTCAGAATTGATGGCAGTAATGAGTGCAGAAAATCCAAAGGAAAAAACAGGTGATGGTGTTTACCATTTTAAGATGAAGCAACCTATTTCGCCATATCTTATGGCTTTAGCAGTTGGTGATATCGCATATAAAGCCGTAAGCAATCGCACAGGTGTCTATGCAGAACCTTCTATGGTTGATAAAGCGCAATCCGAATTTAGTGACATGGAAAAAATGGTAGTTGCTGCTGAGAATCTTTATGGTGACTACGATTGGGATCAATTTGATGTAATCGTTTTACCACCTAGCTTCCCGTTTGGTGGTATGGAAAACCCGAGACTTACTTTTGCCACACCAACAGTTATTGCTGGTGATAAAAGTTTAACCTCTTTGATCGCTCACGAATTAGCACATTCATGGTCAGGGAATCTAGTGACTAATGCAACTTGGAATGACTTCTGGCTTAACGAAGGATTTACAGTTTATTTTGAAATTAGAATTATGGAAGCGCTCTACGGAAAAGATCGTGCTAATATGATTGCGCTTATTGGACGTCAAGATTTAGAAGAAGAAGTTGAAGGTTTTAAAAACGAACCAGAAATGACCAAACTAAAATTGGATTTATCCAACAAAAATCCTGATGATGGTATGAACAGCATTGCCTATGACAAAGGGTATTTATTTTTACGAACTTTAGAGGAAACAGTAGGTCGCGATAAGTTTGATGCCTTTTTGAAAAGTTATTTTAAAACCAATGCCTTTTCTACTGTAACTACAGAAGGTTTTATTGATTATTTAAACACAAATTTATTACAACCCAATGCTATTGACTTTAACGTAGAAGAATGGGTATACCAACCTGGAGTCCCAGAAAATCAGGCAAAGATAATTTCAGATAAGTTTGAAAATGCTGAACGTACTTTACATGAATTTATAGACACTAAAACTGTTGATGTCTCTAAGACTAAAGATTGGACGACACAAGAATGGGTTTATTTTATTAGAAATTTCCCTGAGACCATTACTACAGAAGATCTAAAGCGATTTGATGAAGCTTTTGATTTAACCAATTCGAGCAATTCTCATATTGCAATGGTTTGGTATGAGCAAGCAATCAATCATGATTATCATGGTAATGGTGTTGACCAAAACATTGAAGATTTTTTAATTCGTGTGGGCAGACGTTGGTATGTATCAACACTGTTTAAAGCTTATAAACGGAATGATAAGGTTGATGAGGCTTTGGTGATATACAAAAAAGCACGTGCAAATTACCATTCGGTGACAGCCAATACGATAGATGGATTGTTAGGGTACAACAATTATTAAGAAAAAATTTATAAAAATGACAATTCAGAATTTAAATAAAATAGCCTTTTCTTTTATTTTCATATTAATTTTCACTTCATGTGATTCAAATGATGATAGCGAGTCATCTACTGATGAACCTGTTCTCATTGAAGATTATTATTTCAGAGGAACTTTAGACGGTCAAGAATTAAATATTGAAAGAAAACTATATGATTTTAACAATGATCCCAATTTAATCTCAATTGATTTTGGTGGTAGTCAAACCAACGATATAGAAGTTTTAGGAGAGCCAGGAACAGGATTTTGTTACGGACGCTATGCATGTGGATTGTTATATTATAACTTTCAAGAAAACCCTAACCAATCAGATACTGCAAAAATGTACTTCTCAAGAATTCCAATAGGAGATTGTAATTTAGAGACTGAACTTATTTCTATGAGAAATTTTTTAGAGATTAATGATTATACCTATGAAACCTTTCCAGGAAATGATATTATTAACAATGTTGCTCTAGACTTTTTTCCAGTAGAATATGAAAACCAAGACATTTATTATTCATCTCGATTTGGAGCAAACACAAATGCTACTTTTTCTATTACATCAGTAATTGAGGAAGAAAATGGTACATTTATAGTAGAAGGCAACTTTAGCTGTAAGCTCTATAAATTTAATGATGAAACTGATTTTAAAGTATTAGAAAATGGCGAATTCAAAATTAAGATCTTCAATAATTTAGAGGAATAATAACGTTTTACAATATTTAAAAATGCCTCATTACAAATTAAATTTCATTTCTAAGTCTGAAAGTCTAAACACTCAAAATTTACTGAACGAGTTAGTTGACAGAACAACTTTCAAAAAATTTGGAGATGAGATTAAATTGATATGGCGTTTATACAAATTAAAAGATGAAAAAACCTGGGAAAGCATCCAAGAAGATGAGCAAAATGGGATTTTTTACTCGGAAATAAATACTGAAAATCTAAAAAACCTAACCGAATCTATACATGCTGATTTCTTATTAAAATTACTAAATCAAAAAAAACATTTTGACTTAGATCAGCTTGATTTAGGTTCAAAATATAGCCTTACTTTTTCTTTAGAATCTGATAAAAGCGTAATTGCCGCACGTGGAATGAAATGGTCAAATGTGAATGTTATTGCATTTGAATACTCAAATAATGAATGGATAATTGACAATGACAATTTTTGGAATTATAAAAAATGGTCAGTAGTCGAAATTAAAGAAGGCTATTGCGAAATAAAAACATTGTAGACAATGTGTATAGTTCATAGTGCCTAAGAACTATCTGAAAATTCTGTAAAACTTCTACACTCTTCATTCTTTTTACTAACTTACTTCCCCAACGCTACAAAACATAAACAAACACGCTGTACGCTCTAAAGAGATCATTCAAATGAAAATTAAATTTTTTCTTATATTATTTTTAGTCTCAATATTTATTTCTTGTAAAACAATTGAAAAGAAAGCTGAATCTAATAACAAAATCAAGATTGAATGGATTGAAAATTTGGAAGGTGACTTTTCTTTCAAAGAAAAATGGAGCTATCCAGAAGGAGTTTACAAAAACAGACATGGTCAATTAAGCTGTGATGGAATTTGTCCAATAGAAATTGACCGAATGAAAGATGGGTCTGGAAAAATATATAAAGATTCTTTAGAAGTATTTTATAAAATTATTGATACTACACATATATTCCACTCTTTAAAATCAGAGAACAGAATGTATGAATATTCAGGAACAGATTTAATTGAATTTAAGAAACTGAAAAACGGAATTGTAAAAGGAAAATCAATAAATAATGTTTCTACTCATAGTAGTCTAAATATAGAGCTGCAAAATGATTCATGCAATGTTTTTGTGAAATTCAACAGTATTAGAGATTTAGGAATAAACTATTTCCCATTAAAAAATGGAATTATTAAAATAGACAGAGCATTATTTGAAAACGGAATTATAAAAGCTGTATTTGATTTTAAGTTTGTAAATACTTTAGAATCCGATAAAGAGCTTTTTTGGAAAGGAAAAATCTATAACAAAGTAATCACTAAATAAAACACACGAACGTACAACACTTTGTATAGCAAATTGCTTGGCTTGTGTGTACTTGAAAACCTTACCGATTTTCCTTCTGGTTCGTTTTCTTTTACTAACTTAGTTCCAGCCAACGTAACACACAAGCGGAGCGAACTGGCGAAGCAAACCATAAACGAACACGTTGTAAGAAGTAATAAAAAAGAATCCCAATGAAAGACATCTCTGGAATCGATGAATACGGCAATCCAAAAAATGGCCCTTTTAAGCTGTTCTTCAAGAACGGCCTTATCTCTTGCCAAGGTGAGTTTGACAACGGAAAGAAATCAGGAAAATGGAAGTACTTTCTCAACAATGGTCAGATGCAATCCTCTGGCAGCTACAAAAACGGAAAGATCGTTGGTCAGTGGAAATGGTTCTTCAAGAATGGCGAACCGCGAGGTACAGGCGGTTTCGACAATGATGAGCAGAAACACGGTGTATGGAAGCGATACCATGCCAATGGCCAACTCTGGGACGAAGGTCGCTTCGAACACGGCAAGAAAACGGGCACTTGGAAGGTGTATAATGAAGCTGGCGAGCTCCTAAAGACACAAACTTTCAAGTAACGGATCGGGGTGTCTCCGTCTATCTACGCTGTTCTCCTATAAGTAATTCGAACAGTTGATCAACGTCACTCGCTTCTAAATCTAAAGAGCGGATGTCGACCGCAGCTTAAGCAGAGATTGTACTTATAGTTCTACTCTTCTAAATGGAATTCTTTTTTATTATTTCTTACAACGGAAATTCTGTCGAATTTCCTTTACGCTGTTTCTTTTTGCTATCTTAGTGCTCACAGCAACAGCTATTAAAACTAGGAGGTTTTTGTTCGACATTTTAAAAAATGACATTAACAAAAACAAACTAGGGAAAATAATCACCAGAAGTAAACCATACACGAACACTTTAGACACAAGCAGAATAAACGAAAATGAAGGGAAAAGAAAAACCAAGGCTTTCAAGATTAACTGCTATTCTTACTCAACTGCAATCGAAAAGAATTATTACAGCAAAACAACTTGCTGAAAAACACGATGTCAGTGTAAGAACTATTTATCGGGATATTCGCACGCTTGAAAAATCAGGAATACCTATTGTTACCGAAGAAGGGAAAGGCTATTCTATTATGGAAGGGTATCACCTTCCACCTGTTCTTTTTACTGAGGAGGAAGCAAATGCTTTAATCACGATAGAACAATTAGCAATCAAAAACAAAGACTTATCACTTGTTAAAAGTACGACTAGTGCCATAGAAAAAATTAAGGCCATTTTACGATACTCACAAAAAGGGAACGCAGATTTATTGGCAGACAGAATTTATTTTAGTGGGAACAATAATGAAGAGAAAACAAGTAATAACCTAATGCAAATACAATCGGCTATTACCCAAAATAAGGCTTTAACGATAGACTACCTTTCTTCTGAAAATAAGTTAACCAATCGGAACATTGAACCTTTTGCTATCTACAGCATTCATGGAGATTTTCTACTAATAGCTTTTTGTCGATTGCGAAATGATTTCAGACACTTTAGACTAGATTTTATTAAAAAACTTACTACTAAAAGCGAAACATTTGCACCACGTAAAATGACTATAAAGGAGTATTTTGAAAAATATGTAAAACATCAGAAACACCCTTGACACACCTTTGTCACAACCTCAATTTACATTTGTAGAAATATTAATTAAAAAAACTAAAAATGGAAATTATCAGAATCGCAATCTTGTCTTTATCAGCTTTAATGCTTGTCTTTGTAGGTATAATGAGGTTAAGTAATCCAATAAAAAGCTATTTAAAAAATTCAGGAATCAGACTAGAAAATGATACTAGCCTTTTAAACGAAATGAGAGGAGTCAGTGCAGTAATGCTTTCTGCAGGAATCATTATAGCACTCGGCATTTTTATTGAAAAGTTAGTCTTTACTTCACACTTTATTGCAGCTCTAGTTTTTGTAGGTTTCGCCATTGGGAGATTAATCAGTTTAAAAGTTGATGGCAAACCAAACAAACAAATTACTCAAGGAATTTTATTTGAACTTGTTTTAGGTGCAGCAAATGTTTTTTGCTTGATAAGTATTTGGAGTTTAACTTAAGACATTGCCAGTAGCTAATAACCTGAATAGTTAATAGTTTATTTTGTGTGTACTCAGAAAATCCTGCAGATTTTCCTTTGGTTCGTTTTCTTTTGCTAATTTAGTTGCTAGTCAAGAAAACAACTATTAAAACTAGGAGATTTTTGTTCGACATTTTGAAAAAATGACGTTAACAAAACAAACTAGGGAAAATAATCACCAAAGGTAAACCCTACACCAACACGTTAGCAAACAATAAAAAAGACACCGAATGCACGATAACATGAATGATTTAGAAAAATATTTTAGAAGCAATACTGATCGACTGATACATAAATGGAATCATTATTTTGATATTTATGATCGTCATTTTAATAGATTTCGAAATAAAGATATTACCATATTAGAAATTGGAGTATCTCATGGTGGTAGTCTTCAAATGTGGAAGAATTATTTTGGTAAAGATGCAAAAATTTATGGGATTGATATTGAGCCTAAATGCAAAGAACTAGAAGAAGAAAATGTAAAGATATTTATTGGTTCACAATCAGACCGTAATTTTTTACAAGAGGTAAAGAGATCTATTCCAAAGATTGATATATTAATTGACGATGGAGGTCACACAATGGAGCAGTTAAAAGTTAGTTTTGAAGAATTATTTGATCATGTAAGCAGCGATGGTGTTTATTTAGCTGAAGATTTACATACTTCATATTGGAAAGGTTATGGAGGTGGATATAAAAAACGAAATAGTTTTATAGAATACAGTAAGAATTTTATTGATTACTTGAATGCCTATCATTCAAAGCAAAAAAAGTTAAAGGTAAATGAGTTCACTAGATCTGTAGACTCTCTTCATTATTACGACAGTATTTTGGTTGTAGAAAAAAGGATAAAAAATGAACCTTATCACGAAAAATCAGGTAAACCATCTTTTTAATAAGCTGGCTTAAAAAAACTTAATAATAGCGATTCAATTACTAAAACAAAAATGGCTAAAAATAAAACCACCGAAACTGAATTAAACGTCTTTGATTTTATTGAATCATATGTAGACAATGATCAAAAAAAAGCTGATAGTTATAAACTAATAGAATTAATGAGTGAATGGTCAGGCTTTGAACCAAAAATGTGGGGACCGACAATAATAGGTTTTGGAAGTTATCACTATAAATATGCCAGCGGTCATGAAGGTGATGCGCCTTTGTTAGGTTTCTCACCACGAAAAACACAGTTTTCGCTCTATGTCTATTCGAAAACAGATAAAAGCGATACACTTTTGATGGATTTAGGTAAATTCAAAATGGGAAAGGCTTGCATTTATTTTAAAAAACTAACTGACATAAATATTCCAATTGTAAAACAACTTAGTATGGAAACAATTAAGTATCTCAATAAGCACCATGAATGTGCTTGTAGAAATTAGTAAAGCACAAACAGCCAACAACAAGCTATGTACAATTTGAAGAACCATGCAATTTTCTTTTGTGCTTTTATAGCATTCTTTTGTACTTCTAATTCTTTTTCTCAAGAATTATCCATTGACCACGTTATTATTTTAGTCCCTGATTTAGACAAGTCTATTGAAAAATATAAGGATCATGGGTTTACTCTAAAAAAAGGAAGGAAACATGAAAATGGAATTGTGAACTCTCATATTAAATTTAAAAATAAATCCTCAATTGAACTTATATCTGTCTCTGATAAGCCAAAAGATGACATTTCAAAAGATTATTATAATCTTAAAAAAAATAAAGAACAAGGGGTGTTTTTAGCTATTTCAGGATTTAAAATTAGAGAAATTGAAAAGAAAATTGAAAGCCTCGATATTAAATATGAAATAATTAACACTAAATATTGGAATTACTTAACTTTCAAATCTGAATTGGGATTAAATCATATCTTTTTCATTGAATATAAATTTGAAGTTCAAGATTCATTGAATCTATTTACTCATAAAAATCATTCAGAAAAAATTAAGTCTATTAACATCGATGGAAATGATTTGACTATTACTCTTTTAAAACATTTAGGACTAAAATACTCAGTAGTAAATGACAAAGAAAATAAGCACTCTTTTTTGACTAAAAATGGGACTATTGTTGTTGAAAATAACTCAATAACAATAAGGCCCTATATTAAGAAAATTGTTTTCAAAAACTTGAAAAATGAGAAAACTTATGAAATGAATTTTTAAAACTGCACGTATCAAGAACTATAAAGCCTTTTTCGAACTATCCGAATATTGAAGTCAATTTGAATAATCCAACAACATCTATAATTAAATACTGTAACATTCTTTAAAATACTTGGTCTGTAAATAAAGTATTAATCCCAAAATTCGGTTAATTATGTCTTCAACAGTTCAAATTAAAACTTTATACTTCACAGCCATATACTGTTTCTTTTTAATTCATTATCCATTACTGGCAAACAATTCAAATTCTAAGGCCTTTTTTTCAAATGGAGCTCAAGCATACGCCTACCCAATCAGTTCTATAGTAATTGATGGAAACTCCAACGATTGGCCAAGTACGCTTGAAAAACATCCTATAGCAATTTCCCCATATGGAACCCTACCCGAAAATGAAGATTTTGAAGCCTATTTTCAAGTAGGACATAATTTAAATGAACAGGCACTTTACATACTTGTTAAAGTCATTGATAATAATCACATAGTCGATAGCAACGAAAATGCAGCTTGGAATACCCAAGACACTTACACCTTGTATTTAGATTATAAACACGAGTGGAATGGTTCCGGTGTAAACCTGTTTCAAGTTGGTGAAAATTTTAAAGGTCATATTAACTATGATACAAGTTGGGATCCAGACACTAAAAAAATGGGTTGGGATAAAGTCATGATAAAAACCTCTAGATTGAATACCACTACAACATATGAGATAAAAGTAATATTGGGAAACCATTTAAAATTGAATAAGACTATAGGAATAGATCATGTCATCGTAGATAAGGATAATGATGACGAAAAAGGGATTTTTTCTTTCATAAGTTGGGGAGCAAGAGGTGGAAAGAGTGGAGCCTCTGTGCGTTTAGGTGATATTATTCCTGTAGCTGAAAACACTAAAGTTGCTGAAGTAAAAGGAAAGGTATTATGGGATGATGTTAACATCAAAAAAATGACTGATAGAATAGCCTTAGTCAACAAAAAGTATAAAAAGCAATGGTCCATAGCCGAAGTGGATAGCCTTGGTAATTACAATACAATGTTACCTCAAGGTTCTTACATCATAAAACCATTTTGGGAATTTCGAGATCAACACAGGATTGATTTAAAAAATAGCAAGTCAATCTTTGAAGTAGAATTTAACAATATCAATACTGCTCCTGATTTAAAATTATTAACTAAAGGCCATCTGGACCTCATTCCAGAAAAAGGAATTATTCAAGATTTTAATCCTGATGATGCCTCAGAACTCGATAATTTTATTGCTGCATATCAAGATTATTATGTTATCCCTGGGGTATCTTTAGCCATTATAAAAGATGGGAAAATAGTATATCACAAAACCTATGGCTATAAAAACACAGTAACAGAAAAGGCTGTTGACGACAACACGCTTTTTGAAGCAGCCTCTATCACCAAACCCGTTTTTGCTTTTGCGGTATGCAGGTTGGTAGAAAAAAAAATAATTGATCTCGACCGTCCTTTATATACCTATCTCCCTTTTGAAGACATAGCACATGACGAAAGGTATAAATTGATTACAGCTCGACATGTACTTACCCATCAAACAGGTTTTCCAAATTGGGCATGGATGAATCCAGATAGAAAGATTGATATCAAATTTACACCTGGCACATCATATGGGTATTCTGGTGAAGGTTTTGAGTATTTAAAGCGTGTAGTCACCAAAATAACAGGCAAAGATATTGAAACCATTCTACGAGAAGAAGTTTTGATTCCGTTAAGTCTAAAGAATACCTATTTTTCAGAAAATGATTATTTAAAAACCCATGTATCCAATGGTCATTATGGTAGATTTCCTACTAAAGCTGATCTTCCTAAAGAACCAGGCATGGCATCAACTATGCATACAGAAGCGAAGTCTTTTGCTAGTTTTGCACTGGGTCTTTTAGAACGCAAGGGATTAAAGCCAGACACATATAAAGAGATGTTCACTATACATACAACAAGAGATTCTGAGATACCCAAAGAAGGATGGGAAGAATATTTTGGATTAGGCATTGCTATGGAAAAAACGCCATTTGGCCCTACCTTTGGTCATGGTGGCAACAATGGCGACTTTCGTTGTAAATTTAAAATATACTCCGAACTTAATGCAGGGTTTATCATTTTCACTAACAATCATAGAGGACATAATTTACATGACGCCCTTGATGAGTTCTTGATAACTGGAAAAGTAAAAGACTAATTTGAGAAAATTTTTTTTTAAGTCAAAGGAGGAAAATTGAGGCTTAACCAATTGTAAGAGCATTTCTATAAAACCGTTAGCAAAGGAACGCAAATAACAAATAACTTGTTCTTTGTGTACTCCAAAAGTCCTACAAATTTCCCTCTGGCTCGTTTTCTTTTATTAATTTAGTTTCAGCCAAAGTAATACATGAACGCGTTGTAGGTAATATGATCAAAGACATTCCACATATAACTTTTAATCCTGCAACGACTGAGAATTTTGGTTTTGAGATTATTCCAATTGATAAAATTGAGCAAAATAAAGGGCAATATTCACACAATCCTGAATTACCACACCAACTAAAATTCTATAATTTAATTTTTTTTACTCAAGGTTCGGGTAGGCATTTTATTGATTTTAATTGGTACCCAGTACAAGAAAATAGTCTAGTCTACCTCACAAAAGAACAAGTAAATGCATTTGAATTTTCTAAAAATTTAAAAGGCTTTTGCATCATATTCACAGAACGTTATTTTGTAGATTGCTTTTCAAATTTGTCTAAAGACTTTGTGTTTAGGCTATTTAATCCACAATTGTTTTCGCCTATTTTGCAAATCCCTAAACAATCAGATTTTAATACCTATTTTAATCTTTTACTGAACGAATTTAACAACTCAAATTCCTTTAATCAGAAAACTATAATTGAATCATTATTTGTCATTCTCGTTTCAAAAGCAGAACATTTAAAACAAAATCAAACTTTTCATTTAAAGGATTCTTCCAAAATTAAAATTTTTCAAAAATTCACTTCACTAATTGGGAAAAATCTATCAAATAGCAGAAGTGCTGATTTATATGCTAAGGAACTGGCTATAACATATAAACACTTAAATACAGTTTGTAAAGAGTTAGTAAATAAAACAGCAAAGAATGTGATTGATGATTTTGTAATTCTTCAAGCTAAAAGAAACTTGATTAATTCAACATTAAAAATCACTGAAATAGCTTACAAATTAGGTTTTGAAGATCCAACAAACTTTTCGAAATACTTCAAGAAAAATACAGGTTTAACCCCAAATTCATTCGTTAAATCCTTTTCCGAATAATACTGGTTCGATTTTAACCATTTTTATTCCTTTTTCAATCTTTTAATTCTATAAGACTTGTTTCACCTTTGTAGCAAACAAAAAACACAGAAATGAGACAATTAATTATAACTACAATGATAACACTTTTAGTGGCTTCTTGCGGAAACACAAAGAAAGAACCTCAAACAAAAAACATAGAGAAAATGGAATCAAAAACAGTATTATCAAACAAAGAAAAATCTACAGCACTATTAACAAGTCTTGAAACAGGAGACCAATCAACTATTGCCTATATTAATCCAACAGGTTACAAGCAACACAACCTTGGCGTTGCCGATGGTTTAGAAGGTTTTGGAGCAGTATTGCAAAATGCACCAGAAGACGGATTTAAAGCTAATGTAGTACGCTCATTTCAAGATGGAAATTATACATTTCATCATACAATTTATGACTTTTTTGGACCTAAAATAGGTTTTGATATTTTTAGATATGAAAATGGACTCATAGTTGAACATTGGGATAATCTGTCTGAAGTAGCAACTGTAAATCCAAGTAACCGATCTCAAACAGATGGTAATACTACTCTGTCTGATTTAGACAAAACAGAAGCCAATAAAAAACTAGTGAAAGATTTTATAAATACTGTTTTAGTAAATGGTAGTTTCGAAAAAATGGAAAATTATTTTGATGGAAATAATTACATCCAACACAATTCTATGATTGGAGATGGGCTTTCTGGTTTAGGAAAAGCACTTGAAGAAATGGCGAAAAATGGAATCACAATGATTTACGAAAAAAATCATATTGTATTAGGTGAAGGCAATTTTGTTCTTGCTGTAAGCGAAGGACAATTTGCTGGAAAACATACTTCATTTTATGATCTATTCAGAGTTGAGAATGGAAAAATTGCTGAACATTGGGATGTCATAGAGACTATCGCACCTGAATCTGAACATAAAAACAGTAATGGAAAATTTAACTTTTTAAATTAAATGAAACGGCTAATTTTTATTTTAATATGCACAGCATTCCTTGGATGTCAGCAAGAACACAAAACCATGAAACCCTATGTAATAGAGGTTACAACTTTTAAATATTTAGAATCTGTAGACGCCAATGATTTTTGGAAGGAAGACGCAAAAATTCAAGCCAATTATACTAGTAAACAACAAGGTTATATTCATAGAGAAAGTGGCTATTCAGATGAAACTAACGAAGTTCTCGTAATTGTGAAATGGGAAACAAAAGAAGATGCAGACAATTCAATGAATAAGTTTATGAAAGATACTTCAGTTGTTAAATTTGTAAATATGATTGATATTTCTACAATGAAAATGACACACTATACTGTAAACTAAAAATACGACCTACAACAACATTTTAAAGTAATAGCAATTTGAATTTTAATTGCTATTACTTTTTTTAAACAACCTTCACTAACCCACTTAGAAGTAATTTGGCTATTGAGACCGAAAAGCTTCGGTTTTTGTAAACAGATTTTCCTCTTGTTCATTTTCTTTTGTTAACTTTAGTTCCTAGCGCATATATTACACAAGTAATATAAACTGACGCAGGTAAACCATATAAGAACTCGTTGACCGTAGTCTAAGAAAACGAAATAATGACATTTTACGAAAAAGAACTTAATAGAATTCGTAGCATTGTTTATTCAAACGAAGGACAAATCAACACCGTAATTGGGATTCGAAACTATATCGAGAATAATTATGATCTCGATTTAAATTTGGAACTATTGTCCCATACACAATTAATTTCCAAATTCCACTTATTACGCCTCTTCAAAAAATATTACGGACAAACGCCTAGACAATATTTAATTGACAAACGAATTGAGAAATCTAAAGAGCATTTGACAATTGGACTATCGGTGACTGAAACCTGTTTTGCCGTTGGGTTTGAAAGTTTAGGTTCGTTCAGTACTCTATTCAAAACAAAAACAGGAAAATCGCCTACGGAATTCCAAAAAGAGCAACTTTCAAGAAGCGAAATAGATTCAGAATTCGGAACTTTGGAATATTAATAAATAACATAAAGATGAAAGTAACACTAATTAGCATTCCCGTTCGAGACCAAGAAAAAGCCTTGAAGTTTTATACAGAAAAATTGGGCTTCTTAAAGAAGAAAGACGTACCATTAGGAGGTGAAAATAGATGGTTGACCCTAGTTTCAGCTGAATGGCAGGATGGACCAGAATTATTATTGGAACCAGCTCCTAATCATTTCGAACCTTGTAAAGTGTTTCAAGATGCATTAATGGAGGCTGGATTTCCCTATACGCAATTTGATGTTGACGATGTTGACGCCGAATACGAAAGGCTAACAAAACTTGAAGTTGATTTTAGTGTAAAACCAACTAAAATGGGAACTGTAAAATTTGCAGTTTTCAATGACACCTGCGGAAATAATATTCAATTAGTAGAAGAGTTATAAAACCACATATTAGTTATGATAGCAAGAGTCTGGAAAGGAAGAACCAAAATTGAACATTTAGATGCTTACACAGCGTTTATGAAAGCTCGAGCTATACCCGATTATAAAAACACTAATGGATTTGTAAAACTGACATTTTTAAAGCGTACAGACCATGAATTTGCCTATTTCAATTTAGTCACATTTTGGAAGAATCTTGAGGTTATTAAAAATTTCGCAGGACATAATTTTGAAAATGCTAAATACTATCCTGAAGACAAAAATTATCTAATTGATTTTCCTGAAAAAGTTACCCATTATGAAGTGTTTGCCGAATAAGTTCAACCTACAACAAGCTTCATAATTAATTGTTGAGTTCTCCGATTGTGGTGAACTGACGCAAGAAAATACTTCGTACTTTCCTCTGGTTCATTTTCTTTTGTTAACTTAGTTCTAGCCAACGCAGAACTGGTGAAGACAACTATTAAGACAATGGATTATTTAGAACTAAAAAATTTATTAGGCAATCGCAAAATCAATCAAGTCATTGAACTTTTAAAAAACAATCTTTCCAAGGATGAACATCTTAATCATCTAATATTAAACTCAGCAAGGTACTATGATATTGAACTAGCTATCAATCAAAATACCATAAGTATGGAAAATGCAAATGTAGAGAAACAGAAAATTACGGATAGTATTCTAAAACTAATTGACGAACTGAAGTCAAGTGAAGATGAGGAACAAAAATTTAGCCCAAGTGAAACCGAAATATCTAATGAAAGAGATACTGAACCAAAAACAATTAGTTCTAGAAACGTCGAACTTGAATCTACAGTATTAATGTTTCTTAATGTTTTTAACAAATGGTATTTCTCACCCTTGCGAATAAACAAATGGGGAAGTCTACAGGCGGGCTTTCATCATTTGGGAAATTACTCAACTCATGAAATTAAAGAAGTACTCATCTATCTCGAAAGTCAAGGAAAAATTAAGCGAACTAAAAGTAAAAAGGGTAATCCAATTTATAAAATCAAATAATTTATTGTATCACAAAAGCAAACTAGGAAAATAATCCCCATAGTGAAACCATACACAAATACAGTATACCCTTATTTGATCAAACATGAAATTTAAAAGCTTAATTTTTACAATACTTTTTTTTTCTTTGGTCTTTATAATGTTTGCGCAAAAATTCGAACCAAAAGATGGTGCGTGTTTCGTTTTTGTTGGACAAGATTTAGAAGCAACGGGTGGCTTAGAAGATTATAATAATGGTTATACCGACCATTTTGAGACACCTGCTGGTGTAACGATATATACAAACTTATCTCCTGGTAATATATCCTATGGCTACTACAATAAAGGATTGGACGGAATAAAAACAAAAGCCAATTGGGGAGCAGGAGAATCTTGTGCGAATCTTTACTTACAAGATTCTACATATCAAAATAGTGCCATCGCAATTGGATTGTCCTTTGTGAACAACGAAAAAAATATTTCTAAAGGAAAGCTTGATCCATTAATTAATGATCTAGCCGATTGGATTAAATCTACTAAGCGGCCAGTATTCCTAAGAGTTGGTTATGAATTTGATGGTTGGGATTGGAATCATTATAAGAAAAAATATTATTTAAATGCATGGAAAAGAATACATGCTATTTTTAGAGCTAAACAAATTGATAATGTTGCTTTTGTATGGCAATCTAAAGGAACAGGTTCGAATCAAAAGATTTTAGAAGAATGGTACCCTGGAGATGATTTAGTAGATTGGTGTGCCTATTCTTATTTCGGACAACCAGATGAAGAAATGCTGATTTTTGCAAGAAAACACAATAAACCCGTATTTATTTCTGAAGCTACTCCAGTAAGGCAAATAGACAATTTATACTTCGATTCTGATTTAAAAAATGTAACATTAGAGAAAACGATATGGGAAAAATGGTTCGTCCCCTTTTTCAAAACAATAAATGAAAATTCTGATGTAATTAAAGCCTTTAGTTATATAAATGCTGATTGGTCTTCTCAGCCAATGTGGATTACAAATTCTACATTTAATAAGGTTGACTCTAGACTTCAAGTTAGCACCTATGTTTCGCAGAAATGGAGAGAAGAGATAAAAAAACCAAAATACTTGAATGCCTCAGATGAATTGTGGAATAAAGCGCTAAAAAACTAGATGCAACAATACGTTACAACAAATTAAAACCATCACTTCTGCTTAAATTTCTTATTAATCATTTTTCGTTTCCATTCTTCTCCGAAGAAATCAAAAACATTAAGAGAATAAATTCCTAACAAAACACCCCAAGAAAGTAATATCCATAAAAAAACATTCCAAAAAGATGAATCGTTAACAGCAAGAATAAACGGAGCTAATAAACTCAAAATAGCAACCGCTAAAAGCTTATAAAACCCTTTCAGGTTTTGAACATATACTTCCTCTTTTCTTATCTGCTCCATCTCTTTTTTCTTATCTGAATCTGCAATATTAATTTCAAAAACTGCGGCCAAAGATTTCAATGACTCTAAACCAGCATTCTCTCCTTTTTCAATTCTCTGAATGGTTCTTATACTTAATCCACTCATTTCAGCTAACTGGTCTTGTGACCAATGACGCTCTAATCTCATGGTCTTAATATCTCGCAAATTAATTGTGTCGGTAGTCATTGTTCTATAAACTTTAATGTTTTTACTGAGCAAATATAAGTATTAACCATTCGTTGATGATGTAATTCATATGACATGGTTACGACAGTATTCTGACATAAGTCATTCAGATTAATAATTAGTACAGCAACACCTATAACCACATAGGGTCCTCATCATCTATTCAGAAGCTCATTAATTGTACATAAACATCGTGGCATAAGGCAATCAATAGCTTTTTAGAGTAAAACCAAAAGTTAAAAACTTATCTTCTTGTTTTTGGTTCTCTATCACAATACTTTCAAAAGTGTGTCTGTAATTTATTTTAAAATTTAAATACTTCCAAACGGGTAACTCTAAACCAACATCTGCTTGCCAACGAAAATTATTACTTTGCTCAAGAGAAGGCTGAAAATAAATTTCGTGATTTAAAATTACTTTCTCTTTGAGAACATGGTATTTACCATTTACCCAAATGGTGCCACGAAAAGTATTAATAGATTTGCTCCCATCATATTCTGAATAATTAAAGTTAGTTTCAGAAAAATTAGTCTGTTCATATTCACTTGAAATTGACAATTTGAGCCAATCTTTTTTTTTATTAAGAATTTGAAAAGTAGCTCCCGCTCCTAACAGATAACGCAAGTCAATTTCCCTTCTAAAATTGGTGCTTACAAACCCCAATACAAACGGATATATTTTTCGCTCTGGGTTAAGATATAAAAAGTTAAGACTTAATATATCTTCATCTGCCTTTTCCTTACCAAATGCTTGATAAACATAGGAGTTTTGGTTTTTGAAGACCCATTTCTTCCAAGGCTTAAAACTAAAATCAGTTTTTGCTCTAAAAATCAAAGTTTCTACATTTCCGTCTTGATAAAATCCAGTTATAGAAAGACTTGCTTTTACATTAAGCGTATCACTTTCATTGATTTGCCCTGAAAGCAAGGTGGGAAAAATTAAGAAAATATATAATAGCTTTTTCATTCTATTCTGTTCTTAAATCACACTTTTACAACAAGCTCGAAATATAATTATTTATAAAATACTTATTACATGTTTTTTAAATTTCCTGCAACGAAATTTAAGTTATAAGTAAACTTTTAATGATTAAATTATTTTTAAGAATAATAGTAAATTTGAAATAGTTATATTAAATCACCCGTTAAGAACTATAATTAAGTCGAATTAAAAGCAATACACTGTTGTGTTTTTTGAAATCAATTAACCAATTTAATACGTTATAAATAGCACCAAATTTCTAATAACTATGATCGTTCTAAACAAAGGAGAATATACAGGTGATGTTATTCACAGTACCAAAATAGATGGTAGCACCATTACAAATACGCTTTACTCGACACGTAAAAATAATCCTGAGTGGCATTATCATGAGAATCTTCATATCTGTTTTGTATTTGAAGGCGGAAAAGCAGAAACGAAACACAAAACGTCGTATAGTACTAAAGATGGTAGCCTATTTTTTTATCATGCAGAAGAAAAACACCGATGGTTATCACCTTCCCCTATTTCGAAAAGCGCTAATATTGAAATAGATCGTTCTTTTCTAAAGAAATATAATCTTACAGAGCAAGATGTTAAAAAAGCTGTTCAAACAAATATTAGTGCTAAAGCATTAATCTTGAAAATGCAAAAAGAACTGCTCCTTCATGAACAGAACAAATTTCTATATCTTCAAACATTATTATTAGAGCTGGTTTCAAATGAGAAACATAAGGCCTATATACATGAACCTCGATGGGTTATACTGCTCAAAAACCTATTGCACGATAACTGGAATGAAGTTTTATCTCTAAAAGAAATTTCGCTACAAGTAGGTGCACATCCGGTGACTATTTCTAAAAACTTCAAAAAGTATTTTAATTATACTTTAGGAGAATATCAACGTCGATTAAAAATTGAAAAAAGCATTGATTTAATAAAGTATACATCTTTATCTCTTTCTGAAATAGCCTTTTATTGTGGGTTTACAGATCAAAGTCATTTTATAAGAAACTTTAAATTTCACACAAATTTCTTACCTAAAGCTTATAGAAATTTTTAACAAATAGGCTAATCTTATTCTATTTTTGATACAGGTGGGTTCATATTTTTACAGTATCAAAAAACGAATCTTATGACTATTAAATTGAAGAACAAATCAGCATTTTTATTACAAATACTCTATAGCAGTATTCTTCTATTTATACTAACACAAAATGTATACGCTCAACAAAGCACTATTAAATCTGTAACACCAAAAGAATTAAATACCATTATAGACTCCATTTCAGTTATTGTAAAAAAGTATTATATAGAACCTGAAATTGGTGAAGCTATTGCTAATCATATCCATTCAAAATACCAAAAGGGGAATTATAATGGTATCACTAATCCACAAACGCTTGCAGATTCAATTCAAGTAGATTTAAGAGCTATTAATGGTGATGTTCACATGAGTATGAAATATCGCTCTCCAAGAGAAATTAACATCGACGGAAAACCTTCAGAACAAGTAAATAAAACCGGATTATGGACTAATTATGGCTTGTCAGAAATTAAAATATTAGACGGCAATATAGGTTACTTAAAAATCAAACACTTTACACAACACCAATATTTAAATGATATCAAACCAGTAATAACAAGTGCCGTTGAATCTTTAAAAAATACGGATGCGCTTATTGTAGATGTACGAAATAATGGTGGAGGATTTGAGGAGATGGTTGCCTATTATATCAGTTATTTCTTTGATACCAAAGATCCTATCCATCTTTCAGATTATAGATGTTCATTACATAATCACACTTATGGAGTATCGACAGACCCAAATGTATTGGGTACTAAACTTCCTGATATAAAACTATATGTATTAGTCAATGCAAACACAGGATCTGCAGCTGAATCATTTGCTTATATGCTTAAACATTTAAACAGAGCAACCGTCATTGGGGAAGTCACAGTTGGTGCTGGTAATGGTGCATCAGAACACAAAATAAATAATCGATTTAGTATCTATGTTTCAACTGAAGAAACTATTAATGCAATAACCAAAACAAGTTTTGAAAAAGTAGGTGTCATTCCACACATTAAAACAACAAGCGCTCAAGCATTTCCTAAAGGATATAGATTGGCTTTAGAATATGCGAAAGAAAAAAACACAAAAGAAATAGACCCTTCTAACTATAATCATTTGATTTCGTTTATTAGCACTCCTAAAAGCGAAAACTCAATAAATCAAAAATACTATTCAAAGTTAATCGGTGAATATCAAGGCGGTAATATACATATAACAATTACCTTAGAAAATGGTGTATTATTTGGGCAAATACGATCTAAAGGAGGCAAAATAGAATTAACGCTTCTTAAAGACAACATTTTTAAAGTAGGTGATATTAATGAGCGTATTGAATTTGTGTTTAACAAAAAAGGGGATGTAATTCAGCTCATTGGAATAGATTCACCAATGGAACTCACTAAAGTATCGAGTAACTAATAACACGTTGCTGATAAACGCTCATAATTATTTTTTGTTTCTGTATACTAGCAAAGTTTGAAGGAATTCCCTTTGGTTCATTTTCTTTTGTTAACTTAGTTCTTGCCAATGTAATACACTAGAGAAATGAACTTGGTAAAGACAAGTATTAAAGCTTGGGAAAATAATCATGGAAAAACATTTTAAACTTTCTGATTCTGAATTTCAGCAAAAATTCATTACCTGTGAATTAAATCCATCCTATTTTACTCACGAGGCACACTTGAGGTTGGCATGGATTAATATCAACGAAAATGGAATTGAACAAGCAGAAAAAAACATTCAAACCCAATTACAGAAGTTTGTAGAATTTGTTGAAGCAAAAGATAAATACAATACAACTTTGACTTTGGCAGCTACAAAAGCAGTATATCATTTCATGCTCAAATCGAACGCTGACAATTTCAAAGACTTTATAACTGAATTTCCACGACTAAAATATAATTTTAGAGAATTAATGGATTGTCATTATGGATTTGATATTTATAATTCGAATCAAGCCAAAACAGAATTTTTAGAACCTGATTTAATTCCATTTGACTGAATAAATAGATTGCAAAAGAAACTCTGAGCATAAGCTCAGAATTTAAAAAGAAATTCAAATGCCATGAAACATAAACTTATTCTAACAACCATTATACTGTTTAGTTTGTCTATATCACCTCTGTTTGCACAACAGAATAGCTTTATTAAGGAGTATTTAGAGCGATTTGAAAATTCTCGAAAGTATTTAATTCTTGTTGCAGAAATGATGCCTGAAGATAAGTATGAATATCAAGCTACGCCTGAATCTTTGACCTTTGCTGAAAATTTAATGCACATAGGCTATGCAATAGATTGGCATAGTCAATCATTATTAGGTGGGCGAGAATCCAGAGATTGGAAAACCGACACCATCTATAAGGTTGCCAGCAAATCTAAAGAAGAAATGATTGCTACAATTGACAAAACATTTGATGAAGCAATACACTTAATTAAAGAATTCGATACGGCCCAATTTGATGACGAACTAGACTATTTTGGATTGAATAGAACTAAGCGGCAAATTTTTTTATTACTAGCTGACCATATTACACACCACAGAGGACAAATGCTAGTGTATATGAGATTAAATGGTCTTGTACCACCCAGATACGTTTTATTTCAATAACTTAAACGGAATTGAATACTATAAGCATGAAATTAAAGACGACTTCTTTAATAATTATTCTTCTAATTGGAATTGATTCCTTTTCACAATCCAATGCTGTAGATGATACAACTAATTGGAAACTATATATAGACAAAACTATTGGTTACTCTGTCGAATATCCTAAAAACTGGATTGCAAAAGGTGCAAAAGGAGGCTTTATGTGTGGCAAAGAAAGTGGTTTCAAAAACGCCGAATGGTTGATTTGGCTTAGTAAACCAGAAAACACAGAAAGAATAGATTTCATATTCAACCAAGATGGATTATATGATGGCTATGATATCATAGAAACCCCAATTTCAATTAATGGAACTGATGGCGTTCATTCTGTAATAACTCATAAAAAAAAACCAAATGAATACATTGAATTTATTGTTATAAAAACAACATCATTTTGGTATCAGATTGTAAATAATGGAGTTAAAGATGAGCGTTTTAAAAAGTTTTACAAAAGCTTTAAAATAATAAATTAATTGGTGTACAGCAGTTATAATTCTTGATAATTAATGTCTAACCTTATCTTAAATTATGAAACTAAATAGATTACAATTTTCAATTGATATTAAGGCAGAGAAAACTAAAATCTGGAATGCTCTTTGGGACGATAACTCCTATCGTGATTGGGCTAGTGTGTTTTTTGAAGGCTCTTATGCTATTGCTGATAATTGGAAAGAAGGCAGTAAGGTATTATTTCTTTCTCCAGATCAAAGCGGTATCTACAGTAGCATAGAAACACATATCCCAAATAAAACGATTATCTTTAAACATATTGGAAAGGTGCTAAAAGGAAAAGAACAACCCATTGATGATGAAGCAAGAACTTGGTCAGGAGCTATAGAAATTTATTCACTTACGGAAGGAAAAGATTGTAACATCCTTACTGTTGAAATAGATGTCCTTGAAGAGCATCTGGATTTTATGACAACCACATTCCCAAAAGCGTTAGAAAAGATTAAAAACAATTGCAGCTAAGCAACATACATAATTAGATATCGGTTACTTTGTAAATACTGATAGTTATGCCATTACAAATTAGAAAACTGAAATAACAAAACCGACCTAAACCATGAGAGTACTATTTACAATTATTACATGCATATCATCAAACTACAAGCAAATAGCTTTCGAAACTTTTACTGTTAAATTTTCATACTACATCAAATACGCCATTAAACAATGACAGTTACAAACTTCAATAACAAACGGTTTTCTTTAGTTGAAAATTCTGAAAATGGTAAAGTTAATTCTGATACTGTTTTTGATTACAAACAGGATGGAAATTTAGTCACAGCCGATTATTTTGGAGGTACAGTAAAATATGGTAAAATTATAGCAATCCATAAAGGTAACCACTTAGATATGCGCTATCAATGTGTCACTATTGATAATGAATTAAAGACTGGAAAAGCCATCGCTAAAATATCACAACGTCAAGATGGCAAACTACAATTAAGCCTCAATTGGGAATGGTTAGATAGTACTAAAGAAAGTGGAACTTCAGAATATATTGAAAACTAAAACAACCATAGGTATATTAGGCGTTGGAGCCATAGGAACGGTTATCGCATACCATTTGCAACAGCTTACATTACATGAATTGTTTTATTTCAGCAGAACAAAAAAAGATAGCTTAAACCTTATCATAGATCATGCGACTATTAAAATCCCAGTTGGTATTCAAACCAAAACTATAACACCTAAAACACTAGATTGGTTAATTATTTGTCTTAAAGAGCATCAATATCAACAAGCGCAGCATTGGTTTTCTGAGCTTATTTCCGCAGAAACGAAAATCGTAGTCATTAGAAATGGACTCAACTTAAAAACACCCATGTTAGTGTATGTTTCAGAAGATCAAATTTTAGAATGTATGATCGATTGCCCAACCCAATTACTCAAAAATGGTTACTATCAATCACAACTTAATCCTCAATTAACAGTCCCAAAAAGTGACTTGGCATTTCATTTTGAATCACTATTAAGCACAAGCAATATTCTCATCAATCAAGTAGCAGACTTTAAAACCGAAAGCTGGAAAAAACTCTGCGAAAGTGCCGCACTTGGTGCTATTCTTTGTTTGCATAATGATACCTGTAGAATTTTTAAAGATCTTAGTATTCGAAATGATTATAGCAACTTATTGAACGAAAGCATTCAAGTTGCAAAAGCTGATGGTGCAAAAATTGAGGAAGATTTTACTGAAAAAATGCTTTTTAAACTCATGCAATATCCAGAAACAAAAGGAAGTTCGATGCTAACCGATTTCCAAAACGGAAAGCCCACTGAACTAGGTGCAAAAAATGGAATCATCTCACAATTAGGAAAGCAGTATGGTGTGCATACACCAATTAATAATAAAGTAATTAAATTACTATCTTGAAACTCTAATCTTACCATTTAAAACCAATTATGACAAAACGCGATTTCTTTCGAATTATCATTAAACTTTTTGCTCTATATTCACTTATCTTGACGGTGTTTTATTGGATTCCATCCAACTACATATATACTATATATGGCTTTGAGTTACTCCCTATTATTGGACTCCTAATTATGACCTTACTAGCCTTTTTATTTTATATTCTAATAATAAAATATACAGACACCATTATCGATTTTATAAAAATTGACAAAGGGTTTGATGATGAAATATTGGTTTTGGGTAATCTTACGGTAAGTCAAATTTTTATTATTGGAATTATAGTACTTGGAGGTTATTTATTTATAACACATTTAGTTGATTTTATGCAATACACATTTTTAGCATTTAAAGATCAGGTTTCGAGAAAAGATAGTGGTTTTTTAATCAATGAACAGTTTGGTTCAACAGAAGATTACTTTAATTGGTCATATTCAGCAATTAATACCGTTTTGGGGTATTTACTCATAAGCAATAATGGTAGGCTAGCAAAGTGGTTAGATAAAAAAAGCACGACTTAATATCGTGCTTTTCTTTTTAATATATTATTAGTAGTAACTATCTCGAATAATTAGGTGCTTCTTTTGTAATGGTCACATCATGTGGATGGCTTTCATTAATACCAGAAGACGTAATTTTTACAAAACGCCCTGTCTCTTTTAAAGTATCAATATCTTTAGCACCACAATAGCCCATTCCTGCTCGCAAACCTCCAACAAACTGATGGATACTTTCTACCAACTCACCTTTGTATGGGACACGTCCTACAATGCCTTCGGGAACTAATTTTTTAATATCATCTTCAACATCTTGAAAATAACGATCCTTACTTCCTTGTTTCATCGCTTCTACAGAACCCATTCCTCTATACGATTTAAACTTACGACCTTCATATATAATCGTTTCTCCAGGACTTTCTTTTGTTCCTGCTAACAAAGAACCTAACATCACACTATCTGCTCCAGCAGCAATAGCTTTTGGAATATCTCCTGTATAACGAATTCCTCCATCTGCAATAACTGGAACGCCAGTTCCTTTAATTGCTGCAGCAACTTCTAATACTGCGGAAAACTGCGGAAATCCAACACCAGCTACAACTCTAGTCGTACAAATAGAACCAGGACCAATACCTACTTTTACAGCATCTGCACCAGCATCAACCAAATATTTAGCAGCTTCGCCTGTAGCTATATTTCCTACGATAACTTCAAGGTTAGGAAATTTTTCTTTGATTGCTTTTAAGACCTTAACCACACCTTTGGTATGGCCATGCGCTGTATCAATAATTACAGCATCTACGCCAGATTTCACCAGAGCCGAAGCACGATCAACGGCATCGCCTGTAACACCAATAGCAGCCGCAACACGCAATCTACCGTAAGTGTCCTTATTTGCAAATGGTTTTTGAGTCACCTTTGTAATATCTCTAAATGTGATGAGTCCTACTAACTTGTAATTATCATCTACAATAAGTAGTTTTTCAATTTTGTTTTGCTGAAGAATTTTCTCTGCATCTTTCAATGAAGTACCAACAGCAGCTGTTACTAAGTTTTCAGAAGTCATAACCTCAATAATTGGTCGATCATTCTCATGCTCAAAACGCAAATCTCTATTTGTAACAATCCCTTTTAATGTACCATTATCATCAACGATAGGAATTCCGCCAATGCTGTATTCAGCCATATGTTGCTTAGCATCTATAACTTTAGCTGTTAATGGTAGGGTTACGGGGTCGATAATCATACCACTTTCAGCACGTTTAACCTTACGCACTTTTTCTGCTTGTTGATCGATGGTCATATTCTTGTGAAGCACACCAATACCACCTTCTTGTGCCATGGCAATCGCCATTTTACTTTCGGTAACCGTATCCATAGCTGCAGAAACCACAGGAATATTAATGGTAATGTTACGCGTGAATTTAGTTTGAATATTAACTTCTCTTGGGAGGACTTCAGAAAATGCTGGAACTAAGAGTACGTCGTCATAAGTAAGACCTTCTCCAACAATTTTATTTTCGTGTGCTGTCATGATGCAATTACAGTTATAATTGCATGCAAATATACGATATAATTAAGGAATAGTATTAAGACTATATGAAATCTTTAATCGAATGTTTCTGAAGATAAAAAATGAACTCGATTAAAGTCTAGGACAACGCTTACAATTTGTCTTTCCGCTCTTCTTGTATTTTTTACAACACTTCGATTTCTTATTGATCTCACAATAAAAGACACACGACGTTATGATTACGGGAGAATTTTCTATAGTTATTTCGTCTTTCATTATTTTAATTTATTCTAAATAAATACAAATTTACAAAAAAAAGACGTCTTAATTCATAGAGTTATTAACAGATTAGCTATTCTTTTTCCTGAGCAGCTGCAATGGCATTTATGTCACGATCAAATAAGTAATGTCCAGATTTATCAGAACCAATAATATTCAATTTGTCTAGTAGCGTTCTTGCCATAGCTTCTTCTTCAAGTTGCTCTGTCACATACCATTGCATAAAATTATGAACATTATAATCTTTGTGTTCTAAACACTCATAAATCACATGATTGATTTGTTCGGTCACAAACATTTCACTCTCTAAAAATTGTTCAAAAAGTTCATTTAGACCTTGATAAGAATCTTTAGGTTTGTCTAAAGCTGAGACAATAACCTTACCTCCTCTTTCATTTACAAATTTAACGAGCTTTGTCATATGTAAGCGCTCTTCTTCAGATTGACTATAAAAGAAATCGGCTACACCATTATAACCTTCGGCATCAGCCCAAGAAGCCATTGCTAAATATTGCAATGAAGCCTGAGCTTCATATTTGATTTGATTATTTAATAAGTTTTCAATTGTAGCATTCATAGGTTTATACTTTTTACGAAGATAGTTATTTATGCAATACCTCTTTTCTAGATTTGAATAATTGATATAAGATTATCATAATCGAAACAGAATAAGTTAACGTCATTAAAGTTCCTGATATCATCACAATATATTTCATCCAAATTAGTCCTTTCCACAAAAAATAGAGCCCTCCAAAAGTGAGCAATACAGAAATAAACGGTTCAACAATTAATAGTATTTTTAATTTTTTGGAAAGTTTCGTAGTGCACAAAATTAAACCTACAAGAAAGAAAATAATAGACATGGATAAAATATGTCCATGCACAAGCGTAAGCATTTGTTGCTCATTCTTTTTAAATTTCATTACAGTGGCATCCTCATCTGCTTCATTACCTAAATATTGTTCTTCAATACCATTTGGATTAACAGAAGATGTTTCGCCTACAAATAATAAGCCTGTGTAAAACCCAATGCTTAATACAATTGTAAAAGCTGCTATTAGTAGTTTTATTTCCTTCGGAAATGTATAAAGCATTCCATTAAGCTGCATTATAAAATATTTTTAGATTGAAGGATATTTAATGATCGTAATAAATCATTTATGGCTGTTGTCATCGAACGAACAGAAATCGTAGCACCAGCTATGGCTACAATATCTTGCGGATAGTTAATTTCATTTTCTGGTGTTTTACCTACAAACTGTTTTAACCAGCGCTTGCTTCCTATCTCTCCGCCATATTCTTCTCTATAAATAAGAACTTTTGCTTTTTTAACACTTAAATCTGAGTCTAATAAAATTAAATAATCAAACTGCGCAGTTTTACTTGGTGCCTTTGAGATATAGGCAAAACCTAATTGGTTTTCTCCAGATGTGATTTGAAAAAAATTATCAACTCCAAATTTTGAGGGTAAGTTTTTTGCTTCTTTTTCAGGAATTTCAAAAGATATGAATTCAAAATCCTCAACATCATAAGTAGATTTAATTTCTTTATAAACCTTTTTTTCAATCTTCTTAGTAATACTAAAAGACAGAAAAGTACTTACTAAGATGAGCACTAAAAATTTTCTAAAATCCATTCTGTAAAAATATTAATTATATTTCCGTTAAAGCAATTAAAATGCCAAATAGCAAAAGTGAAATATGATATTTCGCCTTTTGCTATAAAACACTTAAATATTATTTTTAGAACCAAACACCAATACCAAAGTTCAATCTATTTTGAACTTCACTATTCGATAAAGCATTACTTCTAAATTGATAATCCCCTTTTAGCACAACACCTGGCGCAATATGATAACTTAAGCCTGTTGTAACATCTGTTCTATTATATGCATCATTTCTCACTAAACCACCATCTGTATCTGCATGAGTATCATAATTTTCATATCGTACAAATGCAAATAATCGCTGGGCTTTGTCTTGGGTTAAGAGATTAAATGCAACTTCAGCATAGTATCCCATGAGTGCACTACCTAAATCACTATCTACAAGCTCATTATACTCATCGGTATCACTTAAAGACGCGTAAATAAACTGTCCTCGTGCTGCAAATCTATTCATTGCATAACGTGCATCAAACCCTACCATACTAATACCAATATTTGCTCCATCTAAATCTTCTACATCATCGGCTGCTTGAGTTTTTCCAAAATACCCAGATAATCCTAGACGTAACCCAGGAAAGCCATAATATTCTACTTTAGTTGAGAATGTTGGACTATCAACAGTAGATTTAATTGCTTTTTGACGACCACCTCTTAAACCATTACTTCCTTTTAAAAACCCAGTTACTTCGCCGTCACTGTTTATGGTAGACTTGAATCCATTAAAGATATAGGCTTGATAAGAGATAGATTGTTCGGGAAAACGCCCAGTTACCCCAACTCCAATCTCTCTCCAGGTTGTAGGCACAATGGCATTGTCAACTGCTGGTCGTTCAACTCCGTTAAACGTTGTAGGTTCGTGATATTCATTTACAATACCCATTGGAATAAGCATTAAACCACCTCGCAAACTAACATTGTCACCAACATTATAATTCACAAAAGCCTGTTCAACAAAAACTTCTTCAACGTGCTCCATTTCTAATTCTGTTACAAATTGTGTCTTATCATTAAAACGGTACCCAAATAATAATACCAAGCGCTGTACATCCATTTCTCCGTTATCACCTTCCGGCTGGTTGTAAGTTATTTCTCCATAAGCACCAACGGTAACAGCTTTTCCATAATTACCAGATAAAATACGTTGTGCTGCATTTAATTGTTGTTGCGGATTAAAAGTAATACTGTCTTGTGATGTAGGTGTGACCTGAGCAAGAGCAGCTGTACATAATAAAGTTGTAAAAAAAATAAGTAATCTGTTCATTTGTTTTTATTTAGACTGAATATAAATAGTTAATTGTTTCAGTTGGCAAATTTAAAACAGATATTTAATTGCACAAAGTTTATTTAGATTAATTTTAAATAAACTTTTTAACAACAAATTAACTTATTGGAAATGTGTGTTTTATATAGTGTTAAATTTTAGAAAAACTATAAAATTAATGATAAGCAGTGAAGATTTTCGTCGCTTCATTATAGGCACTTTCAAAACTCATCGCATTAAGATTGTTGTTCTTGTTTGATGTAAAATAGGATAATACTTTCTCGGTTGGCATATTACCAGTGAGTTCATCTTTTGCCATAGGGCAACCTCCAAACCCCTGAATAGCACCATCAAAGCGCATACATCCAGCTTTATAAGCTGCATTAATTTTTTCAAACCAGGTGGTTGGCGTTGTATGCAAGTGTGCTCCAAACTCGATGTCGGGATATTTCGGAATTAAATTAGAAAACAAATAATCAATACTTTCTGGGTTTGAACTTCCAATGGTATCACTTAATGATAAAATCTTTACGCCCATATTACTTAAACGCTCAGTCCATTCTCCTACAATATCAACGTCCCAAGGATCTCCATAAGGGTTTCCAAATCCCATAGAAATATAGACCACGACTTCTTTATTATGCGCATTTGCCAATTCTAAAATTTCAGAAAGGGTTACCACAGATTGTGCAATAGTTTTATGTGTATTACGCATCTGGAAATTTTCAGAAATCGAAAACGGATAGCCTAAATAATCAATTTCTGGATGTTTACAAGCATCGTTAGCACCTCTAGTATTTGCTATTATTGCTAAAAGCTTACTCGTCGTTTCACTTAAATCGAGTTGCGATAACACCGCTGCGGTATCAACCATTTGAGGAATGGCTTTTGGAGATACAAAACTTCCAAAATCAATCGTATCAAAACCTACGCGCAGCAATGACTGGATATACTGTACTTTCTTTTCCGTTGGAATGAAGTCTTTAATACCTTGCATCGCATCACGAGGACATTCGATTATTTTTAGAGGTCGTTTCATGTCGTTCAAAGATAGTAATTAAGATGATTCTTTAATTGTTATTTTTCCGAAGTAAAAATGATAATTGCAATTCCTATAAAGACAATTATTTGCAACCATTTTAGATAGAACCCAACACGTTTATGTTGTTTTATATACTCGGAAATTGAACCTGCCAGAATAGCTATTGTCGAAAAAATTATTGCAGACACAAGCATAAACAGTAATCCTAAAACATAAAACTGTAGCACAATGCTCATTGTATCACTAAATAAAAATCCGGGAAAGAATGCCAAAAAGAAAATAGAGACTTTAGGATTTAGTACATTCATGATGAAGCCTTGCTTGAACAATTGTGTTGTACTCTTCTTAGGAATATCATCAGAAGTTAAATTTAACTCTGCTTTAGATTGATAAACTTTATATGCTAGAAATAATAGGTATAAAGCCCCAAATAATTTGATTATAAAAAAGAGCGTGTCATTTTCCTTAATTATTGCAGAAACACCAAAGGCGACTAAAGTCGTATGCACAAGACATCCCGAAATTAAACCAGCTACAGTGGCTAAACCAAATTTTTTACCATTAACAATACTTTGCATTAATACATAAATATTGTCTGGTCCAGGAGATATTGCTAAGGCCGATGTTGCTAAAACAAATGATATGAGAAGGTCGTAGTTCAGTGCAAAAAATTTTAGTAAAAATAATCAAAAATTGTTGTAAGCTACGATGACTTCTAGCGACATAACTAAATAAAATTAATATCTATTAACTATGAAAAAAATTACTTTCGCTTTAAAACCCCTAATCCTAATTTTCGCTATCGCTGCTTTTAATAATGGCTATGCTCAAGATAGTAGAGCATCTTATACCATTACATTTACGAGTACTTGGGATACTGAAACTAATGATCCCGTAAACGGAAATAGTACGGCTGCACTACCCGGAAATGCACACTGGTCTAATCTTGTAGGAGCGACTCATAAAGGTTCTGTAGCTCTTCTAGAAATGGGAAGTCTAGCAACTGTGGGTGTTAAGAATGTAGCTGAATTAGGCGATAATAATGCCATTATGAGTGAAGTACAATCGCTTATAACTGCTGGTACTGCTGATCAATTTTTACAAATGCCTTTCGATAGTTTTGCGCCCAGAACATTTGCTACACTTATGAATATTGAGGTTGATGAAAACTTTCCATTTTTAAGTGTCTTATCAATGATTGCACCTAGTCCAGATTGGATGATCGCAGTAAATAGTATTAATTTAAGAGACGGAAACTCATGGGTACAAAGTTTAACAATACCAATGTTTCCATATGACGCTGGAACAGATAGTGGCATAAATTATACATCTGGTAATCAGCCAACTGTACCTGCACAACCTATTACCTCTTTAATTAATATTGCGCCTTTTAATGACAAACCAATAGGAACTTTAACCATCACATTTAATCAAACATTGAATGTAAGTGAACAAGAATTATCTCAGGTAAGATTATTCCCGAACCCTTCTAATGGACTCCTAAATATTACAACAACTGCTTCTAATATTTTAAGTAAAGCGTTTGTTTATGATGTATTAGGCAAACAAGTAGCCAAATTTGATAACAACAATTCTAATCAACAATTACAATTTGATTTAGCCAATTTAAAGACCGGAATTTATCTTGTTCGATTGGCACTTCAGGATGGTTCAAGTATTACAAAAAAGATAGTGCTTAACTAAATATGCTAAACTGCATTTAGTTTGTAAGATTAGGTATTTAATTGCTTTTTTTTATTAGACTTTATTACTAAAGTATTGTATTTCATCTATAAAATTAGGTATTTAATCGGTTTTTTGATATGTTTACAACAAAAATTGAACCTGCATTTTTTAGCAGTAACTACTAAACTCATGAAAAAAATACTACTACTTTTTACAGCATTAATTACATGTTCGCTACTTAATGCCCAAACTGAACCAGAATGTGGTACAACAATGTCACCAGAGTCTCAAGCTATTTTTGAGCAACTCTTACCTCAAGTTAAACAATACGAAGAAGAATATTTCCAATTAGCAAATTCAAGACGTTCGTCTACTGCTATGAGTAGTGTGCCCATTAAAGCACATATTGTTAGACCTAGTGCTGGTTTTGGTGGATTGACCGTATCTGAATTAAATAATGCAATTTCTATTATGAATAGCTATTTCGCTAATGCATATCTAGAATTCTTTTTATGTGAAGGCATTAATTATATAGATAGTGATATGTTTTTTGATTATTCACTAGATGAAGAAGCAGCTCTTACAAATGCTAACGTTGATAATGTTATTAATATTTATTTTGTAAACTCAATAACCACGACCCAAGGTGGTGGTTTATGTGGCTATGCCTATTTTCCAGGTGGCCCAGAAACGATTTTAATGGCTAATAGTTGTACAACCAATGGCAGTACCCTAACTCATGAAATGGGACATTTCTTTTTCCTATCACATACTCATGGTAACATAAATGGGACATTAACCGAAGAACTTGTTGATGGTTCTAATTGCCAAACAACTGGTGATTTTATTTGTGATACAGCAGCAGATCCTCAGCTCAGTAGTGCTAAAGTAAATACATCTTGTGTATATACTGCAGTAGAGTTTGATGCTAACGGTCAACTTTTTACACCAAATCCAAGAAACATTATGTCATACTCTAGACAATCCTGTCGAAATGAACTATCTCTTCAGCAGTATGCGCGAATTTATGGTGTATATCAAGCATCACGATCAGTTATGGCATGTCCAAGCTTAAATGTGGATATCGATGCTAATTACACTTTGGCTTGTAGTTCAACTTTAGATGTTAATTTTACCGATAATAGTATTGGTGCTACATCATGGGAATGGGATGTTGATGGTGATGATGTTATTGATTATACAACTCAAAACCCAACACACACCTATTCAACTGGAGGTACTTTTGATGTAACGCTAACCATTTCAGATGGTGTACAATCTATTACTAAAGTATATGATGAGTATATTGATTTCCCACGTGCTGATGTTGCCACTGCACAAATTAGCCTATCAATTACATTAGATAGTTTCCCAGAAGAAACATCATGGGAACTTAGAAACAGTGCTGGAACAGTTTTATATTCAAGCCCTGTATATGTATCAGGTACTGATAATTTCCAAACCTTTAATTATGATTTTGATGTCACGGCAAACGAATGTTATACTTTTGATATTTTTGACAGTGCAAACAATGGTATTTGTTGTGGATTTGAAGGCACAATCGCTTATGAATTAACAACTTTAGAAGGTGCTAGTATAAGAGCTTCAAATGGTGTTTTTGAAGCTGTTCAATCCACTTATATTGGCAATGATGTGTTAGGTGTAGATGATTATTTTGCAAATAATGCGATTTCTGTATATCCAAATCCTACAAAAGGTATTTTGAATATTAAACTATCAAATACTAACAATTTACCAGATAGCTATACTATTTATAATATGTTAGGACAAGTTATTACGACTAAAACTATAACTCAATCTGAAGATTTAAGTATCCAAGCAAATCTATTTAGTGAAGGCGTTTATTACGTGAAAGTTTCAAAAGGAACTAATTCTAATACGATACCTTTTATCAAAAACTAGAGTTACAGCTATAAATTATAAAAAAGCGAATTGATTAATCTCAATTCGCTTTTTTTATGAGTGATTTGTTGATGTCTCTAATTAATTTAGGTCCTTCGTAAATAAAACCTGTATAGATTTGCACCAAATCTGCTCCAGCTTCAATTTTTTCTAAAGCATCTTCTGTCGAATGAATACCTCCTACTCCAATAATTGGGAATGACTTATGACTCTTATCAGCTAAGTATTTTATAACTCGTGTCGATTTTGCCTTAATGGGTTGACCACTTAAACCTCCATTTCCTATTTCGGTTAGTCGCTCATCAGAAGCTTTTAAACCTGTCCTATCTGTTGATGTATTGCTCGTAATAACACCATCTAAATTCGTTTCTTTTACAAGGTCAATAATCTCATCTAACTGGTTATTGTTTAAGTCTGGTGCAATTTTTAGCAAAATAGGTTTCTGTACGTCAAAAGTCATATTTGCTTTTTGAACTTCAGAAATGAGCTCTAATAAGTAGTCTTTATCGTTCAGTTTTGCATGACTACCAACGTTTGGGCAGCTGACATTAAGTACAAAATAATCTACATAAGGATGTAAGCCGTTAAAGCATTCAAGATAATCACTTGTATAGTCTTCTGGTTTTGTGTGGGTATTTTTACCAATATTTCCACCTATAATAAGTTTGCCTTTGTTCTTTTTTAATTCTGAAATAGCAGCTTCAAGCCCCTCATTATTAAACCCCATTCGGTTGATAATCCCTTTATCATCTTTCAAACGAAACAGTCGTTTTTTAGGATTTCCAATTTGGCCTTTAGGCGTCACAGTTCCTATTTCTATAAACCCGAAACCAAAATTTGCCAACTCATTATATAAGACTGCATTTTTATCAAAACCTGCGGCTAAACCTACTGGATTCTTAAATTTCAATCCAAATAATTCGCGCTCCAATGCTGCATCATTAACTAGATACATACTTCTAAATAGTGCAGACATTCCAGGAATTTTAGAAACATTCCGAATTAAAGAAAAGGTAAAATAGTGCACTTTTTCAGGATCAAAAGCGAATAATATTGGTCTTAGTAGAAGCTTATACATTGAAAATCTTTTCAGATGCAAAAATACTACAGATTTAATTAAAATCGCTAACTTTCATCCCACAAACCTCAAAGGTTTATATTTTACTAACAATCAAACCCTTAACACAATTATAATTGCAATTATATGATCTCCAAAGAACACATCATTAAACGATTTATAAGTTACGTGACTGTTGATACAGAATCTGACCCAGAAAGCGACACAACACCAAGTACGGCAAAGCAATGGGATTTAGCGCATGCACTTGCAAAAGAGCTTATTGCTATAGGTATGAAAGATGTGACTATAGACCCTAATGCTTATATCATGGCAACCTTACCTAGCAATGTAGACCATGAGGTACCAACTATTGGTTTTGTATCTCACTTTGACACCTCGCCCGATTTTACTGGAGCTAATGTCAAGCCAAGAGTTATTGAGGATTATGATGGTAAAGATATTGCGCTTAATGCTGAACATAATATCATTCTATCACCAGACTATTTTGAAGATTTACTACTTTATAAAGGTCAGACCTTAATTGTTACTGACGGAACAACACTTCTTGGTGCAGATGATAAAGCTGGTATTACAGAAATCGTCTCTGCCATGGAATACCTCATCAATCACCCAGAAATTAAACACGGTGACATTAGAGTTGGGTTTACACCTGATGAAGAGATTGGTCGTGGTGCACACAAATTTGATGTCGAAAAATTTGGAGCCGATTGGGCATATACTATGGATGGCAGTCAAATTGGAGAGCTCGAATATGAAAACTTTAATGCTGCTGGTGCTAAAGTCACAGTAAAAGGTAAAATTGTACATCCTGGTTACGCCAAAGGTAAAATGGTGAACTCCATGTATATTGCTACAGAATTTATCAACTCACTACCACGCATGGAAACACCAGAGCATACCGAAGGCTATCAAGGCTTTTTTCATCTCTACAGTATTGAAGGTAAAGTAGAAGAAACTGTATTGCAATACATCATTAGAGATCATGATATGGCGCATTTTGAAGCCCGTAAAGAAGTGATGCAGAAACTCACTAACGAGATTAATGCACAATACGAACGTGAAGTGATTACAATTGATATTAAAGACCAATACTTTAATATGAAAGAAAAAGTCGTTCCTGTTATGCATATTGTTGATATTGCTGAAGAAGCGATGAAACAATTAGACATTGAACCCTTAATCAAACCTATTAGAGGTGGAACTGATGGCTCACAATTAAGCTATATGGGCTTACCGTGCCCAAATATTTTTGCTGGCGGGCACAATTTCCATGGACGCTATGAATATGTACCTGTAGAAAGTATGATTAAAGCCACTGAAGTGATTTGCAAGATTGCAGAGTTAACAGCTAAAAAGGCTATGAATTAATTTTAGACAAATGCAAAAAATATATTCTGTTGAAGAATACATCGAAGTGAATTCGCATTTTGCGGAGGAACTAACTGTACTTCGTAATATCATAAACACAACTGAATTAGAAGAAACCGTTAAATGGAGTATGCCAACCTATTGTTTAAATGGGAAGAATGTTTTAGGTATTGGTGCTTTTAAAAACCACTTCTGCTTGTGGTTTCATCAAGGTGTATTTTTAAAAGATTCACATCAACTCTTAATCAATGCCCAAGAGAATAAAACAAAAGCTTTACGTCAAATGCGTTTTGACACTAAAGCAGATATCAATATGTCTGCAGTTTTAGCTTATGTAAAAGAAGCTATTGAAAACCAACGATTAGGAAGAGAGATAAAACCTACCCGCAAAGCCAAAGCGGTTATCGTTCCCAAGGAACTCAAAGAAGTCTTAAAATCGAACGTTGAACTCAATACCAGTTTTAAATCCCTAACGCCTGGAAAGCAACGCGAATATTGTGACTATATTAGTGAAGCCAAACGTGAGGCTACCAAACTATCACGGTTAGAAAAAATAACACCAATGATTATTCAAGGTGTAGGATTGCACGACAAATATAAAAACTGTTAAATCTAAAACATAAAAAACTCCGAAAGTAACTTTCGGAGTTTTTTATATATTGAATATTTAAATTCTATTTTACAGTTGCAGGAGCATTTAATTTTCTACTAATCTCCATAGAAATTGCAGAACGTTCAAATTTTATTTTTCCAGCAAGTGTTTCGATAACACAACTGTTGTCTTTATCATTAAGATCAACAATCTTCCCGTGCATACCGCTTTTAGTTACAACTTTATCACCTCTTTTTAATGCCGCTGCAAAAGCTTTCTCTTGCTTTGCACGTTTCATTTGTGGTGCTATCATAAAGAAATACACCACAGCAAACATGGCTATAAAAGGTAAAAAATCTCCAATTGAACCCATATAATTATTTTCCTACAGATTTAATTGTAGCAGAACCTGCCTTAGCTGGTGCATTTGGATCTGGCTCAACAAACGCTTTAATTTTAACAACTTCAGAACCTTTTTCTGTATTTGTTGTCAATGTAATAGACTTCTGTACTTGGTTAGAACCTTTTCCGTTAAACTTCACTGTGAACTCAGCAGACTCACCTGGAGCTAAAGGATCTCTGTTCCAATCAGATGGTACAGTACAGCCACAAGTACTCTTAATGTTACTTACTACTAAAGGTGTTTTACCTGTGTTCGTATATTTGAATACAGTTTCTACTGGAGTACCATTAACGATAGTTCCAAAATCATGCTCAGTTTCTGTGAAAGAAATCACTGGAAAGTCTGCAGCACTTGCATCTCTTTCTGCTGCAGCTGCCACGTTATCTTGATTAATTTTGCTTGTTGCATCTTCTTTACAAGATGTGAAAGCTACTAAACATAATGCGCTTAACGCTAAAATTACTTTTTTCATTACTATAATTTTTAAATATTTGTTTTGATTCGAGAAGCCAAATGTACTAATTATTTCATCTAATTAAAATTTTTAGCTCATTTTCAAACAAAACATTAACAGTCTATAGCTTATAAAACCTAGAGAATTACATCAAACCTCTACCTATTTTGTTCAATTGGCCTTCTGAAGTATATTCTTTAACAATCTTATCGAGAATACCGTTTATAAAATTGCTACTCTTTGGTGTAGAGTATTCTTTTGCAACCTCTAAATACTCGTTAATGGTTACTTTTACTGGTATTGATGGAAATTTTTGGAACTCACAAATTGCCATTTGCATTAAAACAGTATCAATTTGTGTGATACGTTCAGCGTCCCAATTTTTAGTTTTTGCTGAAATTTCAGCGCTAAAAACCGCTTGATTAAGAATTGTTTTTTTCAATAAATCCACACCAAAATCGCGGTCTTCTAAATCTTTAAATAATTTAGGTGTAAAGAATTTTCCGTCAGAAGATGCTTTAACTTTCTTCAATAACTTTAAAATTGCCGTATTTACCACTGGAAGATCATCTAACCATGTGATACGTTTATCTTCAAAATAATCGTAAAGCTTATCATTTGGAGCAACAATTTCAGTAAACATATCAATGACAAAATTCTTATCTTCTTTTAAGGTTGATGTTTTAGTTGCCATGTATTCCTTATAGATATCACTTTCTAAAATCGACTTAAAAATGACATCAACATATTCAAAATCTAAATACCAAAGGTTTTCTTTTTGATTTTCAATATGTTCTTTCAATGCTTCATTAGTATTGAGCATTATCAAAACTTCGTTATTAACAAACTTAGAATTAGGGTTTTTCTCTTCTTGAGTGGCTAGAAGTTTTTTTTGTGTTTTTTCTTGATGGTCTTTCGCTTTTTTATGCACTTCAACTAAAAGTGATAATTGAGCTATAAACAAATCGTACATACTATCCAGACTCTGAAGTAAAAATTTCTCATTGGCTTTGAGGTTATCACTTTCACTTCCTTTAGAGGCGTAAAGTGTTTGCATAACTTTAATACGAATGTGTCGTCTGTTTAACATGGTTGCAAAGAGCTATAAATTAACAAAGCGAAAGTTAATCTCTTTCGCTTTGCAAAAATACTATTATTTTGAGTTAAGAAAAATATTTAAATACGATTTTAAATTATTTTTGTTGATCTCGTTTTCTATCGGCGATGCGTTGCTTTGCAATTGATAATGCAGAAACATTTGTTGTCACATTATTTTGCCTCGCACCTTCAAAAATTTCTAATGTTGTATTATAGATATTCTCCGTTTTACGTATGATTTCTTGCTTGCCATAGTTTTCTAATTCAGCATAGACATTAATAATTCCGCCAGCATTGATTAAGAAATCTGGAGCGTATAAAATATTTTTCTCCTGAAGCATTCTACCATGCTTCGCTTCATCAGCCAATTGGTTATTTGCTGCTCCTGCTATAATATCGGCTTTCAATTTATGAATAGTTTCATCATTTATAGTTGCGCCTAAAGCACAAGGTGCATAAATATCCATAGGTTCACTGTAGATATCATGGCCTTCATAAATTGTAACACCATACTTAGAACTTACTTGTTCCAAACGCTGTTGATTAATATCAGAAATCGTCACTCGAGCACCTTCATTCATTAAATGTTCAACAAGTGATTCTCCAACATGACCAATACCTTGAACAAAAACTGACTTATCTTCAAGAATATCACTACCATATTTAATTTTCGCAGCGGCTTTCATTCCCATAAACACGCCATAAGCTGTAATAGGTGAAGGGTTTCCTGCGCCTCCTTTACTTTCTGAGATGCCTGTCACATAAGGTGTAACTTCTCTAACAGTATCCATATCTTCGGTTGTCATTCCAACATCTTCAGCTGTAATGTATCGTCCACTTAACGAATGAACAAATTCACCAAATTTTCTCATCAACTCTGGTGTCTTTTGTGTTTTAGCATCTCCTATAATAACCGCCTTTCCGCCACCAAGATTTAGTCCTGTAATTGCAGATTTAAATGTCATGCCACGTGACAACCTTAAGACGTCATTAAGCGCTTCCCATTCATTATTATAGTTCCACATTCTGGTACCACCAAGAGCAGGTCCCAAAACTGTGTTATGAATACCAATTATTGCTTTTAAACCAGTATCTTTGTCGTTGCAAAAAACAATTTGCTCGTGATTATCAAAAGACAATTGCCCAAAAACAGGGTCAACTTTTGAGAGTTCTTTAGAACTTATAACATCTGATGTCATTCAAATTTAGATTTAGAATCTATTTTTCATTATATGTAAAATAGCGTGCAAAAATAACCCAATATTAGAGTATTAGCAAAAATAAGTATGTTAAAATGTCAAATTGCTAAAAATCAAGCCTCAATAGAATAGATGAAAGAGCTAAAACATATAAATAAATACTTTTTCAAGTATCGTTATAGACTTTTATTAGGAATACTAATAACCATTGGCGCAAAAATATTTGCGTTGTTCATGCCTCGTTTTCTGGGTAAAGCCATTACTGTTATTTCCCAAGCTAACAAAGGTGAGATTTCTGAAGCAATCTTTAGAGAACAATTAACACTTAATATCTCCTATATCATAGGAGCTGCTATTGTTACTGGTATTTTTACATTTTTAATGCGTCAAACAATAATCAATGTCTCTCGTTACATTGAATATGACCTTAAAAATGAAGTGTATCAACAATACCAAAACCTATCTCTAAATTTTTATAAAGCAAATAGAACGGGCGACTTAATGAATAGAATCAGTGAAGACGTTGGTAAGGTACGTATGTATACAGGACCTGCGATTATGTATACTATCAATACAGTAACCTTATTTGTCGTTGCGTTAATTTATATGATTAGCGTTGCACCAAAACTGACGCTTTACACTGTTTTACCTTTACCAGTTTTATCATTTATCATTTATAAGCTAAGTAGAATCATAAATAAGCGCAGTAGAATTGTACAAGAGTATTTATCTCATTTATCAACCTATACCCAAGAATCATTTAGCGGAATTTCAGTTATTAAATCTTACGGAATAGAAGCAGCAAACTATAATGAGTTCAACGCACTTTCAGAAGAAAGCAAACAGAAACAAATTGATTTGACTAAGGTTCAGGCTTTGTTTTTTCCATCAATGATATTACTAATAGGCATCAGTAATGTTTTAGTCGCTTATGTTGGAGGTATGCAATACATTAATGGTGAAATTAAAGAAATTGGTACTATTGCTGAGTTTTTGATTTACGTTAACATGTTAACATGGCCTGTAGCCACTGTTGGTTGGGTGACTAATTTGGTGCAGCAAGCCGAAGCCTCACAAAAACGTATTAATGAATTTTTAAAGCAAGAACCAGAAATAAAAAACCTAAACACTACACCTACGCAAATTAATGGAAATATCAAATTTGATAATGTGACTTATGTCTATCCAGATACAAATATCAAAGCACTAGACAATGTAAGTTTCTCACTTAAAAAAGGTGAAACTCTAGCCATTCTAGGGAAAACAGGCTCTGGAAAGTCTACAATATTAGACTTAATAGGGCGTCTTTATGATGTTCAAGAAGGTCATATTTCTATTGATGGCACTCAAATTGACCAAGTACATCTTAAAAGCTTAAGAGATCATATTGGATATGTACCACAGGATGCCTTTTTATTTTCTGATACCATTGAAAATAATATCAAGTTTGGTAAAGAGGATGCTACAGAAGAAGATATTGTCAATGCAGCAAAAAATGCAGATGTCCATAAAAACATCAAAAAATTCAATAAGGGCTATCAAACCAAATTAGGTGAACGTGGTATTACATTATCTGGCGGACAAAAACAGCGTATATCTATCGCTAGAGCCATTATTAAGGAACCAGAGATCATGCTTTTTGATGATTGCTTATCTGCTGTAGATACTGAAACCGAAGAAAAAATATTAAAAAGTCTTCGTAAGATTTCAAAAGGAAAAACAACCATTATTGTAAGTCATCGTGTGTCTTCAGCAAAAGATGCTGATAAGATTATTGTACTTGAAGATGGTAAAATTATCCAAAACGGAACTCACGAATCCTTGGTAAACACTGATGGTTACTACAAAGAGCTTTACTTAAAACAACTTAGCACAAAAGAATTATAGTTATTTGTTGCTTCCTAATCTTTTTTTTTAGATTTTTGATGCACAATCAAACAAAAAAATAAAAAATTAGCTATGAGTGACCACGGAATGATGGAGAAAGAGGAAATTTTCTCAAAAGTATTACGAGCAGGAAGACGAACCTACTTTTTTGATGTAAGAGCTACTAAAGCGGGAGATTATTATCTTACCATTACAGAAAGTAAAAAGTTTACAAACGATGATGGATCGTTTCACTACAAAAAACACAAAATCTACTTATACAAAGAGGACTTCTCTGAGTTTAATGAGATATTAAGAGAAATGACAGATTACATAATTGCTGAAAAGGGAGATGAAGTAATTAGTGAACGTCATCAAAAAGATTTCAAAAAAGAAGAATATACATCTAATGATGTTGTAGAAGGTGAAGAATCAACTAATGATTCTGCTTCCGCAGATAAATTTACTGATATCAATTTTGAAGATATCTAAACCTTCTCTTTTGTTAAATTATACCAAACCGTTATTCTATGAGTAACGGTTTTTTTACTTTTATACAAAATAACCAACTTACATATGAGACTAACTATCCTTCTACTTGTGTTAAGTGTTTTTAAACTAAGCGCGCAAACACAACCTGATTTATCGTATTATCTTCCTCAGAACACAACGTATAATAGCAATATTCCTACACCAGAGTCAATTATAGGGCATCAAGTTGGTGAATGGCACGTGACACATGATAAGCTAGTACAATACATGCAAACCTTAGCAAAGGTTTCTGATAGAATTAGTATCGAAAATAGAGGAACAACCTTTGAAGGCAGACCTTTACTTCTACTTACAATTACATCACCAAAAAATCATGGTAATCTTGAAAGCATTAGACTAGCACATTTGGCTTCCACAGAAAACAATACTGTAGATACCAGCAACATGCCAATTGTAGTTTACCAAGGATTTTCTATTCATGGTAATGAGCCTAGTGGTTCAAATGCTGCACTTTTAGCTGCTTATTATTTAGCTGCAGCCGAAAGCGATATTGTAAAAGACTTATTAGACCATACTGTAATTTTATTTGACCCGTCATATAATCCTGATGGTTTGCAACGTTTTGCCTATTGGGCAAATACAAATAAAAGCGACAACTTAAATCCAGATCCTAACGATAGAGAATATCGTGAGGTTTGGCCAGGTGGACGAACCAACCATTATTGGTTTGATATGAATCGTGATTGGTTACCAGTTCAATTGCCCGAGTCTCGTGCTCGAATAGCCAGTTTTCATAAATGGCTCCCAAATATCTTAACCGATCATCATGAAATGGGAACAAATGCAAGTTTCTTTTTTCAACCCGGAATACCTTCAAGAACGCATCCCCTAACACCAAAATTAAATCAGGAACTCACAAAAAATATAGGAAATTATCACGCGAAAGCTTTAGACAAAATTGGGTCTCTCTATTATACCGAAGAAAGTTTTGACGATTTCTATTACGGAAAAGGGTCTACTTTTCCAGATATCAACGGAAGCATTGGTATTCTCTTTGAACAAGCAAGTTCTCGCGGACATATTCAAGAGAGTGATAATGGAATTTTAACCTTTCCTTTTACCATTCGAAACCAGTTTACTACGGCACTATCAACACTTGCTGCTGCAAAAGATATGCGAGAAGACATCCTTCAATATCAACATGATTTCTATAAAAATGCTAGAGTTGAAGCCAATAAAGAAAGTGGAAAAGCTATTGTCTTTGGAGATGAAAAAGATGCTGCAAAAACCTATCATTTGGCTGAAATATTAGACCGTCAACAAATTGATTTCCACGAATTAAAAAATGATTTTACCAGTAATGGAAAGCGTTTCAAGAAAGGCTATGCGTATATCATTCCGAAAAATCAAAAAAATACACGCTTAATTAACGCCATGTTTGAAAAGCGCACTAAATTTCAAGACAGCTTGTTTTATGATGTTTCTGCTTGGACATTTCCATTAGCATTCGGATTAGATTACTCGGAAGGTGTTTCAACCTCAAATGCAGGTACAAAAGTTGAAAACTTACAAATGCAAACTGGATTAGTTTCATCTAAAAGCAATTATGCCTACCTGATGGAGTGGCATGAATATTATTCGCCTAAAGCATTAAACACAATTTTAGAAAGTGGGTTACGTGCAAAAGTTGGTATGAAACAGTTTAGTATGAATGGTAAAAGTTATGACTACGGAACGGTTTTAATTCCGGTTCAAAATCAAAATAAGTCTCCAGAAGCGCTTCATCGCTTTTTGCAAAACATTGCTAAAAACTGTCATATCAATATCGATGCTGTTGCAACAGGATTAACCAAAGGTATCGACTTAGGAAGCAATCAATTTAGAGCTTTAGAACATCCAAAAGTCGCTATGATTGTTGGAGATGGTATTCGCAGCTATGATGCTGGAGAAATCTGGCACTTATTTGACCAACGTTATGACATGAAATTAACAAAACTTGATACCAGATCTTTAGGCAGAACCAATCTAAGTCGCTATAATACGATTATTTTACCAAGCGGATCTCCAGATTCAAGTGTTTCAAAAAAACTTCAAGAATGGGTGAAAGATGGTGGAACTTTAATTGGTTACCGCAGTGCTTTAAATTGGTTAAATTCTAATAAATTCATCAAATTAGATTTTAAAAAGATGGAACTTACTGCTAAAGACATTTCATTTGAACAACGCGGAGACTTTAGAGGATCTCAAGTTATTGGAGGTGCTATTTTTGAGGCAAACATCGATCGTTCACATCCTATAAACTTTGGATATAAAAATGATAAGATAGCGTTGTTTAGAAACAATACGTTGTTTATGAATGCAGATAAACAGAGTTACAATAACCCTATTAGATATACAAAAAACCCATTATTAAGCGGTTATATTTCTAAACCTAATCTAGATAGTTTAGCCTTAACCGTTCCATATGTATCTAAAAACTTAGGCAGAGGAACTGTGGTTGCCTTTACTGACAACACTAACTTTAGAGCTTTTTGGTATGGAACAAATAAATTGTTGATGAACGCAATATTCTTTAGAGAAGAACTATAGTTTAACCGATAGTAAAGACAGAACTATAACATTGAGAAGATACATTAATGCAAATTGAAGTTGAAACCCTAAACTTAAAATCAGCATGACGAGTATTACGAAAATGGGCACCAATGTTACTGCGATGGCAAACCTAAAGGTTGCTGTAAATTCTATTTCTTTAATTTTTGGTTGAGCTACTTTTTTCCAAATTATATAAGGAATACAAAGGTTTATAATCAATAAGAACTTAAACAAAGGCTTTAAAAAGTTACCCTCTTTTGATTTGTTTTTTTTGCAAGTTTTAAATCCACTAGAAATACATTGGTTAACAACTGTAGGTTTTAAGAAATCTACATTTAGGTCTTCAAGTTGCTGAAGCGTTACATCATAATTATCGCTTTCAATATGAGTAGTGAGTTGACGTAATTGATGAGACACTTCATGTTTGAGCTGCAAAACACTCTTGTTTTTATCACCTAGAAGCTCTGAACCTACTTGAATAGATTGTCCAAAATTAATTAATGCACTATCACTAAAGGCCGTAGCATATTGAAAATTCAATCCAACAGGAATCAAATTTATTTTAGTATCTGGATAGGCTTCAAGTGTTTCAAAGATAATACGTGTAAACCCTTTACTTAAAGGTCTAACCGTTCGTTTTAAATTGTGACTACCTTCAGGAAAAATAACAATGGCTTGCTTATCACTAAGTAATTTTGAACTCTTGGTAAATATAGAATTATTCTTATTTAAGTTACTCCAACCATCACGTATTCGATACACCGGAAGCATTTGCAAACTCTTTAATATCTTACTTATTAAAGGCTTATTAAAAACGCTTGCTCGTGTCAAAAAGTAAGAGAAGCGACCATTTTTTGTTGCAATTAATAAAGCATCCAACAAGGCATTTTGATGATTAGCTAAAAACAAGACAGGTTCATTTTTTGGTATGGTCTCTACATTGACGGTTTCTATTTTTTTAAAGTAAAAAAACAGACCTAACCGTAAATAGGCTCTCATACTATATAACCATAACTGTTTCAAACTTCAATTACTTTTGATGGTTTATAATTCCAATAAAACGCTAAAATCAATCCTGAGATAATATGCCAAATCCCCCAAAAAGCTGCCATTATTGCCATCCCTCCTAGTCCGCTAAAAAAGGTAAAAATGAGCAATAACCCCAAACCAGAATTCTGGATTCCAGTTTCTATAGCTATAGTTTTTTGCTCTCTAAAAGATAAACCAAAACTTCGAGCCGTAATAAAACCAAGTATAATAGCCAATACATTATGACTAATTCCTATAAGCAATACATAATGAATATAATTATAAAATACATCTGTGTTTTTAGAAAATGCTATCACAACAATACCGACAAAGACTAAAATTGAAATTGGTTTTAGTAATCGAGATAGTTTACTAGCAAGTTGATCATTTTTATGTTTTAATAGCATCCCAAAAATCAAAGGTATTCCTAAAATGAGTACAACTAATTTTACCAATTCTAAAGGTTGTAATTCTACATGTTTTAAAATTCGCGCTGTAGGTTCATATAGATTGCCATACAACTGAAAATTAAATGGCGTGGCTAGTATCGCCAAAAATGTCCCAAATGCGGTCAAACTAACTGACAATGCTGTATTTCCTCCAGCTATATGTGTCATGAAGTTTGAAATATTTCCGCCAGGACAAGCGGCAACCATCATCATCCCTAAAGCAATACTAGGCTGTGGTTTTACTAAGATGATAACTAAGAATGTTAATAAAGGTAATAGTACAAACTGAGCTAAAGCCCCAACCAAAACGAGTTTGGGTTGCTTAAGTAAGGTCTTAAAATCATTGATAGAAATACCAAGAGCTACACCAAACATGACTATAGCTAATGCAATGTTTAAAACCCAAAGTCCACTACTATCAAAATTTATTTTTACATGATCTAATTGCTCCATCTATTATCCTACTGTTGCACCATTTTTTACAGTTTGCTCAGGATTTAAAAGTATCACATCCTTACCATTAACAGCACCTAAAACTAAACATTCACTCATAAATTTTGCGATTTGTTTCTTTGGAAAATTAACTACAGCAACTATTTGTTTATTTAACAAGTCTTCTTTTTTATAAAGTGTTGTGATTTGTGCTGATGTTTTTTTTACACCTAAGTCCCCAAAATCAATAGTAAGCTGGTAAGCTGGATTTCTCGCTTCAGGAAAATCATTGACCTCAGTGATTGTTCCAATACGTAAATCGACCTTTGTGAAGTCTTCGAAAGTTATTATCTTATCCATTCTTTAAACTTACAAATTAATCTTAATATTTATACTATGGCATTAACACCTTCAAATATGCTTGCGCTAGGAACAAAAGCTCCACAATTTGAGCTCATAAATACGGTAGATGACACGTTGGTTTCATTAGACAACGCAAAAGGTAATACTGCGACACTTATTATGTTTATTTGCAACCACTGCCCTTTTGTAAAGCATGTCAATATTGAACTATCTCAATTAGCAAAAGATTATCTAGCTAAAGGTATTAACTGTATTGCAATTTCTAGCAATGATGCAAAAAACTATCCTGAAGATGCTCCTAGTAAAATGAAGCAGAATGCCATAAACAACGATTTCATTTTTCCATATTTATATGATAAAACTCAAGACGTTGCCAAAACCTACGATGCAGCTTGTACACCGGACTTCTATATATTTGATGCCGATTTAAAATTAGTATATAGAGGTCAATTAGATGATTCTAGACCAGGCAATGGTATTCCTGTGACAGGAAAAAACATTCGTGATGCATTCGACAAAATACTCAACAAGCTGGCAATTTCCGAAGTTCAAAAACCAAGTATCGGTTGTAATATTAAGTGGAAATAAGAATACATTGCTATAAAATATTTATATAAACCCATCGTTTTCTTTAAAACCAATTTATGAAACAACCGCTTAAACTTTGCATACTTTTTGTAACACTATTATGCATAGTTGGTTGTCACAATACGACTTCGAAAGATTGTAATTCTCTTGAGGTTCACTTTGAGGATATCGATAATTTCTGGAAAGCTTATGATAAAATAAAATTGATAAGAGATCATTCTGAACGCACAAAGGTTATTCAAAAGGAATATATAGATGCAAGCAGCAAAGGCCTAAGTTTACTTATCGAAAAAGACCAATTAACTGCTGCAGATTATGCCACTTTCTTAAAAGACACCGTCTTCTATAATTCAATAAAAAAAGTAACGCTTAGTGCCAAAAAAGACACCTCAAAAATAAGAAGCTATTTACAAGATTTTGAAAGACTGTACCCTAAAGCCAAGTTTAATGACATTTATTTTGTTATCGGACAATTTGAACGTGCAGGTACAGTCATTGATAGCACGATGATTATACAACTTGAAAAAAATGCAAGAAGCGAACACACTAAATCAGCATTTTTATTTAATGAAGATCAACTCGATAATCTAAATGATCACAAATCTTTAATCCCTTTGGTGATTCATGAACAAGTGCATGTCAACCAAAAAAACATTAATACTAGAACATTACTATCAAAATCAATCTGTGAAGGTTCGGCCGATTTTTTAATGTACTTACAAACAGGTCGATTTCCATCATCGGTTCAAGAAACCTATAGCTATGGCAAGGCTAACGAAGCTAGATTATGGGCGAAATTTCTTGGTGACTTAGATATTAACTACAAGTATATTAAGACTGATTGGTTTTATAATTACGACCGAAACGATATTCCCCCTGATTTGGGTTATTTTATAGGCTTTAAAATTTGTGAAAAATTCTATAATGAAGCTCATGATAAAGTTGAAGCTATTGAGTTTATGCTAGATAGTTCAAATAGTGAGAAGCTGTTAGAATTGAGCAACTATAATGGCGGTTTATAAGCTTATTTTTTTTGTTGTCTTCGGAAATTCTAAACACTTGATTTTATCAATAAAATTGTCGACCTTCGTCAGGCGTCATTGATCAGGCATTTATACTGGTTTTTTTTCAGTTAATTAAATGTTATTACAATGATATTTTCTGATTTATTTTATCATTAATTAAACATTACTATACATGAAAAAATCAACCATTTTCGCATTTATAATCTTATTGTTAAGTCTGCAAAGCATTCAGGCTCAGAAAACGAAAAAAGAAGACAAACAACCACTAGATAAAATCAAAATTGATGGTCTCAAATGGAGAAGTATAGGACCTGCATTAACGTCTGGTAGAATTTCAGATATTGCTGTAAATCCTAATAATCCTTATGAATATTATGTAGCCTCTTCTGCTGGAGGTGTATGGAAAACGATTAATTCAGGTATAGATTATGTTCCAATATTTGACAAAGAAGGATCCTATTCTATTGGTTGTGTTACAATAGACCCTAATAATTCTAATGTCGTTTGGGTAGGTACAGGGGAAAACAACAATCAGCGTTCAGTGTCTTATGGAGATGGTATTTATAAATCACTTGATGGTGGAAACACATGGAAAAACATGGGATTAGAAACCTCAGAGCATATTGGAAGAATCATTGTTCATCCTGAAAATTCTGATATTGTTTATGTTGCTGCTATTGGTCCTTTATGGAGCAAAGGTGGTGAACGAGGTTTATATAGAACAACAGATGGAGGAACCACTTGGGAAGCTGTTCTTACTGTAGATGAACATACTGGAGTTAATGATGTGCAAATGGACCCTAGAAATCCTGATGTGCTATATGCATCTACATTTCAGCGTAGACGACATGTTTTTACTTACGTTGGAGGTGGTCCTGGTTCTGGAATGCATAAAAGTACTGATGGTGGAAATACTTGGACAGAAATTAATACTGGATTGCCAAAAACTGAATTAGGACGAATTGGTTTAGCCATTTCTCCAGCAAACCCAGAAATTATTTATGCTATTGTTGAAGCTGCTGATGGCAAAGGCGGTTTTTTTGCATCAACTAATAGAGGCGCGAGTTGGGAAAAAAGAGGCCCTCATAAAACAAGTGGAAATTACTATCAAGAAATCATAGCTGACCCAATTGATGAAAACACTATCTATTCTATGGACACATGGATGTCTGCAAGTCATGATGGAGGCAAAACCTTTAAAAAAGTAGGTGAAGTGACTAAGCACGTCGATAACCATTGTATGTGGATCGACCCAAACAATAATAAACATTGGTTAGTTGGTTGTGATGGAGGTGTATATGAAACATTTGATGCCGCCAAAAATTGGGATTTTAAAGAGAATATTCCTGTTACTCAATTTTATAAAGTAGCCGTTGATAATGACTTCCCTTTTTATAATGTGTATGGAGGCACCCAAGATAATTTCAGTATTGGTGGGCCATCTAGAGTACTTACAGATCATGGAATTACTAATTTTGATTGGTTCATCACCAATGGTGGTGACGGATTTGAATCACAAATTGATCCAGAAAATCCAAATATCGTATACGCACAATCACAATATGGATATTTAGTTCGTTACGATAAAAAAAGTGGTGAAATTATGGGTATTCAACCAACTGAGCGTGAAAACGAAAACAGTTATCGCTTTAATTGGGATTCACCTTTAGCAATAAGTAGGCATGCTTCAGGGCGATTATACTTTGCCGCTAATAAAGTATTTCGATCTAACGATTATGGTAATAGTTGGGACGTTATAAGTGATGATTTAACGCAACAAATAGATAGAAATCAACTAAAAGTATATGATCGTGTGGTTAGCATTGACGCAGTAGCTAAAAATGGTTCAACATCGCTTTACGGTAGTATTGTAGCGTTATCTGAATCTCCTATTGACGAAAATTTAATTGCGATTGGCACAGATGATGGTTTAGTTCAAATTACTGAAAATGGTGGAGCAACTTGGCGCGCAATTAAAACTATTTCGGGCGCTCCAAATCAATCTTATGTCAACAGTGTATATCTTTCTAAACATGATGTCAATGTGATGTATGTAGCCTATAACCATCATAAGTATGGTGACTTTAAACCTTACATATTTAAGTCAAGTGACAAAGGTAAAACCTGGACTTCAATAAGTACTAACTTGCCAAAAAAAGGAAGTATTTATGCTATTGAAGAAGATCATATTGATAAGAATTTGATATTTTGTGGTACAGAGTATGGAGCCTTCTTTTCACCAAACCAAGGACAACGATGGAAGCAATTATCATCGGGTTTACCCACTATAGCAGTTAGAGACATAGCGATTCAGGAAAGAGAAAATGATTTAGTACTTGGCACCTTTGGTAGGGGATTTTATGTTATGGATGATTATTCAGCATTAAGAACCTTAGAAAATTCTGAACCTACTGAAACAGCAAAAATATATCCGATTCGTAAGGCTTTAACATGGGAAAAAAGTCTTCCATTAGGTTTACCAGGAAAAGCATTTCAAGGCGATAATTTTTATACAGCACCAAATCTTGGACCTGAAGCAATGATTACCTATTATTATAATACTACTTATAAATCTTTGAAAGACAAGCGTACAGAAAAAGAAAAAGAGCTTATCAAAAATAAAAAAGATGCTATTTATCCAAATTATGATGCTTTAAAAGCCGAAGTGGATGAAAATAAGCCTTCATTAGTATTCACAATTAAAAATAGTGATGGTCAAGTGGTAAAAAAAGAGTTTAAAAAACCAACAGAAGGTTTACAACGCTTTCATTGGGATTTAAGATATACACTTCAAACTCCTATAAATTTGAATAAATCTTCATTCTATAACCCATGGGAAACTGTTGATGAAGGTACTCTAGTGCAACCCGGAACCTATACTGTAGAAATGGCCTTATATCAAGATGGCGAATTAAATGCTCTTACAAGCCCAGTGTCTTTTGATGTTATTGGCCTAGACAACACAGTTATGCCAGCTGAAGACAGAGCTGCTAAAGTAGCATTTCAAAAACAAGTTCTACAACTTGAAGCTGATTTAGAAGCATGCCAAAAAATCATTAGTGAAACTAATAGTAGATTGAAATACATTAAAGCTGCGATTAAACGATCAGAGCTTCCGTATGGAGCACTTTCAAAAGCAGTCTTAGATATTGAAAATAAGCTTAAGGTAATAAACGTTTCGCTTTATGGAGATCGTGTAAAAAGCAAATTGGATATAAGTCAACCTAAAAGTCCTGCAGCACGCATTGGAACTATCAGTTATGAACAAAAATATTCAACGTCTGCACCTACTAAAACGCATAAAGACAGTTATGTAATTGCAAAAACTAAAATTACAGCATTAAAGCAAAAAGCAGAAGCTATTTTTAATGGTGATTTAAAACGATTGGAAGATCAACTTATTAAATCTGGAGCACCATATACACCAGGACGAGGTTATAAAAATGAAAATTAATTATTTGTTTTAAATTTACTAATCACATTATAATGTGATTAGTAAACACAAGTAACAAAAGCCTAGAATTAAAACAGCGGTTTGAATTAAATTCAAATCGCTATTTTTTTATACTGTATTTAATCTTTCAATACAAAACTAATTGGAATACTATAAGGTACACTTACAGATTTACCACGTTGTTTTCCTGGTGTCATTTTTGGTAATAAACCAATGATACGTGCAGCTTCATCTTCTAACATTTTATCTGGTCCTCTCGTTTTAATTTTTGAAACTTCTCCGTTTTTATCAATTGCAAAAAGCACATATACTTTGCCATATATTCCTAATTCTAAAGCGTTATCAGGGTATTTAAAATGCTTTCTAACATGCCTTTTTATGGAATTTTCGAAACATGCTTTTTTTTCAGCTTTAGTTCCTTCTTCACAACCTGGAAATACTGGTATGTTTTCAATAACAGCAAACGGTATTTCAATGTCTTCCTCTACTTCTTCAACTTCGACCTCTTCTACTTTAACAACATCTGCGATGACATCAGATTGATCCATTTCACTACTTTCAATAATAGTTTCTTCGATTTCGACAACATCATCAACAATTTTTATATCCTCAGGCACTATAGCTGGAGCAGCTGGCGGTGGCGGTGGTGGCGTATTAAGGTTTATAATCTCCACATCATCTTGATCAAAATCATCAAGCTGTAAGGTTTCAACAACAAATTCATCTGCTTCATAAAATTTATGCTCAAATAAAAGGTATGTTGTTAATAACATTAGATTTAAACCAATCGCAAAATATAAACTACTATTTCTGCCTACCTGAACCTCTGGATTTTTCTTGACTTGCATAACTTTGAGATTTATGATTTACTCTAAGTTACGCTATAACCCTTTAAAAAAATATGATAAATATCATGTCACAAACCCATGATAAACAAGCTGTTAAAGATTATCTAATTGGTTATCAGTTCCGTTATCACTTATCGTCCAAAAGAACCCAACAAAGAAGAATTGATCAGCAGCAGGACGTAATGAACGTCTCGAAAAATCGCCATTCATATTTGGAGCATCGGCATACTGATAGCCATTGATATTTTTAAACCCAAGGACATTGTTTACAGAAAGATATAAAATCTTTTGCTGGCTGATTAGATATGCCCAATTTAAACTAACACTATTATAACTTTTTGTCATTTCTCCAAGAAACTCATTAGTATTAGGATTATTATATGGTCGTCCAGAAGCAAAGGTATATGCAAATCCTACTTGACTTTTCCAATCGTCTATCCAATATTTAGCGACAGCTGAAAAATTATGTGTATTGGCAAAATTAGGTTGTGCAGCAGTAGGATAATTACGATAATCACGCTCTGTATCCAAATAAGAATAGCTTAACCAATAATCTACATTTTTAACACTTTTATTATCTCTCCAGAAGAGATCTAACCCTTGAGCAAAACCAGAGCCTGAATTATCAAAGTTTGAATCAAAGCCTTCAAGTTGTGTGTCAAATTTCACTAAATCATCATACTCTTTTCTGTACACCTCAGCCCTAAAAATACGTCCATCAGTAACATGTTGGTAGTTCATTATATAGTGCTTTGTGTTTTGTGTTTGTACTTCGGAATTGAACTTCAAAATATTGTTATTAGCATTCTGATAAAAGTCACCATAGGCCAAAGATAGTTGTCCGTTTTTTGATGTTTTATAAGCAACCGAAACTCTTGGCGCAATTTGAAATTCATCAGACAAAGCATAATGATCAGCTCTAAGTCCTACTTTTATTGCAAAGTCTTTACTAAAGACAATATCAGACTCTGCAAATGCTGCAGAATTATTGCTTGTAAATCCGTACGATGCATTAAATCCTTCTGTAGAAAATGTCTCATCAAATTTTGTAGTAAAATGTTCAGCGCCAAAACTCAATTTAAACCGACTATTAAAACGCTTTTTCAATTTCAGTTTTATATGTGCTGAATTTTCATCATCTTCAATAGTATTATCAATAACATTAATATCTGTTCTTGCTATGGTATAACTCAAACCAGAATGTATTGACCATCCATTTCCTAAAACACCTTGATACGACGAATTGGCATAGAAATTTTTATTATTAAGTTTAAAACGTACGCCCTCAGAAATATTGATATCTTCTTGTGTCAAATCAAAATTAGCGGTATCAAAAGCCGCATAAAACTTTAGCATTCCGTTGGTGAATTTTTGACGAAACACAGCCTCTCCTTGCGCCCCTTCATAAGGTTTATGCCAATCGTTACGATCTGAAAACACAGCTAAATAAGGTGCTAAATTGATATATGAAGCATTTACACTTAAAGAGGTTTTATCCCATTTTTTGGTATGTCCTAAACTTCCTCCGACAGTCATAATACCTATATCAGTTTTATTTTGATCTGGTTCGTCAATTGTATTTAAAAGTAGTACACTAGATAATGCGTTACCATATTCGGAAGAATAACCTCCAGTTGAAAAGGTAATACCATCAAATAAAAATGGTGAATACCTCCCTCGAGTTGGCAAATTATTAGTTGTTGGTGAGTAAGGCGTAAAGACGCGAATACCATCAATAAATATTTGTGTTTCGTTAGCATCTCCTCCTCTAACAAAAAGTCGACCGTCTTCAGCTACAGTTGAAGTTCCTGGAAGCGTTTGTAAGGCGCCAACAAAATCGCCTAATGCACTAGCTGTAGTGACGACATCTAATGAATTTAAAACAGATACTTTACTATTATCATTAGCTTCAAAAGTTCCTGCCGAAATGACTACAGCATCTAAAGCTTCCATATCATCTTTTAATTTTATTTGAAGCTTATTAAATGTAGATACATCAGCAACTAGTGTTTTTGTTTCATAAGACAGATAAGAAATGATTAAAGCTTGTGTACCGATTTCTTCGGTAGTGAAACTAAAGTCACCATTATCGTCTGTGGTGTCTCCATCATATGTACCATCTAAATAAACATTGGCGCCTATGATGGGTTGATTTTTAGAATCGATTACTTTTCCGCTCACTGTCGTTTGTGCAAAAGCTAATGTTGAAATTAGAATAACTAAGATTGTAATTAATGACTTCATGGTTGATGATTTTAACTGTTCGTTTTTGTTTGATAGGTCAAAGATGTGAAAGAATGGTTGTGAACTAAATTCTATTTTACTGAATTGTTAAAATTGAATGATGAATTGCATATTTTTGAAAAAACAATTGTTATGCTCACAACCTCGGAAAAAAAGTTCAGTGCGTTTTTCACTTTAATTGTTATTGCCGAATTAATCTGTGGAAGTTTTAATGAATTAACGATTTACCATTATATAACAAAACCTGCAATTATTGGCATGCTCCTTGTTTTCTTCTGGAAGCATAGTGAGCATCTTGATAAACGCCTTAGACATTTGACCATTACTGCTTTGATTTTTTCATGGATTGGAGATATACTTCTCATGTTTGTAGAATGGCATTCAGTACTTTTTATGTTTGGTTTAATTGCTTTTTTAATAGCTCATGGTTTTTACATCTTACTTTTTTTAAAACATCGCAATACAAATAAAAACCCTTTAGGTTTTATTTGTTTACTACTTATCTATGCCTTTTGCTTGTTTTATCTTTTAAAAGATGGCTTAGGAGATCTATTAATCCCTGTTATTGTGTACATGGCTGTGATATTAGCTATGGCAACTACGGCGTTTTTACGTAAAGGAAATGTTCAAAGATTGAGCTATCAGTTTGTATTTTTAGGTGCCATTCTATTCATGATGTCTGATAGTCTTTTGGCCTTAAACAAATTTTACAGACCGATAGCCTATTCGAATGTTAGCATTATACTAACTTATGCTTTAGCGCAGTATTTTATTATTATAGGACTATTGAGGTTATCCCAAGCCTCGCGTTAAGGATGGAAACGGCATCCTTTTGTATGCAAAAGATACAGTGTACAGCCTGACCTTGAGTGCAACGAGAGGAAACGCCCAAAAACTACTTTTTAAAGGGCCTGATAATAAGTCGAGCTGCCTTATCGAAATTAATATAATTATAAGTCCAATTAAAAAAGACAATTACTCTATTTCTAAACCCTACGAGCGACATTAAATGAATAAACATCCAGATAAACCAAGCAAAAAACCCTCCAAATTTAAAGTGCTTTAAATCAACAACTGCCTTATTTCGGCCAATGGTAGCCATAGAGCCTTTATCATGATATGCAAACGGCTTAGGCGGCTGGTTTTTGGCAAATCGAACAAGGTTTTTCCCAAGAAGTTTCCCTTGTTGAATAGCGGGTTGAGCGACTTGAGGATGTGCATTTGGATAATTTTCGGTAGACATATAAGCGATATCACCTATAGCAAAAATAGTATCATAGCCCTCAATTTGATTAAAACGGTTAACGAGATATCGATTGGTATTTGTTTTCATCGATTCAGCCTTTAATCCATTAATTGGTGCTCCAGTAACACCTGCGGCCCAAATCAAGGTTTCAGTATGCAATACTAAATCAGAGTTTGTGGTTACAACTTTTCCATCATAATCTTTTACAAATACATTGGTATGCACATTCACTCCTAGGCTTTTAAGAAAAGCTTTAGCCTTTTTAGACGCATGTTTACTCATTGGTGGCAATACGCGATCGGCACCTTCTAATAAATGGATTTGCATATGGTTGCTATTCAAATCGTGGTATTCTCTTGGAAGTACGTGATTTTTAAGCTCTGCGATGGCTCCTGCAAGTTCAACACCTGTTGGACCGGCTCCTACTATTACAAAATTAAGATAGGCATTTCTAGCCGCATCAGAATTGGCGATTGCAGCTTTCTCAAAATTTTGAAGAATTAGACTTCTAATATTAAGCGCTTGAGGAACACTTTTCATAGGCATACTATTGGCTTCAATAGATTTACTTCCAAAATAATTGGTTTTAGTTCCAGTAGCAATAACCAAATAATCATAGTTAAGTTTACCAATACTCGTTAGAACTTCTTTGCCTTCAGTGTTTATTTGCTCAACATTGGCTAGCCTAAAAAATGAATTTTTATGCTTTTTTATTATTTTTCTCAACGGATAAGCTATAGAGTCTGGTTCTAAACCCGAACTTGACACTTGGTATAATAAAGGTTGAAATGTATGATAGTTATGTTTGTCGAGTAGAACAACTTGTAAATTTTTATTTGCTAAAGATTTTGCTAAATTCACACCAGCAAAACCGCCTCCAATGATAACAACTCTTGGGACATTAGATTCAGGAATATTCATATTAGAAAGCCTCTTAAAATGACATATACAAAGATACGATTTACGGCTGTTAAAAGTGTATTTTTGAATTAATGTTTAATGATATGTAACGTTTTAAATTATAATGCTACATATAGATAACTAACTAATCAAAAATTTGGATAAAGAACTCGAACATAGTTTTGTTGAATTGCTTGAGAAGCATCAAAACATTGTACATAAAGTCTGTAGATTATACACTAATAATCATGATGCTCACAATGATTTGTTTCAAGAGATTACCATACAATTATGGAAAGCATATCCAAAATTTAGAGGTGATGCAAAGTTTAGCACTTGGATGTATCGTGTTGGTTTAAATACGGCTATTACGCTTTACCGAAAGTCAAAACGCAGTATCAAAACGCAAGAATTTGAGAGTGTTTCTTTTAAAATAAAGTCGGAAGATTATGATGATACCGAAGAGCAACAACTCAAATTATTATATAAGGCGGTACATCAGTTAAATGATATTGAAAAAGCATTGGTGTTTTTGTATTTAGAAGATAAAAATTATAGCGAAATAAGCGAAACCCTAGGTATTACCGAAGTTAATGCTCGTGTAAAAATGAATAGGGTAAAGAAAAAATTAAAAACAATATTAAATCCGTGATACTATGGATGAATTAGAATTATTAAAAAAAGATTGGCAGAATAAAGACGCTACGTATCCTAAGCTCAGTTATAATGAGATCTATAAGATGATACTTCAAAAATCATCTTCAATCGTTAAATGGATTTTCATCATAAGCATTTTAGAGTTTGTATTCTGGTTATTTATGGCTATTGGTTTAAAAGCCTCTGGATACAATAATGATTATGGTGGTTTATATACTAGTCCAGGTTTTATCATTCTAAGCATTCTATCGTATGGTATACTTGCGTACTTCTTTTATAAGTTTTATATGAACTACAAAAGAATAAACACCACAGACAACTCTAAAACACTAATGGAAAATATTTTAAAAACTAGGCGTACAGTGAAACAGTATGTAGGTTTTAATTTAGCAGTTTTAGTAATTGGTGTCGCTTATATGATGCCATATGCCATTAATCATGATGAAAAAACTAGAGCTTTAGTTGAAACGGCTAAGGCAAATGGAGAAATATTTAAATACTATTTAGGAGTTGCCATAGTAACACTCATATCATTGGTTGTTGCAGTTGCAATCTTACTATTGTTTTATTGGTTGATTTACGGTCTTTTATTACGTAGTCTCAATAAAAATTACAAGGAACTTAAAAAGTTAGAAGTCTAATTCTTCAAGTTTAAATACAATTACCAATCGCGAAGTTTATTTAAACGTTCTTTTTCTTCAAGTACTTCCTGTGGAATTACCTTTAAAAATGAAGGATGCTGCTCAATTGCATATTCAATTTTTTCAACAATATCTGCTATAGACTCATTTTCATAATCTATTTGCAAAGGCGCTTTAACCTCAAAAGACTGATACACATTTTTCTTTTTTACGCGTAAGCCTTTCTTATCAAATGAGCGTCTAAACCCATCAATAACAATTGGTACAACGATAGGCTTGTATTGTTTTATAATATGAGCTGTTCCTTTACGAATTGGCTTAAAAGGTGTTGTTGTTCCTTGCGGAAATGTAACTACCCAACCATCGTCAAGCGCTTTTTTAATACTCGTGATATCACTCATTTTCACTTGACGATTTACATTTTTTCCTTCTGATCGCCAAGTGCGTTCAATACTAATAGAACCTGTATAAGCAAATATCTTAGGTATTAATCCAGACTTCATCGTTTCCTTTGCTGCAACATAGTACATGTTAAGTTTAGGGTTCCATAAATAACCAACATTTTTGATATTATCTAACCGTCCATTAAGACTTGCATTAAACACATGAAACATGGCAATCACATCAGCAAAATACGTTTGATGATTTGATATAAATAAGACGTTAGTATCAGGAAGGTTTTTAATAATGTCTGATCCCTCAATTTGGAGTTCATTAAAGCCTCTAAATCGTCGGTGTGTTAATGCACCTAATATTCTAATCAGCCATTTTTTTACAAAAAGTATATGCCCAAAAGGGTTTCTTTTAAATAATCCCATTAAAAGTTAGTTATTAGAAGGAAAAACAAACTTACAAAAAAGTCTCACTTACAACACTTTTTTTAACAAGTCTTTTAATTCGCTCAGCATCATAGCTGTTGCACCCCAAACCACATGGCCATTGAGCATAAACGCTGGAACTTCAATTTCAACCTTATAAGATGTCATGACAGCAACATCAGTAGTATTTGTGTCATCAATAAAATCGGAAAGTTTAACTTCTATCAAATCTTCAACTTCATCATCTTGCTTTATAAATTGTGGTGTTTGATGTGTAATTCCAATGAAAGGCGCTACTGTAAAATTACTAGGCGGAATATATAGCGGTGTCATCGATTTTAAAACCTCAACAGTATCGGCAGATACACCAACCTCTTCCTCAGTTTCTCTAAGGGCTGTGTATTCGAGGTGTGGATCATCATCTTCATATTTCCCTCCTGGAAATCCCACTTGTGCCGAATGCACCCCTTTATAGGTTTTTCGCAAAATCAAAATCAAATGCGTCACATCATTCCTATCAGGATAAAACAATGCCATCACACCAGCTTTTTTAGCATGTATCATTTTCTCTCTGTTCTCTTCCACAAGCTCTTTACGAAACGGCGGCGACATTTTAAATTGTGAATCTTCGCCTGGAAGATGAATTGATGAGATGTTACTCATTAAGATTTTGAACGCTTCAAAATGCATGACTCTTTTTTTTGCGAAATGTGAAGATAAGAAATATGAAATAAAAATCAGCTTACAATAGCAATAATTGAGAATTACACTTCGGTAAATATCTATTTATTAAAAAAGTAAGAATTATTCTATATAGGATTACGGAAAAACCGTAATAACAAACTGATTAACAATAACTTAACATTGTTTTCATACCGCATAAAATTTATAATCTTTATCTTATGTAAACTAATCTTTAAATCTTATATATTATGAAAAAATTACTTTTATTACCTATGCTACTTTTAGTTTTCAACCTTGGTTTATCTCAAGAATGGGCAGGAGCCGGAACTAATACAACAACAGGAGATATAGGACGAACAGGAAGCGTTGGCCTCGGAACAAATTTCCCGAGTTCAATTTTCCAAGTTGGAAATCAAACTACAGCAGCATCAAATTACTACATTCTGTTTGGAAAAAGAACCACTTCTTCTCAAAACAATATGCCTTTTATAGGTCAAGATTCTTTTGATACTATTGGAAATGATTTGGGTTTAGGAGCCAGAAGTGGTAATGGTTCAATCAATTTTTATTCAGGAAACGCTAATGCATTCACATCTAACAACATAAGAATGAGAATTCTAAGTGATGGTAAGGTTGGTATTGGCACAACAACACCAAATCAAAAACTTGAAATAAAAGGCGGTGATGGTGTAGGCATAAGAATATATAATGATAACGCAAATACATGGGATATTTTAAATTCTGTAAATGGTCAATTAGATTTTGTTAGAGGTGGTAGTAACACATTTATGAGAATCAATCAATTAGGTAGAGTCGGTATAGGCACGACTTCACCTGATGCAAATTCGTTATTGACTGTTAATGGAAAAATCTTATGTGAAGAAGTAGAGGTTATTCAGGATGTATTACCAGATTATGTGTTTCAAAAATATTACACAGGGTCTTCATCATTAAAAGAAGACTATACAATGCTAACTCTGGAAGACATAGAAGCCTTCACTAAGACCAACCATCATTTACCAGAAGTTCCTAGTGCTGCTGAAGTAAAAGAAAATGGCATGCAATTGAAAGATATGACAACCATTCTTCTACAAAAGGTCGAAGAACTTACATTGTATACCATAGAACAAGAGAAGCGTATCAATGCATTAGAAGCGAAATTAAATAAAAAACAGTAAGGTTATGAGAAGTTTAAAACATAAGTTAATACTCTTAATTCCTCTTCTGATATCTTTCAATATTGTCGCTCAGGTTGATCCTTGCAACTTAACTCAGCAGCAATTAGCTGATTTTATTGCAGATTCTTTTCTTCCAACAGAAAATTGCAATGAGTTTAGTTTCTTTATACCTCATTGCCCCAATAATGGTCTAACTATTGCCATAAACTCAACAATTGATCCTGTTTTTAACGATACAATTGTCGAAGGTTTAAATATTTTTACAATTACCGGAATCGTTACTATCGTAGTTTCTGTTTGCCCTAATCCTCAACTTGTAGATTGTTCTAGCGTACCACTACTTTTATTTTTTGAAGATGATTGTGAGGTATCATGCGAAAACTTCCCAGATATTATTCTTACAAACCCTGATGATAATATAAATTCTGGTGAGATGATAAATTATACTTTGTATGCCAATATTACAGCAAGCAACACTATAGAAAACAATGCTACATCACGATATCAAGCTACAGAATCTATTAAGCTGATACCAAAATTCCATGCTAAAGCAGGTTCTAAATTCAAAGCAAATATAAAACCTTGTCCATCTGCAAGGATTGCTCAACAAGATACTAATAATCAGGTTAAAGTCTTCCCTAACCCAGCAAAAGATGAAATAAATGTTTCTATTGAAAAGACTAAACTATCATCAATCGAGCTCTATGATATCTACGGAAATAGAGTTCAATCTTTTGAAAAATTAGGCACATTTAAACACAGTTTAAATGTTAACCGTTTATCTCGTGGTTACTATATTGTTAAAGTCGTTCTAGAAGATGGCACTACACAATACAAAAATGTCATATTAAAATAAACCACATAACTATTAAATTAAAAAGCTGATTAGACTATCTAGTCAGCTTTTTTTATTTTTGACATCGCGTTAAAAGAGAATTTATGAGATTTATAGTCCTTATAGTATGTTGTTTCTTATTATCCAATTGTGATGATAAACACTCTCAAAAGAAAACGCCTACACAAACTATAGATTCTACTCAAGTTAAAAAAGAAACTTTAGTTAAAGATATCGATACGCTTTCTAAGACCAACAAAGAAGAATTCCTCCTTACCAAAGACAATGCGATGGAGTTTTTCCTTCAGTATGATAAAGAACATAAAGAAAATAAAGTGCGTATTGTTACCGATTATGGCAACATCGATATTTTACTATTTAATGAAACAAAATTCCATCGCTCAAACTTTATCTACCTCGCCAAAAAAGGCTATTTCGATAATACGCAATTTTATCGTGTGATTGAAAATTATATCATTCAAGGCGGAAGTACAGACGATAGAGACGTCATGCGTAAACGTCGCTATATTGGGAAATACTTATTGCCTACGGACACAAAACGCGGGTTTCACCATGATAGAGGCGTGATTTCTATGCCAAGTAGTGACATTGAAAATCCATATAAATTGGCATCGCCTTATGAGTTTTTTATCATGCTACGCGATGTTCATGAATTGGATGGTGATTACACAATTTTCGGCAGAGTGATTAGCGGTATGGCTGTTGCCGATAAAATTGCTAATGTAGATACTGATGATGCCGATTGGCCACTTAAAAATGTTTATATAAAAAGGGTTGAAATTTTAGATTAAGTATTCCGAAGCATTAGATTTTAACAAATTCACAACAAACTACCTCATCTATTTTAAGTACCTTGAAAACTTAAAAACCAATACTAATTTTTTAATGATTTCAAAATCCCTAAAAGCTACAGTTCTATGTAGCCTAGTTCTCTTTGCTAGTTGCAAAGAAGAAGCAAAACCAGAAGAAGACACAGCTATGAATTATGACAATGTACTGCTCCAAGAATGGACTGGCCCATTTGAAGGTGTTCCTGCATTTGACAAAATGGATGTTAGCAACATCAAAGAAGCTATAGAAACCGGAATGGAATTGAACTTAAAAGACGTCGATGCCATTGCTAATAGTACAGAAGCACCAACATTCGAAAACACCATAGTAGCATTAGAAGCTTCAGGCGAGAAACTCAATGATGTATTTACTTACTACGGCATTTTAAGTAGTAATATGTCATCTCCCGAATTTAGAGACATTCAAACCGAATTAGCGCCTAAGTTATCAGATTTCAACTCTAAAATTTCTCAAAACGAAAAGTTGTTTCAACGCATAAAAGCAGTTTATGATGCCTCGCAAAAAAACCCATTGCCTGTAGATCAACAACGTGTTGTCGATTTAACATACAAGAGTTTCGAAATGAGTGGTGCCAATCTTGATGCCGAAAAGAAAAAACGTTATGCAGCAATCAACAAAGAACTCTCTTCTTTGTATACTAAGTTTTCTAATAATGTCTTACATGACGAAGAAAACTATGTCACCTATTTGAATAAAAATCAGTTAGGAGGTTTATCAGAATCATTTATTAATTCTGCTGCAAAAATTGCAACCGATAAAGGCGAAGACGGTAAATATGCGATTACAAATACACGATCATCTATGGATCCTTTTCTCACCTACTCGACTGAGCGTGATTTAAGAAAAATAGTTTGGACCAACTACTATTCTCGTGGTGACAATGGTGACGAATATGATAATAATGCGCTTATCGCAGAAATTTTAAAACTCAGAAAAGAGCGCGTTGGATTATTAGGTTATGATAATTATGCCGATTGGCGATTACAAAATCGTATGGCAAAAAATCCAAAAAACGCTATGGATTTAATGGAAGCTGTTTGGCCAGCTGCTATTGCCCGTGTTGAAGAAGAAGTTGCAGATATGCAAGCCGTAGCTGATGCTAATGGCGACAATATTACTATTGAAGCTTGGGACTATCGTTACTATGCAGAAAAAGTAAGACAAAAGAAATATGATTTAGATAGTGATGAAGTGAAGCAATACCTTCAGTTAGATAAATTAACAGATGCGTTATTCTATACGGCTGGACGTTTATTCAATTATAAATTTACCCCAGTTGAAGACGGTAAAGTTCCTGTGTTTCATGAAGATGTACACGTATGGGAAGTGACTGATAAAGATTCTGGTAAGCATATTGGTTTATGGTATCTCGATCCTTTTTCACGACAAGGAAAACGCTCAGGAGCTTGGGCAACAACGTATAGAAGTTATACCTCATTTGAAGGTGAAACTAATGTACTAGCCTCTAACAATTCTAACTTTGTAAAAGCGGCTCCAGGAGAAGCTGTTTTAGTGTCTTGGGATGATGCAACAACATTTTTCCATGAATTTGGACATGCTTTGCACTTCTTTTCAAGCAATGTTAAATACCCAACCTTAAATAGTGGTGTAAGAGATTATACTGAATTCCAATCACAATTATTAGAGCGTTGGTTATCTACAGACGAAGTAATCAATCAGTTTTTAGTACACAATAAAACTGGCGAACCTATTCCTGCTGCTTTAGTTGAAAAAATTAAAAAAGCGTCTACTTTCAATCAAGGTTTCGGCACTACCGAATATTTAGCGTCTGCCTTAATTGATATGAAATTGCATTTAGCCGACCCAACTGATATTGATATTGATAAATTTGAGCGTGAAACTTTAGCAGAACTCAATATGCCTAATGAATTACCAATGCGTCATAGAACGCCTCATTTTGGTCATGTATTCTCTGGTGAAGGTTATGCAACAGCATATTATGGTTATATGTGGGCAGATGTTTTAACAAGTGATGCTTCAGAAGCGTTTAAGGAAGCTCCAGGTGGTTTCTACGATGAAGACGTCGCTGCGAAACTAGTCAAGTATTTATTTGCACCTAGAAACTCTATGGATCCAGCTGAAGCCTATCGCCTATTTAGAGGTCGCGATGCAAAAATTGAAGCATTGATGCGCGATCGCGGATTTCCAGTACCTACAGAATAATTTAGAACATTCTAAAATAACAATAACGGCACCTCTTATTCATAATTCAATTAGAATAAGAGGTGTTTTATTACAACTAATTAACTAAGCACAATATGGTTAAAATTCAAGATTTTAATTTCCTAATAGGCAAATGGACTGTTCTTAACAAAAAATTAAAAGAACGCCTCGCTAATAGTAACGAATGGATTGAATTTCATGCAGAAATGGAAACAAAACCGATTCTTAATGGGCTAGGTTTAATGGATGAAATGAAATCCTCTCATTTTGGAGACGACTTTATTGGATTAAGCATTAGAATGGTCAATCCTAAAACCAATGTTTGGACTATATATTGGGCAGATACTTCAAACCCTGAACACTATTTAAAAGAACAAGTTGTTGGTGAGTTTAAAAACGGAATAGGTGAATTTTACGGAAAAGAACAATATCAAGGGAAGACCTATCAATTAAAATTTACCTGGAAAAAACATTCTAAACATACAGCACAGTGGGAACAGGCTTATTTTGATGACTTAAACAGCCAATGGGAAACCAATTGGATTATGGAGTTTTCAAGAAAGGTATAAATCACAATTATATTTATTTACTATCTTTAATTCTTATCTCAAAAGAACATAACCTAAACAAAAACTTATGAAACACCTCATTATTCTATTAATTACCGTATCAAGTTTGGCCGCTTTCTCACAAGCTGATAAAGGTTCTAAGCTAAACATTAATGACAAAGCTGCTGACTTTACAGTGCAAATGCTCGATGGCGAATCGATAACACTTTCAGATTTAAAAGGAAAAGTTGTTCTCATAAATTTTTGGGCAACATGGTGTGGGCCTTGTATGATGGAATTCAAAGAAATTCCAGACAAAATTTTAAAACCTTTTGCAACCAAAGACTTTGTGTTTATTCCAATTTCTAGAGGTGAAAACGAATTTCTTGTGAAGCAAAAAATGGAAAACCTTAAAGCCAATGGTATTGAGTTTAACGTCGGTTTAGATCCTGATAAAAGTATATGGGATGAATATGCTACAAAGTACATTCCTAAAAACTACCTAATCGATGAAAACGGTGTCATAACCTATATTTCTACGGGTTACTCTGATGAAAGTGTTGATACATTAGTTAAAAAAATTGAGGCCCTTTTGAAGGACTAACCTAAGATTTATCCTTATACAAACTAGGCAAGCTAATTTTCAACTTCACAGCAAGTAGTCTAATGATAATGACAACTAATCCTGCAATGACGAAGATGAAATTTGTATCTGCTACAAACTTCCGAAGTAAAAAATAAGTGAGTCCTCCTAGAATACAGGCAGTTGCATAAATTTCCTTTCTAAAAATCACAGGGATTTCATTACATAAAATATCGCGAAGCACACCTCCAAAACACGCAGTCATAGTTCCTAAAGCGATACAAATAATAGGGTTCAAGCCAGCAACGATTCCGGTTTCTATACCAACAACAGTGTACAAACCAATACCAATAGTATCAAATAAAAAGAGTGAACGACGTAGATAGTTGATTTTACTCCGAAGTAAAACAGCAAATACCGCTGAAGCAAAAATAACATACACGTAGGTCATATTTGTCATCCAAGATACTGGATGAATGCCAACCATAACATCTCGCAATGTACCTCCTCCTACTGCGGTGACAAAAGCAATTATCAACACTCCAAAGGGATCCATGCGTTTATCTAACGCTACCAAAACACCTGAAATGGCAAAGGCAATAGTTCCTAGTATATCTATAACTTGAAAAAACATTACATTCCTTGTGTATAATAGTTGTAATCTTTCAGAATGGTATCAATAAACTGAATATCTGTGTCATTGAAATCTTTAATTTCGACGACTTGAATAATCTTCTTTCTTAGCTTAATGAGCGTTTCATAATCTCTAGCAGCTTTTGCTCTAATATAAGTTTCCTTGATAATACGCGCATCATTATCTGACAATTTAATCACATTAGGATAAGTTGGTGTATAACTATCATCTAATTCTTCTAAAATGGTATGACTAATATTTACATTATTCTTAAGCGAAATTACTGAAGTTCCAGCAGTCATATCTCCTAAACGCTGACTTTTTTTACTAGTTACGATTGCAATTAAAGCCACAATACCAGACATCATATTTAAATCGACAATTCTAAAAAACCAACGCACTAAATAATCTGCTAACGAAGCTTGATAGCCATCAATTTTAACCACTTTAATTTTCATTATTCGCTTGCCTATCGTTTGTCCGTCAAGGAAGGTTTCAAAAATTAATGAGTAAAAAACAACAGGTAGATAAAATGAAACAACAACTGCAATTTGTGACCATTGGTCCATATCTTCAATAAATTCATTAATGTTAAAAAGATTAAACATTATTTGATAGGTAACAATCACATAAGCAAATTTTATTATCAAATCGATAATGTAAGCTAATATGCGTTCACCAACACTCGCAGCGATGAAATTTATATTAACGTTTTGTGTGGTATTTATTTGTAACTCTACCATTAATTGCTTTAATTTGAAAGTCTATGAGAGAAGTCGCATTTATTAAACAAAATAAGGAAAAATGGCTTAATTTTGAAAAGGCTATTTTTGGAAAAACCTTAAAAAACCCCGATGAATTAGCATCTCTTTATATTCAGTTAGTAAATGATTTGTCTTATGCACAAACTTACTATCCCAAAAGTAAAACAATTCTTTATTTAAACAACTTAGCAGCCAAAGCTTTTCAAAAAATTTATAAAACCAAACGTGAAGACACCAATCGATTTGTCCATTTTTGGAAGATTGAAGTGCCTCTTATCGTTTATGAATATAGACGTTATGTACTCTACGCCTTTATTATTTTTTTAAGTTTTGTAGCAATTGGAGCTTTATCTGCTGCCTATGATGATTCGTTTGTAAGATTGATTTTAGGTGATAGCTATGTTAACGATACTTTAGAAAACATTGAAGCAGGCGATCCCGTTGCAGTATATAAAAGCGGAAGTAATTGGGGTAGTTTTATAGGTATCACACTCAATAACCTTTATGTAGGTATACAATCGTTCATCTATGGTGTTTTTGGAGGCCTTGGCACAGGCTTGGTTATGCTATACAATGGGATAATGGTTGGTGCATTTCAGTATTTCTTCTATCAAGAAGGTGTACTTTGGGAAAGTGTTCGTGGTATCTGGATTCATGGTTCTATGGAAATTTTTGCAATTGTTATTGAAGCTGCTGCTGGATTAATTTTAGGAGCAAGTATTTTGTTTCCGAAAACATATTCTAGAATGGCCTCTTTCAAAATGGGAGTAAAAAATGGTGTAAAGATTTTGATTAGCACATTCCCATTTACTATTGCTGCTGGTTTTCTAGAAGGTTATGTCACACGCTATTCTAATACAATGCCTAATTGGCTTTCAGTTGGGATTATATTATTTACGTTAAGCCTTATTTCATTTTACTACTTAGTTTACCCATTTATACTCAATACTAAACTTAAAAAGATACATGCAACTATATAAATCCAGAGGGTTTGGTGAATACTTTCAAGATACGTTTGCGTTTTTAAAACAAAACGGCAAACACTTGTTTAAACACTTTTTTATTATCAATGGAATATTTCTGTTGATTCTAATCGTCATGGGCTATTTCTTTAGTAAGTTTTATACCGAAATTTTATTTGGTGGAATAATGAACGGTAATGTTGGCGCATTAGACAACTATATCAATGAAAACTCAGGAGTATTTATATTGCTTGTTTTAGTTTTTATTGTCGTTGGTTTAACTGCATCTGTAATATCGTATTCATTTGTACCAATCTACTTAAAATTATACGTTCAACATAACGGAAAACAATTCACTGCAACCGATATCATACATGTTTACAAGGCAAATATTGGTAAGATATTTGTGTTTTTATTCTGCGGAATAATCATTGCAATTCCTTTAGTAGTAGCTGTTGGTTTGCTACTATTTGTACTTGCCATAACTATTATTGGTTTTCTTGCAATGCCTTTGGTCATTGGTGCAGTAAGCTTGTTTTATCAAGGATCATTAATGGAGTATTTCGAAAACAAAAAAAGCATTTGGGAAAGTTTTGGTTACGCTTGGAAACTCATGAGTTCAAAATTTTGGGCAGCCATTGGTTGTGTAGGTCTCTTTTATTTAATGAGTTATATCGCTCAAAATGTTGTTGCACTAATACCATATATTTTCGGAATGGTTAATCTATTTACCGACATAGAAACCAATACCACAGAACCAATGGCTATTCAGAAGACCATGACGGTTATGATGTTGGCTATATTCTTATTAACTTTTCTGGTGAGTAGCATTTTAAATGTTATCGTACAGCTCAATCAAGGTGTAGTATTTTATAGTCTAAAAGAGGACAATGAAAATATTAATACCAAAAGCGATATCGACCTAATTGGATCTGGTGAGTAGATTATTTTACCTTCATATCGTCCTTTTTTTATTCGGAATATCTCAAAACTCCTTTGCAAATGACATAGCTTATAATTTGTCATATCCAAGCATGCAAGATATTGTTAATGAAGACACAGAGCCCATTGATAAACGTGAGTATGAAAACCTTAGTGACACTTATAATGGTGATGAATTTATTTATGAACGTACTATAGAAAACTCTGGACGATGGACACGTTTTAAACAATGGCTCTCCGATTTTTTCAAAGACCTTTTTGATATCAACACTGATGCTAAAGCAGCAGACTTTACTGATATTGCTCTTAAGATCTTTTATGTTGTTATATTTTTACTAGTGGTATTCTTTATTGTTAAGGCTATTATCAATAAAGAAGGTAATTGGGTATTTGGCAAATCTTCAGACAAGAGCATTATTCCAGTTACAGATGTAGAAAACAATATTTATGAAACCGATTTTGAATCACTTATCAAAAGTGCTGAAAGCGAAGACAATTACCGACTAGCAATTAGATATTACTATTTATGGTTACTTAAGACACTTTCTGAAGCAGAAATCATTGATTATGATGTTGAGAAAACAAACAGTGATTACTATTTAGAAATCGCAAAAGAAGACACTAAAAAAGATTTTTCATATACCTCATACCTCTACAATTATATTTGGTATGGCGAATTTGATATTGATGAACATCAGTTTCAAAAAGCCAAAGACGCATTTACTCAATTTTTAAAATCTATAAAAAAATGAGTAAGGCACTAAAAATATATATCGGGATTTTAATACTACTTATTGTAGGTCTCATTGCTGTTGAATTCTCAATACCTCAACCCATAAACTGGCAAAAAACGTATAATGAAACTCATAAAATACCATATGGAACATATGTTTTTTATGAAGAGTTAGAAAACTTGTTTCCAGACAGTAAAGTTCAATCAATTAAAGTAACACCTTATGAATTTTTTGACGATTATTACAGTTGGGAAGACAGCACATATCTTACCACTGGAACATATGTTGTAATTGACGACTATCCAAATATTGATAACACCTCCGCTCAAGAATTGATGGATTTTGCATCCTACGGAAATGCTATTTTTATATCGAGTAGTTACTTCCCTGATCGCCTTATTGACTCGTTAGGTTTCGATACCACAAACGATTATAGTTTTAAAGGAAAGGCAGAATTGTCTTTTACAAACCCAAGATTAAAAAATGATTCTATTACTATTGAAAAAGGCCTTAGCAATATCTACTTCTCTACAATTGACACTTTATCAACAACGGTTCTAGGACATCAAAAATTTGAAGATTCAATACGCACTAACTTTATTAAAGTCCCTTGGGGAAGCGGTGAATTTTACTTACACCTACAACCTATAGTATTTACAAACTATAATTTACTTAAAAAATCTAATCATAAATATGCCTCTAGTGTGATGTCATATTTGGGTGATGACACAATTTACTTTGATTCAAGAAGCAAACAAAGAGAAGAATTAAACAGATCGCCTTTACGCTATGTCTTAAGCCAGCCTGCTTTAAGATGGGCTTGGTATTTAGCATTACTGACAACACTATGCTTTATGATTTTTAATGCCAAGCGTAAACAACGTATCGTAGATATTAAAGTCCCGCTTAAAAACACAACGGTAGAATTCACAAAAACTATTGGTAATTTGTATTACGAAACAAAAGACCATAATAATTTAATCGATAAAAAAATTACTTATTTTCTAGAATATATACGACGTGTCTATTATTTAGATACACAGATTTTAGATGAAAAGTTTGCGAAAAATTTGGCAAAAAAATCTGGAAAAGATGAAAGTGATGTCAAAAAGTTAATTAACCAAATTGTATATTTAAAAGCTAAAACAAATTGTAATGAAGATGATTTATTACGATTGAATACAGCGATTGAAGATTTTTATACCACATAAGACTATGGAACATTTAGAAGACAACCAAAATGAGGATTTAACACCAAAGAGCGAGCAATTTGACGAATCGTTATTAGGAGATACTTCTGCCACACCTACTTCGGAAAATACATTAGAAACTGAAAATGACCTCAGCTTCAAAAACCGTATTGACTTAACCGAACTCCAAGAAGGTATCGCACTTATCAAAAATGAAATAAGTAAGGTCATAGTTGGTCAAAAAGGAATGATAGATATGCTTATTGCATCTATTTTGGCTAATGGGCATTCACTCATCGAAGGTGTTCCAGGAGTAGCTAAAACCATTTCCGCAAAATTACTAGCAAAGTCTCTAGACATTGGGTTTAGCAGAATTCAATTTACACCAGATTTAATGCCAAGTGATATTTTGGGAACATCAGTTTTCAATATGAAAAATTCTGAATTTGAATTTAAAGAAGGCCCTGTTTTCTCTAATATGATACTTATTGATGAAATCAATAGAGCACCTGCAAAAACACAAGCGGCCTTGTTTGAAGTTATGGAAGAGCGTCAAATCACTATCGATGGTAATAAGTTTAAAATGGAACTCCCTTTTATTGTTTTGGCAACTCAAAACCCTGTAGAGCAAGAAGGAACCTATCGTTTACCAGAAGCACAATTAGATCGCTTTTTATTCAAAATAGATATAGATTATCCAAATTTAGATGAAGAAATAGAAATCTTAAATAGAGAGCAAAACCTATTAGGCGCTATAAAGACCGATCAAGTAAAAGCACATTTAAGCAGTGCTCAAATTAATAAGTTTCAAGGTCTAGTCGATCAAATTATTATTGAATCACACCTTATTAAATATATCGCAGACATGATTGTAAATACACGTAACAATCCGTTTTTATATTTAGGTGCATCTCCAAGAGCTTCAATAGCAATATTAAAAGCTAGTAAGGCTTTTGCTGCCATGGATGGTCGTGATTTTGTAACACCAGAAGATATTAAGCGTGCAGCAATACCAGTATTACAACATCGTGTAATTGTTACTCCAGAACGTGAAATGGAAGGTGTGACTACTAAGCAAATTATTAAACAAATTATTGAAGCTGTAGAAATACCTAGATAACACTTATGGACTTAACTCAACATTGTAAAATTTGCGATCACAAAATCATTGATTTTAAGACAGGTACGCTTTGTGGTCTCACCAATAAGAAGCCTGATTTTCAGCATAAATGTGGTGTGATAAAATTAGAAGTTGAGTTTGAAAAAAACATAGAAAATGTCAATATTGAATATGAAGCTGTTTTAAAAACTAAGACAGATACTATAGGACATATAATCATGTATTCAATGCTTGCTTTTGTACTTATACTAGGTGGTTTTCTATTAGGAAAGTTCATTCTAGAAAAAGGCGTGATTTCGACAATTCCTATAGTTATAATGACTATCGGACTTGCCGCATTAGGCTTTGCTTTTGCACCTTTAAATGCATATAACACCAACTTAAAGATTGCAAAAAAGCGAAAAGACGCCTTAGATACGGTATCTAAAATGTACGGTTATGATTATGATATCGATATTACGCACTTAAAAGATAGTTTGGGGAATAAATTTTATGAAACCGATTTAAAAATTAGAAAAACGAGTAATTCCATTATATAATTTGAAACGCATTAAACCCTTTTATTTACAAAATAGATTCTTCTATGCCTGCATAGCCATTATGGTATTGTTTGTATTGAGCTTTATATTTCCAAGAGGCTTTGCAGTTGTTAAATTATTACTCCTCTTATTAGTGACGCTTACGGTTTTAGACACCATCATTTTGTTTACAGCAAAAAATGGCGTTATAGGAAAACGGAGCTTACCAGAAAAGTTCTCAAATGGAGATCAGAACCCAATAAACCTAATTATAAATAATTATTACACGTTTGATGTTCACATTAAAATTATAGATGAAATTCCTGAGCAATTTCAAATACGTGATTTTAGTATTGAACGGAAATTAGCAACTTCGAGTTCTTCTGAAATACAATACAAATTACGTCCAGTAGAACGTGGCGAATATCATTTCGGAAAATTAAATATCTATGTCACTTCGGTCTTTGGATTAATTGCACGTCGCTTCATTACTGATGATAATGCAATGGTACCAACCTATCCTAGTTTTATGCAATTACGCAAGTATGATTTAATAGCTATTAGTAATAATCTACATCAATATGGGATTAAAAAAATACGAAAGATTGGTCACACTATGGAGTTTGAGCAAATCAAAGATTATGTCTTAGGTGATGATTTACGAACCATTAATTGGAAAGCTACAGCCAAACGAAATCAGCTAATGGTGAATCAATTTCAGGATGAAAAATCACAACCTGTTTACTCCATTATTGACAAAGGTCGTGTAATGAAAATGCCATTTAATGGTTTGACACTTTTAGATTATGCAATAAACTCAGCCTTGGTTATTTCTAATGTAGCGCTTAAAAAACAAGATAAAGCTGGAATTCTAGCTTTTTCAAAAAAAGTTGAGAATATTGTAGTTGCAGAGCGTCGTACATCACAAATGAATCTCATATTAGAAACCTTGTATAATACATCTACCGATTACTTTGAAAGTGACTTCGGAAGGCTCTATGCCGATTGCAAACGAAACATCACACAAAGAAGCTTGATGTTGTTATATACAAATTTTGAAACACTTGATGGATTACACAGACAATTACCATACTTAAAAGGTATTGCCAAAAATCACTTACTAGTGGTCATCTTCTTTAAAAATACCGAGCTCAATGCCATAATCACTGAAAAAGCAGAAACGGTTCAACAAGCCTATGATAAAGTAATTGCCGAGAAATTCGCTTTTGAAAAACGCTTAATTGTTAATGAACTTCAGAAATATGGCATCCAATCGATTTTAACCTCTCCTGAAAATTTAACCATAGATACAATCAATAAATATTTAGAAATTAAAGCAAGAGGATTATTATAAATAAAATGGAAAGTCACCCTTTTTTATTTTCGATTTACTAATTTAGTTATCTATCAAATTTTAAACTATGAAAAGATTATTATTACTAGTGTTTGCTTTTATCTTGAGCACAACTTCAACTCAATCTCAAAACATTAACACAAATCCATTTTGGAAGGGAGAAATCACATTATCTGACGGCACTGAAAAATCTGGTTTGGTAAGAGTACCTAACAATCCAAAGCAAAAAATGGTAGTCTTCAAAATATCAGAAAAAGGAAAAGTACAAAAAATAAAAAGGGATGATGTTGCCTCTGTTGTTGTGTATTCAGAAAGCGGAAATAGCTATCGCTACGAAAATACGCCTGCAATACTTAATATGAAAAGAGAAAAGCCTAGTAGAAAATCGTTATTACTAGTAAGCGCAAAGAATGATTATGTGACTTTCTATGTTGAATCTGGAGCCTATAAAGTTGATAAAAAAAGTGGTGAACTTTCACTGATATATAGATATATTCAAGGGCAAGACTTCCCTGTAGTTGTATATTACATAAAAAAGAGAGACAGACAAGTTGCCAATCTTTTTTTTATGACTGGACACCTTGGAGGCATAAAAAAAGGGACTAAACTTCACTTAACGGAAGACCCTGACTTAGTTGAACGTGTGTTAAAAAAAGAACTCAAGAAAAAAGATATTACTGAAATTATTGATATCTATATGAATACTACTGATAGTTTATAAGCTTATAAATTTAAAAGTATGCACGCCAAATATTTTAGTATAATTATAGTTGCTATTTTTTCGCTAAGCTATATCAACCAATCTCATGCTCAACCACAAATAGGTAAATCTATAGATATCTCTATCGGTTATGGCCTAAGTATTCCATATGATGAAGATATAGATATTACTGGTTCAGGTTTTTATGCACAAGGGGAATATGTAGTAGGCATTTCAAAATGGTTTGGTTTAAGAGGTTATGCTGGACTTATTTTAACTTCAGCCGATGAAAATGATAAGTCGCAAAATGACCCTGAGTATAAAGTGACATCAAACGCTTTTTTAATTGGTGGTAAATTCCGTATTGCAATCCCAATTCCATGGGTAGCACCATATATTGAAACTGGCATTGGTGCCTCAATTGGATCCTTTGAAACTTTTATACCTACTGCAGGTTTTGAAAAAAAAGGGATATTACTACACATCCCAGTATCTTTAGGGCTAGCATTAGGTCCTGAACATAATTGGGATATTGCCTTTACTTACTATTTTCATCCATCTGTAGAACAGTTTGCGGGTGCTGCAGCTTTAGGATTTTCTTTTCCTTTAGATTAAAACAAATTAACCTTTTAGTAACTCTATAACATTTGATTTATAAAACTTGCCCACAGGAATGACATCATCAATAATCAATATTCTGTTACCTTCAATACTACTGATATGTAATTTGGCAACAATAAATGATTTATGAACTTGAACAAATTGTTCTGAAGAAAACACTTTTAACATATCTGAAATTTTCTCTCTAACTAGTATGTTTTTATCTTTTATGACCACTTTAGAATAATTTCCTGCAGCTTCAATATATAGAATATCATCCAACTTAACCTGAATATATTTCTTATCACTATAGAGAAATATATGCCCTGTTTTAGCTTTTTCTACTTGTTGAATTAACCTCGGACTACTTTCTTTAATTTGCATAGCCTTATTAACTGCTTTTAAAAACCGCTCAAAACTGAAAGGCTTTAAGAGATAATCTGTTATTTCTAATTCATATCCTTCTAGAGCATATTCTTTATAAGCTGTTGTAACTATAACTTTAGGTGGGTTTGATAAACTTTTTAAAAAGTCAAACCCTTTAAGTTTTGGCATATTTAAATCTAAAAAAATTAAATCCACAACATTTTCTCTTAAATAATCTAAAGCTTCAAGAGCATCATAACAGTGTTTCATTAACTGCATATTAGACGTCATATCGCAATAGCCTTTTATAATTTCATGAGTCATATGCTCATCATCTATGATAAGATATTTAATCATTGTCGTAATTGTAAGTGTGCTTTAAAAACCGAATTATCATTTGTAAATGTAAAATTATGCTTTTTAGGATATGCTAATTCTAGTCTACGTTTTAAATTTTTTATACCTATCCCTTGTTTTTCTGGAAGTTCACTAGCTTCAAAATTGTTTTCAATTTTGAAATCAATAACTGCATTATTAGCGGTTATATTGATAATTACAAAAGCATTTTTTCTTAAATTTTCAACTCCATGCTTAAAGGCATTTTCTAATAAAATAATAAATAGTAGAGGTATTACTTTAACCTTCTCATTATCTATGTTAATATTAAATTGAATATCAATATTTTTATGATAGCGCATTTTATGCAATTCTATATAGTTTTTCAAATAGGCGACTTCCTCTTCTAGTGTTACCAAATTCTTTTCACCTTCATAAATACTATAACGCATTAAATCAGATAATTTTAAAATAAGAGACTTCGATTTTTCAATATCCTTATCAACCATACCATACAAGTTGTTCAACATATTAAAAAAGAAATGTGGATTTACTTGGCTTTGCAAATGCAGTAGTTCATTCTTTTTATTTTCATTTTTCAATGTCATAAGTGACTTAAGTTGTATAATCGTCCAAATGATTCCAAGAACGAGAAGTATTGCATAATAAATTAGTACAATAACACCTATAGCTGGAGGAAAATCTCCCAGAAATAACACATTATCTTTTCCCAATATTAGTATTTCATAAGCAGTTATTCCAAAAGGAATTGCTATTGTAATTAAGACAAAGATTTTTACTACTAGCCAATTATTTCGTTTAAAAATTGAATTCATACTGCAAAATAATAAGATTCAATACAACGGTTCATAAAAAGTGATGAATCTTTAATTTCCATGTTCAAAGAGTGAATAGGAAGTGATGAAATCACTTTATACAATCTTCTGCACTCTGCATCATATAAACCACACTGTTTATCACAAAAATTTAATTGGACTTTCAATTAAAAATACTTTTGAACCAATCAAAAAACGAATAGTAATTATAAAATCAATCAAAAATGAAAAAAAGAATTTTACGCTATTTAAAGCACTTATTTATTACCTTTTTTGTAATCGCAATTATTGCAATTTTATTTGGGTTATACCATGGAGCAAGTGCAAGTTATGGTCATAATCCAAAAAGAATAGCTTTTAATGGTGAAGGTCCATATGTGTTTTATAAAAACGATAGCACTTTAAACGTCAACTATATTAAAGGCAACAAAGATGATGGCTTTTATCTAGATCAGAAAAACTATGCAGTAACGGAATCTATTCCTGCTAATTGCTTTTTTCAATTAGATTCAACAAGCTTTAATTTTTCAATCAATCCTAAAATTGAAATACCAAAAACCACTTATGCAGATCAGGAAAAAATATTAGCAATCTCTGATATTGAAAGCGGTTATAAAACATTTAGAGACTTTTTAATTAATAACAAAGTTATTGATCAACATCTAAATTGGACTTTTGGTAAAGGGCATTTGGTCTTGGTAGGTGATTTTGTAGATAGAGGTTTCTCTACGACCCAAGTATTATGGTTTATTTATAAATTAGAACAAGACGCAAAAAAACACGGTGGTCATGTTCATTTTATTATTGGGAATCATGAATTAAAAAACATGTATGGTGACTATGAGGCTGCATCACTTAAATACACGTTTGTAGCTTCTATTTTAGGGAAAAATCAAGCTAATTTATACGATTCAAATTCTGTTTTAGGAAACTGGTTAAGTAGTAAAAATGCCATTGAATCAATAAATGGCAATCTTTTTACTCATGGTGGCTTGCATCCAGATATTGCAAAGCTTGATATGTCTTTAGCATCTATTAATAACTTATTAAGAGCTAGTTATTATACGGCACCTTATCCAAAACCAAACAAAAGTGAGACTGATGTACTGCTGTCGTCAAAAACAGGCATCTGTTGGTATCGTGGATATTTTAAAGACGATTTAACACAAGATGACATCAATAAGCCTCTAGATAAATTTAAAGCCAAAGCCATCATTGTAGGTCATACTATTCAATCGAAAGTCAAACGTTTTTATAACGGAAGAGTTATAGGAATAGATGTTTCGCATTCAAAAGATTACCATAAAAATTGGCCAAGTAAAAAATCTGAAGGATTACTCATAGAAAACAATATCTATTATCGAGTTTTTGATAATGGAGATAAGAAAAAAATATAATAGCAATTCGTAAACAAAAATAGACAGATCTGTCTATTTTTGTTTTATTTATTATATATTTGTCATATGAAACACGCTTTAGTTAAAGATCATATCATTCAAACCGCTTCACATTTGTTCTATCAAAATGGGTATAACCTTACTGGGATTAATGAAATTATTAAAGAAGCTGGTATTGCTAAAGCAACGCTTTACAATCATTTTAAATCTAAAGAAGACATTTGCATCGCATATCTTCAATATAAAAATGCAAGCTTTATTACTGAAATTAAAGCCTATGTTGCTGAACGTAAATCTGGAGAAGAGCGCATATTAGCTTTATTTGATTATTTAGATCAGTTTTTTAACTCTAAAGCATTTAATGGATGCTGGTGTATCAATACCATTTCAGAAATTCCTAAAGCAAATACAAGCATCAGAACGGAAATTTTAAAGCAAAAACAGACCTTAATTAATTATATCAATGAATTAATCAAAGATAATTTAGAAGGCATTTCAGAAGGTAAAAGCAATACTATTGCAAAACAAGTCTATCTATTATATGAAAGTGCTGTATCTGAAAGTTATTTACAAAATGACATCTGGCCTATCCATTCTGCTAAAACGATTTGTAAAAAATTGATATAGATCAAAAAAATTTAAACATAAAAAGACAGACTTGTCTGTCTATAATTAATTTAAAAACAAGAATGAAACATGAAACAATTTGAAAACAAAACGGCGCTTATCATTGGAGGAACCAGTGGTATTGGTTATGAAACAGCGCAACATTTATTAAATGAAGGTGCAACAGTACATATTGTAGGTCGCTCAACTGGAAAAGTATCAGATCAAAACAACCTAATAAAGCATAGCGCAGATATAACTAACGCTAAGGATATTGATAGCTTGACCTCAAAAATTGGAGCTTTAGACAATTTAGATTACTTAGTTAATGCTTCAGGGATTTTTGGTCCAAAATCCTTTTTAGATCATACAAAAAGTGATTACGACTCGTATTTAGATTTAAATAGAGGTTTCTTTTTCATCACACAATCTGCTGCAAAAAAAATGAAAGACACTTCTGGAGGAGCCATTGTAAATGTAGGTTCAATGTGGGCAAAACAAGCAGTTAAAGCAACACCTTCTTCGGCATATTCAATGCAAAAAGCTGGTTTACATTCATTAACGCAGCACTTAGCAATGGAATTAGCTGATTATAACATTAGAGTGAATGCCGTTTCTCCTGCGGTAGTACAAACACCTGTATATGATAGTGTCTTTGGTGGTCGAGAAGAAGCTGAAAAAGCTTTAGAAAGCTTTAACGGGTTCCACCCTATAGGTCGCAACGGCACACCTAAAGATGTTGCCAATAGCATTACATTCTTATTATCTGATAAAGCGTCTTGGGTTACGGGAGCAATTTGGGATACTGATGGAGGTGTAATTGCTGGACGAAATTAAGAATCTTCAAAAAATGAATACAAAGCGTATCGTTATCAACTGGTACGCTTTTTACCAATATAATCTAAACATCACATTAGGCGCAAACCCAATAGCAAACCTATCAATAGTTTCAATTTCGCTATTTAAATCATTGTTCCCTCTATATTCTCTGCTTATTAAGTTTTCTTTATCGTAAACGTTTCGAATAGAAAAACCAATTTTAGCTCTTAGTTTACTGTCTTGAGAAAATTTAAATTTGTAAGTCGACGACAAGTCTAAACGGTGATAATCTGGTAATCGTCTTGTGTTAATACCATTATTAAATTCTAAACCATCTATTCCTTCAACTGATTCAGTATAAGGTTTTCCCGTTTGCCATCGCCAACCTAAAGCGATTTGAAAGTCTGAAATTTTATAACTCAATGCTGTAGAAAACGCATGCCTTACATTAGATCGGGATGTAAAAAACGCATTATTATTGAGGTTTTGATATTTACTTTCCGAAGTATTAAACGAATAACTTACCCATGAATTAAAACCATTAAATCGTTTTCTTAAAAATACATCAATTCCATAACTATGTTGCTCACCAATATTAAACTGACTATTATTAGGGTTTAAAAACCCCAGAGATAAAGCCGTAATATTATCTAATGTTTTGTAATAATTATCAATATCTAGTGTCCATCCATTATTAGTATAAATAAAACCTGCGGAAACTTGCTTACTATTAATTATTGGGAATTCATTTCCATTTGCCAATCGCCAAAGTCGATTTTCTAAAGACAAATCACTTAAAATAGTTTCATCAATTTCGCTAATAATTTGATTTTTTATTTCTCCTGAAACTTGAAGTTTTACATTTTTAAAAAGCTGTCTATACAGTAGGAGTCTAGGTTCAAATCTAAAGGAGTTAAGCTCATCAAAATAAGTCGCTCTCAAACCTAATGATACATCAAACCATTTAGGGCTTTTATAGTCGTAGTTAGCATATAAGCTATGAGTTTGAACAACTGCTTTATCTTCATCTAAAATGAATGATGCATCTGTAGTATTCAGAAAAGCATAACCGACATCTTTTAGGACATACTGATAGCCTAGCATAACCGAATTATTATCATTTATTGTCTGTTGAAATTCTGTAGAAATCCCAGAATCGAAAATAACATTTCGTTTTTCAAAATCTGATGTTTGTGTATCGTTTTCCGAAGTAATAAAATTATAATTCAAATCATATTCTGAAAAATATGCAGATGTATATTGTCTTAAATTTTTGTTCCAGATTTTATTCCAGCCTAAACCATAACCTCTATTTTCAATAGATAAGCGATCATTAAAAGTTTCGTTTGTATCTGTATCGCTTACGGTATAATCTAATGCATTATCTATAGAAATCACACTAGCATAAAAATTATTATTGGCATTGTGATTATAATTCAGTTTAATATTATAGTCTAAAAAACTAAAGTCATTATTTGGGTTGTTGCCATTTTCAATTTTGGTACTCTCAAATACTTTATCAGCTAAACGATCAAAAGTATATGATTGATAAATAGCATTGTAACTTGATCTTATTGAGGCCTGAACACTTAATTTATCATCAATAATTGGGATATCTACATAAGCGTCTCCATTGATTCCATTAAAACCAATTTGTGCTTTAAACTGATTTTCAATTTTTGTTGTGGTAGTCATTGAAATTACGCTTGATGCACGTTCTCCATATCTTGGGTGAGATCCCTTATTGATAAAAGTGACATGCTTAGTCGCATTAGGATTGAATGGAGAAATCATTCCGAAGAGATGTCCTTTATGATACATGTTAATACCATCCCAAATCAATCTATTTTGATCCATCTTTCCGCCTCTAACTAAAAAACCAGAGGCTGTTTCGTTTGGGCTAACAACTCCTGGTAGTAATTGGATACTTTCTAAAACGTCTGGCTCGGTTAAGCCTGGTAAAATCCCTAGACTGGTGGGACTAATTTGATAAGACCCATCTTTCCGTTTGGAAATACCTTTGGTTAAATAACTGTTAAGAATAATTTTATCCAGTTCTTGGACATCGACTTTACTAGTTGACTTATTGACAATTATATACCGATTTGCTATAAGCTCAAAACTTAAACTGGTTTGTGCTTCAATAACTTTGAGAAGTTGTTTTAGTGATCGCTTTTCTCTTTTTAAATTAATTTTTTTATTGGCTATCGCTTTGTCACTATATGAAAATCGGACGTCATAAATATCCTCTATAATTTCAAAAGCATCTTCTAGTTTTTGATTATCAAAAGCACAATAATACAATTTAGCCTCTTCTTGCGAAAAGGCTAAAAAAGGTAGAATCAGCATAAGAATGATAATCAATTTTTTCACTTTGTGCTCAAATAGATGTTTCTTTTTTCTTTTTCAGTATATCCTATTTGTAATGATTTAAAAACTGTCTTTAATGCAGTATCCAAATCGTTATGAGTAAAACTACCCGTATAAATTAATGTTTGGTCCACATGTGTTGCATCAATAGCAATATCATATTGAGATTCTAAAGCAGAAATCACATAAGGTAATGGTACACTTTTAAAAGAACTTTCTCCTTCAATCCATGTTGGGTTTATAGCAGAAGTTTCCCATTTCTCAATAGCATGACCATTAATTCGTCTTACAGAATTTGAAGGTAATAAAATATAATCTTCTGCTTTAGTATGTACACTAACTTTTCCTTCATAGCAAACTACTTCAAAAAGGTCACTTACTGAATTCACATTAAATTGTGTGCCTAAAACTTTGACATCACCATTTTGAGTAGTAACCGTAAACGTGCTTCCTTTTTTTACTTTAAAATACGCTTCTCCATCTAAAGATAACGACCTATTCTCTTTCCATTCATCTTCATTATAAGTCAAGGTAGATTTGGAATTTAGCATCACTTCTGATCCATCTAAAAGTGCAATCGTTTTTTGTTCTCCAAAATTAGTTTCTATGATTACCATTTCATCACCAATAATTGAAAATAGCCCAAAAAACAACACTATAGATGCAGCGACACCTATAAGCCAAGTATTCGTATATAGCTTTCGAACTTTACTTGGCTTATTTGAAATTTTTTCTTGAATTTTTGCAAATGATGCTTCGGTAGATGCTTCTAATGCTTCATAAGTTTCAATGCCTTTTCTAATTTTTAAAAAGGATTGAAAATCAGCTTTAGACACCAATATTTTTAACTCATTGTCAGACAGGTCACCTGCAAGCCATTGGGCTAAAAATATATCATTTTCGTTATTTAAATGTTGCTCTTTCATTGTTTATCTGTTATTAAGACAACTATAAGGATTAAAACCCTACTTTAATTTTGCATTTTTTAGATATTACCGATATCACGTCTAATGACCAATAATGCTAAATGCATTCTTTTCTCAACGGCTTTTACTGAAATATCTAACTGTCTTGCTATATCTTTATATTTTTTCTTTTCAATTCTATTTAACAAAAACACTTCTTTTTGTTTTTCTGGTAATCCATTAATAGTACGTTCTAATTTATCCATAAATTCTTTTTCCAACATAATAAACTCAGGAGATTCATTAGTTTGATGACTTACTAGATTTTCTTGGTGCTTCTGCACGACTTTATTGTGCTTTACAATATTCAAAAACGTATTTGATGCAATCGTATATAAGTAGCTTTTTACTTTATCGGCATTAACTTTATCGCAATTATCCCAAAGCTTAATAAATGTTTCTTGTAAAATGTCTTCTGCTTGATCAACATCCTGTGTTTTATAAAAAATAAAGCGTCTTAGGTCTTTTGCATACGTATTGTATATAATTTCAAAAGTTTTAGAATGGCAGATATTATACTGATCTTTAGACATTATTTGGTTTGAAAGTGAATGCTCCAAAACTAAATAAAAAAAAATTAGGTAAAAAGTAGGGTTATTTTTTTGTGAGTTGTCTTAGTTATGATTAGTCGCAAATTTATTAACCAAAAAAAAAAGTTACGATGAAAAATTTCAAATTATTTCTATTAAGCTTTGTATTTATTGCAAGTTTTTTAACATCATGTACTAATGATGAACCTTTAGTTGAAGAACAAAACATTGAAGAGAGTGAATCTATTACGATATCTCTTGCTGAGCTTAGTTTACAATTTAACTCACAAGGAAATGTGATTCCTACACAAAACCCAACAGGAAATATTGTTTTTGATTTCTGTTTTGATTTTGTTTACCCATTAAACTTATCTTACAATAATGGCTCTACTGTTACAGTAAACAGCTTAGATGAATTAATTGATATTATTATTAATTCTAATGATGAATTATATATCAATGGTATCGAGTTTCCTTTTGATGTAGAAACTTATAACGACGATACTGATGCTATTGTAGTGGTAACTATTAATAATGAAGAAGAATTTGTAGATCTTTTAGAAGATTGTGATTTTGATGATGAATTTGACTGTGAATGTGATGATGAGTATGATCCTGTATGTGTTGAGATTGAAGCTCCAGATGGAGAAACATTTTTAATGACATATCCAAATGCATGTTATGCAGAATGTGATGGGTTTACTGAAGATGATTTCGCTGAAAACTGTGAAGAAGATTACAACTGTCCAGGTGGCATAGAATGTTTTGAATTCAATTTCCCATTAAGTATTATAACTGATGATAACGAAACAATTGAAGTTAACTCTCAAGAAGAACTTGATAATGTACTTTATGATGCATATTACTTTGATTTTGTATACCCTTTTGATGTAACATTAGATGAAGATGATGAAGTCGTAACTATAAATAATGAAGAAGAGTTTGAAGAGCTTTTGGAAGATTGTTTTGATGATGATGAATTTGAAGAGTGTGAAGAGTGCGAAGAAGAAGGGTTTGATCCTGTTTGTGTTGAATTTGAAACGCCAAATGGAGGTACAGAAATTATTTCGTTTCCAAATGAATGCTATGCTGAATGTGCCGGTTTTGATGAAGATGATTTTGTAGACTGTGAAGATAATGGAGGTTGTGAATGCCCAGATGAATACGATCCAGTATGCGTTGAAGTAGAATTTGATGGTCAAGTTATTGTTTATACATTCCCTAACGCTTGTTATGCAGAATGTGAAGGTTTTGATGAAGATGATTTTATAGACTGTGAAGATGATAATAATAATTCTGATTGTTCTGAAGACGATGTAGCTGAATTATTAGTTGAATGCCAATTTTGGACAGTAACAATTGGTGGTGTAGAATATACCTATGTGTTTGGTAATGATGGAGCAGTAAGCGTTAGCTTAGGCAATGATTCTATTACAACTGGAACTTGGGAGGTTGATACGAGCCCAGCAGGTGAAGTTGGAGTTATTATTAACACCGATTCAGGAAACTTTACAACTGTTTGGTTATTCTTTGATTGTGATAACCCAGATGGACCTGAGGTAGTAAGTACTTCAAACTGGATGTCTGATATAGAATCTGGTTGTGATTAAAAACACATTTTAGTTGGTTGATTATATTTAATTAACAAAAACCCTTCAGGATTGATTAGCCTGAAGGGTTTTTATTTTTTACTTCGGAAATTAGATGCTTTCACCTAACCAAGCCTTCATCATCCAAACCGTTTTTTCTTGTTCGGTGATAAAATCACTCATCATTGAATTGGTACCTTCATCATTAGCATCTCCAGACTTGTCAAGAATTTGACGCTCAATTTTTAATAACTCTGAAAGCGACGCTACGATAAGTTGTACTGCGGCTTCATCTATCGAAACATGTTTTCCAACAGGCACTTTAGCCGCTTTAATATAATCTTCAAATGTATGCAAAGGTGCATCTCCTAAAGTTAAAATACGTTCAGCAACTGCATCTACTTTAATGTTAGCATCTGTATATAATTCTTCAAACTTCGCATGCAAATCAAAAAAACGCTTTCCTTTAATATTCCAATGAATACCACGTAAATTTTGATAATAAATTTGAAAATTAGCCAAAAGATAATTTAAATCTTTCGCAATTGATTTTGTTTTTGTGGTCTCTAAGCCTATACTATTTAGTGTCATATAATAATTGTTTTTATTAATGCTAATTTAATTTATAATAAATTATATAAATTATAGTTTTTATGAATACTTTTTATATCTTTATAGTCTAAATGAATGATTATGACAATTACACAACTACATTACGTACTCGCCATTGCAGAACATAAGAACTTTACGAAAGCAGCAGAAAAATGCTTTGTGACGCAACCGACATTAAGTACACAGATACAGAAACTAGAAGACGAATTAGATATTCAAATTTTTGATAGAAGTAAAAAACCTATAGAACTTACTGATGTCGGACATAAAATTGTACAACAAGCCAAAAACATTGTTGACGAATCAGATCGAATACAAGATATCGTAGATCAACAAAAAGGATTTATAGGTGGCGAGTTTAGAATAGGTATTATCCCAACTGTTATGCCAACATTACTTCCAATGTTTCTTAAAAACTTCATTAAGAAGTATCCAAAAGTGAAACTTAAAATAGAAGAGTTGACCACAGAAGAAATTATAACAAGAATTAATGATGGTCATTTAGATGCAGCTATTGCTGCAACACCTTTAGAACATGATAACATTAAAGAACGCGTGCTATATTATGAACCCTTTGTAGGTTATATTCCAAATGATCACAGGTTAAAAGACAAGAAAAAAATTGATGTTTCAGATTTAGACATTAATGACATGTTGCTTTTAGAAGATGGCCACTGTTTTAGAGATGGTGTCATCAATCTATGTAAGGCCTTTAAAACGCATGAAGATGATAAGTTTCAGTTAGAAAGTGGCAGTATTGAAACACTAGTTAAGCTTTCAAATGAAGGTTTAGGTATGACGCTACTTCCTTATCTCAATACTTTAGATTTGAATGAAAAGATGTCAAGCCAATTACATCATTTTAATGAACCATCACCAGCTAGGGAAGTAAGTATCATTTATCATAAAAACGAATTAAAAATGCAAATCATTGATGCGCTCCACAATGTGATTTCAGGAATCATAAGAGGTGCCATTGCATTTCAAAATGTTGATATCATTAGTCCCTTAGCGAAATAAATAGAGTGCTAAAATAGAGCTCATAAAAAAAGCGACTCGTAAGTCGCTTTTTTTTATTTTAATAAGATTAAACATTGATCTAATTCTGGGTTCTGTAAGATTAAAGATTTAATATAAATCTTAAGCTCTTCAATTTCGTAAGGTAATAATCGCTGAAGTGCTTTTTTTAATTCTTTACAGAACAATGTAGTGTCAAAACTCACTTTATTGAGTACCGTTTTAGTGTACTCAAACATTGCTCTTGCCATTCTTTAATTGGGTTTAGGGTTAAAAAAGTAGATTTGTCGTATAGGCTTTATTTTAATTATTACATTCTAAATGTAGTAAAAAAAACAATTGAATAGACAAAATGCACTAAATTTTAACAGCCAAAACTATGTTAAAACCTATTATCACCATCCAATAAATCACCTAAACCGCCTAGTATACTACCTTCACCTTTACTATTACCGCCTTTCGGTAATGATGAGATAATGCGACCTGCTAATCTACTAAATGGTAGAGACTGTATATAGACTGTTCCTGGGCCTTGCAATTTTGCAAAAAACAAACCTTCTCCTCCAAAAACAGTATTTTTTATACCGCCTACAAATTCAATATCATAATCGATGTCTTGTGTAAATCCAACAATGCAACCTGTATCGACTCGCAATGTTTCTCCAGCTTGCAATACTTTTTTTGCCATTGTCCCACCAGCATGTACAAAGGCCATACCGTCACCTTCTAATTTTTGCATGATAAAACCTTCGCCTCCAAAAAGTCCGCGACCCAATTTTTTGGAAAACTCTATTCCAACACTAACGCCTTTAGCTGCACAAAGAAAGGCATCTTTCTGGCAGATGAATTTTCCATTGTACTCTGTTAAATCTATTGGAATAATTTTTCCTGGATATGGTGAAGCAAATGAAACGTTACGTTTCCCAGTAAGGTCGTTATAAAAAGCCGTCATAAAAAGGCTCTCTCCTGTTAGAATACGCTTTCCTGCTCCTAATATTTTTCCTAAAAAGCCTGTATCTTTTTGTGAACCGTCACCAAAAATAGTTTCCATTTTGATGCCATCGTCCATCATCATAAAGCTTCCCGATTCAGCAACAACACCTTCTTGAGGGTCGAGTTCTATCTCAACGTATTGCATTTCTTCTCCGTAAATTCTGTAATCGATTTCGTGTGATGTCATGTGTTTTTGTTTTTTAATTGATTACCTATATGTTTATTGAATGACGCATTTGTTACACCCAATTAATTTTTCACTTTAATAGTCCACTCAAAATTAAAGTCAGATACTTGCACACCTTCTTTATTAATCCCTTTTGAATTAAGTATTATAGTTTGCCCCTCTCCTGTTGCAATGGCTCTCTCAATAGCGTCATTAATAGCTTCGCCTTGATTGCAAGTAAAGGTAATTCTTCCTGTTGCTTTTTTTGTGAATGATCCATTATTATTTGCTACTAACATAGATATTCTTCTACCGCTGGCCTTAATTTTTGACATCATCAAAGCACCAGTTGTGAGCTCGGCTGCCATACCTTGGACAGCCCAGAACATAGAGTTAAACGGATTTTGATTTATCCATCTATGCTTTACAGAGACCACACAAGTTGTATCATTTAGTGTTTTTGTACGCACACCACAAAAATAAGCTGCTGGTAATTTGAATATTAAAAATGCATTGAGTTTTCTTGGCGAAATGGTCATGTTTACTGGATATTTCAGCTAATTTATTGAAAATAATCGACATGACCATTTGTTAAATTTATGTTAATTTTTAGTACTATGCGTAACATAATACCTTCTTTTAGACATATATTTGTATAAGAAATTACTATATGTTTTAAAATCATGTTAGACAATCACCAAAAAAACATCGCAACATTTATCCATTTATCAACCTTTACTAGGTTTTTAATTCCGTTAGGAAATTACATTGGGCCAATAGTATTATGGATGATTAACAAAGACAAGTCTGAATTTATAGATCGTCACGGAAAACAAGCTATCAATTTTCAAATTAGCATTTTGCTGTATACTTTAATTATTGGTACCATAACTATTCCGTTTTTTATTTTCAAAATCTTTAACGGTTTAGATTTTGTCGATTTTCATGGATTTCACGATTTCCATATTAATATAGGAGAACCTTCTCCTCTATTATATATCTCAGGAGGTTTAGGCTTTCTCGCTATTATAGGATTCATTTTTGAACTTATATTTATAGTAATTGCGAGTTTAAAAGCAAGAGATGGTGAATTATATGAATACCCATTAACCATCAACTTTTTAAAATAATTTCAATCAATCAATCAATCAATCAATCAATTAACCATCATCATCAATCAAAAAATGAACAGTTTATTAAAATTTAATCTCATAAGAATATGAAGATAGAAAACACAAAAGCACAAATGCGAAAAGGTGTATTAGAATACTGTATATTATCAGTATTAAAAGATGACGATGCTTACGTAGCAGAAATCTTAGGCACACTCAAAGACGCAAAACTGCTTGTGGTAGAAGGGACTATTTATCCGCTTCTCACAAGACTTAAAAATGCTGGATTACTCAATTATCGTTGGGAAGAATCCACATCAGGACCACCAAGAAAGTATTATGGTCTTACAGAAACAGGTCAATTATTTCTTAAAGAATTAACCATAACCTGGAACGAATTACAAAACGCAGTTAACATAGTAACCAGAGAAAAAACAAAAAAATAATGAATAAAACAGTCAACATAAATTTAGCAGGTATATTCTTCCACATAGATGAAGATGCATACTTAAAATTGCAACGCTATCTTGAGGCTATAAAACGTTCATTTACAGACTCTCAAGGTCGATCAGAAATTATAGCAGACATAGAAGCGCGTATTGCAGAATTATTTAGCGAGCGTGTTCAAAACGAAAAACAAGTTATTCGTACTAAAGAAGTCGATGAAGTTATCACCATTATGGGACAACCTGAAGACTACTTAGTAGATGATGAAATCTTTGAAGACGAACCAAAACATTCATATACAACAAGTAGTAGTTCACCATCTAAAAAACTTTATAGAGATACAGACAACTCCTATGTGGGAGGTGTATCTTCAGGATTAGGACATTACTTTGGTATTGATGCACTTTGGGTTCGATTAATTTGGATACTACTTATATTTGGTGCAGGTACAGGTGTATTACTATACATCTTACTTTGGATTTTTGTTCCAGAAGCAACAACAACTACTGAGAAACTAATGATGAAAGGGCAACCTGTAAACATTAGTAACATCGAAAAAAAAATTAAAGATGGATTTGGTAGCGTATCAGATTCAATAAGTAATGTTACAGATACTATTTCAGAAGGTGTAAAAAAAGCCGATTTACCTAAACAAGGGGAACGCATTAAATCATCCTCGAGTTCATTTTTTGAAACTATAGGAAACATCTTTATGTTCTTTTTAAAGGTCTTTGCTAAGTTCTTTGGAGCCATCCTTATGTTTGTTGGAGCAGTTACTATTATTTCATTAATTGTAAGCTTAGTAGGCGTAAATTTCTTAGACTCAATACACATTCCTGGAACTAATTTTTATGATGTAGCAGAAGCTGCCAATGTTCCAATTTGGTTAATGTCGTTATTAGTGTTTTTATTTATTGGTATTATAGCATTTTTCATATTCTACCTAGGACTCAAAATATTGATTACGAATTTAAAATCAATAGGTAATCCAGCGAAATACACATTATTAGGTCTTTGGCTGATTTCATTTGTATCGCTTATTATATTATTTGCAAGGTTTGGATTGAGTTTTAAAGAAGAAGGCGCTTTTATTAAAACTGAAAAATTAGCATCTATAACAGCTAATGACACCTTACGTCTTAGAATGAATAATAATGACTTGTATACATACCATAGCTATTATAGAAGTTACGGATTTGATACTGCTTACGACGAAAATGATAATAAAGTATTATTCTCAAGAGGCGTTAGAGTTATTGTAAGATCCACTAAAGACAGCATTGCTAAATTACGTCTTGAGCGCAGCGCAAGAGGGTTTGATTTTGAAGATGCTAAAACTAGAGCAGAACGTATTAGTTATAATTACGAGTTTAAAAATGGAGAACTCCTTTTAGATAGTTATTTAACCATTCCTCTAAACGAATCAAGAAAAGGTCAAGAGGTTACTATTACCTTATACTTACCTGAAGGTTCTGTATTATATGCTGATAGTAACACCTATAATTTTCATAGTAACCAGCATTACTATAATGACATCTTAGATCATGATATGGAGGAACATTATCTTAAAATTATTTCTAATGGTGTAGAATGTCTCGATTGCCCAGAAGACGAAGAATTTAAAGTCAGAGTCGACATTGAAGATGAAGAAAATGGCCTTAAAATAAATGAAGACGGTATCAAGGCAAAATCAGATAATAGCAGTTTGCAAATTGACGAAGATGGTCTAAAAGCCAAAACAGAAGACGTCAAAGTCAATATCGATGACAATGGTATAGAAATTACAACCGACGACAACGACGGACAATAATTAACAATTCATCATCAATAATCAACGGTTCAGATATTTAAATTACAACTAACCAACCATTTTTTAAATATTTGAACCATAATCAATCAAAAAATGATACAGTTTATCTATAAATTAATAACACTTGTTTTAGTGTTCTACGGAACAATTGCCATTAGCAATCATACTAAAACAGAAAAGCATTCTGAAGTTTATACGACTTTAAAAGCAAACGACAGTTTACTATTTGAGCGCTCTTTTAATAAGTGTGAAACGCAATATCTTGAACAGCTCATTGCAGAAGACTTTGAATTTTACCACGATATTGGAGGCTTAGAAGATTCAAAAGAAGGTTTTATTAAAAGTATGCAAAACGGAATTTGTAATCCTGAAAACACAACTAAATCAAGACGTGAGTTAGTAGAAGGCAGCTTAGAAGTATTTCCACTTAAAAACAACGGAGAAATTTATGGTGCTTTACAAAACGGTGTTCATAAGTTCTTTGAAACAACAAACGGAAAAGAAGTAGCAGGAAGTATTGCGAAATTTTCTCACTTATGGCTTTTAGAAGACGGGAAATGGCTCTTAAAACGTGTCATAAGCTATGATCACCAAATGCAAGAACAACCAATCACAGATCGTGTTAACGTATCAGATACTACACTAGATTCATATATAGGACAGTATGAAGCTAAAGATTCTGGATTGGTCATTATTTCTAGAACCAAAACTGGTTTACATATCAATGCTGGAGGTATGAATGCTGACATATATGCAAAATCGGAAACACTTTTTGCACACCAACAAGCACCATTGACTTTTGAATTTATATCCAACTCTGAAGGCTCTATAACGAAGTTTATTGTTAGAGAAAATGACAACATCGTTGAAGAAGCCATAAAAAAATAATAGCAATCATTGCTGAACTTGTTTCAGTATTAAAACAAAAAATCATGACAACATTAACAAAATTTACCATCGCAGTAGTATTTAGCTTACTACTTATGTCTTGTAACTTTGACATCAATTTAAACCCAGGTGTTAGAGGAAATGGGAATGTATCAACCGTAGAACGTAACATTGAAGATGACTTTAATCAAATTAAAGTAAGTAGAGGTATCGATGTTTATATCACACAAAGCGATTCTCGTATGCTAAAAGTTCAAGCAGACGAAAATCTTCACGACATCATTAGGACTGAAGTTAAAGATGGTGTTTTAAAAATCTATGCAGATGAAAGTATTAGTACTTCAGAAGCTAAAAAAGTGATGGTCAATGTTAAAGACTTAAACCTTATTAGCGCTACTAGTGGTAGTGACGTATACTCAACCAATACTATCGAAGCCAATAATATTAAGCTAATCACAACAAGTGGCGCAGATTTAGAAGTTGAAATCAACGCAGAATCTACAACTTTAGCTTCTACCAGCGGAAGCGATATTGTAGTTTCAGGAAAAACCAATACATTAAGTGCTTCAGCAACAAGTGGAAGTGATATTAAAGCACGTGAACTCATCTCTCAAAGTTGTGTTGCCTCAGTGACAAGTGGCGCAGACATTGTAGTTCATGCAGAACAAAAATTAACCGCAAATGCAACCAGTGGAGGCGATATCAAATACTACGGAAATCCGAAAAACGTGAGTGAAAATGATGCCGTTTCTGGAAGTATTCGCAAACAATAAAAAAGAAACAACCAACCAACTAATCAATCATTTTTTAAACCATTTCAAACTCAAATCGAGTTTGGGATGGTTTTTGTTTTATATTTGTTATAATACTTAATTAATTAAAATGAAAAATATTACACTATTTCTATTCATCCTATTAGGCTACAGTATAACTGGTTATGCTCAGGGTGCAGAAAAAATAAAAGGTGATAGAAATTTAACTATTAAACAAACCTATGTTGATGATTTTAAGAAGATTATAATTGGGGAAGACTTTAATGTAGAATTATTTTACAATAAAAAACCTTCTGTAGAAATTGAAACCGATGATAACCTTCATGCCTATATCAATGTTCAAGTTATTGATAGTGTACTCACATTAACAACAACAGCAGATATAAGAGCTAAGAAGATAAGCATAAAAATTAATTACGGAGATTCTTTTTCTGACATTGAAGTTAAAGATGATGCCGAAGTACGATCGCTTACTTCATTAGAATTAACTAATGCAGCATTAAAGACTAGCGGCTCATCTAGAGCTTACTTGAATATTAAAACCGATACTTTTAGTTTTATAAGTAGTGATAAAACAAAGGTGAAATTAAATGTTGCAGCTACTAATGTAACTGTTGAAGTTAGTGATAATACTAAAATGGACGCGCTTATTAATGCTACAGACATAAAAATGGATTTATATCAACGTGCTAGCGCAGATATTGAGGGCACTATTGATAGCTTAGCACTTAGAGCCGATAATAACTCTAAATTTAACGGTAAAAACCTTACAGCTAAAACATGTACCGTTATTGCCGAAATCGCAAGTGATGTTTACCTTGAAGTTATAGATACAATTAGTATTGAAGCGTCAGGCACTAGTGAAGTGTATCTCTATGGAAACCCTAAAATCACAATTAATAAATTTACAGATACTGTAAAGCTTCAGAAGAAAGAAAAATAGCCTAACAATTATTACAAAAACTAACTTTAATTCAAAACAATTTAAGATGAAGAAAACAATCTTAGTCTTTGTCATTCTAATGACAATCGTTTCATGTAAAAAAGATACCACCGAAAAAGGCGCAACAACTGTATCAAAGGAAAAGGTTCAAACTTTTTTAGATGAATACACTTCAACATTTACAAAGCTGTATTATGATTCTGCACTAGCAGAGTGGGATGCAAATACAAAAATTGTAGCTGGTGATACAACAAATGCATACAAGGTTCAAAAAGCAAATGAAGCTTTAGCCAAATTTACAGGAAGTTCTGATGTCATTGAGAAGACCCGAAAATTCCTTGAAAGTAAAGACAACTTAGACATTGTTCAAGTGCGTCAACTTAACACGATACTATATGCTGCTGCTAACAATCCGGAAACAGTTTCAGATTTAGTAAAAGAACGAATTACTGCTGAAAACGCTCAAAATGAAGCACTTTTCGGCTATGATTTTAAAGTGAATGGAAATTCGGTAACTACAGGAGATATCGATAAAGTTTTGAGAGAATCTAACGATGAAGCCGAACGATTAGCTAATTGGGAAGCTTCAAAAGATGTTGGAAAAGGTCTTAAAAATGGTCTTGAAAATTTGAGACAACTGCGAAATAAAACTGTAGGAGCTTTAGGCTATGACGATTACTTTTCATATCAAGTTTCAAGCTATGGTATGTCACGCCAAGAAATGCTTGATGAAATGAATAAAATGGTAAAAGAAGTTTGGCCTTTATACAGAGAATTACATACTTGGGCAAGACATGAGCTTGCAAAGAAATTCAATGCTGAAGTACCAGAATATCTTCCAGCCCACTGGCTACCAAATCGTTGGGGGCAAGACTGGAGCTCTCTTGTAAGTGTTGAAGGTTTAGATATTGATGCCGTATTAGCCGATAAAGATCCAGAGTGGATTGTAAAAGAAGGAGAAAATTTTTATAAAAGTATTGGTTTTGATGCATTGCCTGCAAGTTTCTACGAGAAATCAAGTATGTATCCATTACCTGCTGATGCGCCTTACAAAAAGAATAATCATGCCTCAGCTTGGCATATGGATTTAGAGAATGATTTACGCTGTTTAATGAGCGTAGAACCAAATGCAGATTACTATGAGACGATTCACCATGAGTTAGGACACATATACTATTACCAAGCTTATACAAATCCAAATGTTCCTCCATTACTTAGAGAAGGTGCAAATCGTGGTTACCATGAAGCTATTGGAAGTTTATTAGGTTTTGCTGCGATGCAAAAGCCATTTTTAGCTAATAAAGGTTTAGTGGATGCTGATGCACAAATTGATGAAACTCAAAATCTATTAAAAGAAGCATTGAGTAACATTGTATTTTTACCATTCTCTGCTGGTGTTATGACCGAATTTGAAAATGCTTTGTATGCTGAAAACTTACCGAAAGATGAGTTCAACAAGAAATGGTGGGAATTAGCTAAGAAATATCAAGGTATGGTACCTCCTTCTAACCGTGGAGAAGAATTTTGTGATGCAGCTTCTAAAACACATATTAATAACGATGCTGCGCAATACTATGATTATGCAGTATCTTATATTTTATTGTTTCAATTTCATGACCATATATCAAAGAACATCTTAAAACAAGATCCTCATGCTACTAACTATTTTGGAAGTAAAGACGTAGGAACATTTTTAAGAGGTGTTTTAGAAACAGGTGCTAATAACGATTGGAGAACATTACTTAAAGAAAGTGTTGGCAGTGAAATGAGTGCTAAGCCAATGTTAGAGTATTTTGAGCCTCTTATGGAGTATCTTAAATCGCAAAATGAAGGAAGAACATATACACTTCCAGAAACCTTATAAACACATTTTAAAGTGTATAAAAAAGAGCCTAAAGTAAATTTACTTTAGGCTCTTTTTTTAGTATATTCCTTTTCAGCTTAATTGTAAGTTGAAGTACTAACTTCAAAATCAGATTCCTTTGCTGCTAAATAGCGTTCAGCATCTAAAGCAGCCATACAACCTGTTCCAGCTGCAGTAACTGCCTGACGATACACATGATCTGCTGCATCACCAGATACAAAGACACCATCTATATTTGTTTTAGACGTTCCAGGAACATTGATAATATATCCTGTTTCATCTAAATCTAAAAAGTCTTTAAAAATATCTGTGTTAGGCTTATGACCTATAGCTACAAAAAATCCTGTCGCAGGAATTTCAAACTTTTCTTCAGTTTTATTATTGTAAGCTCTGACTCCAGTCACTACTTGACCATCACCTAAAACTTCATCTGTTTCAGTATTATAAAGAATCTCAATATTAGGTGTATTAATAACACGATTAGCCATAATCTTAGATGCTCTAAACTCATCTCTACGAACTAGCATTGTTACTTTAGTACAAAGCTTAGATAAATAGTGAGCTTCTTCAGCAGCGCTATCTCCTGCACCAACAATTACAACTTCTTGATTTCTGTAAAAGAAGCCATCACACACAGCACATGCTGAAACTCCTCCTCCAAGCTTTAAATATTTTTGTTCTGATTCTAATCCTAAATATTTAGCAGATGCACCTGTAGATATAATAACCGTTTGGCAATGAATCTCTTTAGTGTCATTAACCCATACCTTGTGTATATCTCCAGAAAAATCAACTTTAGTAATCCAACCGTCACGAACATCTGTTCCAAAACGTGTCGCTTGGTTTTGTAATTCTATCATCATTTCTGGACCAGTAATCCCATCAGGATAACCTGGGAAATTCTCGACATCATTTGTTGTTGTTAATTGACCTCCTGGCTGTGTTCCTTGATAAAGTACAGGAAACATATTAGCTCTTGATGCATATATTGCTGCAGTGTATCCCGCAGGACCTGAACCTATAATAAGGCACTTAACTTGTTCTATTGTATCAGACATATTTTTTGTTTCAATTTGATTTAGCAAAAGTAGGTTTTTTGATTAAAAACTTACATCAAAGTTATTAACAGTTAGAATAGTCATATTGGGTTTTTCAATATTAAAAAAACGAGCCTAAAAACACATTGTAGGTTCCTTATTTTAGAAATACTGCTCGTTTTTTCGTAAATTTAAAGTAATTCATATCTTAAAATCATCTCATTATGAAAACTGCAATGTTATCACTCCTAATTATGCTGTTGATTTTTTCCTGCAATCAAAAACCTGAAAATGAAGTCAAAGAAACTAAAACAGAGGTTTCAAAAGTCGCCACATCTAATCCGCTTGAAGGTGCTTGGGAACTTGTTGGCTATTACAACTATATGGACAATAAAGTCATAGATTCTTTTAACACTAGTGAAGGCTATAGACAAGTAAAAATGTACACCCCAACAAAAGTCATGTGGAGCAAATATATTCCAACAGATTCTTCAGAATGGTTTGGTTACGGTAGTTACACTGTTAATGGAGAAGAGCTTATTGAAATTCTCGAATACGGATCAGAAATGATGAGTAAAATCATAGAAGAAAAAAAAGAATTCAAGCATGAACTGATTATTAATGGCGATACATTTAGTCAAATTGAAATAGATGAAGATGGCAATCGTATATATGCAGAGAATTATAAGCGGATAGAATAAAATGTTTATCTTTTAATTCAAATTAAAATTATACGAGCAATTTTAATATGAAGCATATTAGCTTAAACACTTCTTATAAACATCATAGTATTTTGGGATTGATTATCGGCCTTTGGCTGGTTATATTTCTAGTCCTTATTGCACCTTTTGATGTCGCTGATTTATCTTTAAAATTACGAATTGAATTATTACCGCCTTACGCTCTTCTCGTATTTTTTGGCTATATGCTAGGCATTGTTTTTCAGAACATGTTATTCAAAATAGTTAAAGTCTGGAATATATACTTAGAAGGTATAACCATTGCAGTAGTCTATGTGATTATGGCTTTATTCTGCTATCCGTATTATAAAAGTGAATGGCTCAATGGCGAATTTGATTTTTGGAATTTTATTAAAATCATTTATATTCCAATAGCTCTAATTATTTTAGTTCTCGTTGTTTTTGGACGCGCTTATCTTAATAAATTACAAGCAAAAAAAACAAACAAGAAAATTCTTCTACATGGCGACAATAAAACTGATGTTTTACATATCGACCCAGATAATATTATTTGTATCAGTAGCGCACAAAACTATGTTGAAATATACTATTTAGTACATGGTAAAGTAAAAAAACAACTCTTAAGAACAACGCTTAAAGATATTCATAAACAAGTAGGTTTATTGATTCAAGTTCATCGATCTCATCTTATTAATCTATCGCATTTCACAAAATGGAATAGCACAAATGCTATACTACTTCTAGATTTAGAAATTCCTGTTTCTAAAAAATTCAATGCAGACTTAAAAGAGAAACTAAAATTCGTCCCTTAGAGCACCATACTCATCCCTAAATTATTATAAACATTATTGTTATTGGTTTTTTGAAATACTTTAGAGGCATAACATTTAAACATTCAAATCCATGAAGTCTACAGTCACTTTATTTTTATTTTTCTTAATTACCTTTCTAGTTATTGGACAGTCAGCAACAGACGAAAATAAAACTAAGAATAACGAAACGCTTTCTCCAACCCAATTACTTTCTAATGCCATTGAAAATAAAAAATGTGTTGGTATTTCGGCAGGTTACTCTGTACTAAATCAAAAGCAATGGTCTGGCAGTGATGGTTATAGCAACAAAGAAGAAAAACATCCTTTTAGTGTAACCACTTTAACTCGAACAGCATCTATATCTAAACCAGTGACCGCAATTGCTATTATGCAATTAATAGAAAAAGGTAAATTATCCTTAAATCAATCCCTCAGCGATATTTTACCTAAAGAATTAATTAAAGACAAAGGACATATAACCGTAAAACAAATACTAGAACATTCTTCTGGTATTGGTGATTATACTTCAAATAAAGAGCGTGAAAACTCTAAAGAATACGAAACGCTCAGCGAGGCCTCTTCAATATTTATGGACAGAAAATTGAATTTTAAACCTGGGAGTGATTTTAGCTATTCATCATATGGTTATACAATTTTAGGAATTATTATAGAGAACATTTCTGATATGTCATTCGAAGACTATTTAAAAACAAACATTTTTGATAAAGCCGGAATGATTCATACAAGAATAGAAAAATTTGGTGCTAGTTATTCTAATAAATCTAATCTGTTTCATAGAAATAGTAGAGGAAAAATTAAAGAAGCCAAGCCAACAAATTTAAGTGATCGAATTCCAGCAGGTGGATTACTTACAACTGTTGAAGACATGTTAAAATTTGGTGACGCCATCCTGAACGGTACATTAATAAAAGCTGAAACTTTAAATTTAATGGCCAAAGATTCAGGATTAAAGAAAGAAGGAAGTGGCTATGGATTGGGTTGGTATTTATATGGTAACAATCCAGATTTTGGAAATGTTATTGGTCATACAGGAGGTCAAATAGGTTGTTCTGGTATTTTCTTTTTATTACCAGAAGCAAAAACAACTACAATTGTATTGTCTAATACTTCTGGTGCCTTGCAAGAAGTTTCAAATATTGGAGTTCAATTGTTTAATATCGCCTTAAATGCAAATAAAGAGTAAAATGAAAAAAAGAATAAAAGACTTCTTAGCACTGTTAATAGTATTGTTCTGTTTTTACAGTTATAATTTGAATGCCTGCAGCTTTTTCTGCTCTGCTCGAAATGGTAACGTTTTAATGGCAGGAAATGAAGATTGGCATGATCCCTTTTCTAAAATTTGGACTAGACCAAGTTCATCCGAAAATTATGGTATTATCTATTTAGGACATTCAGATTATCAAGCTCAAATTGGCATTAACGAACATGGATTAGCCTTTGATTTTGCAGCTATCAATCAAGTTGAAGGCAAAAACAATACAGGGAAAACTAGTTTCTATGGGGACTTATTCTCTGAACTATTAGCAAAATGTAAAACAGTAGATGAGGCCTTAAAATATTTATCTGCTTATAAATTCCATACACCTTATAGTCAAGCCCTTTTGGTCGATGCAACTGGAAATTCAATTCTTATCAATCAAGATGCAATTATAGAACGAAGAGCAGACTATCAAATCTCTACTAATTTTAATGCTTGCCAAATTCAGACTAAAAGCTACGATTGTATACGGTATAACATTTTAGATCAATCGCTTTCAGAAAACAATCCCATTTCTGTGTCGTCATTTAGAACACTCCTAAGTCGTGTGCATCAAGAAGGTACTCACCCTACACAATTCTCATATGTTTTTGATTTAAAAAAAGGAGACATCTATTTATATGCATTTCACAATTATGAAAATGTTATAAAACTAAATGTGAAGGATGAACTAGCTAAAGGGTTTTCATTAAGAAACTTAAAGCAATTATTTCCTCCATCATTTGAAGAACATTATTTTAGAACACATCATAAAGATTCTTTGAAACAGTCGCTCATAAAAACAGCTTGGGATACTGAAGCTGTTGAAGCTCTAAAAATGTATTCAGCTTATGAACTAAAAAACCCAGAAACTGGTAATTACCCATTTATGCTCTGGGATTTGGGTGCTGATATTGTTAAAGAGGTTTGGATAAGAGAGGCTAAAGGAGTCCCATTTCATTATTGGTGGAGTCCAAAAAACTATATCTCTTGGGCATCCAATAATCCTAAATTGAAAGAAGCACTTAAGATTTTCACCTTTCTAGAGAACATACCAAAAGATGACCCAAAGCAACAAATTGGGGCTTACGAAATGAAAGCCCTAATTTTTCATATCTTAGATGATAAAGAAAAAGCGAAGTACTATTTTCTAAAAACTATTGAAGTGTCACCTGAAAATATTGGAAATTATAAGCGTGCAAAATTATTCTATAACAAATTAAAGAATTAATGGATTCAGAACTAATACTAAAACTACTATTTGATACGTTTTCTAACATACGTTATATAGCACTATATAAAGATGGAAAATTGGTAATGAAACAGAAAGAAAATATAAACGATAGTTCATCCAACAAGACTGATGAATTTGAAGAATTATTAGTCAATCCAACATTACTCAAACTCACTTCACAACGAGGCAATATTGATTGTGGTGGATTAGATTATGTATTGGTTAAATATGGTAACTTTTTTCAATTAATTAAAGCTATTACAAATGGTCATATTTCAATTAGTTTGGATGCAAAAACTGATATAAATACTATCCCGCACGATATTTTAAACGTTTTGAGAACTACTAATATAATTCACTGAAGATGAAGAAAATTATATATACTATTCTAACAATAATAGTAATGAATAACCTCATGAATGCTCAAAAGAAAACTGATAGCATATCGCTTTTAGACTTTAATGAAAAACCAAAGTCAATTGCTTTTAGTGATTCATTAGACTATCATAATACCATTAAAAATTGGCATTCTATAGAAGATGTACATCAATGGATCGCTTCAAATTTTAGTTACGATTTAGATAGAGCAATGTTATTAGCAAACAATAAAAAAACTAAGACAAATTTAGCCATATATAACCCTGAAGAGTTCTGGAAAACTAAAAAAGGAATTTGTGTTGACGTATCAAGATTTGCTTATGAATCATTAAAAATGATAGATTCATCTGCTCAAGTAAATTATTTAAAGATTGAATTTGAAGCATTGAATTATAATGGAAGTCAATTCATAAACCATTGGTTAGTTTCTCTAAAAAAACCAGAAGGTTATTACTTTTTTGCAGATTCAAAAAGACCAAAAAAGTTAGATGGTCCTTATTTACAAGTAAAGAGCTTTATTAACAAATATGAAGCATTTAGACAACGAAAAATTAAGTCGTATTCACTACTAGACTCTTATAAAAAAAGACTTAAGGCTAAGGTTCTCAAAAAAGATAAATCGTAAAGCAAAAAAAGCTGAACAAAATGTTCAGCTTCAATAGTCGGGGTGGCAGGATTCGAACCTGCGACCTCCGCGTCCCAAACGCGGCGCGATAACCGGGCTACGCTACACCCCGAATGGTTATCTATATAATAAATTTCAAATGAAATTAGCGGAGAGACAGGGATTCGAACCCTGGGTACCTATTTCTAGGTACGACGATTTAGCAAACCGCTCCTTTCGGCCACTCAGGCACCTCTCCGTTGTATATGAACTTTGCAATAAATTGCGGATGCAAATGTAACTTATCATTACAAAGAACGCAACTATTTTTTTAACTTTTTTATCAAAAATTTATTCTGGGTACTCGATTCTTAGGTGGAATATGTTGGCTAACTTTGTTTTAAGGACTTTCTTAATCGATTGTATTTCTTTAAAGGTAATATTTGCATTTAAAAATTGCCCATCCTCCATTTGCTTTGCAATAATACTTTCTACGAATTTATCAATCTTAGTTGTTGTAGGTTCCTTTAAACTCTTTGATGCAGCTTCTACACTATCACACATCATTAAAATAGCTGTTTCCTTACTAAAAGGTTGTGGCCCTGGATATCTAAAATCGTCTTCCTTAGTAGCATCATTTAAATCTTTTTCCTTTCTATAAAAATAGTATACCATGCTCGTACCGTGATGTGTTCTAATAAAATCAATAACACGATCAGGTAGGTTATTTTTTTTTGCAATCTCAATACCATCAAGCACATGGTCAATAATAATTTTTGCGCTTTCACGAGATGATAATTCGTCATGAGGATTAATTCCAGTTGCTTGATTTTCAGTAAAATAAGTTGGGTTCTTCATTTTACCTATATCATGATACAATGCTCCTACTCTAATAAGCATTGCATTAGCTCCAATTTCATTAGCAGAAGCTTCAGCTAAATTTGCCACATTTAATGAATGATGAAATGTTCCTGGAGCTTTATTAGATAATTCTTTTAATAATTTTGTATTGGTATCTGAAAGTTCTAATAATGACACATCTGAAACTAATCCAAAGAGTTTTTCATAGATATAAATAAGTGGCTGAACAAATAATGTAGCTAATCCACCAAGCGCAAATAACCCGAAAGTTTTTGGATCTAAATTACTTATATCACCTTCTTGTATGACAAAAAACGCGAAATACGCAATGATATAAATAAGTGTAATTTGACCAACAGATATAAATAGATTTGCACGTTTGTATAATTCTGAAACGGTTAAAATAGTTACAATTCCTGCTATAATTTGAAGGAACATGTATTCATAACTATTAGGTACAATAAAGCCTAACAACAATACTGTAAGTACGTGTGCAAATAATCCAAGTCTTGCATCAAAAAAAGCTTTTAACACCAACGGAAGAATACATAATGGTACAACATACACATACTGAGAATTATAATTAATGACTAAGGTGGTCAATAAAATCATCAGTAGAATATTGAAGAAAATAAAAGTGACTTTAGTATTATCTAAGAATACATCCATTCTATATTTCCGAAGAAATAATAATAACATTAATAATGCTAAAGCAACTAATAAGGCATAAGCGAAAATGATTAAATTATAATTAGACTCATTCCAAACCTGTGACTCATATTCAGCTTGTAGAGATTTTAATTCATCATATTTACTGCCTTCTACAATTTCTCCTTTAGAAATGATAAGTGTCCCTTTTTCAATACTACCTCGAACACTTGAAATCGTTTCTAGTTTTTCGTCAAGTGCATTTTGAGTTAAAGAAGAATTAAGGCTTAAATTAGGTTTTATTACATCAAAAAACACAGATAAAAATGTAGCATTAAAATTTGCTAAATCATTATTATCTAAAGCGTCTTCTATAATTGGTCTAAAGCCATCTAACTTTGTAAGGTCTGAAAATTTTGTTTCATTATACTGTGTATGATCATCTATTAATATAACATTCTTATTTGCATCATATTCGTAGTCTTCATCCAAAACACCAAATTGATAAATTGTATTTATCGCAGATTCACCAACTTTAAACAAATTGGGATTTTGAAAGATAATACTATCTGCAAATGAGGTTTTAAATTTTTCAGAATACGCATTAAGAACCGATGATTTAACCGAAATATCAATATCAAAATACAAAGCGCTTTTCTCTGAAGCCTCAATACGTTCTTGTTCTATTTCTTCTGAAGACTTCTTAATAGCAAAATCAAAAGGGGCCAAAAGTAATTCGGATTGCCATGGCTTTCCTTTATCAAAATCGTATTTAAATTTTCCGCTCTTCGGAAATAAATACACGATTAAGAATGTAGTACTTAAAAATAAAAGCACCTTATATAAAAGTGCATGATTTCTATACCATTTATTGATTAAATCACTCATTACTACATCTATTTAAACGCATTTAAATACAAAAAAACACGTATTCATAAGTTACGTTTACACTTTCAAAAGTAAGAAAATATAATAGAACTCATGTTATTAATTCTAAGCAGTGAATTAATTAAAAAATGATTAATTTTGCAGCTACAAACAAAATAGATTTAAAATGAGTAGAGACGTCGTCATTGTATCAACCGCAAGAACTCCAATTGGTAGTTTTCTAGGTGCTTTATCAACAATTCCTGCTCCAAAATTAGGAGCAATTGCTATTAAAGGAGCCTTAGACAAAATTAACTTAAAACCAGAGCTGGTAGAAGAAGTTTTAATGGGGAATGTTGTTCAAGCTGGAACAGGTCAAGCACCTGCAAGACAAGCTGCAATTTTCGCTGGTATTCCAGATACAGTTCCATGTACAACAATTAATAAAGTTTGTGCTTCTGGAATGAAAACAGTTATGCAAGCTGCTCAATCTATTGCACTTGGTGATACTGATATTGTTGTTGCAGGTGGAATGGAAAACATGAGTTTAATTCCGCATTATTATCATGCACGTTCTGCAACAAAATTTGGTCCAGCTAAAATGGAAGATGGTATGCAAAAGGATGGACTTGTTGATGTGTATGATCAAAATGCTATGGGTGTTTGTGCCGATGCTTGTGCCGCAGAATATGAATTCTCAAGAGAAGATCAAGATGCATTTGCGATACAATCTTATAATCGTTCTGCTGATGCTTGGGATGCGGGTAAATTTGATGATGAAGTTGTTCCTGTAGAAGTTCCTCAACGTCGTGGTGAACCTATAATTGTCTCTAAAGATGAAGAATATAGTAATGTTAGAATGGATAAAATTCCTGCTCTAAGACCTGCGTTTACAAAAGACGGAACAGTAACCGCTGCAAATGCATCAACAATAAATGATGGTGCTGGAGCAATGGTTTTAATGAGTAGAGAAAAAGCTGAAACATTAGGATTAACACCTTTAGCTACCATTAAAAGTTATGCTGATGCTGCTCAAGAACCTAAATGGTTTACTACAGCGCCTGCAAAAGCATTACCAAAAGCACTTGATAAAGCTGGAGTAACCTTAGATGATGTTGACTATTTTGAATTCAATGAAGCTTTTGCTGTAGTTGGATTAGCAAATATGAAAATTCTTGGATTAAATGATAGCAACGTTAATGTTAATGGTGGTGCTGTTTCATTAGGTCACCCTTTAGGATGTTCTGGCGTAAGAATTGTTATTACGTTGTTAAGTGTTCTTCAACAAAACAATGCAAAAATTGGAGCTGCAGCAATCTGTAATGGTGGTGGTGGTGCTTCTGCAATCGTAATTGAACGTAATTAATATAACATAATGCAATACGGAATTTGTAATCTAAGTATTGTTCCGCTTAGAATTGAACCTAATGATCCTAGTGAGTTAGTCTCTCAGGTACTCTATGGTGAGATTTTTAAAGTCTTGGAGCAACGTAAATCTTGGAGCAGAATTCGATTGGCTTTTGATAAATACGAAGCTTGGATAGATAATAAACAATATCTTGAAATATCTGAGGAAGACTATAAAAATCTAAAGCAACAAGATCATATTTTATCTACTGATTTGATCGAATATATTCAAGATAAAAACCGTCAACTATATACAATTCCTATTGGTTCATCTTTAAATGGTTTAGAATTATTAAACCACACCTATGATGGTAATTCAATCTCTTCAAAGCAAGAAAAGTCTAATCTTATTACAACAGCATTCACTTACCTAAATGCACCTTACCTTTGGGGAGGGAAAACACCTTTTGGTATTGACTGCTCTGGTTTTACTCAAATGGTTTACAAACTAAATGGGTATCATATTTTACGTGATGCATCACAACAAGCAACTCAAGGGCAAGCTTTGAGTTTTATTGAAGAAAGCGAGCCAGGTGATTTAGCATTTTTTGACAATAGCGAAGGCCTAATTGTACATGTAGGTATTATTATGGAAGATAATTATATCATTCATGCGCATGGCAAAGTGAGAATTGATAGATTAGATCATTCAGGTATATATAATGTTGACAGGCAAGTTCACACACATAAGCTAAGAGTTATTAAAAAGATTATATAAAAAAAGCGTTCCGAGCTATCGAAACGCTTTTTTTATATTTAAGTATCTTACTTATTAGTTTCCAGCTTCTAGCTCGGCAACTTTAGCTTTCATTGTCTGAAACTTATCAGTCATTGAAAGTGCACTGTAGATATTCATGAGTGTTTTAGCAGCCTGAACACTTTTAGGCTTTAGCTTTAAAGTTGACTCTAAAAAAGGTATTGCAGATTCATAAAGTTTTTGCTTCTGTCCTCGTAACTCTTCATATTTTTTATCATCAGCAGCAGAAGTTCCTAAGGCATTCATTTGATCAAAGATTTCCGTTTCTTGTCCTAAAATTAATACAGCCATATTGTTATAAGCATCGGCGTACGAAGGATCTAATGAAATTGCTTTTTCATAATACGCTTTTGCCGAATCAATCTCACCAGCTTCTGCAGCAATAACACCTAAATTATATTGCAATTCAGCATTATTAGGATCTTTGGTAGTCGCTTCTTGCATCAATTCTTTAAAACGGTCTTTATTTCCCATTTTAAGTTGAATATTAGCTTCAGATATTAACAGTCCTAAATCGTCAGGATTTTGAGCTCTAGCATCTTTCATTGCTGCAACAGCTTTTTCATTATCCCCATTACTAATGTGTATTAATGCAATGTTTTTTACAATCTCAGCAGATTTTGATTCTGTTTGTTTCTCACTAGGCGCAATATGCGTACCTGCTCTAACAGAAAGATCTCTTAGTTCTTTATTATCAAATAACTCTTCTTCACCAGATTCTTTATTAATTGCAACATACTCCATTGCTATACCTTGATACCCCAAATCTCTAAGTTCTTCATAATACTTTAAAGAGGTTTCGTAATCTTGTCCTGATACTGCTGTTGATGCTGCATAATACAAATACAATGTGTCTTGAGGAGACATTCTATAAGCTTTATCAAAACCTATAGCTGATTTTACATAATCCTTACTCTGTAATGCAGAATTGGCTTTTGTCAAGAAGTTGTTTAAAATCTGAGTTTTTAAACCTTCTACTTGTACAGTGTATTTTCCTTTGCTAGAACCTTCAGCTTCACTTACCATATTAAAGCTTTCAATAGCTTTATCTACATCTGCATTGGAACCACTTCCATCTGCATAAAATGCTTTTCCTTTTAGGAAATAATATTTTGCTTTAGTCTTCGCATCTGCATTTCCAATTAAAGATTCAGCAGATTGTATTGCTGACTTAGCATCAGCAAAGTTTCCAGTTTTAATTGCTTTTTCGGCAGCCTTAAGTTCACTTTTCTGTGCAAAAGAAAGTGTACTTACTAAAAGTGCTAAAGCAACTACAATTAGTTTTTTCATTATTAGTTATTTTAAGTGTTAATGTATGTTATTCTTCTTCGGAAGAATCAATAGTTGTGCCGTTTTCGTTAATATCCTGAATATCAGTATTTTCTATATCTGTTTCGTCCGCTTCATCTTCTTTCATTACCTTAGCTACAGCTGCTATAGAATCACTTCCTTTTAAATTGATAAGCTTTACTCCTTGCGTTGCTCTTCCCATAACTCTTAAATCTGCAACTTCCATTCTAATAGCAATTCCAGATCTGTTTATAATCATCAAATCATCTTCATCAGTTACAGTTTTTATAGCAACTAAATGTCCTGTTTTCTCGGTAACAGAAATTGTTTTAACCCCTTTTCCACCGCGATTAGTAATTCTATAAATTGCTTCACCATCTTCTGGATCGTCTATATAACTTCGTTTTCCGTAGCCTTTTTCAGAAACGACTAAAACAGATTCTTCTTGAGGATTTTCAACAGCAATCATACCGATAACTTCATCTGCATCACTTGCTAATCTAATTCCTCTTACACCTGAAGCATTTCGACCCATAGGTCTAGTTTTCTGTTCTTCAAATCGAATCGCTTTACCAGATTTTAAAGCCAACATAACCTGACTATTTCCAGTGGTCAATTTTGCTTCTAGTAATTCATCATCTTCTTTAATAGTAATCGCATTGATACCATTGGTACGAGGTCTTGAATATTGTTCTAAAGATGTCTTTTTAACTTGACCTTTCTTAGTAGCCATAATTACATAATGACTATTGATATAATCTTCGTCTTTTAAATCTTGAGTACAGATAAAAGCCATTACCTTATCATCTTGCTCTATATTAATCAAGTTTTGAATTGCTCTTCCTTTAGATGTTTTACTTCCTTCAGGAATTTCATAAACACGCATCCAGAAACATTTTCCTTTTTGCGTAAAGAACAACATGTATTGATGGTTAGTACCAACAAATAAATGCTCTAAGAAATCTTCATTACGAGTTGTTGATGCTTTTTGTCCAACACCGCCTCTATTTTGTGTTTTATATTCGGTAAGTGACGTTCTTTTAATATAACCAGCGTGAGAAATCGTAATTACAACTTGCTCATCAGGAATCATATCTTCGATACTTAAATCACCTCCAGCATATTCAATTTGAGAACGACGTTCATCACCATACTTTTCCTTGATGACTTGGAGTTCTTCTTTAATAATATCATAACGACGATCTTTTTTATCAAGGATATCTTTGAGGTTTTCAATCGTTTTCATCAATTCTTCATACTCAGAACGAAGTTTATCTTGTTCTAATCCGGTAAGTTGACGTAATCGCATTTCTACGATTGCTTTAGCTTGTATTTCTGAAAGTTCAAAACGCTCGATTAATTTAGCTCGCGCTTCATCGGCATTTGAAGATGCTCTAATAAGTGCAATTACTTCATCAATATTATCTGAAGCAATGATTAGACCTTCTAATATATGTGCTCTTTCTTCTGCTTTACGTAATTCGTATTTTGTACGTCTTACAACAACTTCGTGTCGATGCTCAACAAAGTAATGAATCATTTCTTTAAGATTCAATAATTGAGGACGCCCATTAACTAAAGCAATATTATTAACGCTAAAAGAAGATTGCAATGCTGTATATTTATACAACATGTTCAATACAATATTAGGAATTGCATCACGCTTTAAAACGTAAACAATCCGCATACCATTTCTGTCAGATTCATCTCTAATTAGAGATATACCGTCAATCTTTTTATCATTCACTAAATCGGCAGTCTTTTTAATCATGTCTGCCTTATTGACTTGATAAGGAATTTCTGTAACAATGATAGACTCTCGTCCTTGTACTTCTTCTATTCTAGCTTTACCACGAATGACAATTCGTCCGCGACCTGTTTTAAAAGCTTCACGAACACCATCATATCCATATATTGTTCCTCCTGTTGGAAAATCTGGAGCCTTTACGTGCTGTATTAACTCATCAATTTCTATATCGTTGTTTTCAATGTAAGCAGTAGTACCATCAATAACTTCAGATAAATTATGAGGTGGCATATTTGTTGCCATACCAACTGCAATACCAGAAGCTCCATTTACAAGAAGACCAGGGATTCTTGTAGGAAGCACTGTTGGTTCTTGTAATGTGTCATCAAAATTGAGTTTATGATCTACGGTTTCTTTATCAATATCTGCAAGCATTTCTTCAGATATTTTCTTCATTCTGGCTTCAGTATAACGCATTGCTGCAGGGCTGTCACCATCTATAGAACCAAAGTTCCCTTGACCATCAACAAGCATATAACGTAAACTCCATTCTTGAGCCATACGCACCATAGCATCATAAACAGATGTATCACCATGTGGGTGATATTTACCTAATACCTCACCAACTATTCTTGCTGATTTTTTATGAGCAGTATTTGATCTAACACCAAGTTCATGCATTCCATAAAGTACACGTCTATGAACAGGTTTTAAACCATCTCTCACATCAGGTAATGCACGTGACACAATGACCGACATTGAATAATCAATGTAGGCTGATTTCATTTCATCCTCAATGTTTATAGGGATCAATTTCTCTCCTTCTTCCATATATTATATAAATTAGATTTTTGTAGGTTTTCAAATCGTGCTAAGATAACGATTTCCATAGTGTTTAAGCGTCTTTTACAAGCAAAATTTAAAACTATTTATTAACAAATTTTAGCTTGATTTTTAATAAGTATCTTGTTAAATATTTTGAATTTGTAAAGTTTTTTCACTCTATTAGTACCAGTCCTATATTTAAGGTATAGTTTTTGCCTTTTTATATATAGATTTTATTATTTTTAATGCAGAAAGAGATTACTATGGATGATAATTTTTCCCCAAGAGTTAAAGATGTAATTGCATATAGCAAAGAAGAAGCGTTGCGGTTAGGTCACGATTTTATAGGTACCGAACATTTAATGTTAGGATTGCTTCGTGATGGTAACGGCAAAGCCATTGATATATTAAATGCCTTAGATATTGACCTCAATCATTTAAGACGAAAGGTTGAAATTTTAAGTCCAGCAAACCCAAATATTACAGTTTCATCTAACGAAAAGAAAAACCTACATCTCACTAGGCAAGCTGAGCGTGCTCTAAAAACAACTTTTTTAGAAGCTAAATTATTCCAAAGTACATCTATTAATACCGCACACTTATTGTTGTGTATTTTAAGAAATGAAAACGACCCTACTACAAAACTTTTAAACAAGTTAAAGGTCGATTATGATAATGTTAAAGAACAATTCAAATTTATGATAACAAATGATGATGATTATATAGATATTCCAAAATCAGAGTCGTTCTCTGATGACGAACCAAATGAGGAAGAAGAAGGTGCAAAAGAAAATCCGTTTGGACAAGCTTCAGCCAAATCAACGAAAAAATCTAAAACACCTGTTTTGGATAACTTCGGAAGAGATTTAACGGTTTTAGCTGAAGAAGGAAAACTTGATCCAGTTGTTGGAAGAGAGAAAGAAATACAACGTGTTTCTCAAATTTTGAGTAGACGTAAAAAGAATAACCCTTTATTAATTGGAGAACCAGGGGTTGGTAAATCTGCAATTGCTGAAGGTTTAGCTCTTAGAATCGTAAAGCGAAAAGTGTCTAGGATACTTTTCAACAAACGTGTTGTAACACTAGATTTAGCTAGCTTAGTCGCTGGCACAAAATATCGTGGGCAGTTTGAAGAACGAATGAAAGCTGTAATGAACGAACTTGAAAAGAATGATGATATCATTCTCTTTATTGATGAAATTCACACCATAGTTGGTGCAGGTGGTGCTACTGGAAGCCTAGATGCTTCAAACATGTTTAAGCCTGCTCTAGCAAGAGGTGAAATTCAATGTATAGGTGCTACAACTCTTGATGAATACAGACAGTATATTGAAAAAGATGGTGCTCTTGAGCGTCGTTTCCAAAAAGTTATTGTCGAGCCTACAACTGTTGAAGAAACTATAGAGATTCTTAATAATATTAAAGGTAAATATGAAGAGCATCATAATGTTGATTATACACAAGAAGCTATTGAAGCTTGTGTCAAATTAACAAACAGATATATGACTGAGCGCTTTTTACCAGATAAAGCTATCGATGCTTTAGATGAAGCAGGTTCTAGAGTACACATTACTAATATTAATGTTCCTAAGCAAATTCTAGAATTAGAAAAGAAATTAGAAGAAGTAATAGAAACAAAAAATAAAGTTGTTAAAAAACAGAAATATGAAGAAGCAGCTAAGCTTAGAGATGATGAAAAACGTCTTGAAAAAGAATTAGCGATTGCTCAAGAAAAATGGGAAGAGGAAACCAAACAACATAGAGAAATTGTTTCAGAAGATAATGTAGCTGATGTCGTTTCAATGATGACGGGCATCCCTGTAAATAGAATTGCTCAAACCGAAAGTAATAAGCTTGCACAATTACCAGAATTAATTAAAGGAAAGGTTATTGGTCAAGATGAAGCTGTTGCAAAGGTTGTTAAAGCTATTCAGCGTAATCGTGCTGGACTTAAAGACCCAAATAAGCCAATTGGTTCATTTATCTTTTTGGGGCAAACAGGAGTTGGTAAAACGCAATTAGCGAAAGTGTTAGCTCGTGAACTTTTTGACAGTGAAGAAGCACTAGTTAGAATAGATATGAGTGAATACATGGAAAAATTTGCTATTTCTAGATTAATTGGAGCTCCTCCAGGATATGTTGGTTACGAAGAAGGTGGCCAATTAACTGAAAAAGTTCGCCGTAAACCCTATGCGGTTATTCTTTTAGATGAAATTGAAAAAGCACATCCAGATGTCTTTAATATGCTTTTACAAGTATTAGACGATGGCTATTTAACCGACAGTTTAGGTCGCAAAATAGATTTTAGAAATACGATTATTATCATGACATCTAATATTGGAGCCAGAAAACTTAAAGATTTTGGTCAAGGTGTTGGTTTTGGAACATCTGCAAAAACTGCGCAAGCAAATGACAACTCAAGGAGTATTATAGAGAATGCTCTTAAAAAAGCATTTGCTCCAGAATTTTTAAATCGAATTGACGATGTGATGGTCTTCAACGTTTTAGAAAGAGAAGATATTAATAAGATTATTGATATCGAATTAGCGCACCTTATCAAGCGAATCAAAGATTTAGGCTATAAACTTAAACTAAGTAAAAAAGCAAAAGATTATATCGCTGAAAAAGGATTTGATAAAGACTATGGTGCTAGACCTTTAAAAAGAGCCATTCAAAAGTATATTGAAGATGCCCTTGCTGAAGAGATTATTAATTCTCAATTGCATGAAGGTGATACTATAATTATGGATTTAGATACAAAATCAGACGAATTAACCATTAAAATTGAAAAGTCTGAAACCCAAACCGAGTCCTAAATTTTAATATATATATTGAAAAGCCTCTTTAAATAAAGAGGCTTTTTTTTGTTTCAAGTTTTTAGATTGATTAACTTTAGATTATGACAGATAAAATAACACTTGATTTTTGTAAAATTCATATTTACGAAAACTATATGGTAGTTACCGTAAATACTGGTGTTAATATTACTTCTGAACATAATGAAATATTGACCGATATAGCTGACACCTATTTCAAAAATAAACCATTTGTCTATATCACACATAGAATAAACTCCTATTCAGTAGATCCAGCAGTCTATAAAGAAACTTCTAAAATCAATAACCTTGTTGGTTTTTGCGTAGTTTCTAAAAACTACATGGCTAAGAGTGCTGCTCAAGTTGAAAAGCTATTTCTTAATAAACCATTCGAAATTTTTGATGCTTTAACTGAAGCTATCGAATGGGCTCAATCTGTCACAAAATAAGTAGCTTTCTTATATATACTTGAAACTATTATTACTAAATCAAATACGCTGCTATTTTTAGCCAATACTATTATATAGGTATACTTTTTTAAGACTCCAAACCTTATATGACTTAAAAAGACCAGAGTATAAAACAAAAAAAAGGCAGCTATAAAAATAGCTGCCTTTAATATATACCCTTAGGGGGTTTCCCTAATTATTTATCAATTACTTCTTACCTGAAGATACAATCTTCTTAGTAATAGAACCTTGATTTGTAGTTAACTTAACATAGAACATCTGGTTTGAAATTCTTGACAAGTCAAATGTTGATTTGTCTTTAGAACCTTTAACATATCTATCGTTAGTCTCAGTTAAGATCAATAGACCTTTAGTGTCGAATAACTCAATAGTTACATTAGTCTCAAACTCAAATGAGTATGAAATATTAACTTCCTTATCAAATGGTACTGGATAAGCAGTAAAGTCGATAGTCATATCTTGAGTAACTCTTACTTCAGGATCCCTGTTTGTAGGGTAGAATTGGAAGTTCTCATCAGAAATACCTCCTTCTCTAGCAATAGCACCTGGAGTACTCCATGTATATGTCACATCACACTCTCCAACATTTCCACAATCATCAGTTGCATAGAATGTACGTGTGAATTCATACTCTACAGTAGATTCAAACTGACCACACTCAACATATAATGCTTTGTTATGACCGTTAACACTTTCTACGTACCAATCTTCAGAATTACAAGAAGGTGCTCCATCAACCATTGGTCCATAACCTACTTCATTACCATTTTGAACTATACTATAGTCTGCAAATAATCCATTAAAGAAGAATATCAACTCAAAGTTACCATACTCTGGTAATACAACACCTGAGTAATCTGTAACATATCCTTGGTAATAAGGTGCATCGTTTACATTTCCTGCTGGTGAATCACCAAACGTTAAGATGTAACCTGCTTGGAAGATGAATCTAAACTCAGATCCAACTTGTACTTCCTCACCTGGTGTAACAGTAGTCTCACTATCAGTATACACTTGAGTTTGACCATCTGCACTACAGTTATCAGTATATGGTGCTTTATCAGCAAATCCTGATGGTGTGTTATCAACAAGTCCGAAATCAACATCATTAGGACAGTCTACTACTGGAGCAGAATCATCACTAATAGTGATTGTTTGTGTATGTGTTTTCACATTACCACAAGCATCAGTTGCAGTCCAAGTACGTACTATAGTTTCATCACAACCTTGAGGTTCAAAGTTAGGATCATCTATACAATCAGATAATGCAACATTAAAGTCACCTACACTGAAATAGTCATCTCCGTCGTATTCTCCATTGATTCTAATCCATGTAGATACTCCTAAACCATTGCTTTGTAAACTTGCTTTCTCACCATATTGTAATCCATAAACTAGGTTTTCTGGGTTATGAGTTAATTCTAACTCAACACCTGCATAATCACCTTGTCCAACTAATTTGTTGTCTTTAGATTCATCCATTAGGTAATAAGTCCAAGTCTGTGCATCTGCTAATGTAGCTCCATTAGTAGTACCAGCATTTAACTTAGGCTTACGGAATCCAGTTGAAGACGCCGCATTAGGAGTAGAAGTCCACTCTTCGTACGTGCTACCATCTTTAAACCATGCAATAAATTCGAATATTTGATTTGCATTATTAACATTAGCAACTGTTCCTTCTAATTTAGCTGTACCGTTTGAGTATTGCTCAAATGTAGTAGCGCTAATCGCAGTCCAGTTCTTGTTAGTTGCATCTAAATCTCCTTTATTATTAATCCATAATGTATGGTTACTTGCATCATCAGCTTTACATACTCTCTTAGATACACCTGGATCATATACTACAGTAGCATCTGAACAATCGTCACTAGCAGTTAATACTGGTGCATCAGGAATATCATCACCACACTCAAGATCTAAATCTTGTGGTAATTCACCGTCAAATGTAGGCGCTGTAGTATCCTCAACAATAAATGTACATGTAAATGGCTCAGAAACATTTTCACAAGTATCTTCTACTTCAAATGTTACAGTAAGAATTGCTTCGCAATCCTTTCTTTCTTCACCTTTAGCAATAACTCTGAAAGTTAAATCACTAGTATCAGCACAATTATCAGTAAAGCAAGGTGCTAATGTACCGTTCATATCTTCGATAGAAATTCCACCAACAGTCCAGTCTCTATCAGCTATGCTTATTTCATCTCCAACTTGTAGAGATATTTCAGCAGTTGCTGGGCAACCTTCCATTGTCATTTCTTCGTCGTCACAAACTCCAGTTGGCATCGGTGCTTCATTGTCTATTACTGTTACTGTTTTCTTAGCAGTAATAGTACGTCCACAGTCATCAGTAAATGTATAATCTACTTCAAACGAACCACAGCTTCCTTCGAAAGGTTGAGCTACTCCTGGTACTGATCCTGAAATTTCACAAACTCCAGTTTCACCATTAGTAAAGCTTAATGTACCTCCTTCGAAAGCACTAGCTTCCTCACATGTAATCTCCATGTCTTGGATGTCATCAAATTCTGCCATTGGCGCTGCCAATACAGTTATTTGCTTTTTAGCAGTGATTGTTCTATCACATTCATCAGTATAAATCCAATCAATAAATAAAGTTCCGCCACACTCAGTGTAACCTCCACTTATTTCTCCTGGTACTGATCCTGAAATCTCACATGCTCCAGTTCCACCATTAGTGTATCCTAATGAAGCTTGTTCTGATAAAGCTAATAAAGCACTTGCTTCTTCACATGTAACTTCCATGTCTTCAACTTCATCAAACTCTGCCATTGGTGCTGGTAAAACAGTAACTGTCTTACTTGCTGTGATTGTTCT
>CANLEE010000012.1 GCA_947489585.1 uncultured Psychroserpens sp.
CAAGCGACTATTGGTTTGTAGTAGAGTACAATGAACCTAATACAGGAGACCGTAAAGAATTTAAAGCCCATTTTACCTTGAAAAGATAAAAGAGGAAATTATATAAACGTAAAAGCTATGTAGAAATACATAGCTTTTTGTTTTGATGTTGTATGTATATGTTGTTACAAGTTAAACCCTAATGTTAAAGTGATATTAGAGTTTTTAGTATCTAAAGTTGCTGCATCTGTGAGACCAACAGAAAACAATTGGTTGTTAACTGTTCTTTCTGCTTGATCATAGGTTAAATCTAATCGTGTGTTTCCGAAGTTATAGCCTAAGCCTAAAGAATAACCTGTTAAATCGCCATAAAATGAATCATCTTCATAAGGACTTTCTTCAAAGCGATATCCACCTCTAAAACTAAATTGTTTGTATTTATATTCTCCTCCAAACCTATAAGTGTTGGCAATTTTAAAGATGTTATCCATTATTTCATTTTGAGAAGCGAAGAATGCATCAGAAGTTGGTCTAAACTCTGTATTTTTATAATTTCTTCTTGAATAATCAAAGCTCAATAAACCTTGTTCACCAAAAACATATGCTAGACTTCCAGTAACCTTTCCTGGTGATTGTAGTCTATACTCAGGGAAAATATTAATAACATCAGGGTTGACAAAAGTGGTAAATGTACCATCAACGTCAGTAGCTGTAGTTGCTATGCCTTGAGAGGTTTCTTCAAATATAGTAAACCAAGTTGGAGAACTATAGGTAAGACCAGCTCTAAGTTCTTTTGTTACTTTTAAAATAGCACCTAATTGAAAAGAAAAGCCAGTACCTGTAGTGAGCAAATTATTTTCGAAAGAGACACTGTTAACCAATGATCCTGCATTTGAGTTAGATTCAGTAAGCCTTGTAAACCGCTCATAATTTATAAAATGTCCATTTAGATTGACTCCGAAATATAATTTATCCTCATATTGCGCTGCAGCGTTAAATGTGAATTTTCCATTGTAACCTGTTGCAACATAATTATAGCCTTGATTAAATGTGCCTGGTGCGATATTTGAACTATACACTGTGTTTTCATCTGTGTTTTCCGCAGGTTCTAAGATAAAAGACTCATAACCTAAAAAAGCCTGTTGATTTCCGAAGCCATAAAAACTTCCAATTTCAGCATATGCATCAGATATAGACTCTCCGGGAAAAGCAGAGATCTCATCTAACCTTTGGCCTTGAGCGTATGCTAAAAAATAACTATCGATAGAGTTTGTATTTGTTCCTGTTGCGAACCATTGATCATCATAGTTCGCTGTTTTGTCATAGGCTATGCTCAAAACTAATTTCTTCCATGATGAGTTTTCATTTCTATTTGCAAATACGAAGGCAGCTCCTCCTTGATGTAAGTCAACTTTAGAGTCAGAAGAAGAACTCAAGCCATTAAAATAAGACACATCATTATCTACATTTAAACTTGATAAGGAAATAGAGGCATGACTTCTGCTAAAAATAGCAGAACCTGCAGGGTTGATACTCACAGCAGACATATCGCCTCCAAGAGCTCCAAAAGCGCCACTTAATGCTCTAAAACGAGCAGAACCTTGAATCTCATCTTGAGAAAATCTGAGTGCATCAGATATGTCTTGAGCCATAATATTAGACATAGAGAATGCCGCTATGGCTATTAGCATAGTTAATTTTTTCATAGTAATTTTTTTTTGTCTTAAATTGAATTTTGATTATCCACGACCTCCACGACGACTACTAGAAGACCTTGAACTTGAAGACCTTGAACCTGAAGATCTTGAGCTTCCACTAGAGCTTCTTACAGAAGAAGACCTACTACTTCCTCTACTTGAGGATGATCTAGTTGAACTTCTTCTCGTAGTAGATGGCCTAGAAAAAGTTGAATTATTTCTAGATCTAGTTGATGTTGCCCTTGATCTGGTTGACGACCTAGGTCTTGTAAGAGTTGTATTATTTCTACCTGATCTAAATCTTGTATTACCTCTGTTTCTAATAGATGTAGAGCTTCTTCTATTGGTATTAGCAACACTGCTACGTCTACTAGTTGTACTTCTATTGTTAGCAATGTTAGAAGAGCCCCTTCTTCCATAGTTGTAAGCCAAAGAATTACGGCCTCTATTCCAATAATTAGCGCCTCTGTAGAAGTTATTAAAACCATAACCATATCCTGGAGGGCACCAAAAATTGTTAAATCCAAAACCATAGTTCCAGCCCCAGCCAGCATTCCATCCCCAATTATTCCATCCCCAATTGTTCCAGCCCCAACCCCAAGGTCGGTTCCAACCCCAATATGCGTTATACCATCCTACTCCAAATCCTCCCCAACCGCGATTGAACCAGCTGTTATCATAAACATTGATTGTAATATTTTCATTAGCTGCTCCCCAACCAGCATAACCAGTTTGAGTACCTTCTTCAACAACATCATCATCATAAGAGCCTTCATAAGAGTCAATATCAGTAAATATTGCACTACCATCATCTGCTATTTCACTATACTGTAACGATTTTTCAGTAAAATAATCTTTATAGACACTTTGATCTTCAGAAGGTGCTGTTCTTGCCTCTTCATATACGACTACTTCTTTATCATCGCTATAAATACCATCATTATCATAACCAACATATTGGTATGAACCACAAGAAGCAAACAAGAATGTTAAGCTTAGTGCAACAAAAAATGGAAATTTCTTCTGTATGTAATTGTTTAATTGCATATCTCTTGATTTTTATTGTTGAACGTTACAAAAATAGTTAGTTTTGCTGAACTATTTTTTTATTTAACACTATCACAATTTTTGTGCCAAAACACTGAAAATGAGTAAAAATCTTACAACTAGAGCAGAAGACTATTCAAAATGGTATAACGAATTGGTCGTAAAGGCTGATTTAGCTGAGAATTCAGCAGTTAGAGGGTGTATGGTTATTAAACCGTATGGTTATGCTATTTGGGAGAAAATGCAAGCTGAATTAGATCGAATGTTTAAAGAAACAGGGCATCAAAACGCCTATTTTCCGCTTTTTGTGCCAAAAAGTTTGTTTGAAGCCGAAGAAAAAAATGCAGAAGGCTTTGCAAAAGAGTGTGCAGTTGTAACACATTACAGATTACAGAACGATCCAGATAATGATGGGAAACTTCGTGTTGACCCAGAAGCAAAGTTAGAAGAAGAGCTTGTGGTAAGACCTACAAGTGAAGCTATTATATGGAATACCTATAAAGGATGGATTCAAAGTTATAGAGATTTACCACTATTAATTAACCAATGGGCAAATGTGGTTCGTTGGGAAATGAGGACACGTTTATTTTTACGTACAGCTGAATTTTTATGGCAAGAAGGTCATACAGCACATGCAACAAAAGCCGAAGCTATAAGTGAAGCAGAACAAATGAATGATGTTTATGCTGAATTTGCGGAAAACTTTATGGCTATTCCGGTGATTAAAGGTGTGAAAACTGAAAGTGAGCGTTTTGCTGGTGCTGTTGAAACCTATTGCATAGAGGCTTTAATGCAAGATGGAAAGGCATTGCAGGCTGGAACATCCCACTTTTTAGGTCAAAATTTTGCAAAAGCTTTTGATGTTAAGTTTACCAATAATGAAGGTAAATTGGATCATGTTTGGGCAACGTCTTGGGGTGTTTCTACGAGATTGATGGGAGCTTTGATTATGACTCACAGTGATGACAAAGGTTTGGTGTTACCACCAAATTTAGCACCGTCACAAGTTGTTATTGTACCGATATATAAAAATGATGAACAGCTAGAATTAATTACTGAAAATGCCAATGCCATTATAAAAGAATTAAAATCTTTAGGCGTTTCTTGTAAGTTTGATTCTAGAACAACGCATAGACCAGGAGCTAAATTTGCGCAGCATGAATTACAAGGGGTGCCTTTAAGAATTGCTATTGGACCAAAAGATTTAGAAAATAGAACAGTTGAACTAGCGAGGCGTGATACGTTAACTAAAGACATAGTTGCTATGACTGATTTAGTTTCAACAGTTGAATCGCTTTTAAAAACAATTCAAGAGGAATTATTTTTAAAAGCACTTAACTATAGAGATGCACATATAACTGAAGTTGATGATTTTGAGACATTTAAAACTGTTTTAGAAAGTAAGACAGGATTCATTTCTGCCCATTGGGATGGAACTGAAGCTACGGAACAAAAAATAAAAGAGCTTACAAAAGCTACTATTCGATGTATTCCAATGGATGTTAAAAAAGAAGTAGGAAAGTGTGTTTACACTGGAAAACCTTCAACGAATAGAGTGCTATTTGCTAAGGCTTATTAAAATTTTTTTAAAAAAGTTTATTTAGGTGTTGCAACATTTAAAAATAGTTGTATTTTTGCATCCGCAATGAGTAATTGCATGTTCATTTGAAAAACAGTTTAAATTATCAAACTGTGATATAAATAACTCAAATGGCCCGTTCGTCTATCGGCTAGGACGCATGGTTTTCATCCATGTAAGAGGGGTTCGATTCCCCTACGGGCTACAATTTTTTAATAAGAAATAAAAATACAATGGCAAATCATAAGTCAGCATTAAAAAGAATAAGAAGTAACGAAGCTAAACGTTTACGTAATAGATACCAACACAAAACAACTCGTGGTGCTATCAAGAGATTACGTGATATGGAAAAAGCTAAAGACGCAAGTAAATACTTGCCTTCAGTTATTTCAATGATTGATAAATTAGCTAAAAACAATATCATTCATGATAATAAAGCAGCTAACTTGAAGTCAAGTTTAACTAAGCACGTTGCTTCCCTAAGCTAACTAAAACTTATAACTAAAATTATTAAGCTTCTCTTTATGGGAGGCTTTTTTTGTACATCAATTTTTTATAGAATTAAAAAATAAAAAAAGCTCTCAACACTAGTTGAGAGCTTTTATTTATTTGTAAAAGAATTTTCTACCCGTTCATAGATACTAAAAATTCTTCATTATTTCTGGTTTGTTTAAATCTATCATTGATAAATTCCATAGCTTCAACAGGATTCATATCTGCAAGGTACTTACGCATTACCCACATTCTTTTAATCGTTGTTTCGTCTAATAAAATATCATCACGACGTGTACTTGAAGATGTAAGGTCGATTGCAGGGAAAATTCTACGATTAGAAATCTTACGATCTAATTGTAACTCCATATTACCTGTTCCTTTAAATTCTTCAAAAATCACTTCATCCATTTTAGAACCGGTCTCAGTTAATGCAGTTGCAATAATAGTTAAGGATCCTCCATTTTCAATATTACGTGCAGCTCCAAAGAAACGTTTTGGTTTGTGAAGTGCATTGGCATCAACACCACCACTTAATATTTTTCCTGAGGCAGGTTGAACTGTATTGTAAGCTCTAGCTAGACGTGTAATTGAATCTAATAGGATAACAACATCATGTCCACACTCTACTAAACGTTTTGCTTTTTCTAACACGATATTTGCAATTTTAACATGCTCATGGGCTTCTTTGTCAAAGGTAGAAGCAATAACTTCGCCACGAACATTACGTTGCATGTCTGTTACTTCTTCAGGGCGTTCATCAATCAATAATATCATTTGATATACTTCAGGATGGTTTGCTGCAATAGCATTTGCAACATCCTTTAACAACATAGTTTTACCTGTCTTAGGTTGTGATACAATCATGCCACGTTGCCCTTTCCCAATAGGAGAGAACAAATCCATGATACGTGTTGAAATCGTACTTTGTTTTTCTGCTATGTTAAATTTTTCCTGCGGAAATAAAGGTGTTAAGTGTTCAAAAGAAACACGGTCTCTAACAACTTCAGGTTTTTGACCGTTAATTTTGCTAACTTTAATTAATGGGAAATACTTTTCTCCTTCTTTAGGAGGTCTTACATGACCAAGAACGGTGTCCCCAGTTTTCAATCCAAATAAACGAATTTGTGATTGTGATACATAAATATCATCTGGTGACGATAAATAGTTATAATCAGACGAACGTAAAAAACCATAACCGTCTTGCATAATATCTAATACACCTTCACTTTCTATGATAGCATCAAATTCAAAATCTGGTTCTCTATAACGGTTACGATTATCTTTGTTTCCGTTATTTTTGTGAGTATTTCCATCCTTTTGACGCGGATTTGGTCTATTGCCATCTTTTTGACGTGAATTAGACTTGTTATCATCCTTTTGACGCTGATTAGATTTATTGTCATTAGAATTTTTAGAACGATTATCGTTATTATTATTCCTTGGATTATTTCTATTATCCTTTTTATCACTTTGAGGCGCATTAGAAGGTTTTTCGCCTTTATTTCCCTCAGTTTTGATCTCTTTTTTATCGCCTAACTCCATTTTCTGTTGTGAAGGATTTGCAACTTCTTTTTTCTCAACACGAGCTCTAGGCTTACGTTGTTGAGCTGGTTTCTTTTGTTCTCCTTTTGGAGCAGCAGGAGCAACAACTTCTTTTTTGACAACATCTGGATTGGCAGCTTGAAAATCTAAGATTTGATAAACAAGATCTAATTTTTTTAACGAACGGTATTTGGGAACGTTTAATTTTTGAGCTATATCCTGAAGTTCAGGAAGCTTCTTTGCTTTTAATTCGGAAATTTCGAACATGTATACTAATTAAGTTTATTCTTTGAAATGGATTTGTTTCTTACTTTTCTCTTTTGCTGTAAAAACTATAATAAGGGGAAAAATTTGAAAAAAATCTGAAGATTTAATCAACTGCTACTCTGAGTGTAACAGATTGTTAATGCAATAATACAATTTTATTTTTAATAATTTAATACATCTTTTAAAAAGAAACTATTAATTTTGTGCCTCATAATTTATAATTATAAATGATTCAACGTATTCAAACCATATATCTTTTATTATCTGCAGCTGTTTCTGCTGGTTTAATATTTGTATTGCACCTTTGGACAAACAGTGAGGATGTTCCTGTATTTGCAAAAGATGAATATTTATATTTAGGTTTGTTTTTAGGATCAGCTTTATTATCTTTAATTTCAATTTTTAGTTTTAAAAACAGGAAGTTTCAATTTGTTTTGGGACGACTTAATATCATATTAAACTTTATTTTATTAGGATTTTTTGTGTATCAATTACTAATGCCACCTGGAGAGAGTAACATTTCTGAGAAGGGTGTTGGGATATTCATTCCTATTTTATCTATCGTATTATTGGTCTTAGCCAATAAAGCCATAAAAAAGGATGAAGACCTTGTAAAATCTGTTGATAGATTACGATAAACCCTATTATCTTAATTATTTTAGTGCGTAAACCCAAGGTGAAGACCTTGGGTTTTTTTATGTTTTTTTTGAAATTTTATCGTTTTGGAAACTCTATGACTTCAAGATTTTCAATTTTCCTACCATCAATTGTAAAGCGAAGCATTGTTCTTACTTTATGAAATCCATGTTTGCCAACGGCACCTGGATTCATATGAATTAAATTATAGCGCTTATCTGGCATAACTTTCAAGATGTGCGAATGACCAGAAATAAAGATGCGTGGTGAGTTTTCTTTTATGACATCACGAGTTCTCATATTGTACTTAGGGGGATAACCACCAATATGAGTCATCAAAACATCAACATCTTCGCACGTAAATCGATTGTTCTCAGGAAATTCAACACGTGCTTTTGCATCATCTATATTTCCATATACCGCTCGTAACGGTTTTAGTGCTTTAATTTTATCAGTGACATTTAAATCTCCAATATCACCTGCATGCCATACTTCATCAGCTTGCTTAACATACTTTAAAATGTCATCATCAATGTAGCTATGCGTGTCAGAAAGTAGTAGAATTTTTGTCATATATCACTTTTCTAGAAAACGGAAATCATTTAAAATTAGAATCTATAAATCTATTCTTGTTTGCTTTCCGAAGAAAATCTTTTAATTATGTTAATGTAAGATAATAACCGTTAAAACTAATTATCTTTGTGCTTTTACAAAAGTAAGGTTTCTATTGCGGTTTTTTATTGAATTATCATATAACGGAAAAGCATATCATGGTTGGCAAAATCAGCCAGATGCAATATCTGTACAAGAAGTTTTAGAGAAAGCTTTATCTACGCTTTTGAAGCTAAACATTACTGTTGTAGGTGCAGGAAGAACAGATACAGGAGTTCATGCCTCACAGTTATTTGCACATTTTGATATTGAAGACACACTTCCAGAAAACTTAATATTTAAGTTGAATTCTTTTCTTCCTAAAGATATAGCAGTGCATACCATTTTTAGAGTTAAAGATGATGCTCATGCCCGTTTTAATGCTTTGAGTAGAACGTATAATTATAGAGTTTCGACAAGTAAAAACGTATTTAATTTTGATTTTGCTTACGCTTTACAAAAACCATTAGATGTTGACTTGATGAATAAAGCTTGCGACATTCTATTGCAGTATAACAATTTTCAATGCTTTTCAAAGGTAAATACAGATGTAAAAACGTATCATTGTAAGCTCATGCTAGCTCAGTGTATGATTGATAATGACGAATTGATTTTTACAATAAAAGCAGATCGGTTTTTGAGAAATATGGTTCGTGCCATAGTTGGAACATTGATTAACATTGGCTTAGGTAAACTTGAATTAGAAAAACTGCATGATATAATAAAATCTAAAGACAGGAGTAAAGCTGGGTTTTCTGTTCCTGCACAAGGGTTGTATCTTGTAAATGTTGAATACCCGAAAGGCATAAAAATTACTGATTAACTACATGGAAAACAAAAAAACTAAAGCCTTTGATCTTACGTTGTTTAAGCGATTGCTACAGTACATTAGACCTTATAGGTTGGTGTTTTTTGGTTCGTTGCTTTGTGTTATTGGTCTTGCTGTTTTTGGTGTTCTAAGACCATTAGTATTGCAAGAGGCTATTGATGAGCATGTTAAAATTAAGGACTATAATGGATTCTTGTTTTATATTATCGCTATGCTGATGCTATTAATCTTTGAAGTCGTATGTCAATTACTCTTTATTTATTATGCAAGTTGGTTAGGACAATCGGTAGTTAAAGATATTCGTGTAAAACTATATGATCACGTTTTAAAGTTTAGAATGAAATACTATGACTCGTCTTCAGTTGGTGTTTTAATTACAAGAACAGTGACAGACATGGAGCGTATAGCTGATATTTTTGGTCAAGGATTATTTATGATTTTCAGTGACCTTCTCAAAATGCTAGTTGTGGCTGGAGCTATGGTTTATATTAATTGGAAACTTAGTCTTATTGCATTTGTTACGATGCCTATTGTATTGTTTGCTACAAAAATATTTCAGAAGTATATGAAAAGAGCTTTTGAAGAGGTACGAACTGAAGTGTCTAATTTAAACTCTTTTGTTCAAGAGCGTGTCACTGGTATGAAAATACTTCAATTGTTTACAAGAGAAGCTACTGAATTTAGAAAGTTTAAAGCCATTAATGAGCGTCATAAAAAAGGTTGGTTAAAAACCGTATGGTATAACTCTATCTTTTTTCCAATTGCTGATTTATTGTCTTCAATTACATTAGGAAGTATCATTTGGGTAGGAGGTTTAATGGTTGTTATACAAGGTACAGCTACTGAAGGGAATTTATTTGCTTTCATCATGTTCGTACCCATGTTATTTAGACCTTTAAATCAAATAGCGAATAAGTTTAACACGTTACAAATGGGCATGGTTGCTGCAGATCGTGTGTTTAAAGTGTTAGACACAACCTCGCAGATTGACAATTCAGGTTCTGGAGTTGCTACCGAATTTAAAGGTGATATCGCATTTAAAAATGTTCGTTTTTCTTATGTTGAAGAAGAAGAAGTGCTTAAGGGTATTTCCTTAGATGTTGCTGCAGGCCAAACTGTTGCTATCGTTGGGGCCACAGGTGCAGGTAAATCAACAATTATCAATTTATTAAATCGTTTTTATGATATTAATGATGGTACAATCTGTATTGATGGCACTGATATCAAAAGCTTGACATTACAATCTTTACGATCTCAAATAGCAGTGGTATTACAAGATGTATTTTTGTTTGCAGATACCATCTTAAATAATATCACACTTAAAGATACTAGTATTTCTGAAGAAACGGTTATACAAGCTGCTAAAGATATAGGTATTCATGACTTTATTTCGAGTCTTCCTGATGGGTATCATTATAATGTGAAAGAACGTGGTGTAATGCTCTCTTCTGGTCAGCGTCAACTTATTTCTTTTTTAAGAGCTTATGTTACTAATCCTAGTATTTTAATTCTTGATGAAGCGACATCTTCTGTAGATTCGTATTCGGAACAATTGATACAAGACGCAACCGATAAAATTACAGAGGGTAGAACATCTATCGTTATTGCGCATCGTTTAGCTACAGTTCAGCAAGCTGATCAAATTATTGTAATGGATTCTGGTGAAATCGTAGAAAAAGGAACACATGATGAGCTCCTAAAAGTTGAAAATGGGTATTATAGAAACCTATATGAGGTTCAGTTTTTAAAAGCTGAAGCGGTTTAGTTTATAATTTAGTAGCTTCCCTAGCTGCTCTTTGAGCTTCAATCATTTGCTGCATATCTCCAGTTAAAAACATAACTATGGCGAAAATTATAGAAATGATGACCAAAACGACTCCTAAAACCACTAAAAATAAAAGTGTTCTCGCTACCATATGACCAAAACTAAGCTGATATAAGCGTTTTAATATGTAAGCAGCATATAAGGCCATAAGAGGCAAAAAGATCATGCTTATTATTCCTTGTGAGATTCCGAAAGCTGCAGCAACAACAACAATAACTGCTGAAATGATAGATGTTTGAGATTGCCAGTATAAAAATACAACTAGCAACTCGGTATAATTGAATTTTTTTAATCCTACAAAGGTGATGCGAGCAATGAGTGCATATATAGGTATATAAAGCATCATAAACAAGGACATATATTCTTGAACAAAGCTTACATTTTTCTTTTGAAATTCTTCTTGACCTTCAAAAGCGAAATTTGAGAAATCAAGAGCTTCAGGATAAAATTTATTTAAAATTAAAAGATATAAGCCAGTCAAGGTTATGGCCAAACCAAAATAACTAATTGGGTTAACATAACGCTTTCGTATACCATTAATATACCCCTCAATCACAATTTCAGGCTTTCTAAATAAATCTATAAGTGTACGAAGTAACTTATTATCATAATTAAAAAAGGTATCGCTAAAATGCTCAAATAAATTTTTAAAAGTTAAACGATTTCTAATCACTTTGCCACCACAACGATTGCAGAAATCGCTGCCTGTTGAGAGTTCGGTATGACAATTCTTACAATTCATAATTAATGTGCATTCATAGGTGTTATTTGTCCAGTGCTTCCAAGGTAAACGCCATAAGCAATTCCAACAAGAACTATAATTGAAATCATCACTACGAAAACAATAATATAGTATAGTATAATTCGAGCTAAGGCGTCAAAAATTTTGATATTATATAGGCGTTTAAATGCATAAGTCATGTATATAAGCATTGGAATAATAGCAAATTGAGACAGTATATTATAATTAATATTAAGTGGTAATGTCATTAGGGTTATAAAAAACCAAAAGATAAGAACATGTGAATTTGTATAAATATTAATTACAAAATGTTCGGCAAGATTGTATTTTTTTGAATCAAAAAATAAGAGCTTAGATCCAAAAGCATAAAGCGGAATAAATACCACAGTAAGCAAACCTTGATATTCATAAAAGGAATCTAAAACTCTATTTATATCCAATAATTCGTTATTTACATTTAAAGAAGTTTGAGAAGACAAAGCATCTGCAATTAGTAATTCAGGAAAAAAGCGACGCAATACAAAAAACTGTAACCCTATTAATGTGACTGTTAGTCCGAGGTAGCTCACAACATTTACATATTTTCTTCTGAAACCATGAACATAGCTGTCAATAACAACCTCAGGTTTTGTAGTTAAGGTTCTAAAAGTTTTTAGAAACTTATTATTATCATAACTTAAAAAATTAGAAAATAATAGCGAAATAATTGATTTAAGCTTAAGACGTTTAGCATTAATTAATTCTCCGCAATTAGAGCAGAATCTATGCTCATGAGTTAAAGATGTGTCGCAGTTTTTACAATTCATCTATGTTAAGTCTTTATAGAGTAATGTTGTGAGTTCCTGCAAATCTTCAAATATGACAAACTCTCCATTTTTTAAATAAGAAATTTGTCCAGTTTCTTCACTTACAACTAAAGCAACTGCATCTGTTTTTTCAGTAATACCAAGTGCTGCGCGATGACGTAAGCCGAAACGTTGCGGGATATTTTGTTCGTTACTAACAGGAAGAACCACACGTGTTGCTTTTACCACATTATTCTCGATAATAACTGCGCCATCATGTAATGGACTGTTTTTAAAGAAGATACTTTCTATGATTGGTTGTGTGACTTTAATATTCATCTCATCACCTGTATTGGTTAAGAAGTCTAGATTATTATTGCGTTCTAAAACAATAAGAGCGCCAGTCCTTGATTTTCCCATTCTATCACAAGCGTTAACAAGCGCATTGATATCGGTTTCTGTTTCGACTTCAGTTTTTAAGAACTTCATTTTTTTGAAAAATTTCCCACGACCACTTAAATTAGTAGATCCAACCATGAGCAGGAATTTCCGTATTTCAGGTTGAAATACGACAATAAGCGCAATAATACCAACTTTAATAAAACCATCAAAAATGCGATGCAACATATACATGTCTAGAAATTCGGTCACTCTCCAAACGAGGTAAATAATAATAATTCCAATAAAAATATTGACAGCGACAGTGCCTTTTACAAGTTTATAGACATAATAGAGTAGAATAGCGACGAGAAAGACGTCAATAAAGTCTATGATTCCAAAATCCCAAAATTTGAATTTTTCCAATGAAAAGGTGTTTAGCGTAAATTTAACAAAATATGCTTAATAAATAAATTCGTTGTTGTTCATAATCACGAAAGCATTTAGAAAGCTGTGAACCGTATTTTTTAACCAGATATAATCCTGAAAAGAATTTGTCTTTTCTACACTTATTGTAATGTAAAAGAGTGCATTGGAAGACAATGTTATTATTTCATTTAAATCGTTACTTAAATTTGATTTAGTAATCCTTTTTTGATTGATGTAGATATCATCAGCATTTTTAAAATCAATGTGAAGCTTTACTGAGTTATTCTCTCGAGAGTCTTTTATTGAATTGATAGTTGTAAAGTGGTAGGCCACATCCGTAAACTCTAAAAAGCCTAAATTTTGAATACTCTTATCGTTGCAGGTATAGTAATTTTTCGCGGCTTCATTTTTATGCATTTTAGCATTTCGTTTTTTGTCTTGTAAAAATTTTATCTTCGGAATAGCTTGCTCTAAAGTCAGTCGTTTATCAACATTAACGAGCCAATTGGTTGTGCTAATGAGGTTTTTTCGGTTGAGTTCTACACTATCTTCTTTAGTTTCATCATAAAATAAATAGGCATGAGACACATCGTGAATTTCGGTAATTGTTGCATTTTCAATTTCTGGTAATTGAAGAATACGTTCATTTCCGCAGGAAAAAAAAACTAGAGTAATAATAAATAGAGATAGGTATTTCATTACTGTAATTGTTGGGTGAGTTTAATACATTCTATGGCTTCTTTGACATCATGAACTCGTAAGATATTTGCCCCTTTTTGAAGAGCAATGGTATTGAGAACAGTGGTGCCATTAAGAGCATCTTCAGCAGAACTTTCGAGTGTTTTATAAATCATAGATTTACGAGAGACGCCAGCTAAGATTGGTAAATCAGTCATTTTTAAGAGTTCTAATTTGTTGAGCAATTCATAATTTTGTTTAATGGTTTTTGCAAATCCGAAACCTGGATCGATAATTAAATCTACGATTCCTAAATCTTTTGCTTTAGCTATACGTTCAGAAAAGTAAAACAACACTTCTTTTACCAGATCATCATAATTGGTCAATTGTTGCATGGTTTTAGGCGTTCCTTTCATATGCATCATTATGTACGGGACCTTGAGTTTTGCAACTGTTTTTAACATTTTTTTATCCAAATGGCCTGCAGAAATATCATTAATCAAACTCGCGCCCGCATGTATGCATTGTTCTGCAATATCACTTCTAAAGGTGTCGATAGATAATAGAACATCAGGAAAGTTTTTGATAAGCAATTCAATAATTGGAAGGATGCGTTGTAATTCTTCGGTTTCGCTTACATCATCGGCACCGGGTCTTGAACTATAAGCACCAACATCTATAAAAGTTGCGCCTTCATTCAGCATAGTTTCTACTTGACGTATCACTAATGATTTATTTCTAAAACGTCCACCATCATAAAATGAATCTGGAGTAATATTCAAAATACCCATAACTTTAGGTTGGGTGAGGTCTATTAATTGGCCTTTACAATTGATGGTTTTACTCAAAGCTATATAGTGTGGTTAAAGTTTTTTAATCTGATTAATTTATGCGAAATTTACGGAAAATTAAATGTTTTAAATGCAAGATACTTCAAAACAATATGATGATGTGATTTCACAGTGTCGAAGTCTATTTATCAATAAAATGAAAGATTATGGAAGTGCATGGCGAATTCTTAGATTACCATCCTTGACAGACCAAATTTTTATCAAAGCCCAACGTATTAGGGGCTTACAGCAAAATAACGAACGTAAGGTCGATGAAGGGGAAGTAAGTGAGTTTATTGGAATCATCAATTATTGTACGATGGCTTTGGTACAATTAGATAAAGGTGTTGTAGAACAACCCGATTTAGGTTTAGACGAAGCAATTGTACTTTATGATGAAAAAATTGCAATTACTAAACAACTCATGATGGATAAAAATCACGATTATGGTGAGGCATGGAGAGATATGCGCGTGAGTAGTTTAACCGATTTAATTTTACAAAAATTATTGCGTGTCAAGCAAATTGAAGATAACTCAGGAAAAACAATAGTAAGTGAAGGGATTGATGCCAACTACCAGGATATGATTAACTATTCGGTATTTGCGATGATCCATTTAAATAGTTAAAATATCGTATTCTATATGAAAATATTTATCACCATATCAAGACTCATTGTAGGAAGTTTATTTATTGTTTCAGGTTTAATTAAATGTAATGATACCATCGGGTTTTCATACAAACTCAATGATTATTTTGCACATGATGTATTAAATCTAGAGTTTTTAATTCCGTATTCATTACTACTTGCAGTATTGGTTTGTGTGGTTGAAATTGTACTTGGTGTTGCTGTACTTTTTGGATTAAAAAGTAAGTTATCTACAACATTAATTTTGCTTATGATGCTGTTCTTTACTTGGCTTACATGGTATACTTCAAGTTGTTTAGAAGCTCAAGAAGCTGCAGGTAGACTAGGAGAAGAGTTTAATAAAAATTGCGTAACCGATTGTGGGTGTTTTGGAGATGCTCTGAAATTAGCACCAAAAGAATCGTTTTACAAAGACCTCTTCTTGCTCATATTTACAATTCCATTATTCTTTTTTGGTATGAAAAATAAGATACCAAAAAACTCCAAAAATGAAGATTGGTTTTACATGATAGTGTCACTGATATTGATTTTCGCATTTGGAGTTTTAGTTATAGGATGGTGGTTTACTGTACTATTTTCTATTGTTTTATTTGCTGCAGTATATCTTATAAAAAATAAAACTAAAGGACATTGGTTAGCGTTGTTAGCAGCTTACGCCATTTCGTTGGGATTTGCATACTATTGTTTAGAAAACTTACCGCTAAAGGATTTTAGAGCTTATAAAATTGGAGACAATTTTCAAGAGAATATGCAATTACCACCAGATGCTCAAAAGGCTGTAACAGATTATATATGGACCTATAAATTAAATGGAGAGGAAAAAACCTTGACAGATAGAGGTCGAGGACCAGCAACTTACGATGAGATTATAGGTGTAGAAACGAATGTTATTGAAGAAGGTGACGAGCCTAAAATTCAAGATTTCACCATTGAATCTGAAGATGAAGATTTAACACAACAGTTCTTAGATGAAGAAAAGTTAGTGATGATTGTGTCTTACAGTTTAGAAAAATCTGAAGCAGAAGGCATGCAAAAGCTTAAAGCTATGGCAGATGAAGCTAAGAGTAAAGGCTATACAGTTATTGGCTTGACCGCTTCAGGTGAAGCAAAGAAGCAGGAAATTAAAGCGACTTATAATTTAGATTTTGATTTCTATTTATGTGATGAAAAAGTGCTAAAAACTATTGTACGTGCTAATCCTGGTGTTATTGTTCTTGAGAAAGGAACCGTGACTCAAAAAACACACTATAATGATTTAGACGATTTAGAGTTTTAAATTTTAATAACTAACATCTGATAAACTACATCTTAAATAAAACATTTTATGCATTACTCACGCTTTTAGGTGTAGTAACAGTAATCTTTTTCTTATTTAATGTACTTCCAGGAGACCCAGCGCAAATGATGTTAGGTCAAAATGAAGATAGTGAACAAATTGCGGCTGTTAAAGCTAAGTATGGGTTTGATAAACCTATTTCAACACAATATTTATATTATCTTAATGATATTTCACCAGTTTCATTTCATTCTACTAATGTTCAAGATTATACTTTTTTGCGAGATGGAAAATATACAGCCTCCAAATTATTTACCCTAGGACATACAACAACGGTTATCAAGTTTCCTTATTTAAGAGAATCGTTTACTAAGCAAGGAAAAAAGGTGTCACAGGTGATTGGTGAAACGTTGCCTAATACATTTGTGTTAGCCGTTTCAGCTATAGTTATTGCTATTATTCTTGGTATTATCTTCGGAATCATATCTGCATTGTATAAGGATAAATGGATTGATAAAACGATTCAAATATTTAGTACACTTGGTATGAGTGTGCCTTCTTTTTTTAGTGCGATTCTGTTTGCATGGCTTTTTGGTTTTGTATTGCATGAATACACAAATTTGGAAATGACAGGAAGTTTATATGAGTTGGACGATTTTGGAGAGCAAACCCATATCCAATGGAAAAATTTGATATTGCCTGCTATTGTTTTAGGTATTCGTCCATTAGCTGTTGTAATTCAACTCATGCGAAATTCTTTGTTAGAAGTCTTTAATCAAGATTACATCCGAACAGCGAGGGCTAAAGGCTTGAGCGAATTTCAGATTATAAAAAAACATGCTGTTAAAAATGCTTTAAACCCTGTGGTAACAGCAATTTCAGGATGGTTTGCATCCATGTTAGCAGGAGCAGTATTTGTAGAGTATATTTTTGGATGGAATGGTCTAGGAAAAGAAATTGTAAACGCTCTTAACACTTTAGATTTACCTGTTATTATGGGTTCGGTGTTAGTAATAGCACTTTTGTTTATCATTATCAATATCTTTGTAGATATCATCTATGGATGGTTGGATCCAAAAGTTAAATTAGAATAATAGTAAATGAAACCACTAGCGTATATTCTTATTGGTTGTTTAGTATTTGTAAGTTGTTCAAAAGAAATTCAAACACAACTTTCAGAAGACGTACTGAATGAACAATATATTGATTTAAAAGGAGATTCAGTGTCTCTTAAAAGCATATTGGCAGCGCATAAAGGGAAGCAAATTGTTATTGATGTTTGGGCAAGTTGGTGCAGAGATTGCATAATTGGTTTGCCTGAATTAAAAGCTTTACAAGCTGAAAAGCCTGATGCTGTGTATTTGTTTTTATCTGCAGATAGGAATTCAGACATATGGAAACGATCAATCAACAAATACGATATTCAAGGTGTACATTATTTCATGCCTCAAGGAACAAAAAACCGTTTAGGGGAATTTGTTGATATTGATTGGATACCACGATATATGATAGTCGATTCAGATGGACGTATAGCGTTATTTGAAGTAATAGAGGCTGATGATCCAAAGTTAAGAGAACATTTAAAATAAAATTAAGTTTCTTCGGAAACGTATAACACAACACACATGAGAAAACACATTGTAGCTGGAAATTGGAAAATGAACAACGGCTTAATACAAACAGAGACACTAATTTCAGATTTAAAACAACAAGTAAAAACATCTGATGCCGAAGTTATGATTGCACCAGCATTCACTAATCTTTGGCATGCTTTTCAATCAACAAGACAAGATGATATTGAAGTTGTTGCTCAAAATATGCACTTCGCCGAAAACGGTGCATATACAGGAGAAGTAAGCCCAGGAATGCTTAAAAGTATTGGTGTTAAAACAGTGATTTTAGGACATAGTGAGCGTCGTGCTTATTATAACGAAACAGATGAATCTTTGGCTAAAAAAGTGGATACTGCATTGGAACATAATATGCGTATTATTTTCTGTTTTGGAGAAGAGTTAGCAGATCGAAAAGCGGGAAATGAGGAAGCAGTTGTTGAACGTCAGATTAAAAACGCCTTGTTTCATTTAGGTGCAGATGCCTTTAAAAATATTGTGTTAGCCTATGAGCCTGTTTGGGCGATTGGTACAGGAGAAACAGCGAGCCCTGAACAAGCACAAGATATGCATGCCTTTATAAGAAAGACATTAGAAAGTACATATGGCCATACAGTTGCTGATGACATGACGATTCTTTATGGTGGAAGTGTAAAACCAGGAAACGCTAAAGAGATTTTTGGTAAGCCAGATGTTGATGGAGGACTCATTGGAGGTGCATCACTAAACGCCGAAGATTTTTATGCGATTGTCAATGCGTTCTAAATTATAATTCAAATATATTCAACGAAGCTTAAGCAAAGTTGAACTAAGGGTATTCACTGAGTTTTTTAATTCAGAGAATACCCTTAGCTTTTTTTTAGATACACAATTTAACTTGCAACTAGTTAATTTAAAAGTGTTTAAAAATGAAAAATCAAAAATTTTATTCAGGAATAATAATAATGTGTTGCCTGTCGTTTTTTAGTGTGAAATGTGATAATCATGACGATTTCATAGAAGGAGAGGATGGTATAACCCAAGAACAAGATGCTCCAGTGATTACAGTATTGAAGCCTAATGAAGATGCTGTTTTTTATACCGATGGAGGTGTTGATACACCCGACTATATTATTATAGAAGCTACAGCAACCGATGAATCTAAAATTGAAAGAGGCTCTGTAACAATTTTTAATAGCTCGGGCGTTCAGGTTGATTATTATGAAGAAACTTCTGCAACGCAAAACGGCCAATCTATAAATGCAATTTATACTTCGTTTAGAACTTTTGAATCAGGAGATTATCTGCTAGAATATGAATTTGTTGATAGTGCTGGTAACTCATCTTTTGAAACAAGAAATGTAACCTGTTTGTTTTCCGAAATCGATGGAAGCGAGAATTAAATTCTGCTTGTTTTTGGTATTTATTTTTCCAGTTTTTGCTTTTGCTCAAGTTGGTATTAATACAACCAATCCAAATGCCAGTTTAGATATACGTTCTTCTAGCGTTTCAACTCCAGCAAATACGGATGGTATTTTAATTCCGAAGATAGATGAGTATCCATCTGCTAATCCTACAGCTGCCCAAGATGGTATGATGGTATATGCTACCGGAAATGGAAGCGTTGCTAAAGGGTTTTACTATTGGGATATTGCAACCATAACTTGGGTTTCTTTTGCTGGAACTACGATAGAAAAAATTGATGATTTAATAGATGGAAAATCCGATAGCGATGGTAGTATAAATGGTTCATCTATCTTTTTAGGTGTTAATGCAGGTGTCAATGATGATGAAACTAATAATAGAAATGTCGGTATTGGTTTTTTTTCTATGCATAATAATACGTCTGGTAGTGGAAATGTTGCTTATGGTGAGCAAGTTTTATATAGTAATTCAATTGGTAGTAATAATACAGCTTTGGGAGCTAATTCTATGTATGACAATACAACAGGATTTGCAAATACTGTCGTAGGCAATTATGCGTTACGAGATAATATTGATGGTGATTATAATACAGTTATAGGCAGATTTGCTGGCTCAAATACTAATGGAAATAGAAATGTGTTTATTGGCGCAAATTCTGGTTCTGGTTTACCAGATACAAAAGAAGGAAGTGTATTTATAGGCTTTGAAGCTGGTTATAATGAGGCTAATAGTAATCGTTTATACATAGAAAACACTTCTAGTACAAGTCCATTAATTTATGGTGAATTTGATAATGATTTTTTAAAGATCAATGGAGATTTAGAAATAACAAAAAGCACAAATGCAAGTACCACAGTTGTGACACCATTTGGGTTTCAATCAGCATTAAAATTATTTGAACGTGGAACTGGTGGTGATTACGGATTTGAATTTCAGTATGATGGCGCACCAGATAAACTCTATTTGTGGTCGAGAACGTTTGCAGGTAATGAAGATATTAGAATGACTTGGCTTAAAGATGGTAAAATAGGTATGAATGATACGTCACCAGATGCTAGATTAGATATTGAAGCCAGTAATACAACTTCACCAACAAATACAGATGGAATTTTAATTCCTAGAATTGATGCATTTCCATCTACAAATCCTACCGCAAATCAAAATGGAATGTTGGTGTTTTTAAACACTGATAATTCTTTTTACTTCTGGAATAACAGTACAACAGCATGGCAAAAAATGAGTCAAATAGAACGCGTTAATGATTTACTTGATGGCAAATCTGACAATGATGGATCAGACAATGGATCCTCACTTTTCTTAGGAGTGAACGCTGGCGCTAATGATGATAGTACAGATAATGATAATGTTGGTTTAGGATATTATGCATTGCACTTTAATACTTCTGGAGAACGAAATACAGCACTAGGAAGTACGGCTTTAATTAGTAATACAACAGGAAATGATAATGCTGCTTTTGGTAGGAGAGCATTGTATTGGTCTACCACAGCGTCAGATAATTCAGCTTTTGGAAGTCTAGCAATGGAAGACAATACTACTGGAACTGGAAATTCAGCTTTTGGTAGTAGTGTATTGGCAAATAATACAACGGGCTCTTATAACTCAGTTTATGGTAGTTTTGCGATGTTCTCAAATACCACTGGAGGAGAAAACACATCATTTGGATATACGTCATTATATGTAAATACAACAGGGTCAAGTAATTCAGTCTTTGGAAATTATGCAATGTATAACAATACAACAGGGTCAAGTAATTCAGTTCTAGGGAATAATGCAATGTTTGCTAATACAACTGGATTTTCTAATACAGCAATAGGTCGTTTTGTTTTGAATGGTAATACAACAGGTTATTTTAATACTGCTGTTGGTAGATCTGCACTAGGCAATATTACTACTGGGAGATATAACACGGCTATAGGAGCAAATAGTGGACCTACAATTGGTCTTCTCGTGAATACTACTTCGATAGGCTATGGAGCGCAACCCACAAGTTCAAACGAAGTACGAATTGGAAATGCTTCAGTAGGAATAATTGGTGGCTATGCGAGTTGGACTTTGTTTTCAGATAGACGCTTAAAAACTAATATTCAAGACAATGTAGTTGGATTGGAATTTATAAAAAAATTACGCCCTGTTAGCTATAACTATGATATGAATGCCATTGCGCGATTTGATAAAACACCTGACAGTTTACGTATAAGAGATGCGGAAATATTAAAGGCTCAAGAAATTCAAACAGGTTTTATTGCTCAAGAAGTAGAAGCTGCGGCTAATGCTGTAGGTTTTGATTTTCATGGCATCGTAAAACCTCACGACAGTAATGGAACTTACGCCTTGCGTTATGCAGAATTTGTAGTGCCTTTGGTAAAAGCAATGCAAGAGCAACAATCAATTATTGAAACCCAAGAACAAGAAATAAGCGAATTGCGAAACGAAATTGAACAGATTAAATTATTTTTAAAGCACAAATAAAGACTTATGAGAAATAATTTGAGATATTTTATTGTCCTTTTTTTATGCCTCGTTTCTTATTCACTTTTTGGTCAGACTACTGGAATTGATAGTTTGAAAAGAGAGCTTAATAAAAAACATCCAGATACCACTTTCGTTAGTATTTATTTGTCCCTTTCGGCAGAGAGTATTTATTATGATTTTAAGAAGGCAAAACCTTATGCAGACAGTGCTCTTCAATATTCTTTGAAAACCAACAAATATCAAATAGCACAAGTGTATAATAACTTAGGACTTATAGAGCATGAAAATGGAGAACCAGAGTTAGCGAGAATGTTTTACGACAAAGCACTGAAAGAATTAGATGAAAATGATGATAAAAAAGTTAGAGGAATAGTTTATGGTAATTACTCTGTTACGTATGATAATTCTAACAATTTTGATAAAGAATTAGAATATAGCCTAAAGGCAATTGAACTAAATAGTGGTGATGATTTTGAGTTAAGTTTCTTGTATTATAACCATTCTGTCATTTATGAAGATGCAGGTTTTAATAATGAGTCGGTTTATTATTTAGAGTTAGCAAGAGAAATGGCAAGTCGTTCAGAAGAACTTCGCGTTGAATCCTATGCTTCAATGAATTTAGCATACCATGCCATGCGTGAAAAGGAATACAGTAAGGCAGAAAATTACTTAGTTAGAGTTGGAGAAATTTGTCAAGAAACAAATTCTTTAGAAGTATGTCATTATTATTATTTAACATTAGGTAGGCTTCAAACGCTGCAAGAAAAATATAATGAAGCTGAAGTTTCTATACTCAAGTCTAAAGATTTAGCGATACAAAGAAATTTAGAATCAAAAATTGTAGAAAGCTATTTGATGCTTGGTAATTTAGAGTTTGAAAAAGGAAATTATGCCGAAGCTGCTCATATTTATGATACTAAAAACATTGATTCTTTTGAAGTGATAAACTTATGGTATGCAGATTTAAAATATAAAAAGCGTGCCTTGCTGGAATCAAAATTAGGGAATCACAAAAAATCAAATGAGTTGCTTTATAATTATTTGACTTACGCAGATTCAATCCATAAATCTGAAAACAGAAGCCTTCTTACCAATGCTGATAGAAAATATAAAATAGAAAAGAAAAACAAAGAAATAGCAGAACAACAATTAGAACTTAAAGAACAAGAAACTGAAATTCAGAAACAGGACTCTCAAATTATCTACATGACAGGATTGGCTTTATTTTTATTGGTCGCTGGATTATTAACCTGGTTAGTATATCAACAAAAGCAAAAGCGAAAAAATCAGGAAATTTTAACCTTAAAACGTGAATATCAAATTAAATCCTTAGAATCCTTAATCGAAGGCGAAGAAAAAGAACGTTTCAGAATTGCTAAAGAATTACATGATGGCATCAATGGCGATTTATCAGCTATAAAATATAAGTTGTCTTCATTATTAGAAATGAATAACAAGGTAATAAAGGAAGCCATCACTATGATTGATGATTCTTGTGAGCAAGTAAGGGCTATTTCACATAATTTGATGCCACCTTCATTAGAAAATTTTAACTTAGTAGAAGCAACTGAAAATTATTGTGATAGTATTAATGCTGTAAATAAGGAATCAGTCACATTTCAGTTTATTGGTGAAGACATTCAGATATCTAAAAAAGCTGAAGTAAATGCGTTTAGAATTATTCAGGAATTGATATCAAATGCCTTAAAACATGCTCAAGCTGGAGAGATTAATGTGCAATTGAGCAATAGAGAAGGAGTTGTTCAAATTACCGTTGAAGATGATGGTAAAGGTTTTGATCAAAACAATATTGAAAGCCAAGGAATTGGCTTAAGTAACATTCAATCTAGAGCAGATTATTTAAATGCTGAAATAGACTTGATATCAAATGCTCAAGGCACATCGTGTACCATAGATATTGACTTAAACAAATTAAATGACAACTAAAATTGCAATTACCGATGATCATGTGATGGTGCTTAAAGGTATCGAATCAATGTTAGAAAACACTTCTGAAGTGTCTGTTATTGCCACTTATGTTAATGCGAAAGATGCATTGGAAGGTTTGAAAAGACAACAACCTGATGTCTTGCTTCTAGATATTAATTTACCTGATATTAATGGGATAGATTTGAGTAAACAATTACTAAAACTATATCCAGATTTGAAGATAATTGCACTTACCAATTTTGAAGATATTTCGTTTGTAAAACGAATGCTGAAAAACGGTGTGCATGGTTATTTATTAAAAAATACAGATAAAATTGAATTAATTCAAGCCCTTAAAACGGTATTATCTGGAAGTCTTTATATTCAAAAAAGCATCAATGATAAACTACTAAATCAATTGTCATCTAAACCAGCAGGCAATGGTTTAGAAATAAAACTTACTCGTAGGGAACATGATGTTTTGGTAGGTATTTCTGAAGAGTTAACCACACAACAAATCTCAGAAAAACTATTCATTAGTCCAAAAACAGTCGAAACACATCGTATGAACATTATGAGTAAACTTGGGGCAAAGAATAGTGTTGGTATTATTAAAATTGCCATCGAAAAAGAATTGCTTTAGTTGCATTTTAAAAATTGCTTATCTTTTACTTCTTAAATAGAAGTATTTGAATTTCAATGTATTTAATAGTATTATTCTAGCAGGCGTCATCCAAGGGCTACTATTTGGTGCTATTGTTTTTATGTCTAAAAAATATAAAAACAAGAGTGTGTACATTTTGGCTAGTATAATCGTTATATACTCATTAAGTAATTTGCAGTTTTATCTTCAGGATGTAGGCATTACATCTTATGATGAACTATTGCGGTATTATTATATTCCTTGGGGTAATTTGGTGCCTGTTCTATTTTATTTTTATGTCATAAGCTATCTTAATCCTGAATATAAATTTTCAACGAAAGACTACGTTCTATCCCTTCCGTTTATTGTTTCCTTTTTATTAGCATTGATTTATAAAATTGGTAAAGCCATTCAGAATGAAAGTAGCTGGCTTGAACACCTGAAATTGTATTTAGAAGGATTCGATGAATTGATTTCAGCCTTATTCCATATTGCAATCTTCATTATTCTAATTACTAAAGTTAATCAATACAAAAAAAGCAATGGTGATTTTTCATTTAATACTGTGAAGTTACATGTAGATTGGATGAAAAGTACATTTTTTGCAATGTTATTTGTTGCAGTTATTTGGATTATACTTACCGTAATGTATATGCAACGCCCTGGAGAGATTTCTTTTTATCCGTTATGGATTTCAATGGCTATTCTTATTTATTGGTTTGGTCATATAGGCATTTATAAGTATGGAATCTTAGAAGAGCGAAAGCAGATTAGAGAAAAGAAAAGACGTAAGAAACTTCCAATTTCAGAATCTAAAACGAAGCATATTATTATCGAACGCTTAAAACAGTTTCTTGAAGATGAAAAACGTTTTTTAGATGCTTCATTAACTTTAGAAAAAACTGCTGAAGCATTAGAATTGAGTCAAGGGCATCTTTCCAAAATTATTAATACAGAACTCAGTATTAGTTTCAAAGATTATATTAATACACTTCGTGTTGAAGAAGCAAAGTTATATTTAACCGATGATGATTTTTCAAATTATACTTTAGTTGCTATCGGTTTGGAAGCTGGTTTTAATTCGAAATCGGCTTTTAATGCGTCCTTCAAAAAAATCACAGGAGAAACACCTTCCCAGTTTAAAAACAGACAAATCAATTAGTCTTATTTTTTCATAATCACATAAAATAGCACGTTCATAATTATTGTCATAAGTAGCTTTATCTAGCTATAACACAAAAACAAAATTATGAAACAATTATTATTTTTTACACTGTTATTAATGTCAAACATATTAATAGCTCAAGGCTGGGGACAAACACAAAAAATAGTTCCAGATGATAGGTTTTTAGGTCAACAATTTGGTGCAGATATTGCAATAGACGGAAATTATGCCGTAGTTGGTGTCTTGGTTAATAATTTAGCAGATGCTGCATATATATACGAGTATGGTGGTAATGGCAATTGGGTTCAATTACAAAAATTAGAAAGCCCAGAGCCTAATCAATTTGACCATTTTGGAGTTGAGGTCGCTATTGATGGCGATTATATTTTTATCGGAGCGATTGGTGAAGATTATGATGCCCTCGGAGCAAATTTCGTTCAAGGTGCAGGAGCTGTATATATATTTAAAAAACAAGCTAATGGTACTTTCTTATTTGAACATAAGATTGTGGCATCTGACCGTGAATTTATTAATGAATTTGGCCGAGATATTGCCATTAGTGGTGATTATGCCATTGTAGGAGTACAGCGGCAAGATTATGACGCAGAAGGAAACAACTTTATAGATGATGCAGGTGCTGCCTACATTTTTGAAAAAGATGACGATGGAATATGGAAAGAGGTTAATAAACTAGTAGCATCAGACAGAGGAGCTTTTGATTATTTTGGAGAAGCAGTCGCTATAGATGGAAATTATGCGGTTGTAGGTGCATACATTGAAGATGAAGATGAAAATGGTGCCAATACACTAGATTTTTCTGGTTCAGCATATATATTTGAACGTGATGGTATAGGTGATTGGAATCAAGTCCAAAAAATTGTGCCTTCAAATAGACAAGGGAGTGAGCTCTTTGGAAGAGATGTAGCCGTGAGCGGTAACTTTATAGCTGTGGGAGCAGAACAAGGAAATGTGATTGGAGATTATACAGGTTCTGTATATATGTTTGAGAGGAACGGAACTGGAATTTGGAATGAAGTACAGGAAATTGTGGTTTCAAACGCGTCAAATGCTGATAAAATTGGGTATGCAGTAGATATAGATGGAAATGTTGTAATCGCTGGCGCTTATAATACTTCTATTGGTGGAAGCGCATATGTATTCGAGAAAGACATAAATGGTGATTGGAACCAAGTACAACATCTTATTGCTTCAGATATTGCCACTTTAGATAGCTTTGGATATGATGTTGCTTTAAATGGCGATTATGCCATAGTTGGCGCTTATGAAGAAGATGAAGATGAAATGGATTTAAACACTTTAACTAGTGCAGGTTCTGCCTATTTCTTTGATGCTAATGAACCAACGCTATCAGTTTCAGAAACCACACTAGAAAATGATATAAAAGTCTATCCAAACCCTACTAACGGTGAACTCACTATAGATTTAAATCAACAGAATAAGCAAATTCAAATTGAGGTATACAATATTCTAGGGCAACGTATAATTGATAACACCTATCATGCAACCCAAACCGTTCGTCTAAGGCTGGATGCTCCACCAGGATCCTACTATGTAAGAATGATTACTGATGTCACTAGTGTAGTAGTAAAGATTATTAAACAATAAGATAGACTATCATAAAAACAGTTGTTTGTATAAGTATAATGCTTGTTTTAAGTGTTTATAGCGCTAAGGTTAATGTTGGAATTGAGTAATCTATTCCAACGTGCCTTAGATGCAAATTGTTTAGAGATTAGCGAGATTAAGAAATGCTCAATACGATGAAACTGATAAATTACATGTAACTTTGTAGTTTAAACAGATTACATGTCAAACACAATATATATAGGGTATTATTTCAAAGTCAAACCGCTTCAACCAGCTGTTGAAATTTTAATTGCAGAGTTAGGATATGCAGGTTTTGAAAGTTTTGTAGAGACCGAAGAAGGTGTTACGGCTTATATTCAGAAAGATGAATGGTATAAAGCAATTCTTGATGATATTCATGTTTTGAATTCTGATGAGTTTGAAATTTCTTTTACTTCAGAAGAGATAGAGCAAACCAACTGGAATGCCGAATGGGAAAAGAATTTTAGCCCAATTGTTGTAGATGGCAAATGTTCTGTTCGAGCACCTTTTCATGACAAACCCAATACAGATTACGATATCATTATTGAGCCTAAAATGAGTTTTGGAACTGGTCATCATGAAACCACACATATGATGATTCAACATATTTTAGAAAATGATTTCACTGGAAAATCGGTATTAGATATGGGGTGTGGTACAGGAGTTCTAGCAATTCTTGCCGAAATGAAAGGCGCTAAACCTATCGACGCCATTGATTATGATAATTGGTGCTACCTCAATAGCCTTGAAAATGTAGATCGAAATAATTCTAATCACATCACTGTTTTAGAAGGTGATGCTAGTTTATTGCCAGGGCGACATTATGATATTGTGATTGCTAATATCAATAGAAATATTTTGCTCAATGATTTGGAGACTTATATAGATACATTAAATACTAATGGAATTCTATTCCTAAGTGGGTTTTATAATGATGATATTCCAATTATTGAAGGGGAGTGTGATAAATATGGATTAAAACACGTTGAAACTTTAGAAAGAAATAACTGGGTCGCTTTAAAGTTTGAAAAATAAGAATAGTTCAGTATTATTTTATTTATTCGATGAATTACTCAAAATATTAACAAAAAAATTTTATTATATACTAAAAGTACGGGAAAACCGTAATTTTTTTGTTTTAATAATGTTTACCTTTGAAATGATAATTATCATGGTTTAGGTTAAAATAGTTGTAAGAAAATTAGCTAGTTTAATTTAGACTTTCCCTGCCTACTCGCTTATTATTTATTAACTTAATTTACTCAAAAATGAAAAATTTTAAATTTTTGACCATGGTTGGTCTATGCCTAGTATTTTCTTTTCAATCTTGTGAAAAAGACAATATTACAGAGGATATTTCAAATCTAAATGATGACATAATTATCAATATGAACAGTTTAGATAATAGGGCTTTAATAAAAGATACAGATTTATTAAATGCTATTCATGCCTTAGATATTGATGTAGGATTAGTGTCTATTGGAGATTTTCATTTACCTGACGGAACAATAGAAGAACGAATTTATATAGGAAGTGATATTACGTTCACCCGAGATGAACTGGAATTATTAGTAGGTAGTAGTTCTGCTTTTGATCGTCAATATAGAACGTTTAATTTAGTAACAGGAAATAATCAAACTATTAATATTCTTGGTTATACTGGAGGTAGTCAAGCCTTATCTAGTAAAGCGCAAACAGGTTTAACTAGAGCAGTTGCTAATTATAATAACATTAGCAATATGACACTTCAGTTTAATTTGACTTTTGGAACTAATTACCAAGCCGCTGATATGGTGGTATATGATAACTCTGTAAATACACCTAATAGTCAAGGTGGTGTAGCTGGTTTTCCGACATCAGCTGGAGAGCCTAATAAGTTTGTTCAAATTTATAATATTGAACAATTTTCTACAGGTGTAAATGAGCATGTAATTACTCATGAAATTGGACACTCTATTGGTTTTCGTCATTCAGACTGGTTTGATCGTTTAAGCTGCCCTGTATCTTTTCAAGGTAATGAAGGAGCAGGTTCAGATGGTGCTGTGCATATATCTGGAACTCCAACAGGAAGAGACCTAACGTCGGTTATGCAAGCTTGTTTTTCCACAAGTGTAAGTGGAAATTTTAATAATAATGACATTACTGCTCTAAGAGCTATGTATCCTGCAAGTACTGCTGGTCCTTGTGACGGTGTATCAGAATGGCAAAGTGGAGTGAGCTATAGTATTGGTGATCGTGTTACTTATTTTGGCAACCTTTACGAACGCGTGAGTGGTGGTTGGGCTTTTATAGGACCATGTAATTAATTATAATTTTTAATATAAAGAGTTAGTCACTCTAATATATTAATCTATGAAAGGGTTGTTTGATTTTAATTAAACAACCCATTTTCATGTGTGTTTTTGACAATGTAATAGAATTACGTTGCACTAACCTTAAGTTTAAATATTGTTATTACAATAATTTTGAAAGACCTCTGTTCTATGAATGGAAGTCTTTTTTATTGAAGCCTTTTTTTGTAATTTTACAATATAGAAAATAACCAACCTCATTAATTTAATAGCGATGCACCAAATAATGAGTACCAAAGAAAAAGTAAAAGAAGAAGTACTAGTCGACACCTTAGAGAAACCTCTCAACGAGATTGTTGTATATAATGATGATGTTAATACCTTTGATCATGTCATTGATACGTTAATCTATGCATGCGATCATACACCAGAACAGGCTGAACAATGTTCAATCATAGTGCATTATAAAGGACAATGTACGGTAAAAACAGGTGAGTATAAAGAGTTAGAACCTCGTTGTACAATGCTTTTAGAAGCGGGTTTAAGCGCTGAGATTATTTAGCTATTTAGTCGCCCAACCGCGCAACTTACAAAAGATTTCGCCTTTTTAGTTAACGGGTTAGATGCACCTTCAACTGGATATCCTAAAGTAGATAATAATGTTATGGCAGCATCTAATTGTTGCGCTTCGTTGTAGTTAAAACTAACGGTGTGGGATGCGTTGTCTACATTAACAGTATTGATCCCTTCTAAGTTTTCTAAACGCGTTGTTATGGTATGCGCACAACCACCACATTTTAGGTTTTGTATTTGTAATGTACTTTCCATACTTATAAAGTTGACGGACAAACAAAATCCGTAGTTGGTAAATCTGTTTTTTTAATAGCTCCAAAACCTCCAGCGACATCGACTAAGTTATGATAGCCTCTCGCTTTTAAAATGGAAGCAGCAATAACACTTCTATAGCCTCCAGCACAATGGATATGATAGGTCTTGTCTTTTGAGACCTCACTCATTTGCTCATTGATAAAGTCTAAAGCAAAATGTTGCGCATTTTCTAGATGCATACTATTATACTCACCATCTTTTCTAACATCTAAAATATTAACGTCTCCATTTTTGACTCGGTCTGCAAATGTTTCAGCAGAAATTGACTCAAGTGTATCAATGTCTTTTCCTGCGGAAACCCAAGCATCTATTCCACCTTCTAAATACCCTAAAGTATTATCGTAGCCTACACGAGATAAACGTGTTACAGCTTCTTGGCTTTTTCCTTCTGGAACGACTAAAAGAATGGGTTGTTTAATATCAGTGATTAAGGCGCCAACCCAAGGAGCAAACCCACCATTTAATCCAATAAAAATCGAATTAGGAATATGTCCTTTAATAAAATCACTTTGTGGTCTAACATCAAGAACTAAAGCCTCTTCATGATTAGCCATGGCTTCAAAGTCTTCAGGATTAAGAGCGATATTACCTGTTTTTAAAACAGCTTCAAACGTGTCATATCCAGTCTTATTTAGCATGGCGTTTTTTGCAAAATACTGAGGAGGAGGCGCAATACCATCGAGAACTTCTTCTACAAATTCAGCTTTGGTCATATCTTCCCTAAGTGCATAGTTGGTTTTCTTTTGGTCTCCTATGGTGCCAACCGTTTCTTTACTAAGGTTTTTTCCGCAGGCAGAACCTGCACCATGAGCTGGATACACAATGACATCATCAGCTAAAGTCATTATTTTATGTCTAAGGGAATCATAGAGCATCGCTGCTAAATCCTCTTTTGTTAGATCCGATTTAATTGCTAAATCTGGTCGACCAACGTCGCCTAAAAATAGCGTGTCTCCAGAAAAAATAGCGTGATTATTTCCGTTTTGATCAATTAATAAATAAGTGGTTGATTCTAAAGTGTGACCAGGTGTGTGTAATGCTTTGATCGTAATGTCACCAAGTTTAAATTCTTCGTTATCAACTGCTGAATGGATATCATACGTTGTTTCTGCGCCTGGACCAAATACTATTGTAGCACCAGTTTTCTTTGCTAAATCAACGTGACCTGATACAAAGTCGGCATGGAAATGTGTTTCAAAAATATATTTGATTTTTGCGTTATTTTTATTCGCTTTATCAATATATGAATGCGTCTCTCTAAGCGGATCAATAATCGCTACTTCACCATTAGATTCTATATAATAGGCGCCTTGCGCTAAACAGCTGGTATATAATTGTTCTATTTTCATAGGAATGTCATATTTAACTCCAATATTGAAGGTATTAATGCTAAGTACATTTTACCTGCCAAAGATACGAAGTATTCTGTTTTATAAACTGACAAAAGTCAGCTTTAACTAATGCGGTAACTTATCTTTTATAATTCCGTATACAAATGTGCCTAAGAGCGCAGCTGCAATAACTACAATGACAGAAAATGCACCAGTACCAACTAAAATATACATAGGGCCTGGGCAAGCACCAGATAATGCCCAACCTAATCCAAAGATTGTACCGCCAATAATATAGCGCGGTAAACCTTTTGCTTTTTTAGGAACCGTCATAAATTCTCCTTCAATATTCTTGAATTTTTTAGACAATAAAAGCAATAGTATTCCTGTAATAACGGCAGTGCCAATAATGCCATACATATGAAACGATTCAAATTTGAACATTTCATAGATGCGATACCATGAGACAGCTTCAGATTTTACGAGTACGATTCCGAAGATAATTCCGACGAATAAAAATTTTAAATACTTCATATTAACCAAAGATTAAAGGGAATAGTAAATGAATCATAATTAAACCGCCTAAAAAGAAGCCAATAACTGCAATAAGCGATGGTAATTGTAAACTACTCAGACCTGTAATGGCGTGACCAGAAGTACAACCACCAGCATAACGTGTTCCGAAGCCAACAAGAAATCCGCCAATAATTAAAATGGCTAGTCCTTTTATACTAAAAACAGCATCCCAACTATATAATTCTGCTGGGAGTAAGGATTGTCCTGCATTTTCAAAACCAAGTGTGCCAAGTGTTTTAACCGTTTCTGGATTGAGATCAATGGTAGTTGGCACAGAAAGATAAAAATGTGCTATAAAGCCACCTATAATAGCGCCTAAAACAACAGTAAGGTTCCAACGTTGGGCTTTCCAATCGAAATCAAAGAATTTAACAGATTTGCCGGCACCTCCAATGGCACAAAGGGTTCTGAGGTTGGAGGACATGCCAAATGTTTTTCCGAAATAAATAAGGACAAACATGATGATGGCTATTAATGGACCACTTATATACCATGGCCAAGGTTCTAGAATTACTTCCATAAATGCGTGTGAAATTAAATTCAAAAATAAGAATTTAGATTTTTGAAATAATAGTTTGGATATAAATTAATAAAAATAGTATATTTGCACCCACAAAATAAGGCCATGTGGCGCAACTGAATAGCGCACTTGATTACGGCTCAAGAGGTTGCAGGTTTGAATCCTGCCATGGTCACGAATAAACAAAAAAAGCAAGCAAAATAAAATAGCTTGCTTTTTTTATTTTGTGTTTTTTTTGTTTTCAAAGCGGAGCTTTGTCAGGAAAGACGGAGTCAATCTAGTTTAACACTTTCTTCAACTATTTTCCAAGTCTCCATAAATTTGCTTCAATCTTGATTAGGATTTGTAAGATTCTGTCCTAATTATTGTACACAGTATATTGTTATTAAATTTAATCTATTGAAGGTTTTGAGATTAAGATTTTTTAATTTAAAAAAACAAGTTTCACTATTTCATTTTCACGGCAAGCGTACATGGTTTTCCCAGCTCCATCCAGAACCATCCCAAAATATGCTTGAAATAAAAAATGGTGAATCATTAACCGCTTGTTTTAAATTTGTTAAAACAAACACTCGGTCGGGAATTTGTATAGCTTCACTTGGTCCGCTTTTCACTAAGTGTGGCATGGTTCCGTTAATTAAGTTACCATGGTTATATGATATCCAATTTCCATTACTATAATATCGTTGTTGCAATGAGGATTTATCAATTCTGGTAAGTAAGCTCAAAAATAATTTTCCATCATTCATTGTAATTGGTGAACTAGCATTTGGTGTCTTGTCATGCCTAGACCATACCCAACTATTTCCGTTAATATATCTTTCATTTAAATAACCGTCCTGACAAACTGTAAATATTTTACGAGAAGGCATCATAGGCGCTCCAAGATATACAATTCTGGTCTTACCTCCATTTATATAATGTCCGGTTGTATATCCTATTGCAGCACCAGTAATTCCACCAATAATAGCTCCTGGTAAGCCGCCAATTAAAGCACCTATAATCGCACCTATAATCGCACCTATAACCGCACCTAATATATGCCTTAAGCTTACTCTAGATAATAATAAACTGGGTGGTTTTTTATGGTTACTCCAATGCCATATATTATTTGAATCTTGTCTTAGCTCTCTTAAATTTCCGCTTTTATCTATAATAAAGAGACGACCATCGTGCATTGCAATAGGAAAAGCGCTCTCAGAAAAACCTTCTCGTCCAAAAAACAATCGAGATGGTTTGCCCATATTCTCCCATGACCAAGTGTTGTTACTTGTTCTGTGTCGCCTGTATAAGTTTTTATCACTGCAAGCTACAAAAAGTGAATTGTTAAACATAGCACCACCACAAGGTGAAGTGCAGATTATAGTTTGGCTTGGTGATCCATGGTTAATCCATTTTGCTGTTGGAATATTAAATTCCAGTAATTGTTTATTCTCTGCAACTATAAAGAGACTTTCATCATTTACGTTACTAATATAATTATGGTCTTTTAAATTGTGCCCGCTAGGGTGTCCTCTATTAATGAGTGGTCTCCAAATATTATTCACATTTTGTAGTTCAAATAAATTATTCTGAAATACAAAAAATAAAGAAGAATTGTTAACAACAACTCCGAGTGGCAAATGGCTTGGTATCATAATTGGTTAGTTTTAATTGTGTACAACTAGCTATATAATAACAAAACCCACGTCTATTCGATGTTGTTAACTAGATATACATACATTTTGTACGTATTTATAGCTTTAAATGTACTTCTATCTGCAGATATATCTATACGTAGAACTACGTATATTTAATATAAACAAGCTTTTTTAACCCAAAGCACGCATTGTCACATAAACCCGCCAGCCAATAATGGCTAACTGAAATTTAGTAGCTTTGCTAAGATCTAACTGTTGTTTGGTAAAACTAGGTAAGAGTATTTTGTTGAGTTTGGCAAGTCCTTTAAAGAAATTTTGCTTCATAATGGTTGGGTTTAGAAGATTAAACCTGAATACAAAATTACATATTTTAAAATTTAAAGAACGTTTTAAAAAAAATGATGTAAAACTTATTCTAGACTAAGTTTTACATTCATGGTTCTGGATTATCTAATCGAAAAAAGAATATCGATTAAAAGTTTAGCAAGTGTCATCATAATGTTTTGGTTTTAAGGTTAATATTTATCTCTATTTCTTGATTGAGTTTTCAATATATAATTTTGGGAATCTAGTTTCCAAATGTTTATAGCTAAATCTATGAAATTGAATATGATATTATAACTAAAAAGATGAAATGTATTTCGATATTTATGTGACGCTCCTGTCTAAAGTTTTAATTTGTAAGTTCAAAATGCATTTTATATTATTATTTGTAATAATTCAAGGGCTATTTTGACTGCTTTTTTTTTAACCAAGGGGCTTTTCATCATAAAATGGCCGTTTTTTGGTCATTTCATCTTTTTTAAGTTTCTGTTTTTTGAAAATTGAGTAGGATACAATCTCATTCAAAACAGGTCTTTTTTGTTAATTTTTCCGATTTTATATTCCTATAATCACAAATAGCATCATGAGATGATTACATTTGTAAAAAACATAAAATGAAAAGACCGCTACTATATTTCATTTCCATATGTTTTATGCAACTCACTTTTGGACAGATCGTTATCAACGAATTAGATTGTGATACACCTGGAGTTGACGATATGGAATTCTTAGAACTTTTAAGTGACACACCAAACTTTCCATTAGATGGTTATGTCGTCGTATTTTTTAATGGCTCAACCTCAGGTATGAATTCGAGTTACTTCACTGTCGATCTAGACGGTTATGTAACTGATATCAATGGCTTACTACTTATTGGAAGTAATTCGGTAAGTCCTGTACCGCAAGTCTTAATTTCAGAAAACGTATTTCAAAATGGCGCCGATGCTGTAGCGATTTATGAAGGTGATGATGTTGACTTCCCTGAAGAAACTGTTGCTACTATAGATAACTTGGTTGATGTTTTGCTTTATGATACTTCAGATGCTGATGATGTTGATATGATTGCGATTTTTAGCCAAGATCCTCGATTTACTGATATTCAACAAATCAATGAAGGGCCGAGTAACAATACCAATTCTATTCAGCGCTTTGTTGATATGGATGATAATGTGACCTATACGTCAACGGTTCCAACACCAAGACAGCTTAACGATGGAAGCGGCGTCGTACTCAATGGGATTAGCATTGGTATCGCACAATCACAATACAATGAGGATGACAGTTTTGATATCACGTTTACTTCGGAAACGCCTGTTACCGAAAATTTAAACTTTAATATCTTATTAGATAATTTCGGATTTGATACTTCAGATTTTACTGGAAATACAGCAATCACCATTCCTATAAATCAAACCACAGCATCTACAACGATTACCTTGATTGATGATACTGACGATGAAGGCGATGAAGTGACACGTGTGCGTTTTGAAAGTTTGCCTGCGGCGTATCTGGCATTAAATAATAATTTACAAATACGCATTGTAGACAATGATTTTACGATGGCAAGTTTCGGGACACCTTTAAATCCTACCTTCGGAAATGTAACTAGTACACAACCATCGAGCTATTACAATTCACTTGATGGATTAGCAGATACTGAGTTACGTCAAGCCTTACAAGATATTATTGCTGAAGAAGGTGTTGTAAGAGCTCAAACTTATTCAGATATCTTAGATGTTTTGGTTGAAGCAGATCAAAATCCTGAAAATAGTAATCAAGTATGGTTGCTATACACAGAACAAGGGCGTGCAAAATTAGATTTACAAACAGGTTCTAATAGTAATGGAAAATGGAATAGGGAGCATACCTACCCAAGATCTCGTGGTGGATTTTTTGATATAGAAGACGATGAAATTGCAGATGGTTTAGAAAGCTATTGGAATACAACAGCAGATTCGTTACGTCATGGAAACTCTGATGCACATGCACTTCGAGCAGCTGATGGCCCTGAAAATAGTACACGAAACAATAAACATTATGGTGATCCTATGCTAGGTGGGTATGATGGACCCATGGCGACAGCAGGAAGCTTTTATGGAGATGTCGCGAGAAGTGTGTTGTATATGGCTATTAGATTTAATGGTTTAGAAGTTATTAATGGGTATCCTGAAAATGGTCCAGGTGAATTAGGTGATTTAGAAACTTTATTAGATTGGCATCGTAATGATCCGCCAGATGATTATGAAATGAATCGCAATAATGTGGTATATACATGGCAGTTTAATAGAAATCCACTTATTGATCAACCAGATTTAGTTGAATATATTTGGGGGACAAATGTTGGCGATGTTTGGGACCAACAATTAAGTGTTGAAGAGTTTGATGCGAATGCTATTCAAATACTTCCAAATCCAACACGAGGAAGCATTGCGATCAATGGTTTGCAAAGTGAAGCTACTGTAGAAGTGTTTTCGATAGAAGGTAGACGTGTAAAAATCTTAAAAGCTGATGCAGATACAACCGTAGATTTAAATCTTACTAGCGGCATGTATTTACTTCATATCACTTCAGAAAATAAGACTACGATTAAAAAGTTAATCGTTAGATAAGATACAATTTCAATATAAAAAAACGTCTTGATAACTGTCAAGACGTTTTTTTATGCTATAATTTTGCTTAGTTAATAGCTCTTACAATAAGTTTGTCACCAGACTTACCTAAAACAATATCAGGAATGGCTTGATCTTTTTCTTTCCAACTGGCACTAGATTTTCGACCGTTGTTATCATCAAGTGAAATTTTTATACCAGTGATTTCACCTGCTTTGTTTCTACGAACTTTATTGATTTTAGCATTAATACCAAGTGCTTTTAAGGCGTCTTTTTGCTTATCTATAAATGCATCAGTCGAATGTTTTGAAATGATGAACTCGGCCGTTTCTTTGCCGTTGTCATCTTCAAAGTACACAGAGCTAACCGATGTTTCTACAGCCCAAGAATTATTGTCTTTAACTTCAACAACTATTGGTTTGTTTTTTCGTGATGATTTAGAGTTCACCACAACCACACCATTTTCACCTTTTTTTCCATAAACTTTATAAGCGTTTTCGCCTTTTATGATTTCAATTTTGTCAATATTATTAGGGTTAAGGTCCTTAAATTCATCTTCAGACAATCTTTTTCCATCTATTATGAATAGTGGCTGCTCGCCTTTAGCATTCCCGAAATTGTAGTTATAATTAAAATTGCTGCTTTGGTCTGCTTTCACAAATAAGTTTTTAGACCCTTTTTTTGTCATTACAATCACACCATTTTTGCCTTTGTCTCCAAAAGAGGCTATTGCAGATTTTCCTTTCAAAACATTTATGGATTGAATATCGTCAGAATCAACATCTTCAAATAATGATTTTTGTACAGCTTTTCCATCAATAATGAACAACGGTTCTTCAGATTCTGAAATAAAAATATTAGTCTTTCCATTTTCAAAAGCTTTGATTTTAGTTTTTGAGCCCGCTTTGTCTATCCAAGAGGATTGGCTATTCGCTTTAACTTTTACAGTATTAGTTCCGTTTGCTGTTTTGATTTTTATTGTTTGTCCATTTTCATCATCATTATCATCGTCGTCGTTTTCAAAAACATAAACATTGGCACCAGTTCCTTGTATTTTAGTTTCACCATCTTTAGTCTCATAGACAAAGGTACTTTTGTGTTTTTTTATTGAACCTACACTAAAGGACTCTCCATCATTTTTAAAGCGAAACGCTTCGATACCATTATCGCCATTAACATTATAATTTGCTGAATGGTCAGCGCTTTTAAAATCTGTTTTGATATTGGTTATTTCGCCTTCAGCATTACGCTTTAAACTGTGATAGGTGAATGTGATGCCTTTTTCTTTTAATTGATCTTGAATAGTTTTTAATTCAGCATCTGTTGTGTCTTTTGAAATTGTAATCTCTGTGTCACCAGTTTGTTCAGTAGTCGTTTCTATAGCGTAGGTGTCTTCAATAGGTATTGCAACATAAATAGTTTTGGTATTAAAACTCATCATAAATAGTGCTAATAATGGTAATACCACCGCAAATTTTAATTGGTTTAATTTGTTTGATTTTGATTTGTGTAACATGACGATTCGTTTTTTGATTAATGAGGTATAAAAATTATTTGTAAATGCTAATTGATGATTTTGTACACTGGCTTTTAATAAAACGGTTTGATAGCTTTTGTCACATGTTGAAACATATTGTGCTTTTTGATCTGCAATAAACTCTAAATTTTGTTGTAATGCTTTTTTGTAAAGCCAAACGATAGGATTAAACCAAAAGAGGATGCACGAAAGTTGAGCAATTATGGTATCCATAGAATGCCATTGTTTGGTGTGTACTTTTTCATGATTAATAACGTGCATTAATTCTTCATTTTGAAATTGATTTGGATTATATACAATACAGTTAAAAAAGGAAAAAGGCGCAACAGTTTCATTGGTTTCCATGAGTTTAATTGCACCTGATGATATTACTGTGCTTCTGTTTAAAATCTTTTTAAGCGATAGAAACTCTACAGCTAATTTTCCGAAGAAAAAAAGAATACCTGCAAAATAAATCCAAGTCATCAATGCTATATAATTAAATGGTTCCTCTTGTATTGCAATCGGAGTCGCATTACCATTACTAGTGATATATGTTTGTTCTAGTCCAGATGCAACTGGTGTGTACTCTATATAATTTGGAATAACTATAAAAGGAATACTAGAGGCGATAATCAATCCTAAAAGTAAAAACCAACGATTGGCTTGAAAAAAAGTGTCACGCTGTAAAAATAACTGGTAACATGCATAAAAAATAAAAAGTACGGCTGATGATTTAAGTAAATAATCCATAATTATTTCTTTTTTTCGATTAAAGCAATGATCTCTTTGAGTTCGTCAACGCTAATTTTTTCTTCCTTGGCAAAAAAGGACACAACATTTTTATAAGAGCTATTAAAATAGTTCTCTATAGCTGTATTCATAAAACGTTTCTTGTAAGCCTCTTTACTAACAATAGGGTAGTACTGATGCGTTTTTCCGTAGGCATTATAGCTCACGTAACCTTTTTCTTCTAAATGCCTAATAATGGTAGATAATGTATTGTAATGCGGTTTGTCGTTTTTTATTTCGGCAAGGACATCTTTAACAAAAGCTTTTTCAAGCGTCCATAAGATGTGCATAATTTCTTCTTCTTTATTTGTGAGTTTTTGCATGGTAGATGCTATTTATAATTGTTTTACAAACCTATAACTATTTTTATAGTTATACAACTATTTGTATAGTTATTTAACTAAAGTTTAAGTTTTTCAGAATTATGAAAAAGGATTATTTTGTACTATTCAAATTATACTATCTTCGCAAAAATTTAATTTATGAGTCTCGTTTGGATCATCTTAGGATTGTTGTTATTGGTAGTAGGAGGTGAGTTTTTGGTACGTTCGTCAGTGGCCCTGTCATTTAAATTGAATATATCAAAGATGGTTATTGGAATGACCGTTGTGAGTTTTGCAACATCAGCTCCAGAGTTATTGGTAAGTTTGAATGCGGCTTTAACAGGTTCACCAGCTATTGCAATTAATAATGTTATTGGGTCTAATATTGCAAATATTGGATTGGTTTTAGGAATTACAGCGCTTGTAAGTTCAATCGCGGTTGATAAATCCTTTTACAAGCTCAATTGGCCTGTAATGATGATTTTTTCTATAGCGCTATATTATTTCTTAAATAACGATAACCAGTTAGTCCCTTTAGAAGGCGCTGTACTTTTTGGAGCCTTAGTTCTCTTTTTAATCGTACTTATAAAATCTGCAAAAAAAGATGCTATTCCAGAAGAAGTTGATGACAGTCTGGCTGTGGTATCAAATTTTAAAATTGCATTGTGGTTACTCATAGGAGCCGCAGCACTTTATTTTGGTTCGGTTTGGTTAGTTGATGGCGCAAAAGAATTAGCAACTGCTTTAGGTGTTAGTGATGCTGTTATTGCTGCAACTGTAATTGCAATAGGTACAAGTGTTCCTGAATTAGCAGCTTCGGTTATCGCAGCTGTTAAAAAGGAAAAAGCACTATCGCTTGGTAATTTAATAGGCTCTAATATATTTAATATTGGTTCGGTTTTAGGATTAACTTCTATTGTAAAAACGATTCCAGTTACGGATACAGCTATATTAGATCGCGATATTTTTTGGATGTTGGCATTTGCTGCAATTTTAATTCCGTTGATAATAATTCCTAAGAAATTCCAGATTTCAAGATATAAAGGTTTGTTATTGGTAGCGGCTTATGGCACATTTATCTTCTTAGCTTTTAAATCTCAAGCATAAAAAACGCCTTCCTGATAAAAGAAGACGTTTTTATGAACAAAAAGATATTTAGTAATCTAGCTGATATCAGCAGATTTAACAGTCTTAATAATACGACCTGCAATTTTATACGGATCACCATTTGATGCTGGTCGACGATCTTCTAACCATCCTTTCCAGCCTTTTTCAACTGTGATAATTGGAATACGAATTGATGCACCTCTATCTGAAATACCATAGCTAAAATCATGAATGGATGCCGTTTCGTGTAAACCAGTTAAACGTTGATCGTTAAACTCACCATATACAGCAATATGCTCTTTAACAACAGGTCTAAAGGCTTCACATATTTTCTCATAAGTTTCTTGACTTCCGCAAGTTCTTAATGTTGTATTAGAGAAGTTAGCGTGCATACCAGAACCATTCCAATCCATATCTTTTCCTAATGGTTTTGGATGGTATTCTATGTAGTAGCCATACTGTTCTGTTAAGCGGTCTAATAAATAACGAGCGACCCAAATTTCATCACCAGCTTTTTTAGCACCTTTAGCAAATAATTGGAATTCCCATTGTCCTGAAGCAACCTCTTGGTTGATGCCTTCAAAGTTTAAACCAGCAGCAATACATAAATCTGCATGTTCTTCAACTAAATCTCTTCCATGTGTATTTTTTCCTCCAACTGAGCAATAATACATTCCTTGAGGAGCAGGGTAACCACCAATAGGAAATCCTAAAGGTAATTGTGTTTGCGTGTCCATTATGAAATATTCTTGTTCAAACCCGAACCAGAAATCATTATCTTCATCTTCAATAGTTGCTCTTCCATTTGATTCGTGAGGTGTTCCGTCTGCATTCAAAACCTCAGTCATTACTAAAAATCCATTCTTTCTTGCTGGATCTGGATAAATAGCTATAGGTTTTAATAAACAGTCAGAAGATCCTCCTTCTGCTTGTCTTGTAGAACTCCCGTCGAAAGACCAAATTGGACAATCTTCTAATTTCCCACTAAAGTTATCTTCAACTTTAGTTTTACTTCTCATGTTTTGAGTTGGTTTATAACCATCTAACCAAATGTACTCTAACTTTGATTTGCTCATGCTGTTTTTATTTTAAAAATTCAAAGCACAAATATTATAATTTTTATGCTATGGTCAAAAAAATGAGGGTTGTTTTAAGTTAAATGTTATTAACAATTATGTAGCCCCTAATTTTTTTAGGGTTAATATGCTAAATATTGAATAATTGCTTAAATTTGCCCTGTTAAAATAATAAATTGATAATATGTCTACGCTTAGATTTCATGCTTTAAAAGAAATATTTAACCGCCAACCTATTCATATTGAAGAAAATATTAGGCGATCAGAGATTTTTGGTGCCAATGTTTTTAATGAATCAACAATGCGTCAATACTTAACAAAGGATGCTTTTGATAATGTTATGGATGCTATTGGTAATGGTTCTAAAATAGGTAGAGCAGTGGCCGATCATATTTCTACAGGTATGAAAGAGTGGGCGATTTCTAAAGGCGCAACACATTATACGCATTGGTTTCAGCCTTTAACGGGTGCAACTGCCGAAAAACATGATGCTTTTTTCGAAACCATAGGAAATGGTTTGTCTATTGAAAAATTTGGAGGCGGACAATTGGTACAACAAGAACCTGATGCTTCTAGTTTTCCTAATGGAGGTATTAGAAATACTTTTGAAGCACGCGGTTATACAGCTTGGGATCCTACATCTCCAGCGTTTATATATGGAACGACTTTATGTATTCCAACAGTATTTGTATCCTATACAGGTGAGGCCTTAGATTATAAAACACCATTATTAAGAGCATTGCAAGCTGTAGATGCAGCTTCTGTTGCAGTTTGTAAGTATTTTGATAAGAATGTGAAAAAAGTAAATGCTTCTTTAGGTTGGGAACAAGAGTACTTTTTAATAGATAGTGGATTAGCAATGTCAAGACCAGATATAGTATTAACAGGTCGTACTCTTTTAGGGCATTCGCCAGCTAAAGGTCAGCAATTAGATGATCATTACTTTGGTACAATCCCTAATAGAGCAATGGCTTATATGCGTGATTTGGAAACCGAATGCATGTTATTAGGAATTCCAGTAAAAACAAGACATAATGAAGTAGCGCCAAATCAATTTGAATTAGCTCCAATATATGAAGAAGCTAATTTAGCAGTTGATCACAACTCTTTATTAATGGATGTTATGGATAAAGTTGCTGAACGCCATAATTTTAAAGTGTTATTTCACGAAAAACCATTTGCAGGTGTTAACGGTTCAGGGAAACATAATAACTGGAGCTTAGGGACAAATACAGGAGTTAATTTGTTGAGTCCTGGTAAAACACCAATGAGTAACCTTCAATTTTTAACGTTCTTTATTAATACTATTAAAGCAGTACATGATAATGAAGCATTATTAAGAGCTGCAATCGCATCGGCAAGTAATGATCATCGTTTAGGAGCTAATGAAGCGCCTCCTGCTATAATTTCAGTATTTATAGGAGAGCAATTAACTAAAGTCTTACACGAGTTAGAAAATGTTACTGACGGAAAATTATCACCTCAAGAAAAAACCGATTTAAAACTTAATGTCGTTGGGAAAATACCAGATGTTTTACTTGATAATACTGATAGAAACCGAACATCTCCTTTTGCTTTTACAGGAAATAAATTTGAGTTTAGAGCAGTAGGTTCAACAGCTAATTGCGCCAATCCAATGACTGTTTTAAATACAATTGTAGCTAAGCAATTGATTGATTTTAAAGAAGAAGTTGAGGCTATGATTTCTAAAAAGGATATGAAAAAGGATGATGCGATATTTAATGTGCTTAGGGAGTACATTAAAAAGTCAAAGCATATTCTTTTTGAAGGTAATGGTTATGGAGAGGCTTGGGAAAAAGAAGCTAAAAAACGTGGCCTAAGTAACAACAAAACAACACCTGAAGCTTTAAAAGCTAAAGTGTCTAAAAGCGCAATTAAATTATTTGAAGACCTAGGTGTCATGAACAAAATTGAGTCTGATGCACGTTATGAGATTGAAATGGAAGAATATGTGTTGAGAATCCAAATTGAAGGTCGCGTCTTAGGAGATATTGCTAGAAACCATGTAGTGCCAACAGCAGTTAGATATCAAAATATTTTAATTGATAATGTTAAAGGTTTGAAAGAAATTTATGGCGCCTCATTTAAAAAATTAGCTAAAGAACAACTCAATCTTATAGAAGATATTTCAAGTCATATAGAAGGTATAAACTCTATGGTTACAAAAATGACTGAGGAACGTAAAAAAGCCAATGCCATTTTAAGTTTAGAGAAAAAAGCAGAGGTCTATTGTAATAAAGTGAAACCTCTTTTTGATGATATAAGATATCATTGTGATAAATTAGAATTACTTGTAGATGATGAGCTTTGGCCACTAACAAAATATAGAGAATTACTATTTACTAAGTAAAATGAAAGAAGAAATTATCTGAAAATGAGCCATCTGTAATCAATTCAGATATGATTGGTTATTATTAACAATTTATTCACAAATAAGTTTGAAAGCCTCATTTTTGGAGGCTTTTATTATTATTTAAACATTATTAAAATGTTAATAACTACGTAGGTTTACGTATATATATGGTCAAAATAATGTATTTCAACGCATAATTATATCAACTAATCGAAAATATGGTTAAACCTGCATAAACACTTACATAATTAGTTAAGTTTGTAGTGCTATTAATCAATTTTTTGTAAAATGAAGAAGTTACTACTAAGCGTAGCTGCACTTATGTTTGCTACCTTATTGTTTTCTCAGGACAATTCTAATGACGTACAAGATGACCTAACACAGGACGACGTTGTTAAAACTGAAGCGAGATTTCAAGCAGAATCGTAAAAGGTTTTGATGCTTACAAAAATTAGTTGGCATTGTTAATCTTTGCCACAAAAAAGACAAATGAATTTCAAAAGAAACCATTTGTCTTTTTTTTTATGGTTTTCCGTTAAATTTTAAAAAAACGCAAGCCATTGATAATTAATTTTTTATATTACCCAACCTTTAATGCCAATTCAAGTGGCATGCCCATATCTTTTGAACCTAAATCTTCTCTGTTATTGGTTAAGTTTAACCAAAACAAGATTTGATGATAGCGCAACAAATTCGTTTTATTTTACTAATACTACTAGTGAACTCGATTGGATTTCAATCGTTTGCTCAAGAGGAAGATATTATTCCCGAGCCTAATACCAAATTCTATGATTTAAGAGGTACTAATGCCTTTGATGTTGCTTTTGGAACTTCAGTAATTAATGGTGACTTTGCGGATCCAATGTTTGAAATATATTCACACTTTGGCTACAAAAGACATCTTACACCATATTTGGCTTTAGATTTTGGATACCATAAATTTAATTTAGCATTCATTGATATTTATAATGAAGGCTTTATGTCTTTTGATTTAAATGCTGAGGTATTATTAATCCCGCATGAACAGTTTTCACCATTTATATTTGCAGGTGTTGGATTTAATGCATCTAATCATTTTAAGGAATCAGCTGAAAAAGCTCAAGGAGGAATTGGGTTAGAGTATGTGGTTTCTAATAAATTTGCACTAAAACTTTACACAGATTATAACTATGTCTCTAGTGACACACTTGATGGCTTAGAAGCAGGAGCATCTGATGATACTTATTTCAGAATTGCCTTTGGTGCTAATTTCTATTTTGGAGGTGCAGAAAAGAAAGCTAAAATATTAAAAGACTATTCTACAGTTATCGAAGTAAATTCAATAACTGATGATAAAAATAAACCTAAATTGTAATTAACAATTCTTATTTTTGTGGCTCAAAACAAACGCATGAGTCAAGATATCAGTAAACGTTATGCTCAAAGAGGCGTGTCTGCTTCTAAAGAAGATGTACACAACGCTATTAAAAATATAGATAAAGGCTTATTTCCTAAAGCATTCTGCAAAATTGTACCAGATTACCTCACAAATGATGAAGACTTCTGTTTAATTATGCATGCCGATGGTGCTGGGACAAAGAGTTCTTTAGCTTATATGTATTGGAAAGAAACTGGAGATATTTCAGTATGGAAAGGCATTGCTCAAGATGCGTTAATCATGAATATTGATGATTTGCTTTGTGTTGGAGCAACAGATAATATTATGCTCTCATCTACAATTGGTCGTAATAAGAACCTGATTTCTGGTGAAGTGATTTCAGCAATTATAAACGGAACCGAAGAATTAATTCAAGACTTGAAATCATTTGGAGTGACTATTCATTCAACAGGTGGTGAAACTGCCGATGTAGGCGATTTAGTACGTACAATTATTGTCGATTCAACAGTAACCGCTCGTATGAAACGAAGTGATGTTATTGATAATGCCAATATTAAAGTTGGAGATGTGATTGTTGGTCTTGAGAGTTTTGGTCAAGCGACTTATGAAACCGAATATAATGGAGGGATGGGAAGTAACGGACTCACATCTGCACGCCATGATGTGTTTCATAAGTATTTAGCTGAAAAATATCCTGAAAGTTTTGATGCTTCGGTTCCTGAAGACTTAGTCTATTCTGGACAAACCAAATTAACCGATGCTGTAGTGAACGCTCCAATCGATGCAGGTAAACTTGTATTGTCACCAACGCGAACATACGCACCAATTATAAAAGCAATACTCTCTAAATTTTCTTCGGAAAGTTTACATGGCATGGTACATTGTTCTGGTGGTGCACAAACGAAAATTCTACATTTTATTGATAACTTACATATAGTAAAAGATAATATGTTTGAAATTCCACCATTATTCAAATTGATACAAGAACAATCTAAAACCGATTGGAAAGAAATGTATCAGGTATTTAATTGTGGACATCGTATGGAATTGTATGTGTCTCCAGATATTGCTGAAGATGTTATCGCGATTTCAAAATCGTTTAATGTTGATGCTAAAATTGTTGGTCGCGTAGAAGCTTCAGAAGAGAGAAAATTGACAATAAAAAGTGCGTATGGTACTTTTGAATATTAAATAAACCCTTTTATTAATAATAAGAAAGCTGTTGTCAATACACCGTCAAATAGATAAATTATAGTAAAAAATTTAATATTTGAAACACCTCTAATTCTATAAAAGCGTAAACGCTGCCTGACCTTTCTATCACTTATCATAAACCACAACACAAAGACTAAAAATAGTTTAGTAGATAATGCTAAAATGAGTTCTGGGTTAATTATAGTAATTCCCAGGGTGACAATAAATGACCATACAGCCATTGATTTGTAATAGTTGAGTATAGATTTAACTTGCTTTCGCATGATGATATAACGTCAAAACTTATAAGAATATTTTTCAGTAAGTGAAACAAGTTTTCAACCGTTATAAATCCATAAATTATCGTATTTTTGAAACACAATTTTAGAAGATAGATGTTAGAAAAGTTACAAATAGTAAAACAGCGTTTTGATGAAGTGAGTGATTTAATCATTCAACCAGATATCATAACAGACCAAAAACGTTATGTTGCATTAAATAAAGAATACAAAGACTTACGCTTGTTAATGGATAAGCGTGAATTATACCTTGAACTCACTGATAACTTAAAAGAAGCAGAAGACATCATTTCTGATGGAAGCGATCCAGAGATGGTCGAAATGGCTAAAATGCAGTATGATGAAGCAAAAGAAGGTATTCCAAAACTAGAAGATGATATTCGATTTTTATTAATCCCAAAAGATCCAGAAGATTCTAAAAATGCAGTGGTTGAACTTCGTGCTGGTACAGGTGGAGATGAAGCCAGTATTTTTGCTGGTGATTTGTATAGAATGTACACAAAATATTGTGAGAGTAAAGGGTGGAAAGTTGATACTGTAGATTATAGTGAAGGAACAAACGGAGGTTTTAAAGAAATTCAGTTTGAAGTAACCGGAGAAGATGTCTACGGAACATTGAAGTTTGAAGCTGGTGTGCATCGTGTACAACGTGTGCCTCAAACCGAAACACAAGGACGTGTGCATACAAGTGCTGCTACATGTATGGTATTTCCAGAAGCTGAAGAATTCGACGTAGAAATCAACCCAAAAGATGTGCGTATTGATTTTTTCTGTTCATCAGGTCCAGGAGGTCAATCGGTAAATACTACCTATTCTGCTGTTCGATTAACGCATGAGCCTACAGGTTTGGTTGCGCAATGTCAGGATCAAAAATCACAACATAAAAATAAAGAGAAAGCTTTTAAAGTATTGCGTTCTCGTTTATACGAAATGGAATTAGCAAAAAAGAATGCAGCTGATGCCGAAAAACGTGGTTCTATGGTAAGTTCTGGAGATAGAAGTGCTAAGATTAGAACCTATAACTATTCACAAGGTCGTGTTACTGATCACAGAATAGGGTTAACACTTTACGATTTACAAAATATCATAAATGGCGATATTCAAAAAATAATTGATGAACTAATGCTGGCTGAAAATACTGAGAAGTTAAAAGCTAGTGACGAACATATATAATATTTAGAGCCTCTGTTTTAGAGGCTTTTTTTTAATGTGAAGAATGAAAAAAAAACTTGTATATATTCTTATTGGGTTTTTAATTTTATTTGGTATTTCTAGAATTTCTGGAATACTCAGTTACTACGACGTGCCTACCATTTCTAATGAACCAAATTTAAAATTGAACACGCATTTTGTTGGATCTAACTTGGTAAAACCGAAACAGTTGGATTTCGCATATTTTAAATTTGATAATAGTAGCGATACAAGTTATACTATTGTTAAACGTTTAATTGCCCTACCTAATGATAAATTAGAGTGTAAAAACGGCGAAATTTATGTCAATGATATTAATGTAGACAATTCAATAAATTTAAGGTATGGTTATAAAGTGAGCTTAGAGTATTATAATTCTGATTTAAAAAAAGATTTTCAAGATGATGAATCATTTGTTGCTTATCATATATCTAAAGATTCTTTATACGTATTTCTTGATCAAGATTATTTAAGTAATTTATCAATTGATTTAAAACGCAATTTATCAACAGAAAATTCACAATTATCGAAAGATATTTCTTCTAAATCTGTTAATTGGAACATACATAATTTTGAGCCTCTTATTATGCCAGAAGAGAAGTATTTCTTTTTGGGAGACAATAGAGATAATTCATATGATTCTAGATTTAGAGGTTTTGTAGATGAAGAAAATATTATAGGAACATTACTATTTCAATTTTAATGACAACACAACAACTCACACAACAAATCAAAAAAAAGAATTCTTTTCTATGTATTGGATTGGATGTCGATTTAAATAAAATCCCAACGCATTTATTAGAAGAAGAAGATCCTATCTTCGCCTTCAACAAAGCCATTATTGATGCGACACATCATTTATGTGTAGCTTATAAACCTAATACTGCTTTTTATGAGGCTTATGGTCTCAAAGGTTGGAGATCTCTAGAGAAGACCATAAAATATCTCAATGAGAATTATCCTGAACTGTTTACTATTGCAGATGCAAAACGTGGCGATATAGGAAATACAAGTTCAATGTATGCCAAAGCTTTTTTTGAAGATTTAGCATTCGATAGTGTAACAGTTGCTCCTTATATGGGAAAAGATTCGGTTGAGCCTTTTTTAGCTTTTAAAAATAAGCACACCATTATGTTAGCGTTGACCTCAAATAAAGGGGCTTTTGATTTTCAGACGAAAAGTGTAGAAGGAAAAGAACTGTATAAGCACGTGTTAGAAACTTCTAAATCTTGGGACAATTCTGAAAATTTAATGTATGTTGTTGGTGCTACAAAAGCAGAATACTTAACTGATATAAGACGTATCATTCCAGACAGTTTTTTATTAGTTCCAGGTGTTGGTGCTCAAGGCGGGAATTTACAAGACGTTTGTAAATATGGAATGAACGACTCTGTTGGTTTATTGATTAACTCTTCTAGAGGCATTATTTACGCGTCTCAAGATGAACATTTTGCTCAAGCTGCAGCGGTGAAAGCAAAAGAACTTCAAGAGCAAATGGATCATATATTGTCTTTTTAGTATGAAGTCATCCTTCTTTCAAGCTGGGAGAGAGTTTTGGTTAGACGGTATTCCAAAGCGTATTATTTCTTTAGTGCCTTCTCAAACTGAATTATTGGTGGATTTAGGTTTGGAGTCCTCTATTGTTGGTATCACTAAATTTTGTGTACATCCCGAAAATCTTCGAAAGAACAAAACTATAGTAGGAGGAACCAAGCAGGTTAATTATGATAAAATCATAGCCTTAAAGCCAGATATTATTTTATGCAATAAAGAAGAGAATACCAAAGAGATGGTTTCTAAATTAGAACATATCGCACCTGTTCATATTAGTAATATTTTTAATTTAAATGATACTTTATATTTAATCAAGTCCTACGGTCTTATGTTTTCTGTGGAATCAAAGGCAACTCAAATTATGGTAGCTATAAATGAAGCATCAAGAGCGTTTTATGACTTTATTAGTGGAAGGCCAAATTTGAAAGTAGCTTATTTCATCTGGAAAAATCCATGGATGGTTGCGGCAAATCATACCTTTATTGATGCCATGCTTAAATTAAATAATTTTGAGAATTACTTCGGATATTTAGAACGTTATCCTGAAGTTGATTTGAATTCAATTAAGGAAGAACTTGATGTCGTCTTGTTATCAAGTGAACCTTATCCATTCAAAAATGAGCATATAAATGATTTAAAAAATCAATTTCCAAATACTAAAATCATGTTAGTAGATGGTGAGTTTTTCTCTTGGTATGGATCTAGGTTACAATACGCTTTTGACTATTTTAAAACGCTGCACCTAAATCTTTAGACATAGAACGTTTCATATTTAAAATACGTTGTTTGAGTTGCTTCGCTTCGAAAAATAAGATATCACTCAAACTCATGTCTGTTTGCTTCAGATTATAGGCTTCTTCTATAAAACTATAGTATCTGTCTTCTAAATCTTTTAAACTGAAAACGGTAGTTGTGTTGAGTCTTGTTTTTCCAACTTTGCAAAAATGAGAATTCATAGTATTTGTTTTATACCTTATATACGGTCTAAAAACAAAACATAGATGATTAGAGTACGTTAAATAATTGTAAAATTAATTTTGCTGTAATGTACTTAAATCTCTATTGAGGTATTTAAGTTTGTTTAGTTTATGAAGTAATTTAATGGCCTTAAACTCTGAAATATCGCTAAGTGCAGAATCAGTTTGGCGAAAGTTATAAGCTTGTTCAATTAGACGTTTGTAGCGAGAGAGCAATTGGTTTTGATGGTCTAGAATGTTACTGGTTGGTTTCACTACAAAAGTACTTTTAACACTTAAATGTATTTAAAATATTGTAATTCAGCAACAAAACATCAAAAATGTTAATAAAAAAATCGACCTAAGACTAAGATCGATTTTTGCAATAAACGTGTTCTTATTCAAAAAACATGAAGTGTAATTCTAACTAACTGATGCAAAGATGGGGTTTATTTCGCAGTCTAATGTTATGTAATTATTAGGATTACATTATACGTTGTTTAATTATTGTATAATAAATAATTAGTCTTGAAGCGCAAATACTTTCTGTAATAAACTTGTAGTTCTAGACGAAACCTTAGTTCTAATTTCTTTTTCCTCTACAGCGATCATAGTGTAAACACCTTTAAGGGCTTCGCCTGTAACATAATCAGTAAGGTCGGGATTTACATTGCTTGTAAAAGGAATAGCGTTATATTTATTAATAAGGTTTTCCCAAATTTGATCTGCACCAACTTTTGAAAATGAACTATTAATTACGGGCTTAAATTTATCATAAAGTGCAGTTTGTGTCTTATTAGTTAGATATTGAGTTGCTGCATCATCATTACCAAGTAAAATAGTTTTGGCATCATTAAATGTAATATCTTTTACTGCATTTATAAAAATAGGAGTGGCTTCGCTAACGGCATCTTCTGCAGCGCGATTGAGAACTTTTAAGCCTTCATCAGCTAAATTATCTAAACCAATATCTCGTAAGCCTTTATCTACTTTTCGTAATTCTTGAGGAAGTAAGATTTTAACCAATTCATTTTTAAAGAATCCGTCTTTTTGAGTGAGTTTACTTACTTGTTTATCAATACCTAAATCTAGAGCTTGACGTAAACCAGAAGCAATATCAGCATTGCTTAATACACCTCCTCCTTGTGGTAGATTATTGACAACATCTTGTAATTCAGCACAAGCTGTCAGATTAAAAATAAGAACAAAAGCTAAAAATTTACGAATCATGATTTTGGGTTTTTATATATTTAACAAATATAGATATTTTACAGATGAAAGCTTTCCAATTATCATGCCTATTGTTTTGTGTTTTCTTTTTTAACTGTAATTCTGAAAAGAAAAACGAATTAATACCCACAGATTACAACCAATATATAACAATTTTAGGCATAGCTCAAGATGCAGGTTTTCCTCAAATTAATTGTGAAAAAGAATGTTGTGCTGCCTTTTATTCGGATGAAGAATCTAAAAAATTAGTGTCCTGTTTAGGGTTGATAGATTTGCAGTCAAAACAAAAATGGTTGTTTGATGCGACACCAGATATGCCTCAACAAATTCAAAATTTAAAAGACAATCATTTAAATACCAATAAAGTTATCGATGGTATTTTCTTGACTCATGCGCATATAGGGCATTACACTGGTTTAATGTATTTAGGGTTTGAAGCTTTAGGAGGTAATGATATTCCCGTTTATGCTATGCCAAGAATGAAAAACTATTTGGAAACTAATGGGCCTTGGAGCCAGTTAGTGTCTTTTGATAACATCCAATTACGTAAGCTTCAAAACGATTCTACAATTTTTATTAGTAAAGCTCTTAAAGTCACGCCAATTCAAGTGCCTCATCGTGACGAGTACTCTGAAACTGTTGGCTATAAAATAGAAGGCACATATAAAACGGCTTTGTTTATTCCTGATATTGATAAATGGCATGTTTGGGATAAGGATATTATTGAGGAAGTTAAAAAAGTAGATTATGCTTTTATTGATGCTTCATTTTTTAGAGATGGTGAATTAAAACGAGATATGAGTAAAATTCCACACCCATTTACTACAGAAACCACAACATTATTTGCTAAGGAATCTAAAAAGACAAAAAACAAGATTTATTTCATTCATTTTAATCACACTAATCCAACAATAAAAGAAAGGCATCCTTTAAAAGATAGTATACAAAACCTAGGCTTTAACTTTGCTAAAGAAGGAGACCGGTTTGAATTATAATAGAGAAAATTTAAATAATTGCTATAAAATACTATTTTAGCACAATAGTTGTTAATATAAAGGGAGTTATAAAAACAAATAAATGAATTTTAATAAAATTTTTTTAATCATATTTTGTGGTTGCCTTCCGTTTTTTAGCAATGGCCAAATTCGGTTTTCTGAAACAATACAAACTTCAAAAACAGCCACAGACACTGAAGCATCTTTGTTTTTTGTTGATTTCTGGGCGACTTGGTGCAAACCTTGCGTGTATGCTTCAGAATATTTAGGCGTATTACAAAAACAATATCCAGACCGATTTTATGTAGTGTCTTTATCTGAAGAGAATTCAGATGTTGTCAAACGATTCCTTAAAAAAAATCCAACAGATTTAGCTGTTTCAATAGACTATAAAGGAGAAACATTTAGAGCTAATAACACTAGAACATTACCTTACGGGCTTCTTCTAAATGCTAACGGAACCATATTATGGAAAGGAAGCCCTACAGATTTTAAACAAGCAGATTTAGAACGATATCTTAGACAAAACACAAAACAGCGACATGTAGATAAGGTGTTGAAAGTACAGCGTATAAAAGAAGAAGTTTTTAAAGCAGATTATAAACCTTCTGCCGATTTTGAAATAAAACAATTAAAAAAAGAAACTTTTGAGACGCTAGTTGCAAACCCTAGAGGAGATTATATTCAGTATAAAGGAAGTTTAAAAAGTATTATAGCTAAAGAGAAAAGAATCTTAGAAAGCCAAGTTCAAATAGCGCCTGAATTGAATAAAACATATGAGGTCTATATAAAAAAAGGAGCTAGTGCGTTGTTTCCGATATTAGATGAATTAAAGTTAGATTTATTTCATACTGAAACTAAAGGAGATGTACTAATGTTAGATATTTCAAATATTATGTATTGGGATACGCAACAAATAGATTGGGGAAATAATACGGCCGAGTATTTAATAGATGACACACAAATTCAAGGGGATAATGTAACGTTTAAAGATGTTATGTTTCAGTTGGCATCTGTTCTAAATTTGCCTGTGGTAACTAAAGGAGCCGAAGCAGATAGTGATAAGCATGATTGGCAAATTCATCATCGATTTTATAACTTGATGGAAAGCGATTTAGAAGACACTTATGGCATTAAAATTAGTAAGGAAATAGGAAGCTTTAAAAAATATACAATAAGAAAAAAGACACCTTAAAAGGTGTCTTTTTTATATTATCTATTTAGTAAATAGTAATTAGTTGTTTAATATTCTAAACTCAGTACGTCTGTTTCTTTGGTGCTCACCATCTGAACAATCAACTCCATTAGAACAACGATTTGTTAATCTAGACTCACCATATCCTTTAGCAGATAATCGGCTTCTAGAAATACCTTTAGATACTAAGTAGTTTACAACAGAGTTTGCACGCTGTTGTGATAAAGACATATTGTATTCATCATTTCCTCTAGAATCAGTATGTGCCATAATTTCAATACTTACAGGCTTATCATTTAAAATTGGTACTAATGTTTCATCAATAGTTCTCTTAGATGCAGGCGTTAAACGTGCACTAGCTGTTTCATAAAAAATTGGAATAACAGTTGGGTTTAGTAATTCACACTCAACTTCTTCCCATGTTGTGATACCACCTTTTTGATCAAGAACCGTTCTTGTAACTGTTTCTTGACGCGCAGGAATAGTATTACTTCTTGTAGATGCAGGAACATCTACAACTTGACGTTTTATTGTCTTGTACTCAGCAGGAATATCAATTTTATCCATACGAGCAGGAGTCTTGATGACTCTTTTCTTATAAGTTGTGCTTCGTTCTGGTACTGAATTACTAGTCGTACTAGCGTCAGTAGCTAAAGTTGTAAAAGGTACATCTCTATTAGTTGCAGGATACTCAACAAAACAAGCAGCTACACAGTCCTCTTTGTTCACTGAAGGGCAATCTTCAAGGATTTTGTATTCCCAACCTGAAGTTGCAGGATACGTTTGAAAAGTTTTTGAATCTCTTCCAAAAGTTGCAGGAACAACACTTAAATCTGTACGTCCTTCTTTACTAATGTATGATACATCAACAGTTTCATAAGTAGCTGGTGTGTAAACATACTTTTCTGTAGCTTCTTTTACTAGTACTGTTTCTTCTACAGTTTTATACGTTGCAGGAACAACTTCTAAAGTTGTATAAGCAGGATAAACTTGTAACGTTTCAGTCACTTCTTTAAATGTATCTTTTGTAATACACTTTACATAACACTTTCCAGGTTCTGGATTAGCTGGAAGCCCTTGGGCTTGTACATAACCTACACTACCAATGAAGCATAGGAATAAAAATAATTTTTGTTTCATAATTAAAAATTAGTTAATGGTTATAGATAATATTTTAAACCAACACTTTGTGTGCGGCAATTATTGAGACACAAAATTTTGTTAAAGGTCACAAAGTAGAGCTATAAATATGTGATTAGTAAAAACTATATACTAAAGAAAAGAAGTTTTTTGAACAAGGTTTTATGTCTATGCTGAGATAGAAAAGAGGTAGGTATTTTGTTGTGGTAACTTGCTGATTGTTAATCAATAAAAAATGACAGTCTTATTATTATACACCATGACTTTTCGATTGATATGATGTTTTATAGCAGTGGCCAATACTATTTTTTCTAAATCACGTCCTTTAGTGATAAGGTCATCAATAGAATAGGTATGAGACACTCTAGCTACATCTTGTTCTATAATTGGACCAGCATCCAATTCTTCAGTAATGTAGTGACTAGTAGCGCCAATGATTTTTACACCTCGTTTTAATGCTGAATGATATGGCTTAGCACCAATAAAGGCAGGTAGAAAGGAGTGATGTATATTGATAATCTTATTTGTATAACGATCTATTAATTTGCCAGAGATAATCTGCATATATCTTGCTAGAACAATAAAATCTATATCATGCTGCTCTAGGAGTTTTAATTGCTCAATTTCTGCTTGCGCTTTGGTGGTTTTAGTTACTGGAATATAATAAAAAGGAATATTGAAACTATCAGCAATTGGCTTTAAATCCATATGGTTACTAATAATAAATGGAATTTCGCAATGCAACTCTCCAGACCTGTATCGCCCTAAAATATCATATAGACAATGATCATACTTAGATACAAATAGAGCCATCTTTGGTTGGTCTTCAGCATCATAAATTCGCCATTTCATTTGAAATCTTTCACCTAAGTTTTCTTTAAAGTTTTGTGTAAAACTACCCATAGAAAATGTAGTAAATTCACTTTCAACTCTCATAAAAAAAATGTTTTGATCGCTGTCAACATGCTGATCGATATAGACAATATTTCCACCATTGTCAGCAATAAAGTTTGTGACAGAAGCTATAATGCCTGATTGATCTTTACAATGAATTAGTATGGTGATTTTTTTCATCTTAATAGTTCTATTTAAACGAACTAAGTTAGTATAAAATTGATACGACGCTTTTTAAAATTTAACTTTTAGATATTTGATTATAAACCCTTATGTTTTTTGAATATTCCGTAAATTTGTGTCTTTAAAACCTGATAATTTTACGAATGAAGCAAGTCGCACCATATAACCCAAAGCATAAAGTAAGAATTGTAACTGCAGCATCTTTATTTGATGGTCATGATGCGTCTATAAATATTATGCGCCGAATTATTCAAGCTACAGGAGTTGAAGTGATTCATTTAGGTCATGACAGAAGTGTTGAAGAGGTTGTAAATACTGCCATTCAAGAAGACGTAAATGCAATTTGTTTGACGTCATATCAAGGTGGTCATAATGAGTATTTTAAATACATGCATGATTTGCTAGAAGAAAAAGGTGCTGGCCATATTAAAATCTTCGGAGGTGGCGGAGGTGTTATTTTGCCTTCAGAAATCAAAGACCTTATGGATTATGGTATCGATCGTATATACTCTCCTGATGACGGTAGGGAAATGGGATTACAAGGCATGATTAATGATTTAGTTGAGAAATCAGATTTTGCCATTGGTGATGCATTAAATGGAGAACTTGATATCCTTCCTAATAAAAACCCAAAAGCTATTGCACGTGTTATTTCTTCTGCAGAAAATTTTCCAGAAGTTGCTAAAGCGACATTAGATCAAATTCATATAAAAAATAAAAACTCTAAAACCCCAGTTTTAGGTATCACTGGTACAGGAGGAGCCGGTAAGTCTAGCTTAGTTGATGAATTAGTGAGACGGTTTTTAATAGATTTTCCTAAAAAAACAGTTGGTATCGTTTCCGTAGATCCTTCGAAACGAAAAACTGGAGGAGCACTTTTAGGTGATCGTATTCGTATGAATGCCATTAACTCACCAAGAGTTTATATGCGTAGTTTGGCAACACGTCAGTCTAATTTGGCCCTATCTAAATACGTTAATGAGGCAGTTGAAGTATTAAAAGCTGCCGAGTTTGATTTAATCATCTTAGAAACATCTGGTATTGGACAAAGTGATACCGAAATTATAGAACACAGCGATGTGTCATTATATGTGATGACTCCTGAATTTGGTGCAGCTACACAATTAGAAAAAATCGATATGTTAGATTTTGCCGATTTGGTTGCCATTAATAAATTTGATAAACGAGGCTCACTAGATGCTCTACGTGATGTAAAAAAACAGTACATGCGTAATAATAATCTCTGGGATATACCTCAAGACCAATTGCCAGTTTTTGGAACGATTGCCTCTCAATTTAATGATCCTGGAATGAATACGCTCTACAAAGCTATTATGGATAAGGTAGATGAGAAAACAGATTCAGATTTGAAATCGACGTTTCATATTTCAGATGAAATGAGTGAGAAGATATTTGTTATTCCTCCTGCTAGAACACGCTATTTATCAGAAATTGCTGAAAACAATCGTGCTTATGACAAATCATCTAATGAACAGGTTGAAGTCGCTCAAAAACTCTACGGAATTTATAAAACAATAGAATCGGTTATTGGAAGTACACCAAAGTTAGATAAAGCTGGTATTGATTCTGAATCTACCGAATCTACTGAAAACAAAGATTTCATTAAGTTACTTATTGGTGAGTTTGACAGAGTGAAGCTTAACTTAGATCCTTATAATTGGGAAGTGATTATGGGTTGGGACGAGAAAGTTAACACATATAAAAACCCTATTTATTCCTTTAAAGTTAGAGATAAAGAGATTAAAATAGAGACGCATACAGCGTCATTATCGCATACGCAAATTCCAAAAGTAGCATTACCTAAGTATCAGGCTTGGGGAGACATTTTAAGATGGACATTGCAAGAGAATGTACCAGGCGAATTTCCGTATACATCAGGATTATATCCGTTTAAAAGAACAGGTGAAGATCCAGCACGAATGTTTGCTGGTGAAGGTGGACCAGAACGTACCAACCGTCGTTTCCACTATGTGAGTATGGGATTACCAGCAAAGCGTTTGTCTACAGCATTTGATAGTGTGACGCTCTACGGAAATGATCCAGATTATAGACCAGATATCTATGGTAAAATTGGCAATGCTGGTGTGTCTATCTGTTGTTTGGATGATGCTAAAAAATTATACTCAGGTTTTGATTTAGCAAATGTGATGACTTCGGTAAGTATGACAATTAATGGTCCTGCACCAATGTTATTGGGCTTCTTTATGAATGCAGCTATAGATCAACAATGTGAAATTTATATCAAGGCTAACGGATTAGAAAAAGAAATCGAAGCTAAAATCGCTGCCATTTATAAAGGAAAACAGCGTCCAAAATATAATGGCGATTTGCCTGAAGGAAATGATGGATTAGGCTTAATGCTTTTAGGAGTCACTGGAGATCAAGTGTTGCCAGTTGATGTCTATACAGATATAAAAACAAAAACGATTGCTCAAGTTCGTGGAACAGTTCAAGCTGACATTTTAAAAGAAGATCAAGCACAGAATACCTGTATTTTTTCAACAGAATTTGCACTGCGTTTAATGGGAGATGTTCAAGAATATTTTATCGAAAATAATGTACGAAACTTCTATTCAGTGTCTATTTCAGGATATCATATTGCAGAAGCTGGAGCTAATCCAATTTCACAATTGGCATTTACTTTAGCAAACGGATTTACCTATGTAGAATACTATTTGTCAAGAGGCATGGATATTAATAAGTTTGGACCAAACTTATCCTTCTTTTTCTCAAACGGAATTGACCCCGAATATGCAGTCATTGGCCGTGTAGCACGTAAGATATGGTCAAAAGCAATGAAACTTAAATATGGTGCGAATGCTAGAGCACAAATGTTAAAATACCACATTCAAACCTCTGGTCGTAGTTTGCATGCTCAAGAAATTGACTTTAATGATATTCGTACGACGCTTCAAGCTTTGTATGCGATTTATGATAACTGTAACTCATTACATACCAATGCTTATGATGAAGCGATTACTACTCCAACCGAAGAATCGGTTCGTCGTGCTATGGCTATCCAGTTGATTATCAATAAAGAATTAGGCTTAAATAAAAACGAGAACCCAATTCAAGGTTCATTTATTATTGAAGAATTAACCGATTTAGTAGAAGAAGCTGTCTTGTTAGAGTTTGATCGCATAACAGAACGTGGAGGCGTTTTAGGCGCTATGGAAACCATGTACCAACGTAGTAAAATTCAGGAAGAGAGTTTGTATTATGAGACGTTGAAACATAATGGGCAATTTCCAATTATTGGTGTGAATACATTTTTAAGCTCTAAAGGGTCTCCAACGGTTATTCCTGCGGAAGTTATTAGAGCTACTGAAGAAGAAAAGCAATTTCAAATTAAAACACTTGAAAACCTTCACAATGCAAATGATACCCAATCACTTCTTAAAGATTTACAACACAAAGCTATTAACAATGAAAATATTTTTGAAGCCTTAATGGATGTTTGTAAAGTATGTTCTTTAGGAGAAATTACATCTGCGCTATTTGAAGTAGGAGGTCAGTACCGCAGAAATATGTAAGTTTACATCATAAAGAATGATTATGGCATATTCTTAAATCAAAGAAGTAGGCCTAATTATTTCGATTAACTATTTAGAATAAAAACTATTATGAAATATTTTAAGATTCTTGCAATACTAATGTTGAGTTCAGTTTTGTCTTTCTATAGTTGTAATGACAATAAGAAGACAGCAAAAGAAGACAACACAAAATCAATAGAAGTTGAAAATTCTGCAGTTAAATCAACTGAAACAACAGTAAAACCAACAACTACTCCCAAAGAGCCTGCGCAAAATGCAAGAGGCGTTTGGCACTATACCTGTAGATTAGGTTGTCCAGGAGGTGCTGGGTCGGCTGTTAAATGTGGAAATTGCGGAAATGTATTAGCACATAATACAGCTTATCATAGTAGCACTAATACGACAAATACTTCGCCTATGGCTAATCCGTCTGCGACTCCGGCTAAACCTGCAACTCCTGAGCCTGCACAAAATTCGGCTGGTGTTTGGCATTATACATGCGCAAAAGGCTGTTCTGGTGGATCTGGATCTGCTGGTAGCTGTGCTACATGTAATGGTTCTTTAGCACACAATAGTGCTTATCACTAATATCAACTTAATTGTATTTTAAATTCTTAAAGAATAGGTTGAAAAGTTTGTTGATGAACTAACTCTTAAAGCGTCATCATCCAAACACGTTGTAAGCGCTTAAATTTCTTTAACTCATTTTGTAGTATAGGCAAATAGTCTTTACCATTACTATTGCAATGCTGTAAGCGATTACAATTAAGGTTCAAACGATGCGTTAAACGCTCTAATGAGTCTAGGTGTTTGTGTTTCTTATCTGAAAAGCGCTCAGCTTGAGCTTTTTCAATTTCAGGAGCTAATGATTCAGATTGCTGAATGATATCGCCTGAGAAGTAGATATCTGTGTCTTCTGAACCATCTGGTTTCAGATACGCCAAATCTTGATTAATATATGTTGAGATGCTTCTTGATAATACAAGAATATCTATAGCCTTTTGATATATAGGCAGTTCTGATAAGTGAGACGGGATATTATAATTCATTTTTCTAATAGCAATGGTAACAAAATTAGTGACAAGTGACGACTTTAAGCTTTAATATTTAAAGTAAATATGTATATTTGATTTAATTATTAATTTATTTTTTTAAATTACTTTAAATGGATATAGATAACCTGAATTGGAAAATTTTGAAGTGCCTCCAACTAAATGCTAGACAGTCGCATACCGAAATTGGACGTCAAGTTGGGATTAGTTCTCCAGCAGTTTCTGAACGCATAAAGAAACTAGAAGATGCAGGAATTATTGAGAGCTATAATGCGCTTGTTTCTCCTTTTGAAGTTGGTTATCAATTAAAGGCTTTAATCACTTTGCGTGCTTTTATGGGAATGCTAAAACCCTTTTTAGAAAAAGTAAAAACCTATGATGAGGTGATTAATTGTTACCGAATTACTGGTAATGAAAACTTTGTTATGGAAGTGGTTTTGAAAAACCAAAAACATTTAGAATCCTTTATAGATCAATTGATTGTATACGGTGAAACCAAAACACAAATTGTGCTATCTCATGTGGTGAAGCATAATGAGGTGAAACCTTTGAAATAAAAAATTATATTTGTCGTCAGATAATATAAACCCATTTAAAATGAAGTCTACTTACATTTTTATTACTCTTTTTGTTACCATTTTTTCAGTCAACTCTATTAAAGCACAAACTAATATTGAACCACCAGCCGAGGGTAAAAGTGTTATTTATTTTATGCGTACTAGTAGTTTGGGTGCCATTATGAATTTTAGATTCTTTGATAATGAAACCTACTTAGGGAAATTTGGTGGTGTTAATTATTTAAGATACGAATGTGAACCTGGAGAGCATATTTTTTGGGTGAAAGCTGAGAATACAGATTATTTAGAAGCAAACCTTGAAGCTAATAAAGTTTATTTTGTTGAAACTAATGCTGTAATGGGAGCTTTTACTGTTGGTGTGAAGTATAAACTGGTCGACTATGATCATAAGCGACAGTTCAAAAAACGAATTAAAAAGTTGTTGGCAAAAAAAGGACCTAAAACGTTTAGCAAAGAAGAATTAGAAGAAGGCCAAGAAAAGTTTAAAACTATTATTGAGCAAGGTCTTGAAACACTGAAAAGAAAACAAAATCGCGATAAAAAATTAAAGCGAATTGAAAAAGAAGACAACTATAAAGGAGAAATTTAGTTGCTAATTATAAGATGAGGAACATCATCCAGTCTCCAATCAATTACTAAACCACCAGCTAAGCTCTCAGCAATTTTTTTTCCATAGAGATATTCGCAGAGATATAAAGCAGCTTCAAAAGATTTTGCACCTCCTGCTGAAGTGATGTATTTCCCGTCGTGAACAAATAAGACCTCTTTTCTAATATCCAAATTCGGAAAGCGCTCACGCATGGTGTCAATATCACTTGGAAATGTTGTAGACACTGAGTTGTCAAGTAATCCAGCTTGTGCTAATACAAAAGCGCCATCACAATGCGAGGTTATAAATTGTGCTTCTTTATCGACACGTTTCACAAAATCAATCATGGCTTTGTCTTCTAAATCTGTATCCAAATGGTGCTCTGCACTTGGGACGACTAGAATATCGATTTTTGGTAACTCATCTGTTACATAATTAAAATCGGGCAAAATACGCATGCCTTCAAAAGTGACAATTGGAGCATCAGTATTTGCGACTGTAAAGACATTCATAGGCTTGATACTGTCTCTAAAAATCGTGTGCTGAAAAATATCAAAAGGCGCGGTTAATTCGGTATTATATACACCGTCCATGATTAAAAAAGCCACATTATAACGGTTGGGTTCAATTTTCGGAAATTGTTTTTCTTCATGCTGAACTTGCTTCTGAATCTCAGTATTAGAGTCGTTCTTTTTTTCTTCGGAAGTATTACAACTCACTAGAAAAATTAATGTTAGTAAAACGATAACTTGCTTCATTTTAATATGATGTTTTGATTCGCCATGGCGGATTTTTTCTGTTTTTACCAGCTTTATAAAGTATAACATGATTGCCATCTAAATCATTGAGATGTGCTTCACGCCACAACCAGTCTTTATCTTCAGGTTGTGAAGTAAATATAATTCCTTTTTGTTGAAGTTCACTTACGAATTCATCAAGATTATCATCTTCAAAATAAATGGTAATCCCGTCACCTTTTGGTAATGTGTTGACCTTATGAATTGAGAACGTTGTATTTCCGTCAGGACATTCAAATCGCACATATCGCGGTATAGCATCAACAATAAGATTTAAACCTAATGTTTTATAAAATTGCGTCGCTTTTTCAACATCTAATGATGGTATTGTAATTTGATTAAGATTCATTATAAGTTATTTTTTACACGTTTTTGCAACCATAGTGATAATAATACAGCTAAGGCACCATAAGAGCCAGTAACCAACCAATTAATTTGATAACCATAATTGTCTACAACGCTTAATCCAATTTTAGAACTAAATATATGAGATAAAGAGAATGCTATAGCATATAAAGCCATATAACTGCCTTCAATGCCTTCTTTTGCTCTATTGAGTGCAAACTTATTTGTGTATGGAAACCCTAACATTTCACCAACAGTAATAATAACCATATTTATAACAAGAATACCTATCCAAAAATTCTGAAATAATACAAAGAAACTCAATCCCATAAGTAACGAAGCCATTAGAATATGCTTAGTAACATGAATATGCTTTTTTTCTAAGTAATTGATAAATGGCATTTCAAAAACAACAATAATAGCTATGTTAATGAAAAAGATTAAACCAATTTTAAATTCGTTAAGATTAAAAACCTCGTCGTAATACAAAGGCATAGTGATCATAAGTTGAAAAAAAGCCATTCCCATAAGGAAACAAATAGCTATAAATATCCAATAAGTAAAATCTGTATAAACCAAATTTTTATCGCGTATTACTTGAATGTCTTTTTTCACAGTTACTACGTCCTTTTTTGGCTCCTTTACTAAATAATAAAAGAGTAAAATTGCTACAATACACGTGACACCATCAATCCAGAATAATAAGTTGTATCCTTTCATTACGATTATCAAACCAGCTAGCGTTGGTCCAATGCCCATGCCTGCATTTATGGCTAAGCGTATTAAAGCTAATGACCTTGTTTGAGTCTCAGGTGTGCTGTAAGTTTTTAGTGATACATAAATCGCTGGTCGAAAGGTGTCAGCCACAGTCATTACAAATAATATAGCAAAACATAACCCCCAAAATGATGTAATGTATTGTAGACCAATAAAACTAAGCCCAGTGATAAATAAACTAAATACCATCACTTTATAAAATCCGATTTTATCGGTTAATTTGCCACCTAGCCATCCGCCAATAACAGATCCAATTCCGAAGAATACTAAAATCCAACTGGCGTCATCTTTACTGAAGTCTAAATTCTTGGTTAGATATAATGATAAAAATGGAATTACCATGGTGCCAGCTCTATTTATCAATGTAATTAGAGAGAGATACCATATTTCTTTCGATAAGCCTTCGAAAGATTGAACGTAATTTAAGTAAATTTTTTTCATTTTTGGTTGTTGTATAAATGTAAAAAGTCCGACGATATCGTCGGACTTTTTATGATTGATTGGTTATATAATTATATTATCATAGCATATAGTAAGTCCGACTCTTTGAAAAAGAGGTTTTTCTTTGTGAATATGTTACGACGCAGTTTTGCATTATTTATGTTTTATGTTAGGTCAAAGCTATAAAAAAATTCTTAAAAACCAATTTATTTGTCAAATAGGATGTGTAAATGCCTACAACTTTTATGGTCTTGATTAAAATTTCAGAATACGTTATCACCTAACTTTCATTGAGTTTATCAAGTATATTGTCGATTTTCAAATTAATCAAATTCAATTCATCATCATACTTATCAGTGTCTTCAATAATAATTTTTTTAATTAATAAGAAGGCTTCTAGTCTTAATTCTGAATATTTTAAAAGACTCTTACTCTGGAGCGATATATCAGAAGGCAAGCCATCTAACGCAACTAATTCTTGCATAATTTTAATATTCTCATCCCATTTTGGAAGTACCTTGTTGTTTAGTTCTCTCAATAAGGTCGCATCATTTTTGAAGTCTATATTTTGAAAGAAGGTGAGAGACTCTGATTCATTTTTTGAGAACTGTTCAATTTTTTCATCATAGATATCATACGCTGGATCATTTGGTGCTAAAAAGACATAAGCAAATAGTCCAATTGATATCACTAGCAAAGACACGAAACCAATGCCTGCAGCTCGCCATCCTGAAAAGAAGGCATTGCCAAGTTCTCTGTGATTTTTAAGTGCGTCACCTTGCAGCCATTCTACGATGCCCCAAATAATCCCAGTGTAAGCAAGCGGGATAATTTGTTTTGGTATCTTATCTATAATAGTTTCAGGAATCATAAAAATGCCTCCAAAAAGAACAATTGTAGTGATGATTCCAATGATTAGTGCATGGCGACCTTCTTTAGGTTGGTCTAAAGCATTGAAGTTTTCTCTAACCATATAACCAGCTGCTAAAGGGCCACCTAGAAATGTGGCACCACCTATAGCTTTTGCTGTATGTAATTTTTTATTTAGAGTTGGATTTTCAAAAGGTGATTCTGGTTCGGTCATGTTTTTGTGTATAGGTTAGGTGTTTTGTTTATGGTTAGTTATTTTTTAAAGACTCCGCTACTTTTTTCGTATAACTCTTCAATAATCTCGAACTCATTAATCCAGTAAAAATCTTTTTTCCAATCTATATTTTCATTATCAAATATTTGTTTGATTAAATTGAGAATTTCAATGTTTATTTTAAACTTGATTTTGTGGAGGTTTTCAATCATAATTTTCAATCCTAAAAACCATTTTTCTTTTATTATATATGCATTACAATCTTTAAGGATTTTTTGTACACTGTTTCTAATTGCAGTCTCATTGTTTCCTTTTGCACCATAAGCAAATTGGGCAATAGATAAGGATTCAATCTTTTTAATCAAGCGTTGTGTATTTTCTTGTCCACTGACTTTAAGATCTATTTTATTACTTAAATTCCCTAGGTTTAAATCACTTCCTTTTTTTTCAGGATTATAACCTTTTTTTAACCCATAAAGAATTGTTTGCCGAACAATAAAAGGTGTTAATGGGTTGGGAAACTCATAAGAAGTTGTGTTAGTTGTATCATAACTGAATTGGGCAAATAATTTTTGTCCGTTGTTTTCTGCAGAAATAATTGATAAATCAATCCATTTATTATATCCTAATTTTCCTTTCGCAATCCATAAATACTTATGATTGTTAACTGTTATTTTTCTGGATTTTTTTTTAGGAAATGACATTTTTTTCTAATTAACCACGACTAAAATATGCTTTTAATAACTATGTTTAGAAGTTTATTTCAATTTTTTATTTTCTCTTATCATATAAATTCAAGTCGTATTAAATTGTATTTTTGAACTGAATATTAACATTATGAAATACTATTTATTGCTTGCCTTACTATGTGTGTCTACATTAAGCTGTAAACAAGACAAACGGCCAATTTCTGGAAATACCGAATTTCAAAAAGAAATCAATGCTGAATATAAAGATGCAACAACCTCACCTTTAAAAGAAAAAGATCGGAAGCATTTTAAAGGCTTAAACTTTTTTAAGTTTGATTCGACCTATGTTGTGAAAGCGTCGTTTAGTAGAACGCCAAATGAAAGTGTTTTTAAAATGAAGACCACTACAGATCGGTTACCCGAATACGTGAAATATGGTGTTGTGACTTTTGAACTGCAAGGAAAAACACAGCAATTAAACATTTATCAAAATCAAGGTTTAATTAAAAAAGAAGGATACGAAGACTACTTGTTTCTTCCATTTTTAGATAATACTAATGGTGAAGAAAGTTATGGAGGCGGACGTTATATTGATATGAGAATTCCTGAAGGAAATGAACTAACTATCGATTTTAACAAAGCGTATAATCCGTATTGTGCTTATAATGAAAAATATTCTTGTCCGATTGTCCCTCGAGAAAACTATCTTGATTTAGAAATTAGAGCAGGAGTAAAGGCTTTTGATAAGCATTAAGATTTCACTAAATACATTCCAAAGAATACCGCTAAAAAGCCAATGATGAAACTTGCAATAGTATAAATGGCAAATGAGGTGAAATCGCCAGATTTGAGCATGACATGATTTTCATATGCAAATGTTGAAAAGGTTGTGAAGCCGCCGCAAAAACCTGTAGCTAAAAACAAGGTTTGGTTAGAGGTTAAGGTATTGTTCTTTGCTGCTATTCCCAAAATGATTCCTATGAGGAGGCTTCCTAAAATATTAGCAACGAACGTACCATAAGGAATTCCATTTTCGGTATTATTAAGAAATTTTCCGATAATGAATCGTAATACACTTCCAAATCCGCCACCAACAAATACTAATAAAAGTTGTTTCATATATTAGTCAACTTCTAAATAAATTTCAGTAAGCCATTCAGCAGGATTAGGTGTTGACATAGGATCTGTCAAATAGGTTTCAATAGCCATTCCATTTTCAGGTTGCACCAAACTATTTGCGGTTATATGTGTCATAGCTTTAGTCCAAGTTTCTTGTAGGTTATCATAATCTCCTTTTAAAACGGTTTTAAGAGCTTTAAAAGGTTCTAATTGACCCGTTAAAACTTCAGGGTCTTCAGTTACAATTTTTGATGTAGTTGGAATACAACAAGAGAACATAACCGTATTATTTTCGGTGTCCCATTTGTGATAAATTACAAACGGTTTTCCAGCCATGACTATATTGTTTGCCATAGCATAAGCACCAATTTTTGGCATCATTTCCTGCATTTTAATTTTGAAATCTTCCATTTTGCAAGACGTGGTATTGTACAAGTAAAATCCGCCACTATGCTGCGTGATGCCTTCTACATTGACACTGTACTTTTTCATGTCTGCAACTAAAATGCTATCTAATTTTTCTAGGCTTCTTTCATAGTTAGGACCGATTTGTTTTTCCATACCACCCATAAATGCAGCGAATGCTTTAAACCCAAAAGGGAGGTCTTTTCCAGAAATCGACCAAGTCACCTCCGTTTTATTTTGACCATTAGGCTTTAAGTTCCAGGTCACGTCAGATTTAGGAAAATCAGCAAATTGCATTTCCTGAATAATCGTTTCATTAGCCTTGGTATCGATTGTTTTCATCGTACCAACGCCATCTGCATCTTCCCATGAATAAGACCCATCAATACCTCTGGTTTGTTCAGGTAAGGTAATGACCATGTTTGGATCAGCTTCGGCCCAGGATGACCAGGCTTCCCAGTTTTTATAATCGATGACATTGTTATAAACCATTTCAACTGGCGCGTTGATTGTTTTTGTACGTTTCACTTCAAAAGAATTTGGCTGAACAGCAATATATATCGCCAAGCCAATAAATAAAATTAATAGTAAAAACAGGATGTATTTTAGTGCTTTCATGTGTATTCTCAATGATTTAAAATCGTCACATGGAACCTTTGATGTTTAAAAATAAGCGTTTGCTTTACGCTTAAAGATTATTTAAATCAAGCCGGTTTCATTTTTTGATTGTTGCTAAAAATTAATTAGGTAATCAAAGATAATCAATTTTTAAGAGATGTCTATATCTGTAAAAATGATGCTTTTCTTTCAAGCGAAACTAAGCATCTAATTGAGGCGCAAAAAGGATGTAATTCTCATTACATCCTTTTTTATGATTACTTGTTTTTATTAATACTAAACTTTAGCAGTATTAAATTAAGCGCAATGAGACTAATAGCTGAATACACAATAATCATAGTTCTTGTTTATTAGACATCGATAGATTTAGGATTTGTCATCATATATTAAACAACTTCAATTGAAAAAATCCCCAAAACGGGGATTTTAAAGTTGATACATTTTTGTTGTTCTCCCTATAAAAATTGATATCAACTAATTCGTTGTTAGTTTATAAATAATTTTAAGAGAAAACGTGTTAGCATATCTATCAAAAAAATAGTTGTTGTCTGAAATATCTATGCTTTCGATAGCTTCTCCATTTTCTGTGACTTCCTGTCCGGATAGTTCTCTTAAAAAGTCTTTGGGTTTTCTATAAGACAATAATTCAAAAGATAATCCTATAGCAACATCTTCATTAAAGTTATAAGAAACTCCTAATCCTCCACTTATTTTTTGATTAAAGATTGAACCATTTTGAGCTTCATTAAATGTTGCTAGATTTACAATTCCAATAAAACTTAATCCAGATATTTTGTGTAACTCACCTACTTCATTGCCATTTTTGTCCGTATTTCGATAAACCTTTCGTTTGAATGTAACTGGAACAGAAACAACAGAAGATAGAACAAAACTTGTTTTCTGTGCTTTACTTAATATTAGTGTTCTATCAATTGGAGAAATTTGTGCTAGATATAAGTTTTCTAAACTATTATTAAAACCTAAACTTAAACCAAAAGAGACTGCTTCATTTATAGATCCTAAGTCAAGTTCAGTGTTTTTTAATGTGTCATTTCCATCATCTGTGTTTATATATAATGTGTCATCTTTAGCTAATTTGTAAGCTTTTAAATATTTTTTCTGTTGACTGAATGCGCTGATTGAAAATGTTACAATGAGAAGTATTAATAGATATCTGTTTTTCATGATAGTTGATTTATGTTATTCAACGAATTATTGATAATAATCGAAATGTTGTTTCATATTTGTTTTTGAAGTATTGTCCAGTTTATAGATTGCGAATTTTGATTACGTTATTGTTTTGGCGTAGGAACTAATAATCCTGCAAGAGCCCCTATAGATGCTGAAGCTATCATGACGAAAAAAGAGTCAATTTCTCTTTTCTCTTGGATTAATTCATTTTTTATGTTAGTGTATTCAATTATAGGAAACCATAAGGAGATAACGGCGCTTACTATAATACATAACAATAATGATATTCCTACGATATATACAATTTTCAGAAAAACCGATTTATCCTGCATTGGAGGTTGCTCTATGGTTTGCTCTAAAAAAGTAATGGGGTCGTTTAAAAATTCAGATTTAATAGTTTCCGAGCTGTTTATTAGTTCTCTAAAGTCAATGAAGTTTTTTACTTTGTTGTTTTTTGCAGACATAACGAATAATAGATTGATTAATAGTTCAAATCTAATTATCCTTTACAGGTGAAAACATACCCAATAGCAGGTAAATCTAGAACTTGTATTTCTTCTCCAAAGCATAGCGCATAAGTTCACCTTTGCCTTGTAAGCCTAGAATGCGCGCCATATTTTTGCGATGTGTATCGACTGTATGCACACCAATAAAGAGTTCATCAGCAATCTCTCGTGAGGTTTTTCCTAAGCCAATCAATTCAAGAATTTCAATTTGACGTTTGGTCAACAAGCCTTTGGTTTTAGTCGTGTTTTCTGAAGTTAAGGCATTGGTGTTGATATGTGCGTCAAAATAGGTATCGCCTTTTGCAACGGTTCTAATAGCCTTTAAAACTTCAGTAAGTGAGGAGTTTTTTAAAATATAACCTGTTGCACCAGCAGCCAACATTTGCTGAATAGCATCGGTTTGATCAAACATAGAAAAGGCCAATACTTTAATGTTTTGGTTTGATTTTTTGATACGCTTCGTCGCTTCAATACCATCTAACTTTGGCATGCGTATATCGGTAAGCACAACCGTCGGGCGCTTCTTTTCGACGATCTCTAAAAGGGCTTCACCATCATTAGCTGTGCCAACAATTGAAATATCGTCTTCATACTCTAGTAGCAATTGTATGCCATCTATGAGTGATTGGTGATCTTCGGCAATAGCTAATCTAATCATATCGGTAGGTCTATTATTATCGTTGTGCCTTGATTGTTTTCAGATTCTATGGTCATCGTGCCCTCCAAATGTGCCACACGTTTATCAATACTACTAATGCCCATGCCTTTATTGGTCTTGGTCACTTGGCTTGGGTTGAATCCTATGCCATTGTCTTCAACCAAAATATTTAGACTATCCTCATGATTGGTAATATGGATGGTAGCTTCGGTGGCTTGCGCATGTTTGATAATGTTTGTGACCAATTCTTGTATGATTCTAAAAATAGTGAGTTCTAAACTGTTTTCTAGGCGGTTTTCTAAGCCGTGATCGATGACATCAATTGAAATAGTATTTACTGCGGAAATGTTATCAGCCATGTCTTTTACAGCTTTTAAAAGGCCTTGTTTGGCAATCACACCAGAATTCTTAGCATGTGCCACAGTTCGAACTTTATCATAAGCCTCATCGATGAGTTGATTGGTTTTGGTATAGAGTTCAGGCGTTTGCTTCTCTTTTAGGGCATTAAAATGGAGCTTTACGGTAGCCATTAAACCACCCAAATCATCATGCAAATCATTAGCAATACGTTGGCGCTCTTTTTCTTGACCTTCAATCATCGCATCAATGGCTGTGAGTTCTTGTTCTTTGAGTACCGTAGTTAGTTTTTGGGTTTCGAGTGCTTTTTCCTGCTCGGCGAGTTTTTGTTTGCGTTTGGTATTTTTGAAAAGGAGGAAAGCGATAATGCTGCCAAAGAATAATATTACTGAAGAGCCTAAAAGAAGGTTGCTTAATTGTTTGCGTTTATGTTCACTAATTTTATTATCTTCTTTTAGTTCTTCATTTGCAATACCTAAAATAGCTTTATCCTGGCCATTATCATTAATACTATCTTTTAATCGTATTAATTTATTAAGGTAAATTGAAGCTCTTTCATATTCTTGGCATTGTAAATATAAATTTGACATGTTTTCATAAAATACAACCTTACTTTTTGGAATATTGTCTTGGAATGGAATAGATATTGCTTTTGTGAAATATTTACTCGCTTCATCACAGTCATTTAACTGTTTATAAATGTCTGCTAGATTATTGTAGTTGTATGCTAGACTTTGATGATCATTAAAATGTTGGAGAATTGGCTCCGCTTTTTTATTATAATGTAGAGCAGAATCTAGGTTATTATTGATTGTATTATGAACAATAGCGATATTTGCATATGCATGACCTTCTCTTATTGAGTCTTTTTGACTCAAAGCAAGAGGTATGGTTTTTTTAAAATATTTGATAGATTCATCTGCTCTATCAACATCCATAAAACCAAGAGCTATATTTGTATAAGTCGCTCGAATGGCATTGGTGTCTTTTTTTTTTAAAGCTAGAGATTCAAGTTCTTTAAGAGTCTCTGTTGAATCATAATTTAGATTGTTTTGATGGCTTAGAATTGCTATCTCTAAAATGTAACAATCAATAAGATCATCAATTTCTTTTAGTTCTTTGAATAAATTACTAGATTTTAATATTGATTTATATGCTAAATGATGATTATCTCTTGAAAATTCAAAATCTGCATTAAAATAGAGCCATGTAGCCTTGTTATAAGTAGATATATTGCTAGTGTCAATTGCTTTTAATTCGTTTTCAATTGTTTCATGATTTCCATTTTCAAAAGCAATATATATGCTATCAAAAATAGTATCTTGAGAATAGCAAATGTCAGCAAGGAAAAAACTTGCTGACATAAAAAATACTGATATGATTTTTTTTAAATGCTCTTTCATTTATGGATTTCCCACTATAATATTGCCTCTCTTTGTTTTTGGTTGAGAAATTGTTGCTCCAGCAGAAGAGCATAATTCAATGCTTTCCCCCGTTTTATAAATCAACAAAAAAACTCTTACAGTTTCTAATTTACAATTTGTTAATGGAAATTCTACTTCTTTGAATTTATCTGGGGATTTTTCATAAAAATGAATTTCTATACTGTCAGATTTTTCACAGTAATTGACTAACTCAATTTTTTTATCGAAGGTCGAATTCGTAATTTTAATTTTCGTTATGTAGTAGTCTGATATACCTGAGGGACCTGAAGCATCTTCATGCCATCCAGTAAATTTTGCTTTAATAGAATCTACTTGAGTATTATAAAGTGTGTGTTCCGTATTGGCATCGTTAGGAATAATTGGTGGTAATACTTTCATTTTATTAATTTTTATTGATTAAACAAATTTGAAAAAATTATATATTGGGCCTAATTCATTATTAAAAATATATTTAATGTTATTACAAAAACTTGCTGTAGTTTTATTTCCCCCAGTTAGCAAACCGACTACATCGTTATCTTGATTTATAACCACTGAACCAGAATCTCCGTAATCTGAAATATTAGATGTTAAGATTTGACGTCTAAAAATTTTTGGGGTTTTAATATTTTTGGAGACATTTACAGTACAATTTATTGACTTAATCTCACCATATGTCAGTCCAGTTGTTTTGCCAAATTTTTTAATAGAATCTCCAATTTTAGCTTTAGCTATTCCGTTAAAACTTAATTCATTATTAACACAATATTTTCCAATATCTATGCAGGATTTAGTTTTATCATTTACCTCTGCAATAGCGGCATCTAATATGTCATCATGTTTTTGACTTGACCAAATAATTTTACCAATCGTATTTATTTCATTTAAACTTTTAGAGACGTGGATTCTAGCTGGAGAAACAACTTTATTTTTATTTTCATTATAATCAGAATCAAATATAACATGTCGATTTGACAAGAGGTAAATTTTATTGCCACTTTTCAGTTTGAACAATGCACCCAATGTTCCACCTTTATTTAAGCTACCTTCATAACTAACGCTAGAGCCACCACTAATTTTTTTTGTTTGTAAAGCAAAGCTTTCTGATTCTACTGGAACAATATTTTTATCCAAAAAATCATTTATCGTTTGTTTACTTATAAGTTTGTTAAAATCAGTCTTAATAGGAATGGAAACAGGATCATATTGATAGGTAAAATCGCTGAGCCCAACCTCAATTATATAGTCATTTTTGATTGTAAAATCATTTGATAATTTAACTACTGCTGCATATTCTGTCCTATTTTTGTTTTTAGTAGCGGTTAAATTAAAATACTCTGACTCTTTTAATAGTAGTTTGATATTAGCCTCTTCTTCCGTCATAACTCTAAATTTAAAAATTAAACGAACAAACTAAAACGAAAAAGGATAAGTTTTGAGAAAACAAAAGATAGCGTTTACAATACAGCATCAAAAAACACGAGGGGATAGTTTTCATAATAATTGGATTAATAATTAATAACACAAAGATGCCATCTAGAGACACATCAAAACATACCCGATACTGGGTATTTCTATGAATTAAATAGGGAGAGAATTGTAATTATGCTCTTAAGTTACTAAAATATAGAGGAATAGTAAAAGAATTTTCGGTCAAACAGACGATTGAGATTTACACAAATACAAACTTAATGGTTGCAATCATCAATATAAATGCAACAAAAGCAATCAATACCCAAATACTACCTCTGTAATACTTTCGGTGTAATTTGAGATCTTTTCGGTAGGCGATGAAAATAATAACAGCAAAAACTATTGCAAATAAAATTCCAAAAATCAATTGACCATTACTAAACATATAGCTATTTTTATGCAAAAATAATTAAACCTTAAAGACTAACTTTGAAATAAACTGTGAAAGTTTTTATAATTCTACTTAAGTCATTGTAGTTAAATTATATACGTAAACTATTACAGTTTGGTTCTTTTAGAAGATATACCATGAAAGATAAAATTGAAGCTGTTAAAGCATTTCATACGGCATTTAAAATTGGACATAGAGAAACACCAAAAGCCGATTTAGGTACTGAAAAAAACGTGTTGCGCTACAAACTCATGCGTGAAGAAAATGAAGAATACCTTGAAGCCGCTAATGATAATGATTTAGTTGAAGTGGCTGATGCACTTGGTGATATGCTCTATATTTTATGCGGAACCATTATAGAACACGGACTCCAATACAAAATTGAAGAAGTCTTTGATGAAATACAACGCAGTAATATGAGCAAACTAGGCGAAGATGGTGAGCCTATTTACAGAGACGATGGTAAAGTCCTTAAAGGACCAAATTATTTTAAGCCGCATATAAAAGACATTTTAGACAAATAAAAAAAGAGCCATTCGGCTCTTTTTTATGTATGTTATTTTATTTCGTATCTCCAGTTGTGCTTGTCTTCAGCAAGATTATGCTGAATGTTAAGCATCTTCTGTTTTAATACAGTCGAGTAGGAGTGTGCTCCAATTTCAGGAAGTTCATAATAGGTGTCTTGGTATTCAAAGCCTTCTATCGGACTAATAACTGCAGCAGTTCCAGCACCAAATATTTCTTTTAAAGTTCCATTTTTAGATGCTTCAACAATCTCATGTACTTTAATTGGTCTTACCTCACATCTAATGTTATTATCTTCTGCTAGTTGCACTAAACTTTTACGCGTCACACCATCAAGAATTCGATCACTAGTTGGTGCAGTAATCAATGTGTCGTTTATTCTGAAAAAGACATTCATTGTTCCTGCTTCTTCTAAAAATGTATGCGTATCGGCATCTGTCCAAATCACCTGTTGGTAGCCTTTCTCTTGTGCTAAATTGGTTGGGTAAAATTGAGCAGCATAATTACCTGCAGCTTTTGCATAGCCAACACCTCCATTTGCAGAACGACTAAATTGTTCAGCAATTAAAACTTTTACAGTACCACTATAATACGCTTTTACTGGCGCACAAATAATCATAAAACGATAGCTTTGTCCTGGAGCAGCAGCAATTGCTGGATCTATTGCAATAGCAAATGGTCTGACATATAATGAATTTCCAACACCAGGTTTTATCCAATCTCTATCAAGATTTAAAAGTGTTGTTAGTCCTTCGAAAAAGTAATCTTTTGGAAGTTCAGGCATGGCTAAACGTGCAGAAGACTTATTAATACGATTAAAATTTTCTTCTGGTCTAAATAAGAACACATCACCATTGTCATCTTTATAGGCTTTCATCCCTTCAAAAACAGCTTGCCCGTAATGAAACACACGAGCAGAGGGTTCCATTGGCATGGCTTGATATGGCATAATCTGCGGTTGTTGCCATTCACCATCTATAAAATCACACATAAACATGTGATCGGTAAATGTTTTTCCAAACGCTAGATTATCAAAATCAACACCAGCTAACTTAGATGTTTCCGCTTTTTCTACGAGTAAATTACTTGTATATATATTTAACATTTTTGATTTTCTTTAGTTCTGCAAAATTAGTCATTTCTGATGGGTTAAAAAAGATAAACTTTTCACAAAAAAACACGTAACTTTGTAATGCATAAATTCGTAATAAATCAAATCAAAATGAAACAAATTTTTTCAATAGCATTAGTACTTTTGGTGCTCGTGTCGTGTAAAGAAGAAAAAAAGCAAATAGAAGAGGTTGCTAAAGTAGAAACTCAAGCTCAAGAACAAACTCAAGAAGTAACCTACGATTCGTTTGGTAAGGAGATTACAGCAAATGATGCTCTAACTGCAAAGCGCATGGCAGTACATTATGAAAGTATGACTGTTGGTGATTCTGTTGATGCTAAAATGATAGCTAAGGTAGATGAGGTGTGTCAGGCTAAAGGGTGTTGGATGAAATTAGATTTACCTAATGGTCAACAAGTCATGGTGAAATTTAAGGATTATGGCTTTTTTATGCCAAAAGATATCTCGGGAAAAGAAGTGATTATCAATGGTAAGGCTTTTGTTAATGAGGTTCCTGTAGATGAGCAACGTCATTATGCCGAAGATGGAGGCGCAACAGCAGAGGAGATTGCAAAAATCACTGAGCCCAAAAAAACATACTCTTTTTTAGCAGACGGTGTTTTATTGAAAACAAAATAGTTTGCAACGCAAAATAATTACCACGGCAGACGGTTCTAAAACCATTCAAATAGAAGATTGGAATGAACAATACCATTCTGTTCATGGTGCCATACAAGAAGCAAATCATGTGTATATTAATCATGGTTTGCTTTTTTTTATTTCTGAAAATGAACCAACTCAAAATGATGAGATTTCCATTTTAGAAATCGGGTTTGGTACTGGATTAAATGCATTGCTAACGTTTCTTAAAGCTAAAGAATTGCAGCAATACATCAATTATGTTGGAGTAGAAGCGTTTCCAATAACTTCCGAAGAACTTGAACAATTGAATTATCCTTTTGAATTAGACATAGATGAGAAGCCCTTTAAAGCACTTCATGAAGTTTCTTGGGAAGACATGCATCAAATTTCCGAAGTATTTAAATTAACCAAACAACAGAAGCTTTTTAAAGATATTTCCGAAGCAAACATCTACGATATTATTTACTTTGATGCCTTTGGTGCTAGAGTACAGCCAGAACTTTGGACCGAAGCGATATTTAAAATCATGTATACCGCTTTAAAACCAAATGGTGTACTTACGACCTATGCTGCTATTGGGCAAGTGCGTCGTACTCTAAAGTCTTTAGGTTTTGAGGTAGAACGACTACATGGTCCTCCTGGGAAACGGCATATGCTAAGAGCGATTAAACGTTAAACCCTTACTAAAAGACATAGGCTTGGTTTGAGATTTCAGTAAATTTGCAATGCGATGCAAAAGATATTAATAACAGGAGCTACGGGTTTAATTGGCGAAGAAATTGTCAAAGTTTGTCATGACCAAAATGTCGTAGTACACTTTTTAACGACTTCTAAAAAAAAACTTAGTAATAATACTAATTATAAAGGTTTTTACTGGAATCCTGATAACAATGAAATTGATGCCAGTTGCTTTGAAGGTGTTGATACTATTATTAATTTGGCTGGAGCTACGATTTCTAAGCGTTGGACAGATAGTTATAAAAAAGAGATTATAGCCAGCAGAACAGAAACTGCTAAATTATTATTAGATACGATAAGGACTAATGATTTTCCTGTAAAGCAAATTGTTTCTGCTAGTGCTATTGGAATTTATCCAGATTCATTGACCAATTATTACGAAGAAGACGAAAAAGAAATATCGGACTCTTTTTTAGGAAAAGTTGTGAGTCAATGGGAATCGGCAATCAATGCATTTTCTACCTTAGGAATTAAGGTCACAACAATTAGAATAGGTTTGGTTTTATCTGAAAAAGGAGGTGCTTTAACCGAAATAGCAAAACCAGTTCGTTTTGGAGCAGGATCAGCTTTTGGAAGTGGAAATCAGTGGCAGTCTTGGATTCATATCGAAGATTTAGCGCAACTTTTTGTATATGCTGTTAAAAATAACCTCACAGGGATCTATAATGGAGTCGCTCCAAATCCAGTGACAAATACCGAGCTTATTAAAGCAGTTGCCAAAACACTTCATAAGCCTTTAATTCTTCCGAACATACCAAAATTAGCAATGAAATTCGTTTTAGGCGAGATGCACATATTGTTATTTGAGAGCCAGCGAGTAAGTGCTACAAAAACTGAAAGTGAAGGCTTCGAATTTAAGTACCATCATCTAGAACCTGCACTTTTAGATATTTTTAGCTAATAGCTATTGTATTTAGAAACTTTTAATCTTACTACGTAATTCTACCTGTTTTTAAAAATCACTATTTCTACGCTTAATATCCTAAATGTATTGGTAGAACTTTGTTAAATAGAATGTATTTGTTTAATTAAAGTTTCATTTATGAAGAGTTTACAAAATATTCCTTTGACCATAGTATCTCCAACAAATGTTGATGTGCCAGGTTTTATAACACTTGGTTTAATTAAAGACCCTAATTATGTAAGTGTTCCAATGCCTAACAAGAAACAGGTACAATACTGGATGGTTGTTTTTGACAGAAAAACACTCAAAGTTTTAGAGAATTTTATGTTTTCTGATAATAGTACTGTACCTTCTCAATTGACACCTTATCTTAATAATAGCGATTATTTTTATGTACTTACTACTCGAATAATGGCATCAACTAATGTGCCAACAGGTAGTTTTTATAATTGGTTGATTTCTGAAGGTGCTGGAGCAGGATTAAAAACTATAGAACAAGAGTTTTATGCGCTTAATTGTGCAGCATATAATTTATTCTCTTACACGTTTGTCAATGTTTTTGGTCCCAAAGTTGCAACGTCATTAGAGTTTTACAATTTTGAAGACAATCGCTTAGTCACAGCACTAGAATTAATGCCAATTCAAATAGCAGGATCTAACTTATATATGCCTGTTCAACTTCATTAACTAATTTTAAATTATATACATCATGGGAACATCAAATATCGCACTTACAATTAGCTCTTCTAGAAATGAAAACACGAATAGTGAAATCGCAATAGGTGCAAAAGGAAGCGCTAATTTTAACCATATGCAAACAAACTATCCTCCTAAAGCACAAATATATTGGATGGTGATTTTTGATAGAAAAACATTAAAAGCTGTTGAGAGTATTGAATTTACCGATAATAGTGCTGTACCAAGTCAAGTGGCAAAGTATCAAAATGACACCAATTATTTTTATGTGTTGACAACACAGATGCTGGGCACACCCAACTTGCCAACTGGACCATTATATCAATGGTTAAGAACTGAAGGTGCTGGTAAAGAATTGACAAGAATTGAGCAAGCCGCTGAGGCATTAAACTGTGGGTCATGGTCTTCGGTATCATATACCATTGTTGATGTGTTTGGGCCGAAAGATGCCAGTACTTTCGAATTTTCTGAATTAGTGGCGCTTAGACAAATTATTACCTTAGAATTAATGCCAATTGATATTGGTGGTACAACATATTATTCTCCTGTTGGATTAGCATAATGTTAACAACGCAAGATACTGTTGAAAGTAAATTGAAGATTGTAGCTATAGGTTTATATGTGCCAGGATCTGGTTTTACGAGGGTGCTTACGTCTTTGTTTGCTAGACTACAAAATAATTATGATATCCATTGGTTAGCTATAGCTTACAAAGGTCCTGTAATTGAAACCAATGGTTATACCATGTATCCAACTAATCTAGAAGGTGGTGATCTTTATGCAGCTTATCAAATGGAAGCTTTGGTTAAAGAGCTAACGGCCGATTTCGTTTTTATACTAAATGACTTCTGGATGTTCAGAAATTATGAACGAATCATCAAAACTTTAGATCCAAGACCAGTTACTGTAGCTTATATTCCATTAGATGGAAAAATTGATAATCCAAAAGATGTTCAGGATACCCTATTCCTAGATGAATTGGTTTGCTACACTAAATTTTCTTTTAATCAAACCCTAAATGCATTTTCTAAACTGAAAGAAGAAAAGGAGCAGCCACGTTGTCATATCATACCACATGGAACCGATCTTGGAGATTTTTACCCATTGGAGCAAAGGAAATTATCAAAACAATTTCTAAATCGAGCAGCTATTAAATCGAAAGTATTCCCATCCATAAAAAATGTAGATGACAGTTTCATTGTTCTTAATGCTAATCGTATTTCAGAACGAAAGGCATTGCACTTAACAATTGAAGGATTTGCAAAATTCGCAAAAGATAAACCAAATGCTTATTTATGCTTCCATGTTCCTAATACACCTGAATTTTTATTAAATGAATTAAGATCAGAAATTGAAGCCTCTGATGTACCTGAACAAATTATTTTAAATCCATTAGGAGTTGAGTATGTGTCTAACGAGGCTTTGAATACACTATATAATGCCTGTGATGTTGGAGTTAATACATCAATGGGTGAAGGATGGGGAATGATAGCGTTTGAACATGGCGCTACTGGTGCTGCGCAAATTGTACCAAAACATACAGCTTGTGAAGAGTTATGGGAAGGTAATGCTGGGTTACTCGATGTTAAAAAATGGAAAGTTCTACATAACAATCCTTTTACAATGGGAGAAGTAAATGCCGATACTTTAAAAGATGTATTAGAGCAATTATACGGTGACGAATCTCATCTCTTGTTGCTTTCTGAAAAAGCGTTCAATGTAGTAAACTCTAAAGCCTATGATTGGAATGTGATAGCAGATTCTTGGAATCAATTATTTCAAAAAGCAAAACAGTCTCAGCTTAAGAAAATATCAAAACTAGTTTTAGAATAACTAGAAATGCAATTTTAGATTTTCAAAATTTACTTTAGGTAAACATTTGTAATTAACTGTGAAACAGTAGGATGGTCGTTTCCTCCCGCTGGCTCAATTGTGATATTTAAAGATTCGGTATTGTCAATATAATTCATTGCGAGCATGTCCTTATTTCTATCGATTATTCCCATGTTTATCATTTCACCTTCGACATCAGCCCACATTTGATAGTCATGATCAGCATCTAATTTTGGAAGCCGTTTTGTATTAATCACAACTGATTTTTTAGCATCATTAACATAGCTTATTACAGTGGCTTCTGGCATTAGTGCATTGCCTTTCAATACATATTTTTGAACATCGGGATCGTTAATGGCTACATACCATTTATTGGTTTCCATTAAATAATTGTTGAGGTTTTCAATATTCCTATTGAGTTTAGTATTCTCTTCTTCAACAACTCTTAACTGCTTTTTTGTAGCATTGAGTTGTGTAAACATATAAATTAAACCAATACAAAAAACAGCAGCTATACCTGCAGTAATTTTAAGATAAGGACGCAATGTATTTTGAGATGAGATAGAAACGACTTTTGATGTTGCATTTGAAATGTTTTTAAGTAATTCAGGTTTTACAGAAGTTGGTACATCAATAGCATTTTCTATGGCTAATGTTTCAAAGCTAGTCTCAATGGCTTCAAGTTCAGTTTTGAGTTCAGGGTATTTATTTAAAGCTGCTTCAATTTGCTGATTTTCAACTTTTGAGAGCTCACCCAAAACATAACGCTCTAGTAAACCATTCTCTAATATGTAAGTCTTTTCCATCATCTCATTACTTCAATTAAAATCATCAAAAATGCTACTATTTTTATGTACGACTGTTGTAATTGTTTTAGCGCTTGTTTGATGTAAGATTTAAACGTTCCTAATGGAACATTCATTTCCTCGTGCGCTTCACGATGTGTTAACCCATTAAAATACACAAGTTCTATTGCTCGTTGGTGATGAGCATCTAAGCGTTTAATCGTACCTTTTAGTTTAAGATAATCTAATTTATCAGCTACTTCTTCTGTTCTATTAGTATATACACTTAAATCTTCTACTTGGATGAGTCTGTCAGTTTTCCGGAGAAAATTTAACGTTTTATTCTTTGCGATTCGATAAGCCCAAGTATAAAATCGTCCTTTATCAAAATCATAATTTTGAGACTTTTCCCAAATGGTCATAAAAGTGTCTTGCAATAAATTTTTGGCGATGTCTTCATCTTTACATATTCTGATAATCACACCATATAAAGCTGCCGAATACTTATCATAAATAAGCCCTAGAGCGGTTTCGTCTTTGCTCTGGAGTTTTAAAATAAGGGCTTTATCGTCGCTCATTAATGTTAAAGATTTCACAAAATAAATCTATAGCTCATCCATAGGTCACAATGCTGTGTAAATATAAATGAAAGTACTTCAAAACGAAAACAAAGTACTCTAAATAGTTTAACCAATAAATTTAAAAATTATGAAAAAGTTAGTATTGATTTTAACAACAGTTGTAGTATTAACGCTAAGTCAAAATGTAAAAGCGCAAGGAACAATTGTAGATGTTGCAGTAGGAAATGAAGATTTCTCAACATTAGTTACTGCATTAAAAGCTGCCGATTTAGTAGCTGCTCTTCAAGGTGATGGGCCTTTTACAGTATTTGCGCCAACTAATGCAGCCTTCGGAAAAATCGACTCAAAAACATTAGGTTCTTTATTAGAAGCGAAGAATAAAAAAGCATTGGCTAATATCTTAACGTATCATGTTGTATCAGGGAAATTAGCAGCAAAAGATGTTGTTGCGGCTTTAAAGAAAGGAAATGGAACAGTAGAATTGAAAGCCCTAAATGGTCAAGTTTTAACAGTGATACAAAAAGAGGGTAAGATATGGTTAAAAGACCAAAAGGGTAATTATAGTGAGATTACTGCAACAGATGTTATTGGAAGTAATGGTGTAATTCATGTAATAAACACAGTCGTGATGCCTAAATAATTCAATGATTAATTGCTATGAGAAATAAAAAAGCATTCACAATTGTGAATGCTTTTTTATTATATATCTGGAGATATAGATTTAAGTCTTTTTCGCTTTTATTGTAATCTTTAATTCCATGTCATCATTGATGAACTTTTCTCCAAGGTTATCAAAAACAGACTTAGATTTAAAGTTAATTCCCCATGTGGTTCTATCTATTGTAAATGGTTCACTTTCTATAGTCATCATGTCACCTTCATTGGTAATAGTAACAGGAAATGAAATGTTATGTTTTTGACCTGTCATTGCTAGGTTTCCAGAAAGTCTTGTTTTGCCTGCTGCTATAGATTCGGTTGCTGTGATTTCAAAAACTGCAGTAGGAAATTTTGTTACATTAAAGAAATCACCTTCTTTACCTTCAACAGTTCCCATCAAATGCGATTCTAAGTTTTCTTTACCATTGCCAGCTTCTAAATCGGTAACATTGATAGATTTCATATCAATTAAAAATGTACCACTTTGCAACTTGCCGTCATCTGTTTTGAAGACACCATTATCAAGATTAATTGTTCCTGTATGCGTTCCAGTTGGTTTAAAACCTTTCCAATGGATAATTGATTCAGAAACGTTAACTGTGTATTTCTGTGAAGTGCTCTCACTAACTGCTGCTGCTTCAGCATCACTAGTATTAGCTTCGGCCGCTTTATCCTTACAACTTGTAAAAGTAATAGTTAAGGCTAAAATCATTGAAAATTTTAAAAATTTCGTTCTCATGTGTATGTGTATTAGTGTTTGTTTCGTACAAAAATACACATTGCTAAAAGATAAGTCAATTCCGAAAAAAATATTTTGATGACATTTTGACATTTTAATAATAATGGCAGTACTTTTGCCATCTTAAATCGAAGATTTATTTAATAAACTATAAAATGAGTAAAAAAGATAAAGATCAAACAATGGAAGATCCTCAAGTTAAAGATGAGGTCATTGATAATGAAGTAACACCTCAAACAGAAGAGTTAACAGTTGAGGAGCAGTTAAATGAAGATTTGGCAAAAGAAAAAGATAAATTCATGCGTTTGTTCGCTGAATTTGAAAATTATAAAAAGAGAACAACTAAAGAGCGTATCGATTTATTTAAAACCGCTAGTGAAGATTTAATGATAGCGATGTTGCCAGTTCTTGATGACTTTGAGCGTGCGTTATTGCATATAGAAGATGACAAAGAAGCCGAAGAGTTAAGAAAAGGTGTATTGTTGATTTATAATAAACTCTTATCTACCTTAGAGAAAAAAGGATTAGCAAAGATTGAGATTAATAAAGGCGATACATTTAATGCTGATGATCACGAAGCGATAACGCAAATTCCTGCACCAACTGATGACTTAAAAGGAAAAATTATTGATGTTATTGAAAAAGGGTATAAGCTAGGAGATAAGGTTATCCGTTTCCCTAAAGTTGTAATCGGACAATAAAAAAGACATGGCAAAGAGAGATTATTACGAAATATTAAAGGTTGATAAAAGTGCGTCTGCTGCTGAGATTAAAAAGGCTTATCGTAAGATGGCACTAAAATACCATCCAGATAAGAATCCTGATGATAAAGATGCAGAAGCAAAGTTTAAAGAAGCTGCCGAGGCATACGAAGTACTAAGTAATGCTGATAAAAAAGCACGATATGACCAATTTGGCCACCAAGCCTTTGATGGTGCTGGTGGATTTGGTGGTGGAGGAAGTATGAATATGGATGACATCTTCAGTCAGTTTGGTGATATCTTTGGTGGCGCATTTGGTGGTGGCGGTTTTTCTGGTTTTGGAGGCGGATTTGGTGGAGGCCAAAGGCGTGTAAAAGGAAGTAATCTTAGAATTAGAGTATCATTATCTCTAGAAGAAGTTGCTAATGGTGTTGAAAAGAAGATAAAAGTAAAACGTAAAGTTCAAGCCCCTGGAACAACATATAAAACATGTGAAACCTGTAATGGTGCAGGGCAAGTTACACGAGTAACCAATACAATTTTAGGTCGTATGCAAACTGCTTCTGCATGTCCTACATGTGGAGGTGCTGGACAAAGTATTGATAAAAAACCATCTGATTCAGATGCTCAAGGACTAAAGGTTCAAGAGGAAACAGTTTCGGTAAAAATTCCAGCTGGAGTTGTTGAAGGGATGCAGCTTAAGGTGACAGGTAAGGGAAATGAAGCACCAGGACAAGGTATTTCAGGAGATTTATTAGTAGTTATCGAAGAGAAAGAACACGAAACACTAAAGAGAGAAGGTGATAACTTGCATCATGATTTATATGTGAGTTTACCAGATGCAGTCTTAGGAACTTCAACAGAAATTGATACAGTTACTGGTAAGGTTAGGATCAAAGTTGAAGCTGGTGTTCAATCAGGTAAAATTCTTCGTTTACGTGGAAAAGGTATCCCAAGTATTAATGGTTATGGTAGTGGTGATTTGTTAGTACATGTTAATGTTTGGACACCAAAAACACTCAGTAAAGAACAGAAAGAATTTTTCGAAAATATGAGGAATGATGAGCACTTCGACCCTAAACCAGAGAGCTCTGATAAGTCGTTTTTTGAAAAAGTTAAAGATATGTTTTCATAAAATACCCTTTTTTAATAAAAAACACTATATTTGAATTATCACTAATCTCAATTAGTGGTAATTTTTCTTTTTCATAGCAATTTTTTCCCATCCTTAATTAGTTTTAAGGGTGGGTTTTGTTTTTTTAGGTGTTATCTGAATTCTATAGTTTTATCTAAGTGTTTATTGCGTGTTATCTTAAATAATAAGTAGGATAGTATACAATTTAAATGATTGATTTTGAAGCGAATTATAAAAATTAAGACAGTAAATTAAATGTGGCGATTAGTCATTCTTATTTTTTTGTACCTATAACTAATCTTCCTTTAATATTTAATATCTTTGCCCACTATTGTTTACACTAAAGCAAATTTCATGAACGACTTATTGGTAGCCGATTCGGTTTCTAAAAATTATGGAGATTTTAGAGCACTTAATAATGTATCTATTTCAGTTCCTAAGGGAAGCATTTTTGGTTTATTAGGCCCAAATGGTGCTGGAAAAACCACATTGATTAGAATTATTAATCAGATAACAATGCCAGATTATGGCCACGTGTTATTGGATGGTGAACCTCTTAAGCCAGAGCATGTTCAGAATATTGGTTATTTGCCTGAAGAGCGTGGATTGTATAAAACCATGAAAGTTGGCGAACAAGCATTGTACTTAGCACAATTGAAAGGACTTACAAAACAAGAAGCAAAGAAACGCTTAAAGTATTGGTTTGAAAAACTAGAGATTGGTGATTGGTGGAATAAAAAAATCCAAGAACTAAGTAAAGGACAAGCACAAAAAATTCAGTTTATCGTAACAGTATTACATCAACCTAAGTTGCTGATTTTTGACGAACCATTTTCAGGGTTTGATCCTATCAACGCTAACTTGATTAAAGATGAAATTTTACAGCTTAGAAATGAAGGTGCAACAGTTATATTTTCAACGCACCGAATGGAGTCTGTAGAAGAACTTTGCGACCATATCGCTCTAATTCATAAGTCTAATAAAGTTCTAGATGGAAAATTAACCGATATCAAGCGTCAGTATAAAACCAATACGTTTGAAGTTGGTTTGCAAACTAATGCTGTTGATGATGTGACTAATGCCATCAAGGAAAAGTTTCAGGTGATGCCTGCAACATTCAAAAACCTTAATGATGATGTGAAGCTTAATATCAAATTAAATGCACAAGACAATTCTAACGATTTATTGAAATTTTTAACTTCAAAAGCAGAAGTACATCATTTTGTAGAAGTGATACCAAGTGCCAATGATATTTTTATTCAAACTGTAAAAAATAATTAAGATGAACCATTTGCCACTTATTATAAAACGAGAATATCTTACTAAAGTTAAGAACAAATCATTTATCATTATGACGTTTGTGAGCCCGTTGATTATGGTTGCGCTCATAGCCGTAGTTTCTTATTTATCACAATTAAATAATGATAAAGAACGAAGTATTTCAGTTCTGGATGAAACAGGAGTTCTAAGTGAAATTTTTGTAGATAAAGAACACACAAAGTATACGATATTAACAGACACAAGTTTAGATACTGCTAAAGAATTAATAAAAGCTAAAGAAGATTTCGGACTCTTATATATTGAGAAAAGTGCAGATCCAGAAAATGTTATTTCTAGTGTGAGATTTTATTCAGATGAATCACCATCACTATCTATTATATCTAGCTTAGAGCGTAAAATTGAGAAAAAACTTCAAGACGCTAAGCTTCAAAAAAATGGTGTAGATATAAAAAAGATAGAGGCGTCAAAAACAAATATTACCATAGCGCAGGAGACCTTTACAGGTGAAAAAACCTCAAAAATTGATAGCATTCTTAAATTGGCATTTGGTGGTGCAGCAGGTTATTTGTTATTCATGTTTATTATTATCTATGGTAATATGATTATGCGCAGTGTAATTGAAGAGAAAACAAGTAGAATTATTGAAATTATTATTTCATCTGTAAAACCAGTACAATTAATGCTTGGTAAAATTATAGGAACGTCACTTGCCGGAATTACGCAATTTGCAATTTGGGTCGTTTTAGGCGGTGTATTAATGCTTGTGCTTTCTACCATTTTTGGAATTAGTATGACAGAAATGCAAACGCCTCAGCAAGATATGATGAACCAAGCTATGCAAAACCCTGATGTAGCTAATGAAGTACAACTTGCATGGCAATCCTTTCTTAATCTGCCTTTGGCAAACCTAGTGATAGCTTTTCTGTTTTTCTTTATCGGAGGGTATTTACTATACAGTTCACTCTATGCAGCTGTAGGAGCTGCAGTAGATAATGAAACTGATACGCAACAATTTATGTTACCCATTTTAATGCCATTGATTTTGGCCGTTTATGTTGGAATCTTTACAGTGATTGAAGATCCACACGGAACCGTATCTACTGTGTTTTCATTTATACCATTTACCTCACCTGTAGTCATGCTCATGCGTATACCATTTGGTGTTCCTATCTGGCAACAATTATTGTCATTTGCAATTCTTGTTGCGACTTTTACATTTGCAGTTTGGTTTGCTGCTAAAATTTATAGAGTAGGTATTTTAATGTATGGAAAAAAGCCAAGTTATAAAGAACTGTATAAATGGATTAAATATTAATAATGATTAAGCAGTTATCTAAAATAGAAGATGAAATTATTGAGAATTCAACTTGGGAAAAAATAAATTTTTTTCTAAATAAACATGTTGATATTGGTGATAAAATTAGTATTTCTATTTTGGATGTATTGATTGTTATCACTGCTATTTTTGTAACAACGTTAATTCTTCGATTGGTTTTTAAAATCATCACTCGGCATTTATCTCAAGAAGAGAAAAGCAATTTTAATGGTGTTTTCGGGTATTTCAGATGGCTTATTTACCTTGTTATTTTATTAATAACATTACATTCTGTAGGTGTTAATGTCACTGCAATTTTTGCTGCCTCGGCTGCATTACTGATTGGTGTTGGTTTAGCATTGCAAACCTTATTTCAGGATATTATTACCGGAGTATTTATTTTAATCGATCAGTCGGTACACGTTGGAGATATTATAGAAATGGAAGGTAAAGTTGGTCGAGTTGAAGAGATCAAACTAAGAACAACAAGGGCAGTAACTATTGATAATAAAGTACTAGTGATACCTAATCATATGTATTTAACAAATAGTCTCTATAATTGGACGCAAAATGGAACACTAACAAGAGAAAGTGTTTCGGTTAGTGTTGCTTATGGTAGTGATGTACAACTCGTAAAAAAACTATTATTGCAGGTAGCAAATACGCATTCGGCTGTCATAAGTACACCAGAACCTACAGTGGTGTTTTCAAACTTTGGTGATAGTGCACTAGAGTTTAAATTGATTTTTACATTAGCAGATAGCTTTAAAGCACAATTTCCGAAGAGTGATATGCGTTTTGAGATAGATAAATTATTTAGAGAACATAATATTACGATTCCTTTTCCTCAGCGAGACGTTCATATTATTCGGAAACCTGAATAGTTCAAACTCTTTTAACTAAAACTATTTATGAGTCCGAAGTTATATAAAATACGTCTTATTTTATTTTTATGTTGCCTTTCAAATACAATGCTGGCACAACTTACAGACGTAGCACGATTAGAATATTCGTTCATCCCTAAGAGCAATTCTGAAGATCAATACACTCGTGTTAGAGCATTAGTTAACTTTCCTATTAAAACAAAAGAAGATTGTTATCTAATTATAGGTGCAGAGTACAATAGAATTATATTAAGCCTTGAAGATGATTATCCGTTTGAGACTTCTCTTTTGGAAACTATAAATATTATTGACTTAAATATTGGTTATACTTTTAAAACTAGTGAAAACTGGCGTCTTGGATTAAAGGCAAACCCTAGAGTGGCATCAACTTTGATTGATAAAATTACATTTGAAGATGTGTTTTTAAACGGAGGTGTTTTTGCTATTAATGATAAAACTAAAGATGAAAGCCTAAAACGTCCCTATCGTTTGGTGTTAGGTTTAACTTATAATACAACCACAGGAATACCTTTTCCATTACCATTTGTGAGTTATTATAGACGCGTTAATGAGAAATGGTCATTTTCTGCAGGTGTACCAAAATCAAATATGAAATATTTTTTTACTGAGAAAAGTATGATGCAAACTTTTGTTAGTTTAGATGGCTATTTTGCTAATTTGCAAAGGCCGCTTATTATAAATGATAAGCAAGTTGATAATATATCACTATCTCTTGCAGTTGCAGGAATTGGTTATGAATATTTTTTCACCAAGCATTTAGTTGCATATGCATATACAGGATATACATTTAGATTAAATAATGTATTACGTGATGATAATAGAGATGAAGTTTTTAAATTAGACGATGTAAATGCGTTTTATTTAAGAACAGGAATAAAATTTAAAATATAATATGGCAAAAATTTTAGTAATTGAAGACGAAGCTGCAATTAGAAGAGTATTAGTTAAAATACTTTCTGAAGAAAGCGACACCTATGAAGTAGATGAAGCTGAAGATGGTCTTGTAGGAATAGAAAAAATAAAGAAAGAAGATTTCGATTTAGTACTCTGTGATATAAAGATGCCAAAAATGGATGGTGTTGAGGTTTTAGAAGCAGTAAAAAAAATTAAACCAGAAACGCCTATGGTTATGATTTCTGGTCATGGTGATTTGGACACAGCTGTAAACACAATGCGTTTAGGTGCCTTTGATTATATTTCAAAACCACCCGATTTAAATAGACTTCTAAACACAGTTCGTATCGCATTAGATAGAAAAGAATTGGTGGTTGAGAATAAAATGCTCAAAAAGAAAGTGAGCAAAAAATATGAGATGATTGGTGAGAGTAAAGCCATTTCTCATATTAAAGATATGATAGAAAAAGTCTCTGCAACTGATGCTAGAGTATTAATTACTGGGCCAAATGGAACAGGTAAAGAACTCGTTGCACATTGGCTACATCAAAAAAGTGAACGTTCAAAAGGACCATTAATTGAAGTTAACTGTGCTGCAATTCCTTCAGAGTTGATTGAAAGTGAATTATTTGGTCATGTTAAAGGTGCATTTACAAGTGCTGTTAAAGATAGAGCAGGGAAGTTTGAAGCTGCAAATGGAGGTACTATTTTTCTTGATGAAATTGGAGATATGAGTTTGTCTGCGCAAGCTAAAGTGCTAAGAGCTTTACAGGAAAACAAAATACAACGTGTTGGAAATGATAAGGATATCAAAGTTGATGTTCGTGTTGTTGCTGCAACCAATAAGGATTTAAAAAAAGAGATTTCGGAAGGTAGGTTTCGTGAAGATTTGTATCACAGACTTGCGGTGATTTTAATTAAAGTACCCGCTTTAAATGATAGACGTGAAGATATTCCGCTATTGGTAAATCACTTTTCAGCTAAAATTTCAGAAGAACAAGGTACAGCAAAAAAAGAGTTCACAAATAAAGCCATAAAGTTGCTTCAAGAGTACGATTGGACTGGTAATATTCGTGAATTACGAAACGTTGTTGAGCGTTTGATTATCTTGGGAGAGAAAGAAGTAAGTGAAAATGATGTGAAATTGTTTGCATCTAAATAAAAGATATTATGAAAGAGATCAATACTAATCAATTCAAAGTCACTGAGCGTATTCAGTTGAAAAACATATCTACAACTTTTGATTTAGATGCTGATAAAGAACAAATTGAGAAGGCATTAGAAGATGTTAGAGAAGAGTTAGGAGATTTTCAAAATACCATTTATGCGCATGGTAAATATGCTATTCTTATTTGTATTCAAGGTATGGATACTGCTGGGAAAGATAGTATGATTAGAGAGGTCTTCAAAGATTTTAATACTAGAGGTATTGTGGTGCATAGTTTTAAAGTGCCTACAGAATTAGAACTCAACCATGATTATTTATGGCGACACTATATTGCGCTTCCTGCTCGTGGAAAGTTTAGTGTTTTTAATAGGACACATTATGAAAACGTATTAGTGACACGTGTACACCCTGGTTATATTTTAGGCGAAAATTTGCCAGATGTAAATTCTATTGATGATGTAAATGACGCTTTTTGGGATAAACGTTTTGATCAAATCAACGATTTTGAAAAGCATATCGCGCAAAATGGCACTATCATCTTTAAGTTTTTCTTGCATTTATCTAAAGATGAACAAAAAAACAGATTACTTAGACGTTTGCGTAAAGCAGAAAAAAATTGGAAATTTTCACCTGGAGATTTAAAAGAACGAAAGCTTTGGGATACATATCAAGATTGTTATGAAGACGCGATAAATAGAACATCTAAAGCTCATGCACCTTGGTATACAATTCCTGCAGACGATAAGCCTACTGCACGTTATATTGTAGCTCGTATTTTATATGATGCACTTATACAATACAAAGATATTGTTGAGCCAGAATTGGAAGATGAGATAAAAGAGAATCTTGATGAATACATTAAGCAACTAGAGAGTGAATAGTCTGTTTTTTTAAGATTTATTTTTAATTCTTAAATATTTAAAATAGTATCTTTAGGCTTCATGAAAAATACCATCATATGAAGCGATTTCTTATTATTTTATTCTGTTTTATTGCATTTCAAGTTTCAGCACAAACCGATGCTGAAAACCTCAAAAAAATCTACACAAATTCATTGACTAACGGTATGAGTTATCAATGGTTAGACCATCTGTCCAATCAAATTGGAGGCCGATTATCTGGATCTTTAAATGCCGAAAAGGCAGTTCAATATACCAAAGAAGAGTTTGAAAAACTAGGCTTAGATAAAGTTTGGCTGCAACCTGTTATGGTGCCGCGTTGGGTTAGAGGTGCTCCTGAGTTTGCTTACATTGAAACATCACCTGGAGTGACTACTAATGTTAATATTTGTGCACTTGGTGGCTCTATTGCTACAGCAGGTGGAGGCATTAAAGCAAAATTAATTGAAGTTAAATCCTATAAAGATTTAGAAGCTTTAGGAACCGAAAAGATTAAAGGGAAAATTGTATTTATAAATAGCTCAATGCAAGCGGATTTAATTAATACGTTTGAAGCCTATGGTGGTTGTTCTTCAGAACGCTATAGTGGTGCTGCCGAAGCTGCAAAATATGGCGCAGTAGGTACAATTGTACGCTCATTAAATTTAAGGCTTGATGATTATCCTCATACGGGAAGTATGAGTTATGGAGACTTACCCAATAGTAAGCGTATTCCTTCTGCAGCAATTAGTACAAACGATGCCGAATTATTAAGTGGAATGTTAGCACTCGATAAAAACATAAATTTCTTTTTTAGCCAAAACTGTAAACAGCTTGCAGATGTTGAATCTTATAATGTGATTGGTGAAATCACAGGGAGTGAATTCCCTAATGAAATTATTGTAGTTGGAGGACATTTAGATTCTTGGGATTTAGGTGATGGTTCACATGATGATGGTGCTGGTGTTGTGCAATCCATGGATGTTCTAAGGTTGCTTAAAGAAAGTGGTATTCGTCCTAAGCGTACGATACGTGCGGTGTTATTTATGAACGAAGAAAACGGATTACGTGGTGGAAATAAATATGCAGAGGTTGCCAGGTCAAAAAGAGAAAAACATGTATTTGCGCTCGAAAGTGATTCTGGTGGATTTACACCTAGAGGCTTTAGTTTTCAATGTAGCGAAGCCATGCTTACAAAAATTCAAAGTTGGAGGCCGTTATTTAAGCCATATTTAATCCATTTTTTTGAAGAAGGTTACAGTGGAGCTGATATTGGCCCACTAAAAGATGATAATATTGTTCTTGCTGGTTTACGCCCAGACTCCCAACGTTATTTTGATCATCATCACGCAGCAAATGATACGTTTGAGCATGTGAATAAGCGTGAACTAGAATTGGGAGCAGCATCTATGACTGCTTTGATATATCTAATGGATAAATATGGAACTCAGACGATTTCTAACACAAAAGAACTAAGAGATTAATCTACAATTTAGCGTTAAGCTAGTTGTATTAAACAGATTTAAAATGAAACACACACTATTTATTATTGCTTTAATGGTATCTTCAATTGGGTTTGCTCAAGCTAATCCTGATGTAGAACAACTTCCATATTATGAAGTCCCTGAATATTCTGAAACGTTCACAGCTGGAACTGTAGCTGCTAGAATGGTAGACGGTTTAGGTTTTCGCTATTATTGGTCAAGTGAAGGACTTACTGAAAAAGATTTAGACTATAGACCTAGTGAAGGTGCACGTTCTTCTGGAGAGACGATAAATCATATATTAAGTTTATCATATGTTATTCTGAATTCCACTTTGAATAAAAGTAACGAGAAAGTGGATATGTCTAAAATGAGTTATACCGACAAGCGTAAGCAAACCTTAATCAATTTGAAAACTGCGGCAGAAATTTTGAGAAAGAGTGACGATATTTCGCAACACAAAATCATTTTTGATAAGAATGAATTTCCATTTTGGAATCAAATTAATGGGCCAATAGCCGATGCAATTTGGCACAGCGGACAGTTAGCAACTTTTAGACGATCTTCTGGAAATCCAATTAGCTCAAATATTAGTTTTTTAAGAGGTAAGGTAAAGAAACCTTAATGAGTAAAGCGATTTTACATCAAATCCATCCTGTGCTTCCAGTTAGAAATGTTGCTGAAGCGATTGATTATTATATTGAAAAATTAGGTTTTGAACTTGCCTTTAAAGACGATAATGACAATCCTAGTTATGGAGGTGTTGTTAGAGATAATATTGAAATTCATCTACAATGGCATGATGAAAGTGATTGGACAGAAGGCATGGATAGTGTGTTATTGAGAATCTATGTTGAAGATGTTGATACGCTTTTTGAAGAGTATAAAACCCAGTTGGTTTTTCATGAGAATACGGCTTTAAGAAATACGACTTGGGGAACTCGAGAGTTTGGATTTTATGATAAAAATAAGAATGGATTAGTTTTTTATAAGAATTTTCGCTCTTCGGAATGATTTTTGATGCATTATAAATAGGTTTTTAACACTATTCATGAGAATAATCAATTCATGATGTATGGTTAAAAAATCACTAACCAATCTTTATATTTATGAAAGTAAAAGCATACTTACTATTCTGTATTTTCAGTTTGTTATTTTTTTCAAATATCTCTTCTCAAGAAACAGATTTAATAAGTGCTTATGAAGACTATGCAGAAATGGAACGCGAAGTCGTCTATTTGCATTTAAATAAGTCTACATATATTAAAGGCGAATCTATTGGTTTAAAAGCGTATGTATTAGATAAGGCAAGAAAACGCTTATCCACTGAGACCTCAAATTTATACTGTACTATAAGTGATTCTGAAAATACGATTATCAAGAAAAAATTGATCATGGTCAATAATGGAATTGCTATTAATGATTTTACTATAGATAGCCTGTTTACCTCTGGCGAATATAAAATTACTGCTTATACCAATTGGATGAAGAACTTTGAAGAGAAAAACTTTTTCTCTCAAAAAATTCGAATCATCGATCCAGAATTTGAAAAAGAAATCAAACAACTAAAAACGACAACAGATATTGACGCACAGTTTTTACCTGAAGGAGGTCATTTAGTTACCAATGTAGAAACCATTGTTGGTACCATTGTAAAGGATGTGTATGGTTTTGGAATCCCAAACCTTGAATGTAGTGTTATTGATTCAAAAGAGAATGAAGTAACCGCATTTAAATTAAATCAATTTGGTCTTGGTCGGTTTCGTATAACACCTCAAGCAAATGAAAGCTATAAGGTTAAAATGAAGGTGGATGAGAAAGACTATATGTTTGATATTAATACTCCTGAATCTCAAGGTCTAGGATTGAATGTTAGCAAACAAAAGGACAAAACATTTATTACAGTAAAAACCAATAGCGCCACTTTAAGTGATTTACAGAATAAAGTATATACTATAGCTATTCATAATGGTAATCAATTAAAAGAAATTAACTTTCGATTTAATGAAGATTTAGAAATTGTAAAAGCAATTTCTAATACTGATTTGTTTTCAGGTATTAATATTATTACAGTATTTGACTCAAATAATGCGCCAATATTAGAGCGTCAGATTTTTAATTATGATGGTTTAAATTTTAAGACTTCAGAAGAAGCTCAAGTTCAAAAGAAAGGGGATTCATTGCTAGTGTCTATTCCTTTTAAAGATATTGATGCTAAAATGTTTAATAATTTTAGCGTTTCTGTCTTGCCTTATGAAACTAGAGCCTATAATCATCATGAGAATATTTCTTCATCAACTTTATTACAACCTTATGTTAGAGGGTATATTGAAAACTCAAACTATTATTTTAAGTCGATAACCCCAAGGAAACAATACGAATTAGATAATTTATTGTTAACTCAAGGCTGGAGTAGTTACGATTGGAATACGATTTTTAATAATCCGCCAGATTATGATTATGATTTTGAAAATGGAATTAGTTTTAAAGCCAATTTTGCTAATAAGAATTTTGAACAACTTTTAATCTATCCAACACGAAATAGTCCGATAGAAATTATAGACTTAAAACCTGAAGATATGGCTTTTGAGAAGCAAGGGGTTTTCCCAATTTCAGAAGAAAAGATAGAAATAGGAGCTATAGACAAAAAAGGAAAACCAATCATGCCGTATATCTCATTAGAGTTTAGTCCGATGGAGATACCAGAATTTTCATTAATTACTGATTATGTGACTCTTAGGTCAAGAGAGGTGAGAAGTTCAGAAATGAGTAATTATAAAGAATTTGTTACTGGTTGGAAAAAAATAGAACAGCTAGATGAAGTTAAATTAAGCGCCAAAAGAGAGTATACTAGAATTGAAAAAATTAGAAACTCTACAGTTGGGAGAGTTGATTTTTTTGATGAAAAGAAAAAGCGCAAATACCGAACCTTTGGAAACTTTTTAAGCTCCAGAGGGTTTGTAGTTTTAGAAAACAAAGCAGGAGTTAGCGTCGTTGGTTCTGGAGCAAATGAAGAAAGCTATGAGTTTAAAATAGTTGGTGATCCAGTTATATATTTAGATGGTTTTATTTTATCTGATCATAATATCCTTAGGGATTATAGTTTAAATCAGATTGAGTATATAGAAATAAATAAATCTGGCGTAGGTAACGGAATCAGAGGTGGAGCGAGCGGTGTAATTAAAATTAAAACAAACCCATTTGCTCAATTCGAGAATCTACCCCAAAAGGAAGTCCATAAATCATTTGATATTCCTTTAAAGTTTGATGTCAGCAAGCGATTTTATATTCCTAGATATGAATCGTACTCAAGCAATTTTTTTAAAGAATATGGTATTGTTGATTGGTTTTCAAACGTAAGTACAGATCAAGTAGGTACTTTAAATCTGCAAATATTTGATAATGAAATAACGAACTTAAAATTATATATAGAAGGCTTTTCTAATGACGGTACATTTATATCTGAAGTAAAAGACATAATAATACATTAATATGAAGTATATTAAAATTTACACTTTACTATTATGCATTAGCAGTTTGCAAACGTTTAGCGCACAATCTTCTTATGAAGATGTGGATCTTATTTCGTCGTACGAAGATTACACAGAAATGGAGCGTGAAGTTGTTTATTTGCATTTAAACAAGTCTACATATATTAAAGGTGAATCTATTGGTTTAAAAGCTTATGTGCTAGATAAGGCAAGTAAACGCTTATCCACTGAGACCTCAAATTTATACTGTACTATAAGCGATTCTGATAATACGATCATTAAGAAAAAATTGATGCTGGTCAATAATGGGATTGCTATTAATGATTTTACTATAGATAGCCTGTTTACCTCTGGCGAATATAAAATTACTGCTTATACCAATTGGATGAAGAACTTTGAAGAGAAAAACTTTTTCTCTCAAAAAATTCGAATCATCGATCCAGAATTTGAAAAAGAAATCAAACAACTAAAAACGACAACAGATATTGATGCACAGTTTTTACCTGAAGGAGGTCATTTAGTTACCAATGTAGAAACCATTGTTGGTACCATTGTAAAGGATGTGTATGGTTTTGGAATCCCAAACCTTGAATGTAGTGTTATAGATTCAAAAGAGAGTGAAGTAACTACATTTAAATTAAATCAATTTGGTCTAGGTCGGTTTCATATAATACCTCAAACTAATGAAACTTATAGAGTTAAAATGAAGGTGGATGAGAAAGACTATATGTTTGATATTAATACTCCTGAATCTCAAGGTCTAGGATTGAATGTTAGCAAACAAAAGGACAAAACATTTATTACAGTAAAAACCAATAGCGCCACTTTAAGTGATTTACAGAATAAAGTATATACTATAGCTATTCATAATGGTAATCAATTAAAAGAAATTAACTTTCGATTTAATGAAGATTTAGAAATTGTAAAAGCAATTTCTAATGCTGATTTGTTTTCAGGTATTAATATTATTACAGTGTTTGATTCTAATAATACACCTTTATTAGAACGTTTGGTTTTTAATTATGACGGTTTAAATTTCACAACTTCAGATGTAGCTCAAGTTCAAAAGAAAGGGGATTCATTGCTAGTATCTATTCCTTATAAAGATATAGATACTAAAATGTTTAATAATTTTAGCGTTTCTGTCTTGCCTTATGAAACTAGAGCCTATAATCATCATGAGAACATTTCTTCATCAACTTTATTACAACCTTATGTTAGAGGGTATATTGAAAACTCAAACTATTATTTTAAGTCGATAACCCCAAAGAAACAATACGAATTAGATAATTTATTATTAACTCAAGGCTGGAGTAGTTATGATTGGAATACGATTTTTAATAATCCGCCAGATTATGATTACGATTTCGAAAATGGAATTGGCTATGTTGCTAATTTCACAAACAAAAATCAACAACAACTCATAATTTATCCGACGCTTAATAATCCTATGGAGATTGTAGAGTTAAAACCAAATGAATCAGCATTTGAGAAGCAAGGTTTTTTCCCAATTTCAGAAGAAAAAATAGAGATAGGAACCATAGATACAAAAGGTAAACCTACAAAGCCAAATATTACATTAAGATTTAGTCCGGATAAAATTCCAAACTTTGAGTTTGCTCGTGATTTCAAAACGTTACGACCTAGAGAAATTAGATTATCTGAAATGAATAATTATAAAGACTTTAATAGCGGATGGAAAAAAATTGAGCAATTAGATGAAGTAAAATTAACAGGTCGAAGAAAATATACTAAGGCTGAACGTATTAAAAATGCTACAGTTGGTAAAGTAACTTTCATAGATGAGAAAATCAAGCGACATTATAAAACGGTTTTAAATTTTATTGATACTAAAGGGTTTAATGCTTACATAAACCTATCTAGTATTCCGCCAACATTTGTTATTACAAATCGCACAAAGATAAGTATCAATGCAAGTCAATCTACTGTTGTGTATTTAGATGATATGGTACTACATGGTGATCATAGTATTCTTATTGGAATGCTTATGGATGATGTTGAGTATATAGAAACCAATTCGTCAGGAGTTGGCGGAGGTATGCGTGGAGGCGGAGGGGTGATTAAAATAAAAACGAATCCTTTTAGCTCGTTTCAAAAACCAGAAAAAAAGATAGAACACAAAACATTTGATGTTCCACTGAAATTTGATGTCACCAAGCGATTTTATATTCCAAAATATACATCCTATTCAAGTGACTTTTTCAAAGAATACGGAATTGTAGATTGGTTCTCTAACGTAAGCACAGACGCAACTGGAGTTTTAAAGTTGAAAATATTTGACAATCAAGAAACAAGCCTAAAACTATATATTGAAGGCATTTCTAATGATGGTACATTCATTTCCGAAGTCAAAGAATTAAACATAAATTGATATGAAAACAGCTAAACGATTACTAAGTGTATTTACATTTCTATTATGTGTGCAATTCACAATTGCACAAAATCAAAATGTAGATATTGATCTAATTTCCTCTTATGAGGATTACACCGAAATGGATAGAGAATTGGTATATGCGCATCTAAATAAATCGATTTATATCAAAGGTGAATCTATTGGTTTGAACGCCTATGTGCTAGATAAATACACAAAAAAATTAGCCACCCAAGCTGCTAATTTATATTGTACCATTTCTAACAATGAAGGTGAGATTATTGAAAGCAAATTGTTTATGATTAATAATGGTACAGCTGTCGGTGATTTTGAAATTGACGATGAATATACTACAGGGGATTATACCGTAAAAGTTTACACCAATTGGATGCGTAATTTTAATGAGCAAAACCTTTTTGTTGAAACCATAAAAATTATAGATCCAGAAGCAGAACAGCAAATAATTTCCAAAACTGACATCACAAAAGTTGACGCTCAATTTCTACCCGAAGGCGGTCATTTTTTGTATGATGTAGAGAATACGGTAGGCGTAGTGATTAAAAGTGACCAAGGACTCGGACTTCCAAACATAGAAGGAGAGATTGTAGACCAAAATGATGTTGTGGTTACTAATTTCAAAGTGAATCAATTTGGTATAGGTAAATGTCTATTAACTCCAAAAACGGGTTATACTTATAAAGCAAAGTTTAACTATTTGACTACAGAGCATACCATCAATATTGAACATATAAAAGCAGAAGGTATTGTAATGAGTTTAACGACCTTGAAGGATAAAATAGCATTAAAAGTAAAGACAAATACGTCAACTTTTGAGACCATTAACCAGCATATTTATAAACTAGCGATTCACAATGGACAAGATTTAAAGGAAATTAGTTTTAAATTTGGAACTACTACTGAGGTGGTGAAAGTTATAGCAAATCAAGATTTGTATAAAGGGATAAATATTTTTACCATATTTGACGCTAACAATAATCCGCTTTTAGAACGATTACATTTTAATTTTAACGGTGTTAATTTTCAAACTTCAGGAGAGGCAACTACTGCTATAAACAACGATTCGATATCGATTGTTTTGCCATATAAATTGAATGATGTCAACGCAATAAATAATTTTAGTGTTTCAGTATTGCCAAATGGTACAAATTCATTTCTTCATCAAAATATTGCTTCATATGCCTTGTTGCAACCCTATGTGAAAAGTTATATTGAACAGGCTAACTATTATTTTACAGCGATTACCCCTAAGAAGCAATTTGAATTGGATAATTTACTAATTACTCAAGCTTGGAGTAGTTATGATTGGAATACCATATTTAATAATCCACCAGAATACGATTACGACTATGAAAATGGCATAAGCTACACTCTCAATTCACAGGATAAAGGAGACAAACAATTGATGATTTATCCTAGTTTGAATCATTCCACAACGCTAATAAGTTTAACTAAAGATAATGCATCCTATACAGCAACTAACTTTTTTCCAACAAACGATGAGGTTGTGGTTATACGAAATATAACTAGTGATGGCTCAACAAAACCAAATCTTTATTTGCAATTTGATCCATTCACTATTCCAGAGATAACAAGTGATTTTAAACCATTAGCTATAAATGCGTTTAATTCGGAATTTTTGAATATGGATGCATCAATTAACAATGCATTTAAAAACATAGAAGCACTTGATGAGATAATCATTAATAATAAAAAAGGTTATACCGAAATAGAAAAACTGCAGAATAGAAGTTTAGGAAAAGTAGAAGCCATTGACGAAGTATTAATAAAACGCTATAGAACTGTAGTGCGATACCTTAGAGATAGAGGGTTTACTATAGCCAATGCACCTGGAGGAAAATTTGAAGTATACAATAACCAACGAATTAGTTTTAGAAACAATGCGGTTGAAGGTGCAAGGGTTGTGAACTCTAATGAGATAGATGAATATGAAGATCCTAATGCTGCTAGTATTTATTCGCAACCACTTCTAGAACATCACGAAGGCGATAGAATTTACCAACAAGATACCAGTACCATACCTGTAGTTTATATCGACGGAATTATCTTTCAGCAAAATTTAGAGATATTACAAACATTAAACTTAGAAGACATTGAATATATTGAGGTTAATAAATCTGGAGTTGGAGGAGGAATGCGAGCAGGAGGCGCAGGTTTAATAAGGATTAAAACAAAGCCTAATTCTAGAGTTAAAGTTGAAAATAAAGAACTAAATGCCACGTATGAAGTGCCATTAAAATTTTCAGTATCAAAAAAGTTTTATATCCCGAGATATACCTCTTATGATAGCGATTTTTTTCAACAATTCGGTGTTATAGATTGGTTGCCTAATTTAAAAGCAGATAATGAAGGTAATGTGAAGTTTAATATATGTAATAATGGATTAACAGACCTTAAACTATTCATTGAAGGTATTTCTAATGATGGCACATTTATTTCCGAAGTCAAAGAATTAAACTTAAATTGATTATGAAAACAGCTAAACAATTACTAAATGTTTTTGCATTTTTATTATGTGTACAATTCACAATTGCTCAAGATCAAAATGCAGATATTGATCTTATTCCTTCGTATGAAGATTACACCGAAATGGATAGAGAGCTGGTTTACGCGCATCTCAACAAGTCAATTTATATCAAAGGAGAGTCTATTGGGTTTAAAGCTTATGTATTAGATAAATACACAAAAAGACTAGCTACCCAAGCAGCTAACTTGTATTGTGTCATTTCTGATGCTACAGGAAAGATTATTGAAAATAAATTGCTTATAATCAATAATGGTACTGCAATAGGTGATTTTGAAATTGGAGACACTTACACGTCAGGATATTACACAATCAAGATATATACAAATTGGATGCGAAACTTTAATGAGCAAAATTTATTTGTTGAAAACATTAGAATTATAGATCCAGAAATTGAGAAACAAATGACTTCTGAGGTTGATGTAAAAAAAGTGGATGCACAATTTTTACCAGAAGGAGGTCATTCAGTATCAGGTGTAGAAAATACTATAGGTGTCATCATTAAAAATGATAGAGGGCTTGGGCTTCCAGATATTGAAGGCGAAATCGTTGATCAAGACGGTATGGTCATAACCAATTTTAAAGTGAATCAATTTGGAATCGGAAAGTGTTTATTAACGCCTAAAAAGGAAAATAGTTATACAGCAAAGTTTACTCATGACGACACAGATTATACAGTTGCTATTAAAGATATTAATTCTAAAGGTATTGTAATGAGTTTAAATGCTTTAAGAGACAAGATTGCTTTAACGGTGAGAACTAATGAATCAACCTTATCTAGTATTAAAGATACATTTTATAAGCTTGCGATACATAATGGAGAAGAGTTGAAAGAAATTGTATTTAAGTTTGGTGAGCAAACCGAAATAGTGAGACTTATCTCAAGACAAGATTTGTTTAGCGGATTAAATATCTTTACCATATTTGATGCTAAAAATAATCCATTACTAGAGCGTTTGTACTTTAATTATGACAACGTAAATTTTCAAAACTCTGAAGAAGAAAGTGTTAGTATAGCTAATGACTCAGTGGCTATTGTTTTGCCTTATAAAATTGATAGCGAAGCTGTTTTAAATAGTTTCAGTGTATCGGTTTTACCAAGTGATACCAATTCATTTCACCATCATAATATTGCATCTCAAATACTTTTACAGCCGTATTTAAAAGGTTATGTTGAACAAGCGCAGTATTATTTTAAAGACATCACGCCAAAGAAACAGTTTGAATTGGATAAGCTTTTAATTACTCAAGGATGGAGTAGTTATGATTGGAGTACCATATTTAATGATCCTCCAGAATATGATTTTGATTATGAAAATGGCATAAGTTATACCTTCAATTCATCAGATAAGAAAGACAAACAATTGATGATTTATCCGACTCTAAATCATCCTATGAAGTTGGTCACACTCTCCAAGGAAAATAGTTCTTACACTTCTGCTGGGTTGTTCCCAATAGATGACGAATCTGTTAGAATACGAGAAATTAATGAAGAAGGAAAAGTGTCTAAACCAAATTTGTATTTGCAGTTTGATCCTATTAAAATTCCAGAAATAGAAAGTAGTTTGAAGCCATTGGTTATTAATGTATCAGATTCTAAATCAAAAGAAATGGATCTGTCAATTGCGACAACATTTAGAAATATTCAGAAACTTGATGAGGTGGTTATCAATAAGAAAAAGGAATATACTGAAATTGAAAAACTCAATAATAGAAGTATCGGAACTGTAGAAGAAATGGATGAAACTATGGTTAAACGCTATAGAACACTTGATCGTTATTTAAGAGATAAAGGTTTTTTTGTACAAATGGGAAATAATAACAACACAGGAGATTTTGTGATATTGAATAATTCTATTAATAGTTTTAGAGCCCGTTTTGTTGAAGATACAAGCTTAGCTGGAGCAGGTTTCGCGCCTGAAACTGCTCAAGAGGCTAGCTCTATTCCAATTGTATATCTAAACGATATTATTTTACATCAAAACCTTAATTTATTGCAAAATATGTCTCTCGAGGATATTGAATGGATAGAAGTCAATAAAACAGGTGTCGGAGGAGGTATGCGAGCTGGTGGTGCAGGATTAATTAGGATAAAAACAAGGTCTGTATTTAGACCAAAAATTAATACCGAAGATGTGTACTCCACTTATGATATTCCTTTGAATTTCTCAGTTGCAAAAAAATTCTATATCCCAATATATTCATCATATGAGACTGATTTTTTTAAGGAGTTTGGCGTAATCGATTGGATCCCTGATTTAAATCTAAATGAGCAAGGACAACTTGAATTTAAAATAGCTAATAAGAAGATAAAAAGCATTAAGATATTTGTTGAAGGTATCATCAATAATAGCACATTTGTTTCTGAAGAAAAAGAACTAAAAATAGACCAATTATGAATAAGACAATACTAATACTTAGCATATTTATATTATTATGTTTTCAATTGATAACTGCGCAAAATCAAAATGCCGATGCCGATTTAATATCCTCGTATGAGGATTACACTGAAATGGATAGAGAGTTGGTTTACGCACATCTCAATAAATCAATTTATATCAAAGGCGAAACTATAGGTGTGAAAGCCTATATTTTAGATAAGTATACCCAAGCTTTAGCTAATCAGGCAGCTAATTTATATTGCAGTATTTCTGATGATAATGGTAAGATTATAGAAAGCAAGCTGTTTATGGTTAACAATGGAACAGCAGTTGGAGATTTCGATATTGGTGATTCTTATACTTCAGGTTCTTATACGATAAAACTATATACCAATTGGATGCGAAATTTTGACGAGCAAAATATGTTTGTTGAAACCATAAGAATTATAGACCCAGAAGTTGAAAAACAAATGACATTTGAAACAGGCGCGAAAAATGTTGATGCTCAATTTTTACCAGAAGGAGGACATTTGTTGTCTGATGTAGAGAATACAGTAGGCATCATTATTAAAAATGAGAAAGGACTAGGACTTCCATTGATTGAAGGTGAAATTATAGATCAAGACGGAATAGCGGTTACAAATTTTAAAGTAAATCAATATGGTATAGGTAAATGTTTGTTAACACCCAAAGTTGGTCAGAACTATAACGCAAAGTTTAAGTATGATGATACCGAATATAACGTTGATATTAAAGATGTAAAAGCTGAAGGGATTACAGTTAGTTTAGCGTCTTTAAGAGATAAAGTGGCGTTGACAATAAAGACAAATGCATCAACATTAAAAAGCATCAATCAAAAGCTATACAAATTAGCCATACATAATGGTCAAGATTTAAAGGAAATTGATTTTAAGTTTGGTGAAAGAACAGAAGTTCTTAAGGTTATTGCAAATCAAGATTTGTTCAGTGGTATAAATATCTTTACCATATTTGATGCGCGTAACAATCCATTAGTGGAGCGATTATATTTTAATCATGAAGGTGTAAATATGCAAGCTTCTATCGAGCAAGTAGCTACAGTAAATAATGATTCTGTAACGATTTCATTACCATATAAAGTAGAAAACGTAAATGCTATAAATAACTTTAGTGTATCAGTATTACCTAGTGGAACTAATACATTCCATCATCAAAATATTGCGTCTTATGCGCTCTTACAGCCTTATTTAAAGGGTTATGTTGAACAAGCAAACTATTATTTTACAGACATTACACCAAAAAAACAATTTGAATTAGACAATCTATTGATTACTCAAGGATGGAGTAGTTATGATTGGAATGCGATATTTAATAATCCACCAGAATATAACTTCGATTATGAAAATGGAATAAGTTACACACTTAATTCACCAGAAAAAGGGGATAAACAATTGATGATTTATCCAAGTTTGAATCATTCAACACAGCTCATCAGCTTAACTAAAGATAATGCATCTTACACTGCTGCAGGCTTATTTCCTGTTGAAGATGAATCGATAAGAATACGAGAGATTGGCTCAGGTAAAAATGCAAAACCAAATCTGTATATTCAGTTTGACCCAATTAAAATTCCTGAAGTTAAATCTCATATTGAACCATTAATTATTGCTAAATTAATTCATGAAGCACCTTATGTTGACTTATCTACGGCTAATATTTTGAAGAAAGTTGAAAAGCTGGATGAAGTTATAATTAATAAGAAAAAAGGCTATACTGAAATAGAAAAAATTAAAAATAGAAGTCTTGGTAATGTGGAAGCAATTGATGAGGCGCTAGTGAAACGTTATCGAACTTTGGTGCGCTATCTCAGAGATAAAGGATGGACTGTTGCTGATGCTCCTGGAGGGAAGTTTGAAATTTATAATAATCAAATGTCAGGGCTTAGAAACCGTGCTGTTGTTGTTGATAAAATTACATTTGAAACTACAAATGAAGATATACCTGTAGGCGGATTTACAACTCCAGAAGCAGATGATCATCTCCTTTTAGCACAGAATGCGCAAACCATGCCTATTGTCTATTTAGATGGTATTGTTTTGCACGAAGACTTGTCAATGTTGCGAGACTTAACCTTAGATCAAATTGAATGGGTAGAAGTCAATAAATCTGGAGTTGGAGGAGGCATGCGTTCTGGAGCTGCAGGATTGATACGAATAAAAACGAGACCTTCAAGTAATGTTAAATTTAATCCAGATACCAATTACGGAACCTATCAAATACCGTTGAAGTTTTCAGTTGCAAAAAAGTTTTATATTCCTGAATATGTATCATATGATAGTGAGTTTTTTAATAGATTTGGAGTTATCGATTGGTTTCCTAATCTTAAGCTCAATGAAACAGGAAGTTTAGAATTTAAAGTGTCAAATAAACAATTAAAAGAATTTAAAATTATTGTTGAAGGTGTCGTCAATAACGGATTTGTTTCTGAGGCAAAAACTATTAAATTGAATTAAACTTATGCGAAAAATAATAACAACGATTTGTTGCGTGCTTATTTCTGTTATTGCAACTAATGCAATTGCGCAAAATGTATCTTCAGAAAATGTCGACAAAGAAATATTTTGTCAGGTTATAGATCTGTCAGATAAATTGCCAGTTGTATTTGCTACTGTAAGTATAAAAGATAAAAATAATGGTGTTATTGCTGATGCTGATGGATATTTTAGGTTGCCCTATAAATACAAAACGCAAAATGATGTACTAATTATTTCGTCAATTGGTTATGAATCAAAAACAATTGAGGCAAATAGTTTATTAGATAATGGCCCAAATGTGATCTATTTAAAGCCAAAAATTGAAGCCTTAAGTGCAGTCACCATTACTACTAAGAAAGGTCAAACCAAAAAGGAATATGAAAATGTAAGAGAGATTGTTGGAAAAGCTATAAGTAAAATGAGAGCTAATTTCCCAACAAAGCCACATTCGTATATTGGGTATTATAGAGATTATCAATTATTACAAAACAAGTATTTTAATTTGAATGAAGGTATTATTGAGGTTTTTGATGAAGGCTTTCATACTAATAAAATGCTGTTTAAAAACAACCAATCGTCCTTGTATAAATTCAAGCAGAATTCAAAATTTCCAAAAGATACGCTACTTACACAAGAGTATGATAATCAAAAATATAAATATATTAAAGACGCAACAATATCCTCTATTGGTGGTAATGAATTAAGTATATTAACTGTTCACAATGCTATTCGTAATTATGAATATCATAGCTTTTCTTTTGTACATACTTTAAAAGAAGATTTTTTAAATAATCATGAATTTAGAATAGCACAAAAATTATATTTAGATGATACATTGCTATATGAGATTAAGTTTTTTGCAATCGAAGATGTTACTGGTGTAAAAAACACTGCTGATGGAACTATTTATATTGCTGCAGACAATTATGCAATTCATAAACTCGAATGTTTTGGTTATAAAGTTGGAGATCCAGATCCCTTTTTCTCGGTAAAGATTGAATATAAACCAAAAGGAGACCGCATGTATCTCAATTACATTTCATTCAACAATAAATTTAAAGTAAAAAGTAGAGACGACTTTCAAATTGATGATGTGTCGTTTGACCAAGGTGAAAATGCATTTTTTGTAAGATTTAATAATACTGTAGATAAGAGAACAATTGCTAACAGTAAAAATTTCAGATTTATCTATAAGCGAAAAAAACTTAAAGTGAATTCTGTCACTTTAGAGGATAGTAAAACGGTGAAAATTAGTTTGATAAATGGTGCAATTCCTTCTGGTAGTCCAATAACCGAAGAAAGCATGAAAGACCTCACTTATAAAATTAAAAAAGTTACTGATATCACAGGAAGAGGTCTAAACAAGAAAACATTTATTAGAGTAAATCAGTTTAGAGAATTGTTTGTACAAGAAGTATTTCAAAATAAAACCTTACCTGACAATTTATATTTTGTGAATAAATCTGAAAAGTTAAGTGAATCACTAATTAATAAAGATAAACTCAAAAACATATCAGATTATTGGGTCAATTCGCCATTAAAGGCAACAAAGAATTAGGCACGAGTTAATCACCATGCTCATCTAAGTAAATTTCCTTTTGTATGTAATACTTATGTAGTTGACGACCAACTTCAGCTAAAAAAGGAATACCGATAGATTCATATTCGTAAACATCATCATTGAAAATACCATTTTTATTGACATGTAGTGTTGCTGTGACTATAAATGAAATGCCATACTTATGATCTTCAATAAGAGCACAATCTGTTAAGTAACCATAAGCATAACCAACTTTATTTGAAATACTAATATGTTCTGGGATGCGTTCTGTTGTATCACCATACATAAAGAATTTCACATAGCCATCATAATAATTTTTCTCATCAAAACCAGCATATCTTGGAACAATTTGCATGATTTCGAGTAAAAACTTTTGATCCTCACTATCTAGTATAAATTGTTTCTCAAATTCAAACGCTTCAGGAAATTGAATGCGTGTCATCATTTCATGCAAAGTCGAAATAGGGAGATAGTTTCTCTTAGAAAAATCCATAGGAGTATTCACTAAATGTCCATCTTTATAAAACCCTTTTCCTTTATTTAATTTGTTAAGCGGATATGTTTTTATTTCAGAATCTATCATATAAGGCAATTTATAAAATGTCGAATCTTCTCTTCGGAATATCACCTGTTTTGTTTTCGAATTCATAGCATCATTACTTTCTAAACGATGTGAAATTCGTGCTGGTTGAAGTCCTTTTTCTCTCAACTTCGCATTGATATAATCACGACCTAAAAACTCATACAAGCGATTATAAGACACATTACCGCTCACTGCAAATATGTCTTTTATATCGTCTCTAATTGTTGAATATACCGAATCACCTTCAACCAAATATGGTGTTTTACTTGTGATACCTTCAGTCGCATTAACTTTTTCTAAGGCCAATACTGCAATTGGAAATTTAACTGAACTCGCTGGATAGAAATAATTGTTGTCATTGACTTGAAAACCATATGTAGATGAACTCAAGTTGTTATCTGTCCATAGCAGAACTTCAGATACTTTGATTTGCACCTCGTGCGCTTCTAAATTATCCATAACAGTTGCAATGGCTGGATGATCTGAATCTAGGATAGCATCCAAAGGGTTCTCTATAAATTGTTTTTTGCAACTCGATAATAAAAGCAAAACAACAAATAGCATTAAGTATCTCATAATATATAAAGATAAAAAAAACGCAAGATGTATATCTTACGCTTTTTAAAATCTTAATAAGGTTTTGTTATTTTTTTATTTATCAAGTTGAATTCTTAATTGTGCTGCTTCATGTGCTTTTCGTATTTCAGAAATTTGTCTCGGATATGTTCTACCATTTAGAAACTTTCCAATGAAAGTATTCCTTACAAAATAGTGATAGGTAACAAAGCATATAATTGCAGTACTTGTCATCACAAATAAAAATTTCAGTGTACCCGAAATATTCCAATCAACAATTAGAGCTGGAATAATAATAGTAAATGGAAGGTGTAACAGATAGACCCAATATGAAGAGTCTGAAACATAGCGCATTCTTGCCGAGTGATTACTACCGTAGCGAATAAATAATCCTGTAATACCAAAAATAAGTAACCAGCAGCATAGTGACCTGATGAACATTATAATTCTAATATCTACGTCACTCAAATCAGTGAAAAAGTACCACACGAAGGTTCCAACACCAAGTAAGGTAAATAACCAATCCTGTTTTTTAAAGCTATTCAATAATGATTTAGACTTAAATAATAGCCAGCCAAACATATAGAAAAAGAAATAAAAGACAAATGTGTAGAAATCGGGTATTAAACTTGTAGATGTATTGACCCAATAACGATCCATACAGATCAAAATGATAACAGTAAGACTAACAAATACCACAAGGCGAAGTATAGAATTCTTAAAAATATGGTGGAATAAGTTATTTATAAATTGTGATATTTTAGGTAGTTTCTTAAAAAGCACACCTAATAAAAAGGACAATACGGAAAATAGGATGAGATAATATAAAAACCATAAATGTACAGAGCTAGTAGGAATGAATGCATCAAAACTAGAAAAAGCCTCTTTAGTATTAGATAATGCATCAGGATTTGAAGCAAACACATCAATTGTGTAGTTCATTCCTCCACGAACAAGTGGAAAAAGAATAAGAAGAAATGCTAAAAAAGGAAACAAGATTCTATTCATTCGGTTTTTAAACATTTTCCGTTGCCCACGTTCATAAAATAGAAGTGCGGCAAAAAAACCAGCAACTACCATGAATATTGGCATGCGAAACACATGTATGAGACTATTGATAAACTCTAGGTTACTGTTGAAGTTGTTAGGGTCTCTAATTGGCCATGCTCTGTATGGTTCGCCTCCTATATATGTGATTACAGAATGCAACACTAAGCCAAGCATCATCATTATAGCTCTTAATGAGTCTAAAGCATGTAAGCGTTCCGTTCTATGAGGAATAGTTTTCATAAGGCTAAAATTTTATGTCAGAAGGATTAATGAAAATAACAAGATCACAGTCTTTGGTGAACTTGTTAAGTGCCGATTTTTTTTCAGAATCTAGCTCACAGACGTACAGGTTTTCTGCATGATTTAACTCCATGAGATGTTCAAAATTTTCTTTTTTAGAAATATCTAGTGTGGATACTTTTACATCAAAATTTTTATTTAATAAAAGTAAAATAACATCCTCAGGAATGAATCCAGAACCTCCTATGACACCTGCTTTTTTCATGTCTGTGTTTAGAAAATGATTACTTGTTATGATTAATGATAAAAACAGGTAGATTTAATACTAGTTGGTTGATTAACGTTTAAATACTGCGACTATCTCCACAAAAATCGCATCTACCTGTTTGTAATAACTATTGAAAACAGCTGATTAGTTCATACTTAAGTCTTTCTCAAGTGTATAAGTATAACTCCAAGCATCATCTAAGCTTTCATTAAATTTTGCTCTAATTTCTTTGGTTTTAGCTTTTCCATGAACACTTTCATATACTTTCCAAACATTGTCTTTATCTGCATCTAAGTCTGCAAAATCTTTAAATGGTGATGATACAAAATAGTCAGCACCTTGACCACCCATTATACTATACCAGTATCCTCTACTGTCTCCTTCTTTTTTTGCAATAGTTGAGGATACTTCTTTTACGACTTCATTAAATGCTACAGAGTTATTGATTTCAAAGTTAGTTACCCATACAATAGACATGCCTTCCATATTGGCTTTGCGACTCACATCTGGCATAAATCTCGTGGTATTGTATTCTGAACTCTCAATATGAGGAACAATAGAACTGATCGCAATTGCACTGCAAGCGGCAGCCGCAGCATCCTTGCTATCCATTTCTGCCCAGTTATTCAATCTATTAGACAATACATAGACATTCCCTTTTCCTTGCAAGCGATTCCAAACATTCCAGGTGTTTGTGCCATCATTGTCTTTGTAACATTTGTTCCATTTTTTTACGCCATCCGTAAAGTTAGCGTCATGACCAAATTTGATAGTGAATTCTGTAAGTTCAAGAATAAAGCTTTCATTGTCTTTTTCTTGAGCTTGAGTTGTTGATGGAAGCATTAATAAAAAACATGCAACGCATAAAATTGTGTTTAAAGTTTTCATAATAATAGTTTTAATAATTGATTAATATTTTATTTCATCAATCAAGTACGTCATTATCATTGTTCTTTGAAAACGGTCTAGGACGAATGGCATTGAATCTTGTCCGAAACTATCAAATTAGTTATCGGTAAAATAATGTAGCAGTAAATTAACTAGCTTATATGGTTTGCAGTCTCTTGAGTAGTTCTTCTTTTAAGGATTTACTTACTGGAATGGCTTTTTTAGCAATTACGATATGACTCGTTGCTATTTCATTTATTTGAGAAAGGCTTACTATAAATGAGCGATGAACCCTCAAGAAGTGTTTGCTTGGTAATTTCTCATCCATATCCTTGAGAGTCATTACTAACAAATACTCTTTATCTTTCGAATAAATACGACAATAATTGCGTTCTGCTTCAATGTATAAAATATCACTAATGTGAACTTTTACCATAGTCTCATTATGCTTAACAAAGATACAATCACTTAGCATAAAAGGAGATGCCCCTGATGTAGAATCTACAGGTTTTAGTTCATTATTTTTATTTTTTTGAATACGTTGTTCTACTAATTCTATAGCGCGTTGAAGATCCAATTTTTTAAATGGTTTTGAAATAAATGCATGAGGATCAGTACTTTTGGCTCTATTGAAATGAACTTCATCTGCGTTTGCTGTGAGATAAATTACGGCGACATCTTGTATTTCTTTAATAAGCTTAACAGTTTCTATTCCGTCGATATCACCTTTTAAATTGATATCCATTAGTACAATATCTGGTTGATTTTGTTTTACAGAAGATAATGCATCTTCAGTTCTTGGAACAATACCTATGACGTCATAACCTAAAGTGCTTAATTGCAATGAGATATTTGCTGCAATAATCATTTCGTCTTCCACAATTAATATTTTTATAGGTGTACTCATTTATGCGGCAGATTTAATTTTAAATTCAAACATTACAGACGTTCCATTGTCATACTTCTCTTCCATAATGCCATTAAGCTGTTGGGTGAGAAGCTTAATTAATTGTGACCCAAACCCTGTTCCTTTTGATTGACTTTCAGTTGTTTTTCCAATGCCATTATCAATAACCTTCAAAGAGAGAATATTTGGGTTTGATTGCCTTAAACTGATTTTTATTTTTCCTTTACTATCGTTTGGGAACGCATATTTTAAGGCATTTGTCAGAAGTTCATTAACAATAAGGCCAATAGGAACTGCAGTGTCTACATCGAGATCTAATTGTTCCATGGCACATTCTACTTTAACTTTATTTTCAGCATTGAACGTATCCAAAATTCCATCGCTTAAATTAACAAAATAGTCTTTCATATCTATGCTTCCCAAATGTTCACCTTGATATAATTTTTGATGAATAATACCCATAGATTGAACGCGATTTTGACTAGCAATCATGGCATCTTTAGTTGCAGAATCTTCCAAATCAGCCGATTGCAACGAAATAAGGCTTTTTACTAATTCGAGATTGTTTTTCACACGATGATGAATTTCTCTCAAGAGCAATTCATTTTGCTGGTTTTTTGTATCTAATTCAGTGTTTAGTGTTTCTAACAGTTGACTTCGTTTCTGGTTTTTGCGATAATTATAAAATAACCCAAACAGAATAATTGCTAATAAAGATGTTAGAATGACATAAAGAATTTTTGTGCGTTTTTGTTGATTTATTGTTTCATCCTGAAATAAAATGGTTGCATTTTTTTGACCAACTTCGTATTTAGCTTGTGCTTCAGTTTCTAAACTCAAAATGATATTGTCCTTGTATAATTCTAGTTCAGAAGCATATAATTGATGATAATATAAAGCTAACTTAAGTTCACCCAGCGATTCATAAATTTCAGCAACATGCATGTAGTTTTCCCATAAATTTCTTGTTCTCCCTGTTCTCTTTATAAGATCAATGGCTTGTAGGTTATAAGGCAATGCTTCTTTGTATTTACCTTGCATGACATATACATGACCTATGTTTCCTAGTGAAGGGATTAAATACCTTTCCAGACCTAATGCCATGGAATTGTCGAAATTGGCTTCGTAATCAGCAATGGCTTCTTGATAGCGATCCATATATTTATAGATATTACCTCTCCAATTAATTGATGCCATCATGGGTATTCCAGTTTCACCAAATTCTTTATAAATATCTATTGAAGCATTTATTGATTCTAGAGCATTTTTTAAATCGGATCCAGAAAATAATTGGCTATTAGCTTTAAAGCGGTAACTGAGTGCTAAATCTTTTTTGGCATTAATTTTCTTTTGAATTACTATTGCTTGGTTACAGTATTTTATCGCTTCATCATAATTGTTTTCATAGTACAATAAGTCTCCAATATGGGCATAACATTGCGCTAATCCTTTTTGATTATTCAAGTTTTCGTAAAGTTCTAAAGCTTTATAAGTATATATTTTTGCTTGATTGTAATCTGCTTTTACCGTATAGACAGTCTTAAGATCTAAAAATGAACTCGCTAATTCTTGCACATTGTTTTGTTGCGCATAAATGTCTTTAACTTTATTATAATAATATACAGCCGAGTCTATTTTAGAATATTCTTTATGATAGAATGCTAAATATTTATAGGATAAAGCTAATGTTTTTTGGTTATTTGATTCTTTTGAAAGTAAAACAGCTTTTCTAGAATTGACACCTAATTCAGTAGAATCTTTTAAGCTGTTTACATGCGTTTCTAGCCAACCCATTAGACTATCTAATTTGGTTGGATCTGAATTTTGATTAAAGATAATAAGTGTACTAAGTACAAATAAAAGTGTCAACAATTTAATCATAAGTCTTCTCAACAATAGCTAAATAAAAGACTTTAGGGTAAGCTAAAGATAGTAAATATATACTTACAATTTTAACATTACCTTAACTAAAGCAAAACAAAGCTTTTAAAGTTTGAAATCTTGTTGATATTCTTATTAAGCAGCAGACTTGACTTTATATTAATTTCAGTTTTGCCTTAACTGTTTTTTGGAAATTGTCTTCTGAGGATAAACAGTGCTTTTTTATCTCTATAGCGTAATCTCTATTTGATTATTCAATATATCATCAAAAGTTTCTCGTTTTCTAATGAGATGGGCTTTTTTATTATGCCATAGAACTTCTGCAGGACGATAACGTGAATTATAGTTAGAAGCCATAGAGTAGCAATAGGCTCCTGCATTTTTAAATGCTAAAATATCATCTTCATTAATTTCTGTAATACGTCTGTTATTTGCAAAAGTATCTGTTTCGCAAATGTAGCCTACAACCGAGTAAAAACGTTCACGACCCTTTGGGTTAGAAATATTTATAATTTCGTGTTGCGAACCATAAAGCATGGGTCTAATTAAATGATTAAACCCAGAGTCTACTTGAGCAAACACAGTAGATGTTGTTTGCTTTACTACATTAACTTTTGTCAAGAAATAACCAGCTTCGCTGACTAAGAATTTTCCAGGTTCAAAAGCTAGAGTTAATTGCTTTCCGTAGGCTTTGCAAAATGCGTTAAAACGCTTAGATAATTTTTCGCCTAATTCTTCAACATTGGTTTCAATATCTCCTGCTTTATAAGGGACTTTAAATCCAGAACCAAAATCGATAAAATCTAGATTTTTAAAATGTTTAGCGGTGTCAAATAAAATTTCACTAGCATATAAGAACACATCAATATCTAGAATATCACTACCTGTATGCATGTGAATACCATTGATATTCATTTTTGTATTTTCTACGATTCTCAATAAATGTGGAATTTGATGTATTGAAATCCCAAACTTACTATCAATATGACCTACAGAAATATTCGTGTTTCCACCTGCCATCACATGTGGATTAATTCGAATACAAACAGGTACTTTTGGATGTTTTGTTCCAAACTGTTCTAATACCGAAAGATTATCGATATTAATTTGAACACCAAGTTTGGCTGCTTTTTCTATTTCCGCAAGAGAAACACCATTAGGTGTAAATATAATTTGCTCAGGCTTGAAACCAGCTTTTAATCCCAATTGTACTTCTTGTATCGAAACCGTATCTAACCCAGAGCCTAATTGATTAAACAACTTTAATACCGAAATGTTAGATAAGGCTTTGACCGCATAGTTTAATTTTAATTGCTTGACCTTTCCAAATGCTGATGTTAAACGTTTATACTGAAACTTAATTTTTTCAGCATCATAAACATAAATAGGACTTCCGTAGTCCTTAGCAATTTGTAATAAGGTGTTTTGTTCCATTGTTTAATTCTTAAAATTCATTATATCTAATGAGCAAAAATAAATGTAATCCTTTGTTAAAACATGAAAATAAAAAAATATTGCTATTTTTACACAAAATGTTAGATAGTTAACAAATTGAAAACCATAGCCTCCTGTGTAGAAGATATCATTGTGTCAAGCCCTTTTTTAGAAGAAGGACTGTCACGACAAATAATTAATTTTTCAGCCTTAGCTAAAGATTTGAACGCTCCTATTTCAGAGATGTTACGTAAACCTGTAAAGGATGGTGCAATAATGATGGCCTTACGACGATATCAACAACCTTTGCATCTTGAAAACTCTGTTCGTTTAAAAAAGGTTTTTAAAAATTTGGGCGATATTACAGTGCGTTCAAATTTAAGTGATTTTACATTTCAAAATTCAAAAACCCTAATACATAGCCATTCACAAATTTTAGAAAAAATTAGTGCTAATCATCAAATATTTTATGCGTTTACTCGTGGTATGTTTGAAAGTAATATTATCATCTCAACTTCTGAAAAGGATAGTATTTTAAAAGCGTTTGAAAATGAGACACAAATTGGATTGCAAGATAAATTGTCAGCAATCAGTATTTATTTGCCAAAAGGAAATTCTAAAATTGCCGGCTTATATTATCAAATTTTTAAGCGCTTAGCTTGGGAGAATATTACACTATATGAAGTCGTTTCTACTACTAATGAGTTTACAATTGTGGTTGAAGACTATTTGGTTGACAAAGCATTTTCTGTAATTAAACACTTAAGAGACTAAGAGGTCAAGGAGCATAAAAATTGATGGTTGCGTAGTTTTTATTTGGCGAAATTAAAAGAGTTTAAATCAATAATAAAAACTATTGGTAATAACCTTTAGGATGTTTATTTTTGTGGCTGAAACTAATACTGAAAAATGACTTCGGAAAACTAATCGAAGCCAAACCATAAATTTCAAAACCAAATGAATTTACACGAATATCAAGGAAAAGAATTATTAAGCAGTTTTGGCGTACGTATTCAACGTGGTATCGTTGCGCAAAATGCTGATGAAGCAGTTGCAGCAGCTAAGAAATTAACTGAGGATACAGGTACAGGTTGGCATGTTATTAAAGCTCAAGTTCACGCAGGTGGTCGAGGAAAAGGTGGCGGAGTTAAATTGGCTAAAAGCTTAGATGATGTTAAAACCATTGCTGGTCAAATCATAGGAATGGATTTGGTAACACCTCAAACGTCTGCTGAAGGAAAGCGAGTGCATCAAGTTTTAGTAGCTGAAGATGTTTATTATCCTGGAGATTCTGAGCCAGAAGAATATTATATGTCTGTACTGTTAAATCGTAGTAATGGCCGTAATATGATTATGTATTCTACTGAAGGCGGAATGGATATTGAAACCGTAGCCGAAGAAACACCACATTTGATTTTCACAGAAGAGATTGATCCTGCAACTGGAATTTTACCATTCCAAGCACGTAAAGTTGCTTTTAACTTAGGATTATCTGGTGCTGCATTTAAAGACATGACAAAATTTGTAACGTCTTTATATACAGCTTATGTAAAATCTGATTCCTCATTATTTGAAATCAACCCAGTTTTAAAGACCAGTGATGATAAAATTATGGCCGTAGATGCTAAAGTTTCTTTAGATGACAATGCCTTATTTAGACATAAAGACTTAGCTGCATTACGTGATTTACGTGAGGAAAATCCAATTGAAGTTGAAGCCGGAGAGATGGGATTAAATTATGTTGATCTTGATGGTAATGTTGGTTGTATGGTAAATGGAGCAGGATTAGCAATGGCAACAATGGATTTAATTAAACAAGCAGGAGGTGAGCCAGCTAACTTTTTAGATGTAGGTGGAACTGCCGATGCAGCTCGTGTTGAAGCGGCTTTTCAAATTATTTTAAAAGATCCAGCTGTAAAAGCAATTTTGATTAATATTTTTGGTGGTATCGTTCGCTGTGATCGTGTTGCTCAAGGTGTTATTGATGCCTATAAAAATATGGGAACTATTAATGTGCCAATTATTGTACGTTTACAAGGTACCAATGCTGATATCGCTAAAGAATTAATTGATAACTCTGGATTAGATGTATTAAGTGCTACTGAGTTTCAAGAAGCTGCAGATAAAGTACAAACGGTTTTAGCATAAGAAGACCGTATTCATATATCAAAAAAGCTCCTAGTTTTAGGAGCTTTTTTTGTTTGTAAGAGTGTTTTTCAGTAATTTACATAGACTAAAATCCATCAGTTATGAAAAATGTACTCGTATTATTTCTTTCTCTTTTTCTCGTAGTTTCGTGTTCAAGCGACGATGACAATCAAAATGGAGATGCACAATCCGAACTTATTGGAACGTGGAAATTATCTGAAATATATCTTAATCCAGGAGATGGATCTGGTGATTTTATTCCTGTAGCTGCTGATGACAATAAAACAATCACCTTTGCCACTGACGGAACGATTTCATCAAATGCAGACTTGTGCTTTTTGTTTTCAGAATCTGGAGAGCCATCTAGCGGTGTATTCTCAGAAGAAGACATGACCATTTCTGTTGAAGGCTGTTTTGTAAATATTTCTCCTGCAGGAATTGAGATTGTTGATTCTAACTTAATTATCAGCTATGCTCTTATTGAAATTTCTCAAGAAAAATATATTAAGATCGACTAAGAATAATACCTGTAAGTGTAAGTTACTATTCATTTCCTAAGACTTGATATGGTCTTCTAGTTTTTGCGATAATGATAATTTAAGGTTTCCTTTTTTGTGGCTTTGGCATTGGACCACGTAAATGAATAATTAATCCGTTAAGAAAGTTTCTTAAAATTTGATCGCCACACTCCATATAATTTGGATGATCTTCACGTCTAAACATTGCATTTAGCTCACTTTTGGAAACTCTAAAATCGACGAGAGCCAAAATTTTTATAATATCATCATCACGTAATTTATGTGCGACTCTAAGTTTTTTAAATATATCGTTATTAGTCATTTTTAGTGTATGGTATTTATTAGTTCTTAATATTTGATGTCATAAGCCATTGAAATACTTCTGGAAAGTTTGAACTCCAAAGGGCTTCATTGTGTTCGCCTCCTTCTATGATTTTATTTTGAATATGTTCAGATCTGACACCTTTCTTTAACAATAAGGCTACCATTTTTTCTTGGTTAGGCACCATCGTTTCACTTTCTTTATCTCCTGATAAAAAGAAAAATTTTGAAGTTTCAGGTATTTCAGCAACAGAAACCAAATCATATATACCAGTGTTTATCCAAAATGCAGGTGATAAAATACCAGCCTTGCTAAAGGTACTCGGATATTTAATAGTAGCGTAAAATGCCATTAATCCACCAAGTGAGGAACCAAAAATTGCAGTATGCTGAGCTTCTGGTTTTGTTCTATAAGTGATATCGATATGTGGTTTAATGGTATGCATTATAAATTGCATAAATGTATCACCTTTTCCACCACCATACTTTTCATGTGGATAAGGTGTCAATTCTTCTAAGCGTTTATCGTTTCCATGTTCAATTCCAATAATGATTGCTTCTTTGTCTTTTAAAGTATCTAAATATTCGTCTATTTTCCATTCACCTACATATGAAGTTTTAGCATCAAACAAATTTTGAGCATCAAACATATAGATAACAGGATATGTTTTTTCTGAAGTGTGATACGATTTAGGTGTATAAACCCAAATGGTTTTATGTGTTTCAAGTTGAGGCGCTTCAATTTTAAATGTTGAAACTTGTTTAGAAGCTGTACTCTGTGCGTTAATTGTTAGAAAAGTGAAAAGTAGTAATAAGGTAAGAAAAACTGTTTTTTTCATGTTCAAATCGATTAAAACGAAAGTACATAAAATTTAATAATTATATCATATGCAGTTCATCGATAATAAATTTTTAATACCAAAAAATCGATGAACTGCACACTGTTTTTAAGTAATTAAAAATCAGTTAGTTATGATTAATTTTAGTGTAATAGTAAGAAAAGTACGATGAATGACACTTTATTTTTCGATGAGCTACAGATTATCAAGGATTATAACCTAAACAAACCTATTAAATTTATAAAACTAAAAATCATGAATCCCTCTCATATGATAAATCGTGTAGAAAAACTGAGTTTACTATCCGAAATGATAGCCTTCGCACAGAAAGACGAAAATATAAAATCCATTGAATATAAATTTCTAGCTAGTATTGCTAGACAATTAGAAATTTCAAAAGAAGATTTTGATTATTTATTTGAACATCCAGTAACCTATGTGCATTTAAAAACACATAGTGAACGTATTGTACAATTTCACAGATTAGTATTATTAATGAATTTAGATCAAAACATTTCAAGTAAGGAATTAGTGAAACTTCACAATTTTGGATTGCGAATGGGACTAAGTCATGAATCTATAAATCGCGTTTTGGATTTAATGGACAGTTTTCCAAATAAAATTGTACCACCAGATTTCTTGATAGATATATTTAAAGTTCAGTATAATTAATTAGTAAGATATTTGGCTAAACTATCTTTTATAAAGTAGTTCCAACCAGCAATACAACTTTCTCGTTTAAATTCTGGAATATTGTCAGGAAAGTCTTCAATAACTTCAGCAGTTAATGTCAATACTGTTTGATTGTTTTCTTCAGTTAATTCAAATGTAACAACCGAATCGCCTTTATAATTTTTATAATTCCAGCGATATACAATTTTTTTTAAAAGAATGACTTCGGTTATTTCCCATACATGCGGAAATATTCTATCCTCAGATGCGACACTAAATTCAGTTTTAAAACCAACTTTTGGTTCAAAATCTGGAATATTATCAAAAAACCATTGTCGCATATCTTCTACGTTTGTTATTGCTTTCCAAAGATGTGATTTAGAGCAATCAAATACATGGCTTACCTGTATTGGCCCTTCTGAAATTTTCATATACTGTGTTTTAGTTTTTCTAATTTTCCTTGATAGCCTTTAATCTCGTCTCTTAATTGAGCAGCGATAATAAAGTCTAATGCTTTTGCGGCTTGTTCCATCAATTTACGTTTCTCACGTATTTTCTTTTCTAGTTGTGCTTTAGTTAAATATTCACTTTCTGGCTCAGCTGCTCTTGCTGCTTCCAATTCATAGCTATAAGTACTTACTGAGTTTTTTGTTAAAGCATTATCTAAACTCTTATTTAATGCCGTAGGTGTAATGTTGTGTTTTGTGTTGTAAGTAATTTGTTTTTCACGTCTATATTCAGTTTCATCTATCGTCTTTTGCATGCTCTTGGTGATTTTATCAGCATACATAATTGCTTTACCATTCAAGTGACGAGCAGCTCTACCAACAGTTTGGGTGAGCGATCGAGCTGAACGTAAAAACCCTTCTTTATCTGCATCTAATATTGCAACTAGTGATACTTCTGGTAAATCTAAACCTTCTCGAAGTAAGTTAACACCTACCAAAACATCAAAAATTCCTTTTCTTAAATCTTGCATAATTTCTACGCGCTCAAGTGTATCGACATCACTGTGAATGTATCGACATCGTATTTGAATACGATCTAAGTATTTGGTCAACTCCTCAGCCATACGCTTAGTAAGCGTCGTTACTAATATGCGTTCATCTTTCTCAATGCGTTGTTGCATTTCTTCAATTAAATCATCAATTTGATTTAAACTAGGACGTACTTCTATAATGGGATCTAGTAAACCGGTTGGGCGAATCACTTGCTCAACATAAATACCATCGGTTTTTTGAAGTTCATAATCTGCAGGTGTTGCACTTACATAAATTACCTGATTTTGTAAAGCTTCAAACTCTTCAAATTTTAGAGGCCTGTTATCCATCGCAGCAGGTAAACGAAATCCATATTCTACTAAGTTTTCTTTTCGACTTCGATCACCACCATACATAGCATGTACTTGAGAAATGGTGACGTGACTTTCATCAACAACCATTAAAAAATCTTTAGGGAAATAATCTAGTAAACAGAATGGACGTGTACCAGGTTGTCTTCCGTCAAGATATCTCGAATAATTTTCAATCCCAGAGCAATAGCCTAATTCACGAATCATTTCGAGATCAAACTCGGTGCGTTCCTTCAAGCGTTTAGCTTCGAGGTGCTTTCCGATTTCTTTAAAATAATCATGCTGTTTCACCAAATCATCTTGAATACTTTTTATGGCACCTTGTAAAACATCAGGAGAGGTTACAAACATATTTGCTGGATAGATTGTTAATCGATCATAATGTTCAATAACCTCGTTGGTTTGAATATTGAACTGCTCAATATCTTCTATTTCATCTCCAAAAAAGTGAATTCGAAAAGCATCATCAGCATAACTTGGAAATATATCAACGGTATCTCCTTTTATTCGGAAATTTCCATGGTTGAAATCTGCTTCTGTTCTAGAATATAAACTCTGAACGAGGCTATGCAGTAAATCGGTTCTAGAAATCTCCTGATCAACTTCTAATGAAATCACATTCTTTTGAAATTCAACTGGATTACCAATACCATACAAACAAGATACAGAGGCAACCACAATAACATCACGACGACCAGAGAGTAGGGAAGAGGTCGTACTCAAACGCATCTTCTCAATTTCCTCGTTAATGGATAAATCTTTTTCTATATAGACTCCTGAAACTGGTATATAGGCTTCAGGTTGATAGTAATCATAATAAGATACAAAATACTCTACAGCATTTTCAGGGAAAAATTGTTTAAACTCAGAATATAACTGTGCTGCTAATGTTTTGTTATGTGCCAAAACTAATGTTGGCCGTTGTACTTCTTCAATCACATTGGCTACTGTAAATGTTTTTCCAGAACCCGTAACACCCAAGAGTGTTTGGTATTTTTCATTGGTCTCAATACCATTTACTAATTGCTTAATGGCTTGAGGTTGATCTCCTGTGGGTTTGAATTCAGATTGTACTTTAAAACGCATGTAACAAAGTTACGATAAAGATTAACGGAAATCAATGGTCTTCATGTTCTAAAAAGAACTATTTTACTATATAAGAAACTAGAGAAATTTTTCAATCTTTTTTTCTACATAAAAAGCAGTAATAAGTGCTATTAGCATTGGAATTGCTACTGAAAACTCTAAATCTATAAAATCGAACTTAACGGCAATTCTTAGTACAGCCATTACTGCAAAACCAAATGCAAGTATCATTCTAAACGCATGACGTTTTATAAAAAACAGATGATTTTTATTGTTAGATTTTAAACGTTTAAAATCTCTAATAACCATCAAAGCAAAGGTAAATGAGAATAGAAATCTAGCTAATGTTCCTAAGCTGATTTTTGGCAAAATTAATATCAATTGAAACGTAGCAAAAGCAAATAATATAAAAGGGAAAATGATAAGAATAGTATCTATTAATTTGGAATACTTTCTTTTATGGCGCAATGCTGAAATTGAAGTTAACATACAATAAATTGTTGCAATACTTAGCAAAATAGCTAAAGGCCTAAATTCTTCAATCATGAATTTAACGATAGACAATGAGGCATATAGCATTCCAAAAAAGAAAACACGTCCTCCAATAATGTGAAATTTTGAACCTTTTTTAGTTACAAAGGCTATGATGCCACCTAGAAAAGCAATGCTTCCTATTATAGTATGTGACCATTGTGTGAAATCTATAATCATGAAAACTTTCATATTCTTATTTTTTAGATTCAATCAGGTTATAATGTCGTTCAGTTTCAGATTCAGATAGCTCTAAAAACCGTGAAGCATTATCATAATAAATAGCCCTTTTTTGTGTGTCAGTAAGCCAATCTAAATTGTAAATGATTTCGATGTTCTTTCTAATAGTACCTACATAATCTGAACCAAACATGAGTCGGTTTCCTAGCCCTTCATCAAATAATTTTTTAACACGAGGTTCCCAAATGTCTTTTGGAGCAAACATACTCACGGCAGTTATTTCACAATAAATTTGATCGTACTTTTTCATGATTTCAAGACACTCTTTGAAATAACTTCCTGGATAGTGCATTAAATAAATTTTGAGCTTTGGATACTTTTCTAAAATAGGAAGTAGCAACAACGGATTTGCATAATCTTCATTCCAATTAGGTGTTTCTTTCATATTTCGTTTAAAAGGACCTCTATCTGCATGAAAGCCAATAGGGATTTGATACTTTTCAGCTAAGGCCCAATAGGGGTCAAAACGTTCATCTGCTGGATGAATTCCCATACTATGAAATGAAGTTTCACCAAGTGATTTAAAAGTTCCATTTTTAAATAATTGTTCTAATTCTAAAATGTCAGGTAATTCACTATCACAAGGTTCGTCTTGTTCCCTTAAAGGATTACATGGAAATCTTGGGCCACTCCAGTGTCGTTTGTCTTTTTCTTGCCATAATTTTGCATATTTCATTGGTCCGCCACCTAACGCTAAAACAATGTTATTATCATCAAATCGTTTGCTCATCCATTTAATTTTTGCAAGATCTATGTCTGAGTCTAAGGCGTTATAGTCTTCACTATCTGCATAGCCTTTTGTAATATGAATATGAACGTCAATAATGGGCTGGTTCTTTAGAAAATCATTGATCTCTTTTTGAGTTGTTACTTTGGTAATAGGCACTTCTTTTACTGTGGAATGTAAATGACTGATTTTCCATTTGCCATCTGTTTTTTTCCAGATTTTGGTGACAAATTCTTCCACTTTCGTTGTCTCATCTATTGGGAATTCAAGCATTTTTATGGTATACCCAGATTCTGGTGTCAACGGATAAGTATGAAGCTGACTTTTAGTAGGCGTTTTAAATGGTCGTGGTATAGACTTGCAAAATTTTTCTATGATTTCCTTAGAAGGTGCTCTACGTCCATTTGCTAGGAATGTAATATTATCTTCCATCGATTCTAATACGAGTGCACAATCCCCATTTTTAAAAGCGTTTTGCTCTGCGAGTTCGGCAGTTTCAATTTCTGCTTTAATGATAGTTTCATTATGGTTATCTTGACTATACCCATTGTAGCCACATACAATAAAAGTTAAAAAAATTATGAGATGATTTTTCATGATATTTTAGTTTTTAATAGGTTTTGGTTATCGAAATTGATGGTGCCGTTGACCCTCCATTATAAAATATACGCGGAGATGGTGTAGTTACTCCCCAAACGGGTAAAATTCTAATAGATACGGCGTCATTGGCTGATAATATCGTATTGAAATTATAAGTATATTCTTGAGAGAAACTAGCGCTGATGGAAGCACCAGACTGAATGGTGCCTTGTTCCCTAATAAACCCATTTACGTAGACTCTTAAGGTAAGTATCAAAGTATTAGTTGGTGAGATTGCAAAGTCCATTGGTAAATTTATAGAAATATTATAAATACCATCATAAGGAGCTGTATATACTCCTGTTGTTGGATTGTATGTTCCACCTCCTAAATTATAGTTGGTTGATGTGAAAATTAAATTGGATTCAGTGGCATTTGTGAAACCACCAATATGTCCAGATGGATTCAACTTTACGGCCGACTTTTCTTCGGTTGCAGGTGTTACCCAACTTACATTTCCAGTGGCATCGGTTTTCATAATCTGCCCATCGGTACCTCTTGAAGGTGGGAGAATATAATTATTTGTTGTTGTTGTACCAATTGATATATTTCCTAAGAAATAGCCAGCATAGCTTCCCGATTTAGTTGCATTAGAATAGACGCCATAATGTGTGCCATCATTGACTTGACTTATTAAATTATAAGACCCATATTTATCTCCAGATCCGCTAGCGGCCGTATTGTAAGTACCATACTTGTCGCCAGTTCCGTTAGCAGTCATATTATTATAGTTACCATAATGATCTCCATTTCCAGTTCCTGATATTTGCTGAAATGTTCCATATCGAATACCAAAGCCAGATCCTAGAATAGTATTTTGGGAGCCATAATAAGGTTGAGAATTTGAAGATCCAGTTATTTGATTAAATGAACCCGTTCGTCCACCAATGCCAGAACCAGATAGTATTGAATACGTTCCGAAATGCGAACCACTTCCAGAGTTTTGATTGTCATGGTATAAACCGATTTTTGCGCCATTGTCTGCACCAGAATGATCAACTCTAATAGCTTGTTGCTCTGTTCCATTTACATCTATATGTAAAGGGTAATTGGCAGTATTTCTTCCTATGGCTACATGCCCTAGAGTATATATGTCATCATTTATATTTGATGTTGTATTTGTGGTGCTTTCTAAATACCAATCATGATCAGTTGTTACGCCTCCTAAGGTTAACCAAGTTGTAGTTGATTGATTCCAATAATAAAACCCTCTTGTTGGTGTACCATTTCCTGTAACAAATACTAACATACCATCTTGTGTTGCTGTTGGGTTAGTTGCTGGGAAATCATCAATTTTAGGAATTAAAATGCCATCGGTGTTGGCAGGTGCTCCTTGATTTGATGAACGTATATCTAATTGTGATTGTGGGTCTGTTGTATTGATACCTACTTGGGCTACTAATTGTCCTAGACCTAAAATGAAGATAATACTGGCGATGATTTGTGATTTCATGGCGTTCGTTTTTTAGTGATTGCTATAAAAAAGCCGCTCCCTACAAACGGCTTTTTTGTAGATAAATAGGTTGGGTATCTATCTTTGTTTCCTTAGTGATTAGGGTTCAGTATAAGTGACTTTTACCTGTAGAGCTGACAATAAACCATTACTCCATTCATGTCCTGTAGGAGGATGAATCCTAATAGAATATTGATCAACTTCAGATATTGTAAAATCAGTAGAATGTGTTAAAACTTGTACTTGTATGCTATTATTGGCGGTAGTTAAAGCAGGAAATACAAGACTTACACCACCATATGCTAATTCATATATACGACCAACCGAAAATGATAAATCGTTTATAGGGTCATTGTCTAATATAAATGCGCTTATTTCATGCACTACTGAGCCTTTTGGTAGTATTAGAGGTGCATATAAGTGGCTATTGCCTTCAGTACAATATGCTCTAACACCAGATAAAATTCTGAATATAGTAGTACTAATAGAAGGTGCAAAAGCTGACGCAGGAATTGAAATTATTTTTTCTATGTTATTGTTTGAAATAAGATTATCAGCATACTCTTTTGTTATCAGTGATTTACTTCCTGCATTTTCGATAATTTCGTTAGTCATTGAAGGTGCATTAATTGATCCGTTTTGACCTAATTTTAATACAGGACTATCATTTGTACCCAAAATTAGATCGTTACTATTGGTATATAGTCGAGTGATTCCAGCACCTCCACCACCAGTTGCGACTCCAATTCTAAAATTGTTTGTTGCACTCCCTATTCTTAAATCGCCTGGATTACCAGCATCCAAATTCCAATCACCTCCTTTGATATCTAACCTTGCCTCTGGATCTGTTATCCCTATTCCTATATCGCCTTGAGATGATATGCGCATATACTCGTTGAATTCAAATGTATTATCATCAAAAGATGCGAAGAGTAAATTTCTACCAGGAGCTAGTGTTACTGATGGGTCGGGAAACATATCACTACCACTAAAAAATCTTAAATAACGTGATTTATCACTATTTGATAAATTAAATCCTGAAGGTTCAGCTTGAGATATAGATCTTACGTCGAGCGTATGTTCTGGGTTGTCACTATTTATTCCGACATTATCATTTAATGTATGAACACCGTTGTCATTTTTAGACCAAGGATGATCTCCACTACTTAAGGCATAAGGTACAGCCATAAATTGAGTTGTTCCAATATCTGTCATACCAGAACCGATATCTACTTGCACGTTTAAAAAGTGCTCATGACTGCCCCAGTCTATAGTGGCAAAATTTCCTACTGAAGTAGTTCCAGTTCCTATGCCTGCAATTACAAATCCATTAGAATCTGTATTAATAGTGTGATCTTCTTGATAGACATTGTTTGTAAGTGATTGTCCTTCATAAATAGTAAATTTAATATCTATAGACGCTGAAGCAACTACATTTCCGTTATTATCTTTAATTAAAGCTTTGTAGTTAATGCCGTTTTGTGTAAATCCTATAATGGTAAATAATAAAAATGAAATAAGCGTATATATCGTTTTCATAATGGATTAATTTGATTGTTTGGATTCTAAGTCTTCAATTCGAGATAAGAGTGTTTTTAAAGTATCAGTAATACTACTGATTTCAGTAGTTTGCTTTAAATTTTCCTCTTTTTGAGTTGTGATTATCTTTTGTTGTTCTTGGATTGCTTTAATTAAAACTGGGACTAAGTCTGAATAATACACACCCAAACGGTCTAATTCTTTTTTAGTTAATGTATCTGATAACTCATCTGTCTCCCAAGTATGTGATTTAACCACTTCAGGAATGAGTTCTAATAAATCTTGAGCAATTAAACCGAGTTTAATATCAGGGTTGTTGTCATTTTTCCAATTGAAACTTACAGGTTGCATTTGTAAAACTTCTGCTAAACCATAATTAAGATCCTTGATGTTTTTCTTTTCGCGTCTATCTGAAGTATTGATGGTACCGTTGGTGGCATAAATTGTATTCCATCGCTGACTAGGGTTACCAATAACATTAACATTGTCTAGATCTGGTATCAAAGCTGCATTAATCCGTAAAGCATTATTTCCAGCATCACTAATGGTTTCGTCACCTATTCTTAAAACGCCTTCAAGATGTAATGAGGCTTGAGGGTTTGTGGTCCCTATGCCAACATTTCCGCCAATAAGAACTCTGCCGCCTTCGATTTGTAAATTTAAATCTGCTGCATTACCGTTATTTCTGGCCATGATTTCGTTATTATCAATAGATATATTTGAACCATTAGCTTGCCCCATCAATATATAACCATTATTAACTGTACCTAAACCGGTATCAAGACCTTGACTTATATGGACATTACCATTTTTAAATATAGTAAATTGATTACTGCGAGTATAACCGTTAACTTCACTCCCAACACCATTCCCGATTTCAAAAATGGAATCGCCATATCCAATATTTGTTCTTCCTATAGCGGTAGTAAATAATGAGTTAGTGATAAGGTTTGTTCCTAATGCATAGGAATAATTAACTTGAGCAATGGATCTACCTCCAAGAGCTACTGATTGTATGCCTAAAGCTTCGCTTTCAATTCCCATAGCTATAGATCCATAACCAGTTGCCTTAGTAACTCTTCCTGAAGCAAATGAATAGTTTCCCATGGCTCCAGTTTCAGTACTTGAGCTGAAGCTAGAATTTAAGTTAATTGCATATAAGCCAACATTCATAGATTGACCAGTTAATCTATGGCCTCCACTGGCAGCTTCTAAACCACTAACATTATTAGCTGTTTGTGCAGTAACAGCGGTTTGCGCAATTTGCGCTTTTTGAGCATAAAACGCTCTTGGAACAAAATTGAACAATTCAGATCCTAGATCAATAAAAGTCCCATCTTGTTCAATATCTAGCTCAGTATTCAATAATATGGTTTGGTTCCAATCTATATTGTAAAAGCCTCCAGAAATATAAGTGCCCTCTCCAATATTTAAAATGGTTAATCCATTTTGATTTGTAGTTATACTATGGCTTTCTTCATATAGATCACTTATAGTTGAACCATTATCTGATTGGATTTTAAATTTTATATCTATCGTTTGGTTTGACAGTACGTTTCCATTTGCATCTTTTATAAGTGCTTTATAATTAATGCCGTTTTGTGCAATAGAAGCTATTGCAAACAGACATGCTAAGATTGTGAGTTTAGTTTTCATAATGGATTAATTTGATTGGTTCGCTTCTAAATCTTCAATGCGAGATAAAAGCGTTTCTAATTGACTGTTCTGTTTTGCATTGATGGATTTTTCGTTATCAATAATCTTTTGTTGCTCCTGAATAGCTTTAATAAGTACTGGTACTAAATCAGAATAATACACACCCAAGCGATCTAATTCTGTTTTAGTTAATACTCCAGTTGCCTCATTTTTTTTCCAGATGTGAGAGTGAACTACCTCTGGAACTAACATTTGAAGATCTTGAGCTATAAGCCCTATTTTGGTGTCTGGATTGTTTTTGTTTTTCCAATTAAAACTTACAGGTTGCATTTGTAAAACCTCTGCTAAACCATAGTTTAAATTTGCAATATTGGTTTTACTTCTTCTATCAGATGTTTGGATCATGCCATTGGCTGCATACACATCAAACCATCTTCTGTTGGGGCCACCTAAGCGATCGCCTGTATCAGTAATAGGAACTAAACTTGAGCCAAATGCTATAACATCATTTCCACCATCTTCGATGGTTTCATCTCCAATTCGTAAACGACCACCAGATATGTGCAATAATTCTTGAGGATTACTATTGCCTATACCTACATTTCCATTTTTTAAAACGGTGACTGCATTTTCTCTATTGGCATCTGAAGTTCCAATACCTATTTCAAATAAAGGATTATTATCAATCCAACTTAAAGCGTTACCACCACCAACATTATACCTTCCAAAAGCTACAGAAGCAAGACTAGAAGCTTCATTATAATAGCCAAATGCTGCTGAATATGCTCCTAATGCTCTAGAGTAATATCCTGTTGAAATAGCGGCAATACCACTAGCTTCTGTATTATCTCCCATAGCTACAGACTGTGACCCTGAAGACTCAGAGCCTCTACCAGAGGCTATTGCATAGTTTCCAGATGCTAAGGTTTCTCGACCTATTGCAGTAGAAGAAAACCCACTAGCTACTGTATTATTTCCCATAGCTATTGAATAATCTCCACTAGCTTGAGAGCTATAACCCATTGCTATGGAATAATCACCATAAGCAATGGTGAGCTCTCCTGTCGCAAATGAATATTCCCCAGTAGCTCCATATGGATAAATAAGTGAAACTCCATTAGCATCTGAAGAGCTTAGGTCTATCGCATTTAAGCCAATAGAACCATAGCCTTCACTTGTGTTATTTCCTCTATCTCTTAAACGCCAACCTATTCCATTGCCCTCGCTTTTATAAACAAGACCTTCAACATTTTCTGCTACTTCTGCAGTAATTGCGCTAGATGCTCTGATAGCATAAGGCACATAATTTATTTCTGAAGCCCCCAAATTTACAAAGCCGGATCCAAGGTCAACAGCTACATTTAGAGTATGAGCATCTAATCCCCAATCTATGAGGTCAAATGTTATTCCTCCTAGCGGTGTTCCTTCACCAATAGTAACTATAGCTAATCCATTATCATTAGTAGTAATATTTTGAGTTTCTTGATAAGCTAATATACCTGAACCTCTTATGATGCTAAATCTAATTTGTATATCTTCATTAGCAATCACATTACCAACGTCATCTTTAATAAGTGCTTTGTAGTTAATGCCATTTTGTGCAAATGAAACTAATGCGATTAAGAATGCTAAAACTGTGAGTTTCGTTTTATTCTTCATGTCTATTAATATTGATTAATGGTCTTCGTGATTTTATTTGAAAAATTCAGAACAAATTGATTTATCCTTGAGTTCTATCAAATACTATTGTGTCTCCTATATCATCTGTAACATTTAAAAGTGTTTCAGAAATACTATTTATAGTTGCAGTTATGGAATCACCACCTAAATCGATTGTAAGCGTGTTTCCACTTAATGAATATGTTGAACTAATTACTCCTTGAGATTCGCAAGGACCAGAATCATCTTCGTAAGAATCGACATCAACTGTATTATCGGTGTTGAATTTAAAAGACGTGTTTTTCTCACAATCAGTGAAGTCACCAGGTGTTTTAGATTCTAGGTACCATCGTGCTGATGTTAATAGTTCGGCTGTTGTTAGTGTACCGCCTGATGACGAATCGTCATCACTGCTGCAATTAAAAGTTAATAGCGCTAGTACAAAAAGACTTAATTGTTTAAATGTTTTCATGAGTATTGTTGTTTAAATTATTCTATGATTATTCTTTTGGTAAATTCTCCACGATTAGTTACAATTTTTAAGATGTAAGTACTGGCTGGTAAATGATCTACTATAATTGATTTGGTTTCTTTTGCAGTAATGACTTGCTTGCCTAAAATATCATAAAGGATCAGGCTATTTATGTCCAGTGAGGTTTTGATATGTAATAGTTCAATGGCTGGATTTGGATATACAGAAATCGTATGATTTTCTAAGGATACCTCATTTATAGATAAGGTGTCGAACATAAAACTCCCTTGACCAGATGCGATACCCGAGAAATAATCTTGTGTATTTGTATTGTTAATATTTGAATTAAAAAAACTGTCTAAAGCTCCTCCAAGTCCCATGGCAATTGGGTCTGAATTAAGTAAAAACTCCATTGAACCAACAGTAGGTGAGTTACTAATATCAAAAGTAAAAATCACAAAAGGTGTATCAGCTGTATGAGATACAAGACTTTGTCCTGGAGGCAAATTCATTACAAAAGCATCTCTTGTTCCATCACCAAACCCTGCAGCAGATAATTGAGCAGCCGTGAATTGGTTTGCTGCCCATGGGCGACCATTAAATTGGGATATGTTAACAATATCGGCATCACCAGCTGGAAGCATAAGAGTAAATCCAATATCGGATACATCAGTGTCGGTAGCATCAAAATCTGGAATTGCTACGATAGAAAAGTTGTAACTTGAGTTATGTTGAATACCAAATTGATAACTTTGAGACATTCCAGTAAATGTGAATGCAATTGTAAAAAGTAATGTGTAAAGATTTTTCATAATTTTTAATTTTTTGGTGGAACTGTTGTACTTATTGTGAATGTTGGTAGATTGAGGATATTACCAGGATGATTTAAAATATTGTCTTTTATAATATTGCTATCATTTGGCGAACCCGAAAATCGAGCTGCACTGTTTAAATCGATATCCTGATTAAGGTAACCAGACGATGCGTATGTAATAAAGTTTAAGATATTACTCGGATCTGCTAGGATATAATCTTTAATAGCATTAACATCGTTATCACTTCCAGAAAATATGATTTCATCATCACCATTTGTATCACCACTCCAAAGCGCTGTATTGCCTATATTTAAAATCGTTTGTGCATTAGTACCAAAGGTTGAAAAACTACTATTGGTAAAATCGACAATGGTTGTGGTACTATCTGATAAATTAATTGTAGCCGAGCTCATAGCACCTAGATGATTTCTATGTTTAACAACTACAAAATAATTGGTTGGAGCAGCTTGCATAATAACAGAAGATGTGCCATCAAAGTCTACAACATCACCGTCACGTTGTACTAAAGCAGAACGTGCATTAATAAGACGTTGGTTGTCATTGGAAGCTCGTAATTCTAGCCAGACCCAATCAACAATAGCATTGTTTCCAGTGGTATTGAAAATAGAGACATTGCATGTTGCATTGTCTTCATAAGGGCTCGTTGTTGGTAGAAGCCCGCTTGAACGTAGTGTGTCATTCATCAAACCACTAGTTGAAGGCACTAATAAAGGACCTTGTAAAAAGACAATTGGGTCGATGATGATTCTGAATTCTGCATTAATGAAACCTTCGGAAACTGTAACATCAGAATTACTTAATTCTTGTACATTAACTTCTCCAATGGTATAAAGTATTTGAATGTCTCCAGCACTAGCTGAAGCACCACCACTATCAATACTGAACTTTTCTATGGTTTGTGCATTTAAGCTCATTGTATGTAATACAAAGATTAGAAATGTATAGCCTATTATATTTTTCATATGTGATGTTTTTGTGATTGAGAAAATGAATTTCTGATATCGTTTTTATTATATTTTTTTCAAGTTTTGTTTAACATATTAAAGCGAATTGTACTATGAAATCACCTCCAATAGATCCGTTATCATCACCATCAATAGCGTAATCATCACTATTTAGGAGTTGATTAGAACCCTCTCCTTTGAGAATTACTTGAAACCCAGAAAAGCAATCTGGAGATAAATCAAAATATGTTTGATCTGTTGTAATGGTTAATCGTGTTCCTCCATTAGACCATGTTATAGTTCCAGTAGCATTTCCGCCATTTCCAGAGATTAGAACAGAACTCCCAATAACTGCGGAAGATTCATTCATAGCTGTACTGAAATCAATAGAAAAGGAAATACGATCATCTCCTAATAATGTAAATTCACTAAAGTTAGTTGAGCTATTGTCTGGCGCAGTAACAGTAGTTATGGTAGGTGTAGTTGGATTATTTAGAATAAGCCATTCATTACCATTATAACCTTCGAAATTTTTGGTTACACTATTATAGCGCATTGAACCTTCAGTAGGATTAGTATTGTCATCGCTTATTTTGATTTTACCATTAACATCTAGTCGTGCTTGAGGGTCAGTTATTCCTAATCCTACATTTCCTGATGGTGATATTCGCATATATTCCTGAAAATCAAGTGTATTATCGTCAAATGTTGCAAAGAGAAGACTATGACCAGGAGCCCAAGTCGTAGAGGGATCTGGAAAAGCTTCGCTACCACTATAAAATCTTATGTAACGTGATTTATCTTGATTTGAAATGTTTAATTGACTAGGATCTACAGTATTTGACGATCTCAAATCTAATGAGTACTCAGGTTGTTCAATGTTAACACCAATGTTATGATCCAAAGCATGAATTCCGTTTTCATCTTTTGACCATGGATGGTTTTCACTACTCAAAGCATATGGTACAGTTTTAAATTCTGAAATTCCCATGTTAGTTAAGCCATTTCCAATGTTCACTAAAACTTGGAGAAAATGAGAATCTTCAGCCCATTCTATGGTGTCAAAAGTCTCACTATTAGCAACTAAAGTGCCTTCTCCGATTTTTAGAACAATAATTCCGTTTTCATCAGTAGTTGGTGTATGTGTTTCAGAATACACATTAGTTTGAGCATTACCTTTTAATATGTTGAATTGCACTTGAACTAGGTCAGTAGCAACAACATTTCCATTATCATCTTTAATCACGGCTTTGTAATTGATTCCATTTTGTGAATACCCTATTAGGTTTATTAATAAGATGATTAAAGCAATTTTTGTTTTCATGTTTTGATGTTTTAAAAAGAAAAGGAAGTGACGCTAACTCTAGGTTTTAATTTGTTACTCCCTTTTCTCAACTGATTAATAGCTTCTTTTCTATCGTTTGATAAATTTTATCGTTTTAATAATTTTATTCTTTAATAGAATATTTAGTTTATAGGTTCCTTTTTTTAGATGATCAATACTTAGGTATATCTTTTCATCGTCTTCTTTAGGATTGTAAGCCATCTTGAAAATGTGCTATAGGATTCTTTCTGGAAGTAAAATTATATGGAAGTAAGAGTTAAGAGTAAAAGATATGTTTCTAAGTATGAAACATATGTAACACATTTATTTTTTTAAACATAAAACACTGGTAATCAGAATTTTATTATTTTTTATTATTTGATAAATAATCACTAGGCGTACAATTGTAGATGTCTTTGAAGCACTTAATAAAATATGAAGGTGTATTAAATCCAACCTGATAAGCAATCTCTGAAATATTCGCATCAGATTTTTCTAATAGACCAATCGCTAATTTTATTCGCTGTGATCTTATAAATTCTGAAGCACTCATGCCGACAATGGCTTTTAGTTTTCTATGCAATTGTGTACGACTCATATGCATAGCTTCTGCAAAGGCTTCGCTGGTAAAGTCGGAGTCTGTAATTTTGTCATCTAAAACTAATTTTAAGCGTTTTAAAAAATCAGCTTCGGTTGAGGTAATTGATAATTCTGGATTTATGGTAAAGCCTTTACTAAAATGTTTTTGAAGTTGCTGCCTGTTTTCAATAAGTTTTTTTACTCTCAATTGAAGTTTTTCTCTATTAAAAGGTTTTGTGATATATGCATCTGCGCCAGTTTTTAGCCCTTCAATTTCGTTGTCTTCACCAACTTTAGCTGTCAATAGTATAATTGGAATATGGCTTGTTAATTCATTGTATTTTAAATTGTTACATAATTCGATGCCATCTTGAACTGGCATCATGACATCACTAATAATAATATCAGGAATATGCTCTATAGCTAAATCAATACCAGTTTTTCCATTTTCAGCTTCAATAATTTGATATTCCTCTTTAAAAATAGAAGACACAAAAGCCCTAATATCTTTATCGTCTTCAACAATAAGTAAAAAAGGATCATCTACTGCTTTATTTATTTTAGTATTTAAATTATCTAAAGATGCTTGGTCTCGTGTTACAGTTTTAATTTCAGAAGTATTAAAAGCTGCTTTATGAATAGGCAAAGTCACTGTGAATTGAACTTTATTTTGATCTACAGTATTTGCTGTAATACTTCCTTTTGATAAATTCACTAATTCTTTGACAAGCGCTAGACCAACACCAACACCATCAGAAGCTTCATTATCTTGATAAAAACGTTGAAACAATTTCTCAAAATCTTTTTTAGAAATACTATTATTTACATTAATAATAGATAAAACAAGGGTATCATCTAAAGCATTTGCATCAATTAGAATATTGGTATGTTCTGGCGCATACTTTATGGCATTAGATAATAGATTGGAAAGTATTTTTTCAATGAGGTCTACATCATACCATACCTTGGTAAGATTTTCAATTGAGCTATTGATTTTTATATGTTTTTTGTTTGCTTTGTATTGAAATGCTGCAACAATTTGTTTTAGTAAAATATTTAAGTTTCCTTCTTCGACTAATAATCGCAGTTGACCAGAATCTATTAAAGATAGATCCAACATTTGATTTACTAGATTGAGTAGTCTGCTTGCGTTTTGTTTAACTAAATTAAGTTCTTTACGATCTTCAGGTTTCAATGTGTCTTTAGATAATTGATGATCTATAGGTCCAGAGATAAGCGTTAAAGGTGTTCTAAATTCATGAGAAATATTAGTATATAATTTTGTTTTGAATTCATCCAGCTGCTTGAGTCGTTCTGTTTCTGCATGTTCTAAACGGACTTGAGTTTCTAATTTCCATTTAAATTTAAAATAACTATATACAGCATACAAACCAAGGACAAGAAGAAGACCATAAATGACATAGGCTAAGTTTGTTTTGTACCAAGGACTTAATATTTCAAAAGAATACCTTGTAGGCACTTTATTCCATTTGCCTTCATAATTACTTGATAGCACTAAAAAGGTATATTTATTTGGAGGTAAGTTGGTGTAATGTGCTACGTTATTAAAATTTGGATATGTCCAATCTAAATCGTGATTCACAAGTTTATAACGATAAAGGTTGTGTTGAGGTTCAGAAAAGTGAAGACTAGCAAACGTAAAAGTTATGGTGTTTTGATTATGTTTAAAAGTAGCATTGGGATCTAAGTCATAAACTTCGTTGAAGATTTCAAATTTAGAAATGACTGTTTTGGGTTTTACTTCATTAACAGTTAATTCGTTAGGCAAAAACCAATTGACGCCTTCTAATCCGCCAAAAAAAAGTGTACCATCATTAGCTTTATAATATGCTCCCGTGTTAAATTCAAAAGCTTGTAATCCACTATTTTTAGTATAATTTTCGACATATTGCTTGAATTCATTCTGTGGATTAAATTTTGAGAGGCCTTTATTTGAACTTAACCATAGGTTTCCTTTCTCGTCAGGTAGAATGGCATAAATTACATTATTAGATAAACCATAATCCATAGTAAATACTTCGATACTTTGATCTAAAGCTTTATACGACTTTAACCCATTACCATTGGTACCAATCCATAATTTATCTCTATCAAAATATAAGGATTTGATTTTATCTGAAATGGCTTCTATTGGAGTGATGGTTTCAGTTAGAGTATTTAGTAAAAATAGTCCATTGTCCTCACTACCAATCCATAATTCATGACTGTTTCCTTTTTCTACTGTTCTAATATTATTGGAACTTAGTTGAGAATTAGTCGTATTAAAATGTTTTATAACGCCTTCGTTTTCATCAAATAATAATATTCCACTATCTCTCGTACACAGCCAATATTGATGAGGTGCATGTTTGTATATTTTCCAAATGGTTTGATTTTGCAGAGCGTCAATGGTTTTAAATGAACCATCAGTATTTAAATATTGTAGCCCTTTACCTTGATGACCAATCCACAATTTATCATCACTAAAAAGTAAACTCATAATACGATTGCTCGCTATATTTGAGTTGTTAGTTGTATAGGTTTTATATACATTAGTTTTAATGTTTATTTGTGTCAAGCCTTTTCCTGACGTCCCAAACCACATCGATTTTTTTTGATCTAAACTAATAGCCCTTGTCACATCTACACTAACATCTTTTGGCGTTTGTTTATTCGTAATAACATTAAATTTTGTGAGATGTTCATCATAATAACTGAGACCTGCGCCATCGGTTCCTAGCCACATTGTTCCTGTATAATCTTGAAATAAACATAGCACATCATTGTATTGAAGAGCGAACGGGTTATCTTGGTTTTCGGTATAATGCGAGATGTTTTTTAATGAACTATCTATAATATAGAGGCCATTTCCGTAGGTGGCAATCCAAAGATTGTTATTATGGTCCAACAATACATCTTGTATATTTATTGTCGACGGCAAATCAACATGTGAAAACCGCTTAAATGTATTAGAGTTTTTCGATTTATAAAATAAACCATTCCCGAAGCTACCTAGCCAAAGTGTACCATCTTTTGATTGGGTAAATGCGCTAAAATAATTGTGCTCGTTTTCAACTGATACAGTTTCAATATCATTATTATGAAAACTGAAAACTGACTTTGATGTTGCAATATAGTGGCGATTGTTAGATTCTATAATATCGTAAATATTAAGGCCTTTGAGATTATTTTCAAAAACGTTTATGGTGTCTTTAGTTTGTGAATCAATTTTAAACAATCCATCACCATATGTACCTATGTATATATCATTAGATGTATTCTGAAAGACAACACTAGCATTTGGTAGAGCGTTTATGGGCTTGAAGGTTTGTGTGTCTACATTAAACTTTTCTAAGTGACCAGAATTACTGATAATCCATAAGATTCCAGTTCGATCTATATATAACTTTCCTAACTTACTAAAATTTGGTCTTGTAACATCCTCAAATTGTTTATTATAAAACGTAAAATTACGTCCGTCATACTTATTAAGCCCATCTTGCGTAGCAAACCACATATAGCCAATAGAATCTTGCACAATGCTTACAACGCTATTTTGAGATAATCCTTCAGCAACTGTGAGTTCTCTAAATGAAACTTGCTTAGAAGATTGCGCAAAGCAATTACAGCCTACTATAAAAATAATGGTAGCAAGTATATGATTCATTAAAACGCTAATATTTTGAATTTAAAGTTAAGTAATAATAGCGAAACTCTGATTTTAAATTAAACCAGAGTTTGTTTCATATATTTTTTAGGTGTTATAAAATCTAAGCTATAGTTTTATAAATTTTTTGGTTACAGAATTGTTTAGTTTCAAAAAATAGAGCCCAGAAGGTAATTTATTTATATCAATTGTTTTGTCATTTTTTGCAGTACCTTGATTTAAAATACGTCCATTGATATCTAAAATGGAGTAAGTTGTTGATTTATCTAGATTTTTTATTATTAGATTATTTTCAGCTGGGTTAGGATATAGCAAAATTAAAGAGTTGGTATCTTCTTTTGTATTGTTAGCTAACCTATTGCTGGAGGACTGAATTTCAAAGCAACCAATATCTAAAACACCATCTTGTCTAGGATTACCTTCATAATCTAAACTACCATAAATAGGATTGTTCAAGTAATCGGTAGTATTAGCTGGAAAATCATTTCCATTGTCTTTACAAATACTAGTGCTAGGAAAAGTTGGATTGTTATTAATGTCATTGAAGAGGGGGTCTCCAAATTTTGTATTAAGATCATAGCAGGCATCTTCTTGAACAAGGTATCCATCTATGTGAATAGTAATAAAGTGATCGTAATCTCCATAAACAGTATAGGGATCAAAATGAAACCAATTATTTGGATGTATACCTGTTGGACCAGCCACAAGAATCATACGTTGATTAGCAGGTTCTGAGTTGCTGTCATAGATTAAATTATTTTTGAGTTTAACATTTCTTAAACTGTATTGATCTTGAAACCATAAATAACAGCCATTATCATCAACTACATCTCCAAAATAAGATTCATAAAAAATATTATTATATATAAAAACTTTAAATTCATTGATGTCTTTATTAGTATAATCTTCCCCTATTCTCATATGGACAGGGCGTTCGTCAGGTCTTTGATGGTGTGCCCATGTATAGCCAGCAAACACACTTGTATTATTGATATAATAAATATTATCTGTTGATATACCTTTACTAAAATACATGAATTGTATTTCAGTATTACTAATAAAATTATTGCGATATACAATATTATTTTGTTTTCTATTAAGGGCATTGTTGTGATTAGTAACACCACCATCATACATTTGATGCACTCTATTACGTTCAACAATTATATCTTCTGCTCCTCTTAAAAAAGTGATGCCATTACCATATCTCAAATCAGAATGACCAGGTTGATAGCCTCCACCGCAATAGCTAAATGTATTATTTCGTATTTGTATAGATGAAACATCAAAACCTCTATAGCCACTAGAGCCTCCAAATTTACATTCTAAATCTTCTATTGTTGTATGTGTTTGGTCTTTTTGATAAATAATATCTCTGTTCAATGCTAATTCTATGAAGCCTAAAGTATTGGGGTCAGTATCAGAATTAAGATAAACAGTAGCATTATTTCTATCTGAATAAAAACCTTTATCACTAACTACTAAAGGATTACTAGGTTGTTTAATTCCGAAATCATATTGAGTATCGAAATCATCTGTTGCTCCAGCAGTATCGGTAAAAATTATGTTACCAACATCATCAACCGTTTTTTGTAAACTGATATCGTCAATATAAAGTGTCCATGGCTCACCTGTAGCTCCAAAATAAAATGTTAATCTTGCATTATTCAATTCATGAATATCATTAGCTCCGGGAACATCAGTGTCAAAATATAGCACATAATGGTTCCAATCATTATCGTCTAATGTTAAAGTTTCTATATTTGAATAAGTGACATATGGACTATTAGGTGCCATTAATTTGACTTTCAAGTCATTAATTGGGGCAGTAGCCTTAGCCTTAAATGTCAGCCTATATTTAAAATCGTCTTGAATTTTAAAATCCTTTTTAAAAAACTGAATAGCTCCAGAATCTCCAGCATCATTATCTGTGCAAGTAACTATGGCAGATTGAGTAGTGCTATCATGAGATAATGAAGCATCTACGGTCTTAAAAAAATACCAATCTGAGGTGTCACTATCAAAAGTACCATTAGAAAAGAGTTCTCCTTCTTGAGTTGGAATCATCATTTTTTCAAAACTAATATCATCTAAGAATAATTCCCAGGTACCAGTATTATTTCCCAAAAAAAATGTAATCCGAGCATCAGAGGATAAGGCATCACTTTTAGTGTCAAAATAACAAACAAAAGTTTGCATTGTATTAGTAATGGCTAAATCATCACTTTCATCAAGTGAGTATTTCATCCAAGGCTCTTGAGAAGTCATTAACTGAATCACAGTATGATTAAGAGTAGTTTGATGCGTTCTTGCTTTAAAGGTTAATTTGTATCTTGTATTAGGTTGGATATTTAAACCTCCAGTAAAGAAAAATTGTATTGCATTTTTATTTGTCCCATTATTACTAATGCAACTAATTTTAGCTTCAGAATTTACTGTTGTAATATTTGCATTCGCAACAGAAGTATCTTTAGTTAAAGCCCAATCATCATGATTGTTGTTGAAATGGTAATTGGAAATTAACTCAATACCATCTGCTTCAACTAAAGGTGTAGACCATTTATTACCTCCTAAGTTATCCCAGCGTTTATCATCACCTCTTAAAGCTCCATTGAATAGAGGCTTATTTCCAGTACCATAAGTTTTATAAGTTATATTTGATTTTCCTATAATTTGTTCTCGCCATTCATCACCTCTCTTAAATTTTACAATTGCATCCTGTGGAAATGAGAAATTGTTTACTTTTTCAATAGTTCTCCATGCCTTATCAGAACAAGTCCCATTGTTTTCATCTGAGCCATTGTTTGACACATAATAGGTGTTGGGTTCACAGAGGCTTGTTTGTGAAAAAGCTGAAATTGTGATAAGTAAAAATAACGTTGAAAAAATAGAACGAAGCTTGATTTTTGGGAACATAACATTTGATTTTGAGTTAATTTTGGTATAACTAAAGATAGTCTATCTATATGTTTTACTAAACAAAACTATGTTAAAAAGCTACCGTCTCAATGCAAAGTGCCCTGTAAATGTCCTGCCGTCTATAAGGGTAACGGTAAACCAATAATCATCGCTTGGTAAGGCCTGTCCGTTTAGCGTGCCATCCCAACCTGCACTATCATTGCTAAACTGAGCGAGTAGTTTTCCGTAGCGATTAAAAATCTTAATGGCTGTCCCTTGGTTAAATTCAGAATTTACACCATATACTTGCCAACGTTCATGGAAAGGGTCTCCATTTGGTGTGAAAAATTTCGGGAAACCTAAAACTGAAATTACTTTTTCTATAATGCCACAACCATTAATGTCACGTACAAAAACCGTGTGAAACCCTGGAGCAACATTCGTAAAGGTGTTTTCGCTTTGATAATTTCCATCAGAAACATCTAAAGCATATTCGTAATCGCCTTCACCAGAAACAACGATAGTAACCGTGTTTGTTGTTGCGCCTTCTAAAACGATTACATCATCGATAGTCGCTACGTTAGAAGCTAGGACTGTAATAGTTCTGGAGGAAGAACACCCATTAGGATCGGTTACAATTACAGTATAAGTTCCTGCTTCATTAATGTCATTAAATGTTGTGTTTATGGCTGTTGTACTTCCATTAAATAGCCATTCGTAATAATAGTTATTTGGATCATCATTTAAAACACCTCCAACTAAAGTAATAGTTTCTGGAAAGGTGTTTAAACAATAAATAAAGGTTTCGTCGTCTAGTAATAATGGTGTGTAAAGTACGACCAATTCAGCTGTAGAAATAGAATAACATTGGTTATTACTTTCTACCTTAACGAATATAGTTTGCGTATTTGGTGTTGTATTCTGAAATATGCTAGGGAGTGGATTGGTTTCTAAAAAGGCATCTTCTTCTGTAGCATAAAAACTAACGACTGCATCTATTGGAATTTGATTTAGAATCGAAGTTGTTATATCATTTAAATTAAAATCTGCAAACCCATCAATGCTGGTGTCATCACATAACTCAAGAGGAGGGATAGTAACAATATTGTTAGAAATTTGTAATTCTATTTCAGCAATGCTCGAACAATTAGCTTGATTTGCAACACGCGCATATACTGTTTGAAAAGGTGTCGTATTCTGAAAATTAGTGGCATCAGAAATTGGATTTAAATCTTGTTCTGCATCATTTTCTGTTAGGAAAAAATCGGTTACTATAAGTGACGAATCATTATTAGTAACTAAAGTTTCCGCATCAAATAAATCGTAGGAGGTCAATCCATCTTGATTTTGATCACATTCAATTAAGATGGAATCAAAGACAATAGGATTTTCAGCATATTCAATTCTAATTTCTCCAAATAATAAACAGGTGCCTTTTGTAATCTCTACTGAGTAAATGCCTGCATCACTAACTTCTAAAGATGTTCCAGTTTCACCAAGAAGTTCTACATCATCTTTAAACCATTTATAAGTATTGGTTGCTTCAGGTTCATTTGTTTGGATAACAAAAGTATCATCTCCACAAATTCCATTTCCATTTGCAATTAAACGATCTGGTCCCAAATCTGTTGATAATCTAAAACTACCAGCTTCTAGAAACACAGCTGAATCAAATCTGAAATTCTGCTCGTCTGCTATTACCAATTTCACATGGTAGGCTTCATTTGGAACAACTTGAGCAGTTGCAGTAAGTATTGTCGTTTGACCATTAAAATTTGTAGGAGAGACGACGCCATTAAAACCGGCAAAGTAAGCTTCGTTTTCTGCTGCGCAACCTGGAAGATCTGGATGTACTGTAGTAACTTTTACTGGTGTTTGCGTTCCAGGAACCAAAGCAATATTGGTGTATTGTTGTCCACTTACTGGACGAATTAAAAAGCCAAATAAATCTGAAAAATTACACGTATTTGGGTTTCCTTCTTGGTACTCTTCCGAAGCGAAAATATATCGAAAGCTAATTTCAGAGGCAATAGAGGTGAAATCAAACTCTAGTATTGTCGCATTAAATGTATTGGTTTCATTTAAAATCACTTCAAGATCATTGTCACCTGCCCAACCTGTAGCATCATCATCACTAAGATTATCATTAGGCCCAGGAACATTAGACAGTTTCCCTGTACTTAAAACGATTCCTGTTTCAAACGGAAATGTTGTTCCTGTAGCATCAAAAAAACCATAACTTTCATCTGAAGTATCAAAATTTCCGCCTATAACATTAGTCACAACCACATTGTCAATACAATCACTGTCAATAAGAATATCTTCAATGAGTTGTTGTGGTGTAAGTGTTTGCCAATCTACAGTAATATTTTGACTAAAACTTACTACAGGAAGTAGGCAAATTATAATTTTGAGAATGAATTTCATTTGCAATTTGTCCAATTGCAAAGATACATAATGAACAGGTGCCTATGCCTTAAAAAGTGTTAAGATTATTAATTACAATCGTAAAGAGAAATGCCCTTTTACCTGAAAAGTGATATTGTTTTTTCTAACATCTGCTACAAACCAATAGTCATTTGCAGCCATTAAATGCCCATTATAAAAACCATCCCATCCTTTATCATTAGAATCTAAAGTTTTGAGTAATTTACCGTAGCGATCGTAAATGTAAACTACCGTGCCTGTTAAGGTTTCTACTCCAGTAATATGCCAAGTGTCAAAGTAGGAATCATTATTTGGTGTAAAGAATTTTGGAGCATCAATGACCACAATTTCTTTTGAAACTTCTGAACAGCCATTCAAATCAATAATAGTAATGGTATGATAGCCTAGACTTACATTTTCGAAGACGTTTGATTCTTGAGGTTCATCGTCGTCTAATTGATATAGGTAATTACCAATTCCACTAACGGTTACTGTAATATTATTAGGGTCTGAGAAATCTATAGATTCTGTAATTTCTATAAAAGCTGCTTCAGATTCGGAAACTGAAAACACACGACTTGTTTCACATCCATTAGATGTTGTTACTGTTACTGAGTAGGTACCAATTTGGGTGATTTCAATTTCGGGTGTAGTTTCATTTGTAGACCATAAATACGTATCTCCACTATTATTAGTATTAGCACTTACAACGAGTGGTAAATTTTCTAAACAAATAACTTGATCGTCAATATCAACAACGGGCTTTTCAAAGATCACTGTCATAAACTGAGTGGTGCTATAGCAACCTGTAATATTATTTTCTACTCGAGCATAAATAGTTTCGTTAGTTATAGCGTTATAAGTCGTTCCTAAAGGATCTATTCCTTCTTCTGCTAAAACAGCATCTAAATAATAGCTTACCGTGAAAAAATTCGGATTTTGACCAACAAGGATTTGTGCATCTTGTTGACTTAGATTGAATTCAAAGAAACCATCAAAGTCATCATCACAAGCTTCTAAATCATTTGGTTGATTGGCAATAGGTAATGGGTTGATTTGTAAGTTGAACTCATAAATTATAAAGCATTGCGTTGTAGAAAACTCTACACGTGCAACTATTGTATCGTTGTTAGTTTGGTAGTTATAGGTATTATTTAAAGCGTTCTCTTGATTTCTGGCATCAGTTTCTGAAGCATAATACGTTACCAAAACATTTTCTGTTTGTACTAATAAGGTTGAATTAATATCGGTTAATTCGGCTGTATTTGTTTCATTATCACATATTTCGTAAGTTCCAAAATCGTTAATCGCAGGAGGAAGGTTGACATTCAATTCTAAAGGAACCGATACAAAACAATCTGAAATTGTATTTGTTATTCTAATAAATACCGTTTGTGGGTTTGTAAGATTCGTATAATTTTCAGGATTCTGAATAGCATTTGTATTAGCTTCTAAATCATCTATTGTTTCAAAATAAGTGACTGTGATATCGTCTTGTCTTACATCGAGAATGTCAAATTCAGCTTGAGTAATATCAAAAACCACAATGCCATCATAATCTTCATCACACATCGAAATTGGTAATGCAGGATTGGCTTCTGGTGATTGAATGACGTTTAATTCAAAACTTGTAATTGCATTGCAAATAGTACCATTATCTATAACAGCAAAAATTCGCTGAGGGTTTACCGTATTTTCATATTGAATTGGTAAGGCATTGGTTAGGTTTTCTGCATCAGTTAAGGTTGTGTAAAACGTAATATCTAAAGCATCATTTATGCCTTCGGAAATCTCCTGAACTTTTACATTAAGGTCAAAAGATTCACTTCCATCATTAGAAATATCATCACAAACAAACCAATCTGTTGGAACATTAAACACCGGATTTGTTCCAACTTCAATTGTAAATGAAGTTGTGTCATAACAATCTACATCAGTAATATTTTGAACTCTAACAAAGATGGTTTGCGGATTAGATATATTTTGATATGCTATGGTTTTATCAATAGCATTTGTATTAGCATCAGCATCGGTTTGGTTTAAAAAATAGAATACTTCTTTGCCTGTTTGACCGTTTAAAATTTCTGCATCTTTAGTTTGAAAAATAAAATCACCAATCCCATCACTAGCATTTTCACAAATTTTATAGTTAGAGATAGCAATAAAGTCTGGCAATGTGTTAACAGTTACAGTAAAGCTTTCAGTAGAGTGACAACCAGTTATTGTATTTTCTACTCTTACAAATAACGTCTCAGTAATTGCTGGATAAGATGACGTCATTGTTATTACATTACTTGAAGTATCTGCATCGTTTTGCGTATTGTGAAATGTGATTGCTCTATCTGTGGTATCACTTACAACTTCTGAGACTTTAGCATCTAAGTCTATAATTGAAACCCCATCTTGATCGTCATCACAAATAATAATATCTGATGGTTGATTTGATAAAGGAGCAGGTAGAACTTCAATTTCAAAAGAATTAACATCTGCACAACCGGTTAGATTGGCAGTAATTCTAGTATAAAATGTTTGCGGATTAGTTACATTGGTATAAATCGTAGGTAATACATTATTACCTGAGTTAGCATCTTCTTCTGTAATATAATAAGTTACCGTGAAATTAGTAGTTTGATTGTTAGTAACTAATATGTCATATGCACTTAAATCTATAGTTGTAAACCCATCTTGGTCAGTATCACAAACCGTTTGATTGTTTATAGGATTGAATTCGACAATGGGATCAATAAATAAATCAAATTGTGAAATTTCTTGACATGACGGACTTGTCAAAGTTATATAAATAGTTTGAGGACTTGACGTTGGTACAAATGGAACACTGGTATCAATAGCATTGACTTGATTATCTCTATCTTCTTCGGAAGTATAAAACTCGATGTCTATATCATAATCCATAATTACTTCAAGATCACCAATAATGATCATAGCAATACCATTAAAATCAAATTCTTCAACGCCATCATTATCTTCATCACAGATACTAAAATCTCTAATGTTGGTAGCCGTTAATAATAAGTTGGTGTGAATTTCTATTGGAGTAGTAGAGGCACAACCTGTAGTGGCATCCTCAACTCTAATAAATACAATTTGTTCATTAATGTTGATATTAGCATAATTGGTTTCATCTGCAATTGGATTGATGCCTAAATCTGCATCTTCCTGTGTTTCATGAAATGTTACATTAACACCTGTTAGCCCTTCTAAAACATCATCAATAATTGACGTTAAATCAAAAGTTGAAAAACCATCATGATCTGTGTCACAAGCGTCGATGTAATGATCATCTGTATTTATTACTGGATTGTTTAGAACTTCAATATTCAAAGTTGTTGTGATTGAACACCCCGTATTTGAATTCGTAATATTTACAAATACAGTTTCATTAATATTTGTGTTGACATATGGTAATGGAATTGCATTTGCACCAGTATCCGCATCATTCTGTGTAAAGTGATAGGTCACTGCTAAATCGAAATTTCCATTAGTAATCTCGTCATCTTTTTGAGATAAATCTATAGTAGTAAATCCATCGGCAACAGCATCATCACAAATCAATAAAGGTGTTGGACTTGTAATCGTTGGTAATGGGTTGACCACTAAATTAAAATTTTGAAATGCTAAGCATCCATTTATAGTGTCTTCAATTCTTACAAATATAGTTTGAGGATTTGATGTATTCTGAAATGAGCCAGAAATAGCATTTGTTCCAGTTTGAGCATTATTAGCAGTTAAGTGATATGAAATTATATAACTTGATGCAGGTACAGATGCTAATACATCTGAATCTTTAGTCGATAAATCAAAAGTTTCGACTCCGTCAGCACTTAAATCATCACATATTTCATAATCTGAAATGGGCGCCGCCGATTGGGTAGAACTTAGGGTAACAACAACACTATCTTCAATAGTACAGGTAGCACCTGCTAAAGGAATTTCAATTTCAACACGGTAATTTCCAGTTTGTGTCACATTAAGTGTTGGTTGCGTTTCACCAGCAATAAGCACATTATTTAAAAACCAAGCGTAAGTGGCTTGAGGATTATTAATATCACCGTCTAAAGCAACAGCATCAGCACAGGTTTGGATATCTGGACCCAAATCGACTGTAGAATTAAAGCTATTACCTTCTAAAAATACAGCAGAGTCATAATTTCTATCGGTTTGATCTGCAATAATTAATTTGATATGATATTGTACGTTAGGCTGTATTGTAGCATTGGCAGTCATCACAGTTGTACGACCATTATAATTGGTATCTCCAAGATTAAAGCCTTCAAAGAATTGCTCATTAGATGCATCACAAAACCCAACAATTTCATCATGAATCGTATTGGTGTTTACTGGTGTTACTGTACCAGGAATAACAGCAATATTAACATAAGGGTCGTTTGTTCCTGCTTCTTTGATTAAAAATGCAAAACCATCAGAATACTCACAAGGGAAGTTTCCAAAGTATTCTTCTGAAGCTAATATATAATTAAATTGTATTTGATTGGCTACTGAGGTAAAATCAAACTCAATAGATGTTGCATTTAAAGTACCTGTAATACCTAAAGCTGTTTCAAGATCTGGATCTGTAGCCCAATTCGTTTGGCCTTCATTTAAAATGTCTGTATTAATTGTATTTCCACCTGAAAGAGAATTTCCTGTTGAGAGCATGATACCATTTTCAAAAGGAAAATTAGAACCAGCTCGTTCAAAGTAGGCAAAACTATTAAAGCCATTTATTTGGCCGTTTACTTGAGATTGAATATTTGAAGTTTCAACACAACCCTGTATAAGGTTGTTTTCGATAAGTTCTTGTTCGGTAAATGAATCATTGATACTAATTTGCTGTGCACTAAGTGTACAACATAAAAGACAAGCCAAAAGGCTGAGGGATTTTTTGTAAAACATCATTTGTAAGCGGTTAAGTTACGAAATCAATTGTGTTTAGCTTGGGACTATGTACAAGTATTGATATTCTATTGGGAGTGAAAGTAGATGTAATTAAGATGAAATACAAAAAAACACGATGAAATGCATTAAATTTTAACATTTTATTGCTAAAAAGGGCTTTTGAGTATAGTAATTAAAGAAAATTCTTATTTATTATTGGTTTGTTTTTTGTAAATTTCAGTTCTCCCTATAGATTTTAACGTATTATTCAGTGTTAGTCTGTCTTTTTTTGAGACTCATTAACTAGCTCTGTATTTTATTGTTTGGTAGACAAAATTTATTTAATTCATTATTTATGTCAGATAAAATAGGACAAGAAGGTTACAAACTCGAATCAGAAGAGAATTTAAAACTATTGGCTAGCCAATTAGCACTAAACCACTTTAATAGAGCAGCTATTGATTTTTATAAAAATCAGCAAACAGAAAGTGACAATTTAGAAGCTGATAAACAAAAGTTGGTTGAAAAACAAGAAGAATATAACAATCAAATTGATAAGATAAAAAATGAGGTATTTGATTTTTCAAAAATAAAAAAAGATGCTAATGAAGAGATTATAAAATCTTTTTATGATAATAATATTTATAGAAACATTTTGGTGATTGGTGCCGGTGCAACTTTTAATGCATTTCAGAAGTTATCAATAGCCGATACTGCTATATCTGACATACAAGAAAAAATCGTATTGGGAAATATTAAAATTAGAGGAAAACCAAAGCCTTTAAGTTTTGACTATTTTATTACGTTTTATCAATACTTTAAATCTGAATTTGAGTCTGATCTGAGTCTAGATGACCTCAAGAAAAAGTTGAAATATGATGTTCTAAATTCCTACTTAAGCGAAGAGCTTAAGGTTGATAAAAAGGTGTTAGAAAATTTAGGTATTCCACTTTTGCCTAAACAACCAGAAGATTTAGAAACAAAGAATGATAATGAGGAAACAATAAGTGCACTTGATGAAATTGGTAAGAAATATTTTAGAGAATACGACCGTCTTAAACTTCATTCTTCTGAAGATGATACAGCAAAAAAACGAGATTTTGAAACGTCTTTGCATTTGCTTTCTGAAATGTTTAGTGTTACTACGATAAGAAAATTGATTCAAGAGATCTACAACTATAGACATGGCCCCATTTTATCTTACGAAATTATTGCTCATTTGTTTAAAAATGGATTTATAGATGTTATCGTTAATTTCAATTTTGATGAACTTTTAGATCAAGCAATTGATGATGAAATGCATCGTGATGGCTACGATTTAATTTTATCAGACGGTGATTGTAAATCGTTTAGTGAATTAGCATTTAACGGTAGGCTAAGACAGCCTTTGTATATCAAACCGCATGGAACGGCAAGTCACAAGAGTTCTATGCGATTTACTAAAAACCAATATTATGAGTTGCCTTTAGATATGAGAATACTTTTGGAGGAGATGATGTCAGGAAAAATTATTAAAGATCACCCTGCAGAAGTAGATCAAAAAGTTAAAATAATTTTGACCACTGTTGGTTTTGGTATGCAAAGTCTGGAGTTTAATGATATTATTGCTAAGAACTTTCCTGAAGGCTCAAAGATTTTTGATTTCTATTATTTTGATAAAGAAAATGAGGAAAACAAAACAGAAAAAGATATAATAGACTCCGAGGAGAGCAAATTGGTCAAGATATTCAAAAAACGAGACGCACCTATTGAAAAAGAAGATTTTAGATTTATAGGGACTGAAAACTTTAAAGATTTTGAAGAAGTTTGGAAAGGTAATGATATGACTTCAATTGGTCATGCGTTTTATAAATTATTTACATTAGTTCAAAGTTATTTTGAACCTAAATTTAAACCTTCAGACATAAATAGGCATTTATTAGTTACTAAAATTTTTGGTAATAAGAAATTTTGGGATGAGCTTAAAAGTGATAATAAATACGGTAGTTTCTTTTTAGAAACTTATTTTAATAGATGTGATTATTATAAAGATCGTTTGATGTTAGAAATAGTTATTAATTTAGTTTCTAATAATGGAAAACTTGACCTTTCTATTTTAATGAAAGGTAATGCTGGGTACTATTATTCGCTATATTTTGATAGCTATAAGGGTTCAGATAAGAGGACACTAACCGATTTTATAGCTGCAATTGATATTATTGAAGGAAATGTAATAAACCCTTTGGAAACTTGGGGTTTAAAATCAAGAGATAATTTAGATAAAATAATTGAAAATTTTTTATGCGGAGATAATAGCTGTTTATCAGATGTATTAAAGAAATACCTAAAACAATTAAAATCATATGAAACTAGTGAATCTCAAAAATTAAAATCATATTTTGATAAACTAACAAACACCAATAGTTCTAGAATAGAATCTAAATTAAGAAGTTCTAGGCACCATATTTTTCAAGATTATAAAAAGACCGATTTAATTACAAGTAATTTATCTTATAAGCTCAATTTTTATAACGGAATTACAAACTTCTTCAATGAAATAAATATAGATTCTTCTGAAAAAGAAAATTTTAAGCCTAATACCATGTGTGTCATTGCTGACTATGGATATTTATTAAAACATTTCATTATAGATATTATAAAAAGCGAATTGATAGAAAATGTTTATTTAATCCTATGTTGGCCTGAACCAATTGAAATGGATGATATCAATAAGGATGAAGATGAGAATATTCAAGGGTTTAAGAATGTTTATGATAGATCAATTAGTAGATTAACTTTTTTTGGAGAAGATGATATTGAAAAGCTTGCAGAATTAGAACCTCTATTAAAAATAAATTTAGACAAAGAGACTCATGATATATTGGTTAAAAAGACGCAAGCAAAAATAATTAAGAGTTTTAAGAAAAAAGCACACATAATATTCAGACCTGTTAAGCGACACAATCATCATATGATTGTATTTACAAATGTGAATGGTAAAACAATATCAAGTGATAAATTGACTGGTAAAGCTATTTATTATCATAAGAAGGGACTTTCAGAAAATATAAATCCAATTTTTATTAAAGAAGAAACGAATGTCAAATATCTTTTAGAGAAATTTGGTTACTATTATAGAAAAGCTAAAGAAGAGCTAGGTGTAGTTAAAGAAGAAAAACAAAAATGGAAGGATTTAAACATTTGGATAAAATCAATTAATGAATGAGTAATAAAAATGATTAAATCTAATAATTAATAATTCACATAAACCCAACCAACTTGTGGCAGATAGTTAGCATCGTTAGGATTAAGTATATAGAAATAAGTCCCTACGGGAACAAGTTTCCCATGATTGTTTAAACCTCGATTGATACGTCCATACCATTTTTTGTCATTATTGCCTTCAAAAATTAGAGTACCGTAACGGTTAAATATTTTAAGTTCATGGTTTTCAAAAATATCATACAAGCCTTGAATATTGAACCAATCATTTTTATTATCATCATTAGGTGAAAAACCTTGAGGTACATAAGGAGGGCAATTTTCAACCGCTAATTCAAATGCATAAATATCGTAACAAGGCGGATTGTCTATTTTGGCATAAATAATTATTGGGTTGCTACTATTTGAGTAGTCTTCAGGATTTATAATTTCATTTTCATTGACTTCTAAATCGGTAAGTGTTTCATAAAATTCAGCCTCGACATCAGTCTCTAAAGCAATTTGTAATAATTCTACCAAATTAAAAGTAGCAGCATTAAAGCCTTCATTACAAGTAATTTGACCAGGTAGCGTTTGAACAGGAGGAACCACTAAGAGCTGCATCAATTCATTAGTGATGTTATTATTCTCGTTGGTTTCAATAACAATTCCATTTCCTGTTCCGTCATCATCTACAGCCAAAGTCAATAAAAACGTATCTGCTATGGCTACTGGAAGCATAAGTGTGATATTGCTCATTTCCGAAGCTCCAATTGGAATATCATTTTGTGTCTGACTTTGGTCAATAAGTATACCATCGGCATAAAAGGCAATAGGTGTATTAGCTGGCAAAGGATCTGTACTGTTTGTATTAAACACGGTATAGTCAACAATTACTGTTCTGTCACCACAGTTGATGTTATAATCATCAACGGCAATTGTAGCATCTGGTAGTTGACTGTTTAAAACCGTGACAATATTATTAATGATAATTAAATCGGCTCTAAAAATACCAAACTCATCTAGACCTCCAGTAGTCATTTTAATTGTGGCATTTGTATCTCCAATATTGATATTATCTTGAATATTGTACACATCTAAATCACAGTTATAATACATGTTAGAGTTTGTAAAACTGTTGGTGCCATTAAACGCATTGTCACTTAAATTTAAAGGCGGATTGGAAAGGACATTATCATTGATAGATAAGCTTTCTCCATAATTAAGACTATTATCACCTTCCCAAGCGAGAAAACCAATTTTTGCACCTTGGTTATCAATAACGTTGAGGTTGTCAATAACGATAACCTTTTCTTGATTATTTCTGTTGATTATTTCTAATCCTTGATACAAATTAAGTTGATTTAACGGCAATGCATTATCTTCATAAATTACATAAATACTCCAACCCGCAAAATTTGTTCGGTTGTTACAAAATCCTGATGAATTAGTAAGATCATCAGTAATATCAAGATCCGAGAATTCGTAAATTGCATTACCTTCAGAAATTATAAAATCGGTAATATCAGCATAACACGAAAAGTAGGTGAGTGTATCAGTAAATGGTTCAGTATAATCTACAGTATAGGTGTCTATGGCTTCAAATGGTATTCCATTTAATGTCACTGAAGTATCACCTGTACCAGAACCAGCCCAATATAAATAAGCAGCAACAACTGTTGAGCTTCCAGATAAAATTAAATTGGCACTCGATGATTCTAACGGAAAACAAAAACTGGTGTCTAAATTATTTTCAAAAGGATTTAGTGTATTTCCTATAGCTGTATAATCATAGCGACCATTAAATTGCTGAAATAATTCAATGTCTTGTGAAAATGTATACGTTGTAAAAACTAAGGTAATAACCAATAGAATGTATTTAGAACACCTCATTTTACAAATTTTATAAAATCAATTTATCAATTTTTTTTAGCGTTTCAAAGTGAAATGACTTTTAAATGTACGGCCATCTTCTAAAGTCACCACAAACCAATAATCACTAGAAGGCATATCAAAACCACTAAATGTGCCATCCCATCCAGGACCAAGCGGATCAACTTCAGCAAGCAATTTACCATAACGGTCAAAGATTAAAATTTGAGTGTTAGGTTGAAAGTCGCTAGAGATGCCTTTAACTTGCCAATACGGATTATATTCGTCACCATTAGGTGTAAAAAACTTAGGGAAACCAATTACCGAAACAATTTCTTCAACAGTCCCACAATCATTCTCAATATCTCTTACATAGACTGTATGAAAACCAAAACTTACATTTTCAAAAACATTACTTTCTTGATATGGGCCATTAGGGTCATCTAGCGCATATTCGTAAATACCTTCGCCCGTAACAAATACTGAAATTGTATTATTTGAAGTAGCATCTGTAACTTCAATATCAGTAAAACTGGCAATACCAGAAGGTAATACGTTTATCGTTCTGTCTTTAAAACAGCCATCGGTTGAAGTGACTCTTACATTATAAGTACCAGGTTCATTAACTTCAATTTCAAATTCATCCTCGCCAGTAGACCAATCGTAATAATAGTCATTAGGCGTATCATCAATTAATCCTCCAGTGAGTGTAATAGTTTGTGG
>CANLEE010000013.1 GCA_947489585.1 uncultured Psychroserpens sp.
TGTTTCTTTATAAAGCAAAACCAAACCTGAAAGGTAAGCGTACTTTTAATCGCTACATTTCATATACGCCAACGTTGTAAAACATTTAAGGAACATTTGAAAGAAAAGCACAAATTTACTGAATCAATTACTAACTCAATGAAAACTCTTCTCAAAGGAGAAATCAGTTTTATTGAAGATTATAATAATTGGTCAGTTGAAGTCTTTATAAAATGGAATAAAAGAAGAATTCAAATCACAATTAAATCTCGTAATTCTGAACTCAAATCTGAATTTCTTTCTTGTGCATTAACTAAGGCAAGTTTATTAACATATATTTCTAGATCCGATTCTTTTAATTTTTCAGGTAAAAAAAGTAAATACTCTGAATTGATTTTGGAAAGTGCTGCAGCTCAATCTTTAATGAATAGCAGAAATGCTAGTATAAAACTAAACGGAAAATATTTGATTTTCAATGGAGGAATTAAAAAAAATGATGTATCAAGCCTATCTAATATATTCAAGCTGAACGAAATCTTAATTCAGGAAATTGATGAATTGAACAAGTCAAAAAGAGGTTACGGATTACTAGAACCACCATTATATGAACCTTTTGATAATGATTTAGATTTATTAATCTCATACCTTGAATTAATTTGTAAGGAGTTACCTAATGTATTAACGGATTTCCCGAAAAACACAAAATATACCGTTTTAGCTGTAGGTAATCCACATGGTCCACCTTATCCAGCAATTGGATTTTATTGCGATAATCCAAAAGATTTTGACATATTACCAGATTCGTATGGTTTTGAAGAAGTCGTAGAAAATTGGTTAACGGAAGATAAAATTAAAAGATTTAAGTTAGAAGCCGAAAATCATAAAACTAAAAGTTGGGAAGAACTGAAAAACGCAAAACCTGAGTAACAAACGTTTTACAACAACGTGTATAATCAATTGCTAGTTTTGTGTGTACTCGGAAAATCCTACGGATTTTCCTCTGGTTCGTTTTCTATTTACTAACTTAGTTCTCGCCAACGCAACTAACCATACACGAACACGTTGGCAGTAATATAAGACAACCATGAAGAAAGTCATAAGAACACCCGAAAGCAGATTCGAAAATTTAGAAGATTACAATTTTCAAAGTAATTACTTGGATGTTGAAGATGGATTACGATTGCATTATCTAGACGAAGGCAATAAAAATAACCCTATTGTTTTGTTACTTCACGGAGAACCAAGTTGGTCCTATTTGTATCGCAAGATGATTCCAACCCTGTCGAAGAATTTTCGAGTTATTGCACCAGATTTAATTGGATTTGGTAAATCAGATAAATTAATTAATCAACAAGATTATTCATATCAAAAACATATTGATTGGATTTCGTCATTTATCGAGAAACTAAACCTTAAAAATATAACCCTTTTTTGTCAAGATTGGGGAGGATTAATTGGTTTGCGAATCATAACACAAATGAATAATAGGTTTGACTTGGTTGTTGCTTCCAATACCACTTTGCCAACTGGCAATGTACCTATACCAGATAGTTTTTTACAATGGAGAGAATATTCGCAGCATTCAGCCAGCTTCAATATTGGAAAAGTAATAGATATGGGAACTGTTCAACCTTTATCAGAAAAAGTATATGAAGCTTATAATGCACCTTTTCCATCTGAAGAATATAAAGCTGGAGCAAGAATTTTCCCAACGTTAGTTCCAATCAATGAAGACGACCCTGAATCAATTAAAAATCTTAAAGCATGGGAAAAATTAAAATCTTGGAATAAGCCATTTTTAACCATATTTGGTGATGAAGACAATATAATGATTGGAGCTGAAAAAGCATTTAAAAAATTAGTTCCAGGTGCTAAAGAACAAAATCATACTATTCTCAATGCTGGACATTTTATCCAAGAAGAAAAAGGAGAAGAACTTGCAGAATTAATAATTGAATTTTATAATAAAAATACTACTGCCAACAACGTGTATAATTAATTGCTGTGGTCGTTGCTTATTTGGAAAATTCCTTCGGAATTTTCTCTGGCAAGTATTTGTTTACTAAATTAGTTGCTTAACCACGCAACTAACCATACACGAACACGTTAGCCACAAGTTGAATGAACCTATTAACTAAAAGACCACACATTGTTTTTCTTGTATTTGCATTAATCACTTTTATACTCGGATTTAATGCAAACGGAGGAATTGATATAAATATTCACGACACATATTTTGTGATGAACAATTATCATTTCGCAACGCTGATTTCAATTCTTTTCGGAATAATCGGGCTGATTTATTGGATTGTAAAAAAAATGAACGGAAACCTCTCTAAACGTCTAAATTTGATTCACGTTGCGCTGACATTTGGTGGAATTTTTCTGATTTTGATTTTAAACGAATTTTTCAGAAAGTCAATTATGGAATATCATTTTAATGAAAACTTGACAATTATCATTTATTTGATTTCTGCTATTGTGATTTTTGGACAGATTATATTTCCGATTAATATAATAAGAGGAATAATTAAAAAACCAAATAGAGACTTAAGATGACTTACAAAATTCCTAAATTGAAAATATTATTAGATTCTGAAAGTTTTCGTTCTCGCACAGCTATGTACATCGGAGAAAAAAAAATATCTGTTTTAAAAGGTTTTTTAGATGGAGCTTATTACTCATTTGTTGCTTATGATGTGAATGAAGAAAATTTATTTGAAGGTTTTCACGATTGGGTTGCTGAGTATTATGGTTTCTCTGAATCAACTGCTGGATGGAAAAATATAATTCTTAAAGAATGTGGAAATGATGAAGTAAAGGCTGTTGATGAATTCTTTACAGTTTATGATAAATTTAAAAACAAATCACTCAAAAAAACCAGTGGCTAACAACGTGTATATTTAATTGCTTGTTCTGTGTGTACTCGGAAAATCCTGCGGATTTTCCTCTGGCTCGTTTTCTTTTACTAATTTAGACCTAGCCAACGCAACTAACCATTCACGAACACGTTGTATGCCATTTAAACTAAAAAAGATAAAATTGAATTTCTACAAAAAAATTAAGTGTTTTCAGCTAATCGGATTAACCCTGTTCTGTATTGTATTTCTATTGGCATGTGAAGACAATAAAGAAGAACATATTCTCAAATCTGAGAAAATTGTTTATGAATCTAATCCAGAGAATGCACAAATAATAACTTCTGATATAGAATTATTCTGGAAAGCATATGACAAAGTTATGAAAGACACACTTAGTATCGCTTTTAAAGAGGAGTACATAGAAAAAGGTAGTCCAGGTGTATTGTCATTTATTCCAAATAAACGAATTGTAAGTGCAGAAGCTCTTAAAGAATTAGTGTTATCTGAAAGAAAGTATTATGATAATATTAGGAGCTCTTCTTTAAAATCACTTAACTATGAAAAACAAATACGTTCAACATATTATGCTTTAAAACATTTATATCCAAAAGCTGAATTCCCTCCTCTCTATTTTATTATTGGAAGAACTACATCAGGAGCTACTGCAACTGAAAGTGGTCTTGTTGTGGGTATTGAAGTATTTTCAGATACTTTGTACAAAACCACTTATGGAAGACCTTCATTAGACTTAGACCTACTACCTTATATTGTCGCTCATGAAATTATTCATTTTTTACAGATAGACAATGATTTAGACAATTCACTTTTAAAGAAATGTATTCGTGAAGGTAGTGCTGATTTTATTTCCGAGTTAACATCTGGAGAGAAAACGAAGTTAATGAATGGAAATGATGTGTATCCTTATGGAAATGAGCATGAGGAAGATTTATGGAATGAATTTAAAATCGTCATGCATACAGAGGAAGAATCTCCTTGGCTATATAGTCAAACTTCAGACAGCAGACCACAAAATCTTGGGTACTGGATAGGTTACAAAATAGTTAAGGCTTATTATGACAAAGCTTTAGATAAGAGAAAAGCAATTGATGATATTATTAATATCAAGGATTATCAAGCTTTTTTCAAATCATCAGAATACGGACAGAAATTTGAATAAAACAGCATACAACAACGTGTATAGTTAATCGCTTGGTCTGTGTGTACTGGGAAAATCCTACGGATTTTCCTCTGGTTAGTTTTCTTTTGCTAACTTAGTTCTTGCCTACGCAACTAACCATACACGAACACGTTAGGCGTAATTATAAACAGAATTAAATCAAAACATAAAACTTGTAAATAAAATATATGGCATTAATGGGAGGATTAGAAAGTTTTGGAATTAGTTTAGGAGCAGGTATAATAATTGAAACTAGAAAAATTTTTGTTAGTTCTGAAGTAAAGGTGCAAATTGAAAGAGCATTTGAAGAATCCTTAAAAGAATTCTGCATTAACCCATCAATTCGTGAAAAAGAACGAAATGAAATTAAAGCCATATATGATAAGACATTGAAAATGTCTCATTCAGATTTACGAGATGAAACAATTTCTGGGAGATATTCTAAGTTTTTCTTAATATTTGAATCGAAACTGGTGAAATATAATTCTGCCTACAGATATCTAAAAGAAGCTCGTGATGAAATAAGGTTTTTAGAATTAAAGGCTGATATTCAAACGATTAAGTTTGAGCTAAAAACTAAATATAAGAAACCAAATGAGTTAGATAAAAAACATTCCTTTTTAGAAGTTGATTCAAAGAATACTATAATAAGTAAATATATGGGTGGAGGCTTAATGAAAGGACACATTTGTATTCTTTTTTATGGATTAAAAATTGTTAACGCTTCTCAAGACTCATTTACTATTAAAGATTTCAAACTAGAATATACCCTTAACTCAAAAAAGAAATCTATCATTTCGAACAATGTAATAACTGGTAATGTTTATAGTGATTTAGAAAAAAAACAATTAGACTGTCTAATTGTTTATCTAGATAATGCTCAAATAGTATTAATGGGTTGGGAGAATATTAGAATTAGAATTGGAGAACTTCAAATACTACAGAAAAATGGAGTACTATCTGGTAGTGCTTTATTTATTCTCGATATCAAAGATATAGATGATATCAGGAATATTAAAGATTTAGCAATTGTAGTATCTGATTATTCCAATAATCATTCAAAACATAAAGTAGAAATAGATAATGAGTGGATTCAAAGAGGAAAAAATTCAATCGTTGAACCTAAAAAATTTAGCGCCAAAGATGGAGTAATTAACTACGCCTAACAACGTGTATAGTCAATTGCTCGTTATGTGTGTACTCGGAAAATCCTACGGATTTTCCTCTGGCTCGTTTTCTTTTACTAACTTAGTTCTAGCCAACGCAACTAACCATACACAAACACGTTACACCAAATAGCTCCAAGAACACTCTCTCGGAAAATTAAACCTTAGGAATTTCCTGTTTTTGCTCACTCATAATCTGAATTGTTTCTCACTCAACTCTGAATTCAACTCTGAATTCAACTCAGAATCGGATTCTTACTCTTGCGGAATTTTGAGCAACTTTATGAAATTTAATACTAATGCGGAATTAAATGCTTACTCAAACTCGGGATTTCACTCCTGCTACAACACTCTAATACAATGTGATTACTCTTGTGTGTCGCTTACTTGAGTGTAACAACGTGTATAGCTAATTGCTTGCTCTGTGTATACTCGGAAAATCCTGCGGATTTTCCTCTGGTTCATTTTCTTTTGCTAACTTAGTTCCAGCCAACGCAACTAACCATACACGAACACGTTACCACACATTTGATGAAAAACATTACATTACCAATGTTATAGATTCCATGCTCTAGCTAAGGTCTAAGAAAAAAATAATGAAATAAAAGCATTTCACTATGATCAAAAATTTAAAATTTATCGTCATTATTTACTTTTTGGTTATATCTCAATCATGTTCACAGAAAAATCATTTTGAACCTAAGATGTTTAGCATAATGGATTTTAGTTTAGGTAAAGAAATAACTAAACAATGCTCAAGACCATCTCCTAAAAATATTGAAAGTTATTTTAATATATCAAAAAATGACGAAAAAAAATTACACAAAAACTTCAATAAAATACATGAAATAAAGCCAGTGGAACTTGATTTTAAAAACATAGAAATTAATGATTTTAATGAATACGTTTATCAATATGTTGGAGTAACAATTGATAACAGAAAATATATTTATATAAATGCAACTCCAAAAGATATAATTGAAAAAACAAACCATGATTGGAAAAATATTCCATTAGTAGGATGTGATGGTGGACCTTCTTTTTGGGGAATATTATTTAATATTAGTTCAAAAGAGTTCTCGCAATTATATATGAATGGTCCATTATAAAACGTGAGGTAACAACGTGTATAGTTCATTGCTCGGAAATTCCTATCGGAATTTCTATCGCTTCTGAACAATGGGTTTCTGATTATTTGCTAACTTAGTGCAAACGCAACGAAACCATACACGAACACGTTGTAAGTAATTTAGAAAAATATTACAAAATTTAGAATTCGATAAAGAGTGATTTTTTTTTACTAACTTGTACACTCATTCTCCCTATAGTATTTTTTATTATTAATTTTTAATTTTTACAATTTGAACAGTAAAAAAGAATTACTCAATAGGTTATTGAGATTGTATCCTTATGCAAATGTTAAGGATTATTTCAATGAGAAATCTAAAAACCAGTCAAAATTAATTGATGAAATTTTATCTCAAACATCAGAACAAAGTGTTTTTGATTATTGTTCTTCAAATTTTGGATATACTAGAAAACATGTCTATGTTTTTGAAAAGATTTCTGGAAAGATAAATTTAGGTTCATCATTTGATGTTCTTTATTCAAAAGTTGAAACTACAAGTATTGGTATAGAAAATTTTTATATTATCAAATCAAATCATGATATAAAAGTTATTCAACCATACCAAGAATTAAATTTCAGCTTCCCTTGGCCAATAAAAATAACCCAACTTAAAGATGAAACCATAATTGAATTCACAATCTTGGAACGTAATATAGCTCATTATTTACCTATAGGTATGGAGTTATTACAATCCAATAGAATTCTTGATGAAGGAGAATTTATTGAAATTTGCAAATCTAATAATGGCCTTTATTTTATGCCTAAAGATTTACATAAAGGAATAAAATATATGTGGGATAAGGACATAATTGATGCTCTACAAACAGATTGGAAAAAGTCTAAATCTTCTGCAAAAGAAACTATGGACGAATCCTATACTTTAAAAAAGACATATCCAAAATTATATAAACAAATAATAAAAGCAGAAATCACTAAAACTAATTTTTGTTTTTTAAATAGTGACGGTTTTTCTAAAAGATTTAGAGTAGAGCCAAAAGAAGGAAAAATTGCCTTTCCCCTTTATCCTAAGACTAAGGATAGTAATATAAATGTTATATTAGACGTTTTAAAAAATAATAAATAAACTTATTATTATGAATTTATTATCAGCAAAAAAACAAATTATCGAGAATACAGATCCTGATAGAGTTTATGTTGAAAATATTAGAAGTTTTTTTAATATTAATTCCAAAATAGCTCAGAAACTTTGCAATGTTGCAGTCAAACGTGGATTTTTTGATAAGTATGTGGAAGTAAGATGTCCAAATGATGACTCAACTATATATTCATCTGAAAGTTTTGAAGAAATTCCTAGCCAAATTATTTGTCAAAATTGCCAATTAAATGAAGAAGATAATTATCAATTTGACAAGAAGGACTTAAAAGCAAACACATTTTATAGATTGTCAAATAAATATAGAAATGAGAAAGTTTCAATTTGATTTATGGAAGATAAAATAAAAATATACAGATTTTTCTTCAACTTGATTATTCAAGCAGGATTAGTAATTTGTTCACAAATTGCTTTTTTTTGGATTCTACATTATTTACTTTATAATGAAACCTCTACTGAAAGAACAATCGTTTTAGGAATATTAGACGCAATACTTCAAGGTACAGTATTCATTGTATACAAGTATTTTTTTAATACTAAATAAACTACTTACAACAACGTGTATAATTAATTGCGGCAGTGTTTAAGCATTACCACGGAAATTCTGCCGAATTTCCTTTACGCTGTTTCTTTTTGCTATCTTAGTGCTCAAAGCAACTAACCATACACAATCACGTTGTACACAATTAACAAAAACCTATGAATCACAGAGATATCGCTCATCAATTTAATCTATTTCTTGAAAAACTATTTACTTCCTTAAGCATTGAAGTTGAAATAACAGATGGGATTGATGATGGAGGAATAGACCTTGTTTTAAAATATGAAGGCAAAATAGTTGTTGCAGAAGTCAAAGCATATAGGTCTAAACACATAGGTGGCATACAAAACGCATTAGCAAAATTAAATTTCACTGTAAGAAATGCAAAAGCAAAAAGCGGCATATTAGTTATATCATCACTATTAGAAAGTAGTAGGCGAAAAGATTTAGAGAAAAAATACGAAGTCAAAATAATAGACAGAAACATACTATTCTATTTAACTAAAGATGATTCTGATTTACGACATCAATTACAAGAGTTTTTATTAGAACTAACACAAACAGGTGATGAAAATCTTTTTGAAGATTTAAACATACCTACTGAGTACAGCTTCTTTGATATATGGAAATCTTTTCATCTACCTAAAAGAAAAGAAATTAAGCCAGTTACAAAAGGAGCTGATTTGTGTCGAGAAATGAAAGCTATTTCATTAGGAAAAAAAGGGGCTTATCTATTTGAGGAGAAATGCGAAGAAATTTTAAAATATCTTTTTGAAGACGACCTCTCTTTATGGAGTTCACAAAACAAAACAGATGACACATTACATCGTTTCGATTTGATCACAAAAATTTCGTCAATAAATGATTTTTGGAAATATCTAGCTAGAGACTTCAAGTCTCGATTTATAATTTTTGAATTTAAAAATTACACCCACAAAATTACTCAAAATCAAATATATAGCACAGAAAAATATTTATTCACTAAAGCCTTAAGGTCTATCGCTTATATAATAACTAGAAATGGAGCTGATAAAAATGCAATTACAGCAATGAGAGGTTCACTTCGAGAAAGCGGTAAATTAATAATGTGTTTAGACGAATTAGATATTTGTAAAATGTTAGATATGAAAGATAATGGAGATGATCCAAACACATATTTAAGTGACAAAGTAGATAATATTTTAATTAAACTATCTAGATAAAACTGCGCACAACAACGTGTATATTTAATTGCTCGTTCCGTGTGTACTCGGAAAATCCTACGGATTTTCCTCTGGTTCGTTTTCTTTTACTATTTTAGTTGTTAGCCAACGTAACTAGCCATACACGAACACGTTGTACGTCATACTTAAAAAAACTAAAAAGAAAAAATGTTATCACCTGATATAAAATCAAAAATTAATAAACTCTGGGACTTGTTTTGGTCTGGAGGAATGGCGAATCCATTAACAGCCTTAGAACAAATATCCTATTTACTTTTTATGCGAAGAGCAGAAGACGTAGGTTTAGTTGATGAGGATTTTTATAAATGGAGTTTCTACACCAAACAAGAAGACATTGACTTACCAAAACATATGAAAGGAGTTTTTGATTATTTAAAAACTAAGAAAGGTCAAAATGATTCTTTTATATCGGCAATGGAAGGTGCTAATTTTGAAATCACAAAACCTTCCCTTTTAGATTTAGCTATAGAAATAATAAATGATATTTATTTAGAAGCTGAAAAAGAAAGACTAGAAGGTCAGCATTTTCAAGATACTTTAGGAGACTTCTATGAATTAATATTAAATCAAACAGGAGAAGCTGGTAAGAATGGACAGTTTAGAACACCTCGCCATATAATTCAATTTATGTGTGAACTTTTAAAACCTACTCTTGAAGATACCATATGTGATGTTACAGCTGGGACATCAGGATTTTTGGTTGGTGCTTACCAGTACATTATTAAAAATAATTCTGATGAAAAACCGCAAATAGATGAAAACGGATTTGAAAAACGTACTTCAGGAAACTTAATAAAAATCGGATCTAAAGAAGAAAAAAAATTAACTACAAATACATTCTTTGGTTATGATATTGATGCAACAATGATTCGCTTAGGAATGATGAATTTGATTATGCATAATATTAAAGAACCACATATTACTAGAATAGACACACTATCACAAAGATTCGATGATTTAGAGAAGGATATTAAATATTCCAAAATTCTTGCTAACCCTCCTTTTACTGGAAGAATTGATAGTCTACAAACAAGTTTATTACTTAACAAGGTTTACAAACCAAAATTTGATGATGACGAAAAACGTGTAAAGCAAAATATACAAACAGAGTTATTGTTTCTAGAACGAATAATTCAATTGTTGGAGATAAATGGAAAAGCTGCTGTCATTGTTCCTGAAGGAGTTCTTTTTGGAAAAGGAAAAGCGCATAAAAGCACAAGAGAGATTTTACTTAAAAACTGTGATTTTGAAGCAGTGATTTCTTTACCTAGTGGAGTATTTAAACCATATGCAGGTGTCAAGACTTCAATTCTATTATTTACAAAAAAAGTAAATGAAAGTAAAACAAAATGGCATACTAAAAAAGTTTGGTTTTATGAATTAAATAGTGATGGATATAGTTTAGACGATAATCGCAAAAAGCTAGATGATAATCCATTACCAATAGCAGTTAAAGCTTTTGATTTTAAGAATAAAACATCTAAAAAAAATCGTAAAACTCATTTTTTTGTGGATCTAGGTTTAATTCAAAAGAATAATCTTGATTTAAGTTATAATAGTTACCAAGAATTTGAATACGAAGAAAAAGAATATGATCCACCACAAGATATTTTAAAGGCTCTTATAAATTTAGAGAAAGAGATTAAAATAGATATGGAAGAACTTAAAAACCTGATTCAATAATGAAAGTAAAATTAGGTGATATCTGTAATATCATTTCAGGGAATGCTTGGAGTTCTAGTAAGTTTTCTAAGCAAGGTATTCCAATTATCAGAATCAACAATCTTAACAAAAAAGGAAGGGGTTTTGCATATTGGGATTTAGATTATGATCCAAAATATTTAATATCAAAAAATGACATTTTACTAAGTTTATCTGGAACAATAAAAGTATACAGATGGCATGGTGAAGAGGCTTTACTAAACCAAAGAATACTAAAAATAGTTCCCAACACGGATATTAATTCAAACTGGATTTATTATAAGTTATTAGATAGTATTAATTTAATAATTAATAAAGCAAGATATGCCATAATTAAGAATGTATCCATTAATGCTGTTAAAAATATTGAATTCGATTTACCAGATTTAGAAACCCAAGATAGAATAGTAGCTGTATTAGATAAAGCAAATGACTTAATTGAGAAACGAGAAGAAGCTGTTCTTAAACTTGAAGAACTATTAGATGCCACTTTCCTAAATATGTTTGGACTAAAAAATCCTTCTTTTCAGTCTTGGAATGATATTGAGATAGGAAATCTTAAAAAGTCTGCTAAAGGAAGTATGAGAACAGGTCCATTTGGTAGTAATTTGAAACATGATAGATTTAAAAAAAAGGGAGAAGTAGCTGTATTAGGTATAGATAATGCTGTTGACAATGAATTTAAGTGGAAAAAGAAAAGATTTTTATCTATTGATGAATATGAAGAATTTAAAAGATATACAGTATACAGTAGAGATGTAATAATAACTATTATGGGAACTGTAGGTAAATCTGCAGTTATTCCAAATAATATTGGCTTGGCAATCAATACAAAACATTTGGCAGCACTAACTCTTGATGAATCTTTATGTAATCCATACTATCTATCGTATTCAATACATTCAAATCCTTATGTGAAATTTCAATTAAAAAAGAAAAGTCGAGGCGCAATAATGGATGGTTTAAATTTAACATCAATAAAAGCCATTAAATTAAAAAAAGCACCTATTGAACTTCAAAATAAATTTGAAAAAATATATTTAGAAATTCATAAGCAGAAAAACAGAATGTTGCATTCAAGAGACAAAAGTGAAATTTTACTTGAAGCTTTATCTCAATTAGCATTCAAAGGTGAATTAAAATTTAACACAGCTGTAGATTTAGAAGTTTTAATGGAAAACGATTTTGAGTTTTTTAAAAATAACAGCAATAAAGAATCAATAATACTTTTATTAGAACGACTTAATAAAGATGAATTAAATTCAAATAAATTCTATGAGCAAGAATTATATGATAAGGCAAAGAATTTTGTATTTGAATTATTAAATGAGAAAAAAATAATGCAGATATACGATAAGGATTCTAAAAGAATAAAACTTCACGCTAAATGAAACTACTCAAACTTAAAATAGGAGAAGTTTCAGAGAATTTCAGAAGTCTTCACGCAGGTTTTGAAATTAATTTTCATTCATTGAATAATAGAGAAAGTATGGAAGACTTCAGACCTTTTTGCTTTGCTGGTCTCAATGGTAGTGGAAAATCAAATGTTCTTGAAGCTTTATCTGCCATCTTTTATCATTTAGAAATATGTGTTGCACAATACTTGCCAAAAAGCATTAAAGATCCTGAAAATTTTAAAAGAAATGAATGCTCGCCAGATGCATTCACGTTAGAATATTTAATAGGTCAAATTGACGGAAATGATTACCTCTTAGAAAATTTTCATAAAGTTATAATTACTAAACGAGTAATGGAAGAACCAAAAATGGAAATACAGGAGTTTCCTTTTGGTGATTTTAACAAGAAAGTTGAAATTGAACTTAATCCAATCGCTGGTAGTGAGCTAAGTTCTGCTCCCGGAAAAGCCTATTTACCAGATCACGTTATAGGCTACTCTTCAGGTGAAAATGAAATATTGAGTTTACCATTTATTAAAAGTAGATTGGTTCATTTAGATGAGTTCAAACAAGCTACAGAAGTTGGGCAAAGAGAGTTTACAGAATCTGAAAACAGTTTGATTTTTATAGATAATAATATGAGTCAAGCAGTTTTATTAGCTTGTTTATTGTTTGAGAATGAAAAGACTTTGGAGTCCATAAAAGATGTCGATAATACAGGAATTCTTGATTTAAAGAGTTTTAGAATGAATATCAATCTATTACATTTTAAATTTCAAAAAGATACTGATGAGAACATTTTAAAAATTATTAATCATAACCAAATTAACAAATTAAAAAAATGCGCAACTTCTTGGTATGCAAATGGTAAAATACTTTGGTTAGATTTTTATGTTACTCCTGAAACTAAAGAAGCTTTTAAGCATCACTTTAATGATAATTCATTTGAATTATTTCAACTTTTCAGATTGTTATATGAGTTAAATTCTCATTTTATAAGTGATAATATTAAAGAAGATGTTTATCAATCTAAAGGATATTATACAGATGGAAAATTACCTGTTGGAAGTCCTGAACAAAATGTATTTCATTTTTTAGATTATTATATTACTAAGGAAATAAAAGAAACAGGTGAAATAAAAGATTTGCTTCTTAGAAATTTTTCAGATGGAGAGCATCAATTCCTACATACCATAGGAATCTGCTTATTATTGAAAGATCGAAGAGTATTATTGCTATTGGATGAACCAGAAACTCACTTTAATCCAAGTTGGCGAGCTAAATTTATTAAAATTCTTAATCAAAGTATTACGTCTGGAAATAACAGAAATTATGTAAATGGTCACTTTAATGTTCATTATATGAAAGACATACTTCTAACTTCACATTCTCCTTTTATTATATCAGATTGTATGCCTGATAATGTATTGTTCTTCGATAGAAATGAAGAAACACAAAAAGTTCAAGCTAGAAAAGCAAGTGAATTAGGACTAAATACATATGGAACTTCTGTAGAATTAATTTTAGATAGATTGTTTAACTATAGCCAATCTATTGGTGATTTATCAAATGATATATTAGAAGGAATAGACTTTAATTCATTGGATAGTAAAGAGAAAATAAATGAGGTGAAATTGCAACTTAAAAAATTAGGTGAGTCTATTGAAAAAGATATGGTTCTCGCTCGCTTAAATAGAATTAAATTTTCAAAATAATGCTTAGATCATTTAACCCAATAAAACATCCAATTTTCACATTGCACTCGCAATTAGAACACTTGGTATGCCAAGTTTGGTGTAATGCATCTGACAACAATACCTGTGAAGAATTATTAGATGAAGATTTTGAAGTTATATATAATACTTATGATTGGCTCAAAACATCCGTTGATGATATATATGAAAAATGTAAAATCCTAACTCCAGAACAAAGAGCAGATATAAAAGAAGCTTATAATGTAAATAATAGAATTGAAGAATTATGCAATGGAGTGCTAGCACCAATTGAGTTAGATGAACTTCATACTGTAGTAGAAACAGATATGAAACCCTTGCTAGTGCGATTTTATGACTATTTGATTGATAGAGCAACAGTTCCAGGAGATAAGTTAGACTATTACAATAAACTAATTAAAAAAAACCCCTTTGATACTTGTCCTTGTTGCGGTTTAACACCGATTGAATCTGCAGTAACACATTATAGAGAAGATAATGATCATTATTTACCAAAAGCAAATTATCCTTTTGCCACTGTAAATTTTGAGAATTTAGTTCCTTTATGTGGAAAATGTAATAAAAAACATAAAAGCACTAAAAATCCATTTGAAAATGGTCGAGTATCTTTTTATCCTTTTGATCCAAATCATCAAGAAATAGGAATAGAAACTGAAATTGTAGATAGTGATGATTTAGATTACAGAAAATTGAGAGAAGAAGACGTTCAAATTAGTTTTGATAATGATGCGGATAAAATCGATACTTGGAATTGGCTATTTAGAATTAATAGTAGATACAATGAAGAAACTTGTAAATTTTCGAAAACAGAACTACGAAGAATTGCTAATAGGTTGTTACGAAATAATAAAAGAAAAACTGGTTTGACCTATGATGAGATACTTGAAGACGAAATTGACGACTATAAAATTGAAAAATACGAAGACAGAAAATTTTTAAAAATTCCATTTCTGGAAGAAATTAGAAGAAATCCAAATTGGATGGCTGTTTATAATGATATTTAAAATTACGTAAGAAATATGTACGATCGTACAACAACGTGTATAACCAATTGCCTGGTACTAGCCTACTTGGAAATTCATACGGAATTTCCTCTGGTTCGTTTTCTTTTGTTAACTTAGATTTAGCCAACGCAACAAGCCATACATTAACACGTTGTAGATTATCATAAACAATTTGATTTTATAGTGTTGAAAAAACGATAATTGCTGACCTGAATAAGCAACACTTATTCTTCACTAAAGGACTTAATTGAATAAAATAGAGAGTTATATTACAATAAATCCAAATATTTATTCAATAAAAATTTATATCTTTACTATATATTCCTCATTGAGGAACACTCCCTTAGAACAAAATAGCTTTTTAGAAATTGTGCACTTTAAATAGTGAATGATAATCTATGCTCCATTGCTATTATTTTTCGTACCTATCTTATCGTAATTAACTATCACGTCAAAAGTGTTAATATTTCATTCAAGCGATAGATAGTTCGTGGCTGAATTTTTTGGTTTTCTTTAAGGAGAACGTATTCAGGTTATTAAGAAAAAATTTAAAACAATTTATCATGAAAAAAATTATTATTATTCTTATAGTATTGTTGTTTTCCATAACAACTTATGCTCAGGTTTACTGTTCCTATTCAGGAGGAGGATGTGCAAATGGGCTAGTTAATCCAACGCAATATGTAACTAATGTTGTTTCAGATATCTGTAATAGATTAAATATTCAGTATATAAACACATATGCTGGAAATGTTGGAAATGCTTGTGCATCAAATTATCAAGGTATGCCAATTATTACTTATAGCAGTCAATTTATGAATTATCTTGCTAGCAAAAACTCATGGGCTCCAATATCGGTTTTAGCTCACGAAGTTGGACATCACATTAATAATGATATTTCTTGGTACGGCTCATTCAAACATCCTTGGTCAAAAGAATTACAAGCCGATTATGTGTCAGGATATGTACTATACAAAATGGGGGCGTCATTAAATGATGCTACATCAGCATTTCAACATATGTTTTCATGGATGGGTACAACAACACATCCAGACACGCCAAGAAGAATTGATGCATTAACTCAAGGATACATAAGAGCAGCTAATGGCTTTTAAAATAAATTCAAATAATTATGAAAAATTATATACCAATTTTAGTTTTAGCTAATTTCTTTATTTTCAATTTAACAATGTCTCAAAATTCAAATTTAGAATCTTTTTTTATAGAAGGGAAAAATAAAACAGCTTATCTGGGATATGTTGAACCTATAAGTGAACAAACAACATCTAAAGCCAAAATTCTTGTATTTCCAGTTGTCACAGTTAAAAAAACTGATGTTCTTCTAGAAGATGAAACTGGTAAGAATATAGAAAATTTAAATGAGATTGATGGAAGAAATCTCATGGGGAGAGTATCTGTTAAAATTGATATCAATGATTTAGCTAGTAATAAGCCATTATTGAATAAATTAATGTTTTCTTTTCATCCTGATATAACAGAACATGGCCTTGGAATTATCGAAAAACCTATCAAAAAAGAGATTCCATGCCCAGAATTTAAGTTAAAATGCAATGATTTTGCTACTCAGAGATTATTAAGTAATATAAATAGCATTTATACTGGTGATTATTTCCAACAAGCTGCTCTATATCAACAACAAGAAATCAAAGTTAATTCGAAACTATCAAAGTATAGAGTCGTACCTGTGTTTCCTAGAGGATTAAAGTTTACCATATTAATAAATGGAAATGAAGTTTCAACTAAGCAATTTTCTTTAAGTAGTAGTGTGAATTCTGGAAGCATTTTTGATATTCCAATTCCTACCAATTTAAGCCCTTCAACCTATCGTAATCTTATTGAAGGTGAATTTTTAATTCAAACAGAATTTCAATTTTTGAGTTCTCGTTTTCAATCTGCATCCGCTGTGGTAAATCTAAAAGGTCATACGTCATATTTTGTTCAAGCATTTAAACAAGCAATTTCTGAAGTATCATCTACAAGTTCTGGAATTTTATTTTGGGAATCAACGCAAAAAAAAATCAATGAATTCATACAAGAGAGAAGCAATGAAAGTTTAAGTAGTGAAAATGTGCAGAATTATGAATATCGCCTTTATGATGTAGAAAATGAAAGCTTAATTAGAAAGGTTGAAGATTTCCTATTTCCTGAGACCACATTAAATGATATTATTTTAAATCATAAACAGGCAGCTCAAAAGGCAAGAGATTCGGACAATGCTCAATTGGCAAAAGTCCATGAAGACTACGCCACTTTACTCGAGGGTAATCGGAATAATTTAGTACAAGCAAAGCATGTTGATGTTGCAAAAGCAATGTCTTCATTGGCGAATGAAGACTACCTCGGATTCATCGCAAATGGATTTGCCTTTGGCGTACATGATTCTGATAATTCTTTTACTTTCCGTAAAATGGTGAATAGAAACTTTAGTGAATCTGAAACTAAAACATTTAGTGCTTTGATTTTTAAAACCTTATATCAAGAACACCTTATTAGCCAAAAACCCGCTGACTAAAAGTAGAATTGAGTATTACTAAACATATAGTATGAGTTTAAAACTACTATTTAATTAAATTCATTGCAGAATAATGTAATAAAATGGATTGGAAAGATTATGAAAATATAACCAAATACATCTATGAAGAATTAGGAAGGAAAACTGGAGTAAAGATAATTGGATATGGAAATACTTTTAAAGTAAGAGGAAAATCAGGTGTTTCCCACCAAATAGATGTTTTGACAAATCATTCTGATGGAATTCATAATTATCAGACTGCAATTGAATGTAAGTATTGGGAGAAAAAGATAAACAAGGACGTTGTTATGAAAGTTGCCTCAATTGTTGAAGATACTAACATTCATAAAGGAGTAATCGTTTCAAAAAGAGGATATACAGCAGACGGAATATCCTTTGCTAAGGAGAAAAATATAGGTCTTATTGAACTGAGAGAAATAAAAGCAGGAGAACCAAAAGAAAACAATAAGGAAACCATCTTCCCAATAGCTGAGTTGATTTTAAATTTTAAAATAAAACGAAACAGGCCAAAAATATTAAATATCGAATTTGATTTTGTTGACATAAATAGGAAATCAGAAAAAATAGAACCAAATCAAATGATAATTAGACTTCAAGACGGCAATGAAATCACCCTTAATGAGTACATGATATCATTTAAAGAAGAATTACATAAACAAGAACCAAGTAAGCGTATAAAGAAATATTATGAATTAGAAAATGCGAATCTCATTAATACAATGAGTAAAGAAATAGCACAAATAAGAGGACTAACATTGATCGGTTTCCTGGAAGTAAAAAATATGGATAATACACGTCATTTTAACATTGTTGATGAAGTTTGGTTAACTATGAAATCACTTTTTGAAAACAATTCATACACTATATCAAAGTTGGGTATGATAAAAAAAGATAAAAATTAATTGCGTAAAACTGCAGCATACAACAGCGTGTATAGTAAATTACTTGTTCTGTGTGTACTCGGAAAATCCTACAGATTTTCCTCTGGTTCGTTTTCTATTTATTAATTTAGTGCTAAGCCATGAACGAACACGTTAGCTATAATTTAATATGAAAGCAATAATTACAATAGCAAAGGAAAAAACAAATGGAATAGTAAAACATATTTCTGAAGTTAAGAATGGTTTAAAATGTGACTGTGTGTGTCTTGAATGCTCTTTTGAACTAATTGCTGCAAATAAAGGAAAAAAACAAACTCCTCATTTTCGTCACCAAGGTAATTCTAATTGTAATGGTTCTCCAGAGACTGGAATGCATTTATTAGCTAAGAAAATAATTGAAGAATCAGATTACCTTAATATATCGTGGACAAATAAATTCTATTACTCTTGTTATATAACTGAAAAAAAATTACACGATATAATCCCTGATATACAAGTAAAAAATGGGTTGAATGAAATATGGGTAATAGAGATTGCAGTTACTCATAAGGTAGATGATTTAAAACTTCAGAAAATAAAAGCATTAAACCTAAACTGTTTAGAAATAGATTTATCTAGCATTAACAAATTTATTTCTAAAGAAGATTTAAAGAAAATTATTATTGATGAAGTTTATAACAAAAAAATCTTAAATAAAGCGTTGGAGTCTAGTAAAATTAAAAGTGAATCCACCAAAAAAACTCAGAAGGAAAGCTTATTTAATCTTCTGAATCTGATTTTATTAATAGGACTATTTTTCTTGGGAAGATATATGTTAAAAAAACAGTAGTTAGCAACGTATATAGTTCATAATGTATAAAAATGACTCAGGAAATTCTAACTAATTTCAGCACTCTTTGTTCTATTTTGCTAACTTACTTTTTGTAACATTACAAACCACACATAAACACGTTAGAAGCAAACCAAAAACCAACTCGAATGAAAATTTTGAAGAAAATAAATCAAGATGGATTAATAGTTTGTGGTATAGTGAAAAATAAGAGCAATCTGCTAACAACGTGTATAAATAGTTATTTCGTATGAAGGTTAATTAGAAGAGTTAGTCTTTACACAATATAGCATCGCCGTGCGTTCTTTGAACGGCAATGCCATATCTTAGTTCAGTACTTTAATCAGGACATTAAATGTATAAAAGTCAACGACTACACTCATAATACATTAACAATATTAAAAGGTGGTGAGGTTGAATGATATATATTAAAAAATTGAATGCTTATGCATTCAACTCAACTTTGAGTTATGTATGTTTTCCACAAATAAGTCACAACTGCGGTAGTATACTCCTTTTTCCTAATTTCTATAATGCAAAAGACATCGGTTATAACCCCCGATGTCCTTTACGTTATGAAACACCTTTACACTAATTCCCTCGCAAAAGTTAGAGCCGATGCAGAGGTTAGTATAGAAAACCTATCACTCATTTCAAGTATAGATCAAACAACCCTTAAAGACATGGAATCTGGTAAACAAAGACCATCCTTAAAAGTTATTTCAATGTATCACCTGCTCTTTAAGACACCTTATGAAGTACTGTTTGCGAACCTATGTGCAGATACGCATTCATATCTCATAGAACGGAGCGAAAATCTCATTGCAATGCTTAAAAGCTCACAATCCTTAAAGAGCAAAAGAATAATACAAGCAATTTCAAATTTAGTCAATAGGTTAGACACAGACCTCAATGACTAATGTTACGCATGTTGAACCTACAAGAACAATTTCAATTTATGTTTGTTCTAGAGGATTTAGTTATGCCGTTATGGATAATGCGGTTACGTTAATTGAAACAAATCTTATCTCTCCAAAAAAGTTTGGTGAAACTAAACTTTTGAAAAAGATGAAGCAAGTCATTACCTCTTTTGGAGATGTCACACTTATTTTAGAAGACCATTCTAGCAAGCATAACCGCAAAGGAAAACGCTCGAAAAATCTTAGTAAAAAAATCTATAGATGGTCTAAGAAACGAGGAATACCAGTTAAGACATATTCTCGCGATGATGTGAGAGAGGTTTTCTCTCCATGGATGGCGTATACAAAATATGATATTGCACAAGTATTGGTAAGTAATATTGAAGGTTTAAAGCCATTCTTCTATGAGCCAATAAAATATCCAGAACGTGACCATAATTATGAAGCTATTTTCACAGCTTGCTCATTAGGGGTGACGTTTTATTTTAAATCTGGGAACTAAATCTTACTTATATTAGAAATTTAAAGCACCCTTTTAGGTGCTTTTTTATTACTTTTATTCTATGAGTAAAAAAGAAAATATAGTAGGGGTTTTAAATATGATTTTTGAAAATTCTAATAAATTGTATGTAAAAGACAATAGACATTTTGTTGACACACTAAATGTAAAGAATTTTATGGTGCAACTAACTAAAAATTATGTATTAACAAGGAGATAATCTATGGCTAAAATTGTTACCACAAGAGGTATCTCATATCATCTTGAGCGATTGATTATCGAGGCTAGAAGTACTATCACCCTAGTTACCCCATATCTAAAAATTCCAAAACCAATATTTGAGAGACTAGTGCGTGCAAATGCAGGGAGCGTTGAAATTACCATTGTGTATGGTAAGACACAAATGTCTCAATCTCAAGAAAAATTATTGAATACATTGGATAATTGTAGAATTATCTTTGTTGAAAACCTGCATGCTAAGGCATTCATTAGTGACCAATGTGGCATAATAGGCTCTATGAATCTTTATGATTTCTCAGAAATAAATAACCAAGAGTTGGGAGTATACTTTACTCGTAAGGACGATTTAGAATTATGGGAGGTGGCAATAAATGAAGTTGATAATTTTATCGAATCAGGGAAGATAATTAAGGAGACTAGTTCATTTCAAGAATACTTAAAAGAAGATGATAAAATAGATTCTATTATAAAAGGTGATAAGAGTTTAAAAATTGAAGAGTTTCCAATTAAAGGAATTTATGTAGATAAAAGTTATGGATTTGTTACATATAATTTTGTGAAATCATTGTCAAGTTTAAAAGATTTAAAACAAGAGAATTTTGAACGTTTTAAGCAAAGACTGGGGAAAAGATATCGCGTATTTTGGGATAGTCCATTTAACAGAATTTGCATTTATGAAAAAAATAATATTTTGTTTACTAATGATGACAAAGAATTTGAGTATCACAAAATAGCCATCATAATTGCAAATGAAATATTACGAGAAATTAAGTTCTAAATCAAAAAGTAGACATAGTGATTTTAATAAAAATACTAATGTCTACTTTTAAATAATTATTTAAACCTATATCTTATACAGAATTAATTTGGCTCTTTGAGATTAAAAGTAATCTCGCTCATGTTTTGTCTGTGCCTTAAAAAAGCTTTTATTTGATAGCTTTCTTTTTCCCAAATTATGTAAAGTGGTTTTTCTTCAAAAGTACCCTCTCTTAAATCAAATTCGGTTGCTCTAACTTTTTGAAACATGCTAGAGGTACTATCATTTTCATTTTTGTCGTTAATGATTTTTATATTGTCTGGTATTAGAATACTATCTGGTTCTCCGTACTTTTCTACAAACAAATCAAAAAAATGACGATTAAATGCCTCATAAAATTTTATTGAAACTGACTGAATTTTTTGATTTTGATTAGTTTTTATAGAAACATATCTTATAGATGTCCCAAGATAATTTTGTTGGTTATAATCTTTACAACCATACATTATACCTTCAAAGTTTTTAAATTCTAATTTCAAATTTCTAAAAGTACAGTTAAAAATACTTTCTGCTGCAAATAACTGCTCACCTAATAGATTTTCATACTTCATATTTGAGTTCATAGTCTGAATAAGTGCTAAAACTAATAAAAATTGTTTCATATCAAAAAATTAACAATCAATAGAAGGACCTCCTAAACTTGTAATGTATGGCGCAGGACTTGGAATTGAAAAAGGAGGGTTTGTAGATACCGAGCCTCCGATAAGCGACATTTCGGTTGACAGAGCATTCTCGAAAAAAATTTGTACTTGTGAAGTTGTTGCATCGGGGTTTGTATAATAATATGCGTCAGTTGCTAGAATTGCAGCGGAAACTGCAGCAGCTGTTGCGTTTGCCGCAGCGCTATTGGTCATCCAAGAAGGCATAGTGTAGTAAAGTAGAGGAGCGACTATCTCTTTATGTCCATAATAAGGGCTTCCGTTAGAACGAAACCCAGCTGTATAAAAATCAAGATACATGTCAGTAACAGCACACCCTCTCTTTGTTGCTCCTGGTGGCATTGCGTATTCAAAACTTCTGCAATCAGCAGCTACAAGTGGATTGTATGCTTCTGCACTAAAAGCAAGACTGTTGACAGCAGCCCCTAAAACATTACTTAACGATGTTGGTATTATCCAACTGTTAGAAAGAGCGCTCCATGCGAGGTCATCTAAGGTGCTTAAATCCACAGGATCCGATAAAGACTCATTTTCTGCTGTGATAACGACTAAATCTAGTGAGCCACAATAATTGCAATCCTCATAAGGGCAATCATCACAACCATTTCCTCTAAAATTATAGTTTATAGAAGAGCTATCCAAACGATCTAAAGTAGCTGTTAATACATATTGAAAGGTAATAACTCCATCTTCAGCGACATATCCATTTAAAAAATTTCCATACAAATCTGTAATGAGAATTTCACCAGAAAAAGATTCAAGGGTAGAATTATCATCAAACAACATACTATAGACTATGGCTTCTATCTGCCCATCAATTTCCAAAAGTAATATTCTAGTGTAGTAATCGGGATTTGCATTATTTATTGCAGGTATAACAGAGATTTGTTCCGATTCGTTATCGATATCCTCATAAGATATTAAATTATAAATGGGGTCAACGTAATTTAATGTACGAAAATTTGCATTGGGGTTTAATTTATTATCAAGAAAGCTTATCGCATCTTCATGACTAATAGCTTCAATATTTCCACTAATAGTATCATTGCTTGGTGTTACTTGTTGGACCTCTTGCTCGCAATTAATAGTTATAAAGCCTATTATGAGTATTGCCAATAGCTTTAATTTTTTCATGATATTAAGTTGTTTTATGTTAATAAATTATTTATTAATATTTAGTAAAAACCACAGTCATTTTCTGTGTCTCAATTACGCTTCTTTTTCAAAAATTAAAATTTAATCATTGGTTAAAATTACTGAAATATGTTTTTGAATTTGTACGTAGTTCTACGTATATTTTATGCAATAGCATTTTTCAATTAAAGCTTATTTTTTAATAAACTTTAGAGCTTGAGTTTCGTTTGTGTCTAAACTCAATTTGAGAATATATATACCATTTGATAGGTGAGAAACATCTATTATGCTTCCTTCAATTTGTACATCAACCACTTTGCCATGAATGTCATATATGATTGCATCAATAATAGTCATATAGGTAATAATATTTAACTGTGTATCTGCAATTGTAGGATAGACCATTACTGTATTGTTATTATCAACAGATTCGACGTTCAATGGCACATTACTTTCATTATTCCATATTGTGAATGGAAACTTTGCATTAGAGCTTAAGATTTCAATATCTCCATCTCCATCCAAATCTGCTTGGTAAAGAGTACTACTATCAATGTAATACATATCTTCAATGGTAATCTTGGAGAATACTTGGTTTCCATTGTTTTTCCAAAGGATAAGTCCTTGAGAGTTAAAATCGTTAAAAGGAGCAGTGACGATATCTATATCTCCGTCACCATCAAAATCTCGAACTACTGCATTACGTCCACGATACGGGTCAGAAATAATATTTTCACTGAATACTCCAGATCCATCATTCTCAAACCAAGAAATATATTGACCGCTAGACAATACCTGTACATTAACAATATCTACATCATTGTCACCATCTAAGTCAGTAAGTACTCCATCTACTGGTAGATTAGCAATGCTATAATTACCTTGACCATCATTTAAATAATAAATATCGGAATCGGTAATTAAATCATCAAAACCATCATTATTAATATCAATTCGTTTAAATACTAAAAGACGAAATTCTTCATCAGATATGAAAACAGTAGTGTAATTATTATTACCATCGTTTTGTAAGCAAATAACACCATCTGAAGGTGAAGAGTTGAAAATAATATCTGGGTCTCCATCCAAATCTCTGTCTCTGATAAATAATATTGGCGCTCCAATGAGATTATTACTACTTCTCAACAGGTGTTTAGTAAAGCTCAGGTTTCCATCATTTTGATACAGTATGATTTTTTGCTCTCCAAGAACATAGGTAACAACTAAAATATCTTTAATCTGGTCACCATTAACATCAACAATTTGTGCTGAATTTAAGTGAATTTCATTTTGTTCAATAACCTGTTTTGTAAATGTGTATGAACCATTGTTCTTCCATAGCACTAATTCGTTTTTACTTTGAGAAACTGAGATAATATCTTTTAAGCCATCATTATCAATATCATTGATATCAAACATGTTAGGAACAAAAGTGTCGTCTAATTCAATAGGCGCATATGAATTAGAATCCATATTCTCAAATACTACTGGATGATTTGAAGCTTCAGAGCCAACAAGTAGTTCTACTAATCCATCACCCGTAATATCTAAAGATGTAATGTAATTTCCTTTCTGTAAAGGAGCAATGATTTGGAATGAGAAATTATCGTTGCCGTCATTTTCATACAAACCTACGTAGCGTTCAGGATTTGAATCAATAGGGTCAGCATGGACCGTTACAATATCTTGGTCACCATCATTGTCACTATCAACGAAAAATGAATATTCTAAAGCTGACGCGCCAGAAATCAATTCTACTTCAGAGAAGTTTAAACTACCATCATTTACAAATATAGTTGCACAGCAATTAAAGGTGTTTTTTACAAGAATGTCTTTGTGACCATCATTGTTATAATCAACAATTTGATTGAGATAATTTCCATTAGTGTAAGCAATTGATTGCTTACTAAAAACACCACTACCATCATTGATATAATAAAAAAGTGAATTACTACCACTTGGTACAATTCTCAAGGATGCAATAATGTCTAAATCACCATCGCTATCTAAGTCTTCTGCCAACATACTACCAGTAGAAAAAATTCGTATGTTATCAACTAATGTAGCACTAAAAAAACCGTTTCCTTGAGTGTTCCATAATCTGAGCCTACCGTTATTATTTCCTTCAGACGTAATAAACTCAATATCTGAATCTGCATCAAAGTTACCTGCGATAATATTGGTTGAGTTGAAGTTACTTCCAATGTTTATTTCATTGAAGTTGTGATTACCATCATTATAGAAAATCCTAATTGAACTGATTTCTAAAAGCAGAATGTCTAAATCACCATCTGCATCTAAATCAATAACATCAAAGTGTCTCCACGTTGATGATGTGGTTACAAGTTCCTGCTTAGTAAAATTCAGATTACCATCGTTTTCCCACCAAGCTATATCGCCACCATTACTGGAAGAAATAACATCAATATCACTATCGCCATCAAAATCTACGTAAGTTGGAGTGATCCATTGATTTGACTTTGTAATAATAGTTTCAGTAAAGTTTTGAGCGTAAAGGTTAGTACCTATACTTACAATGAAGTAGACAACAGTAATTATCAATAATTTTTCGTTTTTCATAGCTAGTTGATATTAAATTGATTATTTAAATTTTTATTAAGTATCCAGAAAAAATGTTTTATTTCAAATATAAATGAAAAATCATAAAACCAACAATTTTGTTGGGTTTATTTTCACTCAATACATCTATTTTACATCGTGAATTATTTGATATTGTGAAAGACAAGGAATTAGAAAAATTTATACTTGATATATGTAAGCGTATCCGTTATTTGAGAAAAGAACAACAGATGACTCAATTGGACCTCAGTGTAAAGTGCGGTATGGAAGAGAACGCTATTCAAAGATTAGAAAAAGGGCGTACAAGTCCAACTGTGAAAACCTTGTATAAAGTTGCCAAAGGGCTTGGAGTAGAAGTGCGTGAGTTACTATGAAAATACTAATTTGCCTATTGGTTCTTTCTAAGGTAAATGGAAACGAAAATATTCTTGTACTGCATATGTTGTCAGTCAGCGGAATATCTTCTCAACACTATTTTTCATAGTGACCTTATAATAATTATGTCCTATAAATAAATACTGGTTATTGAGACGACTTGTCACTAACGTATAGTTTATTGCTTCAGATTTATTAATCCGCACAAACAAATGACTATAATCATTTACAAACATTCTAATACTTGAGTAGAGATAATAATTGTTACCATCCAAAAGCTGGATCCGAATAAAGTTCTTGATGCCCAAATTTGACCTTAACCCTTTTGTAGTAATTAATTCTATGTTTTTTAGCTTAATCAAGGTTAAGTTAGGATGAATTGTTTTGCCATTAGAGTAAGTTATATTTTCTGTGGTACTTTTCTTAGAAGTTATGTATACCCAAATCCGCTTATTATAGCATTTCTTTTTCATGGCTAAGGATTTAGGTAATGCCAAATTATTTCAAAGAACAGAATTGATATATCCAATGTCAACTCGAAAAACTCAGTAATGGCATCAATATTATGTTCTACTTTTTCTATCAATATATCTGCCGCAAACCAGCAAAAATCAACTGCTATATAAATATATGTTCCTGTAAGTACATTACAGATGACAGAAGATACAATGTATAAACGTGCAGTCCATTTACTGAAGATGGGATAATGCTTTTTTATTGTTTGATGGCAGTCTAATGGGAATGGAAACAGATCAATTACTAGATGAAATACTTCAAAATGAAATAAGACATCTAAGTCAATAACATGATAATTAATAATGTTTTGCAAATAACTGCTAAACCCTTCTAGTGCGTGAAAGTTTAAAAAATAAGCTAATAAAAAAACCGATAAGGTTACTACTGTTTTGATGAATGTTTTCGTTTTCATTTTTTCTAAAGATTGCGAAAAAAGAAAGCCGTAAACGGTTGATTTTATAAAATGTTGGCTAACAGAAATGACACATTATTATGATATAGACAAGAGTGTGTTACGTCAATTTAATGTGTAAAGTATATGTATTCTGAATTACTTTTTGTAATTTAGAATTAAATTTAATAAGGGAAATCCGTTCAATGACCAAATTTTTCGGAGGACCCATACCGCATTCTGTTGTTTTCCAACACAATGTAAAAAGGCCGTTTGGACACAAGTCCATTCGGCTTCTTTTTTCTATGTTGTTTTTAGTAATGTTCTTCGTAGCTAACATCAACTGATGGCTTACGTTTTTATCATCTTCAGGGCATTCAAAGTAGGTATGATTATTGTGACACTTGTAATAAGCGACCATAAGATTCTTAAGCCTTGTGAGGCTTGCTTTTGGTTTTAATATTTGTTCTGTATTACTCATTTAATATTTGTTTGTAACAAATATAATAAAAATATTCCAATTTTGTTCCACTAGTGCAACAAAAGTGTAACAAAAATATTTTATTGCAATTTTTTAAGTATACGTAACAAAAATGATTACATTTGTAACAATTAGAAATATTATCCTTTAATGAATTACGATATTATAAGAGCCTTGGTTAAAAGAAAAAGAGAGGAAAAAGGACTCACTCTCGACGAATTAGCAGCTGCAACTAATATTTCAAAAGCAACATTAAGTCGTTTCGAAAGCAGAACCACAAAGAAAATTAACCTCAAGTCTCTTCACAAGCTTTATAAAGTTCTCAATATTGATGAAAACCAATTTGAAGGTATTATTCAAAAACCCAAAGACGAGCCATTGACTATTGGGTTCGCATACGCAATTTGGTCTGCACCAATTATCTTGTCACTGTATGATTTGATGGAAGGAAAATTGAACTTAAACTCAAGGAATAAATCACAGAAAAGAGGTGTTGAATTTATTTCCTTTGGTACATATGAAGAAACAAAATATAAGGATTCTAATAATTCACCTTTTATTTTTGATAAAAGCATTCCTAAAGAACTATTAAATGCTAGAACATTTAAGGAGCATTATTTAAAGGAAAATAATAATTGGCTATACACTTACACAGCTAAGCATTTATTTGAATTTTTAGAAATTGAAGAAATTGATGTGATTGCTATAGCTGGCAAACTCACTGAAAAGAAAAAAAACAGTATAGTTTTAGCTAATTTTTTAAAAGTGGCTAATCAAGGTTGTGAGTTAGTAATTTTTTCCAACAAAGAAAAAAAATACGATACAAACTCGAGTCATCTTGATGAAATAATTAACGATTCTTTTAAATATTTAGAAATTCAATTTTTAGACGCATTAAATTTTAGTTCAAAAAATGAAAATCTTACTTTGAATCAATTTTGGATTAAATCATTTTATGATTGTGCAGAAATTTTGATTAATAGGAATAATTTAGACCCTGAACATAAAACCACATTAAAGAGACTCACTAAAAGTATTGGATATAAAAAATTAGATTTTGATAAAAAAAGAGAAATAACACAACTAATAGTAATTATATTGAAAGAGCATGTTACTGTATTCGATATGTTAAGTTATGAATTATTTAAGGTTATCCTAGTTTATGCTCAAAATACAATTGCGGACGACCATTTCGACCGTTTCCTTTTTAATCATTATCAAGATAAAGTCATACCTACACATATTTGTTTTGCTGCTGAAGAAATTTGGGACGATCATATAAAGGAATTCATTTTTCCGTTAATTAATGAAAACTCTGAATATCACACAGAACATGTCCTACCATTTTTCTTTTTAGGTTGGGAACCTAAAATTTCACACTTAAGAAATTCCGTTGCTAAAGTATATGAATTGTATGATCTAAACTTAAATAATATTTGTTCAGAAAATTTCAATTTATCAAAATCTTTTGGAAGTGAAAAAGACTCCTTGTTTACTTTTGATTTAGTTGCAAAGGATAATGCTGATTGGCTTTATGATGATCTATTGTTTGACTTTATATATTCTTTAAAAGAAAATATTGACAACTTAAGATCAGAGATAACTGAACTAAAAAGTAAAGAAAACTCATTAAAATTAATCTTATCAAAAATGGACATTAGTGGAGTTGATAAAAAAACACATTTAGAAAAACACTTCAATTCTGATATTGAAAGTAGTGAAGTGATAAATAAAATTGCTTTTTTCTTAGCCCTTACACCAATAGAATGTTATAAGTCGTTAGTAAATCTAGAATTTGACCATTGGGTTAATCAAGAATGGATTAAAAAATATATTACAAACAAAAAAATTTAGATATGAAAAAATATATAAATATATTAATAGTAACCGTTTTTGCATTAGTGTTTTTTTTAGGCTGTAAAAAATCGGATGACAAAAAAAACAATCAAATTTCTGCATCAGAACAAAAACTATATTTTGCTGAATTACCAATTGCTTATTCAGCAGTTAGTCACTTAGCTTATATAGAGAAGCTTTATGATGATAATAACTATGAGTTTAAACTTATGTCATTACCAGCTGGCCCAGATGTTGTAGCTTCATTGAGAGGAAGAGGTGAAGAAACAGCCGAAGCAGGGTCAATAGCTGTAACACCTGTAGTTTATTTGGCTTCAGCAGGCCATCAGCCAATAGTTTTGGCTACAACTATTACCTCAAATCATAGAGTTCGAATATTCACCACTAATTACACTAAAATTTCTGAAGATTATATAAATATAAAAGGAAAAAAAATTGGAGTTGTACTCGGCACAGTAGGTGAGATTTATCTTTCTAGATTATTATCTAAACATGGCCTTTCTGAACAAGATATTACTAGAATAAATGGTAAACCTGCTGAGCTTAAAAACCTAGTTCTTAAGGGAGAAATCGATGCGGCTGTCCTCTGGGATCCTTTCTTAACTCAGGCAAAAAGAGAATATAAAAATGGTATAAAATTAAATAAGTATCCAGACCGAGGGCAAGGTGAAATTCTTTTAGATTCGACTCTTTATACTCTAGCTTTTAATATTGTAACAACTAAAGAAAAATTAAAAACTAATAGAGAAGAATTGGTTGAGATGTTAGAAGATCTAATTGAGTCCAGTGAACTATTGAATAAAGATAAAGCTGGTTCACAAAGAAAACTAGAGAAATGGCTAAATTTAGAAGATGGAGACTTAGATGACTTTATCAACACTACTGATTTTGAAGTTTATTTAGATACCTCACTAATGAAAAATTGGATTGAAGAAGAATATCGATGGTTAAAAGGATTAAAACCTGAAACGGTTTTACCTGAAGACTTTTCTATTTTCATAGATGAATCTCTTCTTAAACAAATAGATGAAACTAGAGTTAAATAATATACTTAAACAAAGAGGTTTTGAAAAAGCTATTCAATTTGCATTAGGCTTTGTTTTGTTATTTTTGCTTATTGAAATTCTTTCTTATTCATTTCACCTTCCAAACTCTAAAGCAATATTAAAGGCTTTAAAGTCTTTGTATGGTCAAGGTATACTAATTCACGATATATCTGTTTCAAGTGCAAGGTGGATTATTGGTTGGTCAATTGGTTCCTTTCTTGGAATTGTTATAGGTGTAATAACTGGACGAAATAAAGTTATCTCTTCTTTTCTTGAGGGCTTTATATTAATTCTTAGAGCAATACCTTTTATAGCTCTCGTCCCTTTGGTTATTTATATTTTTGGATTAGCCGAGACTGGAAAATTTTTCATAGTTGGATGGGCTTCTTTTAGTGTTACTTGGGCAATTATTCATGAAAGTTCCAAAAAAATCCCATCGTTGATTTACTGGCGATCTCAAAGCCTAGGAGTTATTAGAACAAAATGGATATTCAAAATACTACTTAAAGAAATTAATGTTTCAATTATTTCTGCACTTAGAACTTCGTTGAGTTTAGGGTTGATTGTTGTAGCAGTAGCTGAATTAAGTGGTGTCTATGAGTATTCTGCTAGTCAATGGTGGAGCGAAGGAATTGGATATAGAATTTTTAGAGCATCTGACCAAGCAAGAGATGATATAATGATGGCTTCAATTTTAGTATTCTCATTTCTAGGAATTATATATGACTTTGTGCTAACTTCTATTTGGAAATGGACATCATCTATAGTTTTTTATTTTAAGAAAAAGAAAATCATAAATGAAGTTGAAAAACTAAAGATGAGTAATATTGATTATAGAGAAATACAACTAGATGGTAAAGCTGATTTAAAAATAAATAACATGTCAGCTTATTATTCTGATATTAAAGTATTTGATAATTTTAATGCTAAGATAAATCCAGGTTCTGTTTTATCAATCATAGGTCAAAGTGGCTCAGGAAAATCTACTCTGCTTAAATCAATTAGTCATTTTTATGATGGAGGTCTGAAAATTACTGGGGATATATTATTGAACTCCAAAAGAATTGAGAAAATCTCAACTTCCATAGGAATCGTTTCACAAGGGGCTACAGTTTTTAATAATTTAACTATATGGGAAAATCTTGTTATAGGATGTAACATTAAAACTACTAAAGATAAAATCTTTGCTCTTAACTTGCTTATAGACTTTGGCTTATTAAATAAATTGATTAAAAAAGCATCTACTCTTTCAGGAGGTGAATGTCAAAGACTTTGTCTAGCTTCAGCTATTGCGAACAGACCATTACTTCTGCTTTTGGACGAACCATTTGGAGCCTTAGACGCTATAACAAGAAATAAATTGCAAAAATTTTTCAATGAAAAAATTAATGGAAAAATAACATCAGTTTTTGTTACTCACGATATTAATGAAGCGATTATTATAGGTGATAAGATTAGAGTTGGCTTGAATGAAAACGGAAAAGAATTTTCATTAGACAAAAAGGAAACTATTTCCGATTTTGAATTTTCCCAACAATTTATTGATTTAAAAAAGAAAATCTTAAATGCATTGAAAATGGTATAGTTATATTAATTAAAAGTATCTATTCCCAAGGTGATATTATACGACTAACATGTTAATTCTCTTATTTTTTGCACATATATGTTCTTAACTTCATAGCCTTGTTCACATTTAGTAACTATATGCCTATCAATTTTCAAGGCAGTTGAAACATCTAGCTGAGTTAAACCATTTTTCATTCTGTATATGAATAACTGCCCTCCTAAGGTGTTTTTATCAATTCCTAATGAAGGAACATAACCTAGCCACTCAATTATTTTTTTCATCATCCGTGGTACTGGTTTTTTATTTGAATTTTCCCAATTGCCAATGGTAAGTGGGCTTACATCTAATATCTTAGAGACATCAACCTTGCTTAACTTACGGTCTAAGCGAGTAGCTTTAATATGTTCAGACAAGGTATTTAATTCTTTAGGGTAACCTTTAGGCTTTGGTAAAGAGGTATAAATATTGACTGGATGTGTGGGCAACATAACCCATTGGAGAAGCTAAAGCTATTTCTATAGCAGCTGCTATGGAGCTAGGGAGGCGTCGAAGAGGAGAAGAGGCGCTTAATAAACGTAAAATTAATTCAAGTGCTTCAGTATTTGAGCTTATGCAGCCTATTATTGGTGAGCTGCCTCATGAAGAATTCTGGATTATTTATCTCAATAATTCTAATAAAGTGATTCAAAAAAATCAATTGAGTAAAGGTGGTATCACAGGAACTTTAGTTGATGTACGCTTAGTGCTTAAAAATGCTTTAGAGGTTGGAGCAGTAAGTCTAATTCTAGCACATAATCATCCGTCTGGAACCTTAAAACCAAGCGAATCTGATAAAAATTTAACATATAAATTAAAAGCTGCAGCACAAAGTTTAGATATTAAAGTCTTAGATCACCTCATTGTCACCGAAAAAGCATATTTTAGTTTTGCCGATGAAAATGTCTTATAATAAAAAATAAAGATCACTATTGCTATTAGTCTACACACATAAAATTACACCAAGACTTCGATATACGTTTAAACATCTCTGTACACGAGTTCTAGGTGTTCCAGTAGCTTTTACAACAACTATTGAAGAATTTATTGCTCATGATAGTCTAAAAATGTCATATACGAGACAACCGTTGAGTAATGAAGTCTTTATCAGAAATCACGAATTGCTTTTTGAACAAGGACTATCAGATGTAGATATTAATGTGCAGGATTGGAAGGCTACCAAGTGTTTTTTCGCAACAGGCGAAAAAAGTGCTTTACCTTTCGATATTTTTGCAGCATCATTTTATTTATTAAGTCGTTACGAAGAATATTTACCACATGTAAAAGATGATTATGGTCGTTTTACAGCTTCAGAAAGTTTAGCATATAAGGCACATTTTTTGAAACAGCCTGTAGTTGATATTTGGGCTTATGAACTCAAAGCTTTATTAGAACAAAAATTTGAAAATTTCACATTTCCGAAGCAAAGTTATAAGATACAACCTGTAATAGATGTGCCAATGGCATACTATTTTAAACAAAAAGGGTTGATGCGAACAGTTGGAGGGGCTTTAAACGATTTATTCCGATTAAAATTGAGACGTTTTTACCAACGATTTATGGTATTATTTGGAGTTAAGCGTGATCCATATGATACTTTTAAATGGATTATAAATAAGCAAAAACAGTTTAAGTTTAAGTTTATTGTGTTTTTTTTAATTGGTGATTATTCTACCTATGACAAAAATATTAACGTTAATAAAAAGAAATTTGTATCTCTCATTAAATCCATTTCAGATTATTGCAAAGTTGGTCTTAAAGCATCCTACTTAGCATTAGATGATCTTTCTATTTTAAAAAAGGAAAAGAAAAAGATGGAGTTTATTACCAATTATGAATTGGAAGCTAGTAGAAATTCGTTCTCTAAAATCAATCTTCCGGTGTCGTACCGAAATCTAACAGAGCTAGAGATCAAACAAGATTTCACAATGGGTTACCTCAATCATACTGGATTTAGAGCAGGAACGTGTACACCGTTTCTGTTTTATGACTTAGATTTTGAAATCCAAACACCACTACTAATTAACTCATTTCATTGTATCGATCATGCACTTTTAAAACACCAGTCATTATTAGATAAAGAGCAAGAATTACAACGTTTAATTAATTCGGTAAAGCAAGTTAACGGAACGTTTACAATAGTTTTTCATAATTATTCCTTCGGAAATGATAACAGATGGAAAGGCTTTAGACAATTATTTACACAAGTATTAGATTCAACAGATGAAGGTAAAAGGAATTAAACATATATTTTTTGATTTAGATCATACACTTTGGGATTTTGATAAAAACTCGGCATTAACGTTTGAAAAGATTTTTGAAATTCATGAGCTCCAAGTGAATACCGCTAATTTTTTATCAGTTTACGAGCCTATAAATCTTAATTATTGGAAACTGTATCGAGAAGAAAAAATTGATAAAGAGAATTTGAGATATAGACGTTTAAAAGATACGTTTGATGCTATTGGTTGTCAAGTTTCAGATCGTATTATCAATACATTATCTGAAGACTATATTACTTACCTCACAACGTTTAACCATCTTTTTGATGACACAGTAGATATTTTAAATCACTTAAAAAATGATTATAAGCTACATATTATTACCAATGGATTTGAAGAAGCGCAACAAAAAAAGATGGACAATGCTAAAATTTCACATTACTTTGCTACAGTGACCAATTCTGAAGCTGCTGGTGTGAAGAAGCCTAATCCTATTATTTTTAACCATGCACTTGGTGTTGCCAATGCTAAACCTAATGAAAGTTTAATGATTGGTGATAACTATGAAGCCGATATTTTAGGAGCTGAAGCCATTGGTATGGATGTAATTTTATTTAATTATCACGACTATAATGCTGATGATTATATTAAACAGGTAAAACACCTCAAAGATTTAAAAAAGTATCTATAGCATACTTAATCTGTCTATAAGGCGTTTTATAAATAAGTCTCAATTGTTATGAAAGTATCTAAGTTTCTTATTTGCAGTGTTGCCTTTTTTTGTTTTTTACTACTTACATCCTGTGTGAGCGATACCGATTTTGACCAAGCAGAAGATATTCTTCCTACACCCGTATTTGAGTCTAGCTTAATTTTTTCAAATTTAACAGCAACTAACTTTATTGATAGTAATACACAGCAAGAAGTTATTGTCTTGGTTGATACAACACGTTTAGAGTATATTAATTCTGATTTTTTTGTCGACCAATTACTAAAGACAAACTTGACCTTTAGCTTTACAAATAGCTTGAATAGAAGTTTTAATGTAGATTTTGAATTCGTTACAGATGACAATGAACAACGTTATTTAGCTCAGGTTGAAGTACCTCCCGGGCAACCAGATAATCCTATTCTTGTGGTGTCTAATTTTCTAATTGAAGAACCAGAATTGACCAGTTTTGAAGAAGCCACTAAATTAATTTATAAAATCACCTTACTTCCAAGTACATCACCAATAGCTCCATCAACACTAGGCGTTTTAAAATTAGAATCTAAAGCGACTTTTTATTTTGAACTCTAGGTGAATGCGTTTAAAAATTTCATACATATTCCTATTTCTAGTAGTCTTGACACATGGTCAGAACAAAGAAATATTATATGATTTTAATGATATACCACAAACACTTAATCAAAATCCTGGAGCTCTAGTTGCATTTGATAAACATTTTGGGATCCCCTTACTATCACAAATTCATTTTAGTTTTGGAAGTTCTGGAGTATCGGCATATGATATTTTTAAAAATGATGGCGTAGATGTTAATACCAAAATTAGTAATGTCATTTTTTCATTATCTAATCGTGATTATTTTGCTGTTAATCAACAATTAGAGATTATAAATGGAGGTTGGAGAAAGGATGAAAACACTTATTTTTCTTATGGAATTTATGAAGAAGCAGATATCGTTTCTTACTTTCCAAAAGACTTAGCCGTTTTACTTTGGGAAGGTAATGCAAACTATATTGGACGCTCATTCTCACTAGAAGATATTAATTTTAAAGGCGAATTATTATCGATTTTTCATTTCGGAATTAATAAAAAAATCAGTAAAAAGCTAACTGTAGGAGCCAGAGCAAAAATCTACTCGAGTATTGCAAACGTTAACAGTACAAATAATTCGGGAACCTTTACCACTAGAGAAAGTAGTACAGGCGATAATGTTTATGAGCATGTGTTTCAGTTTTTAGACGGAACACTTCAAACTTCAGGTGTCGCATCACTTTTAGGTGATGATAATTCAGATTTTAGTAAGGATATTAAAACGCTGAGGAAACGCATTTTGTTTGGTGGAAACCTTGGGGTAGGAGTTGATGTTGGCTTTACATATCAACCTGAAGAACAGCATGTCATTACTGGTAGCTTATTAGATGTAGGTGCTATTTTTCATTCTAAAGATGTAGAGACTTATCACTTAAATGGTAGTTATACAACCGAAGGTTTAGAACTTGTTTTTCCGCAGTTATTAGACGAAGATGGCACAACACCTTATTGGGAAAACCTAGAGGAAGCATTTGATGAAAATATCAAAATTGATACACTACGAAACAATTATGTAACTTGGCGTTCTACAAAGTTTAATGCGTCATATCGTTATAACTTTGGAAAAGGTAACGGTCAAGATTGTGATTGTTATGCAGGAAGTAAACCTTACCTCAATGGTGTTGGGTTACAAGTGTTTTCAATTTTTAGACCGAGACAGCCTCAGTTTGCAGCAACGGCATTTTATTACCGACGACTATTTGATTTTTTAAAACTGAAAGCGACCTATACTGTAGATGATTTTTCATATCATAATATTGGTTTAGGTGCTTCAATGCACTTTGGAAACTTTAACATGTATCTCATGGGAAATAATTTGTCTGAATTACAAAATATTTCTAAAACACAAAGTGTATCTTTACAATTCGGAATAAACTTAATTTTTGATTCAGATGAATAAATTACGCTTCTTAGTATTATTTTTATTGGCAGCTCACCCCTTTGTGAATGCACAAACTTCTATTAATGATTATAAATATATTGTCATACCAAAACAATTTGAATTTCAAAAATCTGAAGACCAATATCAACTAAATTCACTAACGAAATTTCTATTTAATAAATATGGCTATACCGCTTTTTTTGAAGATGAAAGTGTACCAAGTGACTTTAATCAAAATCGATGTTTGGGTTTAAAATCTGAAGTCAAAAAAGTCAAAGGCTCATTTCTTAAAACGAAAATCCAAATTGACTTAAAAGATTGTAAGGGCAATATCGTTATGAGCTCACAAATAGGTGATACCAAAGAGAAAGACTATACAAAAGCCTATAATTTAGCCATAAGAGAAGCGTTTCAAACGTTTCAATTTACAGATTATAAGTATGTTCCTAACGAAAATATAATTAAGGAATCACCAACGTCTCAAGCTATAGCAATTTCTGAAGAAAAAGAACGCGAAGCGCAACAAGAAATTGAACGCTTAAAGAAAGAAGTTGAAGCTTTGAAAGAAAAGGAAGAGGTAGAAAAAGTTGCTGCAATTGTAGAAAAACCTGATGAGGTAATTAAGGTTCAAGAAGAAAAAGTTAAAGCAGCTGTTGAAGAACTAAGTGTTATTGAAGCTGTAGAAACTGTAAAAGAGGACATACTATATGCACAACCTATAGATAATGGTTTTCAAATTGTAGATACTGAACCTAAGAAAGTTATGATTCTATTAGACTCTGGTATTTCTGACATGTATATAGTTAAAGGCAAAGATGCTATTGTATACAAAAAAGAGAGCTCTTGGGTTTATGCAGAAAACAGTGTGAATGGCCTAACTTTGAAGGTTATAAACCTTAAGTTTTAATAGTCGTATTTGTCTTTCCAACGGGTTTTTAGAAACTCACGTTGTGCATGCTCTCTAGCGTTGTTCCCAGGATTATAAAGTTTAGTGTTTTTTACTTCATCTGGTAAAAATTCATGTGCAATAAAGTTATTCTCATACTTATGTGCATATTGATAATTATCACCATAACCCAATTCTTTCATAAGTTTTGTTGGTGCATTTCTAATGGAAAGTGGTACAGATAAATCGCCTGTGGCCTTAACTAATTGCTGCGCTTTACCAATGGCTTCATATGCAGCATTACTTTTAGGTGACGTTGCTAAATAGGTTGCGCACTGACTTAAAATAATGCGAGATTCTGGATGTCCAATTACTGAAACTGCTTGAAACGCATTGTTAGCAATTACCAAAGCAGTTGGGTTGGCATTACCAATATCCTCACTCGCTAGGATTAATAAACGTCGCGCTATGAACTTGACATCTTCACCACCTTCAATCATTCTTGCTAGCCAATATACTGCAGCATTTGGGTCGCTACCTCGTATAGATTTGATAAATGCCGAAATGATATCATAATGTTGTTCTCCGGTTTTGTCATATCTTACTGTATTACTTTGTACACGTTTAGAAACGACATCATTGGTAATCACAATAGTTTCTTTTTCATCAAACGAAGTGACTATAAGTTCAAAGATATTTAGAAGTTTTCTTGCGTCACCTCCAGAAAGTCTAATTAAAGCTTCAGTTTCGTTGAGTTTTATATTGCGTTTCAATAACTGCTCATCTTCTTTAAGTGCGCGTTGTAAGAGTGATTCTAGATCACTTTTTTCAAAAGAATTTAAAATATAAACCTGACAACGTGATAGAAGTGCAGGGATGACCTCAAAACTTGGGTTTTCAGTTGTAGCTCCAATTAAAGTCACCCATCCTTTTTCTACAGCTTGTAATAACGAATCTTGTTGCGATTTGCTAAATCTATGAATTTCGTCAATAAACAAAATAGGGTTTTTAGTCGTAAATAGCCCACCACTTTGCTTGGCCTTGTCTATAACCTCTCTAATATCTTTAACACCTGAGTTTATTGCACTTAAAGTATAAAACGGACGTTTTGATTCGTTAGCTATAATATTGGCTAATGTTGTTTTTCCAGTTCCTGGAGGTCCCCAAAAAATCATAGATGCAATGACACCTTGCTGTAATTGTTGTGTCAAAACGCCAGTTTTACCAACCAAATGCGACTGACTTAAATAATCATCAAGTGTTTGTGGACGTAATCGTTCTGCTAAAGGTTCGTTCATAATGTAAAATTACAAAAAACGAATGTGACAATATTTCATAGTTTTGATAAATGGAGTGCATTTTGATAATAAAGGTTTAATATGAGTAATAATCAACAACAATTTAGATATTCAACAGGTGTTATTGCCTATCCTTTGTTTTTTGTGTTATCCATTTGGATCGTATTTTGGGCTCAAGTGCGTTTTTTTCCATCTATTAAGCGGTTAGGTGTTTATCCTCAAAAATTAGAAGGGCTATTGGGTATATTTACCAGCCCGTTTATTCATGCCGACATTGAACATCTATACCATAATAGTATTCCGTTGTTTATATTATCGGTTGCTTTGTTTTATTTCTATCGGAAAATCTCATGGAAGGTATTATTCTTTGGAATTGTGCTCTCAGGATTGTTTACATGGATTATAGGTAGACCAGCAAATCATATTGGAGCCAGCGGATTGGTATATGTATTGGTAAGCTTTATCTTTTTTAAAGGCATATTCGCAAAGCATTATAGATTAGTCGCGCTATCACTAATTATTGTTTTTCTCTACGGAAGTTTGATATGGTATGCTTTTCCAGTAAAAGAAGGCGTCTCTTGGGAAGGCCATCTTGGCGGACTTATTTCAGGATTAGTATTTGCGCTTATTTTTAGAAAAGCTATTGCTAAACCAGAACGTTATGTTTGGCAACAACCCGATTATAATGAAGATGACGATCCGTTTCTTAGACATTTTGATGAAAATGGAAATTTCATTGAAAACCTAGAACCAGAAATAGAGGAGGAGCAGATTTCCGAAGACATTGAACCAAATTATAACTATACTTTTAAGGAAAATAAAGATAAAAGTTAAAGTCGTTGTCTAACGGCTTCATATAAGAACGCTCCACAAGCCACAGAAACATTTAAGGATTCAATCTCTCCTAGTAATGGAAGTTTAGCTTTGTCATCTGATACTTTTAATACAGATGGATTAATGCCCTTTCCTTCAGATCCCATAATAATAGCGCAAGGCTCTTTAAATGATACATCGTAGATAGTATTATCTGTTTTTTCGGTAGCTGCAATGACTTTAATACCACTAGCTTGCATATAAAAAACAGCGTCTTTGATATGATCCACTTTACAAATTGGCATCTTAAAAATCGCACCAGCACTTGTTTTTATAGCATCACCATTTACTGGAGCACCACCTTTTTTCTGAATAATAATTCCTGAAACACCAGTACATTCGGCAGTACGAACAATAGCGCCAAAATTTCGAACATCACTTAATTGGTCTAACAATAGAAATAACGGTGTTTTCCCAGATTCAATAACATTCATGACTAAGTCCTCAATATTATGAAATGTAATAGGTGCTATTTGAGCGATGACGCCTTGATGGTTCTTTTTAGACAGGCGATTTAATTTTTCAACTGGAACATAAGAACTATTTAAGCGTTCTTTTTTTAAAAGCTGCTCTAATTCTGAGAATAATTCACCTCGTAACCCTTTTTGTAAAAATATCTTATCAATGTTTTCACCAGCTTTAATAGCTTCAATAACTGCTCTAATACCAAAAATGGTGGTTTCTTTTTCCATGGGTCAAAGGTATAAAAAAACCATTCTAATTTTAGAATGGTTTTAATCTATTCTGTTAGTTATTGTTTAATAATTTTTTTGCTAATGCTTTTATTTTCTGACTGTATTTGTATAAAGTAAATGCCAGAATTAAATGCTGAAATATCTATTGTATTGGTGCCATTAATTTCATAAACCTTTTTACCTAAAATAGAATAGAGTACAATTTTATCTATCGTATGCGTAGACACTATATTGATGAAATCTGATGTTGGGTTCGGATATATTTTTATATCTGAAATACTAATATCTGCAACACTTAAGCTTTGACAAGCAGTAATATCTGGGTTTAATTCTAGAGGAGGCCCAGGTGTTAAATCTCTTCCAATAAAAGCTGGAAAGTCTGGCGCATATTTAATTGCTCTAAATAGGATATTTACAGTAGGAGGTGCACCGCCTTGACTACTGATGGTTCCGTTGATATTATTAACAGGATTTACATATTCCCAAACGATATTCTCATTGTCATCTATTTCAAAAATTTCACCATCTGCTCCTTCACAAATAAGTGTGTTTCCATTAGGCAAACGTTGTGCACTACTCACAATTGCCGAATAAAAATCTGAAGGATTATTAGATTGATCTGAATAAGAGTAATCTACTGTTGTAGGTCCGTAAGCTGTATTTGATACATAGGTATACACTCCAGGAGATGATGTTGGTGGATTTATAATGATTGCTTCAGAGTATTCAGGAATTCTGCCATTTCCATTATTGAAAATCATAAGTTTTCCAGCATCAACTAAACCATCTGCTATGACATGAGGATAATGTTGTCCAAATAACGTACGATCTGTTTCTGTGCCTTGTTTGTAGGCTTGTGGGTTTCCCCATCGGTATAAAAAATCGCCACCTTTGTTATAATCACCACCAGAACTTGTTGCTGCTTCTGCTGTTGTCGTTGAATGATCTATGATATAGATTTCACTCAGGTTACGTGAACTGATTACAATTTGATCTAAATCTTCATCATATTGTATTGAATTAAAATGGAGCCAATTAGAACCTCCATTTCCTCCATTTAAAAAGTTGATGTCTAGCTTTCCAGGAGTTAAAGCTATATCGCCAAAATTTGCTTTTGTATTATCAAAATCTTGAATAAGGTGATCTTTGACGTTCCATTCCCAAACAATATTAGCTTGGCTAGTTCCAATGGGTTCAACCTCTATGATTTGTTCATTGTAAAGTCTAGATTGGCTTAATAAATTAGGGTCTCTGCCTGCATCCAAAGCTTCAATCTCAGAAAGCGCTGTAGCTGCTAAAATGAGTACATTTCCATTTGGCATTGGAAATACATCATGGTGTTGTCTAAAGTCATTGGTACTATACGTATATGACCATATGATATTATCTTCCCAATCAAAAAGTTCTATAATGCCTCCTTGACCACCAAAAATGATATTACTACTGCCATCGTCTAATCGTCCAGCTCTAAGCAAATTTCCGTTAGGTAAAAGGTATACTGCGTTGCCAGGCAAATAGTTACTATTCCATTCATTGATAACTTCTCCACAATTGTTTAATAAATAAGCTTTAGTATGTACGCTGATAAGTGTATAACCCTTAAATACATCTTCGTTAATTGAAATAGTTCCAACGGTATTTTGCGCTTTAGAGAAGTTAAATAACAAAAAAGTGAAACAGAAGAGTAGTTTTTTTATCATATTAGAAGTTTTGTGGCACTTTAACAAATGTAGTATTTATTAAATAAAATAGCACTTATCTTGTTGAGTTTAACAAGGATAAACTTTAGTTGTTACTAATAAAAAAAGCCTCTTCAATTGAAGAGGCTTTTAAGTATATTAAATAATGAATTTAATTATTCATTACATAAGTTTAATGCAATTGGTCCTGCTGCTGCTCCTGCTGCTCCTGAAGCTACAAGATTTCCACTAGGGGCATAGATTTGGAAAGACATTTCTCCCCAAAAATCTCCTGCAAAAAAGAAATCAGCTGATTCTGTTCCTGGTGGAATTTCAAAGGTGTCAGATCCACTACTTGATTGATCAACACAGTCGTATCCTGGATCTTCATAAGGTGTACAAAGACCTAATTCAATAACAGCTCCAGAGTCTAAAGTAATAATGACTCCAGCACCTCCACCATCACCAGTAAGTGGTTGCCATCCATCACCATAAGAATCGGCCATATCTATAGTCCAAATTCCTGCTGGAGGTGGAGCGATACAAACAACACTTGATCCAAATGTATGATCTGCAGATTGATTATCAAAGTTAGCACTCACATCACTAAACACACCATCTTCATTAGTGAAAGCAAGTCTGTAATTAAATACATCTCCTCCTTCTAATGCAGATTGTGGTAAACTTAAAGCAGCTAAAATATCAGCTCCGTTATAGTTTATTGTCACTTCTGGATTAGTACCACTAGTATTGAAGGTAGATGCATCTATGCTGTATAATAAAGCTTCGTCTGCTGTAGTTGTTAAACCTGCAAAACTTACAAATACTGATAAGTTTGATACATCAAAACCATCATCTAAAGAAAATAGATTATAGGTTTTGGAGAAACTAGAAGCTGCTGGATCTAATTTATTAATATTAGTAGATCCTTCAGAATTGATTTCTGTAGCAAATGGCTGTCCTGTGACAGTAAGGTCATCAAAATCAACAGGTAACTTGTCGTCGTCTGAACACCCAGTAATACCTACTGAAATGAGTACAGACATAAAAATTGTTTTTAATATTCTATTTTTCATAATTAAATTTTTTATTGAATGAAACCAGATGGATTATTATCCCAAAAGACTTGTATCCCTAAACCAGGTTTTTGATTCATATTTGGGTTTCTATCTACAGATACATTTGGATATAAAAATGATCTTGGGAATTCTCCTGTGCCTAATAAAGTAGGCTGTAAATTTATTGGAGTTCCAGTTCTTCTATAAAGGTTATAACCTTCAACACCATTACCGTACATCGCTAACCAGTATTCTTTTGCAATGACAGCCATTCTTTCATCTGGACTTGTCGCTGCATCATATAATGCTAAAACTTCATCAACATAATCATTTACATCATCGCTATCAGGAATATTATCAAAAGATCCTGGATTAGGTAGTATGCCCATAACAGTTGATATAGAACTTCTAACACCTTCTTCTAACATCGCTCTTGGATCATCAGTAGTCCCTAAATAAAGTGCAGCTTCAGCTCTCATAAAACTCACAAAAGAATTCATCATAATTGGCCAAATTCCAGCACCATTTAAGCCATCTCCTGCATCAATACCAGCAGCTTGATCATCATCAAAGTTACCACCAGCTGGGTAAGAACCAAATGTCATCCTTTTAGCATTATCAGGTGGGATACCATCATTTTCAGCATGGTCTCTTCCCCAATATCCGTCACCTCGATCAAAAAGCGAACAGAATGGTAATGGAACTGCTGAAAGTGCATCTACAGCAGCATAGGTATCTGGACGAGGATCGTTCCAACAATCAATTTCATTGTCTAAAACTGCAGGGTCAGATGGGAATGAGCTTGATTGTCTGTAAATATAATACCTCAATCTTGGGTCATCAATTCCTTTTTCTTCTGTCATAGCCCATGCTAAGTAGTTAGGGATATATTCTCCAGTATTAGCAGCTTCATATTCTTCAACATAATATTGATGCTTACTTTGTGGGTTATTAGATGTACCAGCTTGCCAGAAAAAATCATCAGCTCCAGCAGTAATGAAATCATCATCTAATAATACAGCAGCAACTCCAGCTGCTGAAGTAGCTTCATTTACTAATCTTGTAGATAAGTAATACTTTAATTTTAAACTATTGGCAAATTTTGTCCATTTGTCGATATCTCCACCATAAAATAAATCACTTGCGGTTGGAGTATTACCGTCGATATTACTAAAATCTGTTAATGCATCATTTAGATCATTAAAAGCTTGTGTATAAACATCAGCACCAGAATCTACAGTTGGGAAGTTGTCTCCACCGTTTAATGCATCAGTGTAAGGTACATCTCCAAAATAATCAACGAGTGTCATCAATGTATACGCTCTCATTATTTTTAAGATTCCTAAGTGTTCTAACCTTCCAGTTTCAACTAAAGTAGGTTCAATTCTACTTATTTCATTAAGGATGTCTGTGTATGCTATTGTCCACATACCACTAAGGTTGACATTGGCATTGTTGAAATTTACCTGGTAGGTATCAAACATGTACTCTAATCGTACTGCTTCTCCACCTGCTTCGGTAGCTTCTTCAAAAAATTCTGACAAACTATATGCCACAAAATTTAAATTTGTATCTGGGTCTAGGCTTTCAGAACCAGGCAAGTTAGGGTCAACTAACAAATCTAATTCTGTTGTTTCACATGATATAAAGAGAATCAGTGATAATGCCCAAAATATTTTATTATTTATTTTTTTCATTGTTTTCTTTTTTTTAGAATGTTACTTTAACGCTCATACCATATCTTCTCGAGTTCCAAGATGTAAGATAATCAAAACCTTGTGAGTTTCCTACACCTAAACTGTTAAGTTCAGGATCGTAGTTTGTTTCTTTAGGAACATTAAACGCTCTAACAAAAAGGTTTTGACCAGCTAGTGTAAGCGATACGTTTCCGAACGGTGTTTTATCTAACCATTTTTTAGGTAAGTTATAACTTAAAGAAGCTTCTCTTAATCTAATATGTGATGCATCATAAATCAATAATTCATCAACACCAAAGCCAATATTATTGAAATATGCTTCAGTTGCTGTCAATTGAATATCATTAGGCAATCCAGTGCTTTGACGAACACCAGGAAGAATAATACCTTGTGAACGGTCAAAGTTTCCAACAACACCTCTACCTACTAAGGCTCCAACTGTTGTTGCGTAGATATCTCCACCGCTTTGATATTCCCATTGCATATTTAACGTCCAATTTTTGTAGCTAAAGCTATTATTTACAGTTGAGAACCAATCTGGGTTTGGATCGCCAATGATTCCATTAGTAGGATCTTGAATCCAATATCCGTTTTCATCTACTAATCTGTTTCCGTCATCGTCTCTTAAAACACGTGTTCCGAAGATAACACCCAATTGCTCACCGTTAACGGCAGCATTAGCAGGTGTAGCGAAAATACCTCCATAAAGAATCTGCTCACCATCATCTAAACCTTGAACTTCACTTTCGTTTTTAGAGAAGCTACCAGAAATTTTCCAGTTGATATCATCAGTTCTTACAGGTGTAATATCTGCTGTGATTTCGAAACCTTTATTGATAACATTACCAATATTAGTAAACTGACTTGTATATCCAGTTTCAGGAGCTAATGGTCTTAATATGATTTGATCTTCAGTGTCTCTATTATAATAAGTGAATTCAAAACCAACTCTATTATCTAAAAATCTACCATCAACACCAAACTCAAATTCTTTTGATAATTCAGGCTTTAAAGCAGGGTTTGGTAAAAAGTTTGGAACACTAGTAGTTGTTGTCCCATTACCTGCTGCATTTTGAAATACGTTAGGTACTAAAGATGTTACACCTCTTGTGTTGTATGGTCCCGGGAAACCAGGTGATGTACCATAACCTGCTCTTAGTTTAAGATAGTTTAACCCGTTAGTTGAGCGTAACCCTTCAAAAGCACTTGTTGGTATAAATGATACACTAACTCCAGGAGAGAATTGTGATCTATTCTCTGTTTCTAGTGTTGAAGTCCATTCATTTCTTAATGAAGCATTAAGATATAAGAAACTTTTATAGCCTACTGTTGCCGAAGCATATAATGCCGCATTGTTTTCTTCACTAAATTGTTGGTAAGCAGTATTGTTACTTGCAAATAATGTACCTTCAATAATCGTACTAGAGTTAATAAAATTAAGATGATTTTGAAGACCAAAAATAATTTGATCTCTACTCTCAGATCCATCTCTATTAAATTCTCTTCTCTGAGTTGTTGCTCCTACAGTAGCTTGTAAATTTATGTCTTCTGATAATTGTGCATCAATATTTGCTAACAAAGAGTGATCCCAAATTGTAAACCTTGAAGATGTTGTTTGAAGGTATCCATTTGGATGAATCCCATCGTTTGCACCTTTATTGATGACTCTTATTGTTCTATCATTAGTATTATCAATACCTAAACGATAGCTGATTTTTAACCAATCTGTAAAATCATAAGATGCAATAAAATTACCAAATACTCTATTTGTATTATTTTCATCTTTAGTATTGTCTACTACCCAAAGTGGATTCATACGATCGTTTCCACCTCTATACCATAAACTTTCACCTGTAGTTGGGTGTTGGTATGGTGTATCTAAAGTAACACTTCTTGGTATGTATAGTACATTCCATACAGAAGCAATACCACCAGTACCTGCTGTAGATATTGATACATCACTACCTGTTGAAGCATCTGTAAAAGGAGATACTAAATCTGTTACAGCAAAACTAAGTTTACCACTCACAGTAAATTTGTTATCCATTTTATAAGATCCACCAAGAGAGAAGTTATTTCTATTTAAACTGTTTCCTGGAATAAATGATTCATCATCAACATGACTATATGCTAAACTTATAGTACCCTTGTCTCCAAGGCCACCAGCTACAGTAACCGATGTGTTAGAAATAACACCTGTTCTGAAAAAATCTTCTTGGCTGTCAATTGGACGATAAGGAACAGTTGGCGAATCTAGCTCTGGTCTGTCAGGAAATAAGGTTGAAGGTTCAACACCTCCAAAATTATTCATAATCATTGTTCTAAAAGCATTGTCAATAGTCTCTTGTCCACTAAATGGCGCTCCCCAGTTACTAAAGAAAGGTCCGTATACGTTTTGAAATCCGCCACCATATGTATCTTGATACTCTGGTAAATTTATCTTGTTAAAGAAAACAGATTGACTTACTGTAATTTCAGTCTTCTTTGATGATTGAGTGCCAGATTTTGTTGTAATCAAGATTACACCATTTCGTCCTTCACCACCATAAAGAGCTGTTGCACTTAAACCTTTTAAGATACTTACGCTTTCAATATTATTTGGATCGATATCTGCAAATCCACTTCGCACGTTACCAGATTGGAACGCAGATGAACTAGAAGATTGGTTTGCACCACCTGTAGAGCCATCAAAAGGCACACCGTCAACAATAAATAATGGTTGATTTCCACCAGTAATAGAAGAGAATCCTCTAATAATGATGTTAGATCCACTACCTGAGACGCCACCTGTACCAGTAATTCTTACACCGGCAGCTTTACCACGAAGGATTTTACCAATATCAGTATCAGCTTTCTGCTCAATATCTTCACTAGAAACAGTAGAAACAGCATAACCTAAGGCTTTTTTCTCTTTTCTAATACCTTGCGCAGTTACAATAACTTCATCAAGTACTGATGCATCTTCTTGCATTGTGACATTGATTGTGTTACTGGCACCAACAGTTACAGATTGGTTTTTTAAACCAACGTAGGAGAATACTATGATGTCTCCTTCATTTGCATTGATGGTATATTTTCCATCAAAATCAGTTTGTGTACCATTTGTGGTGCCTTGTACCACAATGTTAACTCCAGGAAGGGGTAGGCCTGAAACATCAGACACGATCCCTGAAATCGATTTTTCTTGTGCAAAACATAATTGCACAGCCAACACTAGAATTAGTGTCAGAATTCCATTAAACTTTGTTTTCATACTTTAATTAATTTGAATTAGTCTCAATCAAATATCATAATTAAATGTTAACAAAACAATATTATTTGTTAAAACTTTAAGTTAATTTTTAACAAACTCGTTAAATCCTTGAATTGTTTTTTGTAAAAACTTGATTAACAGGAAAGAAAAGTGATGCTTTTATTAAAACCTTGTGGTTAGGCTCAAGTGAATTTTTGAATCTGATAATCTGAATTTTTGATCTTCGGTTTTTCCACTAGTATAGTTGAAGCGAAATAAGCCAGCTTTGCTGAGTAGCCCAAACCCAAATCCAAACCCAAAGAGCTTTCCTTTTTGATTTGCAATTTGATTTTCAAAATATGCTGCATCAATAACTGAATGTATATATATGGAGTTGTTTAATTTATATCTATATTCGGTATTTAAAACACCATATAAATTTGCGATAAGGCTATTTTCTTCAAATCCACGAATAGAATTGATGCCACCAAATCGAGGAAGTTCATTTTCTAAGTAGGTGTCAGAAACTAAGTAGTTTGAACTTATTCTTGCATAAATACTATTCTTATCATTTAAGTTGAAAATCTTAAAAGTGTTTAAGTAGAGTTTTGATTGATTTTCGTCAATATTTTGATAAGTTCTATTACCAAACCCTGTGGTGATGTCAAATAAGAAATTTACAGGAAATAAGAAGTCATAGTTCTGTCTTTTAGTATAAGTATAATTGATAAAATATTGATTCGATTTGTAGTCAGTAATTGAAGCAGTAGTAATGTCTAATAAGTCTGTAGAGTTTACGGTATTTATTCCTGCTGAAACAACATGCTTACTATTAATTTGATAACTAATTTTAGCAGCTTGACTTACCGTTACAAATGATGAATCTCTTTTAAAAATATTTAAATTTAAATCTATTCCTATGGGAGAACTAAATATATATGGTGCGCCTAGTTTAAGGTCGAACGTTTGTTGGTCATTTTCATCACTTTTATAAAGTAACTTTAATGACTCGCCATAATTAAGATTATTAGTAAGATTTAAATCGAGATAACCATCAAATTCAATCTTATTTGTAACTTCATTAGTTCCAAATCCAAGAAAACCATCAAAAGTATTGCTTCGTGCTTTTTCTATATACATATATAATATGGTAGAATCTTGAGTAAAAAGAACTTCAGGGTCTTTAATTTGATTAGCAAAAACCAAATCATTTAATACTGTTGTTTTTTCTTTTATAGTTTCTAAACTAAACGTCTGACCAGTTTTGATTTTTAAATAACGTTTAATAAATGACTTTGGAAATTTTTCATAGCCTTTTAAAATAAGTTTATCTATTGTTCTTGATTTTGGATCAGAAACTGATAAAGAACCGCTCAGTGTTTCATTGTCAATCTTTTTTATATTATTTAATAACAAAGAGCTAAAAGGATTGCCACGATTGGCTATTTCTGAATTTATAGACTGTAGTGTGATTTCGACGCTTTCCATCGGAATGACCAATTGCTCTTTATTGTTTAAGAAACCAGTTAACTTTAAAATGGACATATCTACCAAGCCGTTATGTTCAACTATTATAGATTTATATTTGTTTTTCAAATTGAAAGTAGCTTGATATGAAGAGTCGCTTACTTTTTCAAAATTGCTCAACTCACTTTCTATATATCCGATAGCAGTTAGCTTCTTTTTGACACTATTAACTTCAGTGTCAAGAGATCTATAGTCTTGAAATGATTTTTGGTAATCTAATGAATCAATTGTTTTGGTTTCTTTTTCCGAATTACCAATACAAGTTAAATATAGATTTTGGGAAAACGTTTCCGAAGACCATAATATATATATGAGTAGTAATAAAGCACTAATTTTTCTTGACATTAATCGAAATATTATTCAAATCTAACGGAAATTAATCAGTAAAAATATCTGGCTATAAAAATAAATTGAAAAACTTTCTAAAATTAATTGATATGGGTTTGAATAATTGATATTTATTTCTACCTTTGCAGCCCTCTAAGGAGAGGGTTTAATAAAAATTATATAGTAATATATGCCAACAATTTCACAATTAGTACGAAAAGGAAGAGCCAAAATAACCAAGAAGAGTAAATCGGCTGCTTTAGATTCGTGTCCGCAAAGACGTGGTGTGTGTACTCGTGTTTACACAACGACACCTAAGAAACCAAACTCAGCAATGCGTAAGGTAGCAAGGGTTCGTTTAACAAACGGAAACGAGGTTAATGCATACATCGGTGGAGAAGGACACAATTTACAGGAGCACTCGATAGTATTGGTTAGAGGTGGAAGGGTAAAAGATTTACCAGGAGTTAGATATCACATCGTTCGTGGTGCCTTAGACACAGCAGGTGTTGCAGGTAGAACACAACGTAGATCTAAGTATGGTGCAAAACGCCCTAAGAAGTAATTTAAAACTTTAAGAAGAAGACATGAGAAAAAGAGCAGCAAAAAAGAGACCGCTTTTACCAGATCCAAGATTTAACGACCAGTTAGTAACTCGTTTCGTTAATATGATGATGTGGGATGGAAAGAAGTCTATCGCTTTTAAAGTATTCTACGATGCAATTGATATTGTAGATTCTAAGAAAACAGATGACGAAAAAACAGCTTTAGAAATTTGGAAAGACGCTTTGTCTAACGTTATGCCGCACGTAGAAGTACGTAGTCGTAGAGTTGGTGGAGCTACATTTCAAATTCCAATGCAAATTCGTCCAGATCGTAAAGTATCTACAGCTATGAAATGGTTGATTGGATATTCAAGAAAAAGAAATGAAAAATCTATGCCTCAAAAGTTAGCTGCTGAAATTTTAGCTGCAGCTAAAGAAGAAGGAGCGGCTGTTAAAAAGAGAGTTGATACTCACAAGATGGCAGAAGCAAATAAGGCATTCTCACACTTTAGATTTTAATTTAAGATGGCAAGAGATTTAAAATTCACAAGAAATATAGGTATTGCTGCTCATATTGATGCAGGAAAAACTACTACAACAGAACGTATTCTTTATTATACAGGTGTTTCTCACAAAATTGGTGAAGTACATGATGGTGCTGCAACAATGGACTGGATGGAACAGGAGCAAGAAAGAGGTATTACAATTACTTCTGCTGCTACAACTTGTACATGGGATTTCCCTATTGAAAATGGTGAAAAAACTCCAGACACAAAAGGATACCACTTCAATATTATTGATACTCCTGGTCACGTTGATTTTACCGTAGAGGTAAATCGTTCATTACGTGTACTAGATGGTTTAGTTTTCTTATTTAGTGCAGTTGATGGTGTAGAACCACAATCTGAAACTAACTGGAGACTGGCAGATAATTATAAAGTTCCTAGAATTGGTTTCGTTAATAAAATGGACCGTCAAGGATCTAACTTTTTAGGTGTTTGTCAACAAGTTAAAGATATGTTGAAATCTAATGCTGTGCCAATCGTTTTAAACATTGGTGACGAAATAGATTTTAAAGGTATTATCGATTTAGTTAAAAATAGAGCTATTGTATGGCATGATGAAACTCAAGGGGCAACTTTTGATGTTATTGAAATTCCAGAAGAGCTTAAAGAAGAAGCTAGAAAGTATAGAGCTTTACTAATTGAAGAAGTAGCTAGCTACGATGAGAACTTATTAGAGAAGTTCATGGAAGATGAAGATTCGATTACAGAAGACGAAGTGCATGCTGCACTTAGAGCTGCTGTAATGGATATGGCGATTATTCCTATGATTTGTGGTTCAGCTTTCAAGAATAAAGGTGTACAATTCTTATTAGATGCTGTATGTCGTTACTTGCCTTCGCCAGTTGATAAAGATGGTATTGCAGGAATTAACCCAGATACTGAGCAAGAAGAAATTCGTAAGCCAGATGTAAAGGAGCCATTCGCAGCGTTAGCATTTAAAATTGCAACTGATCCTTTCGTAGGACGTCTAGCATTTTTTAGAGCATATTCTGGTCGTTTAGATGCAGGTTCTTATGTGTTAAATAATCGTTCAGGTAAAAAAGAGCGTATTTCTCGTATTTATCAAATGCATGCTAATAAGCAAAATGCAATTGATTTTATTGAAGCTGGAGATATTGGAGCTGCTGTTGGATTTAAATCTATCAAAACAGGAGATACACTTACAGCTGAAAAGCATCCTATTGTTTTAGAATCTATGGACTTCCCTGATCCAGTAATTGGTATCGCGGTTGAGCCTAAAACTAAAGCAGATGTTGATAAATTAGGAATTGGACTAGCTAAGTTAGCAGAAGAAGATCCAACATTTACTGTACGTTCAGATGAAGCTTCAGGACAGACTATTATTTCTGGAATGGGTGAACTTCACCTAGACGTAATTGTAGATCGTTTGAAGCGTGAATTTAAAGTTGAGGTTAATCAAGGTCAACCACAAGTTGAATATAAGGAAGCTATTACAGCTTCTGCAGATCATAGAGAGGTTTATAAAAAACAATCTGGTGGTCGTGGTAAATTTGCTGATATCGTATTTACGGTTGAACCAGCTGAAGAAGGTAAAACAGGTCTTGAATTTATTTCTACAATTAAAGGTGGTAACGTTCCTAAAGAATTTATCCCTTCAATTGAAAAAGGATTCAAAATGGCAATGGTTAACGGACCTTTAGCAGGATATGAAATTGATGCTATGAAAGTAACGTTGAAAGATGGTTCTTACCACGATGTGGATTCAGATCAATTATCTTTCGAATTAGCAGCTAAGTTAGGTTTTAAAAACTGTGCTAAAGCAGCTAAAGCGGTAATCATGGAACCAATCATGAAACTTGAAGTTATTACTCCAGAAGAAAATATGGGTGATATCGTAGGTGACTTAAACCGTCGTCGTGGTCAAGTAAGTGATATGGGGGATAGAGCAGGTGCTAAAACTGTAAAAGCTACAGTGCCATTATCTGAAATGTTTGGTTATGTAACAACATTAAGAACATTATCTTCAGGTCGTGCAACATCAACAATGGAATTTTCACATTATGCAGAAACTCCTAAGAATATTTCAGAGGAAGTTATTGCTGCTGCAAAAGGCGTAGAAGCTTAAAACTAAAAGAAAATGAGTCAAAAAATTAGAATAAAATTAAAGTCTTACGATCACAATTTAGTTGATAAGTCTGCTGATAAGATTGTAAAAACAGTAAAAAGTACTGGTGCTGTAGTAACTGGACCAATTCCATTACCAACACACAAAAAGATTTTCACTGTATTACGTTCACCACACGTAAATAAGAAGTCTAGAGAACAATTTCAATTAAGCTCTTACAAGCGTTTATTAGATATTTACTCTTCATCTTCTAAAACAATTGACGCATTAATGAAACTTGAATTACCAAGTGGAGTTGAAGTAGAAATTAAAGTGTAAGTGAAACTTATCGCTTAGTAGATAAAAGCGAAACATGTCCGGAGCTGCGTGCAAAGGAAAAACGGTAAAAATACAATTCAAGGTCGAATGTATTTTCGGCCTTGAATTTTAATAAATAGTAACAATAAATAAATTAATAATTATGTCTGGGTTAATAGGAAGAAAAATCGGTATGACCAGCATTTTCGATGAAAATGGAAAGAATATTCCATGTACAGTAATCGAAGCTGGACCATGTATCGTTACCCAAGTCAGAACCGAAGAGGTCGACGGGTACAGTGCCCTTCAACTTGGTTTCGATGACAAGACAGAGAAAAGTGCTACAAAAGCTGAAATTGGTCATGCCAAAAAAGCTGGTACTTCTGTTAAATCAAAAGTCGCGGAATTTCAAGGATTTGAAGGAGAATACAAATTAGGAGACGCAATAACAGTAGAGCACTTTATTGAAGGTGAATATGTTGATATTGCAGGAACTTCAAAAGGTAAAGGTTTCCAAGGTGTTGTAAAACGTCATGGATTTGCTGGTGTGGGTCAAGCGACACACGGTCAGCATAACCGTTTAAGAGCCCCTGGTTCTATTGGTGCTGCTTCATATCCTGCGAGAGTATTTAAAGGAATGAAAATGGCCGGAAGAATGGGTGGCGAAAGAGTGAATGTTGAAAATTTAAGAGTCTACAAAGTGGTCCCTGAAAAGAACTTACTAGTAGTTAAAGGATGTGTTCCAGGACATAAAAACTCTTATGTAATTATTCAGAAGTAATGAAAGTAGCAGTTTTAGATATAAACGGAAAAGACACAGGTAGAAAGGTAGACCTTTCTAAAGATGTGTTCGCTATTGAGCCTAATAATCATGCTGTATACTTAGATGTTAAGCAATATCTTGCTAACCAACGTCAAGGTACACACAAGGCAAAAGAAAGAGCAGAAATTACAGGAAGTACACGTAAGATTAAAAAGCAAAAAGGTACTGGTACTGCGAGAGCAGGTAGTATTAAATCTGGTGTATTTAGAGGGGGAGGACGTATGTTCGGACCAAGACCTAGAAATTACAGCATTAAGCTGAACAAAAACCTGAAGCGTTTAGCACGTAAATCAGCGTTAACAATGAAGGCTAATGATAAAGATATCGTTGTTTTGGAAGACTTCAATTTTGATACTCCAAAAACGAAAAACTTTACAGCTGTATTGAAAGCCCTAGACATACAAGACAAAAAATCTTTGATTGTGTTGGGTGCGTCAAATAATAATGTATATTTGTCATCACGAAATTTTAAAGGCTCTGATGTTGTAATGAACTCAGAATTAAGTACTTACAAAATTTTAAATGCAAATAAATTAGTTCTTTTAGAGAGTTCTTTAGAAGGAATTGAATCGAATTTAAGTAAATAAGAAGACAATGATCTTAATTAAACCTATCATCACTGAAAAAGCAACAACTAATAGTGAGTTGAATAACTGCTTTACATTTCAAGTGAACACCAAGGCGAACAAGGTAGAAATCAAAAAAGCAGTAGAGGCTGCTTATGGTGTCTCTGTTGAAAAAGTTCGTACTATAAATGTCCGTCCAGATCGTAGTACTAAGTTTACAAAAACTGGTATTCAACATGGTAAAACAAATGCTGTTAAAAAAGCAATTGTACAACTGGCGGAAGGTGAAGTAATTGATTTATACACTAACATGTAATTAGACAATAATGTCAGTAAGAAAATTAAAACCAATCACATCAGCTCAGCGATTTAGAGTAGTAAATGGATTCGATGCCATAACTACTGATAAGCCGGAAAAGAGTTTACTCGTTCCGAATAAAAGATCTGGTGGTAGAAACAATCGAGGAAAAATGACCATGCGCCAAATTGGTGGAGGTCATAAGAGAAAGTATCGTATTATCGATTTTAAACGTAACAAAACTGGAGTTCCTGGTGAAGTTGCGTCAATCCAATACGATCCAAACAGAACAGCTTTTATCGCATTATTGAACTATCAAGATGGCGAAAAGCGTTACATCATTGCTCAAAACGGATTAAGTGTAGGGCAAAATGTAGTTTCTGGTAGAGAAGGAATAGCGCCAGAAATTGGTAATGCTATGCCATTAAGTGAAATTCCATTAGGAACTATTGTTTCTTGTATTGAATTACGCCCTGGACAAGGAGCGGTAATGGCAAGAAGTGCTGGAGCATTTGCTCAATTAATGGCAAGAGACGGTAAGTTTGCTACAGTGAAATTACCTTCTGGAGAAACAAGATTGATTCTTTCAGAATGTATGGCTACTATTGGTGTAGTTTCTAACTCTGATCATCAATTGACTGTATCTGGTAAAGCAGGTAGATCAAGATGGTTAGGTAGAAGACCAAGAGTAAGACCAGTGGTAATGAATCCAGTTGATCACCCAATGGGTGGTGGTGAAGGTAAGTCTTCAGGTGGACACCCAAGATCAAGAAATGGTATTCCAGCTAAAGGATATAGAACACGTTCTAAGACCAAAGCGAGTAATAAATATATTGTAGAACGTAGAAAGAAATAATTGAGATAATATGGCACGTTCATTAAAAAAAGGACCTTACATCCATTATAAATTGAGTAAAAAAGTTGAAGCAAATGTTGCTTCTAACAAAAAGACAGTAATCAAAACGTGGTCAAGAGCCTCTATGATTTCTCCAGATTTTGTTGGGCAAACTATTGCAGTTCACAACGGACGTCAATTTGTACCAGTTTATGTAACTGAAAACATGGTAGGTCATAAATTAGGAGAATTTTCACCAACACGATCATTTAGAGGTCATGCAGGTGCAAAAAATAAAGGAAAAAAATAGTAAGCTATGGGAAGTCGTAAAAAACAAATGGCAGACGCTATTAAGGAAGACAGAAAAAAGGTTGCATTTGCAAAACTTAATAACTGTCCTACTTCACCAAGAAAAATGCGTTTAGTTGCAGACTTGGTAAGAGGAAAAGAAGCAGAGAAAGCACTACAAATCTTAAGATTTAGCCAAAAAGAAGCATCTCGTCGTTTAGAGAAGTTGTTGTTATCAGCAATTGCTAATTGGCAAGCTAAAAATGAAGATGCTGATATGGAAGAAGCAGATTTATTTGTACAAGAGATTAGAGTTGATGGTGGATCTATGTTAAAAAGATTACGTCCAGCACCTCAAGGTCGTGCTCACAGAATTAGAAAAAGATCTAATCACGTTACAGTTGTGATTGGAGCTAAAAATAACACACAAGCTTAAATAGAGATATGGGACAAAAGACAAATCCAATCGGAAATCGTTTAGGAATTATCAGAGGATGGGAATCTAACTGGTATGGTGGAAATGATTATGGTGATAAACTTGCTGAAGACGATAAAATCAGAAAGTATATCCATGCTCGTTTATCAAAAGCTAGTGTATCTAGAGTTATTATTGAGCGAACGCTTAAACTTGTAACCGTTACTATCACTACTGCTAGACCTGGTATTATTATCGGTAAAGGTGGCCAAGAGGTAGACAAGTTAAAAGAAGAGCTTAAGAAAATTACTGGAAAAGAAGTTCAGTTAAACATCTTTGAGATTAAAAGACCTGAACTTGATGCGTTTTTAGTAGGATCTAGTGTTGCTCGTCAAATTGAGAATCGTATCTCTTATAGACGTGCAATCAAGATGGCAATTGCTGCTGCTATACGTATGAATGCTGAAGGAATAAAAATTCAAATTAGTGGTCGTTTAAATGGTGCTGAAATGGCACGTAGCGAACATTACAAAGAAGGACGTATTCCTTTATCTACATTTAGAGCTGATATTGACTATGCTTTAGTTGAAGCACATACTACTTACGGTAGATTAGGTGTTAAAGTATGGATTATGAAAGGTGAAGTGTACGGAAAAAGAGAACTTTCTCCATTAGTTGGCTTGTCTAAGAAACAAGGTGGCAAATCTGGAGGACGCGGTCGTGATAATAATAAATCTCGTCGTAGAAAGTAATTTTTAAAGAAAAGTAAAATGTTACAACCGAAAAGAACAAAATTTCGTAAAGTCCAAAAAGGACGTATGAAAGGAAATACCGGAAGAGGTTACACACTTTCTAATGGTATGTTTGGAATAAAATCTATGGATGCTAATTTCTTGACATCTCGTCAAATAGAAGCTGCGCGTATTGCTGCAACTCGTTATATGAAAAGAGAAGGTCAATTATGGATCAAAATATTTCCAGACAAACCTATTACTAAAAAGCCATTAGAAGTACGTATGGGAAAAGGTAAAGGTGCTGTAGAATACTGGGTTGCTGTAGTAAAACCAGGAAGAATTATCTTCGAAGTTGGTGGAGTGCCAATTGAAGTTGCTAAAGAAGCCTTACGTTTAGCTGCACAAAAATTACCAGTAAAAACTAAGTTTTTAATGGCTCGAGATTACGAAGCTTAATTTATTTGATATTATGAAACAATCAGAAATTAAAGAATTATCAGTAACTGAGTTACAAGAGAAACTTGGTGAAACTAAAAAGAGTTATGCAGACCTAAAAATGGCACATGCAATCTCTCCATTAGATAACCCAATTCAGTTACGTAACGTTAGACGTTCAGTAGCAAGAATTGCAACAGAATTAACTAAAAGAGAAATACAATAATTGTATTCTGGCTGAAAGATGGAAAAAAGACATTTAAGAAAAGAGCGTATAGGAGTTGTTACTAGTAACAAAATGCAGAAATCAATTGTGGTTGCTGAAGTTAAAAAAGTAAAACACCCTATGTACGGAAAGTTCGTTTTGAAAACTAAGAAATATGTTGCTCATGACGAAACAAACGATTGCAACATTGGAGATACTGTAAAGATCATGGAAACTAGACCTTTAAGTAAATCTAAATGTTGGAGATTAGTAGAAATAATTGAAAGAGCGAAGTAATTATGGTACAACAAGAATCAAGATTAAAAGTAGCTGATAACACTGGAGCTAAGGAAGTTTTAACGATCCGTGTTCTAGGTGGTACAAAAAGAAGATACGCTTCTATTGGAGATAAAATTGTTGTCTCAGTAAAAGATGCTACTCCTAATGGAAACATTAAAAAAGGAGCAGTATCAACAGCAGTAGTTGTTCGTACTAAAAAAGAAGTGAGACGTCCAGATGGATCTTATATTAGATTTGACGATAACGCATGTGTACTTTTAAATCCAACAGGAGAAATGAGAGGCACACGTGTATTTGGACCAGTAGCTAGAGAACTTCGTGATAGACAATTCATGAAAATTGTTTCATTAGCACCAGAAGTGCTTTAATGACTAATAAAATGACAAAGTTTAAAATTAAATCAGGAGATACTGTTAGAGTAATAGCTGGAGACCATAAAGGTACTGAAGGTAATGTGCTTAAAGTATTAAAGGATAAAAACAAAGCCATCGTAGAAGGCGTGAACATGGTTAAGAAACATACGAAGCCAAGTGCACAAAACCCTCAAGGTGGTATTGTAGAAAAAGAAGCACCAATGCATTTATCTAACTTATCATTGTTAACATCGAAAGGTGAAACGACACGTGTAGGTTATAAAATGGAAGGTGACAAGAAAGTAAGATTTTCAACAAAATCAAATGAAGTAATATAGTTATGGCTTATATTCCAAGATTAAAACAAGAGTACAAGGACAAGGTTGTTTCTGCTCTTACAGAAGAATTCGGATATAAAAACGTAATGCAAGTTCCTAAACTTACTAAGATAGTAATATCAAGAGGTGTTGGAGCTGCCGTTGCCGATAAAAAATTAATTGATCATGCAATTGATGAGTTAACAATGATATCTGGTCAAAAAGCTGTCGCTACATTATCTAAAAAAGATGTTGCATCTTTCAAATTACGTAAAGGTATGCCAATTGGTGTAAGAGTGACGTTAAGAGGTGAGCAAATGTATGAGTTTTTAGATCGTTTAGTTACTTCAGCATTACCACGAGTTAGAGATTTCAACGGTATCAAAGCTACAGGTTTTGATGGTAGAGGTAATTATAACTTAGGTGTTGTTGAACAAATTATCTTCCCAGAAATGAATATTGACAAGATCAATAAAATATCTGGTATGGATATCACTTTCGTAACATCTGCTGACACAGATAAAGAAGCAAAATCGTTATTAACTGAATTGGGGTTACCTTTTCAAAAGAACTAAGATATGGCTAAAGAATCAATGAAAGCCCGTGAGGTAAAAAGAGCTAAAACAGTAGCTAAATATGCTGAGAAACGTAAAGCTTTAAAAGAAGCTGGAGATTATGAAGCATTACAAAAGTTACCAAAAAACGCTTCTCCAATTAGAATGCATAACAGATGTAAACTAACTGGAAGACCAAAAGGGTACATGAGAACTTTCGGTATTTCACGTGTAACATTCCGTGAGATGGCTAACCAAGGTTTGATTCCAGGTGTTAAAAAAGCATCTTGGTAAACCAAATCGTTTCATTACGATTACAACAAGAATTATAAATTGGTTTTAGGTTCGATAATGCTATCGAAAACCACTACCGCAAATTAATATAAATGAATACAGATCCAATTGCTGATTTTTTAACAAGAATCAGAAATGCAGTGAAGGCCAACCATAGAGTTGTTGAGATTCCTGCATCAAACTTAAAGAAAGAAATGACTAAAATTTTATTCGATCAAGGATATATTTTAAGTTATAAATTTGACGATTCTAGTGTACAAGGAACAATTAAGATTGCTTTGAAGTATAACAAAGAAACTAAAGAATCGGTTATTAAGAAAATTCAAAGAATCAGTACACCAGGTTTACGTATGTATGCTGGCGCTAATGAAATGCCTAGAATCCTTAATGGTTTAGGTATTGCTATTGTTTCTACATCTAAAGGTGTGATTACAGGTAAGCAAGCGCAAAGAGAAAATGTAGGTGGAGAAGTATTGTGTTACGTTTACTAATATAAAGCAGAAAGAACATGTCAAGAATAGGAAATAATCCAGTAGCAATTCCAGAAGGAGTTACAGTTGATGTTAAGGATAACGTAGTTACAGTAAAAGGTAAATTAGGCGAATTAACACAAGCATATGATACTGTTGAAATTAAAGTTGAAGACGGAAACGTACTTGTAACAAGATCAACAGATAGCAAAGAACAAAAAGCTAAACACGGTTTATACAGATCTTTAATGAACAACATGATTGAAGGTGTGTCTAAAGGATGGACTAAAGAATTAGAACTTGTTGGTGTAGGTTATAGAGCGTCAAACCAAGGTCAAAAATTAGATTTGGCATTAGGTTACTCTCATAATATCATTTTAAATGTTGCACCAGAAGTAAAAATCGAAACCATTTCAGAGAAAGGTAAAAACCCAATAGTTAAATTAACATCTCACGATAAACAATTAGTTGGACAAGTAGCTGCGAAAATTCGCGGATTTAGAAAACCAGAACCTTACAAAGGAAAAGGTGTTAAGTTTGTTGGTGAAGAATTAAGAAGAAAAGCAGGTAAATCAGCTTAAAAAATTAGTTATGGCATTAACAAAGAACGAAAAAAGACTAAGAATAAAAAGCAGAATCCGTAAGGTTGTTTCTGGTACAGAAGCAAGACCTCGATTAGCTGTTTTTAGAAGTAATAAAGAAATCTACGCTCAAATTGTAGACGATGTAACAGGTAAAACTTTAGCTGCAGCATCTTCAAGAGATAAAGATGTCGCTTCTGCAAAAGGAACTAAATCAGAAATGGCTGCCTTAGTAGGTAAAGCTGTTGCTGAACGAGCAATAAAAGCTGGTATTAATACAATCTCTTTTGATAGAGGTGGATACCAATACCACGGAAGAGTAAAATCATTAGCTGAAGGCGCAAGAGAAGGCGGACTTAAATTTTAAGACACTATGTATCAAAAATATAAAAACGCAGAATTAGTAAAACCAAGTGGAATTGATCTTAAAGATCGTTTAGTTGGTGTACAAAGAGTTACTAAAGTAACAAAAGGTGGTAGAGCTTTTGGTTTTTCAGCGATCGTAGTGGTTGGTGATGAAGCTGGAGTTGTAGGTCACGGTTTAGGAAAATCTAAAGATGTAGCTACTGCAATTGCAAAAGCTGTTGAAGATGCTAAGAAAAACCTAGTAAGAATTCCTATTATCAAAGGAACCTTACCTCACGAACAAAAAGGTAAATTTGGTGGAGCAAGAGTAAATATTATTCCTGCTGCTCCTGGTACAGGTGTAATTGCTGGTGGAGCTGTGAGAACAGTTTTAGAAGCAGTTGGTGTACATGATGTATTATCTAAATCTCAAGGATCTTCTAACCCTCATAACGTAGTAAAAGCAACATTTGATGCTTTATTACAATTAAGAGATGCAAGAACAATTGCAAAGGATAGAGGTATTTCTCTTGAAAAAGTATTTAACGGTTAATCAATAGGACGATGGCAAAGATTAAAGTAACAAAAGTAAAAAGCGCAATAAATCGTACTCAAAATCAAAAGAGAATATTAGAATCTCTTGGATTAAGTAAAATTGGTCAAACCAAAGTACATGATGCGTCTCCAAGTATACTTGGAATGGTAAATAAAGTTTCACATTTAGTTTCTGTTGAAGAAACAAAATAAGTAAGATATAATGAACTTAAGTAATTTAAAACCAGCAGAAGGTTCTGTAAAGAATCAAGGTAAAAGAGTAGGTCGTGGACAAGGTTCTGGAAAAGGTGGTACTGCAACTCGTGGTCACAAAGGAGCTAAGTCGCGTTCAGGTTACTCTAAAAAATTAGGTTTCGAAGGTGGTCAAATGCCACTTCAAAGACGAGTTCCTAAATTTGGATTTACAAATATTAACCGTGTAGAATATCAAGGTGTGAACTTAGATAAATTACAAGAGTTAGTAGATAACAAGAAAATAAAGGATGCAGTTGATTTTCAAACTTTAGTTGATCTAGGTTTGGCGGGAAAGAATGAATTAGTGAAAATTCTTGGTCGTGGTGAATTAAAATCAAAATTAACAGTAACTGCTCATAAATTTACTGCTTCAGCAAAAGCTGCAATTGAAGCTGCAGGTGGAGAAGCTGTAACTTTATAAGAACACTTTAGTATGAAATTTATAGATACATTAAAAAATGTTTGGAAAATAACTGAGTTAAAAGATAGAATCATCTTAACGTTGGGTCTACTTTTAGTATACCGTTTTGGTGCTCAAGTTGTTTTGCCAGGTATTGATGCAAGTCAACTAGGAGGTTTAGCTGGTGAAGCCAATGAAGGTATATTAGGAATTCTTAATATGTTTACTGGTGGTGCCTTTGCTAATGCTTCGGTTTTTGCGCTTGGTATTATGCCTTACATTTCTGCTTCTATTGTTGTGCAGTTAATGGGAATTGCAATTCCTTATTTGCAGAAACTTCAAAAAGAAGGCGCAAGTGGACAAAAGAAGATTACACAAATTACTCGTTGGTTAACCATCGTGATTTGTTTATTCCAAGCGCCAGGTTATGTGGCAAGTTTGCCAACGTTCTCTGGAGCATCATCGTTAAGCACGTTATTAGTACCAGGATTCTCTACAACAACGTTTATGATATCATCTGTAATCATTTTAATTACTGGATGTATTTTCGCAATGTGGTTAGGTGAAAAGATTACTGATAAAGGAATTGGTAATGGTATTTCATTATTAATTATGGTAGGTATTATTGCAACCTTACCAGCATCATTTATCCAAAATGCAGCATCTCGTTTAGAAGGTGGTGGAAATGGTGGGTTGATGATGATCTTAATCGAGTTAGTAGTTTGGTTCTTAATTATTCTAGCATCTGTAATGTTAGTAATGGCTGTGCGTAAAGTTGCAGTGCAATATGCAAGACGAACGGCTTCTGGCGGATATGAGAAAAACGTATTTGGATCTAGACAGTTTTTACCATTAAAACTGAATGCCTCAGGAGTAATGCCAATTATCTTTGCACAAGCTATTATGTTTGTACCAAGTTTAATAGGAAAATCTTTTGGAGCATCTAGCGAAATTGGACAATGGATGCAATCAGAATTTGGTAACCCTTTCGGTTTATGGTACAACATCGTATTCGGATTATTGATTATCATCTTCACGTATTTCTATACAGCTATTACTGTTCCAACGAATAAAATGGCAGATGATTTAAAACGAAGTGGAGGTTTTATTCCAGGTATTAGACCAGGAACTGAAACATCAGAATATTTAGACAAAATAATGTCGCAAATTACATTACCTGGTTCTATATTTTTAGCACTAATCGCTGTGTTCCCAGCAGTTATTGTTCAATTAATGAGTGTACAAGGTGGATGGGCATTATTCTTTGGTGGCACATCGCTACTAATTATGGTTGGAGTTGCAATAGACACCATGCAACAAATTAATTCATACTTGTTGAATAAACATTATGATGGTTTGATGAAGAGTGGTAAAAACAGAAAAGCAGTAGCTTAATGTAATACTAATTTAGAGATTAATCTTAAGAAAAATTTAGGCAAGGTATTTGCTAATCCAAGATTAAATACTAAAATATATAATATGGCAAAACAAGCAGCAATAGAACAAGACGGATCAATAATTGAAGCATTATCAAATGCTATGTTCCGAGTTGAACTAGAAAACGGTCACATTGTGACAGCACACATTTCAGGAAAAATGCGTATGCATTACATTAAATTGTTACCTGGAGATAAAGTAAAATTAGAAATGAGTCCTTATGATTTAACTAAGGCTCGAATAACTTATAGATACTAATTATAAGATGAAACCGTTAGGTTCCATCTTGCTTAGTAAAAATTAATAAGAAAAGATGAAAGTAAGAGCATCAGTTAAAAAAAGAAGCGCTGACTGTAAATTAGTCCGCAGAAAAGGTAGACTTTACGTCATTAACAAAAAGAATCCTAGATTCAAACAAAGACAAGGGTAATTATGGCAAGAATTGCAGGTGTAGACATACCAAAACAGAAAAGAGGAGTAATCTCTTTAACTTATATCTACGGAGTAGGTAGAAGTAGAGCAGTAGAAATTTTAGCAACAGCTAAAGTAGACGAAAGCATCAAAGTACAAGATTGGACAGATGAGCAAATTGGAGCAATCCGTGACGCTGTTGGAACTTATACTATTGAAGGTGAATTACGTTCTGAAACACAATTAAACATTAAGCGATTAATGGATATTGGATGTTACAGAGGTATTCGTCATAGAGCTGGACTTCCATTAAGAGGTCAAAGAACTAAAAACAACTCTAGAACTAGAAAAGGTAGAAGAAAAACTGTTGCTAACAAGAAAAAAGCAACTAAATAATAAATAGACATTAGTCATTAGTTTTAAACGTTAGAGGAATCTGTTCGAAATAGAAATGTTTAGGATTCTAACAACTAAAAACTGACAACTAGAAACTGAAAAATATGGCAAAGTCAAGTACTAAAAAACGTAAAGTAATAGTAGATGCTGTAGGAGAAGCTCATGTAGCTGCCTCTTTTAACAACATCATTATCTCTTTAACAAACAAAAAAGGTGACGTTATTTCATGGTCATCAGCTGGTAAAATGGGATTTAGAGGTTCTAAAAAGAACACACCTTACGCTGCTCAATTAGCTGCAGAAGATGCTGCTGGAGTTGCAAAAGAAGCTGGACTAAAGAAAGTGAAAGTTTACGTTAAAGGTCCTGGTAACGGTAGAGAATCTGCTATCAGATCAATTCATAATGCAGGTATCGAAGTAACAGAAATTATTGATGTTACACCATTACCACATAATGGATGTAGACCTCCAAAAAGAAGAAGAGTGTAATTTATATATCTATTCAATTAATATCAACCTTTTTAATGGTTGATATTAATTTTTTATATGTAAATTTGCAAACTGAAAAATAATAATTAACAAGTATCAACGAGAGATTCGCGTTTGTCGAAGGATAAGATTAAGACCTTAATTCACAAACACTCTCAAAACAAATTTAAAATGGCAAGATATACTGGTCCTAAAACTAAAATAGCCCGAAAATTCGGTGAAGCTATTTTTGGAGATGATAAAGCTTTCGAAAAAAGAAACTATCCTCCAGGTCAACATGGTGCAAACAAGCGTCGTGGAAAAAAATCTGAATATGCTATCCAATTAATGGAAAAGCAAAAAGCTAAATATACTTACGGTATTTTAGAAAAACAATTCAGAAACATGTTTAAAAAAGCAACAGCTGCTCAAGGTATTACAGGTGAAGTTTTACTTCAGCTTTGTGAGTCTCGTTTAGACAATGTTGCTTATAGAATGGGATTGTCTCCATCACGTAGTGGAGCAAGACAATTAGTATCTCACAGACATATCACTGTTAATGGTGACATCGTAAACATTCCTTCTTATCAATTGAAAGCTGGTGATGTTGTTGCTGTTAGAGAAAAATCTAAATCATTAGAATCTATTGAATCTTCATTAGCTAACTCTAGCAATGTATATGAATGGATAACATGGAATAACGATAAAAAGGAAGGGACTTATGTTTCTATTCCTGAAAGAATCCAAATTCCAGAAAATATCAACGAACAATACATCGTCGAATTATATTCTAAATAATAAATTAATCATATTGGTATTTAGCCAAAGGATTTATTTGTCTTCTTCAAACTTATAAATCGCACAACTAAATAACAATCAAAACGAAGAAACATATGGCAATATTAAATTTTCAGAAGCCCGACAAAGTAATCATGATTGATTCAACTGAGTTTGAAGGTAAATTTGAATTTAGACCTTTAGAACCAGGTTATGGATTAACAGTAGGTAATGCTTTAAGAAGAGTATTATTATCTTCTTTAGAAGGTTTTGCAATCACATCTATTAGAATTGAAGGTGTAGACCACGAATTCTCAACAATAGCAGGTGTAGTTGAAGACGTTACTGAAATGATTTTGAACTTAAAGCAAGTTAACTTTAAACGTCAAATTGATGAAGTTGATAACGAATCTGTTTCAATTTCTATTTCTGGACAAAATCAAATCACTGCTGGTGATTTTCAAAAGTTTATTTCTGGTTTCCAAGTATTAAACAAAGACTTAGTCATTTGTAACTTAGATCCTAAAGTAAACATCAATATGGAGATTACTATTGAGAAAGGCAGAGGTTATGTTCCTGCTGAAGAAAATAAAAAAGCTTCTGCACCAATTGGAACCATCTTTACAGATTCAATTTATACTCCAATTAAAAATGTTAAGTATAGCATTGAAAACTTTCGTGTTGAGCAAAAAACCGATTTTGAAAAATTAATTTTTGAAATTCAAACTGATGGTTCAATCGCACCTAAAGATGCTTTAACTGAAGCTGCTAAAATATTAATTCACCACTTCATGTTATTCTCTGATGAGCGTATTACTCTTGAAGCTGATGAAATTGCACAAACTGAAACTTATGATGAAGAATCACTTCACATGAGACAACTATTGAAAACTAAACTAGTTGATATGGATCTTTCTGTACGTGCTTTAAACTGTTTAAAAGCAGCAGAAGTAGATACCTTAGGAGACTTAGTATCATTCAATAAAAATGACTTAATGAAATTCCGTAACTTCGGTAAAAAATCTTTAACTGAGCTTGAAGAGCTTGTAAATGTTAAAGGCCTTAACTTCGGAATGGACTTAGCAAAATACAAATTAGATAAAGATTAACTTTAAATTATAATAATCATATTTTGCTCCTCAGAAATTGAGTTTGGAAGCAAGATGATAAATAGAAAGTCATGAGACACGGAAAGAAATTTAACCATTTAGGAAGACAAACTGCTCATAGAAAAGCAATGTTAGCTAATATGGCTTGTTCTTTAATAGAACACAAACGTATTAACACTACAGTTGCTAAAGCTAAAGCTTTAAAGCAATTTGTTGAACCAATGATTACTAAATCTAAGGAAGATACAACACACAACAGACGTATCGTAATGTCTAAATTAAGACAAAAAGATGCAGTTACTGAATTATTCAGAGATGTTGCTGTTAAAGTTGCAGACCGTCCAGGTGGTTATACAAGAATCATCAAATTAGGAAATAGACTTGGTGATAACGCTGATATGGCAATGATAGAACTCGTAGATTATAACGAGATCTACAATGCAGGTAAGAAAGAGAAGAAAACGACTAGAAGAAGCCGAAGAGGTGGTTCTAAAGCGACTACTCCTCCAGTTGAAACTAAAGCAACTAACGAAGAAGAATAAATGTTAATAAGCATTTAATATATAAAGGATAATCTATTTTAGATTATCCTTTTTTTTTATCAATTTTGTAAAACTTTTCAAATAAAATGATATACCAAAAACGTAAAAAAGCGCTAATTTTATTAGCCGATGGAACAATTTTTCATGGAAAATCAATTGGTAAAGACGGTACTGCCTTTGGTGAAGTTTGCTTCAATACAGGGACTACTGGTTATCAAGAAATTTTTACTGACCCTTCATACTATGGTCAACTTATGGTGACAACAAATGCTCATATTGGCAACTACGGAACCAAAGCTGATGAAATAGAATCTGACGCTATTAAAATTTCAGGATTAATTTGTAAAAACTTTAGCTTTAATTATTCACGTCCAGCTGGTGATAAGTCACTAGAAGAATTTCTTGAAGATAATAACCTTCTCGCTATTTCTGATGTAGATACACGCGCATTAGTGAGCCATATTAGAGATCATGGTGCTATGAATGCTGTAATTTCTACAGATGTAGATAATGTTGAAGGTTTAAAGGAACAATTGGCTAAAGTACCAAGCATGGAAGGCTTAGAGTTAGCATCTCAAGTATCAACTAAAGAACCTTATTATTTTGGTGATGAAAATGCAACCTATAAAATTGCGGCTTTAGATATTGGAATAAAAAAGAACATTCTTCGCAACTTAGCTAAACGTGATGCGTATATCAAAGTATTTCCATATAACTCAAAATTTGAAGACCTAGAAGCATTTAAGCCAGATGGCTATTTTTTATCTAATGGTCCTGGAGATCCTCAACCTTTAGTAGAAGCCCAAGCGGTTGCAAAAGAAATTATTAAAAGAGATTTACCATTATTTGGGATATGCTTAGGTCATCAAGTGATTGCATTAGCAAATGGGATTTCTACCTATAAAATGCATAATGGGCATAGAGGAATTAATCACCCTGTAAAAAACTTAGTGACTACCAAAGGAGAAATCACATCTCAAAACCATGGCTTCGCTATCAATAGAGAAGAAACCGAAAGTCATCCAGATGTTGAAATTACACATGTGCATTTAAACGACCATACAGTTGCAGGAATTAAACTTAAAAATAAAAACTGCTTCTCAGTACAATATCATCCAGAAGCAAGTCCTGGACCAAACGATTCAACTTACTTATTTGATGAATTTATTCAGAATATCAAAAATAACTAATAGCAAATTGGCAATGATTTTTAAATTTCATTGCCAATTATATTTTACGAAAACATTATAGTTGAGATTAAATGTAATTCTGCTTAGTCAGATGGGTTTTAGGGCAACTATTTTGTAAATTTGAAATTCAAATTATAAACAACTTAAACCAAACATAATGAGCATTATAATTAATATTCATGCAAGACAAATTTTAGATTCAAGAGGAAATCCAACAGTAGAAGTAGATGTTGTTACTGAAAATGGTGTTTTAGGAAGAGCAGCTGTACCTTCAGGAGCGTCAACTGGCGAACACGAAGCTGTAGAATTAAGAGATGGTGGAAACACTTATATGGGAAAAGGTGTTACTAAAGCTGTGGATAATGTGAATGCTGTAATTGCTCAAGAATTATTGGGTGAATCTGTGTTTGATCAAAATAGAATCGATCAATTAATGATTGACTTAGATGGAACAGCAAACAAATCAAAATTAGGAGCCAACGCTATCTTAGGGGTCTCTTTAGCCGCTGCAAAAGCCGCAGCTGGTGAATTAGGAATGCCATTATATAGATATGTTGGAGGTGTGTCTGCAAATACATTACCAGTTCCAATGATGAATATTATTAATGGTGGTTCTCATAGTGATGCACCAATTGCATTTCAAGAGTTTATGGTGATGCCTGTAAAAGCTAAAAACTTCACACATGCTATGCAAATGGGAACTGAGATTTTTCATAACCTTAAAAAGGTATTACATGATAGAGGTTTAAGTACTGCTGTAGGTGATGAAGGAGGATTTGCACCAAACTTAGAAGGTGGTACCGAAGATGCCTTAGAAACAATTGCTAAAGCTGTAGACAATGCTGGGTATAAATTAGGTGATGATGTGATGATTGCGTTAGATTGTGCAGCTGCCGAATTTTATAAAGACGGTACATATGATTATACAATTTTTGAAGGTGCTTCTGGGCAAGTGAGAACAAGTAAAGAACAAGCCGATTATTTAGCTGAGCTTTCAGAAAAATATCCAATCATCTCTATTGAAGATGGTATGGATGAAAACGATTGGGATGGGTGGAAATACCTAACTGAGCGCATTGGTGATAAAGTGCAGTTAGTTGGAGACGATTTATTCGTAACGAACGTTGAACGTTTATCTCGTGGTATCGAAAATGGTATCGCAAATTCCATCTTAATTAAAGTGAATCAAATTGGTACATTGACTGAGACAATTTCAGCGGTAAATATGGCGCATAATGCTGGTTATACGTCAGTAATGTCTCATCGTTCTGGAGAAACTGAAGACAATACAATTGCCGATTTAGCAGTGGCGTTAAATACAGGTCAAATCAAAACAGGTTCGGCATCACGTAGTGATCGTATGGCAAAGTACAATCAGTTATTACGCATTGAAGAAGAATTAGACACGACGGCTTATTTTCCACAAATGAATGCATTTAAGGTGAAATAAGACTCTGTTTGTTTTATAGTATAATCCTGTTGTTGTAAAATGACAGGATTTTTTAGTTTCAAACTTATTCTTTTTAGTATTTTTAACTAGTGGGATTTAAAACAACAATACATAAACTTCTTCAAGGCTTATATACAATTTTCAAAGGTTTACTAATTATTGTAGCTGTATTGTTAATTATTATAGTTGTTGTTAATATTGGTTTTAATCTAACAATCAGTAATGAATTATTGGTCGTATTTACTGGAATCGCAATTGCAATTATATTTTATTTTCTGAATGGTAAAAAAAAGCTATCAAAATCTAAAAAAACTGTGGGTTTTCTCTTGTTTGAAATCCTAAAACTTGGTTTTTTTACTTATCTGTTTTTTGTGTTTGTTTTTAGTCTGGGTCCTGTAGACTTACCCAAAAGAAAACCTGTTGTTAAGGATGAAACAGTAAAGTTAGTTATAGACAGTTCAAGTGTTAGAATTAATAAGTTTTATTTAAGTCAGCAAACTTGGGTTGGCTTCAAAAGAGAAAAGCATACAATGCCATTTAAGGTTGAATATGATGGTGTTATAAATTCTAAAAAAAACAGAAATGATTTTAAAGTTACATATGGGTTTAAATGGGGCGATTTTTATAAAACTTTATCAGATAATGATAGACCTTTAATTGAAGAATTAGCTCAAACTTTCTATAGTTACCAAGAAAAAAAGAAGATGAGCAGAAGAGATTTTGCAGAGCTTATGATTACAGCAATTCAAGATATACCTTATACTTTGATTTTAGGTAAAGTTTGTGATAGTTTAATTACTAAGCCTTGCTATGGCAATATAAAATTAGGCTTGTTTGCACCGGCAGAATTTGTATCTAACTTAACGGGAGATTGTGATACTAGAACGGTACTATTGTTCACACTATTATCACGGTTTAATTATGACATTGCTATTTTAAATAGCAAAGCTTACAGACATTCTGTTTTAGGAATTAATATACCTTCTACAGGGAAGTTTAAAATGCATCAAAACACAAAATATTACTTTATCGAAACAACTGCAAGAGGTTGTCCAATAGGCTATCTAAATCAAAGCGTTTCCGACATCAGTAAATGGGATTTTCAATTAATACATAATATAAAAGAAAAATAATGGATTTATTTTATTTAGCATTAAGTCAAGTTATAATATCAATATTTTTATCAATAATCATTTTTTTTATATCCTATAAAATTTTGATTAAAGCTTTTGGATTAAATGAGAATAAATTTGATAATGACAATTTAGCTTTAAGTATTTTCTTTTCAGGAATTATTTTTAGTATTGGTTATTTACTTAGTGGAATTATTCCTTCAGTGATTAATGCGATTCAGATTATAAAAATTCATACAGAAGGTAATCTACTTGTCGAAGCTTTTAAATACTCAGCAATATGTTTGTTTGTAGGTTTTCTTGCAGCGTCTATGATTCAATTAGGAGCTTTCTTTCTGCTAAAAGTAATGACCAAGCATATTAAGGAAGTCGAAGCTCTTAAAAGTAATAATCTTGCAGTTGCCATTTTATTAATAAGTATCCTTATTTCTATAACCTTAATTTCTAAGGATGGTTTAGTATTTCTTTTAGAAACTTTTTTGCCACAGCCAGAAGTAATTCAGTTTAATTAAGTTCCATAGGCTTTACAACGATATTTCTAAAAACTATACAACAAACCATTCGTTAATTCAAATTGGGTCTTCGGGATTGCAGCACTTACAGGAACCGCATCATAGTAATAATTGAAATTGGTCTTAAACGCCAAATTCTTATAAATCTTAAATAGGAGTGAGGTATTACTCGAAAGGCGGTAATCACTAAATGCATCAATTCTTGGCTGATAATAACTCGTGCTTATCAAACTTATCGTTTCAGTTGGGTACATACTAAACGATAAATAGGCACTACCTCTTGCATCATTTTGCTTCCGATTGTCAACAGTATTAGATGCTTTCTCGTATTCGTACATAATTAAAGTACCTAAATAAAATCGATAATTCTCATTTTCTAATAGTTTAAAACGTGGACCAGTGCCCAACAAACCTCGAAAATCAATTTCAGAAATCGCATCATATTGTGCCTGAACAAAGGCTTCCCATTTCACTCTAGGAGATATTCTACGATTATAACGCAAATGCTGCGTGCCTCGGTTGACTAATGAATTACCTTCTATTTTCTGAAAGTTTAAATCATTAATAAAGAGCCATAAGTTGATTTTGTCATTATACTGAATGTGTGCTTTATTCGCAATTCTGAAAATATCATTTTTATTTTTTATCAGTGACACATCCAAACTAACAGAACCAGTCCATTTTGCTGAATCTGAAGGTTTTCGTAAAGTTTCCACATTGATGACTTGAGAAAAGGAGGTCATTGTCACGCACAATAAGAGTATTGTAATATACCGCATAGCTAATAATTGATGTTGTAAAATTAATAATTATGGCTTGGTATTCAAGAAACTTCTGCATTTTGATGTTAGGTGTATGTCAAAAAAACGACTTGTATTTCAGTATCGATTTTATGAATATTAAAATTGTTAAAAGCATTGTAATAACACTTCATAAATCCTTAGATATTTCGTAAATTAGCATTCCGCAAAAACAAAATAAATTCTCATATATATGTCAGATAAAGCTACACTAGAAATTAATGGTCAAAAACATGAATTCCCATTAGTTACAGGTACCGAAAACGAAGTTGCAATTGATATCAAAACACTAAGAGGTGTTACAGGTGGTGTTACTACAGTAGATCCAGGTTATAAAAATACAGGGTCATGTGAAAGCGCTATTACATTTCTTGATGGTGAGAAAGGAATTTTAAGATATAGAGGGTATTCTATTGAAGAACTTGCTGATAAAGCTGATTTTCTAGAAGTCGCTTACTTATTAATCTTTGGAGAATTGCCAAATGCTGAAGAACTAGCTAAATTTCATGCCGATATTAAAAAGCATGCTGTTGTAGATGATGATATAAAGAAAATTTTAGATGCCTTTCCAAAAGCGGCACATCCAATGGGAGTGTTAGCCTCATTAACTAGTGCACTTACGGCTTTTAACCCTACATCTGTGAATGTAGATTCTGAAGAGGAAATGTATAATGCAATTGTTAGAATTTTAGGAAAATTTCCAATTTTAGTAGCATGGACTATGCGTAAAAAACACGGCATGCCATTAGACTACGGAAGTACATCTTTAGGGTATGTGGAGAACATCTTACAAATGATGTTTAAGCGTCCAGATGAAGACTATACACAAAACCCAATTTTGGTAAATGCTTTAGATAAATTATTAATTCTTCATGCAGATCATGAGCAAAACTGTTCAACGTCTACAGTTAGAATTACAGGATCGTCACATGCTGGATTATTTGTATCATTATCAGCAGGTATATCTGCGCTTTGGGGACCATTGCATGGTGGAGCCAACCAAGCGGTTTTAGAAATGTTAGAAGCTATCAAAGAAGATGGAGGTGACACAAAGAAATATATGGCTAAAGCTAAAGATAAAAGTGATCCTTTCCGTTTAATGGGATTCGGACATCGCGTTTACAAAAACTTTGACCCAAGAGCGAAAATCATTAAGGTGGCTGCCGATGAAGTATTAGGTGACTTAGGTGTTGAAGATCCAATTTTAGATATCGCTAAAGGTTTAGAGAAAGAAGCTTTAGAAGATCAATATTTTGTGGATAGAAAATTATATCCCAACGTTGATTTCTATTCAGGAATCATTTACAGAGCAATGGGGATTCCTACGGAAATGTTTACAGTGATGTTTGCATTAGGACGTTTACCAGGTTGGATTGCACAGTGGAAAGAAATGCGTACGCGTAAAGAACCTATTGGACGTCCACGTCAATTGTATATTGGAGAAACTTACAGACCATTTAAAGAAATAGAAAAAAGATAGACTTGGTAAAAGTCAAACTAAAAGCTCCACAATTATCGTGGAGCTTTTTTTATATTTGTAATCTATGATAAAACCTAACGTACAAAACGAAACGGCGCACTTACGAGCTGTTGTTTTAGGAACAGCAGAAAGCGTTGGACCAACACCCGCTTTAGAAGACGCTTACGATCCAAAATCAGCTGAACATATCAAAGCAGGTACGTACCCTATAGAAGATGACATGATTCCTGAAATGGAAGCTGTAGCAGAAGTCTTTAAAAAGTATGACGTCACTGTATATCGACCAAAAGTAATCAAAGATTATAATCAAATTTTCGCAAGAGACATTGGTTTTGTCATTGACGATAAATTTATATTTGCCAATATCTTGCCAGATCGTGATCGCGAGATTGAAGCCATTGAGCATGTGTGGAGTCAAATTTCAGAAGAGAATCGTGTACGACTACCAGAGGAATGTCATGTTGAAGGTGGTGATGTCATGCCTTGGAATGACCACATCTTTATCGGTACATATTCTGGTGAAGATTATCCCGATTTTATCACTGCGCGTACCAATATGGATGCGGTGATTGCAATACAAGAGTTGTTCCCTGATAAAATCGTGAAGTCATTTGAATTGCGTAAATCAAATACGATTGCTAAAGACAATGCCTTGCATCTCGATTGTTGTTTTCAACCTGTTGGAAAAGGTAAAGCTATTTTGCATAAAAACGGTTTTCTTGTAGAAAGCGAATATGAATGGCTTGTAGATTTCTTCGGAAAAGAAAACATCTTTGAAATTACGAAAGATGAGATGTATAATATGAACAGTAACGTTTTCTCCATTTCAGAAGAGGTCATCATTTCTGAGCGTAACTTTACACGACTAAATACTTGGCTCCGAGATCAAGGGTTTACCGTTGAGGAAGTTCCTTACTCAGAAATCGCTAAACAAGAAGGTTTATTGCGTTGCTCAACTTTACCTTTAATTAGAGACTAGTTAGACCTAGCATAAATATGTTGGTTGGTTTTAGTTTGAGTGTTGCTTATTAGTTTTGTAATAATGATTTTACAGCTTCTTCAATTTGTTGGTCTCTACCTATAGCCATAATACCTGGCTTATTTTGAACTTTGATATCTGGTTCTAATTGGTTGTTCTCTAAAAAGGGTTGCCCAAGTGGTTTCCATCCACCCATTGGAATTCCAAAATAAATCGAAGGATCTATTTGTGTTTCCCACCAAACAAATGTTCCTGTGCCAGGAACGGGCATTCCTAATGTTTTTCCAACACCTTTTATCTTATATGCTACAGGAAATAAATGCGCATCTGAATAATTACTTTCTCCCATAACTACAATAGAAGGCTTTACCCATAAACTTCTTGGTTGATGTCCAACGTATTGTCCGTGTGGAATGATTTCCATGTATTTTTTTCCATTCAGAAAGTCTGAAAGCACATCGTGTAAATTTCCACCACCATTAAATCGTGTATCAACAACTAAAGCATCTGCACTTAAATGTTTGCCTAGTGCCTCTTCGATAACGACTCTCATACTTGGGTCATTCATACCACGAACGTGAACGTATCCTAACTTTCCTTTAGAAAGACGCTCAACTTCATCACGCCGTGTCTCGACCCATCTTTTATATAGCAGTTGATTTTCTGATCTTAAAGAAATAGGCTTCACAACTTCTTCCCACTTCGAATTATTTGACGGATCAATAAGCGACAGCAATACATTTTGATTGCGTTTTCTGTTTAGCAATTGATAAAAATCGATGTCTGTGGTTAATGTTTGTCCGTCAATTTTTTCAATAATATGACCAGCTCTTATTTTAGACGCTGCTTTGTCTAGAGGTCCGCCTACTAATACTTCGGCAACTTTAACTCCAGTTCCCGAATGGCTGTAATCATATAATATGCCTAAAGACGATGTTTGATCACTATTAGGCGCATTATGGCGATAACCACTTCCTGTATGCGACGCATTCATTTCACCTAGCATTTCACTGAGCATTTCAGCAAAATCATAATTGTTATTGATGTGCGGAAGGAATTTCTTGTATTCATCATAATAAAAATCCCAGTCTACACCTTGCAAGTCTTCTACATAAAACTTATCGCGTAGCTGTCTCCAACTATGATTAAACATATAGTCGCGTTCGTCTGATTGCTTTAAGACCATCTCACCTTTTGTGCTGATTGATTTTACTTTGCCATCAGAGGTGCTTATTTTTTTGAGTCTACCATCTGCAATGAGTAAAATAAATTTTCCATCTTTAGACAAAACCATTCCTGCATTACCAACACCTAATTTGGCGAATAGTTTGTTTTCTCGTTTTCTTAAATCGGATACCCAAAGGTCATTTCTGCCTTCAAATCGTGATAGGTAGAAAAGCTTGTCACCATCTTTAGAAAGCAACCAATCACTAACATTAGACGTGTGTGTTGTTAATCTTACTTTACGATCTCTCATATGATCCCAGTCAAAAATGAGGTCTTTGCTATCTTCTTTAGCATCCTCTTTTTTATCTTTCTTATCATCGTCATCATCCGATTTGTTTTTATCCTTATCTTTTTTCTTCTTCATCTCTTTGTAGAGGTCGTAGTCTGCAGACGACATATTAAAAATGTCATAGCTTTCTTTTGAGAAGAACATTGCAAATACATCTACTTGATTAGGAAAACCATTTTCCATCCGACCACTTTGACGTGTCGTGACCCAAGTCATTAGCTTTCCATCAGACGACCATTTTGGTGCAAAATCGAAATAGCCACTTTGAGTTAGGTTTCTAATCTCACCTTTTCCTGAAGCTTCGGTAAGCCCAACTTCGTCTTGCATGATGCTTTCCTGTTGACCAAACTGAAATAGAAACCATTTACTATCTGGCGACCATTGATACCACATATCACCATCAGCGTATGAGTAATTGTGTTTTGCAGGGACAACCGTTCGTGATTTCTTAGAGTCTAGATTAATTACTTTTATCGTCGTTCGATCTTCAAGGTAAGCCACTTCTTTTCCATCGGGCGAATATGCTGGCTGAAACTCTTCTTTATCGGTTTGTATAATCACTTTTTCTTCTAATAGTGTTGACGCATAAAAATAAGGCTCGTCCTCTCTAACAATGGAGGTTTCATAAATGCCCCAACTGTTATTCACTTCGGCAGCATATACCAAGGATTTTCCGTCTGGGCTAAAACTCACACTACGTTCTTGGTATGGTGTGTTCGTAATTCTTTTGGTCGTTCCATTTTCAATACTACTCACAAAAATCTCGCCTCTAAACACATAAACGACTTCTTTTCCGTTGGAAGATAATTCGGTTTCTCTAAAACCACTATTCACAGGAACAATTTTATCTAATGTTGAACGCCCGTCATAGTTTAGTATGATGTTTACCTTTTGTGGTGTGCCATTTGGTGACATCGTATAAATTTCGCCATCAAAACCAAAACATAAGGTATTGTTGTCTGCTGAGCTTAGAAACCGTACTGGATGTTTGCTAAAGGACGTTAGTGCTATATTTTGACTCGGATTTGCTACTGAACTTTTATGCACATTAAAAGACCCATTTTCTTCAGATAGGTAATAAAAATCATTGTTGTTACTATCAAATACTGGATTACGGTTTTCACCTTTAAAATTTGATAGTTGCGTATACGATTTGTTTTTTAAATCATAAGACCAAACATCTCTAGTCACTGCTGAAGTATGATGTTTACGCCAATCATTTTCATAACCTTTGCGATCATGAAAGATGAGTGTGTTTCCATCGGGACTATAAGTGGCGTTGTGCGCAGGAGAAGTGAGTTCTAACATGACACGACCACCTTTGGTTGGTACACTATAGAGTTCTGCCATGACGCCTGAAGGAAACTGCACGTTGGTATGTAAATCTTGTCGAACACCAGAGAAGAGGATCTTTGTATTATCACGACTAAAATCACTTGGGACTTCATTAGTAGAGTGGAAGGTGAGTCGTTTGGCCTCGCCTCCAGATGCAGACATTACAAAGACATCAAAATTACCATACCGATTAGAGGCAAAGGCAATCTGTTTACCATCGTGACTCCATACAGGGTTATACTCATAGCTTTCAGATAGCGTCATAGGAACAGCTTGTCCGCCAGACACAGCGACTTTATAAATATCGCCTTGGTAATTAAAGAGTATGGTTTTTCCATCGGGAGATATCGAAGGATATCGTAACCAGAGTGGATTATTTTGTGAGAATGTGAGGCATACGAATAGGAGAGCAACTAATGAAACGATTTTTTTCATTTTAACTAATTTTTGTTACCGAGTGATAAGAAAAGCGTTCGGTATATTGGTTGAGCTACTAATTTACAAAATATAATAGTGCACGCCTTAATGCTAATGTTAATAAATGAGATATGAATAGCGTTTTAAGCTAATTCGCTTTGAGTTTGGAAATGATGGTGCTCACATCTTTAGTTTCAAATTTCTGAATGCACTTTAGAACAAATCGAATAATTCTCGATTTTGGTGCAGCTAAACGTTCACTTAATTTGAGGACAACCTTATCGATGTTATTAATTGTAGCTTGGTTATTAGCGTCACCTAAAGCCCAAAGTAAGTTTGCTGAATTCCAGGATTGTTCGCGAGCTTTTCGCATACTAAAATCAATGATTTGTTCATCTGCATTTTTACCGAACCAATCGAGGATAAATAGTAAAGGAGACACACGACTGAGACGATCCTGCAACTCATTGGTAATTTGAAACAGGATGTCGTTGACTTTATTAAAATCGTTTTCGATAGCATTGAGGTCTTCTCCAGACATGGTTGCTGCTGTAGCAATGGCAAGGTCAAGATTGATATGGGCGTTCATGCCTAGCATGATATGTTGTAAAATACTTAAAGGGTTCTCTGCTTGATTAAAAGCAAAATTCCATGACGCACTAACACTAACCTCTTGATTAGTTTTAAAAGCCTTGTAAGCATCCAGATATAAGTTAGCAAAAGCCACATCTAAAATTTCTAATCGTGCATTATCCTCAAAATTCCCTAAAGCAATCTCCGACGCAATCTCTGCTGTGGTACGTCTATAGATGTAGGCGAATAAGCCTAGTCTGCTATTCGTAGCCATGCTCTCATCAATGATAGTATCTAGCGTGTCAAGGACTTGTTGTATGTTGATTGGACGTGGCATGTGATTTATATAATTGCCATAATATATGGAAATCTGTTTGATTTAACAGACGTTACAACAAAACTCACTATTTTTAATCTTAGTCTCTTTCGTTCCAATATGCACAAACTTGCCCAAATTGGAAGTGAATAGGATTATGTGCTGGATCATTTTTCCATAAATATAAATTAGGATTCTTCTGGAATAATAAAATCGTATCTGAGCCACCAAATCTAAACTTTCCAAATTCATCTCCTTTTTTGACCGTCTTTCCTTTGAGTTTTGTGTACATGTCTACACCCGAAACTTGTGCCATACCAATTGGTACTGCTGCAATAAGACCTACAGTTTCACCTGCATCAACAATAAAAACACCTCTGGCTTGCTGAAATTCATAACCACCCTCTGCACTGTCAGGTGCATGAAATTCACCATCAGAATTAAGCGTCACATCTAAAAAGACTTTACCTCGAACAGCTTTACATTCTTTTACTTTTCCATTTACAGGAGAATGAAACCTGTGATAGTCAAAAGGGCTCAAGAAGTAATGAACAAAAGTACCACCTTTAAATGCTTCGGCCAGCTTATCATCTTGTAGTAATTCATTTATGGAATATACGGTATGCGTATTCTTCAACGTCATGCTAGTAGGCTGACCATTTATGCCAAGCACATTGCCATCATCATCAATTGGATACATCATTTTGTAAGTGCAATCTGCAGGAGATGTAATTACATTATTGTTTTCTGGTTCAGCAATTGGTCGTAATGGTGTGTGTCCTTTTTTATTCGCGCCATTAAATTCACGATAAAAAAACTCGTTAAAGGTTTTCCATTTTTTAGAATTTTCACTGTAAAGTGGAATATTGTACATTGGATCTATAATGAAAGACGTCATTGCTGATATTGGAAGTGATTCCTTTGTGTCTAGAAATTTTCCCCAATCAACAGCGAAATCTCGTAGCCAGTCAGCAAAAACAAAACCTCCTTTTTTGTAGCTCTGCAAGATGATGTTCATCGATGGCAATTGTTGATCCACTAGAAAATAGAATTGGCACAACAAGTCATATACCTTTTGGTTATGGCCATTTTGTGTATCATCACTACTCCATGCATCTGGATAAAGCGGGTCATCAATTTCGTTAGGTATTAACACCAAATAATGCTCTACATAGTCTAGATAAGCTTCTGGTGTCGTTGGCCAGCCGTTGCCTTCAAATACATTATCTAGCGCATGATAAAGGTCAGGATGCAATTCATTCCAAGCTCTTTTTTTTGCAATCATTAAAGACGTTTGAAGGGCAATACGAAAAGCTTTATCGCTCTTAATTTGACTTTTTAATTCTTTGTACGAGGGCGTGGTTTTTGGCCACTTTGGATTTGAATGCTTCATCTTAAAGGGTCTATAGTATATCGCTTGGAATATCCCAAGTTTTCAATACTAAAAATAAAGCAAAAGGAGTTGTTTTTTATACGTAGAATTACCTGTATTTCAAATGATTTATGCTAGCACAAACCCATCCCAACGTTTCATATATGTCACAAAGTTTAAACCTAAGCCTTCTTGCATGAGATAGGTTTCTGATACAGGCAATTCAATAGGAGTGAAGTTTGGATTGTCAAGTACTCGTAATGGAAAATCATGATGTAAAATTGCTGAACGACCTATAGAGACAAAATCCACACCAGTATCTAGAACTTTTTGTACATCTTGTCCAGTTCTAATATTTCCCGCAACGGTCCATTTTACATTTTTGTAATCAAGCTCAGCGAAATGTTCTAGTAATGATTTATGTTGGTGAGCGTCTTCTTCAGGTTGTTTAAACACATCCCAAAGTGAGATGTCGAGAAAGTCGATAGCGTGGTCGTCAATCAATTGTTGTGTTATGATTTTAATTTCTTGGAGTTGCATTCCAAAACGTTCAGGCGAAAGGCGTACACCTAATAAAAATTCTGGTCCGCAAGCCGTTCTAATACCATCTACAATTTCAAAAAGGAGGCGCGCTCTGTTTTCTAAAGCGCCACCATATACATCTTTTCGGAGGTTAATTTTAGAACTCAAAAATTGGGTCAATATATAACCATGAGCACCATGCACTTCCACACCATCATAACCTGCTTGTTGTGAACGTACAGCGGCCGCAATAAAATCGTCGCGTAGCTCATGAACTTCGTTTAAGGCTAACGCTCTCGCATTATATTTCTCATGTTCAGAAGGACAGACCGCTTTTTGTTGAATGACATCATAAGGCGAACGCATGCCAGCATGATGCAGTTGAATTACTGCCAAACTCCCATGGGTTTTAATGCCTTTAGCCAGACGTGTATGACCTTCGATATGCGTATCAGAGAATATCCCTAATTGACCAGGAAAGCCTTTACCAACAGCTTGCACATGTGAGGCGCAAGTCATCGTGAGACCAAAACCACCTTTAGCGCGCATAGTTAACCAGTTGTATTCATCATCACTTAACCTACCATCATCATGGCTTTGCGTATTGGTCATTGGTGCCAACATAAAAAGGTTGGACATCACAGTCCCGCAATGAAATTGTATAGGTGTATTAGATTTGTATGCCATATTTTAAAAAGGAGTTTTACTACTCCCTATATAAGAAGTAGTTATCGACCAAATCGATGTAGATACGTTTGGCTTCATCTTGAGTCACATCCTGAACCTGAAACAAAGCATTGGTTTTAAAGGCATTGATAATAGGTTTACTACTGCTAGGGCGGCCATAATTATTGGTCGCTTTTTTATAGTAGGCGTAGAGACGTAATAAGAAATCGGCAGGAAAAGGTTCAGTATGCGCATTGATTCGCGCTACTGCATCTTGAAATTCTATGTCTAATTCTTCTGAAGTCATGACTTTTCAGCAATAATACTTTCGCCTCCTTTTACTTTTTGATTGAGTTTTACTTTGATATTTGCATCGAGTGGTAAAAATAAATCCACGCGAGATCCAAATTTAATAAATCCAGAATCATCACCTTGTATGGCTTTATCTTCGGCCTTGGCATAGTTGACTATACGTTTTGCTAATGCACCAGCAATTTGACGATAGAGCACTTTTCCGAAGTGTTCATTTTCTACGACAACAGTTGTACGTTCGTTTTCTTCACTGGCTTTTGGGTGCCAAGCGACAAGATACTTTCCTGGATGATACTTGCTATAAGTTACATTTCCGCCTATAGGATAACGCGTCACATGCACATTCAAAGGAGACATAAACACAGATACCTGAATGCGTTTTTCATTGAAAACTTCGTTTTCAAATACTTCTTCAATCACAACAACTTTTCCATCAACAGGAGATACTGCTGTATGGTTATTAAGTGTCGTATGACGTTTGGGGTTTCTAAAAAATTGAAGGATGAGTACCAATAGTACCAACATGCCAACCATCAGTAGTATTCGCAACCACGAAATCTCAATGAAGCGATCTATTAATAGGATAGCTGCAATGACCACAACAAATGTGATTAATATGATTTTATAACCTTCTTTATGAAACATAAGTAACGAGTCTTAAAAATAAAAATATAAATGGTGCTGCAAAGATAATACTATCTAGACGATCTAGTAAACCGCCATGACCTGGCATAATTACACCACTATCTTTGACGTTTGCTTGACGTTTAAATTTGGATTCTATTAAATCACCAAGTGTTCCAAAAACACTAACAATGATACTTAAAATAAGCCAATTAGTAAAGGACAAGGTACCAGAAAAATGCCAAATAAAATAGCTGGCAATGCATGAGAAAAAGAGGCCTCCTAAAAATCCTTCAACTGTTTTCTTAGGAGAAACACTTGGAAATAGTTTTTGTTTGCCAAAGTTTTTTCCAACAATATATGCAAATGTATCATTAATCCAAACCAATATAAATGAGCCTAATAGCAGTTTAGGTGTAAAGTTATGATCGAAGTTTGCTATACAGACTAAAAACACAAAACCACTAGATAAATAGAAGGTCGTTATGATAAATCGTTTAGAGCTAAATAGCGGAATCGTCTTTTCTGAAAACAAATCTTTAATTAAAATGAGTAATACAAAAATAGAAACGGCTAATAATATTTGTGCAGCTTCATCAATGCCAGTAATCGAGTCGGCAATAATTTTCCAATAGGCGAAACCTAAGTAGAGTACCGTAAATATGACGTAAGGGAAAAAGCTTTTTAACTGAATGAGTTTTTTAAACTCTGCCATAGCGATGAGTCCAAAAACAAAAAAGAGAGCGATGAGTGCATTTTGCCAATATAGTGAAGCAATAAGAAGAGATACGTATAGTAGACCTGAGAGTGCTCTTGTTATGTATTCTTTCATTTATAAATCTTCTAGTAGCAACAAATATAAGTTTTTTGAGCTGCTTCCGTAAGTAAGAAAGTCTTTATCTTCAACGGTTTTAAAATGCTTTATGGTTGTAATATTTGTTGGAATTTTATCGCGATTTTTTCCTTTGATACCACGTAAGCCTTCACCTATATTTTGCACAAATTGACTTGTAGTTGCGTAGATGATAAAATTATCAGGTAATTCTTTTAGTTTTTTTTCAGCAATTTGATTAGATGATATCAAAAGTGATCCATCATCAGATATGAGGTATTCACAGGTTGAAAAGAAATAAGTACTTTCAGAAATTCGCATCGTAGTATTAAAGTTAAAACCTTTGAATACATCGTTTAGACGTTCATCAAATAATAATACTTTATCATCTTGCCAATTATTTTCCTCTAAAATTGAATTTAAGCTGTCCTGAACTTCTTGCATATTTTCACAATACAGAAATTTTCCACCATTAGCCTTGAAATTTATAGTGAATTGTTCATCTACTGGCAGCTTTATTTCGGGCATGTACTTGCCTCTCTCTTCGCTTTTTATGTTGTCTTCAGGTGTGTTTTTTAAACCGAAGATTTTACGAAATAGACTCATGTATAGGAATTGCTATTAACCTAATTGAATTAATGTATTTCTCAAATATAAAAAAACTTAAACTAATGCGATATTAATTTAAGTTTTTTATATGATTATTCGTTGAGTGACGTTTATTCCTCTTCTTCGATTTTTGGCGATTCTATTAATCGTTCTTCAATCTCTTTTTTGAAAGGACGTTCTCCAAAAATTTTCTCTAGATTATCTTTAAAAATGACTTCTTTTTCAAGTAAAACTTCAGCCAATTCTGTGAGTTTGTCTTTGTGCTTTTCTAATAATTTGATAGCACGTATATACTGCTCTTCAATAATGTCCGAAATCTCCTTATCAATCAACTCAGCAGTTTGTTCACTGTAGGGTTTTGTAAAACCGTATTCAGATTGTCCTGAAGAGTCATAATACGTTAAGTTTCCAACTTTATCGCTCAAGCCATAAATGGTTACCATGGCTCTAGCTTGTTTCGTTACTTTTTCAAGATCACTTAATGCACCTGTAGAGATTTTATCAAAAATAACTTTCTCAGCAGCACGACCACCAAGTGCAGCACACATTTCGTCTAACATTTGTTCAGGGCGTACAATTAAACGCTCTTCTGGCAAATACCATGCAGCTCCTAAGGATTGACCACGAGGTACAATAGTCACTTTTACTAAAGGAGCAGCGTGCTCTAGCATCCAGCTTACTGTAGCATGTCCAGCTTCATGAAAAGCAATGGCTTTTTTCTCCTCTTTAGTGATGATCTTATTTTTCTTTTCTAAACCACCAACAATTCTATCAACAGCATCTAAGAAATCTTGTTTGTCTACCGCTTTCTTACCATTACGTGCGGCAATTAGAGCTGCTTCATTACATACGTTAGCGATATCTGCTCCAGAAAAACCTGGTGTTTGTTTTGCTAAGAAATCGACATCTAATTTTTCAGATTGCTTGATAGGTCTTAAATGCACTTCAAAAATCTCTTTACGCTCTCTTACATCTGGAAGATCAACAAAAATTTGTCTATCAAAACGTCCGGCACGCATTAAGGCTTTATCTAAAACATCTGCTCTATTGGTTGCGGCTAATACAATAACGTTTGTATTGGTTCCAAAACCATCCATTTCGGTAAGCAATTGATTTAATGTGTTTTCACGCTCATCATTAGATCCTGAGAAATTACTTTTTCCACGCGCTCTACCGATGGCATCAATTTCATCGATGAAGATAATAGCAGGTGATTTTTCTTTAGCTTGCTTAAATAAATCTCTTACACGCGACGCTCCAACACCAACAAACATCTCAACGAAATCAGATCCTGATAATGAGAAGAATGGTACTTTTGCTTCTCCAGCAACTGCTTTTGCTAATAAGGTTTTACCTGTTCCTGGTTGTCCAACTAACAGGGCTCCTTTTGGAATTTTACCACCTAGGGAGGTATATTTCTCTGGGTTTTTTAAGAAGTCTACAATTTCTTGTACTTCTTCTTTTGCACCTTCTAAACCTGCAACATCTTTAAATGATGTTTTTACGTCAGTTTTCTCATCAAATAGTTTAGCTTTTGATTTTCCTATGTTGAAAATTTGTCCACCAGCACCACCTCCAGAACCACCAGACATACGTCTCATGATAAAGATCCAAACACCTATGATTAAGATAAACGGCAATAATGAGAAGATAAGATTTCCGAAGAAATTCTCCTCAGTTACAAATGTCGTAGGAACAAACACATTGTTATCGTCGGCGTTAATGCTTTCAATTTTTTTCTGAAACAACTCTTGCTCACCAAATTCAAATGAGTAGTTAGGCTGTGCAGTTACAGACGGAAGGATATTATTAGGTTTCGCTTTTTTATGAACTTCTTTTGCCAATGCATCTTTAGTTAGATACACACGAGCTTCTCGTCCATTTGCAATGACAAGCTTTTCAACATCACCATCTTCCATAAAAGCAAAAAACTCTGATGGATTTATTTTCTTTGCATTAGAACCTCCAAAACCTCCTGATAATAATTGTATTGCAAGAAATGCAGCAATAACGAAGCCGTAAATCCAATACGGACTAAATTTTGGTTTTTTATTTAAATTTTTATTGTCTTTTGCCATCTATAATTACCACTAGTGTGGTTTTTTATTTAATAGTTTAGTAACTCGTTTCAATAATCGTAGTCTTTGCATCTCCCCAAAGGCTTTCGATATCATAATACTCTCTTATGTGTTTTTGAAAAACATGAACAACTACATTGACATAGTCGATTAAAACCCATTCTGCATTATCGCTTCCTTCAATATGCCAAGGATTGTCTTTATGTTCTTTACTTACCTTTTTTTGAATGGAGCTTACAATAGCGTTTACTTGTGTATTAGAAGTTCCTTCACAAATAATAAAGTAGTCACATACTGTATTTTCAATTTCTCTTAAATCTAAAATCGTAATTTCTTTTCCTTTTACATCTTCAATTCCAGCAATAACTGTACTTATAAGTTGATCTGGACCCGTATTTTTTTTCGCCATTAAATTGATTTAATTTTGTGCAAAGTTATTATTTTTTTGGTTCTTATAAACAGATATTATTCATAAGAAATTTATAATTTTTTTTAACACATTACTATGCATATAATCAAACTTGATGCCATCGACTCTACTAATTCGTTTTTAAGACAATTGAGTAGTAATAAAATAGTAGATGATTATACTGTTATAGTGGCCAAATCTCAGACAAAAGGTCGTGGTCAAATGGGAACTGAATGGCATTCTCAACCTGGTAAAAACCTGATGGCTAGTGTATTTATTGATGTTTCTTTTTTAAAAATTGAAAGCAGCTTTTATATAAGTATGATGATGTCTTTAGCAATTTCTAAGGTATTAAAAGACTTGCAAATTAAAAATGTAAAAGTGAAATGGCCTAACGACATTTTGGCAGACCAGAAAAAGATTTCAGGTATTTTGATTGAAAATGTCATAAAAAACAACCAATTACAAGCAACAATTATTGGTTTCGGACTTAATGTAAATCAAGTATATTTTGAGAATTTACCTTTAGCAACATCAATGCATATTGTCTCTGGGCAAACGTATCATCTCGATGAAGTTTTAAAATGCATTATAGTGCAATTACGTTTATATACTGAAATTTTAAAGACTGGAAACTTTCAGCTAATAAAAGAGATGTATGAATCTGAATTATTCAGAAAAAATAAACCTTCAACATTTGAAGATGTTGAAGGTGTCTTATTTTCTGGTTTTATAAAAGGCGTTTCAAATTCAGGACATCTACAAGTGTTGATTGAAGATGATATCCTTAAAGAATTTGATTTAAAAGAAGTTAAACTTCTCTATTAAACACTTGCGGGCATATTACCTACTAAAGTTTCAATAAACTTACTAATTGGGCCTTTGATCATCATTGCCATCATCGCATTGAATTCGCCTTCAAAAATGAGTTCAACTTCGCTTTTATTTTCAGCAAGCTCAGTAATGTTTCCAGTTAATGAAAAATCCAATTTCCCACCTGCTGCTCCTAAAACAATTTTATTTGGCGCAATTGCTTCTTTCTTTTTTAATACAATCTCTGGCATTCCTTTAAGCGCAAATAAAAACTTATCTTCTTCTAAAACTTCAAACTTGCTAATATTTTCTGGCATTAGCTTTTCAAAGTTTTTGACATCAGATAAAAAATCAAAAGTCTCTTGAGCTGATTTATCTATAGTTGTTTTTGGTGATTCTAATTTCATGTGTGTTATTTTATAATTTAACAAGCTTTAATCAAATAGCGTTCCATTCGCTAGGATTGGCATTCCATAATGCCAAAACTTCTTGTTCTTTTATGTTTATGTATTTGGTGTCTAAGGCTTGTTCTAGGAGATTCTCATAATTACTCAAGGTATGAAGATTCACATTTGCTGTTTTAAAGTTTTGGTTTGCAACTTCAAATCCGTAAGAAAAAATAGCAACCATACCTTTGACATTGACATTAGCTTTTTCTAAGGCCTTCACGGCATTTAAGCTACTCTTTCCAGTACTAATTAAATCTTCAACTACGACCACATTTTGTCCTGACTCTACAAAACCTTCAATTTGATTTTGTCTCCCATGAGATTTTGCTTCTGGTCTTACATAAATAAATGGAAGCCCTAAATATTCAGCGACTAGCATTCCAATTCCAATTGCACCTGTTGCAACACCAGCAATAACATCCACTTTTCCGTAATGTGCTTCTATGTGTTTTGCCATAGTTTCACGAATGTAGTTACGTATTGGCGGAAACGATAGTACAATTCTGTTATCGCAATAGATTGGCGATTTCCATCCAGAAGCCCATGTGAAAGGGGCTTTAGGCTGAAGTTTTATAGCATTAATTTGTAGTAAAACTTCGGCTGTTTGTTTAGCAGTTTCTTTATCAAAAATCATGTTGCAAAACTAAGCTTTTTTGATAAAAAGAATTTCAGATTTTAAAATAAAATTAATTTTAAAAACAATGGTCATTTGTATAAAAATGATATTTTTACTTTTTCAAAACCTACCAATACAACACATGTATCAAATTTTTGTAAATGATAAGCCCATTGTTTTAACTACGAAGGTTGAGCAAGAACATGGTTTTAAAAATTACTTGCTCTCTAAAGTAAATATTGGTAAAGTTATTAAAGAGCTCAATACGACGTCTTTAAAATCTGTGCGACTTATTGGTGATAAAGATGAAAAGTTAATAAAGAAATTTTTAAAGTTGTTGCCTAATGTCGTTGCTGGAGGCGGAAAGGTTTATAATCAGGATGATAATGTGCTTTTTATTTATAGAAATGATAAATGGGATTTACCAAAAGGTAAGACAGAAGGGAAAGAAACCATTGAAACAACAGCTATTCGCGAAGTAGAGGAAGAGACAGGCGTTACAGGTTTAGAAATTACAAAACCTCTTCAAACGACGTATCATATTTTTAAACGCAATGGAAAGCATAAGATTAAAGTGACCTATTGGTTTGAAATGAAAACAACTTTTGACGGAAGACTTTATCCGCAAGAAAACGAAGGTATCACTAAAGTAGCATGGTTAACTCATGAAGAAAGTCAAAAAGCTTTAGAGAATAGTTATGCTAATATTAGAGCATTGGTTTAGTTAGTGATTATTAAATAATTGAATTGTGTAATCTAATAATTCCGTTCCACCAAACGTACCATGCCCAGGAATGACAAATTTAAGTTTAGGATATGTGCTTTTTATGTTTTCAACTGATTTTGACCATTCAGATGTGTTTGCATCACCCAAATAACCTTGACTAGAATTAAGTGATTTAATGAGGCAACCACCAAATAGCGCTTGTTCCTTTTGAATATATCCTATAACGTTGTCAGACGTATGGCCTTCACCAAAATATTTTGCAATAACAGGTGTGTTTCCAATTTTAATTTCTATGCTATCAATAAAACTATTTTTAGGTAAAACATCAATTTCGTTTTGTTTTGCTAATACTATTGTTGAGTTGTTAGCGTAAGATTGTATTCCATTTTCATGAAATTCAGATAAACCTCCAAGACAATCTTCATGAAAATGAGTAGTGACTATTGCTTTAATTTCTTTTTTATTGTTTTGCTCAATCCACTCAATTAATTCCTTTGTAGCATTATTGTTTGTAGGTGTATCAAAAACTATAGCTTCATCATTATCAAAATATATCATACCATTGCAGGGTACATTACCATAATCGTCAGTTTTTAGATAAGAAATATGTACAAAAAGATTAGAATTTATCTTTTGTATTTTTAACGATTCTGAGTCGTATGACCAATCGTTTTTTGGAGCATCGTTACAGCTTAATAAGACACAAATACTAAATAAAGCATATATGTTTTTCATAATTTTGTGAGTTAATTTTTTGATTCGCTTACATGATTTCTAAGTCTTTAAAAGTAGGCATTAGACTAATCTATTCTATGCGATATACCGGATATTGCAAATGTGCTTTTTCGTAGTGTTCACTTTGCTTATGCAACCAATCTAATTGGGCATACCAGTTATTAGCAAAATCTTCATCAAATGTTTTTTTAAGGTTAAAATCGATTTGCAATTTAGGATGACGTATTAATAATTCTTGCGCTTTATCTTCCCATACATATGGAGAAAACCCTTCTTTTTGCTGTAAAATAGTATCAAAAAAGTTCCAGCTAAAAAATGAATCTGGCGCTTGAGGCTCTAAAGTTTCTAGTAGATATCTAAAGCCATCTTGGTCTGTATGTATTAAATAATCTCCTTTTGAGAATGTGATTTGTGTTTCTGAAACATCTAGCTCAACATTATAATGAGGGTAGTGACCTTCATAAGCTTGTTGCCTTGTATCGTACTTTTTAATGCGATACGATTGAACTGTTAGTGTGGTGTCTTTTTCAAAAGCTGTCATCTCAACAGCATTCAATTTTAAACGATCAATAACGTTCCACCAACCTTGAGGAATTACATAGGCTTTTGGAATTGTAACTTCTAAAGTTGAAGACATGTAATTTTTATAGGTCACGGGTTTAGTAAAGGGTTGTGTTCTGTCATACTTTAGGCGTTGTGTTCCAGTTAATTTGCTTTCTACCATATGGCCTTCATAACCCTTAAATTGTAATGTAGATGTTTTGGTTGTATCAATTGCCCATTGAATAGGATATGTTTTTTTCTTCTGAAGCTCTGCCAGTGCATTTTTACGTAATTCTGAAATGTGCTCACCTTCCGTTTCGATAATCTCAATCATGCTTTTCATAAGTTCATATGTGCCTTCTACACGCTGCTTGTAGGGTTTTAGCATGTGCGTTTCTACCATCATACCTAAAGTGTTCCATAGTGTAGTATAGCCTGTAGAGTATCGAGGCGAATCCATAAACTGATTAAAGCCTTGTTCAGGTGTTCTGTTAAAAACATTCACGTAAGGTGTGATATCCCAATCCTTTTCTGATAGTTTTTGTTCTAACTGAGGCATCATTTTGGTATGCAAAAAATCACCTAGTTGGCCGCCTAATTTATTATGCTGTGTAAACAAATGGGTTAATATATATTGGTAATCGGCACCATTACTAACATGATTATCGATAAAGACGTCTGGTTGAACTAAATGAAATATTTGTGCAAAGGTTCTTGCATTTTTTGTATCAGATTTTATAAAGTCTCTATTCAAATCAAAGTTGCGTGCATTACCTCTAAATCCATATGATTCTGGACCGTTTTGATTGGTCCTTGTTGTTGTATTTCGGTTTAAACTTCCACCAACATTGTATATAGGAATCGTTACTAAAACCGTTGATTTAGGCATTTCTATTTCCCCTTGAACCACATCACGAAAGAGCATCATTGTGGCATCAATGCCATCAGACTCTCCTGGGTGAATACCATTATTTATTAGAAGAATACGCTTGTCTTTCTTTACTTCGGAAATATTAAAATTTGCATCTGAATTTAGCGTCACCATATGCAATGGTTTTCCAGAATCGGTTTCGCCGATGGCTTTAATTGAAATCTCTTCATAACGTTTAGCTAAATTCTCATAAAATAAAATGGTCTCATCATAAGTAGCAGTTTGCATGCCATTTGATGTTTCAAATTTAGTTGAGAAGTCATAGTTGAGTTTATCATTTTCCGAAGAACAAGACATCAAAATAAGAAAAAGGAGTGCTAGTTTTTTCATAGCGGAATGCGTATTGGTTGGCAAATTGTTAATATCGTTGTTTATTTCTTTCTGTTAGAAAAGTAATAATAATTCAAAGTTAATCTAAATTTGATTTATCCCTTTAAACTAATAGCTAAATGAAAGTTTTTATTTTACCCTTCGGAAAAATTAAGATATTAAAATCTAATATAGCCGAAGTTATTATCAATGATGGTGTCGTTATTGATTCAGAAATGGTCACGACGTACCGCAACCTATTGCAATCCCACCTAGAAACACCTTTTTCATTATTAATTAATAAAGAGCATGGGTATTCTTATACATTTGATGCACAAGTTGCTATGGGCGAATTTAGCAATGTTATTGCTTTTAGAGCCGTAGTAGTCTATAGTCAAAGTGCAGAAATGGCCACTCAAATTGTTATGGATATCAATAAGCATAACAATTGGAATATTAAAATTTTCAGAGAGCGTCAAGAGGCTTTAGATTGGTTATTAATAAATCAAAATAATAAAAGTGCGATGTAGATTCTACATTAAAATTTTCTAATTTTGTAGCACTTTAATTTTAAGCAATGTCGCAAACTACAAACACTATTTTGATGATTCGCCCTGTGAACTTCAGAATGAATGAAGAAACAGCTGTCAATAACTATTTTCAGGAAGATTTAAATTTAAAAAAGGCTGAAATTAATGCTAAGGCTCAAGAAGAATTTGATGCTTTTGTTGAAAAACTAAGGGCTTTTGGTGTCAACGTTATTGTTGAGAATGATGATATATCCCTAGATACTCCAGATTCAATTTTTCCAAATAACTGGGTGAGTTTTCATAGAAACGGAAATGTTGTATTATATCCAATGTTTGCTGAAAACCGTAGACGTGAGCGACGTGAAGCTATTTTAATTCGGTTAGAAGAAGAAGGGTTTAAAATTGAGAACATCATTGATTATACAAGTGCTGAAGAAGAAGGTCTCTATTTAGAAGGTACAGGAAGTTTGCTTTTAGATCGTATCAACTCAAAAGTCTATTGTGCATTATCTGCTCGTGCTGATGAAGACTTGGTGATAGAGTTTTGTGAAGACTTTGAGTGTACACCAGTTATTTTTACAGCTAATCAATCCGTTGAAGGGAAACGCTTACCAATATATCATACCAATGTTATGATGTGTTTGGCTGAACAATTTGCAGTCATTTGTTTAGACACAATTGATGATAAGAAAGAGCGCAAAAATGTGATTAAACACTTAAAAGAAGACGGAAAAGAAATCATAGATATTTCTGAAAGTCAAATGCATAAATTTGCTGGAAATATGCTTCAAGTACAAAACGATGATGGCCAACGTTATTTGGTTATGAGCAAAGCTGCTCATGAGAGTCTCACACCAAAGCAGGTGGCTAATATTGAAAAATTTTGTCCAATTATATCGAGTTCACTTGAGACCATTGAAACTTGTGGAGGCGGAAGTGCTCGTTGTATGATGGCAGAAGTTTTTCTTCCTAAGTCTTAGTCTATTTTGTTAAAAATATAACCGCCTTTTTCGGCTCCCCAAATATGCTCATCTTTAGCATCAAAGCCTCTATCCCAAGAGATGATTTTGTCTTCTAATATTTCAACTTCACTAGTAGCATAAGATGCACCATATAATGTGCTTTCACAAGTCTTTTCTCCTGTTTCACCTTTGTAGTAATTAGGTTCTATACGCTTTAATATTACTTCACAGCCTTCTTTTTTTGTGACCTTTTCCATAGCAAGCATATCAAAATCTTTTGGCGTTTTCCACTTGCCAATCCATAGTGAATCATGTTCTATGGTATAAATAGCTGAGCTATACATACTATCGTTTAATTGCGTAACCTCATAGATGCGCTGTCTATAAGGATTGCTTTGTCTAGCATTAAGTGCTTGCTCTACATATAAAAAGTTGCCCTTATCTTTCCAGATAGGATACATATGAAGCGAAATATTAAAATAGGTAGAATCAACTTGAGATTGTACTTCAGAATTAAAAGAACCTTGCATTAAAGCAAATAACTCTGGTAAGTGATTAGGTTTAGTGTCTTCTTGGTTTTTTTGCTTGTCGTCTTTGCAACTTAATAAAGTGATTGCTATAAATGCTATTAGGAAGTGTCTAATCATGATTGGTTTCTTTTTCGAAAGATACCAAAAAATATTTATTCAGTTGGCTTAACTTTTGGAAGTTCAACATAGAATTTTGTTCCAACACCTTGTGTACTTTCTACCCAAATCCTACCATCATTAAGTTCAACTAATTCTTTACAAATAGTAAGCCCTAAACCCGTCCCTTTTTCATTGCTAGTGCCTCGTGTTGTAAATGTGCCATTTTGGAATAGCTTATCAACATTTTCTCTAGAAATACCAACACCAGTATCTTCTACACATATTAAACTCTTGCCATCATGAGTACTATTCGACACAGTAATAACATCACCAACACGTGTGAATTTTACAGCGTTTGTGATTAAATTTTGAATAACGATTTCTATCATGCTTTTATCTGCATAAATGAAATCTCTGTGTGATTCATCAATAAGTACAATGCGTTTTTGTTCTACCTTTTGTTCTACTAAACTCATTTTATCACGGAATACATCCTGGATGTTAAATAATTCAGCTTTAGGTTCTAAATTTTGCATTTGAGATTTAGACCAGTTGAGTAGGTTAAATAATAATTGAGAAGCACTATCGGCATTTTCACTGAGTTCAGGAACTAAGTCATAAAACTCTTCACGTGAAATTCCATCTTCTTTTAATAAATCGATAAACCCTTTAATTGATGAAATAGAATCTTTTAAATCATGAGATACAATAGAAAACAATCTATCCTTGACACTATTTACTTCTTCAAGATGCTGTGTTTGCTTTGCAAATTCTTTATTCTTTAGTTCAATTTCCTTATTCTTATCTTGGAGTTCTCTGTTAAATTTTAAGGTGTTTTTACGTTTCAAATAAATTAATAATAGAATTGTAGAGACAATTAAAAAGGCTGCCCCAAGCACATAGGAAATGGCTTTAAGTTTTTTGAACATCAATTCATTCTCTTCGTCTTTTTGTTTTAAAGCGATAGCGTTAAAATTAGTATCACCATCTAAAGGTTCGACCTTAATTGGTGTTGTGATGACAGGAACGATTGGCTGATTTTCTTTATCTAATTCACTCTTTAAATTAAAATATTTTCCTTGCCAGAAAAATGCATTTTGAAACTTACCATTAATCGAATCAATTTCTTTATGTAACCTGTAATTTTTAAGAAGTTCTGTTTTGTTATTAATTTTAGTTGCAATAGCATAGGCTTCATTAATTTGAATTTCAGCCCGCTTAACTCTATTTTGTTGGAGGTTTAATTCTCCCATAGCATTTAATGCCCTAAGAACACCATCTTCATTATTAATCTGTCTGTTAAATTGTAAACCTTCGACCAAATACTGTCCGGCCTTTTCATAATCTTTAAATCGAAGATATTCAGCTCCTATTCGCGGTAGAATTTCACCTCTTAGTTTTTGATCTGTATTAGGGTTGAGAAGCTTTAGTACTTTCTCATAGTATTCAATCGCTTTTCTATGCTCTTTTCTTTCAGAATATAGCAAGGCCACATTTCTAGTTGAGGTTTTTATTCCAATACTATCTTTTAATTGCTCTCTAACATTTAATGCTTTGATATTAAACTCTAATGCTTTGTCAATTTGATTCGTATTATAATATGCTTCTGCTAAATTGTTATAAGCAGAGCTTAATTCATTGTTGAGGTTTCGTGATTCAAAAGTATGGATTGCAGATAGTGAGTTCTCAAGTCCGACACTATAATTGCCACGTTTAATCTCAATTAAACCAATACTATTATTAACCTTTGCTATGCCAAGGGTATCTCCTAACTGGTTATAATAACGTTTCGATCTATTGTACCCATCGATAGCATTGTAGTAATCGTCTTTTTGAGCATAGATTAATGCCTTATAATAATTAACATCAGCAATACCTTTTGCATGATTTAAGAACTTAGCTAAACGCTCAGCATTATCAATGTACGTAAGGGCTTTTTTGTAACTTTTTGCATCATAAAGGGCCTTTACTAAGCGCAATGATGTATCTACTTTTGAAGAATCTTGTTTTTGAAAAGATAAATGCACAGTAAGACTATCGATCTCTGGTGTTTGTGAAAAACAAAAGAGCGAAGCACATAAAACAGCTAATGTCATTAACTGCTTCATAGTTTAATTAGGGTATTAATAATTGCAAAATTATTTTTACACGTTACTTCCTTAATGGTTGGATAGTTAGAGTGCTTAAATAATAATGTCAATCTCAATAAAGATTGATTATTAAGTGTCATCAACGTTTGGGACTTTGATTAATAGCAATATCAAAAATCAATAAAAACGTTCTGAAACCCTAATTTTTGGGTTTTAATACCTATAAATTAGTTAAAGTGACGATTGAAATTTATAAAAACATCGACGAATAGATTAACGGCAAAAAACATAGAAAAACGGTAGGTTTGTCGATGAAATGCATTTTAAGTTTAATGTGCTGAATGTTAAATTGTTAAGTTAATTTGGGCTTTTGTCTTTCTCATAGATGAAATCAACTTTTTTAAATGTTTGAATACGGAATAACTACGTATTATATCTTAAAATTTTAATAAAAAAGCTATCTTTGCAGACTTAAAATTATAAGTTAAATGAATCTTCAGGATACACTATCATACAATGTAAAACAGGCTGTAAAATCTGTTTTTGATGCAGACTTAGAATCGGTAGAATTTCAAGCCACTCGTAAAGAGTTTGCGGGAGATATTACTGTTGTTGTATTTCCGATGTTGAGGGTTGTGAAAGGAAACCCTGTACAAATTGGACAGCAGATAGGTGACTATTTAGTTGAGCATGTAGATCAAGTTAAGGCATTTAATGTCGTTAAAGGCTTTTTAAACATTGAAATAAGCGATACTTATTATACTAATTTCTTCAATGCAATTAAAAACCTAGATAATTACGGGTTTATAGCGCCTAAGTCAGAAGATAAAGCTATTATGGTTGAGTATTCTTCACCAAATACCAACAAACCACTGCACTTAGGTCATATAAGAAATAACTTATTAGGTTATAGTGTTGCTGAAATTATTAAGGCCTCAGGTAAGAAGGTCTATAAGACACAAATTATCAATGATAGAGGCATTCATATTTGCAAAAGTATGTTGGCATGGAAGCTGTTTGGTAACGGTGAAACTCCAGAATCTACAGGTTTAAAAGGTGATAAACTTGTTGGGAATTATTATGTGAAGTTTGAAAAAGTTTTTCAAGAAGAATATTCAGAATGGCTTAAAACTAATGATGCTGTTAAACTTTGTGAAGATTTTTCTAAAAATGAAGCAACTCAAAAGATGCTCAAAGAAAAGTATGAAGAGAAATATTTAAATCAAGAAGATTTATCTAGTGAAATCTTTAGTGAATATAGAAAAGCCTTTAAAAATAAATATTTTTCCAATATTAGTTCTATAGGTAAAGAAGCTCAAGATATGCTTCAAAAATGGGAAGCAGGTGATGCTGAAGTTGTTGATTTATGGAACACCATGAACGGTTGGGTATATAATGGATTTGATACGACCTATAAAAATTTAGGTGTTGATTTTGATACGCTATATTATGAAAGTCAAACCTATTTATTAGGAAAAGAATTTGTTACTGAAGGTTTAAAAACTGGCGTGTTTTTCAAAAAAGATGATGGTTCGGTTTGGTGTGATCTAACTGATGAAGGCCTTGATGAAAAAATTGTGTTGCGTAGTGATGGTACTGCTGTGTATATGACACAAGATATTGGAACTGCAATACAACGTGTTAAAGACTTTCCAGATGTAGGTGGTATGGTGTATACCGTTGGTAATGAACAAGAATATCATTTTCAAGTGCTTTTCTTAATCATTAAAAAATTAGGTTTTGATTGGGCTGAAAATTTATACCATTTAAGTTATGGTATGGTCGATTTACCTTCAGGAAAAATGAAGAGCAGAGAAGGTACTGTAGTGGATGCCGACGATTTAATTGTAGAGATGGCAAAAACTGCTGAAGAGATTTCTGAAGAGTTAGGAAAGCTTGATGGCTATTCTTCCGAAGAAAAACAAGAACTCTATAAAACCATAGGTTTAGGAGCTTTAAAATACTACATCTTAAAAGTAGATCCAAGAAAACGTATTTTATTTGACCCTAAAGAATCTATTGATTTTCAAGGAAATACGGGGCCGTTTATTCAGTATACCTATGCAAGAATTCAATCGGTTTTAAGAAAGGCTGGTTCAGAAGATAGTTCAGAAGATAGTTCAGGTTTGGAGTTGCATCTTAAAGAGAAGGAATTACTCAAGCAATTAGAAGGATTCCCTGAAGTTATCCAAAATGCAGCAGAACATCATAGTCCAGCACTTATTGCGAATTATACCTATGATTTGGTAAAGGCTTACAATTCGTTTTTCCAAAATTTACCAATCGTTATAGGGAATGATAACGATGCATCAAAATCATTTAGAATTGGTTTATCACAAACTGTAGCTAATGTGATTAAAAATGCATTTAGATTATTAGGTATCGCTGTGCCTGAACGGATGTAATTATTCAAAATGACCTTTATGTGTAATAGCTTGCTTTACGTGAGCTAGATGATGATTACTATGCCATGCATATGTGCCTATAGTTTCATCTAATCTAAAGCGTTTGCCATGCTCAGGGTGTACAAATACTTTTGATAGTTCTTCTTCGGAAATGTGACGTAATAACTTACCCAGTTTTGCATGAAGTCCTTTTAGTAAAAAAAGAGTGTCTTTGAGATTGTCATCAATACCATCAACAAGTGTTGCCCAGCGATCTTCGTAATAAGGTCTAATCGTTGGAGCATCTTCGGTTAGCGCCAGTTTAAAACGAATCATGCTATTCATATGACTATCTGAACAATGGTGAACCACCTGCTTAATAGTCCAACCGTTTGGCCGATATTGCCAGTTTAATTCTTCAATAGTTAGATGTTTGGTTGCGTTTTCTATAGCCTTCGGAAACTGTTCAATGTCTTGAATCCAAGTCGTTATCATTTCCGAGGTTATAACATCAGGTTTTTTAAATTCTCCAATTGGAAATTTTAGCTTGTAAAGTTCTTCTGTATTCATAGTTGTATATTTTAAAATCGTACCCTAAAACTTATATTTGGTGTAATACCAAGCGACACATTTTCTATGGTTATAATATCACCATTACTATTCTCAGCATAATAGGTGTTAATAACATTTTGCCTATCTAAAAGATTCCAAATTGAAGCTCCAATAGAAGCGTCCATCTTATTTGTGAGTTTTAATTGGTAAGTTGCCGAAATATCGGTTCTAAAGTAATTATCTAACCGTTCATTATTTGGCGTGGTGTATTCAATTTGATTATTGGTGTTGTCTTGCGTTTGAAGTGGTAAGGTTTGTGGTTTCCCAGAATGCCAATTGACACCTAAAGCAAGTTTTAAATCATTAATAGCGTAAGTGCCAGCAAAAGTTGCAGTATGTTTCACATCTATATTATTAGGAAATGAATTGCCTTCATTAAGATTGTCAAATGTATAATCGTTTTGACTAAACGAATAACTCAACCAAGTACTAAATGAATCAAATTGCTTATTAATTAAAAAATCAACGCCTTTCACTTGATATTTACCAATATCATTAACAAATTGAAATTGGTTTTGAAACCCTTGACTTCTTGCTGTAATGCCTTCAACATTCTTAATGAATGCTTCGGCACTTATAAGTAATTTGTTTTTATTATAATGAATACCAATTGCACCTTGTGCGCTTTTAATTACTGGAATATCTTCATCATTTGATAAAATCCAACGCCGTTTTTCAATCCCTAAAAAATCATTTTGTAAATCTATGATTTGAGATGTCGTTTGACTTTTTAATTCGGCTAAAAATTCGAGTCTAAAATCATTATTTAATTTATGACTTACAGAGAGGCGAGGTTCAGTAAAGAATTCAGAAAATTTTTCGATATAATTAGTTCTTAAACCAATTCGAGCGTAAGTATTTTTGTTTGCTGAAGTAAATTCGGCTTCGCCATAAATGGAGTGTGTTCTTAAGACTTCTTTTATAAAGCTCACAAAATTAGGGTTGTCTAAATCTTCGGCATTACTAATAATGACTTCACTAAATTGATAGCCACCATGTAGTTTTAAATGATTATCAATATGATTAGTTGCATTAATTTTTACACTTATATCATTAACCTTATTGTCTTGATTAAGGCGTTGATTGTTGACGATGTCAAAATTTGTGGCTTTTAAGTCGTAATTGGTATAATACACTTGAGCAGTAGTTGTGAGTTTACTACTCCAATATTTTAAATATTCAAAACCTGCGGCAAGATTGTTTTGTTCTAAGCTATTTCTTAAAGGGTTACTCGTATTATCACTAGATTGTTGGTCATAAGTTAAACTATTGTTGATGGTCAAAAAGTTAAATCGAAATTGGTCTTGCTCGGTGATATCATATAGAAATTTAGTAGAAATATCATAAAAATAGAAACGTTCATTGTTTGATGTGATTTCCGAATTTCCTTGTTGTGTGTTAGAAAAGTCTGTATCCTGAAATACGCGTTGCAAATATTGGTCGTATGTTGGTGTGAAAATGAAATCGGTTACCGAACGTCTAGCAGAGACTTGTATTTCGGCTTTTTCATCTAATGGTAATTTTGCAAAACCATCCGCATGGATGAGGTTAAAGCCTGCACCAGCTTTAAAATCTTGATCGAGGCTGTTAGATTGTTGCATGTCAATAACACTAGACACACCGTCACCAAACTTTACACTGGTTCCATTTTTTGAAACATTAACATCTTTGGTTAAATTTGGATTGAATGCAGATACTAATCCGAAGAAATGTCCAGATTGATACATTTTAATACCATCCCATAAAATTAAGTTTTGATCATGAGTTCCGCCTCTAACATTAATATTTGATACACGTTCGTCTACACTAATAATTCCTGGTAATGCTTGTATACTCTGTAAAATGTCTGGTTCAATAAGTCCTGGCAGTATGCCGAAATCTTCAGTTTTAATATTGACCTTACCATCACTTTTCTTAGAAATACCTTTAGTAAGGAAATTGGTAATGACAACTTCTTCAAGTTTTTGTGTAATAAAACTGCTGAAAGGATTTATTCGTTTTGAGATCACTATCCTTGCATTGTCCAACATAATAAAATCTAGATTTGTTTCAGATTTTAAAAAGTTAAGTGCTTCTTCTAGTGTTAAATCTTCATGAGGAGCGAATGCTGATTTACCTTCAATAGTTTGATCTAAATAAGTAAAATTAATGTTGAATTTAGCTTCTAATTGTGTAAGAATTTTTGCAAGCGGAAGTTTGTTTTTTGAATTGGTTTGTGCACAAATGCTACTGATATTCAAAAAAAATAAGATTATAAAAAGATAGTAGTGTACACCTTTTTTATTCACGTTTTAGCTTAATGATATTATCCGTTTTACTATACTTTAATTGTAACGGTAAAGTAATGGATTTTAAGGCAATTTCAATATCATTATGCGTAAAACTTCCTGTAAAGTTTTGAGAATCGTCTAGGTTATTAAATTCTACAGACACATTATATTGTCTTTCAAATTCGGCGATAACCTCTTTATAAGGAATACTTTTAAACGTACTGTTGTGGTTGAGCCATGATGGACTAGATAGATTTTCTTTTTCTGTAGCAATATATTTCCCATCAATAATTAAAAAGGTATCTCCAGCTAGGAGTGTGTTTTGTTTTATATTTGTTTCAACACTAACTTTTCCTTCATAGCAAGTGACTTCGAAGTAATCAAGACGTTGTTTAACGTTAAATTGAGTACCAAGAACAGTGACTGTACCTAATTCGGTTTCTACGTCAAATTTTTGTCCTTTAGCAACTTTGAAGTAGGCTTCACCTTGAAGATAAAGACTTCGATTATTATTCCAATCAGACTCATTAAAAGTAATTGTAGACATCGCATTCAGTTTTACTTCAGATGCATCAGGTAATACAATAGTTTTTTGTTGAGAAACCAAAGTATTAGCTGTAGTGTCTAACGTAGTTGTATAGAAATAAATACCAAAACAAATCACTAATACTGCAGCTATCTTAGATAGTATAGGTAATAGTTTATTCGTTTTTTTATGTGTTGAGTTTATAGAATCCCAAACTTCTTTTAAAGCATGATCTGTAGGTACAGTATCTGCTTTAAACCCTTTTAGATGTGTATCTAAAGTTATGAGTTCATCATAATCTTCAAGCTGCTTGAATGCTTCAAGTTCTTGCGGATTTAGATTATAATCTAACCATTTTTGTATGAGGTCTTCTCGGTTCATAATATTCGGTTCATGTATATAACAGTTGGTGAATAAAAATTCCTACCCTTATAATTCATCGATATCTTCTCTTAATTTTTTTAAAGCACCATAAATACGTTTTTCAACTGCTTTTGTTGAAATATCTAGTAGTGCTGCTATTTCTTTGAAACGTTTTCCTTCAACTCTATTCATTAAAAAAGCAACGCGTTGCGCCTCGGTTAATTTAGCAATAGCATTTTCTAACTTTGCTTTGTACTCTTTTTCTTGAAGTAAGAACTCAGGATTGATATTTGTACTGTGTTTCGGTTTGGTTTTTTGGTGTCGTAAAACCACTTTTTGGTGTGCAAATTCATTTAGCATTAAATTATTTGCCGTAGTAAATAAAAAGCTCTTGGCTTTATCTTCTGGAACTTTAGCACAGTTCTCCCACAATTTCACAAATGCTTCTTGCATTTTGTCTTGCGGATTTAACTTGCTTCCAAACTTGTAGTAAAGGAAATCATGCAAATCTTTGGAGTATTTCCTAAAGATGGATGAGAACAAACGTTCTTCGCAAATATTTTCCTTAAGCGGTTTTGACATTTTTTTTTGGTTGCGGCTAAGTTATGAAAATTATGTGGTAGGAATTTTTAGATATTAACTGTTCTATTAAAAATATAAGTAATTGTTAAGTAAACTTAACCGTTAGTTTTAGTTTTTAGTTGGTTAAAAAGGATTGTTGGTCATAGCAATCCTTTTTTTGTGCCTTAATTTATGCTTTGGAACTTCATAAATAGATCACAAATCATTAAATTTGCGTCTTTAAAATTCTAGAAGAATATGTTTAATAATTTAAGTGAAAAGTTAGATAAAGCATTACACGTCTTAAAAGGGCATGGTAGTATTACCGAAGTTAATGTCGCCGAAACTTTAAAAGAAGTTCGTAGAGCCTTATTGGATGCTGATGTTAACTTTAAAATTGCTAAAGAGTTTACGAATAGAGTCAAGGAAAAAGCTTTAGGTCAAGATGTATTGACAAGTTTGCAGCCAGGACAACTTATGGTAAAGCTTGTAAAAGATGAGTTAACAGAGCTTATGGGTGGAGATGCTGAAGGTATTAATCTTTCTGGAAGCCCAAGTGTAATTTTAATGTCTGGTTTACAAGGTTCTGGTAAAACAACCTTTTCAGGTAAATTAGCAAATTATTTAAAAAATAAAAAAACAAAGAAGCCATTATTAGTTGCCTGTGATGTGTATCGTCCTGCCGCGATTGATCAATTGCATGTTGTAGGAGATCAAATTAATGTTGAGGTTTTTAGTGATAAAGGAAATAATGATCCTGTAGCTATAGCACAAGCTGGTATTGCACATGCAAAAGCTAACGGCTTTAATGTTGTGATTATTGATACCGCTGGTCGTTTAGCTGTAGACGAAGCAATGATGGATGAAATTTCTAACATTCATAATGCTATTCAACCACAAGAAACGTTATTCGTAGTTGATTCAATGACAGGGCAAGATGCTGTAAATACAGCAAAAGCCTTCAATGATATCTTAAATTTTGATGGTGTTATCTTAACCAAATTAGATGGTGATACTCGAGGTGGTGCTGCGATATCAATTAAATCTGTTGTAAATAAACCTATTAAATTTATTGGTACTGGTGAAAAGATGGAAGCGATTGATGTCTTCTATCCATCACGTATGGCAGATCGTATTTTAGGAATGGGAGATGTGGTGTCCTTAGTTGAAAGAGCACAAGAACAGTATGATGAAGAGGAAGCTAGGAAAATACAGAAGAAAATAGCCAAAAACCAATTTGGGTTTGATGATTTCTTAAAACAAATTCAGCAAATCAAGAAAATGGGTAATATGAAAGATTTGATCGGAATGATTCCTGGTGCAGGAAAAATGATGAAAGATGTCGATATCGATGATGATGCTTTTAAAGGAATAGAAGCGATTATTCACTCAATGACACCAGATGAACGATCTAACCCTTCACTTATAAATTCAAGTAGAAAGAAACGAATTGGAAAAGGATCTGGAACCTCAGTCCAAGAAGTAAATCAACTTCTAAAGCAATTCAATCAAATGAGCAAAATGATGAAAATGATGCAAGGAGGAAAAGGAAAAGCTATGATGCAAGCAATGAAAGGCATGAAGTAATAACTCATGCTTTTTTTATATACCTAAAAACATAACACAACACTATCAAAAATGACAATTCTAGACGGAAAAAAAGTAAGTAACGATATCAAGGACGAAATCAAGCAGCAAGTTGATAAGATGAAAGCTAAAAATGAGAAAGTACCTCATTTGGCAGCAGTTATCGTTGGAAATGATGGTGCAAGTTTAACCTATGTTGGAAGTAAGGTTCGTGCTTGTGAACGTGTTGGGTTTGAATCTACAATGGTGCGGATGTCTAACACCACCAGCGAAATTGAATTGTTAGATAAAATTGATGAATTAAATCAAAATGATGATATCGATGGGTTCATCATTCAGTTACCATTGCCACCACAAATTAATACTCAAAAAGTTTTGATGGCTGTTGATCCAAGTAAGGATGTTGATGGTTTTCACCCTGAGAATTTCGGAAAAATGGCACTAGATATGAGTACGTTTATTCCTGCTACGCCTTTCGGGATTTTAGAATTACTAGATCGTTATGGTGTTGAAACTAAAGGAAAACATACGGTTGTCATAGGTAGAAGTCATATTGTTGGCCGACCAATGAGTATCTTAATGGGACGTAAAGGATTTCCTGGTAACTCAACAGTGACCTTAACACATAGTCACACAAAAAATATTACACAAATTACATCTCAAGCCGATATTATTATTTCTGCACTAGGTGTTCCTAACTTCTTAAAAGCCGAAATGGTAAAAGATGATGTTATTATTGTAGATGTTGGAATTACTAGAGTTCCAGATGAAACATCTCCTAAGGGTTACCGAATAACTGGAGACGTCGATTTTGAAAATGTAAGCAAGAAAGCTAGTTATATCACTCCAGTTCCTGGCGGTGTTGGTCCGATGACTATCGCGATGTTACTTAAAAATACCTTGCTGGCTAGGGAACAGCGCATGTAATTGTTGCATTTAACTATATTGCAGTATGATTACAGTGATTACTGCGTTAGATCGTGTTCTTATTTTGAGTTGGCAACATCTATTACCTATAGGTTTTGCTGTAATTTTTGCTGTAGCTTTGATTAGGTATGCACGTGCTTTGTCTTCGGAAAAGCAACAGCGTTTAATTCATCATTTCGCTATTTTTATTTCGATTTCGGTTATTGCATTTCATGTTTATAGCATAATGTACTATGAGTATAACTTCAGAACTGATTTGCCTCTGTATTTATGTAGCCTTCTTGGTATATTGATACCTGTTTATACCTATTGTAAAAAATACTGGATGTTTGAAATATTAGTATTTTGGATCATTGCAGGAACATTACAAGGCGTCATCACTCCAGATATCGCTGAAGGTTTTCCTAGTCTTGATTATTTTAGATATTGGATTGTACATCTCGGATTGCTCATTGTTATCTTCTATAGTATTTTTGTTTTTAGACTAAGACCTAAGCTTAAAAGTGTGTTTAAATCTTTTCTGGCTTTGCAAGTCTATGTCTTACTTATGATTGGCGTTAACTATCTTTTAAATGCGAATTATTTTTACTTAAATAAAAAACCAGAATCAGCTTCAGTTTTGGATTATTTTGGAGAGTGGCCTTATTATATTGTCGTTTGCCAATTGATAATTATTCCGTTATTTCTCATTATTTATGTCCCGTTTCATTTCCGAAGAACAACTACTTAGTAAATAATTGATTGATATCTTTAAAGGCTTTAAACTCAAGCGCATTTCCTGCTGGATCTAAAAAAAACATTGTAGCCTGTTCACCAGCTTGACCTTCAAACCGAATGTATGGCTCAATGATAAATTTGATGCCTTTTTCTGCTAAAGTATTAGAAAAATCATGGAATGTATTCCAAGGTAAAACAACGCCATAATGCGGTACAGGAACCGACTTACCATCAACTGCATTGGTATGAAGTGTATCTTCAGATTTTGGTTTGTAATGAATCACCAATTGGTGTCCAAATAAATTGAAATCGACCCAATGTTCACTACTTCGTCCTTCTTTACAGTTAAGGATATCTCTATAGAATGTTCGGCATTCGTCTAGATTATGAACAGGAATAGCAATGTGAAATGGAGAAATTTGATGCATTGTAATACGATGTTTGCCAGTAAAAATACTACATAAAAATTAGAAGATAGATGCCACAAAAAAGGCTTGTCTAATATATATGCAATGCGCAAATTTTATTAAGACAAGCCTGAGAACAATTCAAACTTAATTTTAATGCTCTTGTTTTCTTTTGTATAAACCATCAAAGGCAATAGTCCAATTTTCTCCTTGATCATTACTTAACTCTTGAACTTGTCTTACTGTATCATCTGTTGTATTGTAATACCAAGTCATTCTAAACCATGGACCTTTGCCTTTTGCAATTAAAAACATATTGCCATCGGTTTCTGTTTTTGATTCTTCATAATGACTGACATTTCCACCTGCAACCCAGTTCTGTTTCCATTTTTTATCTACATTATCATAGTAACTTATAGAGTTTCCGCCATTACTTCCTATAGGCATCCAGTTTTCCAAAATCCCACAATCACCATTAGAATTTGTAATGCTACTTTCTGCAATTTTTTGATTTTGAGAATATACATTCCATTCACCTACCCAAAAATCAAATGCTCTATAGTTTTCATCAAATTTGCAAGGATTTGCCCTTTTGAACATATTGTCTCTAATTGTTTTAAAACGTTTATTATTTCTAAGCAGATCAAAGACAGGTTGATCTAATTGCTTATAAAAACCAACTTGCAAACTATCTAATGCTTTTAGTTCACTTAAGGCATTTTCTATTTGATTTTCTGCTGTATAACTTTGTGCAAGCCTCAATAAAATGCCTGGACCAATAAGTCCGCTTTTTTTTACAATCTTAAAGTTTTTAATGGCTTTTTGATGTTCTTTTAAATTTGAGTAGCTAAATCCTAAGAAATAATTCGCCATTGAATCTTTTGGATTGATTTTTAGCTGCTCTTTGGCAGTTTTGATTACATTTTGATAATTCGCATTATTATAATCGGGTTGATAAGGTGAGTTGTTTTGTGATAACATATTCTGAAATAGACATACTATTATACAGATAGTTGCAAGTGTTTTTTTCATAATATTTTAATTTTTTACTACTATTTTTTCAACTTTCTTCTTTCCGCTGGAAATGATATGAATAAAGTATACCCCATTGCTGTAGGTCTTTGGTGACCATGTGAAGTTGTTATCTAGTGTTAGCATTTCAATATGTTCACCAATAGTATTGTAAATATGTATTTCATCTGATCGTTTAACAATTTCTGAATTGAATTTAAATTGATTACCTACTGTAGGATATATTAAAGTTTCTTTATTTGAAGTGATATCTGGAGTAGACAAAGTCGAAGGCATTATGAGAAATGCATTTGGATTTATAAGATTGGCTTGTGAGGATGCCGCTGCATCAACAAAATTCCCAGCAAATGAGCCATCACTGGTGTACATTTTTATTAAACCAGTTAATCCATTTCCGATTAGAAAATTTCCATTACTTAAAAACTCTACACCTTCGGGTGTACTTAAGCCAGTTATTATCGAGCCTAATAAGAACCCATTAGAATCAAAACGCTTTACCGAATTGTTATTATAGTCTATTACAAGAAGATCTCCATTTCCTGATTTGTCAAACCAAATATTTGTTGGACCTGAGAGTGCCGATTGATTAACATACACGCCTTCGTAGGTTCCTGAGCTATTATATTTTTTGACTTGTGGAGGGTTAGTTGGATTGCCCTGTCCATAAGAACTTACATAAAAATTACCATTAGCATCCCAATCCATACCAATACTAAAACGTGTTCCTGTATTGGTGAAATTGGATAATTGTGTACCATCTAGGGAAAAACGTAAAACGTATTCTGGGTTAGCTTGATTAAACCATTGCAATACATATAAGATGTTATTCCTTATTCGCATTCGAGTTGGTCCGCCAATTCCTGTTGCAAAATTTCCAACATAATTTCCGTCTAAATCGTATTTGGTTATTCTACCGCTGCTAAGGTTTGATACGAGAACTCTAAAACCTTCATTAGGAATATCTGCAATGACAATATCTTGTGGCCAAGCCAACTGTTGATTTGTGAAGACTACACCATTTTCTCCATTATGGTCAAACTTTAATATTTTATAAGCAGAGGTTGAACTAATTTGAGCAGTAATATCACTAACTAAAAGGTGGGAGCCTTCAGGGAGTTGAGCAAATACTATCTGAATAGAAAAGATAAATGCTAATGCGGTAATTTTTCTCATAACCATGTGTTTTTTGATTTCTCTCAAAACAACATGAAAAATTGTGAAACTACGTTTGTAATTATAATTGTTTACCCCTTTTTTTAAATTCAGTAGGTGTACAATTGTGTTTTTCTTTAAAGGCTTTATAAAATGTCACTTTGTTATTAAATCCAACATCAAAGTATATAGATTTTATACTATAGTTATAATCTTGTGATAACAGTTTTTCAGCTTCTAACAACCGATAGTCATTAATGAAATTATTGAAATTTTTTCCAGATTTTTTGTTGATTACTTTGGAAAGTAGATGCGTAGAGTATCCAATTTTATCTGCCAGATTTGCAAGTCTGAGCTCATTGTCTGTAAACGGTTTTTCTTGTTCTATGTATTGAATAAGATTATTGTAAAATTCATTAATTAAGCTATCTTCAAAATTCTCGTTTTTATTTTGAATTGGTAAAAACAGGTTAGAAAAAAACTCGCCATTAAAAATTTGAGGTTCTTTATACACAAAATAACCTATGGTGTAAATGCCAATGGTCATAGCAAATGAAATCATATAGTCCCATTGGCTATTGAAAAATGAAAAGTTGACAAGGACGTAATAGGAAATATAAGAGAGTACAAACAAGAGATATAATGCTATTAAAACTTTCACCCATTTTGATCTTATTTTTCGAACCTCATTATCAGCAATGTCATGTTTTTTCACTAGCCATATGATAGCAAGTAGATAGATAACTAAATGTATGATTATAAGTTTATAGTTGGATACTAGGCTAATATTGATTTGTAGGTTTAATCTGTGACTAAATGTATATTGATACCAAAATAATAGCGTAAGAACAATCCAAAAAAAACAAGGCATAAAATGTAGAATAGATGCTTTAGTTTTTAAGTTATAGACATTTAATATATACTTATAAAATAATGGGCCTATAGCAAAGAGTCCTACAAATTGAAACGAGTTAAAATATGGAACTTTGAATGAATATTTTGTCCAGTACATAACATAGGCAAAAAGAATTCCAGAAAAAGCCAAGACTAAAAAGGCAATGGGATAATTTTTTTTGTTTCTATTGAGGATTAAAATAATGAACAGAAAAACGCCCATTGCAACGGCAAATAGGAATCCAGAGGTCCAAGTATCAAAGGAAGGAGTTTGTTGCATTAAAACTAAGGTAAGCAAAAATTGTAATGACTAATGTTTAGTATTATAATTATTTACTTCAAAGTTTCAATATTCCATGTCGTGATTTGTCCATTTTCTTGTTTGAATTTCACTTTTATGATATAAGGTTTTGAATTAGAAAGCCAGTAGAAGATTTTTGTTTTGCCACTATTTAAAGCTTCTATTTTCTTTGTGCTAACTGTTCCTATACCTTTGATATCGAGTAATTCTTCTTTAATGATTTTAAACTTTTTTATACCTATTTTAGGTTCATGGGGTAAGTCATTAATAACCTGAAGAGCAAATGAGTCTTTAATATCCTTATCTAAAATACTGATAAGTGCAAAACCATCCGAAGACCAAGTAAATCCAATATCATCTAGTTGATTTGTAGATGATATTAAACGACTTTTACTATTGTTTAAACTGTTACTTATATAGTTTTGATTTATGATATCTGTATGTTGAACATATTCTGGATTCCATCTAATATCAATTGATAACGGTTCTAAGGATGATGCCTTTAATACATCTGTTTTTGTATAGGTGTTATTGGACGTGTCTACCCAATGCATTGATCTTATAATTGTATCATTGCTAACAGTTACTTTATCAGTCATTGTATTGATACCTTTTCTTTTGGAGCCATCACTTTCAATTACTGTTTGTGACCAAATTAAAGTATATGACTCTATGTCTATTTTGGTTTGAGAAGGTGTAATTGGTAACGTATTTGTTTGTGAAAAGCCAATAAAGTTTCCGAAGCAAAAACAGATGAATAGTTTGAAATTTAAACGAATCATTTTAATGTTATTTAGTTCGCTCACATTCAATCTTCCAAGTTGGATAAACAATTTTCTCTGTATTATCTACCCATTCACCAACCCATTTATAACCTGATTTACTCATATCATAGAAGCTTAAACGAGAATAACCTTCCATACCATTTGGAGCTTTTTGGGGTCTGTATAATACAACTTTATCGTTCTTTTTTTTGCCTTCCCATGCTGGAAGTATTGTAGATGGGGTTTTTGATGAAAACCAATGCACATACCAGCGGCTACTATCTTTAATGAATTGTCTAATGCTTCCAGAATGAGAGCCATCAGATTTGAGAGTTTCATCTTGTACTGCTGTTCCATTCATAATGTATTTCCATGTCCAGGTCATGTCTTGAGGTTCATTCCATGTACCATCTGGATTTCTTGTTGTTGAAGTACAATTACAGGATCCTATCATAGCTTCAAAATCTTTTATTTCTTCTGGGGCTTCTGGATTAGCTTGTCCAAAAGGAAATGCCTTAGAGGCATCATATTTGTACTGTGCTTGAGCGGCTATGTTAATAGTTAAAAACATTAGAAATGCATAAGTCAAAAGTTTCATAATAAAGTGTTTTGAGTTAATCATACCTTTCTGAATCTGTTGCAATCCTTAATCATAAAAGTTGATTGTTAGCCAAAGATAAAGACCCAGAAGAGGTACAATTTAATTGAGACGTATAGCTAATTCAAATCAACCTTCTCAAAGCAATGAAAAAAGAGAATAGGTTGTTAAACTATTGCAGAGAGTTGTATTTTTTTTGCAGTAAAGTGAGTTAAGAAAAACCTAATATTTAGCTAAAAAGTCTTTTACCATTTTTAAATTACTTTTTGATACTGGAACTTTGGTGTCATTTTGAAGTATGACATTTGGTGTATTGGCTAGATTTAATTCTTTTGCCAAATCCATATTTACAATGGCTTTTCTATGCACACGTAAAAAATTGGCTGTCAATTTCTCTTCTAAAGCTTTTAGAGAACTACGCATGGTGTAAGTTTTATTGTTAGTTGTATGCACTTTTACACAGTAGTCATCAGCTTCAATCCAACAGATATGTAGCACAGGAATAATTTTACGTTTATTACCAATTTTAATATTAAGTACTGTTGATTTTTCATCAACTTGAGATCGTAATTGTTGGTAAAGTTTTGAGTTTGTTAATTTTAATTCTGAAAGCTCCTGAACTTCAATTTGGAGTTTTTCATTTTCAAAGTATAAATATAAAATTAAACTTATAGCAATATAGCCTAGTGTATATATTGGTGCTTTTTGATACATGAAAAAAGGAAGGTATTCTGAAAATAAATGTGCTAATGAAAATGTATCGTTTGAAAATAATGCGCTGCTTAATGCTATAATTATAATATTGAATAAGACTAAACCAACAATGAGCCCTACAAGTTTTAAAATTCGAAATGTTGTTTTCTTTTTTGATGTTTGCGTTCTCATGTATCCAATCAATACGAAAGAGATTAGAAGCCAAATCATCCAACGATAGGCTTGTCTTTTAACAATTTCAAAAAATGTTACATCTGCACCTAATTGAAATCGTCTAATGTAATACAGTTGTTGAAACGTCTCAAAAGCTATAGCCAATATCACAATAACCGCAATAATTAAAATACTACGTTTGGCGTTTGATATGGTTTTAAACTGCTGAAACATCTACTGCTTTTTTTTATTTTTGTTAGAAGGTTTTGCTTCGTAATTTTTAGTCGAATCTTCTAGAAGTTGGCTCAGTTCTTTAAATTCTTCGCTAGTTAATTCGCGATATTCACCAACAGGAATATCTAATGAGATATTCATAATGCGAACTCGTTTTAGGGTTTGTACTTCGTAAGTTAAATACTCGCACATTCTACGAATTTGTCTATTTAAACCTTGGGTTAAGATAATACTAAATGTTTGTGAATCTAGTCGTTTTACGTCACATTTTTTTGTGGTTCTTTCTAGATCTTTCAGATAAATACCTCCAGACATACGCTTAATAAACGTTTGTGAAATAGGTTTATCAACTGTAACAATATATTCTTTTTCATGGTTATTGCTTGCTCTTAGAATTTTATTTACAATATCACCATCGTCAGTTAAAAGGATTAAACCTTCACTGGGCTTATCTAATCTTCCGATGGGGAAAATACGTTTTGGGTAATCAATAAAATCGATGATATTATCTTTCTCAACACGTGTGTCAGTAGTGCAAACAATACCAACAGGTTTGTTAAAAGCAAGGTAAACAAATGTTTCTTTTGTATTTTTTATAAGCTTACCATCAACATGAACGTCATCGTTTGGTGAAATTTTGGTTCCCATTTCAGGAATAACTCCGTTTATAGTAACACGTCCAGCCTCAATAAGTTTGTCGGCTTCACGACGTGAGCAATAACCCACTTCGCTTAGGTATTTATTAATTCGTTTTAGATCATCAGACATGCTTCAAAAGTACAAAACTATGTGCTAATAAAATTGAGAACATGATTGTGAATTTCCGCAGATTTTAATCCATGACCTAAACCCTTGGTAGTGATGAGTTTTGAGTTTTTATAGAATGACTCATAATCTTGAGCATCACTATAAGGAATAATTTTATCCAATTTGTCATGAATAATAAGCCCTTCAACATCTATGTTTGTAGAAAGACGTGCTGCATTAAAATAATCTGGCTTTTTATTAAAGCGCTCATAGACCAAATCATTCATAACTGTTGCAATACGATGATTATAACTCATCATCTTGACATATCTATTAAAGACACCAACAAAGTTTGAAGGAGCACCAAGAAAAACTAATTTATTAACCGATGCTAATTGATATTTTTCTTGAAAAAAGGCAGTTGCCATACCTCCAACCGAATGACCGATTATTACATTAACATTAAATTTTTTGGCGACTACGTTTATACATTCAGAGTATAAAACGGCATTAAATAATTTTCCACTAGATCTACCATGAGCTGGAGCGTCAAGCGCTATGACATTATAATCTAAAGCTTTTAATTTCTCAATTAATGATTTCCATCTAAATGAGTTGCTTTCCCAACCATGAGCTAATAAAATAGTGTCCTTCTTTCCTAACCATCTATAGGTCATAATGTTAATTCCCTCATATTCAACATCTTCAATGAAAGCTGTCATCAAGAAATCTTTTTCTAGTTCTTTTAATTTGATTCTTCGCGGACTAGAAAACAGCTTTAATGCCATTTTGCCTGCTGCTCTCGATGAAAATATACTAATAAAGTTGAAAATGCCACCAATTAATTTTGCTACAAACTGTTTCATTAATCCTCTCTATTTACTAAGTCAATAGAAAAAGCGGGCGTACAGATAGCTAAATATTCGCAAGCTATAGTAAAAGGATTTGAGTATTGCACACGTGTGTGTTTATCGATCTTTATGGATTGACCTGCTTTCAAAACAATAGTTTCTCCTTCGATGATAAATTGCTTTTTACCAGAAATGATATAAGTGTATTCGTCAAATTCTGGGGTTTGAAAAGGTTCGCTCCAACCAGCAGGAGCAATCATATGTGCGATGCTTATTTTAGGATTTTTATCGGTTGCATTGCCAAAATGCTCTTCGATGAGCTTTCCGTCGGTAGTAGGAACAACAAATGGGGAATCTTGAATCTTATATTTTTTCATGTATTAATTATTGTCTGCTCCCTAAATTATTATCTATATTATTTACATATTATGCAACATAGCTTATGTGAAGTTGCTTCATTTGATTTTACCAATGGATTATAAAATATTTAATTTTTGCATTGTCAGGAATCTGAATGGCTTCTATAGTTAAAGTCATGTCAAACCTCAAATTTGCTGGTAACTCTTTCTTGTCAATAGTAAATGATGCGTTTATTTCATTAACAGAAACGACTATTGAATTGATAAGATTATTGATACTAGAAATTTTATAATTGTCATTAATATCTTTAAACGTGCTTATCGTAGAAATATTTTTATCAGTTTTATAAGTTTCGCTTATAACATGAATACTTTTTACAGTAGCAGTAGAATCTAAAGTTTGACTAGGTGTCAAACTTAATAGTTTAGCTCCTTCAGAAGAATAAATATATATATCGTTGTTTTCACCAATAAATTCATCGCCTTTGATAGATGTGACGATAGAATCATTAGGAAATGCAAGTTTCAAATCCTTAACCTGTGTTGTATCTGTTAGTAAGCCAATTTGCTGTTTACTAATTAGAAAAGGATTTTGTTTTTTTTCCGAAGTACAACTTACAACTACTAGAGTTATGATTGCTAAAAGGGATAATTTTTTAAGAGGTGTATTCACAAAAAATGTATTAAAAATGGATGTGTTATTAAGTGTTTGTTATTTAAGCATTTTAGTTAAGATACCAAGAACGCTTCTAATCACAGTCGGACTTGTCAAAACTTTAACAATGGGGTTTTGTCGTGTACTTCTACTTCTAGAACGAGATGCTCGTTGTTTGCTTTCGGCTTTTTCAAGCGCTTCTTTTTCTTTACGCGCTTTTTCTTTGGCTTCTTCGGCTTCAGCAACCTCAATCTTTTTGTTGAGCATTTCGTAAGCACTTTCTCGGTCTATTTCTTCGTTATATTTTCTTGCTAGCTTAGATTTTCCAAGTAAGCTACCGAGTTCTGTTTCAGTTAATACATCCATTCTGCTCATAGGCGCACGCATCATCGTTGCTGCTAAAGGCGTTGGTTTTCCTTTTTCGTTTAATGCCGAAACCAAAGCTTCGCCAATCCCTAGAGATGTTAACACATCTGCAGTATCATAGTAGGCAGTATCAGGATAGTTTTGAGCTGTTAATTTAATAGCTTTTCTGTCTTTTGCTGTAAATGCTCTCAGTGCATGTTGCACTTTTAAACCTAATTGGCCTAAAACAGCTTCAGGAACATCGGTAGGATTTTGAGTTACAAAATAAAGCCCAACACCTTTACTACGTATTAGCTTAACAATGCTTTCAATTTGGCTCAATAAGGCTTTTGAAGCTTCATTGAAAATTAAATGTGCTTCGTCAATAAACATAATCAATTCAGGTCGACCACTATCACCTTGTTCAGGAAATGTAGAGTATATTTCAGCTAAGAGACTTAGCATAAATGTTGAAAATAATTTTGGTCGATCCTGTATATCGGTTAGTCGAATGATATTAATATAACCTCTACCGTCATTATCTACACGCAATAAATCATCAACTTCAAATGAAGTTTCTCCAAAAAACAATTCACCACCTTGTTGTTCTATTTCAACTACTTTTCTAAGAATTGCTCCAGTTGATGCTGTTGAAATTCTTCCATAAGCTTCGGTAAATTCTTTTTTGCCCTCTTGTGTAGCGTATTGTAATATTTTTTTAAAATCTTTTAAATCCAACAATGGCAATTTGTTGTCGTCACAATATTTAAAGATAACTGCAACTACACCAGATTGTGCTTCAGATAAATCTAAAATACGAGACAAAAGAACGGGTCCAAACTCACTAACTGTTGCGCGAAGTCTTACACCATCTTGTTCAGATAAGGTCATGATTTCAACAGGAAATGATTTAGCATCAAAAGGCAAGCCTATTTTTTCATGACGTTCATCAATTTTTGGGTGACCAGGACTAGGTTGCGCTAATCCACTTAAATCTCCTTTGATGTCCATTAATAATACAGGAACACCTTTTTCACTTAAATTTTCAGCTAAAACCTGAAGTGTTTTTGTTTTACCTGTTCCAGTCGCACCAGCAATTAACCCATGTCTGTTCATGGTTTTGAGCGGTACATTCACAAAGGCATTTGCTAAAGTGTCACCATCTAACATGGCTGAGCCAAGCGTAATATAGTCGCCTTTGTTAGTATTTCCATCTGTGATTTCTTTTAAAAAATCGTCCGTTCTGCTCATATTTCAAAATTTGCATAAAAATAGTGTAATTTTAGTCAAGTTTAAAATCAACTAAAATGAAAAATGCATCTCTCATTATAATTGTTTTATTTCTCTTCGGAATCTATTCGTGTCAGCAAAACAATAAAACCATTACTTTTCATGAATCACACGAGCCCAAAAAAGCACAAGCGCCTTTTAGTGATGCGGTAGAAGCCAACGGGTTTCTATTTCTTGCTGGGCAAGTAGGAATGGATCATTCAACACGAACTTTAGTGGAAGGCGGTATAGAAAATGAAACGAAACAATGTCTAGAAAATATCAAAGCGGTTTTGACACATCACGAATTGTCATTAGATCACGTTGTAAAATGTACAGTGATTCTCAAAGATATAAATGACTTTGCAGCTTTCAATGAGGTATATAAAACCTATTTTCCAAATAAACCCGCACGAACAACTTTTGCTGCTTCTGGTTTAGCTGTTGGTGCTAGTATTGAAATTGATGTCATTGCAGTTAAATGAAAACTTGCACATAACTTCTAACTTTTAAATTATATTTGCAGGCTATGACGAGAAGAGAACGACAAGAACTTATAGATAAGGGATTATTATTACCCTTAATGGAAGAATTCTATACCATTCAAGGAGAAGGGTATTATAAAGGAACTGCTGCATATTTTGTAAGAATAGGCGGTTGTGATGTTGGATGCCATTGGTGTGATGTGAAAGAAAGCTGGTTAGCAGAATTACATCCACCTACAGAAACAGAAAAAATTGTTGAAAATGCTGTGAAATACAGTAACACAATTGTAGTTACTGGAGGCGAACCGCTCACTTGGGATATGGGACCATTAACTGAGCAGTTAAAAGCTAAAGGTGTTCAAACCCATATTGAAACCTCTGGAGCTTATCCATTATCTGGTACTTGGGATTGGATTTGTTTATCGCCTAAGAAAATGAAATTACCAACAGATGAGGTCTATGCTGAGGCACATGAATTAAAGTGTATTATTTATAATAAAGACGATTTCCGTTTTGCTGAAGAACAAGCGGCAAAGGTCAATAAGGATTGTATTTTATATCTGCAGCCTGAGTGGAGCAAACGCGATAAAGTGATACCACAAATTGTAGATTATGTGATGGAAAACCCAAAATGGAAGGTGTCGTTACAAACCCATAAGTATTTGAACATCCCATAAACTAATGCTAGTTTTAAATGCTATTATGCCTAAAAAAAAAGAAACCACTTGTACTTAGTTTTAAAGAATTAGAAAATAAAGTAACTAAGGAGTTACTAGCCTATTTAAAGCGTTTGCATCAATGTGAAGCATCATTTGAATTAAGTGATTTAATTGAAAATATTGACCTATCAAATCCTGAAACAATTTACTTCAAGCAAACCGAAAAATGGAAAACAGCGTATAGCGATGTTAAGTCTATTTTAAAGGCAAGAGAACATTTAGATAAAAAGAAATAAAAAAAGCGCTGAATTTCAGCGCTTTTTTTAGTGTTATTATTCAATTTATTTCGTAAACGGAACAGCGACTCTTGCATTTCCCCAACCTAAATGCATATCTACACCGCTATCTGATTTTTCAAAAGCAATTGAAAAAGCTTCTAAAGATTCTTTAGCTTCACGCATAGGTACTTTTAATCTTGCAACGTCATTTTTTTCATTGTAAAAATAACTTCCCCAAACATTAAGATCTTTGCTAATGATTGCAGTCCATTCTTTTGCTCCAGGAATTACATAAAATGTATAAGTTCCAGGCTGAATTTTAGTGTCACCTAAAGCCATAGTTGTGTAAAGTGTTAATTCTGCAGCTTCATTTGCCCCAGTTCTCCATACCTCTCCGTTTGGTGCTAGTTTTTCTAGCGAACGATCTTTTAATTGAGGTCTACTATATACAATTTTTATGAGTTTATTTGAGTCTTTGTAGCTCGTAGGAAACGATGCGGCATCCATCGGACTCTTATCCATCTTAGAGAATTCTTGAGCATTCATATTTACTGAAATAAGCATAACAAATGCCATAGCAATGGTTGAAATAATTGATTTTGTTTTCATAATGTGTTTTTAGTTTTTGTGAATTTGATAAAGATAAAACCCTATGGTCTTAATATTATATTAAATGTCGAGAAGTGATGTTAAAGTTTACAGTTTCTGAAGAAAAAAGAATAAATCTTTTGATTTTGTTTCAATAACATATGAAAATTGTATTAAATGTTTAAAATTGTAATCAATATTTGATTTTATGTTTTATAATTATAACGTTATTAGCATATTTGCTTTATCAATTTGAATGAAAAAGAAAAGTATTATATAAAGATTTAAGTTATGTGCGGAATAGTATGTGCGTTTGATATAAAACAAAAGACAGGTGATTTAAGACCTCAAGTCTTAGAAATGGCAAAAACGATTCGTCATCGAGGACCAGATTGGAGTGGGATTTATAGCGATGATAAAGTTATTATGGCGCATGAGCGTTTAGCTATTGTTGATCCAGCTTCAGGAAAGCAACCTTTATTTAGTCCAGACAAGAAATTAATATTAGCTGCAAATGGTGAAATTTATAACCATAGAACATTGCGAAAGCAATTTGAAGGCAGATATGAATTTCAAACCGAAAGTGATTGCGAAGTTATTTTAGCATTATACAAGGAAAAGGGTGTTGATTTTGTTGATGATATGAATGGTATTTTTGGATTCGCTATTTACGATACTGAAAAGGATGAATATTTTATTGCTCGCGATCATATGGGAATTATTCCTTTATATATTGGTTGGGATAAAAACGGAACCTTTTTTGTCGCTTCAGAGTTGAAGGCTTTAGAAGGGATTTGTACTAAAATAGAACTGTTTCCTCCAGGACATTATATGTCTAGTAAGGATGGAGAATTTGTGAAATGGTACAAGCGCGATTGGACAGAATATGATGCTGTAAAAGATAACGAGACGAGCATTGCAGAAGTAAAACAGGCTTTAGAAGATGCTGTCCATAGACAGCTAATGAGTGATGTGCCTTATGGTGTATTATTATCTGGAGGTTTGGATTCTTCGGTAACGTCTGCTATCGCAAAGAAATACGCGCAAAAGAGGATAGAGTCTGATGATACTGTTGATGCTTGGTGGCCACAATTGCATTCGTTTTCTGTTGGTTTAGAAGGCTCTCCAGATCTGGCTGCAGCTAAAAAGGTAGCTGACCATATTGGAACAGTTCACCACGAAATAAAATTCACCATACAAGAAGGCTTAGACGCGATTAAAGATGTCATATATAATATCGAAACGTATGATATTACTACCATACGTTCATCCACACCAATGTATTTAATGGCGAGAGTTATTAAATCTATGGGTATAAAAATGGTATTGTCTGGTGAAGGTGCAGATGAGATTTTTGGAGGCTATTTATACTTTCATAAAGCACCAAATGCAGAAGAATTTCACGAAGAAACAGTGCGTAAATTAGATAAACTGCACATGTACGATTGCTTGCGAGCTAATAAAAGTTTAGCTGCTTGGGGAATTGAAGGTCGTGTGCCATTTTTGGATAAGGAATTTATGGATGTAGCGATGCGAATTAACCCAAAAGATAAAATGATTAATGGCGAGCGCATGGAAAAATGGGTAATTCGTAAAGCATTTGAAGATATGATACCAGAAAGCGTAGCATGGAGGCAAAAAGAACAGTTTAGTGATGGTGTTGGTTATAGTTGGATTGATACTTTAAAAGAACTTGTAGAGAAAGAAGTTACTGATGAACAAATGGCCAATGCTAAATTCCGTTATCCGATTCAGACGCCAATAAACAAAGAAGAATATTACTACAGAACGATTTTTGAAGGTCATTTTCCAAGCGATGCGGCTGCTTTGAGTGTGCCACAAGAACCAAGTGTAGCCTGTAGTACCAAAATAGCTTTAGAGTGGGATGAAGCATTTAAGAACATGAATGATCCTTCTGGTAGAGCAATTGCAAATGTTCATGATGAGGCTTATGTTAAAGTTTAAGAGAAATTAGTATTATGAACAGTAGAAAAGACCAATCATTTGATTGGTCTTTTTTTGTTTAAAGATAAAACCTATATTTAAAGTAAATAGAATGCAATGTTAAAACACCTCTGCTTAGCGCTTTTAATTTCAATGCCTGTTTGTGCTCAAAATAATTCAGACTGGGATAAACTCATTGCATCTGCACATGCTATTGGGTTTTGTTTATATAACACAGAAGAAGTGTTTTGTGATTTACATGCATCTAGATATGATGAATTAGAGAAAAAGCGCAATGTTGAAGATGAAGAACTTCACTATTTTATAATGAAAGAAGGGTGGGCAAAAAAAAGAGTCGCCGATTGGGCTGAAAGACAATCCTTGGCTAGAGAAACTATGGTTTTATTTTTTGATATTAGTCAAGGTTTTGAAACCGATTATGGGAGTATTCGACATAAGCCTTTTGGTTTTTTTGTCGTTAGTTTAGATGATGATTTAAAGTTTAAAGTTTTAAAAACGTATAAGAAACAAGCTATGAGTTGTGCAGTTTTTCATGAAAGTAAACCTAATATATTAGCTAATATTTTATGGAGAGAGTTTATGTCAGGTAGATTGGGTTTACTTGATAATAATGTGGAATTTCTCGTTTATAATGAGGCTAATATTAGAAAAAAATTCAAGGTGTTCAAAAAAAGATTTTTCAAATATCAAAAGAAGGTTATCAATTAAAATTCAATACATTGAAACCAAATACACCTCTTAAGCCCTTATGAAACCTGTAAATGACAGATAGGTGACATTTAAATGGCGTGTAAAAAACCAAGATTACTCTGTAGATTTGTACCAACAAAATGAAGTGAAATGAAACAACAAACACTTAAAGAGAATTTAGTCTACCAACGCAAATTAAAAGGCTATACTCAAGATGAACTTTCAGAAAAAACTACAGTTGGTGTACGAACAATACAGCGTATTGAAAAGGGTGAAGTACAGCCACATTTGCAAACTGTAAAATTATTAGCAGTAGGATTAAATATAGAAGTCGACGATTTAATTGTGCTTGATAATCCTAAAGAAGAAACAATCAAGCGTAAATGGATGCTTATGTTGCATGCGTCTCCTTTTTTTGGGTTAATCATTCCATTTGCAAATGTTTTGTTTCCGCTTTTTACATGGATTAGTAAAGCTGAAGACCATAAAATATATGATGCTCATGGCCGTTCAGTTATCAACTTTCATTGTACGATTAACTTGCTATTAATTATATCCTTACTACTCTTTTTTCCTTTTCCAGGTTTCAATTTCTTTGGAACAGGTGCAGTCTTTCTTTTTGGTATCATTTTCAGTATTAAAAATACAATGTCTGCTTTAGGTTCTGGGACATGTTATTATCCACTGTCAATCCCTTTTTTGAAGCCTCAGGCTTAATTCACTTTTTTATTTAATCTTTTACATAGCTAATTAATAATTAGCTAAGTCAACTTATGCTTAATATTATGAAAACAATACTATCTAAATACCCAACAGTTTCTCGATTTATTTTAACAATCCTTCTTTTTGGAGCAGCTCTTTTTTTTAGCGGATTAATCGATACCCCTTTTTTGAAACGCTATTTTCCATTTACATCAGTTATTTTACTAATTATTGTAAGCTGGTTACTTTTTAAAACAGATAAAAAATCACTTAGCGATATAGGCCTAAATCTATCGTTTCGTAATCTGTCATTTTTACCTTTAGGGATATTGATTGGAGCCATTGCATTTATGCTAGCCAAATACTGTAGAGGATTATATACAGGAGAAAGCTTTGAATTGACAACTTCAGAAATTAATTATGATACCATTATGTATGGGTTGTATACTATTTTGCCTACTGTGGCTGTCGAAGAATTTCTATTTAGGGGATATGCTTTTAAAAAAACAATAGAGAAGAGTAACGTAATAATAGCCAACATTGTCTTTGGGCTTTTGTTTATGCTTGTTCATGTTTTAGATAGAAATATACTTCAAAATACAGGAATGGTGGTCTTTTTGGTAATTTGTATTCCTATTGGTCATTTACTATTTGCAACAGCGTTATTGAAATCTAAAACCTTGTATTTTCCTATCGGAATTCATCTAGGAAACAATTGGGCAACGCGACATTTATTAACTAATTATGATAATGGAGAGAGTATTTTTTATATACCCGAAATTGTAACCTTCGAAACATGGACACCTTTTATTATAGTCATCATAATTTTTAATGGGGTTTTTCTATTTGTGACCTATTTAATTTGGAAATGGGGTGATTTTTCATGGTTAAAAAAATCGAAAAAACAGACTTAAATTCGAATGCTTTATTAACGATTCAAGGTTCAAAAAATGACTTGTAATGCGTTTTGTGTTTTTTGTGTTTTTTAGAAGAGGTTAAAAAACAGTAAAATCGATTTTAAGACGTGTTTTAATCGATTTAAGGCACTTTCAAGTAATTAACAAATGTTGATAATTTTTGTTTTCAATCGATAAAAAGCTTTTAAAAAGCGTTGAGTTTTTGTATCTTTGTTTGTGTTCAAAAGGATGCTATTAAGCATCTTTTTTTATGCAAAGTATAATTCAAAATTATACAAGAGTTAATAAATTAGATATTTCAAAATAAATTAAAATTTATGAGCGGAGAAAAAGAAGAATTCAACAAGCACAATTATTCGGCAGATAGTATTCAAGCATTAGAAGGTATGGAGCACGTGCGTATGCGTCCATCCATGTATATTGGAGATGTAGGTACTCGTGGTTTACATCATTTGGTATATGAAGTTGTCGATAACTCGATTGATGAAGCACTTGCTGGTCACTGTGATAATATTACCGTAACGATTAATGAAGACAACTCTATAACAACAGAAGATGATGGTCGAGGTATCCCTGTAGATCTTCATAAAAAGGAAGGGGTCTCTGCACTTGAAGTTGTAATGACTAAGATTGGAGCAGGTGGTAAGTTTGATAAAGACTCTTATAAAGTTTCTGGTGGTTTACACGGTGTTGGTGTAAGTTGCGTAAATGCATTATCTGAACATCTTAAAGCGACAGTGTATAGAGGAGGTAAGATTTATGAACAAGAATATGAGCGAGGTAAAGCTATGTATCCTGTAAAGCCTGTAGGTGATACTGAGAAAAGAGGAACAACAGTTACTTTTAAGCCAGATTCTACCATATTTACACAGACTTTAGAATATAGCTACGATACTTTAGCGAGTCGTTTACGTGAATTGGCATATTTAAATAAAGGTATTACAATTCATTTAGTTGATAAGAGACATAAAAAAGAAGATGGTGAGTTTGAAGGTGAAACATTTCATTCTACTGAAGGCCTTAAGGAATTTATCCAATTTCTTGATGCTACGAGAGAGCCTTTAATGAGAGATGTTATTGCTTTTGAAGGTGAGAAAAATGGAGTACCTGTTGAGGTTGCCATGATTTATAATACTTCTTATGCTGAAAATTTACATTCATATGTAAACAATATTAATACACATGAAGGTGGAACACATTTATCTGGTTTTAGAAGAGGATTGACGCATACGCTTAAAAAATATGCTGATGCTTCTGGAATGTTAGACAAATTAAAGTTTGATATCCAAGGTGATGATTTCCGTGAAGGATTGACAGCAATTATTTCTGTAAAAGTTCAAGAACCTCAATTTGAAGGGCAAACCAAAACCAAATTAGGTAACAGAGAAGTATCTGCATCTGTAAGTCAAGCGGTTTCTGAAATGTTGACTGATTATCTTGAAGAACACCCAGATGATGCTAAAACAATTGTTCAAAAAGTGATCCTTGCTGCTCAAGCTCGTCATGCTGCACAAAAGGCACGTGATATGGTGCAACGTAAAACCGTAATGAGTATTGGTGGCTTACCAGGTAAATTGAGTGATTGTTCTGAACAAGATCCTACAAAATGTGAAGTATTTCTTGTCGAGGGAGATTCGGCAGGTGGAACTGCAAAGCAAGGTCGTGATAGAGCATTTCAAGCCATTCTTCCATTACGTGGAAAAATTTTAAACGTTGAAAAGGCAATGACACATCGTGTTTTTGAAAATGAAGAAATTAAAAATATCTTTACAGCACTTGGTGTCACTATTGGAACAGAAGAAGATAGTAAAGCACTTAATTTATCTAAATTAAGATACCATAAAGTAGTGATTATGTGTGATGCCGATATTGATGGTAGTCACATTGAAACTCTAATTTTAACGTTCTTCTTTAGATATATGAAAGAGCTTATCGAAAATGGACACATATATATCGCTACACCTCCATTATACTTAGTGAAGAAAGGTGCTAAAAAGCAATATGCTTGGAGTGATGAAGAACGTACTAATATTATGACCGATTTTGGTGATGGTAGTAAAATACAGCGTTATAAAGGTCTTGGTGAAATGAATGCTGAACAACTTTGGGATACAACAATGAACCCAAATTTTAGAACTTTAAGGCAAGTTCACATAGATAATGGCGTAGAAGCAGATCGTATTTTTTCAATGCTAATGGGTGATGAAGTGCCACCACGTAGAGATTTTATTGAGAAAAATGCAATCTATGCAAATATTGATGCATAACTAAAAGTTATACTTAAATAAAAGTAAAAGCAACTACATTATGTGGTTGCTTTTTTTGGTTTAAAAACGATATTAATACCGATGAAATGTAATTTTTAACGATAAAATGCGTGTATTTTGAATTTTTCACTACATTTATAGCCAACTATAACCCATACGTATTATGAAAAAGTTAATAATTTTATTCCTATTACTATTTTCAGTTCAACAATCTAAGTCTCAAGAATTAGAAACAATTCTACTTGCTGCTGATGATGCTAGTTTACTTACTGAAAATTACTTAAATCCAGCAATGAAAGGTTTAATGTATAGCATGAATGGTGGATGGTATACAACTGCAAAGACTCATAAAAAATTTGGTTTTGATATTACTATCAATGCTAATGCTTCATTTGTGCCAAGCAAAGAGGAAATGTTTGCTTTTATACCTAGCGATTATACTTTTTTGTCATTGCCAAATGGGGAAACCTCATTAAATACGGTAATGAGTGATAATGATGCAGAAACTGAAATTGATATTAGTATCCCAAATGACAACGGCACATTCAAAGTCGCTAGTTTTGACATGCCAGGCGGTATTACTGAAGATTTACCAATTAATGCTGTACCAACACCAATGGTGCAATTGGGATTTGGATTGCCATATAAAACAGACATTAAACTTAGATTAGTGCCTAAATTAAACTTCGATGACAGTGTTGAAGCTAATCTCATTGGTGTAGGATTGCAGCATGATTTGATGCAGTATTTTGGACCATTAGAAAATTTACCACTAAATATTTCAGTCTTAGCAGCTTTTACAAATATGAAAGTCACTTATGAAATTGAAGATCAAAACACAGAGGATGAAGTTTCAGTAACTAATGGTGAAGCAGAATTTAAAATGAATACATGGACTGTTCAAGCTTTGGCTTCACTGGATTTTAAAATTATTTCTTTTTATGGAGGCGTAGGTTATAATAATGGTAAAACTACTGCCAAAATGAAAGGAGATTATACGTTAACATATGATGTTGAAGATAGTAATGGTAATGTTATTGGTACAGTTGATGAATCTATTAGTAATCCAATTAATTTAGATTTTGAAGCAAATGGAATAAGAGCAACACTAGGAACGCGATTAAATATTGGATTTTTTAAGATTTTTGCCGACTATACTCTACAAGAATATAATACTGCTTCTGCCGGAATCGCATTTAGTTTTAGATAGTAAGAAAATCGTTTTATGGAAACTAATATAAGAGGGCTGTCTAAATCTGACAGCTCTTTTTTTTTGCGACTATGTAATTGCAAATTAAAATATATGAGCGTTATTTAAATTTAAAAACCATCTAGAATTATCTATTTACTTTCTTTATAAAGAGTAGAATAATTCGTAATTTTGCACTCTCATTTAACAACACAATTTAATTTAAAATAAGAACGAAGAAATGAAAGTAACAGTAGTTGGAGCAGGAGCAGTAGGCGCAAGTTGTGCTGAATATATAGCTATCAAAAATTTTGCTAGCGAAGTTGTATTATTAGACATTAAAGAAGGATATGCCGAGGGCAAAGCCATGGATTTAATGCAAACAGCTTCATTAAACGGTTTTGATACAAAGCTTACCGGTGTCACAAATGACTATTCAAAAACAGCAAATAGTGATATTTGTGTCATTACATCTGGTATTCCACGTAAGCCAGGTATGACTCGTGAAGAGTTAATTGGTATTAATGCTGGTATTGTAAGATCTGTGTCATCTAGTTTGATAGAACACTCTCCAAATACAATCATTATTGTAGTAAGTAATCCAATGGATACTATGACTTACTTAGTCCACAAAACAACCAACTTACCTAAAAATCGAATTATAGGTATGGGAGGTGCTTTAGATTCTGCACGTTTTAAATATAGATTAGCTGAAGCTTTAGGAGCTCCAATTAGTGATGTTGATGGAATGGTAATTGGTGGTCATAGTGATAAAGGTATGGTGCCTTTAACAGCTCATGCTACAAGAAATAGTGTGAAAGTATCTGAGTTTTTATCAGATGAACGCTTAAACCAAGTTAAAGAAGATACTAAAGTTGGTGGTGCTACATTAACCAAATTGTTAGGAACCTCTGCTTGGTATGCACCTGGTGCTGCAGTAAGCGGATTAGTTCAAGCTATTGCTTGCGACCAAAAGAAAATGTTTCCTTGTTCAACCTTATTAGAAGGTGAGTATGGATTAAATGACCTTTGTATCGGTGTTCCTGTGATTTTAGGACGTAATGGTATAGAAGAGATTGTGAAAATCAAGTTAAGTAATGCTGAAGAAGCACACTTAAAAGAAAGTGCTGAAGGTGTTAAAAAAACAAATGGTTTATTAGAATTATAATACCATCACTTTTTTAAATATAGTTGAGGCTATCATTTTCATGGTAGCCTTTTTTAATTCTATGCTCAAATGAAATACATCTATATTCTTACTACTGCTTTATTGTTGTCCTGTGGAAATGGAGCACCAAAACATAAATTCACTATTATTTACGAATTTGAAAACCCTGAAAGTCTATCGGCTAATGATAAACAAGGTACTATTGAAGTCTTAAATAAGCGATTAGACAAATTTGCTTCAAATTATGAAGTTAAACTCAATAATAAACAGCAAATAGAAGTCAAGATAAGCTCAGATGTTAATCAAGAACGCTTAAACTCAATTTTAACTAACCAAGGTAAGCTAGAATTTTGGGAGGTTATTAAGGCAGTAGAGTTAAGAACTTTTATTACAGAAGCCAATGAGGCATTAAAAAAAGATAACGATTCAATAAACCCGTTATATGATTTAATTCAGATAGGTAGCTTTGGTTATGTAGATGGCTTATTTTCTATTTCAGTAAAAGATACGACACTTATGCGTCAATATCTCAACAAAAAAGAAGTCAGAGTTTTAATACCTTCTGAATTGAAGAACTCTAAATTCCTTTTTGGAATTCCGAATGAAGATGACCATATTTCACTATATATGGTTAAAACGCTTCCTAATGGACAAGCCTTAGTAAATGAAACTCATATTATTGATGCCAAACAAAATTATGGTAGCAATGGTCGCCCAACCGTAAGTATGAAAATGAATGAGTTAGGAGCTAATAGATGGGAACGAATGACAGGAGTTGCATATCAAAAGCAATCGCAAATTGCTATGACCTTAAATGGTCTTGTGTTTTCTGCACCAACAGCGTCTAATGGACCTATAGTTGGAGGAAATACTGAAATTGGAGGGGGTTTTACCATAGAACAAACTCAAGATTTAGCCTTGATATTAAGTGCTCATCAACGGATTCCTAAGTTAAAGTTCGTCAATTCTTCTGCTATAAACGATTAACGGTAGCCCTACATTCTATATTTTTTATATATTTGGCGCATGAAGAAGAGCTGGTACATTGGTATTCTTATAATTGCATTAACCTTATTAGGAAGTGTAGCTAGTAAACAACAGGCTGCAGTACCTAATCAGGAGATTGTACTTCAATTTACTTCTGATGTTATTACTTCTGATGAAGCTCTTGATACCATTGTTCTTGTAAAGAAACAATTACAAGCTGTAGGTGTAGAACATATTCAAGTTCAAGAGTTACTAAACGGTCAGTTAAAAATTACGTATTATAGTGATGCAGATGTTGCTAGTATTAAAACATTGCTTTCAAACGAAAGTACGCTTGAGCTAGGATACATCTCTAAGGACAACAAGCAAAGTAATTCACCTTCCGAGGATCATAAAATCGATTATGATTTAGACGTCTATGAGATTCAACAAAGTAATGATCTTTCTGATTTAGACGGAAAATTAGCTTTAGAAACCAAAACAGAGCATGAACGATTTTTCAATCCTAATGTATTAATAGCTCCAGAGGAGATTAGTATTGATACAAAAGAAAACATTGAAAATGTTGCCTATAAATTCCGCAGAACTATTGCAATCGCAATAGATAATAATTCTTATAAGATTCCAGAAGTTAGGGCAGGACCTGACTTTAATGGGATTGACGACTTAAGCTAAACTCCCAAGCATTTCCATATTTAAAATAGTTTTTGTTACATAGTCGAAAAGCTGTTCAAACACCACATTTAATTATAAAAACAATTGTCAAATCGACCGTAAATTATATATTTGCGCGTTGAAAAAATTGACCTAAACAATAGAATAATGCAAAACAAAGGATTAGTAAAACTTTTTGCAGTGTTATTTGGATTGGTAAGTATATACCAATTATCATTTACATTCAAAAACAACCAAATCGATGCTGCTGCAAAAACATTTGCAGAAAGTAAATTTCAAACACCTGACGAGATTAGCGATGCCGAAATTCACTATTTAGACTCATTGTCTAATACTGAAGCTTATAATATGGGTATAGCCAGTTTTACAGGAAAAGAAGTAAAGGAAAAAGCCATGAACCTTGGTCTTGACCTTAAAGGAGGATTAAACGTAATTCTTCAGATCTCAGTAAAAGATATTCTTGTAGGATTATCTAATAAAAGCAAAGATCCAGCATTTAATTCGGCTTTAGTAAAAGCTGAAGAAATTCAAAAAGATGCTCAAGAATCTTACTTAGAGTCTTTCTTTTCTGCTTGGGCAGAAGTAAAAGGAGACCAAAACTTAGCTTCGCCAGATATCTTTGCTAATAAAGATTTAGATGGTGTTATTGATAATAACATGTCAGATGCAGATGTTAGAAAAAAGTTAGAAGAAAAAGTTGATGAATCTATCGTTTCTGCTTTTGAAGTATTACGTAAACGTATTGACCAGTTTGGTGTAACATCACCTAATATTCAACGTTTAGGAAACTCAGGACGTGTATTAGTAGAGTTGCCAGGTGTAAAGGATGTAAAACGTGCGACTGATTTAATTACGACGACTGCACAATTGCAATTTTGGGATGTTGATAATGGACAAGCGCTAGGAAATTTCTTAGGTCTTGCTAACGATGCACTTAAAACAAAATTAGGACTTAATGAAGCCGAAGAAGCAATAGAATCTCAAGATTCGACAGCTACAGATGGTGATAGTACTATTGATGATTTATTAGGAGAAACGTCTACTGACTCTACAGTAACAGCTCAAGTAAATCCACTATTTGACTTGCTTGGACCACCTCGTTCAGGTGGTATGCTTGCTTTGAAGTTAGAAGATAAAGAGACACTTCAATCGTATTTAAAAATGCAAGAAGTAAGATCTCAGCTCCCAGCCGATGCTCGATACATAAAGTTTGCATTTGGTTTACCAACAGTAGATAAAGATACAGGAGAAGAATATGTTGACTTATACGCATTAAAAGGAAATAGAGATAATGAACCAGAATTAAGTGGTGGTGTAGTTACAGATGCTAGACAGGCTTATAGCCAAACCAATAAGCCAACAGTATCTATGCAGATGAATGCACAAGGTGCTAAAACTTGGGAAGAAATGACTGGTAGAGCATTTGCTCAAAAAAGTCAAATTGCTATTGTCTTAGATGATATTGTATATTCTGCACCTACGGCTTCAAATGGCGCTATTTCTGGTGGTAATACTGAAATCTCTGGTAACTTTACTGTAAAGGAAGCAGAAGATTTAGCTAACGTATTAAGAGCTGGTAAATTACCTGCAAGAGCTGAAATTATTCAAGCAGATCAAGTTGGACCTTCATTAGGAAAAGAAGCTATTGAAAGTGGTACGAAGTCATTTTTAATTGCGTTATCTTTAGTATTAATCTGGATGATTCTTTACTATGGAAAAGCGGGTATTTTTGCTGATATTGCTTTATTGTTGAACATCTTATTAATCTTTGGTGTATTATCAGGATTAGGAGCCGTGTTAACTTTACCTGGTTTAGCTGGTATCGTATTAACTATTGGTATGTCGGTAGATGCCAACGTACTTATCTTTGAACGTATACGGGAAGAGATAGGTAAAGGTAAATCGCAAAAAGAATCTGTTAAAGATGGTTTTGCAAATGCTTTATCTTCAATTTTAGATGCAAATATCACAACTGGTTTAACCGCATTGATCTTATTTGTATTTGGTACTGGTCCAATCAAAGGTTTTGCAACTACCTTATTAATAGGTATTGTAACTTCATTATTTACTGCAATTTTTATTACACGTTTATTAGTAGATTGGTATGTGAATAGTGGGAAAACTTTAGATTTCTCTACATCAATTACGAAAAACTTATTTAAGAATAACAACATTAACTTTATAGGCAAACGTAAAGTAGCATATGTTGTTTCTGGAATTTTAATATTAGTTAGTTTAGGATCTTTATTTACTAATAAGTTAGATCAAGGTATTGACTTTGTTGGTGGTAGAACATATCAAGTTCGTTTTGATAAAGCAGTAAGTTCTGAAAAAGTAGCTGAAGATTTAACAGCTGTATTTAATAGTGTTGAGGTTAAAACTATTGGTAGCGCTAACCAATTAAAAATCTCAACAAAGTATAAAGTAGATGAGAATTCTGTTGATGTAGATGAGGAAGTGAAGACAATGCTTTTTAATGGTTTACAAACCTATTTACCAAGCGGAAAATCTTTTAAAGACTTTTCTGAAGGTAAAGAAGATGTTGGTATTGTACTATCAAGTAAAGTGAGTCCAACAATTGCCGATGATATCAAAAGAGAATCACTTTTAGCTGTCTTAGGATCGTTAATCGTTGTATTCTTGTATATCTTGTTCCGTTTCAAAAGATGGCAATTCTCATTAGGTGCTGTAGCTGCAGTATTTCATGATGTCATTATTGTATTAGGTATCTTCTCATTATTGTACAAATTCATGCCGTTTAGTATGGAAATTGACCAAGCATTCATCGCAGCGATTTTGACCGTAATTGGTTACTCGCTAAATGATACGGTTGTTGTATTTGATAGAATTAGAGAAGTGCTTCTTGAACGCTCAGGATTTAAAGGCGGAGTCAATATTAACTCTGCAATTAATAGTACTTTAAGTAGAACATTAAATACCTCATTAACAACGTTAGTGGTGTTATTAGCAATGTTTATTTTTGGTGCAGAATCGCTTAGAGGTTTATTATTTGCCTTAATCGTAGGTGTAATTGTTGGTACATACTCTTCGGTATTTATCGCCACACCATTAATGTATGATACATTAAAGAACAAAGGTATTGCTCCTCCAAAAGAGGATGAAGACAAAAAATAATTGTTTTTAAATAGATTAAAAAAGCCACTTCATTTGAAGTGGCTTTTTTGTGCTTAATGTTTTCCTATAAAATTTTTACGCAACCTTTTGTTAATTTGTGTATCTTTAAGAAAAGACTTACAAGTAAAAGCATATTAATAAATTTATCCAATCACTATGAAAAGAATATTACTCTTCGTTTTTTCTATAATTTCATTTCAAAACTACGCACAAGATGTTAACATGCAAAATGGGACAATTACAACATGTTCTGGCGTTTTTTTTGATTCAGGTGGTGAGTTTGCTAATTATTCAGATAATGAAAATTTAGTGTTCACTATATGTCCTGAAAGTTTAGGACAGCGTACCAGACTTGATTTTTTTGAATTTTCTACTCAATTAGGTATCGACACTATGATCATTTATGATGGCGACAGTATGACGAGTGATGTTATAGGTGTTTTTTCTGGGAATGTATCTCCTGGTCTGATAGTGGCGTCATTTGATAACCCGACTGGCTGTTTAACGATTGAATTTTTATCCAATGAAACCGGAAATACCTTAGGATGGGCTGCAGCTATTACGTGTACAACACCATGCCAAGATATTACGTCTCAGTTAGATTCTACAAATCCAACACCAAATGGAGAGGGTATTATTGAAGTGTGTACAGGAGATAATATTATATTAAATGGTAGTGGAGTTTTTGAGGTGGATGGAACAGGTGCTAGTTATACATGGGATTTAGGTGATGGAAACAGTGCATCAGGTCAAAATGTTACAATATCTTATGATTTGCCAGGCGTGTATTTAGTTGACTTGCATATTAGAGATACCAATACAGATAATTTTGGGCAAGGGTGTCCAGATAATAATACCATAAACCAAGTGATTCGAGTTTCAGGAGAACCTGATTTCACAGGTACTCAAGCTGATGATGCTACCTTGTGTTTTGGTGAGTCGACAACTATTGAAGGTGTCGTTACTCCACTAACATTAGTTTATAATTGTCCACCACCAGAAAGTGAAGAGACTTTCTTACCCGATGGTAGTGGAGCTGCTTATAGTACTTGTATTGATGTGACATGTTTTGCTCCAGATGCGATATTAACAGATATATCTCAGCTATCTGATATATGTATTAATATAGAGCATTCTTACTCAGGAGATTTGGATATCAAGATTATTTCACCAAATGGACAAGAGGCTAATTTGTTTGTTCAAGGTGGAGCCGGAATTTACTTTGGAGGAGCCAATGATGATAATACCAATGATCCAGGAATAGGTGCCGATTATTGTTTCTCTATGTCGGCATCATCATTGCTGTTAGATGCGAACACTATAATTGCAGGAACAAATCCGCCAAGCCCTTCATGGGAACCTGGGTCTTATCTTCCTGTAGATTCATTTCAAACTTTAGTTGGGAGTCCTCTTAATGGTGAATGGTGTATTGAAATTGTAGATAATCTATCTATAGATAATGGGTATATTTTTTCTTGGGAACTCAATTTTGATCCATCAGTACCACAAGAGGATTTTGATTTTATACCAAACATCACTTCTGAGTCTTGGGATTCAGACCCAAGTATTATAGAAACTAATGAAAATGTCATTACTGTTGAGCCAAGTGGATCTGGTGAGTTTTGTTATACCTATAGAATTGTTGATGTTTTTGGATGTGAGTATACCAAAGATGTCTGTATAGATGTTGCAGATGAAGATCAACCACCTGTAACGTACTATGAAGATACTGATGGTGATGGTTATGGCGATCCTAACAGTACTGTTATTGAATGTTCTGATGAACCTCCAGTTGGTTATGTTGCTAATAGTTTAGATTGTAATGATGGTGATGAGTCTATTAATCCAGATGCAATTGATAATGAAGGTAATGGTATTGATGAAAACTGTGATGGTGTTGATGGAGACCTCCTAAGTGTGGAAGATATAACGGCTAATATTATTAAGGTTTTACCTAATCCATTTGATGATAAAATCTCGATAAATTTGCCAGCAATTCTAAATAGTAATGTTTTAAATATTAATATTTATGATATCAATGGGCGTGTTATTTATAGTGAGGTACATTCAAACCTAGAAGGTGTAATAGTAATTAATAGAATAGGTGAATTAGCTAATGGATCATACTTTTTGAATATTTCTAATGAAAATTTAGGACTCTCTGTGATAAAAAAACTAATTAAATTGTAAACTGTAACAAGTAAGAAAAATAGGCCTCATTAGATAGTTAATAAACTTGTTATGATAAAAAAAACAGTTGCTGCTTTTTTTCTTTTTGTCGTGCTATTTTCTAATGCTCAAAGTGGCGAAGTACAAAAGCCTCAAAAGATTAAAAAAGCGTATAAGGATATTCTTTTTTCCCCTGGCTTAATAGTACAACATGAGACTTTTCTGGAGTTTAATGTACTTTTTGGAGATGTTACAGTTGAAAATGGTAAGATCCCAATTATAGGTGTTGATGGATTTAGAATAGGCGTGGAGACGAATTTAAGAGATGGGCATAATCATACTATTGCACCAAAGCTAGGTTATGAAATTTCTGCAACGATATTTGCAGTACGATTATCTGCTGTAAATTATTTTCAAAACGGAAATTCAGAATTTAGACTATTACCAGAATTAGGAATAAGTGCGAATGGTTGGGCTAACCTTACTTATGGTTACGGAATCCCGCTTAATAATGGAAATTTGAACAATGTAAGTTGCCACAGAGTTGGCCTGAGTTTTAACCTAGATAGGAGGTTAAGAGATGGTCTATAAGTTAATTTTCAGAAAACTCAATCATATCTCCCTTTTCTAAAGTCCATTGATCACTCAAACCAGCATTGACTTCAAGGACATATTTTGCTGGACCTTCAGACGGCAATGAGCTTTCATCCATTGGTTTGGCATTTTTTTGAATGCTCACAATTGTTTTGTCCTCAGAAATATAAATAATGTCAAGTCCAATTTCAGTATTCTTCATATAAAATGAGCGATAGTCATTATCTGGAAAAACAAATAACATGCCTTGATGCGTTTCCATACTTGAACGGTACATTAAGCCTGTTTGAGTCGCATACTCATCATCTGCAATTTCAATATCTAAAACTGCTAATAATGAATCTGAATCTGTTTTTTTAAGCCGTAGTTCACCTTCTTTTTTAAATGAAATTTTAATGGGCTTGACTTCAGAAGGTTGTCGTTCTTCCTTACAAGATGTGAATTGTAATGCTAAGATTCCGAAGAATATCATAGCAATAGATTTCAGAAAGACATGTGTCATAATTAGCTCAATTTTGTTTTTGGCTTATAGATAAACATGAAGTAGAGGCCTATTAAAATAAACGGAACACTTAATAACTGTCCAGTATTCATAAATGAGACGTAATCCTCTCTGCCCTCTACTTGAGCTTCTTTTACAAACTCGACAAAAAATCGAACAGTCCATAGTAAGACTAAAAATAGTCCAAATAAAAACCCTTCCTGTTCACTCTTTTTTGTTTTCCAATAGAAATACCATAGAATGAAGAATACTAAAATATAGCTTACTGCTTCATACAATTGAGCTGGATGCCTTGGAACTTGTTGTTCTAAAGGTAATTGTTTAAACGTAACGCCAAAATCGCTTCCAGTGGGTTTACCTATGATTTCAGAATTGATGAAATTTCCTAAGCGTACAAATACAGCACCAGATGCCACAGGAATCACAACGCGATCTAAAATCCAGAGAACTGTTTTTTTCAATACTTTCTTATTATATAAGTACATTGATATAATCATACCAATTGCTGCGCCATGACTGGCTAATCCTTGAAATCCGGTAAATTTAATACCGTCTTGAAAGCTAAACGGCAAAAAGATGCTCCAAAAATCTTCACTAATAAGTTCTCGTTGGTAAAAAAATACATGTCCTAAACGTGCGCCCAACATGATTCCAATAACAGCGTAAATAAATAATGAATCTAAAGACTCGTTACTCTGACCTTCATTTTTATATATGCGCTTCATGATTTGTAGTCCAAGAATAAACGCAACAATCCACATCACACTATAATAGTGTAATGTAAAGAAACTTAAATCTAATCCTTTTGAGGGATCCCAAACCATATCAAGTGCAAGCATAATATTTATTTTGATGGGATAAAGATAGCATTTATGAATAAACTAATAGTGTTGTTAAGATAGTTTTAATCTTCTTTTTCAGGAACAGGGTCGTATCCAGAACGCCCCCAAGGATGGCAGCTAAAAATACGTTTTACTGCTAGTTTGCCACCTTTCCAAAGGCCGTGTTTTTCTAGAGCTTCTTTTGAGTAGTGTGAACATGTTGGTTGAAATCTACATGATGCAGGTGTTAATGGAGATATTAAAGTTTGATAGACTTTAATTAAGAACAAAAAAGGAGCAACCAAGATACGTTTCATGACTAATTGGTCGTAAAAGTCGTTCCGTCCTTGCCATCATTTAATTGAATGCCTTTTGCTGCGAGCTCATCTCGAATTTTATCAGACATAGCAAAATCTTTATTCGCTCTAGCTTCTTGTCTTAATTGAATTAATAATTCAACAGCTCCAGAAAGTTTATCGGTTCCTGTATCTGCCTTCGTAATATTAACTAAGCCCAAAACATCAAATGTAAACTCATGCATTGTTTTCTTAAGCAGTTCTAAATCTTCAGCTGTTAAAGATGCATTTCCAGATTTAATTTGATTTACCTGTTTTGCTGCTTCAAAAAGATGCGCAATTAAGATGGGGGAATTAAAATCATCGTTCATTGCATCGTAGCAATTTTGTTGCCATTCTGAAACATTAAAAGTTGATACTTTATCTGCTTTTAAGTCACTTAAAAGATTAATCGCATCCATTAAACGGAAGAAGCCTTTTTCACTAGCTAATAAGCCATCATCGGTTAAATCTAAAACACTTTTATAAGAAGATTGAGCATTGAAAAAGCGAATAACACTTGGTGCATAAGCCTTACTAAAAAAGTCGTTATTACCAGTTAATAATTCATCTGGATTAACTGTATTGCCAGTTGACTTAGACATGCGTTGTCCATTTAAGTGCAACATATTAGCATGCATCCAATAATTAACAGGAGTTTGCCCTTTTGCGGCTTGACTTTGAGCAATTTCACATTCGTGATGTGGGAATTTCAAATCCATTCCACCACCATGAATATCAAAATTATCACCTAGATATTTGGTGCTCATTGCTGTACACTCTAAATGCCATCCCGGAAATCCATCGCTCCAAGGAGAAGGCCAGCGCATAATGTGTTGAGGTTCGGCACGTTTCCAAAGCGCAAAATCTTGAGGGTTTTTTTTATCACTTTGCCCATCAAGTTGACGCGTATTATGGATAAGGTCTTCGAGTTTCCGTTTACTCAAAACCCCATAATCATTAGATTCATCAAACTTATGAACATCAAAATAGACAGATCCATTTACGACATAGGCAAAACCATTATCTATAATTTTTTTTATGAGTTCAATTTGCTCAATAATATGTCCTGTAGCTGTAGGTTCAATACTAGGAGGAAGGAAATTAAATGTGTTTAAAATATTATGAAAGTCTACGGTATAACGTTGTACAACTTCCATAGGTTCAATTTGTTCTAAGCGTGCTTTTTTAGTGATTTTGTCTTCACCAACATCGGCATCATTTTCTAAATGCCCTGCATCTGTAATATTTCTAACATAACGCACTTTATAACCCAAGTGTTTCAAGTAACGAAAAATCATATCAAAAGACATAAAAGTTCTTACATTTCCTAAATGTACATTACTATATACAGTAGGACCGCAAACATACATTCCAACATAACCTTCTTCAATAGGCTTAAAACCTTCTTTTTTTCCGCTAAGGGTATTGTAAATTTGAATCTTTTGCTTTTCGTACAAATGCATAGTGTTAGGAGTTTAAAATGCGTTTTAAGGGTTGACGTGGCTTTCAAAAATCAAAGCTAACATTTTATTTTTTCTTCGGAAGAACGATTACTTAAAAAGTAGTGTCTAGGTTTATATAATCTAAGAACTCTCGTCTAGTGTCTTTGTTTTTAAATTGCCCCCCAAATTCTGAAGTTACTGTGCTGCTATCAACATCTTTAATACCTCTTGAATTGACACATAAATGTTTTGCATCAATAACGCAAGCTACGTCTTTGGTATTCAATACCTCCTGAAGTTCTTTAACGATTTGTATTGTTAAACGCTCTTGTACTTGTGGACGTTTTGCAAAGTAATCTACAATACGATTCATTTTAGAAAGACCAACAACCGTCCCATTAGAAATATATGCAACATGCGCTTTTCCAACGATAGGTAGCAAATGGTGTTCACAAGTAGAATACACAGTAATGTTTTTTTCTACTAACATTTCCCCGTATTTATATTTATTGTCAAATGTAGATGCACTTGGCTTTTTGTTTGGATCTAATCCACCAAAAATTTCATTGACAAACATTTTTGCAACACGATTTGGAGTGCCTTTTAAACTATCGTCTGTTAAGTCAAGACCTAAGGTTTCCATAATATGTCTCACATCGTCTTTTATGATGTCAATTTTTTCATTAGGTGTTAACTCAAATGCATCATTGCGTAAAGGTGTTTCTGAAGATGTTCCAATATGATCATCACCAATAGCTTCTATATCTTGTATATCTTTATCTAGTTTCATTGCTTATTTTTTCCGTAGAAACGAAAATTACTTGTTAATTAAAATACAATTCTTCTGTTTTAAACAGACTGCAAAGATAAGCAATAAAAAAAAACGAAGGTAGGGTAGGAATTTTTTAATTTAAGATGTTATATGCCTATAATCGGCATGTAAGCACATGATATCCGATTTAACAGTTTATTTATTAAAATTTTCTTAAATTCCGCATCCATAAAAAAGAAAAATCATGAACTCAAAATTACTGTTCCCTCTAATGTTGTTCTGTATCTTGCTAGCAACACCTTCAATGTTTTCTCAATCTTCAAATCAATCTAGAAAACAAAAAACAGTTACCTATAATACTAATGTAAATAACCCTTTAACTAGCAATGAATTAGCGCTTATTAATGAAGTTTATGGTAACAAAGCGACAAGCAATGTGCTAAACAAACCACAACGATTAAAGGATATTAAAAATATACTTCGAAACAGAGTTGAGGTTAAACTTATCCCAAACCAAAGTGATCAAAAACCATGTACTTTATTATCTGAAGTACCTCTAATGGATTATTATGTTGATAATTTGCAACGTGATACCAATTTCAATCCACAAAATTTCAATCCGTTGAAATATTTATTTAATTTCTATTCCTACGGATCACACATGTATAGAGTTGATAATACGAACTACTTCATTATTATCAAATCTCAACATAAATAAAATATTAATTAGCCATTTATAATTATTCATTATGAAAAAAGCATTACTCATAATTTTCACGATATTTTCATTTCATTCTTATGCTCAAGATGTTCTTATGCAAAACGGTACAGTTAATGCGTGTTCAGGTACATTTTATGATTCTGGAGGAGCAGGAGGAGCATACGGAAATGATGAAAACCTAGTATTAACTTTGTGCCCTGAAAATGCAGGCCAATTAGTACAATTAGACTTTAGTGCATTCAATACCCAATTAGGAGCAGATGTCATGACCATTTACAATGGAGATAGCACAGCAAGCCCTGCATTTGGGACCTTTGACGGAGTTAATAATCCTGGCTTTGTAACAGCTACAGACGATAATGGATCTGGTTGTTTAACGATTCAATTTGTTTCTGATGGAACTGCTTCGACAACAGGATGGGAAGCAGAAATTTCTTGTTTTACACCTTGTCAGACAATTACATCTCAAATCGATACAGCTTCACCAGCTCCCAATGGAGATGGTTATATACGAGTTTGTCCTAATCAGGAAATCACATTAACTGGTAGCGGAAACTTTGAAGTGGATGGAACTGGTGCAACTTATGAATGGGATTTAGATAATGGAACTTTTGTAACAGGTCAAACAGCTACGTTTTCTTATCCGTTACCTGGAGTTTATATTGTGAATTTAAATATTAGGGATGATAATACAGACTCTGATCCACTGGGATGTGCTAATACTAATTTAATAAATCAAGTTATTCAAGTAGCGACAGAGCCAGATTTCACAGGGACTCAAGCTGCTGATGATACTTTGTGTTTTGGAGAAACAACAACAATTGATGGTGTTGTAAATGCTGTGCCTTTTGTAAATGATTGTACGCCACCAGTGAGTGGTACAACATTTTTACCAGATGGCTCAGGAGCTGTCTATACTACATGTATTACGGTAGATTGTTTTGAATCAGATCAATTGTTGACTGATCCAAATCAACTTATTGAGATTTGTGTAAATATGGAACACTCTTATTCAGGAGATTTAGATATTAAGATTATTTCACCTAATGGACAAGAAGCCGATTTATTTGTACAAGCAGGTGGTGGAACCTATTTTGGAGGGGCCAATGATGATAATTCTAATACACCAGGTGTTGGTGCCGATTATTGTTTTTCTATGTCTGCAACAACCTTATTAGCAAATGCTAATACAATTACTGCAGGATCAAATCCTCCAAACAATTCATGGGAACCAGGTACTTATCTTCCAGTTGAATCATTTAACGAGTTAGTAGGTAGCCCACTTAATGGTGATTGGTGTATAGAGATTGTGGATAACCTTTCAATTGATAATGGATATATCTTTTCTTGGGGATTAAATTTTGATCCAAATATCCAACCTCCAGAATTATCTTTTACACCAGTAATTACTTCTGAAGCTTGGGATACTGACCCTACTATTACGAATGTTACTGGAAATACGATTACTGTAGCTCCGACAACTGCTGGAACATATTGTTATACTTATAGAGTAATGGATGACTTTGGCTGTGAGTACACTGAAGAAGTGTGTATTACAATGGAAGAAGAAGTTGTTGCAGATGTTACCGCGGTAGTTAACCCAATTTGTCAAGGGGATGATGCCGAATTTTTAATAACAGGCTCACCAAATGCTACTATAAATTATACGATTAATGCAGGTGCTATTCAAACCACAACCTTAGATGCTGCAGGATTAGCTACAGTTACAGTTACAGGTCCAGTTGTAGACCAAGTTTTTAATCTTATTGATGCCACTGTTGGTGCATGTACAGTTACTCTTAATGATACAGAAACTATAATTGTTGGTCAGGTCTTTGATACTTCGTTTTTTATGACAGCTACCTGTGATGGTGGTACAGCCATAGTTACGGGTGACGTTGGAGGTACTTTTGCTTTTGCAGATCCTCAACCTACAGATGGAGCAGTTATAGATCCAGTAACGGGTACAATTACAGGAGGAGTTTCAGGAACTACTTATACTGTTGTTTATGAATTTGCAAGTGCTTGTAGTCCTGGTGATACAGAGACTGTGACGACTTTACCTTCTCAAGATGCTAGTTTTACATTAACGCCAACCTGTGATGGAGCTACGGCTACAATTACAGGAGACATGGGAGGTGTATTTACGTTTAACCCAATACCTACTGATGGTGCAATTATAGATCTATTAACAGGTACAATCACTAATGGAACCCAAGGCGCGACATATACTGTAGAATATAGTGTAACAGGAGCTTGCCCAGAGTCTTCAACAGAATCGGTAACAGTACTTCCATTTGAAGACGCTAGTTTTACATTGACCCCAACTTGTGAAGGCGCAACTGCTGTTATTATAGGAGATGGTGGCGGAAGTTTTGTTTTCAATCCAGTACCAACAGATGGCGCAACAATTGATGCGAATACAGGATTAATTACTGGAGTTTCAGGAGCAACATATACTGTAGAATATACAACATCAGGACCATGTCCAGAAACCACAAGCGAAAGTGTAACTGTTTTTCCTTCAGAAGATTCGTCGTTTACCTATGCGCCTAGTTGTGATGGAGCAATTGCTACAATAACAGGAGATCTAGGAGGTGTTTTTGTTTTCGTTGATCCACAGCCAACAGATGGTGCAACAATAGATCCTGCAACAGGAGAGATTATTAATGGTGTTCCTGGAACAACTTATACTGTAGAGTATACAACATCAGGCAACTGTCCATCTACAACGTTAGTAGCTGTTACTGTTTTTCCATTAGATGATTCAAGCTTTACAATGTCTCCAACCTGTGATGGAGCTATAGCTAGTATTACAGGGCTGCCTGGAGGAACATTTGCATTTAATCCTATTCCAACTGATGGTGCAACGATTGATGCGACTACAGGAGCTGTCACTAATGCTCCATTTGATACAACTTATACTGTTGAATATACTACAAATGGAATTTGTCCGACAACAAGTTCTCAGACATTTACTGTATTCTCTCAACCATTAATTGTGAATCCAACAACGCTAGAGGTTTGTGATGATGGTACACCAGATGGTATTACCAGTATAGATTTGAGTTTAAAGAACGTCGAGATAACAGATAACAATTCAGATTACTCAGTAAGTTACCATTTGACGCAAGCTGATGCAGATAATAATGTAAACCCCTTACCAATTCCATACACAAACATTACCAACTGTCAAATCGTATTTGTAAGAGTTCAAGACATCAATACAGGCTGTTATAATACCACAACATTGGAGCTGTGCGTACAACAAGCACCAATAGCGAACACGCCAACACCATTAGAGTATTGTGATCCAGACAGTGATGGATTTGGGGTATTTGATTTAACGAGTAAAGATATAGAGGTTACAGGTGGCGATCCAAGTTTAACGGTAAGTTACCATGAGACGATGGCCGATGCGGATAATAATGTGAATCCATTAACAAGTCCCTACAATAATATAGTAGAAGACCTGCAAACGGTTTATGTCCGTGTGGAGAGTTCAACAATAGCGACTGATTGTGCGACAATAGTAGAGTTGCTTCTTATTGTGAATCCAACACCACAATTAGGATCAGGACCGACGCCTTTGGAGATTTGTGATGATTTATCGGCTGATGGATTTGGGCAGTTTGATTT
>CANLEE010000014.1 GCA_947489585.1 uncultured Psychroserpens sp.
TGATGGTTCTACTTCTGTAACTATTGAAGGTGTTAACTGTGCGGCCGATCAAACTTTAAATGTAACTGTTACTCCTGCTACTAACTTATATTATGCAGATACAGATGGAGATGGATTTGGTGATCCAGACAACTCAATCCTTACGTGTAATCAACCAAGTGGCTTTGTAACCGATAATACAGATTGTGATGATACTAATGATCAAATCAATCCTAATGCTACGGACATTCCAGATAATGGAATAGATGAAGACTGTAACGGAATGGATGAAACAACTTTAGATACTGAAGAGTTAATAAGTAGAGATATTACTATAAAACCAAATCCGTTTAGTACTACAATTACAATTAATTTACCATTAGGTTTAAATGGAAGTCATTTCGATATTAACATCTATGATTTAAATGGCCGAGTTGTTTTTAAGGAAAGAAAATCGAGCATTGATGGAGTAATAACTTTAAATAATCTTGATAGATTAGAAGAAGCACCTTATTTCATTAAAATATCTAATAGAGAGAATGGAATTATAGTAACCAAAAAACTGATTAAATTTTAAAAATAAGTAACTATAAAATTAAAAGGCTAAATCATTTAGATTTAGCCTTTTTTATTTAATAAGCTTATAATCAACACGTAACGAATGGAGTACTATTCTATATTAAAGGCTATATTTCCTATTTATAATTATTTGATTATCAGCATCGTAAAAATATAAAGTGCATTTCATCGATTATATTTGCATTTCATAGAGTTTTAATGTAGGTTTGTCCTATAATTTTATTAGTCCCAAACTAAAATTTAACCGCTTATGAAAACTTCTACACTTTCGCTAAGAAAGTATGCACTAATATGTTGCATGCTTATTTTTTCAAATTTCGTGTTTTCTCAAACTTCATATGTTGAAGTTACTGTTTATTGGCCTTCATGGTCATCTGAAAATCGTGTTGAAATATATGATCCTAGTAATGCATTAATTAGCACTATTGACAATGGATATACAGGTGGAGTCAATAACTTATACTCTACTACTGTTTCTTTAGGTTGTCTTGCAGATGGAGCAAATTATTATTTTATAATGTATGATACGTATGGCGATGGATGGAATGGTGCTGATAATATAACCATAACTTCAGGCGGAACCACAGTAATAAACCAAAGTGATGGAGATAATGCTGTTCCTGGTGGTGCAGCCCCTGTTACATTTACCGTTTCTGGTGGCTGTAGCGGAACTTGTAGTTCTACTGTAAATACTTTCCCATATAATGAAGGTTTTGAGTCAGGCTTAGGTGCTTGGACTCAAGATACTGGAGACAATAGTGATTGGACACGGCAAAATGGAGGAACACCATCTGGAAGTACAGGCCCTAATGGCGCAAATGGTGGTTCATGGTATCTTTTTACTGAAGGAAGTAATCCAAACTTCAATTATGTTTTCAATTTAGATAGCCCTTGTTTTGATTTAACTTCTGCTACAACTGCTCAATTTTCGTTTTACTACCATATGTATGGTGCAAACATGGGAACTTTAGATTTAGAAGTCAGTACAGATAATGGGCTAACATATTCAGCTCCAATCTGGACACAAGCTGGACAGCTCCAAACTTCAAGCGCTCAAGCTTGGCAATTGGCAACGATTAACTTGAACAGTTATGTAGGTCAAACAATTATGCTACGATTTAATGGTACTACTGGCGCTAACTATGCTAGTGATATGGCGATCGATGACATCTCATTGACAATTAGTACGGTTTCCGGACCAGAAATTAATATCCAAGGTAACGCTGTAACAATATCAGATGGAGACATAACACCGGCTGTTGCTGATGATACAGATTTTGGCACCGTAGATACTGCAGCTGGAACAAATGTAAATACATTTACAATTCAAAATACTGGTACTACAGCACTTTCAGTTGGTGCCATCTCAATTACAGGAACTCATGCAGGGGACTTTACAGTTACTGCTGCACCAGCTGCTTCAGTTGCAGTTTCTGGTAATACAACTTTTGATATTACATTTAATCCTAGTGCTGATGGACTTAGAACTGCTTCATTTAGTATTATAAATGGTGATAGCGATGAAAATCCATACAATTTCGATATACAAGGTACAGGTTATACACCTGCTCCTGAAATTAATTTACAAGGGAATGCTGTAACGATTGCAGATGGAGATACAACTCCTGCAGTTGCTGATGATACAGATTTTGGTAGCGTACTCACTACAGCCGGAACTGTTGTAAATACCTTTACAATTCAAAATACAGGTGATGCATCACTTTCTGTTGGTACAATCTCAATTACAGGAGCACATTCTGGAGATTTTACTGTAACTGCTTCCCCTGCGGCTTCGGTTGCTGGACCCGGAAGTACAACTTTTGATATTACATTTAATCCTAGTGCTGATGGGCTTAGAACTGCCTCAGTAAGCATTGTAAATGGTGATGGTGATGAAAATCCATACAATTTCGATATTCAAGGAACAGGTGATTCAGGATGTAGCAGCACAGTCAGCTCTTTTCCTTATACCGAAGGTTTTGAGTCAGGTTTAGGTACTTGGACTCAAGATACTGGAGATGATAACGACTGGACAAATCAATCTGGTGGAACTCCTTCTGGATCTACTGGACCGTCTGGAGCTAACGAAGGATCTTGGTATATGTTCACCGAAGGTAGTGACCCTAACTTTAATGATACGTTTAATTTAATAAGTCCTTGTTTTGATTTAACTTCAGAAAGCTCAGCAGCATTCTCATTTTACTATCATATGTATGGAGCAAATATGGGAGATCTTTTCTTAGAGGTGAGTACAGATAGTGGTGCAACGTTCTCTACCATATTATGGTCACAATCTGGCCAGGTTCAAACAAGTAGTGGTCAAGCATGGAACTTAGCTAGTGTAAACCTAAGTACTTATTTAGGACAAACCATCATTCTACGATTCAGAGGAGAAACAACTAATGCTTACAGAAGTGATATGGCGATTGATAATATTTCATTAACCGCAAATCTTTCTCCAGAAATAAATATACAAGGTAACGCAACTACAATTGTTGATGGTGATACGACTCCTGATGTTACTGATGATACAGATTTTGGAAGTATTAATACTGTTAGTGGAACAAATATAAATACGTTTACAATTCAAAATATTGGAACAGCTTCATTATCTGTTGGTACACTTACAATAAGTGGAACAAATGCATCAGACTTTACAGTAACAACATCACCAGCTGCTTCTGTTGCTTCTTCAGGCAATACCACATTTGATATTACATTTGACCCTAGTGGTGTTGGTCTAAGAACCGCCTCAGTTAGTATTGTTAATGGTGACGGTGATGAAAATCCGTACAATTTTGATATTCAAGGAACTGGTATTGCTGGACCTCCATCCTACACTGCTTATTATGAAGATTTTGACACAACAAATGGCGGCTGGACAAATACAACTACAACTAATGATTCTTGGATTTGGACAAATAGTTTTCCAACAACCGAATTAGGTGAAGGAAGTTTCTGGAGGAATAACAATTTCAACACTTATAATAACAACACAGATATTATCATTCAAAGTCCAGTTATAGACCTTACAGGATTATATAACTTAAACTTAAGCTTAGATGTAAAATGTAAAACCGAAGACAATTTTGATGGAATGATTATTCAATATTCAATATCATCAGGAGCATGGACAACACTTGGAGCGAGTGGATCAGGCACTTGGTGGTATAATGATAATACATCTGTATTTGGAAGTGATGCATGGAATGGAGATACACATACTCAAACCCCAACATTCAATCCTCATAGTCAATTCCTTAATACAAGAATAGACCTTAATGATGCTACATTTTCTAATCAAAGTAACGTCAGATTTAGACTTCAGTTTAGATCTGATGGATCTGGTACAGATGATGGTGTAGCTTTTGATAATTTCAAAATTGAAGCTGATCCTATTACTAGTCTAGCTGATGCGACAATTGCACCAGCAGATGTTACAAGCAATTTGAGATTATGGTTAAAAATGAATGAAGGTGTTTCTGCTACTGATGGAAATCCTTTAACCTCGTGGGAAGATCAAGCTTATGCAACCACTCTAGATAAAGAAGATGCTAGTGCAGCCTCTTCAATAGCTCCAACCTACAGAGATAATGCTACAAGAAACATCAACTTCAACCCTGTAGCTGACTTTGATAACAGTAATGTAGAGTATATGAATGGTAAAGGAGGCTTCTATTCACAAGACTATTTCGTAGTATTCTATAGTGATGATGAAATAAATACAAATACTGGTACGTATACTCCAGGTAGGCAATTTGCTATTGGAGGTAGATATTCTGATGATCAATTTCACGAAGATCCAACGGGATTAGGTGTTGGTAGTGTCTCTTCAAGATATGCAAACGAAGTTTTAGCTCATACAATAAGTTCATTTTCCAATACTGGAGCCTCAGCTATTGACTCGTACGGTAGAGCATTTATTTCTACAACAGATAGTTATCAAAATCACCCAACGATTGTGAATGTTAAATCTAATACAGGTGGAACAATGTCAGAAATTTATAAAAATGGTAAGCGTGTTGACAATGGAACTGGTATTTCTGGAGATGGAAGTACACTCACCTTTTCAGAATTTAGCAACCTAAACTATCTTATTGGAACGGGACGAAGTGGAATTGCAGGTAGAACAACTTCTCAAATGAATGGCATGATTGCAGAAGTTATTTCATATACCTCTCCAAATTCAGCTTTAAACCAACAAAAAATACAAAGTTATTTAGCATTAAAATATGGTGTAACCTTACAAAGTTCATCGACTGGTTATTCACATAGTAACCATAGACAAAATGACGTCGATTATATTGATTCTCAAGGTACTGTCATTTGGGATACAAGTGCAAATTCTGCTTATAATTATGACATTGCAGGTATTGGGCGAGACGATGCCTCTATCATGAATCAAAAACAATCCAAAAGTCAAAACTTAGAAGTTGATGGCACTGGACCAATTAGTGGATTCCTTACCATAGGTCTAGATGACATCTATGATACCAATAATCAAAATATAGCAACCAACCCAACAACTTTTAATGATAGAGAGTTCTTAGTTTGGGGAAATAATGGTGCAGATATAAATTTAGCGTCATCTACAATTTCAGTAAATATGAGTGCTGGTATCTCACCTGCTCTAACTACAAATGTATCTTTTACAGCCATGCAACGTGTATGGAAAGTAGTTGAAACTGGTGGTGACGTTGCTTCTGCAAAAGTAAGGTTACCTCAAAGTGCTATTAGAAACATTACACCTCCTGGTAGTTATTACATGTTTATTTCTAGCACTGGAGTATTTGATCCTACTGCAGATTATAGAGTTATGACTGCTGATGGAAGCGGAAACTTAGAAACTGATTATGATTTTGATGGTACAAAATACATCACATTTGGATATGCACCTCAAGTCATTGTAGAACGTTCTGTTTATTTTGATGGTGCTGTAGACTATGTAGACATGGAAGATGCGTTAGACCTTAATCCAACAGGATTTACAATTTCAGCATGGATAAAAAGAGACGCAGCAGATACTGGTGCTAAATCTATAGTTTCTAAAAGAGATGCTGCATATACACAAGGATATGATTTTAGAATCCTCACTAATAATATTCTAAATTTTTCTTGGAAAAATGGTGGTCCTGCGCAAATTATAACGAGCTCAAGACCAATACCAGACGATGAGTGGCATCATGTTGCCGCTATATATGATGGTGCGATTATGAAATTATATATTGATGGTGTAGAAACACGATCAGAGGCTAAGACACCTCCTGGTGATACTGATGAATCATTCTACATTGCTGCTGCTGGTAAAAATACACCAACACAACATTTTAGAGGAAATATTGATGAAGTTAGAGTTTGGAACACAGACATTACCGTAGACCAACTAAGGTTCATAATGAATCAAGAAATAGAAGAAAACACGGCTTTTGTTGCTGGTAAAGTATTACCAACAACAATTACTAAAAATGATGTAGGTACTATCCCTTGGACAGACTTGGCTGGATATTATCCAATGTCAACATATACCTATACCAATACAGAAGATGCGTCTGGCAACAATAATCAAGGAGCATTAAGAAATTTAGATACTGTAGATCGACAAACAGCTCCATTACCTTATGAATCACAAGGAAATGGTGATTGGACAACAGATGCCACTTGGCTAAATAATGCAGTACAAACCTTACCAAATGATTTATCTATTGTTGATGGAACTATATCTATTGACTGGAATATTGTTAGAATTAGTCATGATGTAACTATCGACACCGAAATAGTATTAGGTAGAGACCGAGAAGTTTTAGGTTTAATGTTAGATGCTGGAGAGCTAACTGTTGATGGAAACAATGCAGATTCTGCAGCAGGAAACGGTTTAACGGTATCGCACTACTTGAAAGTAGATGGGAAAATTGATTTGGAAGGACAATCTCAACTAGTACAAACTACTGGTAGTGATTTAGACCCTACATCTTCTGGTTCCTTAGAAAAAGACCAACAAGGTACTGCAGATGTACACACTTATAATTACTGGTCATCTCCAGTTGGTGAAACCAATAATACAACAAATAATAATTCATATACAGTTACTGATGTCATGTATGATGGTGTAAACCCAATTAACTTTATAAACTCAGGTTATGATGGTTCAGATGGTACAACCATTAGTATTGCTGATTACTGGATTTGGAAATTTGCCAATCAATTAGACGATGATTATTCTGCATGGCAACATGTACGTAGAAATGGTACACTTTTAACTGGTGAAGGTTTCACCATGAAAGGTCCTGGGTCTGGAACAATTACAGATCAACAAAACTATGTGTTCTTAGGAAAACCTAATAACGGAGATGTTAATCTTACGCTCAACGCTGGAAATGATTACCTCGTTGGTAACCCATACCCTTCGGCGATTGATGCCAACCAATTTATTACAGATAATGGACCAAATATTACTGGTGCAGGTGCAGACCCTTTAATTAGCGGAACACTTTATTTCTGGGAACATTGGGGAGGCGGAAGTCATAACCTACAGGATTACCAAGGTGGTTATGCAACATACAACTACTCTGGAGGTGTTGGTGCACCATCTTTAGGTACTAACGATCCAGATGTAGGAACAGGTGGAACACCTACTAAACTTCCTGCGCGTTATATTCCAGTAAGTCAAGGATTCTTCGTTGTAGGAGAAAGCACTGGTACAATTAACTTTAATAATGGCCAACGTATCTATAGAAAAGAATCATTAGGAACTTCAGTTTTTGTTAGAAATGACGGTAGCTCAGATGTTGCAAATAATCAAGACATTGATGACCGCATGAAATTTAGAATTGGCTTTAATTCAATAAATACTATTCACAGACAATTATTGTTAACTATTGATGAAACAACGACGACTGGATACGATTGGGCTTTTGATGGTAGAATCTATGATAATCAAATGGATGATTTATTCTGGATGATTGATGATGAAAAGTACACAATACAAGGTAGTAATGAAGCTGAACCAGAAAGTGTATACCCATTAGGTATTAAAACACGAGATGATGGCTTAAATACAATTACCATCGATAGCTTAGAATATGTACCTGATAGCATTGAAATCTATATCCATGATATCGAAAATAACACCTATCATAACCTAAGAGAAGCAGATTTTGAATTCTTCCTTCCTGCAGGTGAATACTTAAATAGATTTGAATTAACCTTTAGTGATGGAAATGCAGACTCACTTGGTGTTGATGATATTAAATTGAAAACATTAGATGTATTCTATAATAATGATACAGATAGTATTGCTTTATTAAATCCAAATTTAGTTGATGTGAAGTCTATTGAATTATACAACATCATTGGACAAAGTATTACAACTATTGAAAACATTTCAGAAATGGACTATTCTGAATATGAAGTTAAGAACCTAAGCACTGGAACTTACATAATCAAGATAAACACTTTAAGCGGTTTGTTATCTAAGAAAGTTTTGGTGAAATAAATAGACCCAAATCTACCGTGATCTTAACTTAAAACAAGCCTCTTTCCTTTTTGGATTGAGGCTTTTTTTATTGCTGAAATTTTATTGTAATGCTGAAATGAGCTGTTCTAAAGACACCTGTTGCTGCTCACCAGAACCCATATTCTTTAAGGTATAGGTATTTGAAGCGAGTTCAGATTCGCCTAATAATACCACAAAAGGAATATCACGTTTATTCGCGTAATTAAACTGCTTGATAGTTTTCTTTTTATCTGGAAACAACTCAGCACTCACACCATGCGTTCGAAGTGCTTTGACCGCTTTCATACTTGCCATAGCTTCTGCTTCACCAAAATTGATGAATAGTACTTTTACAGTATTAGTAATCGTCACAGGAAATAGTCCTAAATCTTCTAGCACTAACGCAATACGATCGAGACCAAAACTAATCCCAACACCGCTCATATCCTTTAATCCAAAGATGCCTGTTAAATCATCATAACGGCCACCGCCGCCAATCGATCCCATTGTAACACCTTCTGGTGCAGCAACTTCAAAAATAGCACCTGTATAGTAGTTCAAACCACGCGCAAGTGTCACATCCAATTGCAGTGTTGCCGTTTCTAAGCCTAGGGTTTCAATACCAGTATTAATGAATTCTAATTCTTCAATGCCTTTTTTCCCTTCTTCTGAAGTTTCTAAAATCGATTTCAATTCGGAAACCTGAGTACCAAAATCACCTGATAAACTAAATAAGGGTTGCAACGTATCTATACCAGATTGTGGAATCCCTTTACTTAACATTTCTTCTTTGACCTTCGCCTCTCCTATTTTATCTAACTTATCTAGCGCTACAGTAAAATCGATGAGCTTATCTTGCGCACCAATCACTTCGGCGATTCCTGATAGAATTTTTCGATTATTGATTTTAATGGTCACACCATGTAATCCTAAAGCCGTAAAAACCGCATCATACAATTGTACAAACTCCACTTCTTGCCATAAGGAATTACTTCCTACAACATCGGCATCACATTGAAAAAATTCTCTAAAACGGCCTTTTTGTGGTCGGTCTGCTCTCCAAACCGGTTGAATTTGATAGCGCTTAAATGGAAAGTCAATCTCATTTTGGTGTTGTACCACATATCTTGCAAACGGAACTGTTAAATCATAACGCAAGGCTTTTTCAGAAATACTTGAAGTGATTTTATTTGAATCTTTAATTTGATATAATTCATCCTTAACTTTACTTAAATAATCACCACTATTTAAAATTTTAAAAATCAAGCGATCCCCTTCCTCTCCATATTTTCCCATCAAGGTATCCGAATTTTCAAAACTAGGCGTTTCAATCGGCTGAAATCCGAAAATTTCAAACTGTGAACGTATGGTATTAAAAATATAATTCCGTTTTGCGACTTCCTGCGGATTAAAATCTCTGGTGCCTTTTGGTATGCTTGGTTTTTGTGCCATGTTCTTTTTCCGAAGTACCGGAAATCGTTTTAATTATTCTAAATCAATCACAAAAATATTATAAATTTTAGTCGCATTCCAAAGTTATTTCATTTTTATAGTAACTTTATAGGTGTTTTGTAGTCTTATTGTAAAACGTCACCAACTTTAGAGTCCACTATGTTTTCATTAGTTAGAGAAAATATCCGTATTGCTTTTGATTCAATAAGAAGTCAATTGCTTCGTACTATTCTTACCATATTAATCATTGCTATTGGAATTACTGCCTTAGTATGTATTCTAAGTGCTGTTTCTGCCTTGCAAAATACCATTTCGAGTGATTTTTCATCCATGGGAGCAAATACCTTTAATATACAACGTTACGAGTTTAATTCTCAACGTCGTGGTAGTGATGCCAGAAAGATAAATCCAGTAATCAATTACAGAGAAGTAAAAACCTTTAAGGAAGATTATAATTTTCCGTTTACAAAAACAGCCATTTCATTTTTAGGTACACGTGGTGCTGAAGTGAAGTATGAAAATGAAAAAACCGATCCTGAGGTACAGGTATTTGGTATTAATGAGCATTTTATTCAAAACTCTGGACTAGAAGTTGAAGTAGGACGATCTCTAAACTATTTTGATGTAGAAAACAGTAATAGTGTTTGTGTGATTGGTAGTGATCTTAAAAAAGCACTACTAGATGATGTTAACCCATTAAATAAAACGATTAGTATAAGAGGTGCCAAATTTAAAGTGATTGGTGTTCTTAAAGAAAAAGGGTCTACGTTTGGTAATAATCAGGATTTGCGTGTATTAATGCCACTTCAAAAAGCACGTACCATTTTTACTAACCCAAATATTAATTACAATCTGAGTATAAAAACTGATAAAAAAGACATGCTCGAAGGCGCACAAGATGAAGCGATCATATTGTTTAGAAACATTAGAGGTCTTAATCCTGTTGAGGAAAATAATTTCGGGCTAGAACGAAGTGACGACTTAATCAATAGAGTTGGATCTATGACTAGCGTTTTAAATACGATTGCTTGGGTTGTTGGTATCATTACCATATTTGGTTCTACCATAGCGCTTTTAAATATGATGTTGGTATCGGTTTCTGAACGAACTCGAGAAATTGGTGTTAGAAAAGCTTTAGGTGCCAAACGTGGCACTATTGCATTTCAGTTTTTGATTGAAACCCTTATTATTAGTCAGTTAGGAGGTCTTTTCGGAATTTTACTTGGCATCTTAGCAGGTTGGGGAATTTCTGCTGGACTCGGCTTTAAATTTACTACACCTTGGTTTGCAATGATGAGTGCTGTTCTTATTACGTTTATTGTAGCTATTGTTTCTGGGCTCATGCCAGCTATTAAAGCATCTAAATTAGATCCTGTGGAATCCTTGCGCTATGAGTAAATTCTATGACCCTTTCCGAAGACCACATTAAAAGTATTAATAAAGCATTACAGCATATAGAGCAACATTTGGAAAGTGATTTGTCATTAGAACTGGTTTCTAAAGTTGCGCACTACTCCCCGTTCCATTTTCATAGGTTATTTAAAGCATTTACTAAGGAGACCCTTAATAACTATATCGCCAGAAAACGTGTTGAGAAAGCATCTGCTGTGTTACTACATCATAAAAATGTCACCATTTCAGAATTGTCAACGCAATATGGGTTTACTAGCAATTCTTCATTTACACGAGCTTTCAAGAAGTTCTATGGCATGAGTCCGTCACATTTCAGAAGTACTAGTAAAGGAAAATATAGCAAGATTAGTCAATTGAAAAGCAAGAATGGAAAACCAATCACCAATTTTGAGCCGTATGTTTGGTCTATTAATCAAAACAACGTATTAGTTATGACATCAAACATCGACGTAAAAACCATTGAAACCATTCATGCTGTAGGCATTACTTGCATTGGAAAACAGCAGTTAGAACCTGCAATTAATCGTTTAATTACTTGGGCTGGCTCAAAAGGATTATTACGGGCTTCTGGTTTTAAAATCGCTACTGTGTTTTATGATAGCTTTAAAATCACAGCCCCAGATAAAGTGCGTATGAGTGCTTGCATACTTGTTGAGAAACCTTTACAAACTGAAGGTGAAGTAATGACATTAGAGCTTAGCTCAGGACAGTATATTATTGGCCATTTTGAAATTAGCATTCACGAATTCCCAACGGTTTGGACTGGTTTATTTAAGTGGATGAATGATAACGGTTATAAAAAGCGTGATCAACCGCCTTTTGAAATTTATCACAATAACTTCAATGAGCATGCTGAGAAAAAATGTATTGTGGATTTATATATCCCTGTAGAATAAGTTTATTTACTTACCAAATTTTCAAAATATTGATATAGTTCACCTTTGGTAATCGTTGCACCCTCTTGGATAAGTTTAAATTTATCTAAACCTTTATCATCAGAGTACTCTTTTTTAGCCGTAAAGAATTCTACATCATCAGACATTAGGTTCTCTCTAAACCAAGTATAGCCTTCTTTAGTTGTAATATCTATAGTATCATTCGTGATTTTCAATGCAATTAAACGCATATGCTTTTTTGCACAATGAAATAAATGCATTTGTTGTGGAGAGATATGTTCTAAGTAGATTACTTTAGAGAGTACACCTTCCCAAATTAAATCACTAAACACGTCTAGTTCTTGTTCAGCAACTTCTGGTTTGTTTTTTTTGATATCTGTCCACTCTTCTACAGTAATCGATTGTGTAGCTAAAAAATTGATGAATTCTTGGTGTAATTCTTCAAACTGTTCTTTTGTAAGTCTAGAATATTTCATGTTTTAATATAAAAAATGCGCTCTTAATTTTAAGAGCGCAAATTTAATAAATTTAAATTCTATTTAGAATATATATCGTACACCAAATTGAGCTTGCCATCTTGAAGCTAAGCTAGTATCATAATTAAATGTTTCTTGTAAATCAGGATTAAATGTAAATGTTGGTATACTAGTACTAGGATCTACAACAACACCCAATGGTTGTACACTATTTGGCTGCTGAATAATACCCCAATCACTATTAATTAAATTACCAACATTAAGAACATCTAAACTTAATTGAATAGTATTTGTTTTACCACCTCCAACATTAAAATTAAAATCTTGAAGTATTTTAAGGTCCCAACGACCTCTCCAAGGAGCAAGAGCTCCATATCGCTCAGCATACTCTCCTCTTCTATCACTTAAATAATCATCTTGGGAAATATATCTTCGAAGTCCATCTCTTTGTTCTTGAGCTGTTAAATTTGTTGTATCAAAATTCATTTGATCAATTTCAGAATCTGTAGGGATATAAATCAAATCATTTAGATTTGAGCCGTCTCCATTAATATCTCCTCCATAAGTATAGTTAAAACGTCCCCCTTGAGCATACTCGAAAAACGTAGAAATAGTTGTTGCCCATTTATCTTTTCCATAGGTCCACTTCTTACTCGCTACACCAATAAATCTATGCGTATCTCCATATCTAGAATAACTTAAAACATCATTGTTAACGTTTCCTCTAGCTGGATTAAAAGCAAAAGCATCACCAGTAATTTCAGCTTCAATAGAATTGACATCTTTTGCATTTAAATAACTATATCCAAGCATTGTATAAATACCATTATCAAATGATTTTTGAGCTTTCAAAGACGCATTCCAAATTCGTCCTTTATCAGAATTGGTAAATACATATGCATTATTAATAATATCATCTGACACATAAATCGCTCTATTATCAACACCTGCTAATGTTCCTGACGGTTCTAATAACCCCCAATTTTGTACATGTGCGCCATTAATATCTTTAGTATACGAAATATCACCAGTTAATATTAAACCATTTTCAAATTTATAATCTGTACCAATATTAGTTCTCCAAACTTGCGGAAATTTATAATCAGGGTCAACTGCTTGATAAAAGAATACATTAGGATTTCCTATTTGGTTACCTAACCAAACAAAAGGAAAACGTCCTGTAAATAATCCTGAGCCTCCTCGTAATTGAAACGTTTTATCACCTCTAACATCATAATTAAAACCAACTCTAGGAGATATTAACCAGGCATTATCTGGCATTTGAGTATTATCTAAAAACACCGTTTCTCCATTATTAGGGTTGACATAAGGAATATCTGGTGCGTAACAACAAGCAACATCAATTACATCTTGAGCCTTTTCAGCAGAATCAAAAAACAATGGCTTATCAACACGAACACCATACGTTAGTTTCAATTTTTCTGAAACATTCCATTCATCCTGAGCATAAAATGATAATTGTCCGACATTGGTTTCAGCTAAAGCAAATCCTCCAGCTGTTCCAACTGGGTTTGCAGACAATGCATTATGGGCAGCCGTAGCTTGATTAAATAAATCTTGTAATTGACCAGAGTCTACTAAATCTTGAAAACCGTCCATAGTTGTTGTTGGAAAAAATACACCTTGCGCTCCATAAACACCTAGATTAAATGAATTATCAAACTGGAATTTTTCAAATGCAAATCCGACAGTGTAGGTATGATCGCCTTTGAAAAAATTCGTGTTATTTGAAAACTGTAGGACTTTTTGATCTAATTTATTATTAATTGAAAATGGCTCATGACCAGCAATGATGTAATTAGATCCATCTTTAGTAATAGTTACTGTTGGCGCTGGAGTAGACAAGGCGTCTCTAAAGTCATCAAAATGTGTAAACCCAAATTGGAATTTATTAGAAATTAAATCAGAAAGTGTCGAGTTTAATTCGATTTGAACAGATCGAATATTATTATTGATTTCATAACCTGCATTTTCAAACTGCAATGTATTTGCGTTTGGTCCTCTAAACCCTAGTGCTGTAGGATGCGCAGGTTTCTCTTTAGATGCATTTAAGAAGTTATAAATAATTGCTAATCTATTATTATCATTGATGTTCCAATCTAATTTTATAATTCCTTTATTTGATTCGGAAGCATAAGTAAATCCTTGATATGCGCCTGGATTATATCCAATATCTAATAATGCATTCTGTACTGCAATTAAATCGGATTCTAATACTCTTGATTCATTAATAGCGCCACTTCCAGTATTTGGTGTCCAACCATTGCTCCCTAAATCGGTACGTTCATCTTTTTCAAAATTTGCAAAAAAGAACAGTTTGTTTTTTACAATTGGGCCTCCAATGCTAAAACCATATTGATTTTGTTCTAATTTTGGTTTAACAACATCTTCACCTCTAACGGTTCCTCCTGTAAGGTCTTCATTTCTAAAGAAGCCATATACTGTACCATGAAATTCATTTGTTCCACTTTTAGTTACTGCATTAACTGCTGCACCAGTAAAACCAGCTTGAGTCACATCATAAGGAGCCGTACTCACTGTGATTTGGTCAATGGCATCGATAGATATTGGTGTTGACTCTGTTTGTCCACCAGGCTGTGCAGCATCTAAGCCAAAAGGGTTATTAAAAATTGCACCATCTAAAGAGAAGTTATTAAATTGATCATTGCGACCACCAAAAGAGCCGTTACTTGCAGTTGGTTCTAATCTAGTAAAATCATTTGTTGATCTTGTAATTGTTGGTAGTCTTGTTAACTCTCTTCGGCCTACGGAAGTCTCTGCTCCAGTTCTATCTGTACTAAATGTACCTGTTGTAGAGCCTGTAATAATTACCGCATCAAGTTGCTCACTATCTGGAGTCATTTGCAAATCAATATTCTCTGTTTTACCAAGAGTTAAAAATACATCATTAAAAACTTGTTCCTTATAACCTACATAGGATATAGTAATAGTATAAGGGCCTCCTACCCTCATGTTTATAATATTATAACGACCATCAAAATTTGTCGCGGCACCATATTTTGTTCCAGTTGGTGTATGGACAGCTACTACGTTTGCTCCTGGTAAAGGCTGAGCACCTTCATCTAGGATAACACCTTTTAAGCTAGACGTTGTTACTTGTGAAAAAACAAATACACTAAATAGCATTAAAAGCATTGAGAATGTGATTTTTTTCATTGTTTATTGGATTAGTTGATTACTATGCATGCATAAGACATTATATAAAGTTATTAAAAAAAAAAAGGCTGTTCGAATGAACAGCCTTTTTTTATTAACGTTAACTTGTTTATTACTTAAGCTTCAGCTATAACCTCAAATGGTAAATCTACTGATACTTCTCTGTGCAATCTTACTACAGCATCGTATTTTCCAATACGTTTTACAGATCCACCAGCTACAGAGATGTATTTTTTATCAATCTCGTGACCCGCTTTTTGTAATGCGTTAGCTATATCAATATTATTTACAGATCCAAATAATTTATCTCCAGTTCCTACCTTAGAAGAAATCTTAATTTCTAATTCTTTGATAGCATCTGCAGTTTTTTGCGCTGCTTCAACAATTGATTTTTCTTTGAAAGCTCTTTGCTTTACTGTTTCTGCTAATACTTTTTTAGCAGATGACGTCGCCATTACAGCTTGTCCTTGAGGAATTAAAAAGTTTCTACCATAACCGTTCTTTACCGTTACAATATCGTCTTTAAATCCTAAGTTCTCAACGTCTTGTTTTAATATAAGTTCCATTGTTATGATGTTTTATTTTAATAAATCTGCTACATAAGGCATTAACGCTAAGTGACGCGCTCTCTTTACTGCAACAGATACTTTTCTTTGGTATTTTAATGATGTTCCTGTTAAACGTCTTGGTAAAATTTTACCTTGCTCGTTTACAAAACCTAATAACCAATCTGCATCTTTGTAATCAACATACTTGATTCCAGATTTTTTAAAACGACAATATTTCTTCGTTTTGCTTGTATCAATGTTTAATGGTGTAAGATATCTAATCTCTCCATCTTTTTTTCCTTTTGCTTGTTGTTCAATTGAAGACATAATTACGCTTTTTGTTTATCTCTTTTTCTTCTCTTTTCTGCCCAAGCAATCGCATGCTTGTCTAATTTTACTGTTAAGTAACGCATAAAACGCTCATCACGTCTAAACTCTACTTCCAATGGATTTACTACTTCTCCATCTACAGTGTACTCAAATAAGTGATAAAAACCACTTTTTTTGTTTTGGATTGGATACGCTAATTTTTTTAAGCCCCAATCTTCTTTGGCTACCATCTTCGCTCCTCTAGAAACAAGAAAATCTTCATATTTCTGTACTGTTTCCTTTATCTGTTCATCAGATAAAACGGGATTTAAGATGAAAACAGTTTCATAATGATTCATAAAAATCTTTTTTATTGTGTTAAAAATGAGTGCAAAAATAACTATAATTTCTATTTCTGGCAACGTTTTTGTATATAAAAATTCAGATGACTTCATTTTCTTAAAATTTTGTTAAAATTAACACTTTACCGATGTTTTTTGGTTTTTAACCGAATTTTTTGTACTATTGTCGATATCTTAACCTAAAATATAATAATGTTATGACTTTAAACTGTGTAGTAGTTGATGATTCTGCGATTCAACGATTATCGATTGTAAAGTTAATTGAGAATCATTCCTCACTTAACCTTATTGCAGAATACAGTAGTGCATTAGAGACCAAGAACGGGCTCAATACTCATAAAGTAGATCTAATCTTCTTAGATATTGAGATGCCTGTACTGAACGGTTTCGAATTGCTCGACGTACTCAACAACAAACCCCAAATTATTTTCGTTACAGGTAAAACTGAATACGCGTTTAAAGCTTTTAATTATGATGCAACTGACTACCTACAAAAACCTATAACTAGGGAACGTTTCAATACTTCTGTAGAAAAAGCACTCGAGCAACATAAGCTTAAGCTTGATTTCAATGAAACTGATGGCGAACACATTTTCGTTAAAAGTAACTTGAAAAAACGAAAAGTGTACATTAAAGATATCAAATGGATTGAAGCTCTTGGTGATTACGTAAAACTAGTTACTGAAGAAAACAGCTTAGTCGTTTTATCTACAATGAAAGCTTTTGAACAAGAATTACCAGAAGGTAAATTCCTTAGAATCCATAAATCATATATTGTAAACCTTGACAAGGTGGATCGATTTAATAGTAAAAACGTAGAAGTTGGTGCTTATGAGATTCCATTAAGTAGAAACAAGAAAACCCAACTTGTAGACGCTTTAAATAATATATAAAAGGCCTTAAGACTTTTTAGTTGAAGATATAACGTTAAAACTACTAACTGATTAACTTAATAATTATCGACATTTAAAATTACTCTTATTGCCCTAAAATCTTTCACACTCAAGAAGCTGTTATTAATTTTAATAATAGCTTCTTTTGTTTTTGATAAGGATTGTTTTTGCGGAATTTTTACTAGAATGTGTTTTAAATACTGATTACGTATTCTCGCTACAGGTGGGAATTCTGGACCGAGCACATGTTTATCAAAAACTGTTCTCAAGGATCTAGCATACCAATCAGCTCCTAAATTCACACGATTATAATCTTTATGTTTCAACGTAATTTTAATCATCCTAAAAATTGGTGGATATTTATAAATGTGTCGCTCATCTAATTGTTCATCAAACATCTGCAGATAATTGTTAGTTGAAACCTGCTGCAATATTTTATGATATGGGTTATAGGTCTGTATTAGCACTTTGCCGCGTTCTTCAGTTCTCCCTGCTCTACCAGACACCTGGGTCATTAATTGATAACTTCGTTCATGTGCTCTAAAATCTGGAAAGTTGAGCATATTATCTGCATTCATAATACCAACTAGCTTTACATTTCTGAAATCCAACCCTTTAGTAAGCATTTGTGTACCCACTAAAATATCAATTTCTTGCTGCTCTAAAGCCGTTATAATCTTTTCATAACCATATTTACCTCTGGTTGTATCCAAATCCATACGCGCCACATGATGGTCAGGAAATAACAGCTTAGCCTCCTGCTCTACTTGCTCTGTACCAAAACCTTTACTATCGAGTTCTACACTTCCACAAGCGTCACAAGCCTTTGGCATTACAGTATTATATCCACAATAATGGCAACGCAACTGATTTTTATATTGATGAAACGTTAAACTCACATCACAGTTAGGACACTGTGGTGAATGTCCGCAAGTATTACATTCAACAATAGGTGAAAATCCACGTCGATTTTGAAATAAGATAATTTGATTATTGTTCTTAAGCGTTTCGTTCATCTCCTCAATTAAACGATCACTAAAATGCCCTTGCATGCGTTTTCGCTTATGCTTATCCTTTATATCTACTAATTCGATATCTGGCATCAAGACATTATTATAACGATGGTTCAATTCTACTAAACCATACTTTCCTTGCTTAGCATTATAATAACTTTCTAAACTTGGTGTTGCAGAACCTAATACTGTTTTACTTCGGAAAATACTCGCCAACATGATGGCCGTATCTCGTGCATGATATCTTGGTGCTGGATCAAATTGTTTATAAGAGGATTCATGCTCTTCATCAACGATAATCAATCCTAAATTTTGAAATGGTAATAGCACCGAAGAGCGCGCTCCTAAAATCACTTGCGCTTTTGGTGAATTTTGCAATACATTATTCCAGACCTCAACACGCTCATGAGACGAATATTTACTATGAAATACAGCAACTTGTTCACCGAAATAATTTTGAAGCCGCTCCACCAATTGTGTTGTTAATGCAATTTCAGGAAGTAAATACAAGACTTGTTTTTTTTCTTTAAGCTGGGCTTCAATAAGCTTGACATATATCTCCGTTTTTCCAGAAGATGTCACACCATGTAACAATGTAATATTTTGATTTTCAAATGATTCAATAATTTCATCTAAAGCTTTGATTTGAAATTTATTTAAATGCTTTGAATCTTCATTATCGGCTCCATCATACTGAACACGATCTGTTTGAATGTGATATTCTTCAAGGATTCCTTTATCAATAAGCACTTTGATGATTGATGAAGACGCACCGCTTTCTGAAGATAAATCAGACACCTTAACTGGCTTTTTTGTTTGTGCTGAAATCGAAAATAAAGCCATTACGACATCTCTTTGTTTTGCTGCTCGGCTTAAATCGTCCAACAAGTTTTGAAGTGTCTTTTCAGAAGAAAATGCAGTACTCAACTTGACATATCTAACCAACTTTGGTTTGTATTTTTCATAGATTTCTTCTTGTACAGAAATCACATTTTTTTCTAATAATCGCTTAATGACTGGCAATACATTTTTCTTATCCAGAATAGACATCAAATCCTGAATTTTTAATGAAGATTGATGATGTAGAGCTTCATAGATTATGAATTCATCATCTCTTAAATCTTCGTCATTAATGGTTACCTCATCATTTTTACTAATAATGGTTTCGCTCTCTAGAATAAAAGCACTTGGCAAGGCGGCTCGCATCACTTCTCCAAGTGTACACATATAGTATTTAGAAATCCATATCCAGTGCCGTAATTGTGTTTGTGTCACAATTGGTTTTTCATCTAGTATTTGATGAATATCCTTAGCGTCATAAACTTGAGGTGGATTATTATGAACTTCAATAACCAATGCGGTGTAAATTTTCGTTTTTCCGAAGGGAACAGAAACACGAATACCAGGTTTTAGAAACTCTGCCTCAGCTTTAGTTATTGCATAGGTAAAGCTCTTTTCAAGAGGGATTGGTAATATGACGTTGATAAAATAGCTCATTAATATTTTACTCTAATCCAATATTGCGTTCTATAGAAAAAAGCAATATAACCTCTTACTTGTAATCGATTAGGGTTATCTGTATCTAATTTTAATCTACACTCATAAATTTTGCCATTCTCAGGATTGGTGATGGTTCCTTTTTTATAAGCGCTTCCAGATTTGACCATCTCTTTAATAATTTCCAAACCTAGCACTGGCTTATTATAATCCTCACCTTTACAAAATTTACAAGGCAAATCACGCTTTTTAGGGTCAAAAATCTCTATGATTTTTCCATATACTTTCCCGTTGTCTTCATAGATTTCAACAATAGACTTCTCTTCTCCTGTTTCATCATCAACTGTTTTCCATTGACCAAGAATGCTCTGCGAAGCCAAAGATAAGCTCATCAGTAGCATGACAAGCATTAGGTAGTGTTTATTCTTCTTCATTATTTCCTTTTCTTTTTAAACGTCTAATTGTTGCATTTAGTTCATAACCCAATAGTAGAATATTGGCATTTAACCACAAATACAATAGCAAAATCAATAACGCTCCTATCGAACCGTAGAGTTTATTATACTGCGAAAAGTTTTCAATATATATACCAAAAAGATACGACGTTAGAATAATCAATAAGGTTGTAAACAAAGCACCTATAGAAAAGAATTTTGAAGTTCTTCCTGCTTTTGTTCCAAAGTAATATAACGTCGCTGTAGCGATATATACCATAAAAACAAAAAAGAGGTATTTAACAAAAACCACCCAAAATAAATTGGAATCTTTTGAAGCATAGTCTAAGCCTTCAAATTGTTCATATAAAGGCTGAATAACATAAATCTGGAAATACCCAAAAAATGCAACAGTCAATATAACTAATAAAGCGAGAATTAAAGCCACTCCTAAAGCATATAAATATTGCTTGAATATATTTCTAGTATGCTCTTGGTGGTATGAATTTTCAAAACCAGAAAACACAGCATTTACACCATTAGCCATTAACAAAATAGACACCGCAAAAACGGAAGATAATAATCCGCCACGTTCATTATTCTCTATGTTTTCGAAAATATTAGAAAAGAAAAAATCTGATGTTTGAGGTGGCAAAAATGAGGTTAAAAATTTCTGAAAATCTAATTGAAATCCATCTATTGGTATATAAGGCATTAATATTAACACAAATAACAAAAACGGAAATATTGCTGTAAAGAAACTAAAGGCTATAGCACTGGCTCTTGCTGTAAGTGCGCCTTCAAAAATACCGATAGCGTAGAGTTCTACTAAATCATAAAAGGTTAAGCCTTCGAGTCCTGGAAGTTTCAATTTCCGCAGTAAATCTACAATACGATTAACGATAGGAATTTTACTTAATATCTCTTTTAAGGATTTTGACATTAAACAGCTTTTAAACTTAAATCCATATTATATACTGAATGCGTCAATGCTCCAGAGGAAATAAAATCAACACCACACTCAGCATATTTTCTAACGGTTTTTTCATTAATACCTCCAGAAGACTCTGTTAAGCATTGATCTCCAATCAATTTCACAGCCGTTCTAGTATCCTCGTAATTAAAATTATCAATTAAGATACGGTAGACGCCTTCAGTTTCTAAAATCTCTTTTATCTCTTCAAGGTTTCTAGCTTCCACGATAATCTTTAAATCACGATTAGTATCTTTCAAATAGCCTTTTGTTTTATTAATCGCTTTTGTAATACCGCCAGAAAAATCAATATGATTGTCTTTCAACATAATCATATCATATAATGCAAATCTGTGGTTTTCTCCGCCTCCAATTTTAACAGCCCATTTTTCTAAAGCTCTAATACCTGGAGTCGTTTTTCTAGTATCCAAAATTTTAGTTCCTGTGCCTTCTAATAAATCAACAAATTGCTTTGTTTTAGTAGCAATAGCACTCATACGCTGCATAGCATTTAGAACAAGACGTTCTGCTTTTAAAATCGATTGTGAAGCACCTTCAACATAAAACACAATATCACCATACTTCACATGGCTTCCATCTTCGATTAGTGTTTCTACTTTCATACTGGGATCTACATAAGCAAATACTTGTTTGGCAAACGCAACACCAGCAATAACACCTTCATCTTTCACCAAAAGCTTAGCTTTTCCTTGAGCCGACGCAGGAATACATGCCAATGAACTATGATCTCCATCGCCAACATCTTCTCGTATCGCATTACTAATAATACCTTCTACCTCTTTATCGAATTGTTCTTTTGAAATCATGTTTGTAATATTTAACGTAAAAATAGCAATTGACTTCAATTAAATGAAGGGTTATTAATTCGAATTTTAGATTTCAGAACGAAAATTATAACTTTGAACATCTCAAATTTAGAGAAAAAGACTCCTCGAGCGCAGTCGAGAGGTTTAAAAAAGGTTTCGACTGCGCTCAACCTGACACATCTATGACAATTAAACTTCTTGCTATAGGCAAAACAGATCATAAGGATTTGCAATCGTTAATTGATGATTACCAAAGGCGTTTAGGCTTTTACATCAAATTTCAATTTGAGATTATACCAGATCTTAAAAAGGCAAAAAACTTAAGTGAAGATCAACAAAAACAAAAAGAAGGCGAACTTATTTTAAATAAACTCAACGCTACAGATGTTTTGATTTTATTAGATGAAAATGGAAAACAACTAGATTCGGTTGGTTTTTCTCAGTATCTACAAAAGCATATGAATTCTGGTATAAAACAATTAGTATTTGTCATAGGTGGTCCTTATGGGTTTTCTCCCGACGTGTATCAAAAAGCAAATGGGAAACTGTCATTATCTAAAATGACCTTTTCCCATCAAATGATTCGCTTGTTTGTTATTGAGCAGTTATATAGAGGCTTTACGATTTTACGAAATGAGCCTTATCATCATCGCTAATTAATATATTACTGCTTTACTATTTTTTTAATGACATATAGTTTTTCGCCTATTATTCGTAAAAAGTAAACCCCATTACTAACTTGATTTGAGAAACTGATTTTATTAGTTTTAAAATTAATATCTAAACTAATTTCTTTACCATATATATCATACATTCTGACTGAATTAATCTTATTCTCGACAACGGATAAAGAAAAACTATCTTTAAAAGGGTTAGGATAAATCTTTATATCATTTTGTTGAAAACCTCCAGTTAATCTTGAAGTATTAGGTGTAAATATTTGACAAACTGCGCCATAATTATCATAGAAATGATGTCCATCTATTCTAACCAAAACATTATATGTAATCCCATCAAAAAACCTACTATCACTAGAAAGGTCAATTGATTCATAGATTGAATCAATAATGAAATAGTTAGAATTTGTAGGATCTATATCTGTAAATCTAAACTTATATATATGACTCCCTTCAACTGGTTGAGTGGATATTGTCATGCTAGATGTTTCTAACATACGACCACAATCGTCATCAATCAATGACAAAGTTAAGTCGGTTGGTATCGTTATTGGACATGAGGCACTCGAATAACCATCAAATACAGGATGTCCATCAATTCTAATCAATACATTATACGTTTTTCCTTCTTCAAATCTATTATCATTAGAAATATCAACTGTAGGTGAACTTGAATCAATAATAAAATAGTTAGAATTTGTAGGATCTGCATCAGTAAATCTAAATTTATAATTATGACTACCTACCACTTTATAGGTAGAGATACTCATATTAGAAGCATCTAATATTCGATTACAATCTTCGTCAAGTAATTTTAAACCATCTTTCAAATCTGTTTTAGCTACCCAAAAATCGTCATAAGAGATTTCTTTTGCTGTACTTAATCCAGCATCGCCATCATCATTATGCGACCACCATCTAGGTTTGTAAATCCCTAATTTAAAATAATACTTAGCATCATCATCTAGCATCATATTATAATCTTCCCAGACGGTTTTACCATTTACCAAAGCGACTTTTACATCATCCTTCCATAGCTCAACCACCCCATTACTCTTAGATAGAATAACTCTTAATTTCCATTCATTCCATTGTTCTTTCTCCACAGTATTATCATAAACATTGCTAGGATTAGCAACATCTTCCAATTCATGGTACGTATAAGATTCACATTCACTCGAATTATTATCAGCTGTTGCCAAATACCACTTGTTTTCAACTATTCGAATAGAAAAGGGAGGATAAATATCATCATCTAAAGAAGTACTCATATGTATTTGACCAATCATATCATAATCCCTACCAATAATATTACTATTATTATTATCACATGGTATAGGCTCTTTAACGGGGTCAAATTCATATTCATTATGAATAAAAGTTTTCCAACCAAACCAATATTCTTCATTAGAACTATAGGACTTTGCAGGATGATCATATGTTGCAATCTCATTTCTATTCATATGGATTCTCTTCTCACTATCCTGACGATATGTCTCAAATGTAGTATCATCTAATCGGTAAAAATCAAACTTTATTGACTTGTTACCTAGACCATGGGTCAAAATTTGAGTTCTATTATATAGTCCAAAATTATTTATATTATTTGGTCCGTTCAAATCAAATTGATTGGAATGCCTTGCTACATAAATCACATCTGGATTTATATTACTATTAGCCGGAAGTTGTGGCAAGTAAATATCGTCATAGTCTGCATAGCTATCAAAATCATCATAAAAAAACAATTGCGCATTGGCCATCTGGGTAAACAATAAACATAAAAGAATAATATTTTTCATTTATAAAGGTTAAGTGTTATTATTTATTTTAAAAAAGTTCATCAAGGCTTAGTGAGCTTTCTACTCAAGTACTTGATACAAATTTACTCTAAGCCCAAACTTTTAATATACGCTTTATTATTCATTGGTCGTCCTAAAAACTCTTCTACTGCTTCATCTACGGTTCTTTGACTTCCGTTAGCTAGAATTAACTTTCTGTATCTCACTCCGGTTTCTTTATCACGCAATCCATTTTTCTCAAAAACAGTAAACATATCTTGAGCATAAACTTCAGACCATAGGTACCCATAATAATATACTGGGTGCGTATTAATATGAATCCAACATGCTTGAGGATGTGTGCCTTCAATATACCAATCCATAACACCTAATTGTTTATCCACATCTCTCCATAACTGATCAGTATCAAATGGCTGTTCTGGTTTATATTTATCATATAAATTCATATCGTAAATACAACTTCTTAATGAGCCTTGTGCAGATAATCCTGATGATACATTTTTAGCATTTACCATATTATCAAATAATTCTTTTGGTAATACCTCACCTGTTTCATAATGTTTTGCAAATGAGCTTAAAATATCATAATCCCAAATCCAGTTTTCAAAAATCTGTGACATTGCTTCAACAAAATCACTTTTGGTATCAGATTGCAAGCTATACTCCCCTTCATAAGACATCTTATCCATAATATGTCCAAACTCGTGAAACAAGGTACTTAATTCATTATGTGTAATCATTGAAGGCAGCTTATCGGTTCCTTTGGTAAAATTTCCTAGCATCATAGATACAGGCACTTCATAGCCATTTTCCATTAGTTTACCTGAGGATAAAGGCACAGCATAAAACCAAGATTCTTTAAATGGTCTTGGGTATAAATCTAAAAAGAATCGGCCTTTTAACTTATCATTTTCAAATACATCATAAGCGAGAACGTCTTCATGCCAAACCGACGCATTTTCTATTTTTCTAAATTCTACATCTAGTAATTCTTGATACAATTCAAACATTCCAGAAAGACATGCATCCATTGGTAAATACTCACGAATTTTTTCTGCATCAACTTGGTATTCGGTTTTTAATATTTGGTTTTTATAGTAGGATAGGTCCCAAGCGTTCAATACCTCATCTTTAGAAATACCATCTATTTTTTGTCGTGCAGTTTTTAAAACTTCAATATCTTGAATGGCTTTTTGTTTAGATTCGGCAACCAAATCATTAACAAATTTCCAAACAGTTTCAGGCTTTTCAGCCATTTTCGGCACTAAATTATATGCAGCATAAGAATCATGACCCATTAATTGTCCGAGTTGATGTCGTTTTTCAATCAACTTGTTTAAAATCTCAACATTTTTATCTGCACCTCTATTAGAATACAGCATTTGGTATGCCTTTCTAGTTTCAGAGCTTGTAGCATTATCCATAACTGGTCCTCTTGTAGAAGGCTGCGCAGGAATTGCATAAGTGCCATTTTCAGTTTTGTATTTTCCCTTTAAACTTTCTGGAAGTCCGATTGCTCCAGCCTCATCTAGTGTTAGTACCGAATTAGCGGTATTCATATTTGTTGAATACTGAGATGTTAATTCTGAAATCTCTGCTCTTAACGTTTTAAATTGTTGCAATTCATTTTCAGGAAGGTTAACACCAGATTGTTTGAAATTATCAATAATATCATCTACAAATCGCTTTCTCCTATCATTTAATTTTAAATAGTCTTCTGAAGCTGCAAAAGTTTCAAATTGCTTAAATAAGGCTTTATCTGATGTAATTGCTGTATTTAGAGAATCAACTTTTTGAGAATATTCTATCCCTTTAGCTCGTGTTATAGAATCTGTAGACGTCCAGTATAACATAAAGGCATTGGTATTAGCTTGGTATAGCCTATTGTAACCTTCGTCAAATGGAAGAAAGGTATTCTCTAAGGTTGGTGTTGATTGATTTTTAATAGCTTCAATCGTTTGTGCTGCTCTTTCTATTTCATAATTAACATAAGTTTCAATAGATTCTCCTGTAACGTTAGCATAATCAAAAGATTCATTTAGAGCAACATTAAAAGGATTGTCTGTTGGTAACTCAATGGCAACCTTTTCGGTTTCTTTTTCTGAACAATTCATAAGCGATAATAACACAAGTAAAACAGATAGTTTTTTCATTTGAAGTATAATTTAAGTCTACACAAATATAACATTCAAAATTCACATACAATCCAATGCATAAAAAAAGCCTTATAAAATACTTTCGCAAATCATAAGGCCTATCTTTATATGTATAAAACGTTAGTATGTCTTATAAATTTCTTTTCGCTTTTTTAGCTGTCGTTCTAAATCTCTTATCGTTTCCCTAACAGCAACTTCATACTGACTTTCATCAGAAGTTGCAAAAATTCGAGGGCCTGGCAGGCTTAATTCTATATCACAAATTTTACCCTTTGTGTGATTATGCTCATCGTGTTTAAAACGAACAGTAGCATTAATTAAAAACTCATATCTATTAAATAATTTACTTAATTTTTCTTCAGTAAAAGTGTTTAAAGTTTCGCTAATATCGACATCGACATATCTAATTGTTACACTCATAATCGTTCTTGTTTTTAGGTTAATTTCATTACTCTAATTTACAAAAATTTAAACGATTAATTAATGACAAAACTCATAAAGTATTGATAATATTTGCTTCAGAAATGGCCTACTCTTTTTTTATTAATATCAAAACCTCTTCATTGCCTGAACGGCTCATAGTTAATGATAGTGTGTCGGCATTAAGCGTATTAATTTCTACTGCAATTTCTAATTTACCATCGGGTTGAGAGTATAATATTCCATCGGCAATTTTATAAGTACCTTTTGTATCTTGTGCGCCTACCTTCGAGGTATAGGTTTTGTCAGCTTTAAAACTGAAATACGCATTACTATTGCATTTGTCTTTTGAAGTTGACGTATCAATCCAACTCGCACATTCCCATTCTCCGACGATATCTTCTGCATATTTTGAATCATTGCAGGACATAACTAATAAAACAGAAATTATAAGTATTACTTTTTTCATGGTATTCAGTTTAAAATAATGAGTTAATAATGATCTAAATATCAACAATTATAACGGAACATAAAGCACCATCAAGGTTTGTAAAATAAAAAACAGGATAAAAGGTAATACTAAGTAGCCCATAATATCACGTGATTGTAGTTTAACACCTGCTCCCATAACTGGTAATACTAATAAAATAAAAAACGGCTGGAGCATATTACTTAAGCTTTCTCCATAAGCGACAGATAAAGACGCTCTCGATACCATTGCTGTAACTTGTTCTGGAGGTAATCCAATTCCAATCGCTTTTACAGCTTCAATAATACTTGGACCAACAACTGCAAACTCTCCTCCTGCTGACGGAATTGCAAAATTTACAACACCTCCTGTAAGATATGCATAAAACGGGTAAGTATCTATTGTCATTACTGAGACTAAACCTTCAGCTAGTTTTTCGCCAATACCTGTATAAAGCATAATCCCCATAATACCTGCATAAAACGGATACTGAAATAAAATTCCAGAAATATTACTACTAGCACGCTTCATAGCAATACTGAAACGCATTGGTGTTTTATGTAAGAACAAGCCTATCATTAAGAATATAAAAATCATGATATTAAAATTGAGATCAAATCCATTTTTATAAAAATGATAAACAATATATACAAACCCCATAATGCTAATAATTAAAGGCAATACAAACGTATTATTGAGTGTGTCTGAAACTGCCTTTATTGGAAGTTTAAAACTTTCAGCTTCATCTTTAATTGAGTCTTCTTTAGGATGATTATTAGACTTTAACAGATCTTTTAATTCTTTCCCTTTTGTGTTCTTCGGAATAAAAAGCAAAAACAATACTGGGCCAACAATGACAAATAGTATAATCATTACAATATTTAAAGTGGATCCTAAGGTAAATGATGTTGAAATTTTAGAAGATAAAATACCTGCTTCAATCAAAAAGTTGTTTTCAGTGTTTAGCAACAATGGAATAGAACTAGATAAACCACTAACCCAACCTCCAAATGAGAAATAAGCGCAAGCAATTAAAAACGGATAGTTAACACCTTTAACTCGCATTGCTAATTCTCTAGCTAACACACAAGTAATAACAATCCATCCAAAACTAACTAGCGATAGCAATGATCCAATGAATATGACAAAAAAGTAGACTTGCTTCGGTGTTTTAATATAAACAGCCAACTTATCAATACCTCTGTTAATTGTTGGTGATAACGCAATACTAAAGCCAGTGATTATAATCAGAACTATTTGCATCCCAAAGCTTAATAAATCAAAGAAACCATCATACCATGACGACACAATTTTTAAAGGTGATGCATCCATAAATAAAAATGCACCCAAAGCTGCTATAATAGTCAAAAGAATAGCAAAGACAAAAGCACTAGGCATATACTTTTGAAATAGATCTGTAAATTTTTCACCGAGTTTGGTAAGCATGGTTGACTCATTAAGAATTTGAAACTCGAATTTAAGCAAAATTATATACTTTTGATTTTAAAGCTAATTTTCATGAAACTCGTCTTTGCTACAAATAATCTTAATAAGCTTAAAGAAGTACAATCCCTCATTCCTAATCACATTCAATTGTTAAGTTTAAAAGACATTGGCTGCTTTGAAGATGTTCCAGAAACACAATTGACTATTGAGGGTAATGCTATTCAAAAAGCAGAATACATAATAGAACATTATGGATTTGATTGTTTTGCCGATGACACAGGTTTAGAAGTTGCAGCACTTGATGGAGAGCCAGGCGTGTTTAGTGCGCGCTATGCTGGAGACCAGCGAGATGCCAATGACAATATGGATTTATTATTAAAAAACCTTAAAGATAAATCAGATAGAACCGCACAATTTAAAACCGTCATTGCGCTTCACTTAAATAATAAATTAGAAACTTTCACAGGCATTTGTAAAGGTAAAATCACTAAAACCAAACATGGTGACAAAGGTTTTGGTTATGACCCCATTTTTAAAGCTGAAGGTTACGATAAAACATTTGCAGAAATCTCTCTAAAAGAAAAAAACGACATTGGACATCGTGGTAAGGCTGTACGATTATTGGTCTCTTTTTTATCTTCTTTGCGTTAACGATGGAGCAATTGTTGGAGCTCTTTTGAAAAAAAGCGACTTGCGAGAGCGTGTTAAAACGCCTAAATATTGATTATCCAAATAAAAGACTATCTTTGCCGCTTGAAACTCAGAATATTGAGTTATAGATTCCTCAGAGTGAGGATGTGTTACCTAGAAGTTTAAGTGTTTAGTATGTCGATTCGCTTCTTTTGTAACACCAAAGGACATAATCGAATACACAAAACGAATGAGCACATTCCAAGAACTCGGTCTTAATGAAGACCTTTTATCTGCTATTAGCGATTTAGGATTTGAAACACCTAGTGACGTTCAAGCAAAAGCAATCCCAATTTTATTAGAAGAAGACAAAGATCTTGTTGCCTTAGCACAAACAGGAACTGGTAAAACTGCCGCATTTGGGTTTCCAATGCTTCAAAAAATTGATGTTAATAGCCGTACAACTCAAGGCTTAATTTTATCGCCTACTCGTGAACTCTGTTTGCAAATTACTAACGAGCTTAAACTCTACGGAAAGTATTGTAAAGGCTTAAATGTTACCGCTATTTATGGTGGCGCTAGTATTACAGATCAAGCAAGATCTGTAAAGCGTGGCGCACAAATTATTGTGGCAACACCTGGTCGTATGAAAGATATGATTAGTCGTAACATGGTTGACATTTCTAAAATTGAATACTCGGTTTTAGATGAGGCTGATGAAATGTTAAACATGGGGTTTTACGAGGATATCACCGATATCTTATCACATACTCCTGATGATAAAAACACCTGGTTGTTTTCTGCAACGATGCCAAAAGAGGTTTCTAATATTGCAAAAAAATTCATGTACGACCCTATTGAAATTACAGTAGGAAATAGAAATGAAAGTACAAGTCAGGTCTCTCACGAATATTATTTAGTAAATGCAAGAGATCGTTACCAAGCTTTAAAACGTTTGGCTGATGCAAATCCAGATATTTTTTCTGTGATTTTCTGTCGTACAAAACGCGACACACAAAAAGTTGCCGAAAACTTAATCGAAGATGGTTACAGTGCTGGCGCTTTACATGGTGATTTGAGTCAGAACCAACGTGATTTGGTCATGAAATCGTTTAGAAATAAACAAATACAAATGTTAGTTGCTACTGATGTAGCGGCTCGTGGTATTGATGTTGATGATATTACTCACGTTATCAATTATCAATTACCAGATGAAATTGAAACCTATACGCACCGTTCTGGTCGTACTGGCCGTGCAGGAAAGACTGGTGTTTCAATGGTAATTGTTTCAAAAAGTGAAGTGCGCAAGATTAAAAGTATCGAGCGTATTATCAAAAAAGAGTTTGAGAAAAAAGAAATTCCTGATGGTATGGAAATCTGCGAAGTGCAGTTAATGTCACTCGCAAATAAAATTCACAATACTGAAGTTAATCATGAGATTGACCGCTATTTAGATAGCATCAACGAATTGTTTGCAGATTCTGGCAAAGACGAATTAATTAAAAAATTCTTCTCTGTTGAGTTCACACGTTTCTTTAACTACTACCAAAAATCTAAAAACCTCAATGTGACGAGTTCGTCAAGAGATTCTGAAGGTGAAGGTCGTGGTTATGGTGGAAGCGGAAATGAAACACGCTATTTTATAAACGTTGGCCGAAAAGATGGTTACGATTGGATGAAGTTAAAAGACTTTTTAAAGGAAGTTTTAGCTCTAGGTCGTGATGATGTCTTTAAGGTTGATGTCAAAGACAGCTTCTCTTTCTTTAATACTGAAAAGGCAAACGAAGAAAAGGTATTAGCCTTTTTTACCGATTTCAAACATGACGGACGCTTTGTTAATGTAGAAGTTAGTCAAGACAGAGGCGGTGGACGTAATCGTGGCGGAAGACGTCGTGATGGCGGAGGCGGAAGACGTAAACGTGATGATAAACCAAGAGGTGAAAGACGTTCTAGCGGAAGACGTAGTGATTCTGGTTCTAGTAATAGAAATGACAGACGTACATCTGAAAATCCTGGAAGACGCAGTGATTCAAGAAATAGAAGCGAAAGACGTTCTAGCGAAGGTTCTGGAAACAGAAGTGACAGAAGACGTTCAGGAGGCGATTCAAGACCATCTAGACGCTCGGAAAGTTCTTCAGGTTCTGATCGACCTAGACGTTCAAGACGTAGAGATTAAGTAAAAAAGCCTCATAACTGTGTTACGAGGCTTTTTTAAACAATGTTGTTAATATTTAGTCAAATTTACGTCTACATATATAGTGGTATGCAATTTGTTTACTACTTTTAACACTTAATCACATACATGAAGTACCTCTTTACCATAATTCTATTTGTTTTTGCTACTCTAACTGGCTTTGCTCAAGAGGCTCAAACAAAAGATTCTCTACCACAAGACTCAACGTCTGTTAGTGTTACAACTAGAGTGAAAGGTACTGTGATCGATTTAAGTAATGATCAACCAATTGATCGGGTTAATATTGTTAATCTTAATCAGGTCATCGGTACTTCTACTGATGATGATGGTAACTTCGAAATTAGAGCAAGACTTAATGATACTCTACACCTCTCCTATTTAGGGTACAAATCCATAAAAGTAAGAGTGACTAATGACTGGTTAAAATTTGGAGAAACCAAAATTGGTATGACAGAATTGGCTTTAGCTTTAGAGGAAGTTGTTGTTAACCAATTAAAACTTACCGGTTATTTAGAAATTGATGTTAAACAAGTTCCCATCAAATCTAATTATAGATATAGTATTTCTGGATTAAATAATGGTTATGAAGCTGGAAACAGAAGGCCTAATGCCGTTAGTAAGGTTTTAGGTGCAATTTTTAATCCTGCAGATTTTTTACATAACATGTTTGGTAAAAAGCCACGAGAATTACGTAGACTTAAAAAAATGAAACAAGATGACGAGATTAGAAATTTACTCGCATCACGTTTTGACAGAGAAATGTTGATGGTCTTACTTCAAGTCGATCGCTTTGATTTAGACGAAATTGTAAACCAATGTAACTACTCTAAAGACTTTATACAATCGGCTAATGATCTTCAAATATTAGATGCCATAAATGAATGTTATGAAGAGTATAAGGTTTTAAATAGAAATAAATCAGGTCGATTTTAAACCCTCTCTTATTAGTATCTGCCTACAGGTTCTTGCAAAATAGAATAGCCAGCTCACGATTCCAATAAATTTAGCTCCATCTTCAAGCAATTGCGCAATATAAGGTGATGAATTGGCAAAGAAATTATCTACAATCAAGGATACTCCAAACCAAAAAACAGAAAACAATAATAATAAGTAGTCTGATTTAAATAAGACTTTGATAAACTTCAAACCATATAACAGCATAATTATTATATAGCTTAAGAATACTATTTTCTGCTGAACTCCTAAAGAAGGAAATACGATTTCATGAAACATAAATGCATCATCAAAACCTAATAAGATAGTTATTAATGCAGATGAAAAAATAAAGGTTCTATGTGCTTTATTTTTTATGAGTCGGGTACAAAACAAACAAATAGCTGCTGTAGAAGCCCATAAAAAAATACCAAGCTGCGATAGAACTCCTACATAAGCAGGTAACTCTGCAACAACTGCGGGATCATTTGTTAAAAACTTAAATGTGATATTTTTAGAATAGTGAAAGTAGATTACTGTTCCTAAAACGATACCAGATATGGCAACAATTAAAACAAACGAAAGCAGAAGTGATTTTAATTGATTGGTTAAAACACTCACTTTAAAATAATAGCTAATTATTATATTCCTAAGCTACTGTTCTAAAACGAAACTACAAATAAAATTGTATTAACTACACAAATATTAGATTATCAACATGTTAAAACAATTTTATGCATTAGAATGTAATGCTACTCGATTGCCTTCTGTATCTATAAACACAGCCATATGACCATGCTCTGGTGATATTTGTGTTTTAGGTTGATATACAATTCCTCCTGCTGCTTCTACTCTTCCAATTTCATTAGCGACATCATCACAAACAAAATACACCAATGTACCTTCTTGACTAGGCACATAGCTTTCCTGCTTTATTAAGGTTCCTGTTGCTCCTGGTTTTTTTTCATCAAAAGGAAACCAACCCATAAGCACGCCTCCAAAATCCTGAATGGAGAGCTCTACTTTAAAAACTGTTTCGTAAAACATTTTGGCTCTATCCATATCATGCACTGGAATTTCAAACCATCCTACCATATTATGTTTCATAATAATTTATTTAGATTCTAATATCTCTTTTAAACTTGTTAGTCCTTCTTCGAAATCTTTACCTACATGCTTATCCACATTATATAACATCATAAAAATATTTGCAGGCACTTTATTGCTTCCAGAAAACCCCCAAATAACTTTTGTTTTTCCTTGTCCAGCGTCTTCAACTTTTGTCACAGCATCTGATTCAGATTTCCAAGGTTTAAAAAATCGAAGTCGGGCTTCTATTCTATCATTTTCAATAATATTCATGATTTCTTGCTCACCAAGACCAACCTCCTTATTCCCATCCCATTTAGCAATAAATCCAACTTCACCATCAGTTCCAACAAACTCTTGCTTCATATCTGGATCTTTCTTTTTCCATGGTGACCAATAATCTTGGTTTTTAATATGTTTTAAATAATTGAAGACTTCTGGTAAAGGTTTATCAATGATTATATCACGATTAACCTGATAATGCTTAGGCGCAATTAAAGCTAAAAGAATAAACAGTAACACTAGTATTCCTATAATGTAAAGAACTATCATTATTAAAATATTTAGATTGTAATTGTAGTTATTTTAAAGATACAAAATTATTGGGTTTGATAAAAACGCTCAATAATCTCCTGATAACTTTTTATCGTTTTCTTACACCAATCTAGACGTTTTTCTAACAATTCATCTTCTGTTAATTGCCAATTGACATTAGTTGCCTTAAGCTTTGTAGTGACATGTTGAAGAATAATTGCAGCAGATACAGAGATATTTAAACTCTCAGTAAACCCAACCATTGGAATTTTTAAAAAGCAATCTGCTTCATCAATTACATCTTGAGATAAGCCGCTCATTTCTCTTCCGAAGAAAAAACATGACTTTTTAGTAACATCAAAATCTTCAAGCAAATTATCATTTTTATGTGGTGTTGTCGCAACAATTTGATAGCCTTTATATTTTAAATCTTTGAGGGCATCTTTTACAGAATGGTAACGATTTAAATCAACCCATTTTTGAGCTCCCATAGCAATTTCTCGATCAATATTTTTAGTGTTTTGTTCTTCAATAATATTAACTTCTTGTATTCCAAAAACATCACAACTACGTATCACGGCACTTGTATTATGCAATTGATACACATCTTCTGTTGCGACTGTAAAATGCTTTGTTCGCTGAGACAAAACTCTAACGAATTTTTCTTTACGCTGTTCTGTAAGATAGTCTTCAAGATGCTCTAATAGTTTTAAGTCTATCATTAAAAAGTTTTATATTAGTTCAAAATATAAAAACTCTATGGGATTAAAAAGCCTATTATTTCTTTTTTTAATGTTATGTATGGGACACCTTTGCATCTATGCACAAGACGATGTCGAAGACAGACACATAGGCGCATTGATTTACAGTGAAAAGAATACTCAAAAAGTCATTGAACTTGGACAACAAATTGAAGCCTCAATTCATGACAGTGATTCAGAGGCCTATATTTCAAAATTAAATAAAGATCAGTTTTTTAATCGTCTTCTAAGTAATTATCCTGCAATTGATCGGGAAGACAGCTTTATTAAAGGGTTTCTCATTGGTATGAGGCTCGCATTAAAATCGTTTCCTGATGAAATCATTACAGAAGTTGAAAATGGTGCCTACTATGATTTTATTAACTATCGCTATGATACTGAAGCGCAAACTTATTATATCTTATTTAGATTGTATTCTTCAGAAACTGGCATGAATTATCATGACTACAGAATTCATAACGCTAATGACGAGATTCAATTTTCTGATATGTATGTGTATTTATCAGGCGAGCATTTTGCAAGTTCATTGGGTAGAATGATGAGTTATACAATCCCAGAAAAGACATTAGGAACCAGTAAAATTGAATCAAACAACGAATCTAAAGATCTGTTTAAAGCCATTATGTATAATAAAAATGGTGACTATGAAAAAGCGTACGGCCTTATAGATGGTTTAAAATCAGAACTTTCTAAAGAAAAATTCCTTCTCATAATTAAGGCATTAATTGCAAGTCAAATAGATGAAACAAAATATTTAAAATCGCTTGAAGACTTGATTACCACATTTCCAGATGACCAAACCATAGCTCTCAACAAAATAGATTATCACCTCTATAAAGAAGAGTATTTTGAGGCCATTCAAGTTATTAATCAATTACAAAACGAAACCGAAGACGACTTCTTAAATTTTATGAAGGCTGCGGTTGCCTTTGAGGATGCAAACTATGACCTAGCACTCAACTTATATGGTTATACTATTGAGAATTATCCCGATTTTTTTGAGGGGCAAGCTGGTTACTTGAATACTTTAGTCATGATGAAAAATTATACTAATGCTACAAAGTATCTAGATACGTTGCTAGCTGAAGGTTACGATAAACAATCACTTATAGACTATATTGAAGAGGAAGATGACTATGGTGAAAATATTCTTGATCAATTTATCCTTACTGAAAACTATAAAACCTGGAAAACTAAATAAAATTAATCATGAAACATCTTGTCGTTTTAACTGGAGCAGGAATGAGTGCCGAAAGTGGCATCAAAACGTTTAGAGATGCTGATGGACTCTGGGAAGGTCATGATGTTATGGAAGTTGCTACACCACAAGGCTTTGCAAAAAATCCAGAACTTGTTTTAGAGTTTTACAACCAGCGTCGTGAACAACTACATGATGTAAAACCTAATAGCGCACATTTTGATTTAGTAGCCTTAGAAAACGACTACAAAGTCACAATCATTACCCAAAATGTTGATGATTTACATGAGCGTGCAGGAAGCAGTAATGTAATTCATCTACATGGTGAATTATTAAAAGTGAGAAGTACAAAAAATATAAGCGATGTTAAACCATGGACTACTGATTTAAACTTAGGCGACTTATGTGATGCTGGTCATCAACTAAGGCCTCATATCGTTTGGTTTGGTGAAGATGTTCCTATGATGGAAAAGGCAATAGAAATTTGTGAAACTGCAGATGTTTTACTAATTATTGGCACCTCTATGCAAGTCTATCCAGCCGCTGGTTTGATGAATTATGTACCGCACAACATATCTATTTATTTTATAGACCCAAAACCTGCTATTGAAAATCAAAAAAATTTGACTATAATTTCTGAAACAGCAACAGCTGGAATGAAAAGCCTTAAAACATTATTGTGATAATATTGATAATTATCAACACCAGATAAAAAGCAAAACTAATCATTTTCTGAAAGTTTAAAAAAGTCATTCACCGGCTTTCTAAAAATTTCAGAAAGCTTAAGTGCCAAAACAGTTGAAGGCACATATCTATTGGCTTCAATAGAATTTATCGTTTGGCGCGACACACCAATTTTTTTGGCTAAATCATCTTGAGTTATATTCAAGATAGCACGTTCTACTTTTATCGTATTTTCCATTATCGCATACGCTTTAAAGCATGAAAACACATAAGCTGTACCATAAGCATAAATAACAACAGTTGAAAGTCACCTATATCATGAAATGCTTCACCTTCTGGTTTCATTGCATTAGACACACCATACTCAACATATGGCATAATTAAAGCATAAATAACACCAACCACGAATGCATAGGTGTAAGATTGCATTCTTAATTTCACGACCATCTCATCTTCATCTTTGTCTCTAGAAACTGACATAAATAACATGCCAACAAGTAGTGTTTTTTGTAGTATCAACTTTAACCACTCTGTATCTCCTTCCATAGCAAATGCACGAACAAACATTAGTACTATTGATAAGCCTGCTACTAGTATTCCTATCGTATAAAAGTAATGTGGTAATCTAAAGTTAATAAGTTTTTCTAGGCCTTTTCTTTCGCATTCTATATAATTCTGTTTTCCCATAATTGACAAATAAATTTTATATTAAGTAAAAATATTTTTACTATATGACAAATATACTTTACATTTTTGATTTACACAAATAAATGTGATAATTTTGAAAAATAACTGAACTTTGATATTCAATTTTATAAAAAGCCCCTAAATGAAAAAACTGTTTACTTTACTGCTAATAGCTTTTATGTATTTTAATATGTATTCGCAGAATACGACCTTAAAGACTACTTCTCCTCCTGGTACCATTCAATTAAATGACAGTGTATATATTGACAAAACACCAGTAACTAATATCATGTATAATGAGTTTGAAAAAAGCGTCATCACGTCATGGAGTTTAAAATCTCATAACGCTATACTTAAACTTCCAAACTATGGTATTAATCTTGCGTCAATAAACAAAACCTTATTTTATCCAGAAGAAAGCGTTTTACTATATGAGAAAATCAAACATAAAGATGACAGTTCTATAACTAAAAAAGTTACTTCAGAATACTATTTCAATTACCCACGTTATTCTTATAACCCAATGTTATATATTTCAAAAGAGCAAGCTGAACTTTTTTGTAAATGGAGAACAGACATGGTTTCATTGCTTTGGGCTTCTAAATCAAAAACATTAGAAGAACGAAGTAAATTTCCAAATAAAATCCTTTACAGACTTCCTACTGAAAAAGAACTAGAAGCCGCCATTATATTTTTCAAAAACCAAAATCTGTTTCATAATGCTGAAAACAACACTCCAATTACAATGGGAGTAAGAAACCCAGAAGAAAAATTTTACCAACAAAACCTTTCAGAATTCACATTAGATGAAGTTATTTATGGTGATAATTGGATGAAGAAAACTCCTAATGGAGAAAAAAACAATTATACAACATTCAGATGTGTTTGTGAGGTTATTGAATGAATACATCATTTTATCATATAAAAGAATTTATATAATAATAAAATCCTGTCTGAATACACAGACAGGATTTTACCCCTAACTAAACTAAATTTTAAATCTTAACGCGTCCGCTTAACTACAACATTAAGATTACCTACTTATGATTAAGAAACTATTATTAGTTTCCATCTATAATATATACGAGTGATTTATTAATTTGGATGACGAACTTTAAAAAAAAATTATATTTTTTTTGCTTCTTCCCAAAAAACGTCCATTTCCCTTAATGTCATCTCAGATAAAGGCTTTTCTAAATCTTTAGATTTTTGCTCTAAATATTGAAAACGCTTTATAAATTTTTTATTAGTACGCTCTAATGCACTTTCAGGATCTACTTTTAAAAAACGAGCGTAGTTAATCATTGAAAATAAGACGTCCCCAAACTCGCTTTCAATTTTATCTTGATTACCAATAGTAATTTCATCTTGTAATTCTTTTAACTCCTCCTCTACTTTTTCAAATACTTGCTCAGGTTGTTCCCAATCAAATCCTACACCAGCAACTTTATCTTGAATGCGATTAGCCTTTACCATAGCTGGCAAGCTTTTAGGGACACCTTCTAAAACACTCTTCTTTCCTTCTTTGAGTTTTAATTGCTCCCAATTGCGTTTCACATCGTCTTCATCATTAACAGTTACATTTCCGTAGATATGTGGATGACGATCAATGAGTTTATCACAAATACTATTACAAACATCAGCGATATCAAAAGCATTTGCTTCACTTCCTATTTTTGAATAAAATACAATATGAAGTAAGACATCTCCTAACTCTTTCTTAACTTCATCGAGATCATTATCTAAAATAGCGTCGCCTAGTTCATAAACTTCTTCGATGGTTAAATGACGAAGTGTTTGAAGGGTTTGCTTTTTATCCCATGGGCATTGCTCACGTAGTTCATCCATAATGATGAGTAAGCGCTCAAAAGCCTTTAATTGCTGAATTTTATCAGTCATAATTTGAATTTAAAATTCAAAAATACAACGCTTTCACTCAGATAGGAATTCTAAATGCAACTTAATATGAACAATCTATTAACGAACCTATTCTTCTTCGTCTGCAGTAACTTCTACGCCCTCTTCTAAGGCATCTAGCATATCATGTTTTTGAAGTAAATTGTACCATTGTACAATTTTTTTGATATCACTAGCGTACACACGATCTTCATCATAATCTGGCAAGATTTCAAAGAAATATTCTTCTAAAGTATCTTTAGAATCTTTATGACTAATTGAAGTTTGTTGTGCATTTTCCTTATCTCTAATCTTTTTAAACACTTCTTTTAATGGCAGTTCTTCTGTTAAAGTATACACTGCAATTTCACTCAATACACTAATATTATTGTGAATGCTAACCGATACTTTTTTTTGATCGATTAGAGATTGAGCAATAAATCCGCTACGTGTTTGTGCTACGATTTCGTATAATCCTGGTTTTCCTGAAATGGAAAGTATTTTATCTAAACTCATATTATTTTTTCAGTATTAACGCTTCTTTTTCATTAATGGGAAACGCATTCTGTAATCTACTTTTATTTTTCCTTTGGAAATATTAGCCAACTTTCCTTTAATTAAACGTTTTTTTAACGATGATAGTTTATCGGTAAATAAAACGCCTTCAATATGATCATATTCATGCTGAACCACTCTAGCAATTAAACCATCAAAAACTTCGGTATGTGTTTTAAAATCTTCGTCTTGATATTTAATAGTAACTTTTGGTTGCCTAAATACATCTTCTCTCACATCTGGAATACTTAAACAGCCTTCATTAAAAGCCCATTCGTCTCCTTCTTCATCTAAAATTTCAGCATTAATAAATACACGCTGGAAGTTTTTAAGTTGCTCTTGTTCTTCTTCTGTATATACATCATCCTCTGCAAAAGGTTCGGTATCTACTAAAAATATTCTAATAGGCAAACCAATTTGTGGTGCAGCTAATCCAACACCATAAGCACCATGCATGGTTTCTTTCATATTCTCAATAAGTGTATTAAGATTAGGATAGTCTTTTGTGATAGGCTCAGCTTTTTTTCTTAAAACTGGATCACCATAAGCAACAATTGGTAATATCATTGTATTATAATTTTCGGGTGCAAAAATACGATTCTTATTATTATTTGAGAACTTTTATGATGGATTTAAGAAGGATTATACAAATAACTTTGCAGAATAATCGTTGCACTAATTTCGTCAACCAAAGCTTTATCCTGACGCTGCTTTTTTTTGAGACCACTATCAATCATTGTTTGAAATGCCATCTTTGAAGTAAAACGCTCATCTATTCTTTTCACTGGAATAGCTGGAAACTCTTTTGTAAGTGTTTTTAAAAACTTAGCAATAGAATCTTCACTTTCAGAGGCTTCATAATTCATTTGCTTAGGTTCACCGACGACAAATAATTCGACTTTTTCTTTTGAAATATAGTGTTTCAAAAACGACATTAATTCATTAGTAGCAACAGTCGTTAAACCAGATGCTATAATTTGCAACTCATCAGTAACTGCTATTCCTGTACGTTTAGTGCCGTAGTCTAAAGCTAAAATTCTTGCCATTTTACAAAGTTAATCTTAATAATGTCGTTTATCAATCTTAATGCCATAAAAAAACTCTTCTTTGTAGGTCAAAGAAGAGTTCTAAAATAATCAACTATTAATTAAATCCATAAACCGTTCACCCTCTACCTTAAACAGTTCATGTTATACTATATAAGACACGAGCTATTTTAAAAAGTCACATATTTAATAAAAAAAACAAAAACCTTTCTTGGGACGAAGAAAGGTTTAGTATTGCTATTGTATAAAAGGGTATATAAGGCTGTCGCTATTATCAACTAACTCTCAACTATTTAGACACATCTTTTTTAGATAAGTCACATTAAATTTCTATATAGAAAACCCTCCTAAGGGAGAAGGAGGGCTTTCACAAAAATTAGCTATTAATTATTAAAGCTTCAAACATAATTTTTAGGGAAAATGTCTGAATAATAATAATTCACATTAATTAAGACACATCATTTTTTGATAGGTCACATATATTTTATTTTTTTTACTAATTAAGTGTTTATTCAAAACAATTATACGTTTATCTTTGTACCAATAGCTGATAAAAATAAAAATGAAACAACTCCAACAACAGATAGAAAATGCATGGAACAATCGTTCCTTATTATCAAATCAAGACACAATAGATAGTATACGACGTGTTATCAATTTACTAGATGAAGGCACTTTAAGAGTCGCTGAACCAACTAATGATGGATGGCAAGTAAATGAATGGGTAAAAAAAGCAGTTGTATTATATTTTCCAATTCAAAAAATGGAAACACTCGAAGCTGGTATTTTTGAATATCATGATAAAATTCCATTAAAGCGTGATTATGAAAAAAAAGGAATCCGTGTGGTACCAAACGCAGTTGCTCGTCATGGTGCCTATATTTCTCCAGGCACTATTTTAATGCCTAGTTATGTAAATATTGGAGCTTATGTTGATGAAGGCACAATGGTAGATACTTGGGCTACAGTTGGAAGTTGTGCTCAAATCGGAAAGAATGTACATCTCTCTGGAGGTGTTGGCATTGGTGGTGTTTTAGAACCTTTACAAGCAGCTCCTGTTATTATCGAAGATGGTGCCTTTATTGGATCGCGGTGTATCGTGGTTGAAGGTGTTCGCGTAGAAAAAGAAGCCGTTTTAGGTGCTAATGTTGTATTAACAATGAGTACTAAAATTATTGATGTTACAGGAGATGAACCAATAGAAATGAAAGGTAGAGTTCCAGAACGTTCAGTTGTAATTCCTGGAAGCTATACAAAAAAATTCCCTGCAGGAGAATACAATGTCCCTTGTGCTTTAATTATTGGTAAACGTAAAGAAAGTACAAACAAAAAGACATCGCTTAATGATGCCTTGCGCGAATATGATGTAGCGGTTTAAAGCATCAACAAATGAGTGGCAAAAATTTGATTTTGTCACCGAAACACATGGCAATTATATTGAAGTAGATCCCAATATAATTACTAATAACAAATCAAAGTTTGAAAACCCATTTTTCTGAACAAATGGCATCAACTTTGACAACTAAAAAACAATAGACTAACTATATAGTTTGAAAATTTTAATCATCCAACAGAAAATGATTGGTGACGTGCTCACTACAAGTATTTTGTTTGAAGCACTAAAAGTCAAACATCCTAATGCTGAATTGCATTATGTCATCAATCAGCATACATTTCCTGTGGTTGAGAATAATCCATTTATTGACAAATTTTTGTTTGTTACTTCAGAAATGGAAGAAAGTAAACCAAAATTCTTAGCGTTTCTGAAATCTATAAAACAAGAAAAATACGATACTGTAATCGATGTGTATTCTAAGTTTTCGAGTAATTTAATGACGAAGTTTTCTGGCGCTAAAATGAAAATTTCAAAGCAAAAATGGTACACATCCTATTACTATACGCATACCTACAAAGAAGCAAAACAACCTAAAACCAATGCCGGCTTAGCTATTGAAAACAGATTGCAATTATTGAAACCTTTGTGTGATGAAACCCCAAAGGCTATTCAACCCAAAATCTACTTAACACCTGAAGAGATTAGCCAATCCAAACAACTTCTAACTGATTCAAAAATCGATTTAGCAAAACCTTTATACATGATTAGTGTACTTGGAAGTGGTGATAGCAAAACCTATCCGTTGGCGCAAATGGCAAAGGTGATTGATGCTGTTGTTGAAGAGACTAATGGACAAATTTTATTCAATTATATTCCAAAGCAAATTCACGAAGCCAAAACCGTTTACAACTTTTGCAATGCAGAAACCAAAAAACAAATTTTCTTTGATGTCTTCGGAAAAAATCTGAGAGACTTCTTATCAATAACTTACCATTGTACTGCATTAATTGGAAATGAAGGTGGTGCAGTGAATATGGCCAAAGCATTAGATATTTCGACATTTACTATTTTTTCACCGTGGATTAAAAAAGAAGCTTGGAGTATGTTTGAAGATGGTAAAAAACATGTATCGGTACACTTGAGTGACTTTCAACCACAACTGTTTGAAGGTAAAAAAACCAAAGAATTGAAGGCAGATCAAAAACCCTTGTATGAAATGTTTTCTCCTGACTATTTCATTGATAAACTAAATATTTTTCTTAAACAATAGCATCTCCTCTATCTCGCAAACGCTTTATATAAGCTCGTTGAGCTGATAAAGAATTTAAATGTGCTGTTGCAAAACGACGTTCCACTTTTTGCTTTGCAAAGTGATTAAAATAGTCTGCCAATGGAAAAAAATCTCTATGACCAATCCCATCAATAATGATTAATCGAACAGATCCATCTTTAAATCGCTGACAACAAATATTACGCGCTCTTAAGTCGGCTGCAAATACTTTATGCGCAATCATTTGCTGTTTCAAACGCCCTAACTCTGTCAAAAAAACCGCATCCAAAATTGGTGAATCCTCCATTTCGAGATAATGCCTTAAGGTTAAAGATATCTCTTGAGAGACTTCATCTTTAATCAAGTCATACACAAAACCAGTTCCCAAATTAGTACTAACCTCGCCATGATATTTGGCATAAAACGGATATTCAAAAGCTGACGTGTTTTTGCTTTTAATCTTTTGATAGTATTTTATTTCCTTATAGAGATGATTAACTTCAATATCTGGTTTACCAATTTTGATGCATAAATCATTATTTTCTGGATGAAAATAGACTTGTCTAGCAAGGCCTTCTGAGATATAATGTTCCTTTTGTATGTTAACCATTAAACGTCTAATTTTTCGATACCATAAGGCGTTTTAGTCACTTTTTTAGCTTTAGTAGTGTCACGTATTGCTTTGTTTTTTTCCATCATCTCAGGTTTCACGTAACCTCTGGCGTGATCTAAATGCAAACAAATAGCACTATATCTTATCTGTTTAGCTTTAATTCCAGCATTAAACAATCGCTCTCCTAACTCCCTATCTTCTCCTCCATACTGCATCCGCTCGTCATATCCATTAGCAGCAATAATGTCTGTTCTATAACCTGAAGCATTATGACCGTTCCAAGTCGCAGTTGTTGGCGTAAAAAGATTAAGTAACGTTTGCTTTAATCCTTTAGCCGTAATTTTATTGTTTTTAAAAGACGGTTTAAGCCCATGCTTTTTCAACCAATTAATATCAAAGCAACGCTGCGTTTTGATATCTGCTTCGGAAATGAGCTCACTAATATCCATTGGAAGCTTAAAATAACCACCAGATAAAAAATAACCACGTTCCCTATTATCTACATGTACTTGCAAAAAGTCTGCTCTAGCAATACAATCACCATCAGTATACACTAAGTAGCTACCTTGACTCGCAACCGTTGCCTTATTGAGAATTATTGTTTTTTGAAACCCTTTATCCTCATGCCAAATGTGCTGAATCGGATAACTCACTTGTGATCTCATTGTTTCTATAAGCGTCTTAGTATCCTCGTTTGAGCCATCATCTGCAATGATGACTTCAAAATTGGTAACCGTTTGCTGGTCAAAACTCCACAATACTTTTTGCAACCACAACGGACTATTATAAGTGCTTATAATTACAGAAACATCTAATTCATTCATAGTTTCAAAAATACCATTTTTAGCAAACATTTTATTGCTATTTTTACAACAAATTACAAATTGATGTATGCAGAAACTTACTGCAATAATTCCAACTGGAAATGAAATTCACAATATTGAAGCTGTTATTGCTTCAGTAGATTTTGCTGATGAAATTTTAGTAGTAGATAGCTTAAGCACTGATGGCACTTATGAAAAAGCTCAAGAATTGGCTACTAGAGTCATTCAACGTGAGTATGGTTATTCGGCTTCTCAAAAAAATTGGGCAATTCCGCAGGCAAAACACGAATGGGTATTTTTAGTTGATGCTGATGAACGGGTGACACCTGAACTCAAAGCAGAAATTATTAAAATTCTTAGCCAACCAAAACAGGAACATACAGCCTATTGGATTGGACGCATTAATTATTTTATGGGAGAACGTGTTAACTATAGTGGTTGGCGTAATGACGTTGTGATTCGATTATTTAAACGTGATTATTGCGTTTATGAAGATAAACAAGTTCATGCCGAAATCATCGTAGATGGTACGGTTGGAAAACTCAAACACAAGCTCACTCATAATACCTTTGTGACTTTTGATAAGTTTATTGAAAAAATGAATCGTTACGCTTGGTGGCAAGCTAGAGACTACGATAAAAAAACAGGCCGTTTAACACCTTATCATTTTGTAATTAAGCCATTTTGGGGTTTTTTTAAACACTATTTTGTTCAGAGCGGTTTTAGAGATGGTGTTGTAGGTTTTACAATAAGTAGTATGCAAGCCTACGCTGTTTTTATGCGTTACATAAAAATATGGCTTTTACGTCGTGGACGTGAATAATCACTTTTTCCAGAACTTTAACTTCTTTTTTAAACGTCGGCGTCGTTGATAATCATCTTGAAAACCTTGTGTGTATTTCCACATTAAATTATAAACTTCGTTAACATCATGAGATATGCATTTAGCATATTCATCGCTCATAATTTTTATGACGGGTTCTTTAGTAGCAAGCTTGGCGAAGTTTTTTATTCGTGTATCAAAATCTAAGGGCTTAAATTCCATTCGATTTAAATCTACAAGAGCAAACTCATAACCATTATCCCTTTTTTTAATTAAGGTATTTCCTGGAGAATGATCTAAAAAATGAACGTCGTTCTCATGTAGCTTGTAGGTGAATCTAGTGAAAGCTCTAAGCACCTCTTCTTGCTTTGGGTACTCAGGATCTTTAAGCTCCCTGAAGGTACAATCGCTATCCAATTGTTCACTTATATAATAGCTTTTTTTAAAAAAGAAAAACGTTTTAAATTCATAGTATGCAATAGGTTCTGGTGTACCAATTCCCAAACTTTTAATACGTTGACCATATTCAAAAGAACGCTGTGCCTTACTCTTTCTGAAAAATCGGTAAGCAATTTGATTCACCAAATTAGGAACTCGAAACGATTTCACGTTAAGCGTCTTCTCATTAAGCTCAAATAATTTTAAAGCGTTTCTATCTTGATTACCAAAAGGTTTTCCTTTTGAATCAAAATTTAAAACAATAGCTTCCAATTGTTTTTGAAATGCTTTGTAATCATTACTTATCTCATAATTCATATCGCAAAATTACGATTACTTTTGAATCTATAACAAAGTTAATTTTAGTTTTGTTTCTTTGTAAAAAGAAAACAAATGGCCAACGTATTTTTAGAATCTCACCATATCAAAAATTTAAATTTTGGATTTGGTCAGTTCAACTACCATTTGATTAAAGGGATACATAATTATATACCCTCAGATTTTCGGATGACTTTACATGCAGAAAACATCCAAGATCTAAAAAACGAATTTGGTTCAGATTTTAATTACAAGAAATACTATGCATTCAGACGTTATGATGCCTTAAGAATTAGAAAAAAATATGATGTTTGGCACTGTATGAATCAAAATACAAGAATAGAACCTTATCACAATATCCCATATTTGCTTACCATTCACAACACGTCTTACATCAAGGATAAAAACGATTATAAAGATAAAAAAGAGCATATTCAATTTCAAGAAAAAATAAACAGGAGCACTGCAATTACTTATATTTCAGAATATGCAAAAAGTTCTACTCATCAATTTTTCGAGGTTCCAAAAATCCCAGAATATGTAATTCATAATGGGAATCCTATTGTAAAAATGACACTTCCTGATGCATATAAACCAAAATTTGTTCCTACTAAGCCATTTTTATTTACTATAGGCGAAATTAAAGAACGAAAGAACTTTAAGTCATTGGTTGGTCTTATTCAAAACCTAAGTGATTATCACCTTATCATTGCTGGTAAAAACAGCACAAGTGAAGCTGAACGGATTCAATCTCTTATTGATAAAAACCAATTAAATGATAGAATTACTCTTATTGGTAAAATTTCAGAATTAGACAAACAGTTTTATTATAAAAATTGTACTGCATTTGTATTTCCATCGTTACGCGAAGGATTTGGCTTGCCTGTTATTGAAGCTATGAAATTCGGAAAACCTACGTTTATTTCAAATAACACCTCGCTTCCAGAGATTGGTGGTGACTTATCGTTTTATTGGGATCATTATGACCCAAAATACATGTCTGAAGTTTTCGAAAAAGGAATGAATGCCTACGAAACAAACAAAAATCAATATATTAAACGATTAAAACAAAGAGCTGAAAGCTTTAATTGGAATGATGCAGCAAAAACGTATATTGAGGTGTATCGATCATTAATACAGTAACGAGAATGAAAAAACTTATTAGTTCTGCAAAACGTTCTATTCGCAAAAAGCAGAGCATTGCTAAAATATTAAAATCTGAACAGCATAACGAACCTGTTGCCAATGTGCATCGCATCGATACCAGAAACGCAGGAGATTATTATTGTGCTCCTCATCATTACTTTGATGTATTAAAAGGAAAATCGCTCGATATTTTTGGTTACAAAAGTGATGATAATGATAAGCGTCAAAATTTTATAGATACTGTCAATGCTAAATCACTAATCATTGGAGGTGGAGGATTACTTAACCGATCAGGTTTTAACCGACAAATGAAACTCTTTGAAAAGCTTTCTGAAAAAGGAAAGAAAACAGTGCTTTGGGGTGTTGGACACAATGAAAAACATCCACATACTTATGACAAAGTGAAACATTATAATGTCGATGTCTCTAAATTTGGAATTGCAGGAACCAGAGATTATAAAATGCCCGGAGAATATGTACCATGTGTTAGCTGCTTACATCCCATTTTTGATGACCCCTTTGATGAAACACAAGATATAGGTATTGTATTTCATAAAGACACACTAAAAAAACCAGAAATATTAGCGAAATTTAAAGACTATCCTACATCATCAAACACTTCAGATTTTGAAGAACTTATAAATTTCATAAAAGCATCTAATAAAGTAGTATCTGATAGCTATCATGTCATGTATTGGAGTATGCTTTTAGGTAAAAAAGTAGTGGTTGTGCCTAATTCATCAAAATTTTATGATTTTCAACACCGTCCAGTTATATCCGATTTTGATAATGCCTTAAATCAGTTTTCTAAAACAGAAACCTACTCTGGATTATTAGATAAATGTAGAACGATTAACAAAGATTTTTCTGTCAAAGTATTTGATTACCTCAATCTCTAAATTCTAATTCGTTTTATGGACAACTAATTTCTCAAAACTTAGTAAATAAATAAGTGACGAGGTTTTAAAAAATGTAGCATATGTCGTAAATTTGCAAAACGAAAAAGTAATGCAGTTTTTCGCTACGAATACTCGAATACAAATGTCAAATATAAGCTACAAAGAAGCCTTACAAAATGATATATTTAATATCATCTCCAAATCTTCAAAAGAATTAGGAGTAGACAGCTACGTTATTGGCGGTTTTGTTCGTGATTATATATTAAATCGTGGTGAACATAAAGACATTGATATCGTTGCAATTGGTAGCGGGATAGCACTCGCTAAAGAGGTCGCTAAAAACTTACCAAACAGTCCAAAGGTTCAAGTATTTAAAACCTATGGAACAGCAATGCTTGTTTATGAGGGCATGGATATTGAGTTTGTTGGCGCACGCAAAGAATCTTATACAGAAAATAGTAGAAATCCAATTGTAGAAAACGGCACACTTCAAGACGATCAAAACAGAAGAGATTTTACAATTAATGCAATGGCTTTAAATCTTTCTGAAGATGACTTCGGAAACTTACTAGACCCATTTAATGGCATTCAAGACCTTAAAGATAAAATCATACGCACACCTCTAGACCCTGATGTGACTTATAGTGATGATCCTTTACGAATGATGCGTGCAATACGATTTGCAACACAACTCAATTTCACCATTGAAAGTGAATCATTAGAAGCAATTTCTCGAAATAAAGAACGTATTAAAATCATTACCAATGAACGTATCGTTGTTGAGTTGAATAAAATTCTTGGAAGTGACAAGCCTTCTATTGGGTTTTTGCATTTAGAGCATACTGGTCTATTACATTTTATCCTTCCTGAGCTTACAGCTCTCAAAGGCATTGATGAAGTTGAAGGTCAAACACATAAAGATAATTTTTACCACACGCTTGAAGTGGTTGACAATATTGTTAAAAACACTGATAATGTATGGCTACGTTGGGCTGCTTTACTACATGATATTGGTAAAGCTCCAACAAAAAAGTTTAGTAAAAAAGTAGGTTGGACCTTCCATGCTCACGAGTTTGAAGGTGCAAAAATGGTATATCATTTATTTAAACGCCTTAAAATGCCTTTAAATGACAAAATGAAATTTGTCCAAAAAATGGTGTTTATGAGCTCACGTCCAATTGTATTAGCTCAAGATCTTGTTACAGATTCTGCTGTAAGACGTTTGGTATTTGACGCTGGAGATTATGTTGAAGATTTAATGACCTTATGTGAAGCAGATATCACAACGAAGAACCCAAAAAAATTCAATAAATACCATAATAACTTCAAAATTGTACGTGAAAAAATAGTTGAAGTTGAAGCTCGAGATCACATTCGAAATTTTCAACCGCCTATTTCAGGAGAAGAAATTATGAAGGCTTTTAATTTAAAACCATCTAGAGAAATTGGTCAGATCAAAGAGGTCATCAAAGAAGCGATTTTAGAAGGTGGTATTCCAAACGAATATGAAGCAGCTTATCAATTAATGCTGAAAGAAGGGGAACGACTCGGACTTAAAGTAAACTCTAAGTCATGATAGAGATTATCAGAACAAATTCAGAAAACAAAGACTTTATTCAACTTGTAAAAGCCTTAGATGCTTATTTAAAAGTTACAGATGGTGATGAGCATGAGTTCTATAATCAGTTTAATGGCATTGATACGCTTAATCATGTAGTTGTTGCTTATACAAATGGCAATGCTGTTGGTTGTGGTGCTTTTAAAAAGTTTGACACACTAAGTGTTGAAATCAAACGTATGTACACAATACCAGAAACACGTGGTAAAGGAATCGCTACTGAAATTTTAAAAGCCTTAGAAATTTGGGCTTTAGAATTACAATTTTCTTCTTGTGTTTTAGAAACTGGAATACGACAAAAAGAAGCGGTGAAATTCTACCAAAAGAATAATTATACAATGATTCCAAAGTATGGGCAATATGTCGATATGGACAATAGTTTATGTTTTGAAAAAAGATTAAAATAAATGAAAAAGGATAACAAAAAGGTCATCTATTGGCTGCTTATAGGTTGTATTTTAATTTTTATAATGGTCGTTGTTGGTGGCATTACAAGATTGACGCATTCTGGGTTATCGATTTCAAATTATAAATTGATTTCTGGCACCATCCCACCAATGAATGAGCAAGAATGGCAAGAAGCTTTCGATCTCTATAAGCAATATCCCGAATACCAAAAAATTCACTCACACTTTAATTTACAAGACTTTAAAGACATCTATTTCTGGGAATGGCTACACCGTGTTATTGGTCGATTCATTGGACTTGTTTTTATCATCCCTTTTTTATATTTCTTAATACGAAAACAATTATCTAAATCCACCATTAAAAAAAGTATCATCTTACTATGCTTAGGAGCGTTTCAAGGTTTTTTAGGTTGGTACATGGTAAAAAGTGGCTTAGTTGACAATCCAGATGTGAGTCATTATCGCCTTGCAATGCATTTAACCACAGCATTTCTAACTTTTGCTTTTACTTTTTGGGTCGCTTTAGATTTAATATTTCCGAAGAAAAAAGAGATAGACAAAAAATTAAGAAATTTCATAAGAATTGGATTGCTCATCCTCATATTGCAAATCATTTATGGTGCATTTGTAGCAGGATTAGATGCTGGTATTATTCATAACCATTGGCCAATGATGAGTGAAGGACAATTTATGCATGAGACTGTATATATTGAACAAAACCCATTATACAAAAACTTTATAGAGGGAAAAAGTGGCGTGCAATTTATGCATAGAATGCTCGCATATGTTGTTGTTATTTTTATTATTGCGATATGGTTAAAGGTTAGAAAACTTATCTTAACTAGAGACCAACTTATAGGTATTAATGCGCTTTTACTTGCACTTGCAGTTCAATTTATTCTTGGTGTTTTTACCATTATTAATGCGGTTCCTGTTTGGTTAGGAGTTGCACATCAAATTGGTGCATTTATTTTATTAAGCACTATGATATTTACACTGCATCGCTTCAGTAAATAATTGAAAAAAAGTATACCTTTGCAGCATAATTAATTACGATGATTTATAGATTTAGAATCATACTTGATAATGATACTGAAGACGATATTTTTAGAGATATCGAAATTCGCGAAACCGATTCTCTTGAAGACTTGCACAATGCTGTTACCCAGTCTTTTGGGTTCGACGGTTTAGAAATGGCGTCATTTTACCTCAGTAATGAGGATTGGGAACAAGGCGAAGAAATTTCGATGTTTGATGTGAGTGAAGGTGGAAACGCAGTACGATTGATGAATGAAACACTTCTAAATGATGTGGTTCACGAAGCACAAACGAAACTTATTTATGTTTACGACTTTATGAGTATGTGGACCTTTTTTGTTGAGCTTGCTGAAATTGTAGATGAAGCAGAAGGTACAGACTATCCTAACTTGATGTTTGTTCACGGACAAATTCCTGACACAGCTCCTGAAAAAGCTTTTGAAGCTGAAAATCTAGCTGAAGATCTTAATGAATTTGAAGATGACATTGACGTTGATGATTATGATAATCTAGATTTTGACGAAAATTGGAATTAAATTCTATTTTAAATAACTTATGAGAAGTTCTTGGTATTAATCCCTTGATAATTTCGTTTTACAAAATCGAGGGCATTTTTTAATACCTCTCCCATAGTATTACTTTTTCTGAATTCCATATCTAAAGTGTATTGGTAAATTTCTTCTTTTAGCATTTCAATATATTTAGGAATTGAAATTGTATCGTCTTGCATACAATCTAACAACTCTCCTATTCTATCTTGATAACTTATCATACGACGCGCAACAATTGAACGCTCTTCAATTTTATATTGGTCTATAGATTCCTTTTGAATTTTATCTTTCACCAATTCAACCATTTTAAAATTCTCCTTAAAAAATTGAGGTCGATAAATTTTTAGCTTTCCTTCATAACTCTGCTGGTCAAAATCTATGGCTCGAATTTTAAACACGACATGATCAAAATCATGAGTCGGCACAATAACATAATTATACGATCGCATATCTCCTAAAAGACGAATCATACATCGTTCATTAAATTTTACAAATTCTTTTGCTATTTGCGCTTTTTCTGAAGAATTGCATTCTGGAAGCATCGTTTTTATAAATTCATCTCCTGGTATTCCTGCAATATGCTCCTCGATTAGTGTATGCTTATAAACCAAAAAGTTTAGATTATATGGCGATAACATATGTTCTAATTCTAGACCATAAACCCTTGAAGCATCTGCCTTTTTTACATAAAAATAAGTGTAGTTGTCATTTAAAACATTACGAACTTTAACTCGAAACGGTTTTGAATTACCAAACGTACAAAAGTCAATCGCATCAATATTTAAATACTTAAAAATAGTTTCATTACCATCAGAAATTAAATTAGAATACACACGCTTTAAGCTCAAATCAATCTCAGCACGTTCAAATTCATTATAATATACCCGAATCCATAAGGTATCCTCATCGTTCTTATCATACACAACAACAGAACCCTGAAACCTTAGCAAATCTTCATAAAAAATTGGCAATCGAATATTCCTGTTATATTCTTGCAAATAAGTATGTAACTTATCATTTACTGGATAAGAGGGTTTCTTTTTTGAAATTTTTAAATCATCCATAACTCAAAATCTAAGTCTAAAATACCATTTTCTATTTTACTTTGTAACATTAATCTGTTTTGTTCGTCGTATTTATTAATCAACCACTGTTGAAGTATTTCAACAGAAAAAAATCAATCAAATTTTGGAATCAATTTTAACCATTAACAATCTCACCAAAAAATTTGGCTACCTTACTGCTGTCAAAGATTTATCGTTTACTATAAATAAAGGTAACGTCTATGGTATTTTAGGACCTAACGGAAGCGGAAAATCTACAACACTTGGTATTGTTTTAAATGTCGTCAATAAAACCGAAGGAAACTTTCATTGGTTTGATGGCAATGTCTCAACGCATGATGCGCTTAAAAAAGTAGGCGCTATTATTGAACGACCAAATTTTTATCCGTACATGACAGCTCAGCAAAACTTGAAATTAGTTTGCCGAATTAAAGGTGTAGATCAAAGTAAAATCGATGAAAAACTAGAAGTTGTCGGACTTTTAGATCGAAAAGACCATAAGTTTAGAACTTACTCGCTAGGAATGAAACAACGTTTGGCAATTGCTTCTGCATTGCTAAACGACCCAGAAATTTTAATCTTAGATGAACCTACAAACGGGCTTGACCCACAAGGAATTCATCAAATTCGTCAAATCATAAAAGACATCGCCCAGAATGGTACGACTATCCTTTTAGCATCTCACTTACTTGATGAAGTTGAAAAAGTATGCTCACACGTTGTTGTGCTTAGAAAAGGAGAAAAACTCTATTCAGGTCGTGTAGACGAAATGATTTCAAGCCATGGCTTTTTTGAATTAAAAGCTGAAAAACACGATGAACTTATTAGTCTTTTAGAACGTCATAACTCCTTCGGAACTATAAAAGTAGAAGATCATATAATTACCGCTTTTTTAAACGAACCGATGGATGCGCAAACATTTAATACACTTATGTTTGACAAAGGTATCGTCTTATCTCATCTGGTTAAGCGTAAGGAAAGTTTAGAAGAGCAATTCTTACAATTAACAGACAACAACTAATCATCAATCAAAAGACCTCTGAAGTTTTCCTTCAGAATAAAAAAATCAACCACCATGTTAAGATTATTACAGTTAGAACTTCAAAAATTACTCCTCAATAGAGCGAGTAAGGTTCTCATTTTCATATCCTTTATACTACCATTTTTTGTTATTATATTATCCTCATTACGAATTAACTTTTTTGGATTTTTCGTACTAGAACTAGGGCACTACGGGCTTTTTAATTTCCCTATAGTTTGGCATATCACCACATTCTTTGCATCACAGTTTAAATTCTTTTTTGCCATTGTGGTCGTTAGTATGATTGGTAATGAATACAGTAACAAAACAATTAAGCAAAATCTTATTGATGGCTTAAGCAAGAAAGAGTTTATTTTATCAAAGTTTTACACGATTATTTTCTTTTCTGCAGTAGCTACCTTTTTGATTTTTATCATTTGTTTGTGCATTGGACTTTACTATTCGAGCATTAGTGAACCGCATTTAATATTTAGAGAATTAGAGTTCTTATTTGCCTATTTCCTCAAGTTAGTCGGCTTCTTTAGCCTCTGTCTATTTTTAGGCATGTTGGTTAAACGCTCTGCATTTGCACTAGCATTCCTGTTCGTATTATTCATTTTAGAATGGATTATCTATGGTATTATGGCATGGAAAATAGATGAAAGTACTGCTGATAAAATTCAGAATTTCTTTCCATTAAAATCTATGTATAAACTTATAGATCAGCCATTTCAAAGAATAGCAATCTCAAAAGCACCAAACGGACAAGACTTCTTGTATGACTTTGCAGTACATTGGTACGAGATAGCCATAGTAATGGGTTGGACAGCTTTATTCATCTTTTTATCGTACAGATTATTAAAAAAGCGAGATTTGTAATATCTTTATAGACTTAGGCTACGTGATAATGTTAAAATTATCGAATTAACAGAGTAAGAGGTAGGTCTTTCAGTTTTCCTACTGTTATAGTTATGTAGCATCTAAGCTAATTGCAAGTATTACATGAAAAAGAGATCCGTTATAATTTTTATTACGCTATTATCTGTTGCCCTCACTTTTGCACAACAAGAAGCATCTTTTTGGTATTTTGGTCAAAATGCTGGGTTACAATTTGATGCAGGCACAGGAACAGTAACTGCTATCACTGATGGACAATTAAATACGCTCGAAGGCTGTACATCAATTTCTGATACAAATGGAAATTTATTATTCTATTCTGATGGACGTACTATTTGGAATGCCAATCACATGCCGATGGCAAATGCCAGTGAAGCCTTAGGAACTGGACTCAAAGGTGACGATTCTAGTACATCATCTGGTTTGATAGTGCCAAAACCTCAAGATCCATCGCAATATTATATTTTTACGGTTGATGAACCGCATCATGACAACCCTTCGCCTCCAACTACAGTAGATGATGGCCTCAATAACGGCTTGATGTACTCTTTAGTAGATATTACTTTAAATGGTAATCTTGGTGACGTTGTAGACACTGAAAAAAATGTCCCACTCATTACTTACGATCCAACTAATACTGCTGAGGAGCGTTTCAAATGTTCAGAAAAAATTACCGCAGTTAAAGCAGACGATTGCTCTTCTTTTTGGGTCATTACTCATTTTGTAGATAAGTTTTACGCCTTCAAAGTTGATATTAATGGTGTACAAACTACACCCATAATTTCAACTGTTGGACCAGAAGTTCCTACAGCTGGCTATCGTAGAAATTCGCTCGGCTATATTAAAGCGTCTCCAGATGGAACAAAACTTGCCGTAGCACATTTTGGTTTTGCTTTAGAGGAAGCTGGTGATGCCTCAGGAGGTGTCTATTTATTTGATTTTGATAACGACACAGGTATTGTATCAAATTCTGTAGAATTATATGGTCCAGAAAATGGTGATAGCCCTTATGGGGTAGAATTTTCTTCAGAAAATAGAAAGGTTTATGCATCAGTTGGAACAGGTATATCAGGAAATGGCGCAAGTACTATTTTTCAATGGGATTTAGAAAGTGACGATATCCCTAATTCTATAGCACAAGTCCATACCTCAAATACGTTAAGTGCTGGTGCCTTACAATTAGGTCTAGACAAACGTATCTATAGAGCGCAAGTTAGTTTTCAAAACTTTAATAGTTCTGGTGATTATCTTGGTGTTATCAATAACCCTGAAGCTACAGGACCAGCCGTTAATTATGATGAGACTGGTGTATTATTGGATGTCAATGGTGGATTTCAAAATTTAAGTAGAATTGGATTACCCCCTTTTATTCAGTCTTTATTTAATTCTCAAATTGATATTATACAAAATGGAATTAGTACAACCGAACTTAAGTTATGTATAGGTGATAGTTACACACTCGTTGCAGAAGACGTTCCTGGAGGTACTTATACATGGACAAAAGATGACGTTGCATTATCAGAAACGACCTTTGAACTTTTTGTTGATGAACCTGGATTCTATGAAGTATTTATTGAACCTAATAATGGAGAATGTCCAATTGAAGGTGAAGCTGTTGTTGGTATCTTTGATATTCCTACAGCAACTCAACCCCAAAACATAGTCGTTTGCGAGCCAACTGAAACTTCAGTTTTTGACTTAACAGTCCAAGATACCGATATTTTAGACGGACAAGACCCAGCATTATATACGGTTCATTATTATACTTCTCAAGAGAATGCTGATGACAATATAGATGAAATAACTGGTGATTTTAGCAACACCGAAACACCACAAATCATATATGCTCGTGTAGATAATAATGATAATCCAAATTGTTATGCAACAACATTGTTTACGCTTACTGTTTATATCACACCAGCTATAGATGCTTTAAATGATATTACAGTTTGTGATACAGATTTCTTAGGAAATAATATGGACGGTTTAACAACCACAACATTAGACGAAATCAATGCAGGAATATTAGGTACTCAGGATGACACCTTATACACAATTACGTATCATCCAAGTCAACAAGATGCTGATGATAATACTAATGCTCACCCAAATATTTATACAAATACAACAGCAAATACTGAAGAGATCTTTGTTCGTATAGAAAACAATGATAATACAGATTGCTATTCTACAGGTTCCTTTTTTCTAAATGTTAATAATGCTCCCGAGGCTAATGACACCACTATCATTCAATGTGATGAAGATGGAATTCCTGAAGGTTTTACAACCTTTGACCTTAATCAAGTGTTTGATGATATCACTGGCGGAGCTCCTAATAGAACGATAAATTTTTATGTATCTCTTTCTGATTTAGAAAATAATGAAGACGAAATCAATGCTGATGCCTTTGATAATTATTTCAATCCGCATATCATTTATGCGCTCGTTACTGATACGACCACTGGTTGTACTAATATTGCTGAAATTACTCTAGAAGCTAGTACTACTGCTTCAAACGATACTATTTTAGAAGCCTGTG
>CANLEE010000015.1 GCA_947489585.1 uncultured Psychroserpens sp.
GCAAACCCATTAACAGCATCGATAACGTTTACAAATCCTACAGGGTGTGGTGTAGATGATGGAACAATAACGATTTCTGATTTAAATGCGAATTCCAACTATACGATAGACTATAATTATGAAGGAACCTTAGAGAGTTTATCAGTGACGTCAGATGGAAGTGGAGCAGTAACAATGTCTAATTTAGCTACAGGTATTTACAATCCGATTGATATTACCGAAGATGCCACAGGCTGTACCGATAACTTGGGAGAAGTTGAATTGATTGCAAACCCATTAACAGCATCGATAACATTTACAAATCCTTCAGGGTGTGGTGTAGATGATGGAACAATAACAGTGTCTAGTCTGACACCAAACACAGAATATGTTCTAACCTACGATAATGGTTTACAGCAAACCGTTACACAATTTGCTGATGAAAGTGGAGACTTTGTAATAACAGGATTGAATTCTGGTATGTACAATACTATTGTTATAACTGAAACTATTACAGGTTGTGTCGATAATTTTGGACAGATAATTTTAAATTCACCAGATTTAATTGCTAACATTTCTTCTGTTAACCCTTCAACTTGTGACTTAGATGATGGAGTGATTTTAATATCTAATTTAAGTCCCAATACTGAATATACATTAACTTATAATGATGGGACTGATCAAACAGTGACTCAATTAGCTAATGCCAATGGCTTTTTTATTGTATTAGATTTAAGTGCGGGAATCTATAACGATATCAAAATAACAAGTTCAACTAATAATTGTTTAGCCGAATTAGGATTTATAGAGTTGACTTGTGAAGATACATTTGAATGTTTTAAAACGAAAAAATTCTTTACACCTAATGGAGATGGATATAAAGATTATTGGTATTTAGAACAAGTATCTAATCAATGTACCTATGTTTTACACATTTTTGATAGGTATGGTAAACTTTTAATCACCTTAACTCCAAATAATAATAAATGGGATGGCATATATAATGGAAGTAAAATGCCATCGAATGATTATTGGTATGTAGTGAAATATAAGAACTCTGAAGGCTTAGAACTGGAATATAAATCTCATTTCAGTTTAAAAAGGTAATTAATATTTATAAATGATAGCATTAATATTCATTCCTGCGCCAACACTAGCAAACATAATCACATCACCTGTATTTATTTCCTGATTATCTAGTTGGTCTTTTATAATCATATCATACAAAGTTGGGACAGTAGCAACACTAGAATTACCTAGGGTGTTTATAGTCATTGGCATGACGCCTTCTGGCATGTCCATCTCATAAAGTTTGTAAAAGCGCTTAACGATAGCTTCATCCATTTTTTCATTTGCTTGATGAATTAATATCTTTTTAACATCGTTTATAGTGTAGCCACTTTTATCTAAACAGGATTTTAATGCTAAAGGCACATTGGTTAATGCAAATTCATAAATTTTACGGCCATACATTTTTATGTATCTGCGTTGATCAGTAATTTCGGGATGGTTGGTTTTACCAAAGTAAATAAAATGCGCTTCATCATATGTAAAGGTTGCAGTCTCATGAGCTATAATTCCACCATCTTCATTAGACTCTTCAATAACTACAGCTCCTGCACCATCACTATAAATCATAGAGTCACGGTCATGCTTATCTACAACTCGTGATAAGGTTTCAGAACCAATAACAAGGCAGCGTTTTGCCAAACCAGATGAAATGAATGCTTTGGCTTGAATCACACCTTCTATCCATCCTGGACAACCAAAAAGCAAATCGTAACCAACACACTTAGGGTTTTTAATTTGTAATAAATGTTTTACTCGAGAAGCAATACTAGGTACAGTATCACTTTGTTCAGCATCATGTTTAACGTCCCCATAATTATGAGCAACAATAATATAGTCTAAATCCTCTTTATCGATTTTTGCATCTGTTATAGCCTTTTCTGAAGCATAAAATGCAATATCAGAATTTAATAATTCTGGTTTTATATAGCGTCGTTCCTTAATTCCAGTAATCGCTTTAAACTTATCTACTATAACTTCATTTGTACTATTTATAGTAGAACCATCTGCGTTTAAAAACTCGTGATTATAGAAATCTTCATTCTTCTCAATACGACTAGGGATAAAACTTCCCGATCCAGTTATCTTTATACTCATAAATTAGGGTTTCCTGTAAGACATAATCAAACATGGCAATATACTAACATTTAATGAAATGCTAATTTCTGAATTAACAATTTTTACGATGTTCAAAATCGAAAAAACTAAACTTCTTCCATGTAAGCTTCTATCGGAGCACAGGTACAGACAAGGTTTCTGTCGCCATAAGCATCGTCAACACGACGAACACTCGGCCAAAATTTATTATCTCTAACATATTCTAAAGGAAATGCAGCTTGTTGACGTGTATAAGATAATAGCCAATCATCATCAGTAATCATGGCTAAGGTATGAGGTGCATTTTTTAAGATATTATTAGCGTCTTCTTTTGAAACACTATCGATTTCATGCCTAATAGAAATCATAGCATCACAAAAGCGATCCATTTCTTGTTTACTTTCACTTTCAGTAGGCTCAATCATCATAGTTCCAGCAACTGGGAAAGATACTGTTGGCGCATGAAAGCCATAATCCATCAATCGTTTTGCTATATCAACAACTTCAATACCATTAGCTTTAAAAGGTCTACAGTCAATAATCATTTCATGAGCTGCTCGTCCACGCTCTCCAGAGTATAAAGTTTCAAAAGCACCTTCTAAGCGTTTCTTGATATAGTTGGCATTGAGGATAGCCATCTCGGTTGATTTTTTCAATCCTGAAGCGCCTAGCATTTTAATGTATCCATAAGAAATTAAACAGGCTAAAGATGATCCAAATGGTGCGGCAGATATTGCTGTAATAGCTTGATCTCCTCCAGTTTTTATTAAAGGATTTCCAGGAAGGAAGGGAACGAGTTGTTTTGCCACACAAATTGGCCCAACACCTGGACCTCCACCACCATGGGGAATTGCGAATGTTTTATGTAAGTTAAGATGACAAACATCTGCACCAATATTTCCAGGATTTGTTAATCCTACTTGTGCATTCATGTTGGCGCCATCCATATAAACTTGCCCGCCATTATCATGAATGATTTGGGTAATCTCTTTAATGGCAGACTCATAAACACCATGAGTTGAAGGATAAGTGACCATCAATGCCGATAAATTGTCTTTGTGTAATTCTGCTTTTTCACGTAAATCATCAACATCAATATTTCCTTCTTCAGTAGATTTTGTGACGATTACTTTCATTCCAGCCATTACTGCACTTGCAGGGTTTGTTCCGTGAGCCGATGAAGGAATAATACAAATATTTCTATGGTGATCACCACGAGATTCATGATAAGCTTTAATAACCATTAAACCAGCAAATTCACCTTGAGCACCAGAATTTGGTTGTAATGAAGTTCCTGCAAAACCAGTAATTTCTGTCAATTGGTCTTCTAAAGCTTTTAGTACAGCATGATAACCCTTGGCTTGTTGTATTGGAGCAAACGGATGGATTTTTCCCCATTTAAACCAACTCAATGGCAACATTTCAGCGGCAGCATTTAATTTCATAGTACATGAGCCTAATGAAATCATAGAATGGTTTAAGGCTAAATCTTTGCGTTCTAATTGTTTGATATAACGCATTAATTCAGTTTCAGAATGATGTGAATTAAAAACGGGCTCTTGTAAAAATGGACTTTGGCGTTTTAGGCTGTTATCAATAGTATTTCCTTTTGAAATTTCAGAAATTTCGATGGTATCTTTCTTAATACTTTTAGCAAAAACACTAATTATGTTGTTAAGTTCTTCAAGTGTTGTAGGCTCATTTATAGATATGACAACTTCACTTTCGTTTGGATAGTAGAAGTTCATTCTCTTCTTTTCTGCACGTTTTTTAACTTTCTTAGCGTCAGCTTTTATATGTAAAGTATCAAAGAAGGTTGTATTTGTTTGTTCAAATCCTAATGCCTTAAGTGCCTCTGATAAAGTCATTGCTTTGTTATGTACATCGCTGGCAATAAACTCTAATCCATTTGGACCATGATAAACGGCATACATTCCAGCCATAACTGCTAACAATACTTGGGCAGTACAAATGTTTGATGTTGCTTTAGCACGTTTGATATGTTGCTCACGAGTTTGTAAAGCCATACGTAAGGCTCGGTTTCCGTTAGCATCTTTAGTAACACCGATAATGCGTCCCGGAATATCACGTTTGTAAGCTTCTTTGGTTGCAAAATAGGCTGCATGTGGTCCGCCATAACCCATAGGAATCCCAAAACGTTGTGTAGTTCCAACAACTACATCTGCACCAAATTTACCAGGAGCTTCTAGTTTGACAAGACTCATAATATCAGCAGCAACAGCCACTTTAATTCTTGATGCATTTGCTTTTTCAATAAATGATTTGATGTCGGTAACTTGTCCGTGTTTTCCAGGATACTGCAAAATAGCTCCAAAGAAGCCTTCGGAAAAGTCAAAAGTATCTTCACTTCCAATAACTAATTCAATTCCAATTGGGTTGGCTCTTGTTTGTAATAGTGATAATGTTTGTGGTAATATATGTTCTGAAACAAAAAATTTGTTTACTCCAGCTTTTTTCTGATCGCGTTCACGAACAGCAAATAATAAACTCATAGCTTCAGCAGCAGCAGTACTTTCATCTAGAAGAGATGCATTAGCGATTTCCATTCCTGTAAGGTCTGTTACCATGGTTTGGAAATTTAATAATGCTTCTAAACGGCCTTGAGCAATTTCAGCTTGATATGGTGTGTAAGCCGTATACCAACCTGGATTTTCTAAAATATTACGTTGAATAACAGCTGGCATTATAGTTGGGTGATAGCCTAAACCAATGTAAGTTTTGAATACTTTGTTCTTTTTAGATAAATCATAAATATGTAACAGATACTCTTGCTCACTCATTGGTGCATCGAGATCTAAACTTGATGTTAAACGAATTCCGCTTGGAATCGTTTCGTAGATGAGTTGTTCCATAGAATCAACACCAATAGTTTGTAACATTTGTTTTTGATCTGCTGCTCTCGGACCAATATGGCGAAGTGAAAAATCTGCTGTATTCATTAGATTATTTGAGTTGAATTTTATTTTGGCAAAATTAAGGAATTATTGACCTTAAATTGTTAACTAAAATGAAACTTTTCAACCATTTGAATTGGTTATTAACAGTTTGCCTATTTTTGTATAATGCGTGTTCTCAAAAAGATATTGGATTTTTATCTCAACACTAGCACTCACGTGGCTTTAGCTGTATATGCGTTATCGTGGATAACGCTATTACAATTTGATATAGCGTATGATGAAAATGTGTTATATTTTGTGATGTTCTCTTCTATTACGGGTTATAATTTTGTGAAGTATTTTGGATTGGCAAAATTTCATCATCGCAGCCTAACAAGCAAACTAAAAGCTATTCAGATATTCTCATTAATTAGTTTTATAGTGCTATGTTACTATGCTTATCTGTTAAATACTGAAACTTTAATATATGTTGGTGTTTTTGGCGTAATGACTTTTTTATATGCAATCCCTCTTGTTCCGAAAACCATTTTCATTGACAAACAGAAAAACTTAAGAAGTATTAGCGGATTAAAAATTTATGTTATTGCTATAGTTTGGGTGGGAGTTACAGTGTTTTTACCTTTAATTAATAATCATCATGCAATTACAAATGTTGTTATAATTACAGCAATCCAACGTTTTGTTTTTGTAATAGTCTTGATGTTGCCTTTTGAAATTAGAGATTTGAGTTACGATAGTTTGAAATTATCAACTATTCCGCAGAAAATAGGAGTGATGCGTACCAAGTATTTTGGTGTTTTAATGCTAATTATATTTTTTTGTTTAGAATTTTTTAAAGGTGAAATGAATGAAAAATTACTTTTTGTTCATATTCTAATTACTATTGTTACCTTATTAATGTTAGTATTTGCGCGAGAAAATCAAAATAAATACTATAGCGCTTTTTGGGTGGAGAGTTTACCTATTTGGTGGTTAATTTTACTGTTGTTGTTTCACTAGCTCTTTTTCGAAAGCAACGCTTAATTTTTCCTTAGCTGATACATCCATAGTCTTTACTTTTGGATTTTTAACCAATTTAGTCAGCTTGCCATTTCTACTTGTATACTTTCTACAAGCTCTACAGTAAATTAAATGTATAGTAAGCCTAACCTTTTCCCAAAAGGACGCCTCTTTATACTGATTCTTGTCACAGATGTGATTTGCTTCGTGACATTCTAATTTAATATTACTCATAATTTAAAACCAATTTTTTTCCATGCAAGCAGCCATAGCGGTTCTAGCTCTATGGATGATTACCCATAGGTTAGACGCAGTAATATTTAATTCATTACAAATTGCTTCAGTTTCAAAATTTAAAAGAGTTTTCATTTTAAAAACTTTGGCTTGCTTTTCTGGTAATTTTCCTAAACAATCATGGATTGCCATACCTAATTCGGTATTTTCTATGGTGTCTTCGGCTGTCTTATCAAAAGGGTCTGCAACACGTTCTTCTAACCAATCACCTTCACTTTCATCACTACGGTAGTTCATTCTAACTTCAGCTTTACCTTTGTTAGAGTTAATTTTTCGGTAATGATCAATAATTTTACGTTTCAATATTGAAATGAGCCAGGTGCGCTCACTTGCTTCTCCTTTAAAATTTTTCATAGAATTTAAGCCAGCTACAAATGTATCTTGTACTAAATCTTGCGCAATATCTCTATCATTAACACGAGTAATCGTGTAATTAAAAAGATAATCTGAATACAACTTAATCCACTGGTTTGGATCTATAACGTGTTTTGGCATTTCTTTTTCTGAAAAATTTATTTCAAAAATAATGTAAAAAAATGAGTTTATCTAAAGATTTAGCGATGTATGATTTTTTTGTTTTTTACGGCAACTTTTGAACCCTCAGCAAGGATTACAGATGTAGGTGTAGCAAGATTGAGCATTTTAAAGTGTGTTCCGTAGTTTGCTTCGAAGTTGATATTAACACTATAGTCTTTCACTTTCAATTGTCGCCAAGATGGATGTACAACTTCATATTCATAAGTTTTAGTACCGTGTTTAGTGTATCCAAAATAGTGTTCGGTTATGAATTGTTCTTCAGAACCGTCTATGATTTCTGAAAACATCTTATTTGTTTGCACAGTAATAGATTGCCAGTCATTGTTTAATTTCCAATGGTATTCAAAGCATTTTGAGTCGTCTTTTTCTGTCCAACGATGTTTCATTTTGCTGGTTTGATAATGCTCATGATAGATTGAATTAGCCACTAAAGTAATTAATGGTTTTGGTACAATTTCTTTAATAAAAACAACACCACGTTCGCCATTTCTTTGAACATAAAACCTCAGGTTTACTTCTTCAAAATTGATATGATAAGGAAGTTTTAAACCTAGAACTTTGGTGTTCATAAACATAAACCCAACAACACTAACATAGCATTTGCCATTAAAAAAATCAAGTTCAGTCCCTTTAGGAATAAAAGGTTTTAATACGTTAGGATCTATCTCATAATTGATGAGAATAAGGTTTTTCCAATACGCTTCTAAAAATGTCATAATTAGTGTTTTAATAAATCGTCAAGTGCTATTTCAATATTTGAATGTATAAATTTAAATCCATTATCTAATAAGCGTTTTGGAACAACATTTCTACTTTTTAATACGAGTTCGGCTTCAGTTCCAATTAACTTTGCACCAAATTTGATAAGCCATTTAGGATGCGAGATTCCAAAAGGAACACGCATTACTTTTCTAAAGTTTTTCATGAGTGTTTGATTGTTTGTAGGTTTTGGTACAGCTAAATTAAAATTACCTTCAAGATTTTCATTTTCAATGAGATAGTCTATAGCTCTTGCAAAATCAAGTTCATGAATCCAACTCACTTTTTGCTTTCCAGAAGCTTGTTTTCCGCCTAAACCAAATTTGACTAAATTTTTTAAAGGCAGGGTGGCACCTCCATGTTTTCCCATGACTATGGACGTTCGTAATGCAATTTTTCTAGTTTTTGGATTGGTAATTGAATAGAAAGCTTTCTCCCATGACTTTGCAATATTCATTGAGAAATCGTCACCTAATTCGCCTTGATCTTCGGTCATTTTCTTGTCTAACGAATGCCTATAAATGGTTGCTGTTGAGGAGTTCATCCATAGTTTTGGTGGCTGTTCACATAAGTTAATTGCTAATCCTAAAACATGAGTAGCATCTATGCGAGAATCGTGAATTAATTTTTTATTGTCTTCATTATACCGACAATCTACAGACTTCCCAGTGAGATTAATGAGCACATCTGTTTGTTCTAGAATTTTTGCCCAATCTTCAATGTCTTTAGAATTCCAATAGATATCATTGTGACGTGTTGGAGTTCTCGTTAAGATGTAAATCGTATGACCTTGTTTTGAGAAATAGTGTTCTAGAACTTGACCTAGGAATCCACTTCCTCCAGCTATAGTAATTGTTTTTGTTTTCATGGTTTCTAAGTTTTACTAATTATTTGCCTTTTGTTGCTGTAATGATATAATACCCAAAGCTTTTCATGTGTAACCCAGAAAGTAAAGCATAAAAAGAGCCTTTTAGGTTATGCAGACTTTCTCTTTTAAGTGATTTGGTATTCCAGAGTTTTTTTAGCGCAAAACCAACAATTGCAAAAGGTACATGCAATACTGAAGGCGCCACTCGAAATGACATGTCTTCTATAGTAATATTTTTAAAGCCAACAGCTTTTAAGTGTTGCTTGTAGTGATTAATGTTTTCTAGCTTCTCTAAGCTCCAGTGATTGCATAATTTTTGATATGCATACTGACTTCCTAAACATAAATCGCTAGCGTCTTTTTTTAAAAATGCATCAGCAATGACTAAACGGCCACCAGGTTTTAGAACTCTATGAGCTTCTTCTAATGAGTTTTTGCTATGACCAGAGTGACAGAAACTTTCTATAGCCAATGCAGCATCAAAACTGTTTTTAGAAAAAGAAGTATGGTTATAGTTTTCTTGAAGTATTTCTCCTTTTTTATTGTTGAGTAATTCATTTCCTTTTTTTACTTGAAAATTGGAAAGCGTTACACCAAATGCTGAAAGATTCTTGTTTTGCTTTAATGCATATCGCATGGTGCCACCCATTCCGCAACCTAAATCCACTAAGGTTTTCTTATTCTTTTTAATGTTTAACCTGTTAATGACTTGGTTATTCATCTCATTAAGCATGGTATCTCTTTTAAAAACATTAGTTTTAAACGGAATATAATAACCAAAGTGCATGTTGAAATCGTTGCTCCAAAATTCATAATCTTCGGTAGCTTCATTATAGAAATCAATCATTTCTATTTTATTGATTTCTGATTGCTTTATTTGTGATATACCAATTGTTTTCATAGTACTCTATTTTATAGTTTGTTGTTCATTTTGAACATTATAAATTGGTTTTTTTGTAACAATTCTATCGCTTTGTCTAGATTTGCGTCGTCCTCTAAAAAAGAAAAATAAGTTGATAAATAGCATAATACCTAAGTAGATTGAAAAGCCTCCAATTTTTTTGCTTAAGATTTCTATAAGTGTTTGAGTACTCATATTTGTTGTACTATAATATGAGATTTTTAGTATGAGTAAAGCCCAACCAATATTAATGAGATAGAACCCAATTTCAAAAAGTTTATTAGTTGCTAAAGCAATATCTTCCTTGCCTTTAAAAATATCTAGCATAAAGTATTTCCCATTTTTGAATAGCATTTTAGATACATAAACCGTAAGTACAATGACAATTGGTAAGTAAATGAGATAGCCGATGATAATTTTAGAATTTTCCATGATTTATTGTTTTAAAGTTTTTGATTTTACTAGATAATTAAGACAGAGCACATTATTATAATGTAAAACTGCAAGACCAATGATAATGATACCAAGATGTTCACTTAGTGTATTGAGCATTTGGGATGTAGATTTAATTGTTTCCCAGTATGCTATAGTAATTATAGCATATCCAATATTTACTAAATAATACCCTATTAATAGTAAGTTGTTTATAGGCTTAACAATAGTTTGGTCATTCTTAAATAAATGAAGTAGAAATACCTCTCCATGCACATAAAACATCCAGCCTATTTTTATCATAATTACTGCTATAATTGGTAGATAGATACAATATGTTAAGATGTTGTAATTCATTTTTTAATATGTTTAATTGAATTAAGGATATATAAAAAGTATCCAGCTATTCCCATTGGAAGAATCATAACACCAAATACAGTCATAAATGTTTCATTAAAAGACTTCCAATCAAACAGCCAACAGATACCATATATGCTAATAATCACCCAATATATGCTTAGATGTTCTTTGGTTTTTTCTGAAAAGTTCTTCCAAAATAGAAAAAGCATTGCAGCGCTTAGCACTTGAATTGCACCAAGTATCATTTGCGAAAACATACCATAAATAATGGTTACATATAGTGCCAAAGTGATAAAGAATGCTGCGAAATTTATGTTATAAATAATTTTCATGCGTGTGATTTTTAAGTGATTTACTATAATGAATGATGTAAGTCAAATAGAAGATGAGACTTAACGGAATTACAAATAACCAAGTGTCTAATTTGTGATTCCAGACTAAAAAGAATAGCCCAACCACAATAAAATAGATGTAGATTAATGTGTTCTTCGGAAATACGATTAAAAAGAATACAGCTGCTATGACTTGTAAAAATCCGGTCACAATAATTCCCCAAGGTCCACCGATTAGACAAATGAGAGCTAAAACGTTTATGAATCGAGATATTTTGAATACAGTTTTCATAAGTTATGTATGTATTAAACTTTCAGAAAAAATTGAAAGTATGGTTAAAATTTTTTTATTTAATGAGTTTGAGTAAAGATTTAGTAATCCAGTTCTGTTTTTGATTAACTAATTTGTTAATCATATCATCTGCAGTTTCAGTTAAATCATGTAATGCTTTAGTTTGTTTAATCAATTCTTTTGTTTTTTCTGTGCCGTCATCTTTAATAGAGGACACGTCTTTCAATACTTTTATTACGGGTCTAATTTCTCTACGGCTACGCTCTTGTGCAATTGTTCTTGCTAATTCTTGTACATCTTTTTCAGTTGTAAAATACTCCTTACGCTCACCAGGAATAATTTCTTTTGTGACGATTCCCCAATCCATTAATTGACGCAGATTCATACTTGTATTACCACGAGAGATTTTAAGATCTTCCATGATATCTTCCATAGATAACGGTTGAGTTGAGATAAATAACAAAGCCTGAATTTGAGCCATAGCTTTATTTATTCCCCAGAGCGAACCTAAACTTCCCCAAGTACTTACAAATTTTATTTTTGCTTCATCGTAATTCATATGACAAATATATAAAATATTTCAAACTTTCAATAATTATTGAAAGTTTATTTTTTAAACTTATGCCATCTTAAACTTTTCTTAATTTGTGAAAGCTTCTATTTTGAACATAAAAAAATAATTATCTTAGTAGGTAATGAAAGTAGTAAAATTTGATAAAAGTGTAGAATTAGTATTAGCTAGTATAGGCGCTGCGCAAAGTTTTTATTTATCTTTACATAGCTTCTTTGAGAAGAAAAAGAATTTCAAAGACTTCCTTTTATCTGCTTTTTTCTTTACAATTACACTTAGAATCGTAAAATCTATTTTCTGGGTGTATTTCGATACAACACCTAATTGGTTTTTAAATTTAGGATTTATAGCACATTCGGCATTTGGGCCATTATTACTATTGTATGTATTTTATTATTTATACGATGTTAAGTGGTCTCATTTAAGTTTCTTGCATTTTTTACCAAGTATAGTATTGTTGGCATTTGTAAATCAGCTTACAGCATCTAATTTTTGGTATTTAGGCGGCTATAAACTCCTGTTGTATCATCAATTAATTTACAGTCTATTGAGTATTGTTTTAATTGTGTTTAAGTTTCCTAAAAAGCATAAATTTTCATTAAGTAAAAAGGAAATTATATGGTTATCAATATTGGTTTTTGGAACTTTTCTTTTACAAGTATCTTATTTTTCTAATTATGTTTTAGGATTAACACCATACTTATTAGGGCCAATTATTTATGGTGTTTTCATTTATTTCTTGAGTTTTTTCTTAATTAAGAACCCTCAAGTCTTGCAAAAATTTAAGCGTCATAAAAAATATCAAAATATTAATATATCTAAAGAAGATTTATATATAGTAGCCGCTAAGATTGAGCTTTTAATGGTAAATGAAAAACTTTTTTTAGCTGCCGATTTTAATGTTAAACAATTAGCGATAAAATTAAATCAGCCTGTTTATTTGATTTCTCATGTTGTTAATAAAGCTTTTTCTAAAAATTTTTCAGAGTATATCAATACATACAGAATTAAAGAAGCGCAACATATGTTATTAGATAAGGCATATAAAAACATAAAGATTTCTAGTATAGCATATGAAAGTGGCTTTAATTCTTTGTCTTCATTTAATATAGCTTTTAAAAAAATAACAGGAACAACACCTTCTTCTTTTAAAAACAGCCTTTCAGATTTATAAATCACTTATTCTATTTGCCAAATCACTCATTGTTTTGCAATAAGATTTTTGAGATTTGTTTCACTAAATAAAATGTGAATGAAACATCAAATTAGGAGCTTATTGTATAAAGATTTAATGGTAGAACCTAATGAGCGTATAGCTGTGTTATGGTCTTTCATGTATTTCTTTTGTTTGCTTTCAGGATATTTCATCTTAAGACCAATAAGAGATGAAATGGGCATCATAAATGGTGCGAATAAAATACAATGGCTATTTACCGGGACTTTTTTAGTGATGCTTTTACTAATACCTTTATTTGGGTTCTTGACTCGTAAGTTTACAATAAGAAAAGTTTTGGTAATTTCTTATTGGTTTTTTATTATAAACATTATCGTATTCTATATCTGCTTTGTTTTAATTGGAAAAACACAGTTTCTTGCAATATGTTTTTTTATATGGCTTAGTGTATTTAATCTTTTTGTAGTTTCATTATTCTGGAGTTTTATGTCAGATATTTATTCTAGTAAAACGTCTAAAAAAGTTTTTGGTTTTATAGCCGCAGGCGGAAGTTTTGGAGCTTTGTTTGGACCAATGCTGTCGTCATTTTTAGTGGTAAATACTTCAATAGAAAATTTACTAATTATTGCTCTTTTGTTCCTGCTAATGGCTCTTTTTTCTGTAAAAAAAATTATAAAAATTAAAGGAAATACATCCAAAAAAAACAGTAATAGATTTGATAAACAATTAGTTCTTAAACAGAATTTTTGGAAGCAGATTCAAGAGGCTAGTAAATCGCGCTATATTATTAGCATTGTAGTATTTATTCTTTTATATACTGCGGTGTCTACGATTCTATATTTTGAACAGGCACATATTTTGGAACAAACTATTAAAGAAAGTAATGAAAGAGTTTTATATTTTTCTAGAGTAGATTTAGCAACAAATAGTATTGCTATTACGCTTCAATTTTTATTTACAGGAAGAATAATTAGAAAATACAAACTAGCTTTTACACTTGCTATAGTTCCATTATGTATTGGTTTGGGTTTTTTAATTATTAGTGTTAATACCTCATTGATTGTCATTGCGGCATTAATAATCATGCATCGAGCAGGAAATTTTTCATTGTTAAAACCATCACGAGAAATACTCTACACAGTGTGTACTAAAGAAGAAAAGTATAGAATCAAAAACATAATTGACACTGTTATTTATAGAGGAGGCGATGCATTAACAGGTTGGATTTTCATGCTCTTTGTTTCCTTTGGATTTGGGTTATCTATAATTGCATTATTGGCAATTCCTGTGGCATTATTATGGTCTTTCACTGGTTATAAATTAGGAGTTAAACAGTTATTAAAAGAAAAAGAATTAAGTTTAAAAAATAGATATGATGATAGATAATGAATATTCACGTAGAGAAGTAATAAAGTTGGGTTCATTGGCCAGTTTAGGATTATTAGTGCTTCCTAGTTTTGAAGCATTTAATTTTAAAGACACTATGATAAAGAGAGTTGTACCACCTTCAAATGAAAAGTTGCCTGTAATTGGTTTAGGAACTTGGCAAACATTTGATGTAGGTAATTCTAAAGAAAAAAGAAAAGTCTTGAAACAAGTACTTCAAGAAATGAATAGGCTAGGTGGTCGTGTTATTGACTCCTCTCCAATGTATGGTAGCTCAGAAAATGTTGTTGGCGATTTAACTTATACTATGAAACCTAGAAATGATTTTTTTTATGCTACAAAAGTTTGGACTTCAGGAAAGCAGGCTGGTATTCGGCAAATGGAACAATCGTTTCGCTTGATGAAAAGAGAACGTATAGATTTGATGCAGATTCATAATTTAGTGGATTGGAAAACTCATGTGAAAACACTAAAACATTGGAAGGATATTGGTAAAATAAAATATTGGGGAATTACACATTATACGAACGCTTCTCATAGTACTTTAGAAAAAATTATAAATGCTGAAACTCCAGATTTTGTGCAATTTAATTATTCAATTAGAGATAGACATGCCGAGCAATCATTGTTTAAAACTATAGAAAAAAACAAAACGGCAGTTTTAATTAATCAGCCTTATGATAGCGGTTCATTGTTTAGAATAACCAAAGGGAAAAAACTTCCAGGTTGGTGTAAAGATTACGATATTAATAGTTGGGGGCAATATTTCTTAAAGTTTATCATTTCTAATGAATTAGTCACTTGCGTTATCCCAGGAACCTCAAAGCCACACCATGCTATTGATAACATGATGGCTGGATATGGAATATTGCCTAATCAGAAAGTTAGAGAAAAAATGTATGAGCATTTAAAGAGTCTCTAAGTTTCTCTTTGTATTTTTTAAGCGGTATTAGGTTGGAAAACTATTGAAAGGTTAGTTCTTCAGTAATATTAGACGTTTGAACTAGTAATTTTTATTAGATATTGTTTTTTTATTACATTTAGTATTCCAAATTTTATTAAATGAAAACAATTTTACTTTTTTTATGTTTCAGCTCATTTACTTTTACAGGGCTCTCTCAAATAGAACTACAACCTAACCCTAGTGATATTAACTCTGGTACGTTTACATTTAAATATGGAGAACTTGGAGATTACTCTATTTTTGATCCATTAAGTAACCCTAACTTATATCTGTATACAGGTTTACAAACCGATGCTGATCCAATAACTTGGGATTATAACGATGGTGAGTTTATAATTGAAAATCTCTCCCAAATGATACCTTTAACTTATGACAATGGTTTAGGCTATTATGTAGCGACTTTTAATCCGAAAACAAGGCAATATATAGAAGAAACGTCTCAAAATTTAGTAACAGTACCAAATGGAACTCAAGTATTTGATTGGTATTTTTTAATTACAACTAACGATTTATCACGTCAGTCAGCCGATTTAAAAGGTACAGATTATGGGTTTAATGCAGGAACATTATCTGTTAGCGATTTTGAGATTGGAAACGATGTTATTGTGCTCAACGGAAGCCTTAAGTTTTTAAAACAAGGGCACTATAATATTAAAGTGTATAGTGTTTTAGGTAAGCAAGTTAAAAACGAAACGATTGCGATTACAAATACTAAAACGCACAATTTGCAATTAAATGCATCTGGACTTTATATAGTTAGGATTACTTCGGGTCAAACAACCAAAACAGTTAAAGTGTTGAAACACTAATTAGTTAATTTGTAAATGAATGTGATCGTCATGGCGAACTGCTTTACAGCCATGAAATCGTATTTTTGAATAATTACCCAACCCTAATTCGTCTTTTAGATAAGGTTCTATAAAAATTTTTTGAGTTTTAGAATCTGATAATAGTGCTTTAATGAGAAGTGTTGTGTTTTTCTTATCAAGTTTTAAATTATTGATTGTTCCAAAAGTGAGATACTTTGGAAAATCATATTGCCAATACTCTAGTACTTCACATTTGTTAGAATAATAACTTTCTTTTTTAACATAAGCACCATACCCAGAAATTGATGGCTTTTTGTGGGTTGGTTGTTTTTTTTCATTTAAATACAGAAATGTTATATCAATTTTTTTCCCATCATTATGACTTAAATGCGGAAGAAGTGGAAAACCATTATAAAATGGGAAATTTGCGTCTAGATATATAACCTGAATTGGATGATGTTTTAATTTTTCTACTGAACTTTCTAATAGCTCTTTTAATTCAGGGTTGACATAATTTCGAAATAAAAGTGGATAAACCCAATTTCTAGGCTTTATGTTTTCTGAGAATATAGGAAGTTGTTCTCTTCCAAATTGTTTAGCTACTGGAGGAATAATCAAAAGATTAAAGACCAAATATAAAACAGGAAATATAAAACGTTTTTTTCCTTTCAGTGCAATAGAAATGAATAAAGACAGTATCCAAATGACACCACCAATTTGGGTTAGAGCAGTTAAGAATATGATAAGGATAAGATGACCAAAAAGTTTTAAGAACTTCATACAGTATCTAAACGCATATCTATTTTCTTTATTTTGCAATCAGCCCAGCACGTCTTAGCAAAGCCTCAGGTTTTGGTGCTTTTCCTCTAAAACGTTTGTATAATGTCATTGGGTCTTCAATACCACCTTGCGATAATACATGGGCTTTAAATTTTGTCGCAACCTCTTTATTAAACACACCTTTTTCTAAGAAGTATTCAAAAGCATCGGCATCTAAAACTTCGGCCCATTTATAACTATAATACCCTGAACTATAACCACCTTGAAAAATATGAGAAAACGATGTACTCATACAATTTTCAGCAACACTAGGATAAAGTTTTGTGTTTGCAAAAGCTTTTGATTCATGAGTTTTAACCGAAGTTATCGACTTTGGGTCTTGACCATGCCATGACATATCCAGAAGTCCAAAACTAATTTGCCTTAAAGTTTGCATACCTTCATGAAAGGTTGCAGATGCTTTTATCTTTTCAATGAGTTCCATAGGAATGACCTCACCAGTTTCATAATGTGTGGCAAATAACTCTAAAGCTTCCTTTTCATAACACCAATTTTCTAATACCTGAGACGGTAATTCAACAAAATCCCAAAACACACTCGTTCCAGATAAACTTGGATAAGTCGTATTGGCTAGCATACCATGTAAAGCATGACCGAATTCATGAAATAAAGTAGTCACTTCATTAAAGGTGAGGAGTGAAGGCTTACTTTTTGTTGGCTTCGTAAAATTACATACTATAGAAATGTGTGGTCTGTCGTTAACGCCATTTTTGATATATTGTGGCTTATATACAGTCATCCATGCACCATTTCGTTTGCCAGCTCTAGGGAAGAAATCGGCATAAAAAATCGACACAAAATTACCTTTGGTATCTGTAACTTTATAGGTTAAGACATCGTCGTGATATTTGTCGATAGTATTGATTTCTTCAAATTTCAAATCGAATAAACGTTCAGCAATAGTAAACGCACCATCAATGACATTTTCTAATTTAAAATAAGGTTTGAGTTGTTCGTCATCTAAACTGAATAACTTCTGTTTTAACTTTTCAGAATAATATGATCCATCCCACTTTTCAAGCCTATCAATATCGTCTAATGTTTTAGCGAAGGTCTCTAAATTTTTAAATTCATCTTCGGCAGCTGGCTTAGCTTTTTCAAGAAGTTCATTTAAAAACTGTGTGACTGTTTCTGGGGTTTTTGCCATGCGTTCTTCCAATACAAAATGAGCATGTGTTAGATATCCTAAAAGATTGGCACGTTCATGACGAAGTTTAGCAATTTGCAAAACATTATCTTGATTGTCTAAATCATCACCTTTAAAAGCTTTTGCGCCTGCAGCTAATGCTAATTTTTTTCGTAATTGACGATTTTGAGCATACGTCATAAATGGAATGTAACTTGGGTAATCTAAAGTAATCATCCATCCATTTTTACCTTTAGATTCGGCCAATTGCTGTGCCGCTTCTTTAGCACCGTCAGGTAAACCAGCAAGGTCTTTCTCATTTGTGAGGTGCATTTCAAATGCGTTCGTTTCTGCTAATACATTCTCCCCAAATTTGAGTTTTAATTGACTTAATCGCTTGTCAATTTCACGGAGGCGTATTTTTTTTGCATCGGAAAGATTTGCACCATTTCTAGAAAAGCCTTTATATTTTTTATCGAGAAGTGTAAGTTGTTCAACAGTCAAATCTAGAGACGCTTTGTTATCATAAACTACTTTTACGCGTTTGAATAAGTCCTCGTCTAAGGTGATGTCATTACTAAATTCAGAAAGGAGAGGAGAGACCTCTTGTGCAATTTTTTGAATATCTTCATTCGTTTCAGCGCTATTCAGATTAAAAAAAATACTGGACAGTCGGTCTAATTCTTCACCTGAAAAATCTAAAGCTTCAATAGTGTTTTCAAAACTTGGTGTTTCGGGATTAGAAGTGATGGTATCAATTTCTGCTCTAGCTTTGTCAATGGCTTTCAAGAATGCAGGTAAATAGTCTTCATTTTTGATTTTTGAAAAAGGTGCTGTATGAAAAGGTGTGTTAAATTTTGAATTTAAAATGTTCATTTTGAAATGACGTTATTTTTTATGTTGATTAACTTAACGTTAAGAGCGTTATGTCAATTAAATTATTAATTTTGCAATATTATTAAAACTTATTTTTTGTAAGATTTAGTATGAATTGATTAATAGCGGAAAACCTCGTGTAAAAGCGAGGTTTTTTTGACGGTGAATAATACTATAAATTTTTAGAAGATTCAATCACTTTAGCTTTTAAACTTTCCTTATAACTAAGTATTGTATCACGCACATCTGGATTAGACGCTCCAATAATTTGAGCAGCTAATATGCCAGCATTCTTTGCTCCATTTAGCGCTACCGTTGCCACAGGAACACCTCCAGGCATTTGAAGAATAGACAATACTGAATCCCAACCATCAATAGAGTTGCTGCTTTTTACAGGAACACCAATTACAGGTAATGGTGACAACGATGCAACCATACCTGGTAAGTGTGCTGCACCACCAGCGCCAGCAATAATCACATTGAAGCCTTTTGTGTGCGCATGTTTACCAAAATCGAATAGTTTTTCAGGAGTTCTATGAGCAGATACAATATCTACTTCTACCTCTATGTGAAATTCATTCAAGATGTCTATCGCATCTTGCATAACAGGAAGATCACTCTTACTTCCCATGATTACTGCTACTTTACTCATAATTATTTGCTTATAACTTTAATCGTTTGTTTTACATTTTCAGCAACACGTCTGGCTTCATTTATGTCTTCATTCACAATGGTTACATGTCCCATTTTACGAAACGGTCTCGTTTGCTTTTTTCCATAGATATGAGGTGTCACGCCTTCGAGTTGCATAATATGTTCAATGTTTTCATAAATGACATTACCTGTATGACCTTCAGCACCAACTAAATTAACCATTATGCCACCAACTTTACTATCAGTTTTTCCTAACGGAAGATTTAAAATAGCTCTTACATGTTGCTCAAATTGAGACGTATAACTTGCTTCAATCGTTTGGTGGCCAGAATTATGAGGTCTTGGAGCGACCTCATTAACCAGAATATCATCCGTTTCAGTTTGAAATAATTCTACAGCCAATACGCCAACATGATTAAAGGCTTTTGAAACTTCCATAGCAACAGCGTTTGCTTTTTTAGCTACTGCAGCATCAATTCTAGCAGGACAAATAACATATTCTACTTGATTAGCTTCAGGGTGAAATTCCATTTCAACCACAGGATATGTAGTGACATCACCTTGTTCATTTCTTGCCACAATAACTGCCAACTCATTTTTAAAAGGGACTAAGGCTTCTGCAATACATTCGCCTGTTGGTAAGTCGTTCAGATCTGAAAGTTGTCTCACCATTTTCACACCATTGCCATCATAGCCAAATTGTGCCGCTTTCCATACAAACGGAAATTCTAAGCCACCATTATCAATGGCATCTTCAATTTCAGAACGATATGCAAAACGCATAAAATCTGATGTAGGGATATCATGATCTCTATAAAATAATTTTTGAGTGGCTTTATTTTGAATGATTCGTAAATTCTTTGATGATGGATATACTTTTACACCTTCTTTTTCTAGTTCTTCAAGAGCATCTACATTGACGTTTTCTATCTCAAAGGTCAAAAGGTCAACTTGTTTCCCAAAGTTATAAACGGCATCAAAATCCATTAAATCCCCTAAAGTAAATTGATTGCAGGCAATTTTGCAAGGTGCTTCATCACTTGCATCCATAACATGTGTCGTGATGTCAAATTTTCTTGTACTGTATAACATCATTTTTCCTAATTGACCACCACCAAGAATACCGAGTTTAAAATCTGAAGAAAAATAGTTTTTCATAACATGTGTCACATTGCGTATTGCTGAAATAACAGATATTTTACTAAAATTAGAAAAGCTTAGCTTATCAAATGTTTTTATATATAATTTCAGCGCTTTTGTTTGACAAAAATACATTATAAAATAGAAAGGATTAACAAAAATGGAATTCAAAAATCGGTAATCGCCAATCTATTGAGTATCTTTGCTTTTTTAAAATTAGAATTAGGTGATTAAACTACACGATTTATCCTTTAAACCATTCATTTCTGAACAAGATGTTGACGTTACAGTGCAACGTATGGTTGACGAAATTGCAAATGATATGCAAGACGAAATCCCTGTGTTTGTAGGGATTTTGAACGGATCGTTTATGTTTGTGAGTGATTTTGTGAAGAAATATCCAAAACCTTGTGAGGTAACGTTTATTAAACTAGCATCTTATGAAGGTTTAAAATCATCCGAAGATATTCAGCGACTTATTGGTTTAACACAAGATTTGTCTGGTAGAAAAGTGGTCATCCTTGAAGATATTATCGATTCTGGAAATACCTTAGAAGCAATCCATCGCATTTTTAAAAACGAAAATGTAGATGAACTAAAAATTGCAACACTATTCTACAAACCAGAAGCGTATAAAAAAGATTATAAACTCCATTATGTTGGTCGAGAGATTCCAAATAAATTTATCGTTGGTTATGGTTTAGATTATAACGGATTGGGACGTGACTTACCAGCAATATATCAATTAAAAACAACACAATACATGACTAACTTAGTGCTATTTGGACCTCCAGGCGCAGGAAAAGGAACACAAGCAGAATTTTTAAAAGACACCTATAATCTTGTACATATTTCTACAGGTGATGTGTTTAGATTTAATATAAAAAATGAAACAGCTTTAGGGATGTTAGCTAAATCTTATATGGATAAAGGTGAATTGGTTCCTGATCAAGTGACTATTGATATGCTAAATGCTGAAGTAGAAAAAAATGCAGATGCTAATGGTTTTATTTTCGACGGATTTCCAAGAACTAATGCACAAGCTGAAGCCCTAGATAAACTTATGGATAGTAAAGATTCTCAAATTAATGCTATGATTGCTCTAGAAGTTGATGATGAAGTCCTAGTTCAACGTTTATTAGAGCGTGGTAAAACAAGTGGGAGAAAAGATGATGCTAATGAAAGTATTATTAGAAGTCGTATCACAGAATACTACAAAAAAACTGCAGTTTTAAAAGATTACTATACTGCTCAAGACAAGTATTTTGGTGTTGATGGTGTAGGTAGTATTCAAGATATTACTGAGCGATTAAATACTGTAATCGACACATTGTAAATACAATTTCGTAAGTAAACGAATTTTAGATAATACAAGACTATGACAGAAGGCAATTTCGTTGACTATGTTAAAATACACGTTTCTTCTGGAAAAGGAGGGCAAGGTTCTGCGCACTTACATCGTGAGAAATTTATTGAAAAAGGAGGGCCAGATGGAGGCGATGGTGGTCGTGGAGGTCATGTGATTATCCGCGGAAATGCTAACCTTTGGACGCTTCTGCATTTAAAATTTAAACGACACGCTAGAGCTGGTCACGGAGGTCATGGTAGCAAGAGTAGAAGTACAGGGGCCGATGGTGAAGATATTTATATAGATGTCCCTCTAGGGACCATTATAAAAGATACAGAAACCGATGAGGTGTTATTTGAAATCACAGAAGATCAACAAGAAACTATCGTTGCTCAAGGTGGTAAAGGAGGCCTAGGAAATTGGCATTTTAAGAACTCTAGAAACCAAACACCTCGTTATGCGCAACCTGGTATGCCGCTTGAGACTAAAGATATTACCGTAGAACTAAAAATCTTAGCAGATGTTGGTTTAGTTGGTTTCCCAAATGCAGGAAAGTCTACATTATTGTCAGTTATTACAGCTGCAAAGCCTAAAATTGCCGACTACGAGTTTACCACGCTTAAACCTAATTTAGGTATCGTTGAATATCGTGATTTCCAGACTTTTGTTATGGCAGATATTCCTGGTATTATTGAAGGTGCAGCCGAAGGAAAAGGATTAGGACATTATTTTTTACGTCATATAGAACGTAACTCGATATTGCTATTTTTGATTCCAGCAGATGCTGATGACATTCGAAAACAATACGATATTTTGTTGGATGAACTCAAACGTTACAACCCAGAAATGCTAGACAAAGAGCGTATGATTGCCATTTCTAAGTGTGATATGTTAGATGATGAATTGAAATCAGAATTAAAAGCTGAGTTAGATAAATCATTGCCTATTAACTATATGTTTATATCTTCGGTGGCACAACAAGGTATCACAGAATTAAAGGATAAACTCTGGAAGATGCTTAATGATTAAGTAATTAAATCGTATCAATATGAAGCAATACATTAAAAGCATTGTAGAAATTAATGATAACCGATTAAGCCGTTTTTTTTCATTTTTCATTCAAATTTTAATATTGGTTTCAATCGTTACGTTTTCGGTAGAAACTATTCCAAATTTAAAACCACAAACCAGAACCATTCTTCATGCGATAGAGTTGTTTTGTGTGATTGTTTTTACAGCAGAATACCTCTTACGTATTTATGTAGCCGATAGTAAGTTTAAATTTGTATTTAGCTTTTTTGGCATCATAGATTTATTAGCGATTCTTCCATTTTATTTATCTTTTGGAGTTGATTTAAGATCATTAAGAGCATTGCGCTTTTTAAGATTGTTTCGAGTGTTAAAATTGGTGAGGTATAATAGAGCGATGAATCACTTTACTCGTGCCATTAAATCGGCAAAAGAAGAGATTTTTTTATTTATTTTCATTACACTAATTCTTATTTATTTTGCAGCGGTTGGCATTTATTATTTTGAAAATCAAGCACAACCAAAACATTTTTCTTCCATTTTTGATAGCCTTTGGTGGGCTATTATTACATTAACAACTGTAGGCTATGGTGATGTTTATCCAATAACCGTTGGTGGTAAAGTGTTCACTTTTTTTATCCTTATGATTGGCTTAGGAATTGTTGCAATTCCAACAGGAATCATCTCTTCTGCGCTAACAAAATCTATAGATAAAAAAGACTCTGAATAACGATTTGGGCATTACCCTTTTCCGCAGAATAGCTACAAAGGGTCAGGCTCTCGGCAGTCGCTCTCGTTGAGGAGCTCCAACAAAGCCTCCATCCTTAATGCAACTGTTAAAGTTAAAGTTGTTTTTTCAGAATTTTTTTTGAGTATCTTTAAAATAAAAAAGCAATGAAATATGTATATCTAACATTGACATTAATTATGGTCATGTCATGTGCACCAATTAGAGTCGATTATGACTATGAAAAAACCACAGACTTTACATCGTATAAAACCTATAATTACTATGCCGATATCAAATCGGGAATGAGTGAATTGGATACCAAACGTTTGTTTAAAGCTTTAAATACAGCACTACAAAGTAGAGGGTATACCTTATCAGATACGCCTGATTTTTTTATCGATATTAAGAGTGCAGAGTTTCAACAACAACGACAAAACAATGTTGGCGTAGGTGTTGGTGGTTCTGGGCGAAATGTTGGCGGCGGAATTTCAATAGGATTGCCAATTGGCCAAAGTCAATTAGGAAGAGAAATTGTGTTTGAATTTGTTGATGAGAATGGCATAGGGCTCATTTGGCAAGCTGTTTCCGAATCTAATTACAAGCCTAACGCCACTCCCGAAAAGCGTGAAGCACAATTTGTAGCCATTGTAAATAAAGTACTCGAAGGTTTTCCTCCTGAGAAAAAATAGCAATAGTTCTACGTTAAGGTCCTGTTAATGAGGCGAGTTTAAAGTGTGTTATGTTTTATTTTTAGTAAGAATTTAAAACGACAACCATGAAAAAACTAACATTAATTTTTTTAACCATACTATTTAGCGCTAACACTTTTGCGCAAAGTACTATCAAGGCACCCCGAGGATATTCAAATGATATTGGTCAAATGATTGCCATGTTAGATAACTTAAAATCAAGAGTAGAGCGACACGTTGTAAACTTAGATCAAAACGGTACAGATTTCTTGTTAGATGACAATGCAAATAGCCCAGGAGCAATTATTTATCACCTTGCGGCCACAGAAGCGTATTACCAAGTCTATACATTTGAAGGAAGAGCTTTCAACAAAGAAGAAAGAAAAAAATGGGACACAGCTTTAAATCTAGGAGATAAAGCGAGACAAGAATTCAAAGGTAAGCCCATTTCATATTATATGGCTATCTATGATGAAGTTCGAGCAAAAACTAAAATACTTCTAAAAGCCAAAGATGATGCTTGGTTTGAAAAAATGAATGGAAATATGAGTAACCATTGGGCTTGGTTTCATGTTATGGAACATCAGGCAAATCATATGGGGCAATTGGCACTCATCACAAAACGTATGTAATAAAAAAGAGGCGTATTAATACGCCTCTTTTTTTATAAATGTTTTTAATCTAATTTAATAACGCTTTGTAATGATCTTTATACCCAATTAGTACAGCAATATTTAAAACCAATAATACAATTGCTCCTGCACTATTTGCTGGATCTAATGTGGCATGAAATAATACCGCATTAACAGAAACACTCATTAAGATAAGAGCTAATAAAGCTCCAAACTTATTTGTAATTAATGCTAATCCTGCAACTATTTCTACAATAGCAACAAGAGTTAAAGTTTTAGAACTGGCTAATGCACCAAAGTAAGCCGCCGCATCTGCTCCTAATTCAAAATCTGGAATAAAATGAAAAAACTTATTGAGTCCGAAGACCAAAACGAATAGTCCGAGTAATAACCTCAAGACCAAAAATACTTTTGAATTCATAATGTTAGTTATTTGTTAGTACCTTAATATAGTAATTTTTACTATAATTTTGTCGATATACTACAGCAATCCTAACATTTAGTCAGTGTCTACAGTTATCCTAACACCTTCACTATGACTACTAAACTCTGGAGCATACATGCTTTGAATGGTTGTAATCCCATTACTCATACTCCCAGCATTATTAACTCTTAAATCATATTCAAAGACATAAACACCTTTAGGTAAATAGTCAAAAAAGAAGTTGGTCGAAGCATCTTTGGTGCTTTCATAATACCCCAATCCATCTTGATACTTGTATTGAGATAATACGTTAACAGGTTCTAAACCAGCAGCTCTCATATCTTTCATATGGATAAACTCCATCGCTCTGTCACTTCTTAACTCGATACGAACTCTTACCAAATCACCAACTTTCAATGCTGTTTCAGGAGTAATTTCAGTGATTTCTTCTCCAGTATCTGTATTCGTTTTCTTGAACAATTTCTTTTTCAATTTTAGAGGTGTTTCAGCAGATGTAATTTTATCTAAATCTTCAAAATATTGCCAGTATAAACTTCCCCAAGCAATGCCATTGCCTTTCTTTGTTAATTTGACAGTCGCCATGTCTGGTTTAATTTCCGAAGCACTCCAAGATGTTTTAAAATAACCTGTTCCAGCTTCTACTTTGACATCTTCTAACTTAGAAGGTTCTATGTGTTGACCGCCTAAAACAATATCAACCATCTCTGTCACACTTAACCAATCATTTCCTTGTAGTAACAATGCGTAAATGGCATCAGTAGTGGCTTTGGTTGTTGACCAACGGCTAGTTTGTTTGTTTTTTAATAACCAAATTTTTAAATTATCTATGGTAGCAGTGTCATTTTCGATTTCAGAAAACGCCTCAATTAAAAGGGCATGTGTTTCAATTGGTGCCTGATACCAATACCATGAACTTGTATTTTCTTTCCAATACATACCTAACTCTTCCGAAGTAATACTGTTTTCACGTAGTGACTTTAAAATCTTCTCAGATGTTGTTTTATCATCCATACGGTCTACAACAAGTGCCATTAACCCTTTAGCATAAAGTGTTCGGTTTAGCCAATACTTCTGAATTTGTGTTTGATAATAATCCATAATAGCCTGAACCTCTTTTGAAGGTTTGTTTTCAGGATAGAAGCTACGCATGTATAGGTAATGCAATTGCGTAAAACTTAAATGATCTTTAGATAAATCGACATCAGGATTATATTTTTTGATGTCTTTATATTCCTGGACAAACGCACCATCTAAATATTGAATCGCTTTGTTAATCATAGAAGTCTCTTCAATATTCGTAGCCACGTTGAGGTGTTTTAAATGCCCAAATCCAGTAATAATATGTTGGGTGATGTATCGATTTGGTCGTCCGCCATTAAACCAAGGCCATGCGCCATTACCCATTTGCCCGTTTTTAAGTTTACGTTTAGCTGCTGCTAATTCGTTATTCATTTTATTTAAATCGAATAATAAAGCGATACGTTTTTTCTGTTCTGTTTCGCTTTGCGCATCACGTAACCATGGCGTTTCCTGAATTAAAATAGATTTCAATTCTTGGTTCTTTTCTAGATTACTCAACAAAGCATCTGTGTTTCGCCATTGATTAAAGACGTCTTTAATTCTTGGGTTACTATTTGCAATATGACTTGCTAAAGCATTGGCATAGTAACGACTAAACGTTTGTTCATTACACTCATAAGGATATTCCATTAAATATGGTAACGCTTGAACGGCATACCAAGCAGGATTAGAGGTCATCTCTAAAGTAAGCTTATGATGCTTCAATGTCGTTGAACTCGTTGAAGCTAATTTGTCAAGTCTAAAGGTTCTAGTTTCGTTACTTTTAATCCACATTGGTAAGGTTTCAGTAACCAACATTCGATTGCTCAATACAGGTAAGGCATTTTGTTCTCCATCACTAAAATCACCAGCTTTGGCAATAATTTTGTATTGTACAGCATCAACATCAAATGGGATGTTTAAGGCCCATGAGGCTTGCGTATTGCCTTTTGCGTCAACGGTGAAGTCCTTAATATGCATACGTTTTACAGCATCATAATTCATGTTACGACGTCCTAATAATTGTTCGGTAATATCATCTCCAGAAATGGCGTCAGTAAGCATTAATACAGCTTGTCCAGTTAATTGCTTATCTGTTAAATTGGCAACCTTCGTACTTATAATAATTTGATCACCTTCTCTTAAAAAACGAGGCGCATTTGGTAAGACCATCAATTCTTTTTGAGTAACTGTTTCTAAAGTTGTTGTTGCACTCTCTAATGATTTGGTATGTGCAAGCAGTTGTAATTTCCATTTGGTTAAAGCTTCAGGTGTAGTGAAACTAAAACTTATATGACCTTCATTATCGGTTTGTAACTGCGGAAAGAAAAAGGCAGTTTCTTGAAGGTTTTTACGAATTTTTACATTATCGAAGTTTTGTTCTTTTTGCTGTTCTGGAGCATTTTCATTTTTATTATAAGCATCACCTCGGTAATAATTGAAATCATTGGCTTCATCATCCATTTCACCGCCAATAATACCACGTTCTAACTCTTCGCTATCTTCACTAATTGCAGCTACAGCGTAACTTGCAGATTTTTCTTTTTTAGAAACACTATAAGCCGCTACCACAACTTCATCTAAAACATCTGAATCTTCATTGAGGGTTATAGCATAGTAATTGTCTTTGGATATTTTGATGTCTAAAGATCTATAGCCAATATAATTAATAGCCAAAGTTTTTCCTTTTCCTGCTTTAATAGAAAACTTTCCATCAAAATCACTAACGACTCCAGTTTCTGTCCCTTTGATTATAATATTTGCTCCAGGAAGTACTTCTCCATTATTGTCTTTAACTATACCTTCAACCATTCCTTCTTTAATGCGAGATAGTGTTTTACTAGTGTATGTTGATGGAATAGTAGAGCGTTGTCGTGTCAAGTATTGCTGTCTTCCATAGTAATAATCACTAAAATAGAGTCCGAACAGATTCAGCTGATCATAATTTTGAACTGCGTAATTTCCACCACCATAATTCAAATTCTCAACTTTAAATCGGTTAAGTCTAAAACTATGTCCTGAGTTTAATCGATATCTCGAATAATAATAGGGTTGTTGTATGGGATTAAAATTCCAATTATGAGGTTTAAATTGATCTAAAGAAGCATCATACATACTTGCTAATAATTCTGCAGCGACTTTATTCCCTTTTGGTCCTTTGATTTTGAAACGCCAAGTTTCATCAGTTCCTGGCTGTAGCTTATCTCTAAAGGTCATCGTTTCAATCTCTAAATCAGTTTTAGGGTAGGGTACAGCTATTGGAGTTGCTCCATGTTTAAAACTGTTTTTAAACGCATAGGTATAATGCACTACAAAGCCACCTAAATCTTCAGTAACTACTGGAATACTAATCGTTTTCTTGTTAGCATTTAAAGTAACAATTTGTTTGCTTACAATCTTAGATGCTTTTTCAATTTCCACGGTAACAAACATGTTACTTGCTGAGGATGCTAAGGTGAGTTCAACACTATCACCCGATTTGTATTCGGTTTTATTTGTTGTGGCACTAAACAAAGCATTATCTGCTAAGGTTTCATCTTTTTTACTGTAAAGCGTAATTTGGGTTTCGTCTTTTACAGCTTGACCAAAACGGTCTTTACTTTCTAAAACCACAGCATATTTTCCTGAAGTCCAACGTTTAATTCTTCCTAGTTCTAGTGCTTTTGATGTCTTGGTATCAAAATTTTCAGAATAGACCATTTCGCCTTTATCCCAGTTGATACTATTATCTTCATTGTTATAGGCTTCATTTGGGAATAAGGTTTTGAATTCCTCCCTTGAAAACTCTTGATAATCTGGAGCTTGCCAAGGTCTAGGTCTTAGAACCATTTTTGGTGCTTTTAATTTGTAAATTTTAAGTGTGCCTTTGGCATCAACCGGTTCACCATTAAGGTTTCTAGTATCTATACCAATTTGATGTGTTTTATCATTTTTGTCAAGTGAAGAACTTACTATAATAGACGCTGTTAAAGCATGGTAACCAACATTTACATTGGTTATTGCGCTTCGCGTTTCACCATTGATATCTGTGATGTCTGCAGTCACTTCATAGCTAAATGTTGGTAATGATGATTTATCGACACTTGCATCTGGTATGGCTTTGAATTTAATCTCAAAATTACCATCCGCATCAGTAGTTGCTTCACCATGTGTAATTTCCTGAGGTTCACTATTAAAGTAAGGTCTATACCAGTAATACCATCTTGGATACTGCACATTTCGATGTACGCGATACACAACCTTAGCATCTGTAATATTACTTCCCGCATAAGCAAGCGCATTCCCTTTTACAGTAATGGTATCATTGACTTTGTAAGTTTTTGAAACGGGTTTAAACTCAGCTTCAAATTTTGGACGTTTATATTCCTCTACAGAAATTGATTGATAAGCATTGATATTATTAGTTCCTTTAAGTCGTATTGAAAAATTACCAGTTAATCCATTATTTGGCAGAATGAATTCTCCAGAAACTGAACCAAATTCATTGGTATTTAACTCTAGTTTTTTAACTTCTTCTCCATTAGTATTATATAATGTGACATCAACAGATTTATTTGAAAGCACCTCAGATTTATCTTTTTTGGTGGACATAACAATTCCTTTAAAATATAAAGGTTGACCAGGACGATAGATACTTCTATCAGTAAATAAAAAGGCTTTGTAAACCCGATAATTAGGCTTGTTGTTTCCGTGGTTGTAATAACGATTAATGTACAGGTCATTAAATTGTGCCTCGTCATCTTTGGTTTTAATATGGAGCTTAATTTGTGAGCGGTTGTACTTTTCATTAGATACAATAAACTCGCCTTTGCCATCAGTTCTATAGTTTTGAGTTTTGTAACTGCCTTGGTAATTTTTAATATAAGATAGAGCAATGTTAGCTTCTACAATGGGTTTCCCATTAACTCTATTAATAATCTGGTAAGTAACACCACCTTGGTTTTCTTTTTGAATATAGGCAATGTCTGTGACCTGAACTTCTTTAAAGGCATAGGTCTTATTGTCGTTTAAAACTTGTCCGAAAATAATATAACGACCATTTTCAAGCTTAGGAATGGCAATTTCTGTATTGTGTAACTGATAATCATTTTCATCTTTAAGTTTGGACGTCCAACTATGAATTGCTTTCATCTGATTTAGAATTTTTAATTTATCAGATGATTGATTATAAGCACGCAGCGTTATTAATTGTTCTTCGGAAACCGTTCCGATTTTAAAATCGATATCTGCAATATTTTTATAACTAATTAAAGCTAAAGCATTCGTATGTATTGGTAATACATCTTCAGCAGTAATTTGTAGCGATTGTGACAGAATTTGTGCTTTAAGTATCCTGCATTTTTCGGCACCTTTACTACCTGAAAAGCCTTGTAATACAGCATTGCAAATTTCTAAAGATTCTTTAAGTTTCCAACGATTGTCTTCATTAGTTTTTGGATGATACTGAAGGCCTAGCTGTTGGTATAACTTTGCAATTTCAAAGTCGTATAAAGCGGCAACGTCTACTTTAGCAGTATTCCATTTTTCACTTTCCGTTTCTAATGCTTTAAGTAAATAGCCTTGTTTGTTATTGAAAATAGCATGTTGATAGACAAAATTTAAGCGTTCAATATCCACATCTGCTAGTGCTTGAGGCGATGCATCTTTTGAATGAAATTTTATAAGGCTCTGATAAATTTTTAAGGCATGCAATTGTAATGATGATGCGTCTTTAGATTCTAATCGCATTGTAGAAAAACTAAGTGATGCACCTAGTAATTCAGGATTGTCAATCTCAAATTTATAAGCAGGTCTGGTAATGCTATTTTCTTCAGTTTTATAAAACTGAAGTGCATTATGTGATAATAAATCGAAGAGCGTAGGTCTGTAAATTTTAGAACCGTGTTGTTGGTTTATAATGGCATCGTAATCTTTTAAATCGGTTTGCTGAAGAATTAATCCATTAGCCAATGATTGCTCAAAATTGGTGTGAACTTCATCGAACAGCGTTTCTAAATCCCAAGTTCTAAAATCGGTTTCGTCAACCTTTTCACTGGTTTTTGTTCTATTATAAAACTTCCATTTATTTTGATTAAAGTATTGCCAGTAAAGTGTTGCTAAGATGTTTTGTAATACATTTTTTGTAGGCGTCTCGCTTTTTGTAATGGCATCTTTAAAGTCACTGATGACATTAAACTGTGCATCTTCTTCAAGAATAAGGGCATATTTACTTCGATATAATAACGATTTAATTTCTTGAGGCGTATTCTTGTTTGTTTTTGCTTTTTTCTCAATAGATTCTACAACTTTTAGTGCAGATTTTGGCAAACCTTGATTTTCAAAATCACTCACTTCTTTCCATAGTTTTGAATAATCTTCAGGAGTTTGAGCGTTAGAAAAATTTGCGAAGCAGAGTATCATTAATAGACTTATAAATGGTTTCATCTTTTATTTTTTATTGGAAATTTAATCCCTTAACCAAACCTATAAAACAACAAATGAGTTATCATGTCGTTTGGTTTAGGGAAGTTAACAATTTTAACCGTAAACCTCCTATCTTTGCAAATTGAAAATCAAAAACAATACCATTTCTTAATATAAAGCTTTTGGTATCTTTTTTGTGTAAGTATGACTATGCGATATCTTATATTTTTTCTGTGTTTTCCGTTGCTAACTTTTGGTCAGTATGATCTAGATGAAGCTGAACAATTAATTCATGATAAAAAGTTTGTTAAAGCTCAAGCGTTACTTTCAGAATATGTAAAAACCCATGAGCGTGATACGCGAGGTATTGAACTTTTAGGTGATGCTTATGGGCATCAAAAACTATGGGACGATGCAATTGTTTACTACAAAAGACTTACAAAGTTAGAACCAAACAATGCCAATTTTCATTATAAACATGGTGGTGCTTTAGGTATGAAAGCTTTAAGTGTAAGTAAATTAAAAGCACTTGGTATTATTGGTGATGTAAAAGACGCATTTTTAAAAGCAGCCGAGTTAGACCCCAAACATATAGATACACGTTGGGCTTTGGTAGAGCTCTATATGCAGTTGCCAGGAATTATTGGAGGTAGTAAAAGCAAATCATTTAAGTATGCTAACGAGTTAGAGGCTTTATCAAAAGTAGATGGCTATTTGGCAAAAGGATATATTTACGAGTATGATGATGAACCAGAAGAAGCCGAAAAGTATTATAAATTGGCTATAAATGAAGGCGGTTCGTTAACCTGTTTTGATAAGCTTACGAATTTGTATGAAAAGGAAAAGCAACCCGGTAAAGCGATTTCAAATTTAGAAGCATCCGGAGAGCAACATCAGCGAAATGCCATGCATTATCAAATTGGTAAGGTATGCGCAGAGTATAATGTTCAGTTAGATAAAGGAGAAAGATGCTTAAAAACATATATCGAAAACTATTCCGCAAAGGATGGTGTCCCTAAAGCTTGGGCTTATTTCAGATTAGCTCAAATACAAAAGCACAAAAAAAATAGAGTGGAAGCACTTAAATGGATCGATAAAGCCATAACAACCTTGCCGAAAATTAAAGTTTTTAAAGACGAAAAAGCCGAGATTAAAACCCTTAAATAATCTTATAAAAACTTCTTAAAAGCCTCGTGGGTTTTTAACGCTCCAATTACTATATTTGAAGGTCTACAAAATTCAACAAATGAACGTACATTTTATAGCTATTGGCGGAAGTGCAATGCATAATCTAGCTTTAGCATTACATAATAAAGGCTATCAAGTTACTGGAAGCGATGATACTATTTTTGAACCTTCAAAATCGCGATTAGAGGCTAAAGGTTTATTGCCTGAAACGTTTGGTTGGTTTCCAGAAAAGATTACGTCAAATCTAGATGCTATTGTTTTAGGTATGCATGCCAAGGAAGACAACCCTGAGTTATTGAAAGCTCAAGAACTCGATTTGAAAATTTATAGTTATCCTGAGTTTTTATATGAGCAATCCAAACATAAAACACGTGTTGTTATTGGTGGAAGTCATGGTAAAACGACAATAACGTCAATGATTTTACATGTGATGCATTATCACGATCGTGATGTAGATTATATGGTTGGTGCACAATTAGAAGGTTTTGATGTCATGGTAAAACTGACAGAAGATAACGACTTTATTGTTTTAGAAGGTGACGAATATTTGAGTTCTCCAATAGATAGGCGGCCAAAGTTTCATTTGTACAAGCCAAATATTGCCTTATTAAGCGGTATTGCTTGGGATCATATTAATGTATTTCCAACCTATGAGAATTATGTGGAACAGTTTTCCATTTTTGTAGATAGTATTATTCAAGGCGGAAGTGTTAACTATAACGAAGAAGACATAGAGGTAAAAAGAGTGGTAGAAGCTAGCGTTAACCCTATTCGAAAATTAGCCTACCAAACACCTGAGTATCACGTTGAAAATGGGCAAACCTTACTTGCAACACCTGAAGGTGATTTGCCTATTGAAGTTTTTGGAAAGCATAATCTTAATAATCTTGCTGGTGCTAAATGGATTTGTCAGCATATGGGTATTGATGAAGATGATTTCTATGAAGCCATTTCTACATTTAAAGGCGCAAGCAAACGTTTAGAAAAAATTGCAGAAAACACTATGAGTGTTGCCTATAAAGATTTTGCGCATTCACCTAGTAAAGTAGAAGCAACAACTAATGCTGTAAAAGAACAGTATAGTGAAAGAACTTTAGTTGCCTGTTTAGAACTGCATACTTATAGTAGTTTAAATGCCGAATTTCTCAAAGAATACAAAGGCGCTTTAGATGCTGCTGATGTTGCTGTCGTATTTTATTCGCCTCATGCTGTAGAAATAAAAAAGCTTGAAGAAGTCACCCATGAACAGATTGCCAATGCTTTTGAACGTGATGATTTAATTATTTATACAAACCCTCAAGATTTTAAAGACTTTTTATTATCTCAAGATTTTGAAGATAAGGCCTTATTACTGATGAGTTCTGGTAATTACGGCGGCTTAGATTTTGATGAGGTAAAGACATTGTTTTAATAAATTTCTAGTGAATTCCGTTCATTAACGCTAATACTATAAAAGAAGCTATTAAAGCATTTACGATGCATAAGCCTAAAAAGGCAGTTGCGTTTGTTACTTTGTTTTGTGTTCCTGTTAATTTTGAAATAGTTTTCATCTTGCTAAAATTTTAAATGGTTGTATTTATTTGTGTCTTAAGCTTGATTGCTTGATGTAAATATAACAGGTAGTTACAGCTGGTAGAAGATATGTTTATCTTAAGGTAATAAGGTTTAGCTAATGGTTCAATCCTACTGCTAACGGTTGATCAAAAGGTGGTTTTTCAATTGATATATAACGAAAAAGAAAAGTGAAAATTAGATTTTGCAGATTGGTTTATTCAGACTATTAGTTTGAATCTTGATACGATTGAAACCATTTTATAAAAGGTTTCTTTTTTCTTCTAGAAACAGGAATGCTTATCGTTTCAGAAAGCTGTACTAAGTTTCCATTAGTATAAGTGGTTATATGCTCAGCATTTAGGATATGAGATTTATGACAGCGATAAAACCCTTTAGAATCTAATAATTCTTCAAGTTCTATTAAAGTCTTCGTAACGAGCTTTTTTGTGCCATTTTTTAAATAGATATAACTGTAGTTTCTATCACCTTCAATATGAATAATATCTTTTAAAGCTAACCTTAAATCACCGTCTTGGGTTTTTAAAATAAGCATATGATTAGAGACATTTTTATTGGCCATATTTTTCAAAGCCAGCGATAAATTTTCTTGTTGAGGTCTTGTATTCGTTTGCGTTTTAAATCGTTTTATAGCTTTCTTTAACTCACCTAAATCGATTGGTTTTAATAAATAATCTAAAGCATTAAAACGAATTGCTTTTATAGCGTAATGGCTATATGAGGTAATAAAAATGGTTTGAAAATTTATGTCTGATAATTGTGAAAGCATTTCAAAACCAGTCATATCTGCCATTTCTACATCAAGAAAAAGTAATTCAGGGTTTAGCTCTTTAATTTTTTGTAAACCTTCCTTACCACTACTAGCAGTTGATAGCACTATTATATCTGGAAAATACTGATCTAACTTATCTTGAAGTAATTCCAATATAAAGGGGTCATCATCGATAATTAAACATCTAATTTTATCAAAATTCATACTACGACTTTAGCTCGTTAAAGATAGGCACAATTAATTCTTCAAGTTTATAAGGTTTTGGGATATAATTATTCATTCCAGCATCATAACAATTTTCAATTTCTGTTTTTAATAAACTTGCGGTCATCGCAATAATTGGAATGTTAGTAGTTCTTCTTTCTAATTTTTCAATAGCTCTAATGTTTTTGGTCGCTTCAAATCCATTCATTTCAGGCATTTGCACATCCATCAGGATGAGATCAAAGGTATTGGTTTTAAACTGTTCAATAGCTAAAGCACCATTTTCTACAGTGTCAATAGTTAGATTTTCTATGTAATAAGACAGATCATCCTGAGCAATCATTTGATTAAAAGGGTTATCTTCTGCAATAAGAATGCGAATCCCTTTTAAAGATTTAGCCATTGCTTTTAGTTTGTCTTCAGAAATGAAACTTTGACTAATCGCATCAGTTTCGGGAATTGCTAAAGGTAGCTCAAAATAGAAAGTACTTCCTTTATTTTCAGAGCTTTCTACCCAAATCTTACCATTTTGTAAATCGACAAGTTGCTTGGAAATATTAAGTCCTAGTCCTGTCCCACCATAATATCTAGAGGTTGATTCTTTGGCTTGCTCAAAAGCTCCAAAAATACTTTCATGCTTATCTTTTGGAATACCAATACCTGTATCCTTTATTTCAAAATGTAGTTGATTGCCGGCTGAAGATACCAAGATATCTACAGTCCCTTTTTCAGTAAATTTGATAGCATTTCCAACAAGATTAATTAAAATTTGATTTAAACGTGTTGGATCTCCCATAACCAAAGCTGGTGTATCTTCAGAGATTTCATAAGATAAAATCAAACCCTTTTCTTCTGCTTTGAATTTGAGAATTTGAATAACATTCTCAACTACAGATTCAAGATTCATTGAAATATTCTCAATTTCTAATTTACCAGCTTCTATTTTTGAAAGGTCCAAAACATCATTTAAAATAACGACAAGGTTTTCAGAACTTGTACGCATGGCTTTTAGAAAAACATCTTGTGATTTTGGATGCTCATTACGTTCTAAGATGTTCGTCATTCCAGAAATGGCATGCATTGGCGTTCTAATTTCATGACTCATATTGGCTAGAAACTGTTCTTTGTATTTTTCAGATTGTTCTACTTTTTTCTTTTGCTCCTCTATAATGACCTTTTGCTTGCGCGTTTCTTTTAGTTTATTAAAAATCACGAATGCCAAGATGGAAATCAATAATAACCCTATTCCAATAGCCCAAGAAATACGTTGCTGTGCTTTTGTCTTTGCTTCTTGAATCGCTATTTCTTTCTGGTTTTCAACGTCATCAATAGCTTTTTGTTTTTCATAATCTGATTCAACTTTTAGTTGTATAGTAGTTTTTGCGTTTTCTAAATTTAATATCGAATCACGAATTCTAATGGTCTTTTGAAACATCTCTAAAGCTTGACGATGTCGTCCTAATTTATTATGGATTTCATACAAATAATAGTATAACTGTCCTTTCATTTCCAATATCTGATCTTTTTTTGCAAGTACAAGTGCTTTCTCAAAATAAGGAAGTGCTTTAGAATACTTTTCTGTATTAAAATAGGCTTGTCCAGCAGCTATTAAATATGCTGCAGTTACTGTATTACTTTCAAGGGCTTCACTTTGTTTAATACTTTCCTTGAAATTGTCTTCTGCTTGGGCAGCATTACCTTTTACTAGCGCTTGTTCACCAGCTTTTGAAAGACTCATCGGAGAATCTGGTTCTAAATCCAGTTTTTCAAGATCACTCGTGCTAATGAGACTGTCTTTAGAAGTGTCTTCGATAAGACCGAATTTTTTATTGAGACTGGTAATTTGGCTTTTCATCATAGTAACCATCATACGATCTTTTGGATTGTCGTCTTCTTTTAGTGAGGCTTCTGCAGCGATTACAGCTTTTTTTAAATACTCTATACTACGTACATCTTTTTGAGTAGCATACAAATTAGCAATCATGCCTAAAGAAACCGCTTGAAGTCTTTTTTTGCCTTCATTTTCAAACAGTTGAGATGCGCGTTCAAAGCGAGGAATTGCCTTAGCAAGATTACTTTGTTTAAAATATATGATTCCAATATTAAAGTTGTTTGCGGCAATATTATATTGGTCATTTGCTTCTTCGGCAAGCGTAATAGCTCTTTTGAAGAGTTCAATAGCTTTGTTGTTATTTTGCTTATTCATAAAATAGTTGCCTTGCTTCCCTACAGCTCTTCCCATATATTTTTTATTATTATGAGTTTCGGCTAGTTTATATTGCAATTGGGCATGATGATAAGCAGTATCTAAGTTGACGGGTTTGTACATCCCTTGAGCATCTTGAGACATATTTCCTATGGCTTCCAGTCGATCTATAACCGGATTAGTATCATCACTCCAAATCGCCCAAAGGGAATCTCTATTGACTTGCGCACTTGCTGATAAGATGAAATAATAAAGTATAATGAAAAAAAATAGTTGCTTTGTTTTCATGAGGGTTAATGGTTAGAAATTTTCTTTGATTACTGAATTTACGTCGTTTATAGCGAGATTTAGCTTTATTATTACTGTTTCTACTAATGTGTTTAATTCTTCTATTGGCATTGTTTCATAATCGAGCTCTAATTGTCTAATGGGTTTTACAAGATCCATAATTCCGAAAAATTGTATTTGCGGACTCATTTGATGTAACAATTGACGAATTCCTTTTCTGTCTTCTACTTTTAAGTTTTCTTTTAAACTATCAATACGCTGAGGAATTAGTTCTTGAAACTGTATGAGGTATTTATAGATGATTTTATGGTCACCTCTAGCGATGTTGATCAAATCTTGAGGGTTAATAATTTTAGTATTCCAATGCATATAAAATGTGCTAAAAAATGATGTGTCTTTTATATATTCCGAAGATACGCTTAAATAAAGATATTAGTAAATACAGGAATATGAAAGATCATTATGTGAGTGTCTTCAACTTGTTTTTATAAAAAAAGTGTAGCACCAAGGTTAAATTCGATACTACACTCAAGGATTAATTAATAGCAAATTAAATGTCTAGTGGCTTAATCGTTTACCTTTATTTTATCTTTAGGTGATTCTACATCATTAAATCCAAAGAATGACCATGGGTTATTAGCTCCTCCATTAGCGTCTTCATTACAACTATTTGATAAGAACGGACTATATTGATCTGATGGTGCATTATTTCCTTGTCCATTATCTTTGACAGCAAAGTATACATAAGTCCCAAGCTCATATGGGTCACATGGTGGTGCTGGAAATCCAGGAGGTGGTGGAGGGAACATTACAGTATTTTCTATAACCTCACTAATTTGACCACCATATACCACTTCATTATCTCCTATTGAAACAACACTTACGGTTTCTAATGTAACATTTGCTGTACCAAAAGGACCAAAAGTAACTTCAAGCCTTGCATTTCCATGGGTACCGCCATTGTTTTGAGTTCCACAAAAAGAAATTAATCCTCCGTCAAAGGCGCTAAATATTCCGTGAGCGTGCAGACTATTTCCATTGCTTCTAGAACTGAAAGCATTATTTGATTTCTCTCCTTGATCACTACTTACTGAAGCTTCCCAATCGTTTGTGTTAGATAGTTTAAATACATATGTAGCTTCTGTGTTTTGTTCTGTAATTGGTTCATTGAGTTCTTCTTTACTACATGATGTAAGACAGATGAATCCAAGTGTGATTATTAGCATTAAATTTTTCATAATAAATGATTTGTAATTGATTAAAGCAGTATTGCTTGGTGTAAATATATATTGACTATCAGTTGTTTAGACTATGCTTTTATCTAATGGTAGCTTGAGTTATCTATTGGGTATGTTATTGGACGAGCGGTCTATCTAACGGTAATTTGGTTTGTTAAATTCGTAGGTGAGAAATAAAGAAAACGCCTTTGTATATAACAAAGGCGTTTTAATAAATAAAAATTTAAGTTTTAATTTTTTATAACACGTTTCATTGTATGTACTTGATTACTATAAATCTGAACCATATAAACTCCAGAGGAAAGTTCTGATACATTTATGGTTTGGTTATGACTATTATCTGTTACTAGATGTTGAATAACGATTCTACCATTCATGTCATAAACAGTAATGCCTTCTAGGCCAATATTGGAGGTGTTGTTAATTCTAATAACATCTGATGCAGGATTTGGGTATAAACTAATAGATTCCTCTAAAACGCTATCAGTAACTCCTAATGTTTCAACTCCAGAAAAAGCAACTTCAGCAAAAGCGACAAGGTTCCCAGGGTCACCATGGTTGCTCAGGATATCAAAACGTATGAATGATGCTGTAACCTCAGTAAATGAAAACTGTTCAGCAGCACTCGAAGGTGTGACAACTTGAGCAAAAGTACTCGGTGCACCTGAAATAGGTGTGAAGTTTGTACCATCTTCTGAAGATGAGATAATAACACCTTGTATTCCTGTAGCTCCAGGACCAGGTGCGTTTGTATTCCAAAACGTAAGACCATCGACCAAAAAAGAGCCACCTAAATCAAAGTCTATGGTACCTGTATTATTGGTTGCATAAAATGCATTACCAGGATTCGTCCCTCCATGTGTTCCTGATAAGGTTGGAAATACATCTAGACCAGCACCATTAATGGTATTGTCAAGACTTGATCCAAATTGAGCAGATAATGTCGTTGTTGCAGATACTGGATTAATGACATTTTCAACTACTTCTGCTTCAATTCCAGAAAAGGCAACTTCAGCAAAACCTATAAAAGCACTACTACCATAGTTAGATATTAACTCAAACCTAATAAAGGAAGCGGTAATTTCAGCAAAAGAAAATTGTTCTGCATTACTTGAGGTAGTAACAGCTTCTGTAAAAGAAGTTGGTGCTCCAGAAATTGGTGTATAAGTAACACCATCTTCTGATGAGTAGATAATGATGTCTTGAACTCCGGTTTGTGGAGGACCAGTTGCATTAGCATTCCAGAATGAAAGCCCATCTACCAAGTAAGAACCACCTAAATCAAAGTCTATGATACCTGTATCATTGGTTGCATAAAAAGCTGTACCCGGATTTGTTCCGCTATGTGATGCAGATAAACTAGGGAAAGTATCTAAACCAGAACCATTAATGGTATTAATAAGACTTGAACCAAATTCGGCTGTCAATATTGTTGTTGCAGAAGTGGGGTTAATAATGTCTTGTGCTTGTATAATCGTAGCTGCAAAAAACAAGACGGCAAATTTTAAAAAAGTACTTTTTTTCATAATAAAATAGTTTAGATTAATAGAAAGCATTGTTGCTTCGAGCAAATCTAATCTGTAAATCAAGATGTTAGGTGATACGTTTATCTAATGGTAGGCTGGTTTATCTTTAGGTTAGGTTTTGTGCTAGCGGTCAATCTAACGGTTATATTACAAGATTATAAAACAGACAAAAAGATTAATATAACTTAGTATATCATAATAAATAAAACTTTATAGCGTTATTCTTACAAATCAACCAATCCAACTCATCTATACTACACAATTACGTTTATTAATCAATTTTTAAAATCAATTAATTATTATGAAACGTATTCTTATCACAGTATGCATTCTATCATTATTTTTTTCATGTTCAGATGATGACTCAAATGCGCCAGAAACACCAGAAACTAATTTTTATGCTTTAACAATAGGAAACTCTTGGGTCTATAAAAATTATAGATACAATCAAAATTCTGAAGCTTATGACGACACAGGTGTCATTGATTCTGTTAGTATTATCGATACAGATGAGATCAATGGGAATATCTATTTTAAATTTAGACGATTAACTACTGGAAATGAAGAAGGCATCACGTTCTGCAATCCTAACGGTGAACATTTTGAATATTTAAGAGAGGATAATGGAAAATTAATTGATGATAATGATAATGTGAAGTTTATAAACAATGATTTTACTGAAAGATTACTTGTTGAACAATCATTTGGGAACATTATGGAAACTTTAGTCGAAGGAGAAACAAGTTTAACAGTTGAGTCTGGAACTTTTAATTGCATTAATTCGGAACGCTATCTAATCAATACAGATGGTGAGCAATTACCTGGTCTAGATCGTTTTTATTATGCGGATGGCATTGGACTCATTTATGATACGTCATCATTTGTGACTCAAGCCATACCAACTATAATTAGACGTTTGGATACTTATAGTGTTCAATAAACGATATTAATAATTAGTTCCCATATGATATACCCTAACAATAGGGTTCTAACTGTCCAACTCAATGTTCTAATCCAATTTGTTCTAATAACTTTAGTAATAAGTTTGGGAGAACCTTTAGTCATGAGTTTCATATGAATTGGAACTTGGAAAAGGATAGTACTTAGCCATATAAAAGCGAGTAAGACCATATTTGTTATATAGAGATGTTCCGGATAATTGTACAATAAAATAATCCCAGTTATAAGTTCAATAGTCATAACTGGAATTGTTATGACTCCTGTAATTATATTTTTCCTTTCATAAGCAGGAAATTTATTACTATCGATTTCTCTAAAAAGCGGATAATGTACGACCTGAACAAACCAACATAAGCCAGTCATAAAAACAGTTGTAAAAACATGTATGATAAGAATAATTTTCATTTAAACACCTTATCCAAAAACGTTTTTATACTCTCTTGATTTGCTCTTACTAATTCGGCTCTAGCATTATTGGTATCTCTTGGCTTTTTGTCTTGTGATAATTTAAATTTTCCTTCCCAATCGCTAATAGTAATTTCAAACATCTTGATATAATCTAAGTTTCTATCTAATCTTGGATTATCAGGTTCTAAAACATATTTATGGTCTGGCGCTTCTAAAAACTCAGTCATAGTAATTAATGACTGTTTAAGTGCAGCTTTGCTTTCAATGGCTTTTACAGTACCTTTTAAATGCACTTTCATATAATTCCATGTTGGCAATTGCGTCGTGCTATAGACGCTTGGTGAAATATAACATTGAGGTCCAGAAAATAAAAGCGTAACCGCATTGTCATCTTTTAATAAGCCGGCTTGAGGATTATAAATATCAATATGACCAATGAGTTTACCATTGTCGAAAATTAAAGGCAAATGAGTGATTAATGGCTGATCATTAGTAACTGAAATCACCGTTGCTAAAGGGTATGTTTTAATGACCTCAATCATATGATTTTGATCGTCATCTTGGTGATGTTTTGGAGGATAATTCATGCTAGAATAGAATTAAACACCAAATTGTGTTAGATGATGATCTAGATGTTTGTATTGCATTTGTCCCCATTGATCTGCTGTAAAGTAACCAAATGCTGGATGAGGTTTCCATTCTGATTTGTCACGATGAGAATAGGTCTCATTAATAAGGTCAACAAGTTTGGCCTTCTCAGAAGAGAAATCTTTGTCTTCTGTAGGTTTTAAAAATTTGGCTGTAGGTAATCCTTTTCGCCAAGGTTTGTCACTATATAGTGATTTCTTAAAGAACACTTTGGCAAACCAACTAGGTTTCATGCCATAATCATTTTTTTCGAGCAAAATATTAAGAGGTCCTTGACAATGCCATGTCATCTGGCCAACATTCATTTTTCCCCAACTAGCTTGTGAATTTTCATTGAGTTGATCTATTCTACTTATAATCTCACTATATGCTTCTGATGTAAATAAAGATTTCATAGTTGTATAGTATTTTTTCTATATAATGTTTTAAATTTATTGCAGCAGAAAGTTACAATATAAATCTTTATCAGATGACAGAAAAACCTGTTTCGTTTCCAATAAAAAACTGGTCCCAAGATGACCAGCCTAGAGAAAAACTTCGTGACAAAGGAAAATCGACTTTAAGCGATGCCGAATTAGTTGCAATTCTAATTGGTTCAGGAAATAGGCAGGAAAGTGCAGTGGCTTTAAGCAAACGGATTTTAGCAAGTGTTAATTATAATTTGAATGAGCTTGGAAAGCTGTCTCTAAAACAGTTAATGGTTTTTAAAGGAATGGGTTATGTTGCCCAATTGTTTCCGATTCAAAAAAAAATGAGTTTGGCATCAAACGAAATAGCTTTATGTGTATACTATCATCTTTGCTAATCGTAATTCGTTCGGTAATCATTTCAACCAAGCGCCTTTTTTTTGTCATGTTAAAGTTATCCCAGTTGTTATATAAGTCGGTAGCTTCTTTCATAACTGTTGATATCGATTCTGAATTTTTTGAAATTAAATTAATTTCTGATTCCAACAATTGTAATTCATTTTCAACCAATTTAATCTCTTCTTGGATAGGGTCATGATAATCACTAAAAGTTTCTTTTGGTATTTGACCGTCAACATGAAGTTGAATAATTGAATCTATTTTTTTCTTTAGCTTGCTTCGTCTTATTGTTTGAGATTCAAAAAGAAGCTCTTTATCTTTTGCTGTTGATTTTGAAAGAGAAAGATATTGCTCAATATTTTCTTCAGAACTTACATAACTTTTTAATTGTTCTTTAAAAATAATTTCAAACTGCTCTCTGTTTATTTTATTCCCACAACCAGACCTAGTACATCTATAAAATTTATTACCAGAACGCACACTCATATTTGAGCCACATTCACAGTATATGTATTGAGTAAAAATATGCGTTCTCTTATTAAGTGGTTTTTTCCTTTTTGACTGAATTTCATCAAGAATATCGTTAGCCTGTTGCCACAATTCTTCACTTACAATTGCTGGGGCTTTGTGATAGTACCACTGGTCTTGTGGTTTGTACTCAGTAGCCTCTTTGCCGTTTTTAACTACTTTACGAGTATGATTTGATATACGTAAACCTTTGGAAAGTGGGTCGCGTATCCATCGTTCTACATTAGAGTCGTAGAACTTTTTACCGCTACGAGTTTTGTATCCTCGTTCATTTAAAATAGATGCCACTGTTTTTTTACGCTTTTCTTGAACAAAAAGCTCAAATATTAATTTGCGTACTGATGCTTCTTTTGGTTCAATATGAAGTTCATGTCCATCCCATGTATATCCATAAGGAATTTTACCTCCAAGACGTTTACCCATTTTAGCTCTCACTTGAATTGAGGAATTAACGCGAGAAACTAATTCTTCACGTTCCCATTGACCAATAGCCGATATAAACGTAAAAAAAAGCCTTCCTGATGGAGAATTAGAATCGAATGATTCTCCTAATGATATTAAGTTGGCATCATTTTCTTTAAAATAATCAGCAAAATCTAGAAGCTCCCGTGTGTTTCGAGCAAAACGGGCAATTTTTGAAAAGATAAGTCCTGTAATGTGTTTCTGCTTGATGTGATACATCATATTTTGCGCTTGAGGTGTATTGATAACTGACTTTCCAGAAATCCCAGAGAGGTCATATACTTCTCTTATTTCATAACCATGGAGTTCTGCATATAATTTTGCACGTTCTAAATGTACTTTTGGCGATTCACCATTTTTTTGGTCTTCTGTTGATACTCGAATCCACACGCCAATTGATTTCTTTTTTTTATTCATAACTAACTGATATATAAGTAATAAGATACGAAATTTAGCAAACAACACCAAGAATATTACTTACTGTTTTTTACCTTTTTTACTGTGCAAAGAGCTAAGAATTAAGTTAGTTAATTCTTGTTGTTTATTGAGTTTATTCACTCCATTTTCATCTCGAAATGTCGCTGTTACTCTATAGCCTAAATGTCGTTTCGTATTCTCCTCAATAGCATCCTTAAACGAATCTAAAAAAATAACCAGGCCCTGAGGTTTGCAAAAATGTATCCTTTGATAATCTTCTTTCGACACCTCTTGTTGAACATTCTTTTTAATATTTTTTAAATGAACTTCACTTTCAGAGACCAGCACCAAATGAGAGTACCCCGAATCAATACATTTTATGAGATTTTGTGTTTCATATGCCGTGGTATTGGTTACCGATATTTCAATGGCAATACGAATTTTATTTTTGGTTAAACCTACATCAACCCGACCTCCATTATTGGTTGCTTCTTCAATGACCGATTTAAAACCTCGTTGTATCGCCATTTCATGAACGGCGTCTTGTATTACTCGATGTTTTCGGATATTCTCTCGTTTTGCTAAACTTTCTTCATACTTGTTTTTTTGTTTTTCGATTTCACTACTGACAGTCTGAGTATCAGAATTAGTTTGACCTTGTACTTGAGATTGTGGTTTATCCTCGTTAGGTACAACAATTTGTTTTACTTCAGCTACGGTATTTTTATCTTTTTTATTTTCACTTTCGGGCTTCTTATTTTCTTTTGATTTATTATCATCTTTGCTCTTTTGAACTTTGGGCAAGAGTGAAGCTAAAATAGCTTCAACTTCTAATCTTGATTGAGCATATTTTTCTCTGGTATTCTTAATGATTACTTCTTTAATCATATGAGCCGTGTCTTCTTGTACATCGGGAAAAGGAAAGGTGCTAAGGTTGCAATCGTTTTTTGAACTTCCTATGCGCATTATCGCTTGCCCAATTCCTGAACTTTGTAAATCAGATTCATCAAAGTATGAAAACCCTGATTCTAATTTTTTTGAATCGATGTCTCCTAGTTTAAAACAGATTCGAATATAGGGGTTTGAAATTACCGAATTGAGCGTTTTGTAATCATCAATTTGTGCTATCTCCTGATGAGCTAATGTAAGCCCAAGCCCATATTTCCTGGCACCTGAGAGAATTTGACTAATGGAAGGGGTGATAAAATTTTGAAACTCATCGCAAAAAATGTAATAGGGGTGGCGATCTTCTTTCGCTAAAGATTGACGACTTTGAGCAACCTGATTGAATTTTGACAAAAATAAAGAACCTAATAAATAACTATTCTCCTCACCAATCAAACCTTGGGAGAGCTTTATTAATACAATTTTCTTTTCATCAATACATTTTTTAAAATCAATCCCACCTTTTTGAGCGAGCATATAGCGGACAATCTTTGGTCGTAAGAAGGTGTCAATTCGCGTAAGTAATGGTGCAATACGATTTTTAAGGTAGCTATATTCGTTATTCCAGTAATAGTGAATTGATGGGTCTTGAACATTCTTTAAGAAATTCTTGCGAAACTTTTCCTCAAGTAAAAAACGTTTCAATTCAATTAACGTACCGCCCGTACTGCTTTCTAAAAAAGTATTTACCGCTTGAGATAACACCGAAGACATGTTATCACCCCAAGACGTTGCAAATCGCTTAAAGACAGAAACAATATCCGATGAGAGAACTATTTTTTCTGCATCAGTATTGGCACTTATGATATTGAAGCCAATAGGAAACTCGGTATCATATGGGTCTATCACAATAACATCATTTTTCCGATGTTCGGGGACTCGCAATAAGACGTCTTCAACGATGTCTCCGTGAGGGTCTAAAAGTGCAACACCATTACCTAATCTCATATCTTCAATGAGCATATTGGCAAGCAGTGTACTTTTACCAACCCCAGTGGCTCCAATAATATGAACGTGTCGTAGTCTCATTTCATCACTGAGCATTACATTGGTTTCAACACTATTGTGGTGATTTACACCTAGAAGATACTTTTGCTTCACAGCTACGTTTGGAACTTGTTTTGTTTTTTCTGTATTCAATCTAAGTTTCTTAGAAACAATACTTTTATTTGGATAGTGAAAAAAAGTATTGAGCTCTTTTGAATTAAGAATAAATCCAAGCCTGTTGCTCAAACGATGTTCTAAGTTGTATGAATGATAATTATAATTATAGCCCTCATTGGATAAAGGAATCAACTTATTAAACTCTGAATGTGAAATTGCGGATATGCTACGAGCTAATTCTTGTGCGAGATACTGACTTTTCAAATTACTTTCTCCTTGGGTTGCAATTCGCATTACGACTGAAAATAATGGATGAGCTATCTTTACTTTGGCACAGCTTGGCATTTCAGGTGCATCCACGAAAAAAGAACCACCCTTACCATCACTTACCGAATTACTAATATCTTTTGCAAGAGGTGATCTAATCCCTCTAATCAACATTTGAAATACAGCAAGTTCATTATGTTGTATAGATTCCATTGTTGCGATAATAGGTGTTAAGGGGTCAATAGCAAATGAATCAACGGTAGTAATGCTCCGCATGTATTCGTTATTCAATCCAAAGTCTGCAATGGCAATATCATGACTACGTGAAAAACCAAAATCTGTAATCTCCACATCTTGTACAATAGAGTTTGGAAAATAAGCTTGAAAATGAGAACGAACTCTTGGTTTATCTTGAACACTACATACTATTTGAATAGTAATATCATCAGAGCGACCTATAATTTCAAATGAAATGGAATGCTCGCTAAACGAGAGCATATTTAGAAATTCAAGGTTTCGACTTGGGAGAATTTCTGTTTCGTTAAGAAATGACAAGCTCATCCCTACAAGATTTGGCTTATTTTCAAACTCTAAAAACCTAGGTTCAACCTCAACCACTTCCAATTCGGGTACATCTTTATCTTTTGGTGAGGAAAGAAATTTACTTACATGCTTCAGTAACGATGATACTTTACCATCGTCTACGTGATGAGTATTTATACATGTAAGGTGTTGGAAAGAAACATATGGAAGTTCAATATCTATAGGCGTATCAAAATGGTAATAACCACGAAATTGATACTCCCATTTATAGAAATTTATAGTTGCCAGTTCAGATGCTGATAATTGACTATTAGAATCCATCTTTAAAAGTATCACCCCATGCTCCAAACTCCTCTTTGAAGGTGTCGCACCATAGCCCTAATTCACTCTTAACCCCTTTTCCTAAAAGTTTAACTTCCTTTTTAAGCATATCAACAAAACTTTTAGATTCCATTTCTATTTTATCTATTCTACCTCGTGCTTTAAGAGTTCTCGCAAGTGCCATGAGAACAAGTAAATCTACTTCCTGTTCTAGTTCTTTACTCTTCTTCTTCTTCCTTGCCACCGCTTATCGTTTAAAAATGCTATTCAATACGGGTTTACGCTCCAATTCACTTAAAGATCTCACTCCTTTGTTATTAGTAATTTCTTCAATGACCTTTAATACTGAGTTTTGTGCATAGGTCATGAACATCGAAGCGGTATCTTGGGTATAGAAAGTAACAGGAAAGAATTGTCGATTGAGCCATGTGCCGATAAACGGAATTTTGGAAATAAGTCTTTTTGCAACAGAATCTAAGTCCATAAGCCACCACGAAATAAAGAATCCTTTACCAAATTTTGCGCCACAAACATTGTATTCATATTGTTTCCATGTGGCACGGAGGTAGATTCGAGAATAGGACAAGGCTCCACCTTCTTTAATAAATGCTTCTTCAATGGTTATATTGGTTATTCCATGTGATTCTAATTCAACCTTAAGACGTGAATAAAATTCTTTTGATGAATATTCAAAATTATCAAGGAGTGTATTCCAATGTGAATGATACGTTTTTAAATGATTGCCAAAAAGGTATGTGATGATTATTGTCACAATTATTAAAAAAGAGAAGATGGTACTGAAGTCTCCGACATAAACAAGAAAGGTATTCATACTTTAGGTTTTTGTAATTAATAAAGTTGATAAATTACTAATATGAAATTGGGTTTCAATGGAAAAATGACAAGAGCGTCTTTTTTAATGATAATGTGGTTTTTTAAGATGACCAAATTTAGAAATCAAAGAAAAACTCCACGAAAGTGGAGTTAAAATGGTATTTCATCTTTTTTAGATTTATTCATTAAACCCTCATCTGCAAACGAAATTGAAGATTCACTGGTAACTATTATACTATCCAATATTGATATATTAAATAGTTTTCCGATTTTCTCAATTCTTCCTACCAAATGTTTGTCAGCTTCAGAAGGTTGTAATATACCACTGGGATGGTTGTGAACTAATATAATGGCTTTGGCAGACACCTTAATGGCTATTGCGAAAATTTGAGAGATATGTATTAAAGCACCTGTTTGGTCGCCTTTGGCGATTTCCCGATACCCTAGAACATGATTGCTATTATTTAAATAGATACACCAAAAATGCTCTTGATAATCTAGGCTTACATTTTTGCATATTTTTCTTACAACCTCCAAGGTGTCTACTGGACAGCTTACTTTTGGCATTATGTGCAATGGAGGTCTTGTATAACTAACTTTAATTTCGCATATTTCATTTCCTGATAATAATTTTGTTTGTGTTTTCATGATATTGTTTTTCAACAGTATCTTCGAAAATGGAATTACGATATAATACCGCCCTTATGGAAATCTTCATATACAACTGATGTACACGTGAAAGGTCGGCACACGCCGTTATTCATAATCCTTACTATCATGTGATACTTAGGGAGCATTACAAAATCTTTATAGGTAAAGGGATGTACATCTTTAACCATCTCTTTAGCATACAATATTGCATTGTCTGCCGATGATCTTAAAACCAACAAATTACCAATATTCGTAAAAATACTTTCTCGCACTTCACTACTTAAGGAGGTAATACCTTGGAATGATAAGACTACTGAAATATCCTTTTTTCTTAGTTCTTCCAAGATGGTGGTAATACTAGATGAACCATTGGATGCATAAGTCTGAGCTTCATCGATATATATTCTAAACTGTTTACGCTTTTTTCCTTTAGTATCGTTACTTCGATTAAAACCCGCCGAGGCTAATTGTGAAATAAAAATTGAACCTACTAAGCGGGATGCATCTGCGCCAATATGTGATTTAGCGGTATTAATTAATAAGATTTTAGATTTGTTAATTACATCACCCAAATAAATGCTGTCTTCATTTTCAACAAAGAGCTTTCTCAACGAGTCATGTATGAGAAAACGGAATTTGTTGTACACAGGAATAAAATCATACTTAGGATTAAAGTCTTTAAACTGCTGTGTAAAGAAATTCTTCACTTCTTCATTTTTTATACTCTTAACGACATCCTGACGATACGATTTGTCTTTAAGAATGCGCAATACATCTGACAGGTTTGTTGCTTTGTCATAATCTTGCAAAGCCCTCAAACAATTCAAAATGATGTAGCTTAATTTTCCCCCCCAATCTTTACTTCCTCCAAATTTTTCAAGAGCTTCAAGCACAGCACTTGCAACCAGTGGTTTCTTGAAATCAGAAGTTTTTTTCAATAAATTGTATCCATGATTCAAATGAGGGTCTGACAGATCAATGTAAATGACATCTTTGAGCCGCTCTTTGGGAATGTTTTCATACATGTATTTGCATAAGGTTTCGTGTGGTTCAATTAAAGCAAAACCAACTTTATCGCTATCATCTGCTTGGTGATGCAATACCGAATTCAGCATTAGTGAACGTAGAATGTTTGATTTACCGCTTCCCGTACTTCCTGCCACCATAATGTGATATTGAGTGTCCTGAGGGCTGCGAATTCCAAATGGGATGTTCTGCCTGCGAAAATTGGTTTTGGCGAAATACGCTATGTTTTTGGGGTCTCTGAAAGCCATGAGAAGAGTATTGCTGACCTTGATGATGATTGATAGCACCGCCTTCAAAAACGTCGTCCTGTGAGTCACTGAGAGGATGCTTAGTCATTTGTGATTTCAGGTGGTCAACTGTTAGGAGTAAATAATTCATTGTTACTTTAACATCACCATGTCCTAACATCTTTGATAGGCTTACAATGTCACATCCGCCTTGGAGCATAAGAACAGCAAAGGTGTGTCGTAAAATGTGATTTCCTATTTTCAGCCCTGTGCTATCTTTTAATTTTTCCATTATTTTTTTTAGCCCTCCTGCTGTCAGAGATTCATCTCGTCGATTTGAACAAAACACATAAGGACTCTTGTATTTCTTCTTTTGTTTTTCATGTAAGCAGTCTTTGAGAGTATTCATGAGAATAGTGTTCATAGGAACAATACGGTCTTTGTTCCATTTACCTTTATTTACCCTCAACACTGCTTGCTGGAAGTTGAGGTCTTTCTCTGTGAGATTAAGTAACTCAGTGCGCCTTACACCTGTGAAAATGTAGGTTGAAATAATGGCGTAATTTCGTATTCGCTCAAATTCTGACCTCCATGGATAATTGTACGTTTCAGACAAGAGTCTATAAGTATCATCTTCTGATAAAGCTTTAGGTAACGAACGCTCAATTACAGGGAGCTTGATATCTTCTGTAAAAATTTCTTTTACAAGCTTTCGGTTATGTAGCCAGGTAAAAAAGACCTTCAATGACATGTAATATGCATGAACCGTTGAGGTAGACCACTTACGATCTTTACGACCATACATGAAAAAAGAAAATACTATTTGTTTCGTTATATCTTCGGGGTGTTGAATTTTAGTGTATCTAATAAAAAATCCAATGGTATTTTGATATCGTTTAATGCTATTTCGTGATAAACCACGAAGGTGTTTTGATTCGTTACAATACTCATCGAGTAAGGTTAAAATTGTCATATTGCTAATGACCAAAGGTGTTCCATTTTTTATAACAAGAGGAGATGGTAAATACCACTTTAGATGGATACATCTTGATCGGGATGTATTTTTCAGCTGTGAATATTGAAGCTAAAAACTTTCTTATATGCTAAATTATAAGGATTTCTGCGAGTTTGATAGCATCAAAAAAAGCTACCTCATGCTTATCAGTGATGCGCTCTAACCAACTGAGCTACACGCGCGCGGAAACTTCTTATGTTATAAGAGTTTTAGAGTATTATGATGCTTATTTTGAACCGAAGCTCTAGTACCACATCATAACCATTTTCTTGCCAAAAAATGCAACAACTATTGGTAATAAATTTCTAATAATTGCCGACGTTTGTAGGTTATCACAATCACATCATGTGTCAAAAATTTAGTTGGTCGATGTACTGCTGTGAGTTTTCAAAACTCAGAGATCTCAAGTACGATTGTGTCATTCTACTGGTGGTATGCCCTAGGAGTTTCATTATGGTTCGCATGTCTGCTCCACTTTTTGCCAATTCGCAGGTAAAGGTGTGACGAAAACGATGCAAGTGAAACCGAACTCCAGATACTTGTTTATACTTTTCAACCCAATGCTTCAGGCCATGAATACTTAAAACACTATCATCTTTAGTAGACGTAATTACGTAGGTAGATGTTATACCTCTTTGTTTTCGCACACGCAGCAGTTCTCTTAAATGTTCTTCTAATGTCGTATGTAAGGGCACATAGCGGTTCTTAGCCGACTTTGAGGTATCAGCGTTAATTAATACTCTTCTTTCAATGAAATCAATGTCATGTACACGTAACCCAAGCAATTCACTTCGTCTAACACCTAGATATATCAGTGCATATACGATTGTTAAATCTCGAACACGGAGAAATTCATCATCAACAGTATTGGTGATGATAGCACTGATAATTTTTGAAACTTCTGATTTATTTAATGCACGATTATCTGTGTATTTTGGAGCAGGTGGTCGTTTTATTTTTTTAGTAATATGACCGTTATGTAAGTAGCCATTAGTTTCGAGCCACCCAAAAAAAGCCATAAGCTTGTTATAGTAGGTTCTAACTGTTGAAGCTTTTACACCTACTTTAAGGTGTGAGCCTTCGTATCGCTTTCGTGTACCAAGGCGTTGAAAAAATTCTACTACGATATGTGAATTAAGATGCTCAAGAGCTGTAACCTCTGGAACGATTTTTTGAAAGGTTCTAAAAACTTCTCGATAGCCAAGAATTGTCTGAGGTTTCAACCTCCGCACATAGAGACATTCTGAAAGGTACAATTCTAATATACTTTCTAGCTGATTTTCTTTGTTTATATATGATTTTGTTTGCTCATGTTTAGACATGAGTCCATATTAACTAAACGATGAAGTGAGATATAATACCGCACAAACCATGGTAGGCAATCTTATAAAGAAGTTATAACACTCTTTATAATTCTTTGAATTGTAGTACATAACCTTAGTCTCTACATTATAGTTTAAAAGAAAAAGATTAGTATTATTGAAAATTATATTTCACACCAAAAGTTCCTGATAACCAGAAAATAGACATGGATAATGAGTATATTTATCCAGATATAACCAGTTGTATTCAATAATGCCAGCCTTTCGGATCTTCCCAGGTTTATTGCTAAGATCAAAAATTGTAGA
>CANLEE010000016.1 GCA_947489585.1 uncultured Psychroserpens sp.
ATGTTGCCAGTAAAATTTGGCAATATAAAACTTTTGACCAACAGAGTAATTAACCACGTTACTAAGCAAAATAAAAGACTTTGGGTTTGGTTAAGTGAGGGAAAAGAAGTTATAACTGTAAATTCTAAAATGGAATTGAATGAATTGGAAAAAATTGGAGCAAACGGAATATTTACGGAATATCCAGCTAAATTGAACGAAGAAATTACTGTGGCTAGCAACGTGTATAATTAATGGCTAGTTCAAGCTTACTTACGAAAATCCTCTCGGATTTTCTATTCGGTTTTTATTTGCTAATTTAGGTGATAAAACACGCCACTAATCATACACAAACACGTTAGATGCAATTGCTCATCCTTACTCTTGCTCACCTACTCTGATTACTCATACTCGCTTTACGTGAGCTTATTTACGCGATACGCGCTTACTCTAATGGCATTACGTGAGTTACTTTCGGTGATATGTGATTACTCTTACTCACCTATTCCTAGCGTCCATGAGGCAACACGTGCTTACTCTTCTGTTTCGCAACAGCATATAACAACGTGTATAGTTCATTGCTCGGAAATTCCTATCGGAATTTCTATCGCTTCTGAACAAAAGGTCTCTCTTTATTTGCTAACTTAGTGCAAACGCAACGAAACCATACACGAACACGTTGTACTTAATTTATGAGCCTAAGATTACTTTTTGGAATACATGGAGTTGAATCAAGACAAAAGTTTCACGCTAAAATTGTTGAGTTTTATATAAACATAGCGAATGGAAATGTTCCGAAAAATATAATAAACTCAATCAGTTGGAAAATTGCCAATGAAGTACATGATGATTACAAAAGATTCTGGATACAATATCCTAAATCTAGAAAAAGATATTCAAAGCTTTTACTAAAAGACCTCGATCATCCGCAAGTCCACGAACAAATAATTTATTACTTAAAATCTAATCACTTAGAAAAATATGTAGAATATGGTTCTGTTCTTATTGAATTATCACATGAGGAATTCCTGAAGTATGAAAAAAGTCGTGAAGAATTCCAAGATATGTTCTAAACATAAACAAAGTACAACAACGTGTATAGTTCATTGCTCGGAAATTCCTATCGGAATTTCTGTCGCTTCTGAACAATGAGTTTCTGTTTATTTGCTAACTTAGTGCAGACGCAACGAAACCATACACGAACACGTTGGCAATAATTTAATCGTGAGTAAACCAAGTTCAGGTGGATATTAAAACAATTAGAGAGCTAAAACATCTTACTCAGGAAGAACTTGCTGAGCAATCCGGACTTTCTGTTCGAACCATTCAACGAATAGAAGCAGGACAGGAACCAAAAGGTCATACAGCCAAAGTACTTTCAAAAACACTTGGCTTGGATCTCAATTCTCTTAGCGGTCAAAAATTCCCCGAAGAGAGCATTAATTATACTTTGGTAAAACGAATAAATCTTTCATCTGCAATTGTCTGTTTCATCCCTTTATTTAATATTATTTTACCATTAATTCTAAGCCGTTATTACAAACAACATAATCACCTGACTAAACATATTATTACACTTCAAATTTTATGGAGTATTGTTTCTACACTAGGTTTTTTTATCGCTGGTTTTCTCAAATTATCATTTTTTCTACATCGTCAAACAGGACTTTGGGTTGCTATAGTTTTTATCATTTTAAACCTTGTTATGATTCTTGTCAATTCGGCAAATATTGATAAAAACAAAACCTTATACTTCAAGTTTAACTTTAGTTTTATTTAATTGAATTACAATGCATTATAATTAATGTCGGGGAATTGTCACGAGATTGACGCCTAGAATTTCCAGATATGATCGTTGTCTTTTAGAGTTTTGCAGAAAACAATCATGACTATGAAAACAACAATTAGTTTTACCTTTTTATTCTTTATTTCGTTAAATAATATTTCTATTGCTCAAAATGAGGTTTCAACATCAGAACTTTATTCCAAAATAGATACCTATTTAGAAGCAGGAACCAAAAATGGTTTTGCTGGTGCAATTGCAGTAATTAAAAACGGAGAAGTTGTTATTAATAAAGGGTATGGATTCGCGAATAGAAACACCCAATCACTAAACAATCCGAATACTATTTTTGATATTGGTTCTAACACCAAGCAGTTTACGGCAACAGCTATTTTAAAACTTGTAGAATTAGGAAAAATACAATTGACAGATTCTTTAAGCACCTTTTTTAAAAATGTGCCAGAAGACAAGAAATTAATTACTATACATCAATTATTGAGTCATTCTTCGGGTTTAGTAGATGCCATTGGAAAAGACTTTACAAAAGTCTCAAAAAAAGACTTTTTACAGCAACTTTTCGAGACCCAATTATTATTCAAACCTGGTGAAAAATACTCGTATTCTAATACAGGATATAGTATTCTAGGAATAATTATAGAGTCAGTTTCAAATCAATCTTATGAAGCATTTTTAAATGAATATCTTTTTACACCTGCTGGAATGCAACAAACCGGATATTTATTACCCAAATGGAATTCAGAACAGATAGCTTTGAGTTATAACCGAGGGATTCTAGAAGATGAGTCGCCTGTATTTAAATATCAAAAAGAGAATAGTATTACTTGGCATTTAAAAGCGAATGGAGGAATTAATGCATCGCAAAACAATATGCTACTTTGGTATAATGCACTAAAAACAAATGCAATTTTATCTAAAGAATCAATTAAAAAATTAGCTACTTCTCATATCAATTTCACAAATGGTAAATATGAGTATGGTTATGGCTATGGTTGGACAGTTAGAATATTAGAAAACAACCTGAAAAGACTTACTCATAACGGATCTAATGGAGCATATTCACATTCTCTAATATGGTTTCCAGAAAAGGATATTTTTATCTCATACGCAACCAATGCAAATAGCTCACAAGTCGAATATTTAGCTTATGAAATTGCTAAAATGATATTATACAAACAGTATAATCCAGAACCTATTAAGAATAATTTTTACGCCTATGCTGTAGATTACATTAGAAAAAATTCATCAGATATGGCAAAAGAATTACTACGCTTACTTCAAGAAAAGTATCCAAATGATTTCACAAATTCGAGATCTTTAAATTCTACTGGTAATATACTCTTAATGTTGAATGAAAATAGCCAATGGGCTGTAGCATTATTTAAAAAGAATATTGAGCTTTATCCTAATGATGGAAACTTATGGGATTCCTTAGGTGATGGCTATAAAGCAAATAACCAAATAGAAGATGCTATAAAAAGTTATCGAAAAGCTATTGAATTTGGATATGAAGATTCTCAAGAAAAACTAAATGAACTGACAAAGAATTAAAAACTATTGCCAACAACGTGTATAATCAATTGCTCGTTCTGTGAATACTCGGAAAATCCTACGGATTTTCCTCAGGTTCGTTTTCTTTTGCTAACTTAGTTCTAGCCAACGCAACTAACCATACACGAACACGTTGTGTGTAATTTATATCTATGAAATTATCAAATTTTTGGAAAAGTCAACAATTTTGGTGGGTACCTATTTTAGTGCTGTTACTTGGAGCGTTAGGATGGATAATAAAATATAGACTAGAGCAAAGTAAAAAACCTGGTGCCATTATTGGAAATGTGATTAATATTTCAGCTGAAGCTACTGTTAGGCTTGAAGACTCAGAATACGGAGTAAAAACTGCTAAAGTACCTAATGGATTTTTTAGATTCGACGGAATACCCTCAGGAAAACATCAAATTGAGATTAATCATCCAGGTTACAGAACTATATTTGAATATATTAATGTATATGGTGGTCGCGATAATGAAATTGTCGCTTCATTTCCAGAAAATAATATTTATAGACATCAAGAAATATCGGAATTGTTAAAAGCGATGAGGAAAAGAAATACCATTTTTCATCCTTATGAAATTATAAGTGATACTTCAGACTTCAATTTAAAATATGCAATTAGTCATTATGTAGCACAAGAACCTGAAGGATACACCACCATTAATAAACAAGACTTGCTTCAAGATATCGATAGTATTGTTCTTAAATCAAGTGAAACTTTGTCTTTATATTTATACCAATATTCCATAAAAGAAATTGACACTATACATTTTGGCAGGTCCGAATTGTACTTTCACTATTTTGTTGAGGGAATTGACATTGGAACATCGAAACCAATTATACAAGATACTCGAAGAAATTCAGTTCAGAATTTTACTGGTAAGGGATTGTTTTTAAATGATATTAGACTTCCTATAGATTATGATTTCAATTTAAAAATCGAATTATACATTAGAAATAAAGAAATTAATAATGATTACAGAGATGATTTAATCGGTAGATTTTTATTGACTTTTCAACAAGAATTTATAAATACGAAGATCGGCCCAATACCTAGCGTTGAAATTCCATACTATGATAGCCGGAATAGCACTTTAACTTTCCTCATCAAATAAAACTACACACAACAACGTGTATAGTAAATTGCTCGTTCTGTATGTACTCGGAAAATCCTACAACCTACGCTAAAGCTTCGGTTTTCGTGGGCGGATTTTCCTCAGGTTCGTTTTCTTTTGCTAACTTAGTGCAAACGCAACGAAACCATACACGAACACGTTAGCAGCAATTTAGACAAACAGTAATGATTACTGAAATAATTGAAAAAGCAAATCATTGGATTAACAATCAAAATTTCGAACAAGAAATGATTGTCTTGGAAGAAGGAATTGAAGAAAATAATCTTTGCTTTTTGTTGAGTTGGTGTAAAAAATCTGAAAAGGAACTGAATTGGGAAAAAAGAACCTCTTGGGTTGGAATTGGTCGGATATTGATAAGTAAAGATGGAAACACATCAGAATTTGAGGGTTCTTCACCAGGAGTTGATTGGGTTCATCATTTTGAACTTAAATTGCAAAATCTTGAGGATTATTGGAGTTTAGAAATTCCTTATTCTAAAGGTTATATTTCAAAGCTGAAGTCAATACTTAACCGTTCAACACCTGAATTACTAAAAATGGTGAATAATAATGAAAAAATAATCTTGACTGAATCAAAAGCTTGGTGTGACAATTACACCGAATTAGAAGAAATTGCTAATGATTTGAATAATGTTGGTATTCATTGCCAATTAGAAGTGAAAACAAGAAAAAACAGCTGCTAACAACGTGTATAGTTAATAGCTGGTTCCAGATTTACTCGGAAAATCCTACGGATTTTCCTCTGATTCGTTTTCTTTTGCTAACTTAGTTCTAGCCAACGCAACTAACCATACACGAACACGTTGTAAAACATTTGACAAAACCAATTATGAAAATTGATATCGTTCAAAATAAATTCAATTTTATTAAAGACAAATATGAAATTCTCATTAACGCAAATTTAGAATATACTGCAAAATCTAAACTCTTAACAATACAACCAAAAATCGGAATTTATAATCTTGGTGGAAAACAAATTCTAAGTGTTGAAAAAAAATCTGAAAATATTAATGAATTGAACTTTTCTCTTAAACGGAATGAAAACTCGATTATTGATATTTATACAAATTCATTAATAGAATATACAATTAGAAATTCTCAAGGAACAATTCATTTTTGCGAATCCAAAAACCATTTGATTGGAATTTTTCTAAACGATAATCAAATAGGTATAATTAATAAAAACCGAAAAACATTATTTGGAGAAGACAAGTATTACGCAGAAATTGATGAAAATCAAATTGACAAAGTTTTAGTTATTGGATTTATTATAGCGTATGATTATCAATATAATAATGATAGAGATACACTGGTGAATTTGGATTTTGGCAATATATTAATAGAACCTGTGAGAGAAATTGACCCGAACTGGAGACTAGATGCGTAAAACGTTTCACAACAACGTGTATTGTTCATTTGCTAACTTAGTGCAGACGCAACGAAACCATACACGAACACGTTGGCAAACATTATGACGCAACCTTTTAAAGAAATAGCATCTACTAACTATAACAAATTACTTACAAGAACTCAAAAACACTAATGAATATGAAATATTTTTACTTAACAATACTAATGTCTTTCATATTAAACTATAGTAATGCCCAAGTAACTGATTATATTACTGGAATAAATAATCCTATTAGCATCCTCCTTAATAATAATGATTTATATTTTGCAGAATATATTGATAATGGAAATGGAAGAATTTCCAAAGTAGACATTACAACTCCTATTCCAGTTATTACGGAAATATTAACAGGACTTAATTATCCAAATACATTGACATTGAATGGAAATGATTTATACTTCACAGTAGATGCAGATAATGGTATAAGATCGGGAGTTGCCAAAATTTATAAAATAGATGTTACCAATTCTAATCCTGTACCAATTGAAATATTTCAAAACTTAAATATTCCTTCATCCATTGTTATAAATGGAAATGATTTATACATAGCTGATTATAGTACTGATAAAATTCTAAAAATTGATATTTCTATAGATAATCCTACTTCAAGTGATCTAGCAACTTCTGGTTTCAGTGTTTCCGGTTTATTACTGAACGAAAATGAGCTTTATTTTTCGAGTTTTAGTGGTGGAGAATTATCAAAAATTGACGTCACAGAACCAAATCCAATTGTAACTGACATCTATACTGACCTCAATAATCCTTCAGGAATTTTATTATATGATAACGAGATTTATATCAGTGAATTTAATCAAAATGATGGTGTAATTTCAAAATTCGATATTACAAACCCTAATCAAACTGTATCTTTATTATCAGGTTTGTCAAATCCATATGCTATAATGATTAATGATAATGATATTTTTATTCCTGAATTTGCTGATGATAAAATATCTAAAATTAGTAGAAGTGAACTGTCTATTAATGATTTCTCAATTGAAAAAGCTATTAGTGTTTACCCAAACCCTTCTTCTAAATTCATAAAGGTCTTTGGTATAAATAAGGATATTAAATTTATAATGTTTGACATAAACGGAGCTAAAATAATGAAGGGTTTAGTAGTCAAAAATGGAATTATTTCAATAGAAAATTTAAATTCTGGTTTATACTTTTTAAAGTTAGAAAATATAAATCCAATTAAGATTATCAAAAATTAGTTAACGTTAGCCAACAACGTGTATAATTAATTACTACTAATTTCCTACTCGGAAATCACTAACAATTAATTAACTTAGTCCTAATCGGAAAATGACTTGCGTCCTTTTCCGTAACCAATCATACACGAACACGTTGGTGGTAATATCTCATCCACTCAGATTTCCTTCTATTATGAATTCTAGCTTGTATACTGTAACAAATTTATATTCGACTTCTCTTTAATACACAAGCTAGCTTTAAATTTTAAAAATATGAAGAAATTAGGAACTACCTTATTAATACTATTAACCACACTCTTTTCTACACATTGCTATGCAACCTGGTCTATTATTGCAGTGGATAGAAAAACAGGAGAAATTGGAATTGTTGGTGCTTCTTGCACATTCGATGTATCATGGATAGGATCCATAGAACCTGGTAAAGGAGCTGTTGTAGTGCAGGCGGCGAGTAATTACTATGCCAAAATGCGAGGTGTAACACTTATGGAGAATAATGCCTCCGCTGAAGAAATAATGGATGCCATGATGGTTAAAGAATTTAAGCCAGAACTCCAACAATATGGAGTGATTTTAATAAATGACGATAGTGGTCCTTTAGTATATTCAGGGTCTCAAATTAAAGATTGGAATGGTGAAATGGTAGGTGATGATTTTGCAGTTATGGGTAACATACTAGCGAGCGAACAAGTCATTCATAAAGCCTACAAGGCTTTCGATCAAAATAGGGATAAATCTTTGACTGAGCGGTTAATGCTAGCCCTCAAAGCTGGAGAGGAAGCTGGAGGTGATAAAAGGTGTGGAAAGCAATATGCACGTTCTGCATTCTTAATGGTTTACAAACCCCAAGATGGAGCTATTTTAAAGTTAGCCGTTCAAGGTATTGAAAAAGGTGGCGAACCTGCTGTAACTTTACTAAATCAACAATTTGATTCTTGGTATAAGGAAGAAAAAGAGAAAAACTAGAAACTACCACCAACAACGTGTATAGTTCATTGCTCGGAAATTCCTATCGGAATTTCTGTCGCTTCTGAACAAAAGGTCTCTCTTTATTTGCTAACTTAGTGCAGACGCAACAAACCATACACGAACACGTTAGGTGCAACTTTTAAATGTTCGAAAAAGAATTACAAAAATTCACGAAAAAGGAATTGCTGCAATTAGAAAATCGTGGTGAAGGATTTCTCATTGAACTTCCTAATAAAAATGGACATACTTCTAACCTTATTTTTGGGCCAGATCATTTGGATTTATATTTCGAAATTTCTTACTCAAAAACTGAGAAACCTTTTCTCTTTTGGACGACTATTATGGTTCTACGCAATCTGAGCTGATTGGTCACAAAATAAAAGATATTAAACGAATAATCTTACTTTGGAAATCAGCCGAAAATATAAAAGTAGAAGTTAAAAGGAATATCTTTTCAAAAAAGATAAGAGCTTATTGGATGCATAATGGTCAATGGGCTGGAATTGAAGAAAAAATATATAGCACCTAACAACGTGTATAACTAATTTCTTATTCTGTATGTACTCGGAAAACCCTACGGATTTTCCTCTGGTTCGTTTTCTTTTGCTAACTTAGTTTCAATCAACGCAACACACGAGCGCAGCGAACTGGCGAAGCAAACCATACACAAACACGTTCTACACCATTTGAAAAAAACTCTGTACATATCATTAACATTACTATTAATTTCAGCTATAAGTTGTAAAAACAATGATGAAGTTGAAAAGGTAGCGGATTTTTTTAAAAACAAAAGTGATGAAAAGGAATTAATGGTAACAATTGATTTTTCATTATCGGACTCTTTATTGTTGAGAAGTATTGAAATACAAACAAAAACTGACTTGTGCGAGAATTCAAGATTTACGGCAAGAATAAATTACCAAGATAGGATTATTGAGTTTCCTGCATTTGCAAACAAAAATTGTAATTGGAATACAATGCCACATAATCTTATTCCAATTATGATAAATAAAGAAAACCAAGTTCTTGTTGATTATGAGATGGTTAAGTCAGACGAAAGTTTAGAAAACAAATTAATCAAGGCGACTAAAGAAAGGATTATTGGAACTGAAAGAAAAAATCTTCTTTATCTTATGCAATGGGATACGGAACTAAAGCCTGATTTAGTAAAAAAGAGAGTTTATGAAACTCTAAAAGGAATAAAAAATTATAGTAATGAAATTTCTTTAAGTAAGTTTAAAAAAGATATTTCGGATTTGACAGAAACCGAGAAAGACTTATTAAAAGAGGAATTTATTGGAATTATTGGAGTGAATGATTATTTTCCATCGCCTCCGCCACCACCGCCGAAAATGGAAAACGAAACAACAAAGGAATAAAAACGGTGTAGAACACCGTGCATAATTAATTGCTAGAGTTTCTAACTGCCAATCGGAAAATTCTCCGAATTTCCCTCAGATCCGTCCCCTTTTGCTATCTTAGTTGCTAAACGCAACACACGAGCGCAGCGAACTGGCGAAGCAAACCATACACAAACACGTTATGGGCAAGTGGTCAACAGACTCAAGAATCTAACCAAAATATCAAAATGAAAAAACCCAAATCTTTTTTGGAAATTAAAGTAATATGGAAAGACCATGGAATGATTGCACTTGAAGTTATCGCTTCAAACGGAATTTTTTGTGGCAAAACTGAAGTGTTAGAATTCTCAGAAAATTTACAAGAATTTTCAGAAAAATTGAAAACCTACTCAAAAATTGAGGAACACTACTTATCCTATAAACCAAAAATAGAAACTAATTATAATCGTTTTTTTATGAAATATTATAAAAGTGATTATTTTGGAAAAAGGTTAATGGATACAAAAATTGTTGTTGGATCGTTTACAGGCGGAAAACATACAGTGGAATTAGAAATAATTTTTGAGATTAGTGCGCTTGAATTATTTCAGAAAGAATTGTATGAATTAGCAAGAAATGAAGAAGGAATTGCAACTTTGTATGGAGTCGATAGTTCATTATTTGAGAAAGAAAACACCAACCCATAACAACGTGTATAATTCATTGCTTGTTCTATGTGTACTCGGAAAATCCTACGGATTTTCCTTTGGTTCGTTTTCTTTTACTAACTTAGACCTAGCCAACGCAACACACGAGCGAAGCGAACTGGCGAAGCAAACCATACACAAACACGTTACCTGCAAGCCAAAATAAACCTTGAACCAAAATTGTGATTTTTTGGACTAAAAGCATAATTGATTGATTATAAACTGTTTTAGTTTTGAAGTATTAATAATTAAAACATTTATAATGAAAACAATCAAATTAGTTTTAGTCTTAATTGTGTTTACTCTCAATTATACACAAGCACAAGAAAAAGAAAATCAATCAACAATTAAAAACAATGACACTATGAAAACTTATGTAATTGAACGCAATATTCCAGGAGCAGGTAAATTAACAGCAGAACAATTAAAGGGAATTTCACAAACATCATGTTCAGTCTTAAAAGAAATGGGTTCAAAAATTGAATGGCAACACAGTTATGTTACGGGAGATAAAGTTTATTGTGTCTACAAAGCAGAAAATATAAAATTAATTGAAGAGCATGCAAAAAAAGGTGGTTTTCCTGCAAATTCAGTGAGCGAAGTCAAATCAGTAATTAGTCCAGCAACTGCAGAACTTTAAAATACTTCAGGGCTAATTAAAAAGCTGTCAGAACATCAAAACTGACAGCCTCTTAATTAAAATAGTTATATTACTTAAAACTTTTTTCACATGCCAATATATATGGATTTTCATGATTTGCCAGAAGGGGTAACTGCAGCACATGTTGCAGAAATGCACCAAGCAGATTTACAAATTGAACACAAATACAATTGTCGCGGATTAACATATTGGTGTGATGAGCGACGACAAACAGCATTTTGTTTAATCGAAGCTCCAAATGAACAAGCTATAAAAGAACTCCATGAAAAATCACATGGAGCTGTACCACAACGTATCATAGAAGTTAATGATACTCTAGTTGAATCTTTTTTAGGTCGTATTGAAGATCCTGAAAAATCTCAAAATACAAAACTCAACATTATTAACGATTCAGCTTTTAGAACATTAATGGTTATTAATATCAAAAAACGTGTTTTAAGAACTAAAAATATTGAAACTTTAAATGCAGCAATTCGTGGTTATAACAAATCAATAATAAACATTATTAATAATCATAATGGTCGTGTTGTCAAGCAAGAATTGAATTCATTTTTAATGTCTTTTACTAGCGTTACAAATGCTGTAGAAAGTGCCATAAAAATTCAAGAGTTGTATAATTGTGTGATTACACCAGATTTAGAATTTAACATAGGTATTAGTGCAGGTATTCCAGTAACCAAAAATGAAAGTATTTTTGAGGATACTATAAAAGAAGCTAATTATTTGTGCTATGCAATTAACGGCAAAATATTACTATCACCAGAAGTAAAAGATTTATATGAAAGTGAAAATCAAAACAATCCTATTAATATAATTGGTGTTAAATCATTGACTGTTGTTGAAATGGAATTTGTAAATAATTTACTCGATTTCACTAATAATGTGTGGAAAGACTCAAATACTAGTGCTTTAGATTTTAATAAATATTTAGGCTTAAGTAAATCAAAACTATACCGAACAATGATTTCTATAATCGGGAAATCTCCAAATAGTTTTTTAAAAGAATATAGATTAAATAAAGCTCTTGAATTATTAGAAAAACAGACATCAAATATCTCTGAAACAGCCTATCAAACAGGATTCAGTAGTCCAACTTATTTTTCAAAATGCTTTTATGAAGCTTATGGAGTTTTGCCATCAAAATATAGGAGATAACAATTAGCTTATGAATTTTACCAAAAATTCTCTCTTCCCAATTTAAATTATTGCATTAGAAGAAAGGCCAACAGGTAACAACGTGTATAGTTAATGATGGTTCGGGAAATTCTGCCAAATTTCCGCACTCTTTGTTCTTTTTTGCTAACTTACTACTTCAACGCAACAAGCCATACACAAACACGTTAGCCTTCATTATTCAAAACTCTTGTTGTTTAAATAACCTATCTTTAGAGAAACCAACCTTTAATGATAAAATTATTTAGAAAAATTCGACAAAATTTACTGTCTGAAAATAAATTCAGTAAATACCTAATCTATGCAATTGGAGAGATTATACTTGTAGTGTTAGGTATCTTAATTGCTTTAACCTTAAATAATAATAATGAGAGAAAAAAATCAGAGGCAAAGACTTTAGTCGTGTTTGAAGAGTTATTAGGAGAATTAGCATCTGACATTAAATCTATTAAGAATGCTGGTTTATTCTATGAAGAAAAAGATTCATTAACTTTTTTAGTTTTAAATACAAGCCTTAACAGAGAAGAATACCAAAACAATTTGGGACAATATAATGCATTAACAACACAAACAACCATAATTGATTTATCAAATAATGCTTACAACAAACTGGTTCTAATGTCCGATGCCATTCCAGTTGAGTACAGACAAATAATGAGAGAATTATATCGACTCAACCAAAAAAAAGAATATGTTGATTTATTGAATAATAGAATGATTCGGCATGTTAATGATATTATTAAGCATAAACTTTACAACTATACATGGGCAGTAAATTTTAATCAACAAGAATTTATTGATTATTTATATAATGATAGTAGATATAAATCGGATGTTAAACTTTTATCAAATAATGGTGTTAATGAACATTTTCAGCATGCTTTTTATTATCTGCAAGGAGCAATTAGATGCTATAAAGAAATAGCTACTTTACTTAATAAACCTATTGATTATAACCTTTTAGGATTTGACCCAAAAATTGCAAAAACTCTAACTGGAGATTGGACTTCTGAACAGATTCCAGGACTAATAACTACGGTTTATATAGAGGACAACCAATTACTTTATAAAACTAAAATTAATTCTAATACAAATATTGGTAAAGCTTATTTTTTATCGGAAACAAAATTAGCCAATAGTAACATACAGTTTAACACAATAGTGAATAACGGAAATGAAATCGTTATTAAATTAAATGGAGTCACCTTAAAAAAAACGAAAGGTTAACAACGTGTATAATTAATTACTAGTACAGCCTGTACTCGGAAAATCCTACGGATTTTCCTCTGACTGGTTTTCTTTTACTAATTTAGTTGCTAGCCAACGCAACACACGGGCACAGCGAACTGGCGAAGCAAACCATACACGAACACGTTAGCAAAAATAACCCGACCTTTTTCAGAAAATCATAAAACTAATTTTTAAGTTTTTATCATTGAAGGTTATCAACTAATAAAACTTATTTTACAAAAATGGCAAATGCTCTAACAAAGCTAAAGTCACCACTAGACAATATTATCATCTCATCATTTTTCCAGTAGGTAGCCTTAGAACTCAAACCTATACCTGTAAATCCTGCATAATAAATATCATCCCCAAGCTTTGTTATAGAAGATATTTCTCCTACTATAGAATCTGATAAGATTTCTCCATTTAACCACAATCGTAAAATAAGGCTATCACCTACTGTTTGACTTGAACCACAAACATAGAGATTATTACTATCCGCAAGAATTCCCATAGCTGCGGCAAAAGATGTGTTGGTTTCAAGTACAGTAATTTGGTTGTTGTTCCAATAGCTTGCAACTTGAACATCCTCACCATTAATTTCTCTGTTTTCTCTAAGGGCAATATATACTTCTCCTTGATCTATACTGATGTTGTTCGCACTAGCGAAATCCATACCATCTGTTAAATCTATTGATGTACCGTTTACCCAATACTTTGCAAACGAACCTTCTGCGCCTACAATATGAATTTCACCTCCTGAAAGTGTTATTGAGCTTGCAGATGCGAACTCTGTACCATCTGTTAAAGGTGTGGATATTCCATTTACCCAATAAGTAGCTATATCTCTTCCTCCAGGTATTTCCGAATCTTGTTCACCAACAACATAAACATCTTCTCCATCAACTAAAATGTCATATGCAACTGCATCTCGAGAACCGTCTGATAAATCCACAGACACACCATTTTTCCAATATTTCGCTACCGAAATTCCATTTCCCAATTCTTCATATCCCGCAACATATACATCATCACCAGACACATAAACTGAAAACGCTTCTGCATTTGTTTGACCATCTGTTAAAACTGTAAGTTCTCCATCCACCCATAATAAGGCTCGATCTAATTCTGAATCTCCCGTATCTTGCTCATTAGTATTTGTTCCAACTACATAAACTGTTACATTTTCAGGGTTGGTCAATTCTGTGTCATCTGAATTATCACTTGAACAGGATGCAAAAAACAATGCCATACATACCATATTCAATACAATCACTTTTTTCATAATTATTTAGATTTATTTTATTATCTATTCTTACATCGAATAAATGATACTTTGTCATCACAATTTTTAATTATTTATTTAAAGTTTAAAAAAGTACTATTGCTAACAACGTGTATAATCAATTGCTTAGTCTGGTTATACTCGGAAAATCCTAGCGGATTTTCCTCAGGTTCGTTTTCTTTTGCTAACTTAGTTCTAGCCAACGCAACACACGAGCGCAGCGAACTGGCGAAGCAAAATCCTAGTGGATTTTCCTCTGGTTCGTTTTCTTTTGCTAACTTAGTTCCAGCCAACGCAACACACGAGCGCAGCGAACTGGCGAAGCAAAACATACACGAACACGTTGGTCTTCATTATGAATCGAACGATTTTCTAAATCATAATTAAAATGGAATTATTTAACTATATCTCTATTGCCTTCTCATTTGTCTATACTGCTGCAGCAATTAGGCTGTTAGGCGGATTGTCCGCAGCAACAAATAAAGATCGTAGATATATAGTCCACCTATTATTTATCGTAATTCAATTAATTAGTATTATAACTAGCTTTTGGGGAGTTTGGGCACATAGAAATCTAGAAGACTGGAAATTATATAAATTCATTTTCCTTCTTATGGATGGTGCACTGTACTATTTCATAGCGACAGTTCTAGTTCCAGAAAACCCTAACGAAATTGATTCTTGGAAAGATTATTATTACAAAAATAAGCATAAGCTATTCTATGCTATTCTTACATTTTTAGTATATGTTCAAATTAATGGTTATGTGTTGACTGGCGAATTTTACTTTGGTCCAGAGCAATTTTTTCATTTAATTTTTCTTGTTCCTATATTTTTTGGATTGCGAAGCAAAAATCACAAAGTACATGTTGCTATTGCTTGTTTCTATTTAATAACGACTTTTACAATGATGCTTACGGTTGCTTCCGAACCAGGATGGGTTGATCAATTGTAAAATAACGAAAGCCCAACAAACAACGTGTATAATTAATTACTAGTACAACCTACACTCGGAAAATCCCGTGGATTTTCCTATTGGCTCGTTTTCTTTTGTTAACTTAGACCTAGCCAACGCAACACACAAGCGCAGCGAACTGGCGAAGCAAATCATACACGAACACGTTAGTGGCAAGCAAAATCAATATGAACGGAAAAATGACGGATATAATGAAACTAGCTCGTGTTGAGCTTATTATCATTCCTATTTTCATTTTTTTTAAATTTATTAGGCCTAGTGTTTTAGAAAGTGAATCACCAGAATTTTTCAAAATGACGTTACTCTCGCTACCGAATTTGTTTGAGGGAATTATAGGAACTCTTACTCTTTCAGGAGTAATTTTGATAATAAATAATTTATTAAATAAAAAGCATCAAATCAAACCGAAAATAATTTATATAATAGCAGTGATTTTAGCTGGAGTATATGTTATCGCTCAAGAACTGAATATTATTAACATTAGAACTAATACAACATTTGACCGAAACGATTTAACCTTTTCTGTAATTGGCTTAATAATCGGTTATTCAATTGTAGTGTTCATAAAACCACGTATTTATAATCAATGACAAATGAATATTAACTTTATAAATACCATGCTATGAATATTCTAAAAATAATAACAGCAATATGCAGTCTGCTTTTTTTCATCGTTGGATTTGATAAGTTTTTTCCATTTATGGATCCACCTTGCTCTTTGATAGATAATATACCTAAAACTTTTTGGAAAGTACTTGGAAGTTTTCAACTAGCAGCTGGTATTCTTATTTGGTTTTCTAAGCTAAGAAGATACGTAGCAGGTTTCTTTGTATTAGTTTTACTATTCTTTACAATTTATCATCTCAAAGAGAATACTTACGACATTGGCGGCTCAATTTTTATGGCTGTATTGTTAGGAATATTAGTATGGAATCCAACATTTTTAAAAGGAAAAAATAAATAGCCCTTGAGTGGCTATATTTAAACCTCTAAAATTAGATAGAAAAAAGCCAGCCACTAACAACGTATATAATTAATAACTTGTTCTGTGTGTACTCGGAAAATCCGTTGGATTTTCCTCTGGTTCGTTTTCTTTTACTAACTTAGTTCTAGCCAACGTAACACACGAGCGCAGCGAAATAGCAGAGCAAACCATACACGAACACGTTGGCACCAATTAAGTCAAAATCAAATAATAATGAAAGTTACAGCTAAAAAAAATGAACAAGTTGCAAAAATGACCTTCGCATCTGTCTATCCTCATTATATAAATAGGTTAGAGAAGAATGGTAGAACAGAAGAAGAATTTCACCAAGTTATAGAATGGTTAACTGGATTTAATTCAGAGAAAATACAAGAATTAATTGATAAAAAAGCAACTTTTGAAACATTCTTTCAAAAAGCAGAATTGAATCCCAACGCTCACCTAATTAAAGGCGTAATTTGTGGTTATCGTATTGAAGAAATCCCAGATGAATTTGAATTGTATAGGAAGTGTAGATATCTAGATAAGTTGTATGATGAATTAGCAAAAGGTCGTAAAATGGAGAAAATTTTACGAGAGGAAAAGAAATAAAACTGGTGCTAACAACCTGTATAGTTCATTGCTCGGAAATTCCTAATCGGAATTTCTATCGCTTCTGAACAAAGATTTCTCTTTATTTGCTAACTTAGTACAAAAGCAACGAAACCATACACGAACACGTTATAGCACATTTAGCACTATCAGATAATATGAAAAATTCTATAATGAAAATGATATGGAAATTCCAGTATAATTAAGATTATTAAATCCAATTGCTCCATTTTGTATTTGGACTTTTGCCTTTTTTTTGTGTTTACCGGCTGCAATAAAAAGTGGAATACTTACCAAAGTTGAAGCGCCACCAAGGTATGAAAGCCAAAGTCCATCACTATTATTGGTTGTGTCTCCATCAAACCCTGTACTAGAATTCCAGCCAAATCCACCAATAATCATTGCTACTCCACCTCCAAGTGTTATCCATGCAGCAGTTTTATTTATTTTCTTTTTGCTTGTATGAAAATCATATAACTCTTGAAGAGATTGATTTCCTTCATCTGTTAATACTTGTCCCGAAGCATTATTAGAAAAACCTAAAAAAAACATTAGGATAAATACAATGATCTTAGTTGTTTTCATAAGAAACTCTCATTTTAAGTTTATAAAATCATTCTCTTTTCGGGTATAAGTTACGAATTTATATGCAATATTTATTGAAATGATTTGATATTCAGACGTTTACTTTAATAGCAAAATTAAAAAACGTGCTACAATAACGTATGTAGTCCATTGCTAGTTCTCTGTGTACTCGGACACGAGCGTAGCGAACTGGCGAAGCAAAATCCTACGGATTTTCCTCAGGTTCGTTTTCTTTTACTAACTTAGTTCCAGCCAACTCAACAACTATTAAAGCTAGAAGATTTTTGTTCGGCATTTTAAAAAATGACGTTAACAAAAACGAACTAGGGACAATAATTACCGAAGGTAAACCATATACGAACACGTTGGCAATAATTAAACTCGATTGAGATAATTCATAAGAATGAATCGTGAAATAATAGATATAAATGATTACACAATCTTGTTGGAAGAGGCTTCTACCGAAAATAATTTAATAGATTCATGCTTTTTTGACGAGCCTGTAATAGCTATCGCCTTTTATGGTGCTGGTGATGTTGGCCTTAACGTAAAATTTGATGGAAAAACCAAAGAGTTCCATCACACCAAAGGTATGGTACTATCATTTTATGCAGATGATAAAGTGGAATTTGAACATCATGTCTCAAGATTAAAATCTCTTCAATGCTTGGTGATAGCGACAACGATTAGAAACATAGACAAATTACCAAATGACGAAGGTCAATTTTTAGAAAAGTTTCTACATCAGTTAGTACACCCAAAAGATCATTATGTTGAAGGTCCTGTATTTAATATGAGCCCAGAAATGTTTCTATTAGTGGAACAATTCTTTAGCAATACTTACGAGGGCGAGATTAAAATGATGTTCTACAAAAGCCATATCACAGCTTTACTTTCTCATTATTTTGGACAATTGGCAAAACAACAAAACACGAAACTTAATACTTCTCAACTAGAAAAAATCAATCTAGCTCATGAAATTTTATTATCCGATTTAGAGAATCCTCCTTCCTTAACAGAATTGGCCAATAGAATTGGAACCAACACCAATAAACTTAAAATAGAATTTAAAGCGCAGTTTGGTGTTCCTGTTTTTAAATACTTACAAAACGAACGATTAAAGAAAGCTTACAATTTAATAAAGAACGAACGAAAAACTATTCAAGAAGCCGCTTGGGCTGTGGGTTATGAAAGTTTAGGTTCTTTCTCTAATGCTTTTGAAAAAAAGTTTGGCTATAGACCTAGCCAAGCTTAAAGTTCTTTTCGAATAAATCATAATTCTTTTTGAATAAGTCTCTGACTTATAGCTACAATAGATTTGTATCATAATTAAAAAACAAAAATTATGATTAGCAAAAAATTATTTAGTATTCTATGTGCCATTTTAGTTTGGATTTTAGGCGTTAGTTTTTACTTCTTGTCTTTTTATGTTCCCATTTTAGAAAATCCTAAACAACAATCTAATATTGTATTAGTAATAGCTATAATACCATGTGCTTGTTTAGGAACATACCTGTTCTATAAAAAGAGCTACATGAAACCGTCTGCATTGGCTCTTACTTTCATAATTGTGGCTACTCTATTGGATGCATTAATAACTGTTCCAGCATTTATAATTCCAAATGGAGAAAGCTATTCAGAATTTTTCGGAGACCCTATGTTTTATACTATCATGGTAGAGTTTTACTTCATTGTATTTTATTTCGGAAATCATTTAACCAAAAAGATAAAAGCATGAAAACGACGGCTCTTTTTATAACGGTTTTATTGAATGCACTTTCTACAGGTTTTTTCTTCGCCTGGTCCGTTTCGGTCATATTGGGAACAAAAAAGGTGAGTGATTTCACTTATTTGGAAAGTATGCAGAGTATCAATAAAGAAATCTTAAACCCAGCATTCTTCATTGTATTCTTTGGAAGCCTAATTGCATTGATCATATCCGCTTATATACAGTTTAATAACAAACCTATGTTTGGGTTAGTCTTGGCATCAGCAATCATCTATCTAATTGGCACTTTTGGTATTACAGCCTTTGGAAATGTTCCTTTAAACAATGAATTAGAGACATTAAACATTACCAAATTGAGCATATTAGAATTAAAAAACTTTAGAACCTATTATGAAAGTACTTGGAATCAATATCATAATATTAGAACCATTTCAAGTATTATTTCCTTCATATTATTACTTATATCAATATTTATTAAAAAATAATTTTAAAACAATTCATTATGAAAACGAACATTTTAGTTATCGGAGGAACTGGAAAAACTGGTCGCCGCGTAGTAGAACAATTACAAAACAAAGGAATTGAGCCTAGAATTGGTTCAAGAAACGCATCACCAAGCTTTGATTGGGATAATAAAGACACTTGGGTAAATGCTTTAAATGACATTGAAAAAATGTATGTTACCTATTATCCAGACCTAGCTGTTCCTGGAGCCAAAGAAGCAATACAGAGTTTAACCTATTTAGCAAAAGAATTAGGAGTTAAAAAAATGGTTTTGCTTTCTGGAAAAGGGGAAACTGAAGCAGAAGCCTGTGAAAAAATTGTTATGGATTCTGGTATCGATTATACAATAGTTAGAGCTTCTTGGTTTAACCAAAATTGGAGCGAAAGTTTCTTTTTAGATTCTATTCTTTCTGGAGAAGTGGCATTACCAATGTCTGATACTTTAATTCCATTTGTAGATGTAAATGATATTGCAGAAGTAGCAGCAACTGTGTTATTAGATGATACTTATAATGGTGAAATTATTGAGGTAACTGGTCCAGAATTAATCACGTTTAAAGATATTGTGAATATAATTTCAAGGACTAGTAAAAGAAATTTGAATTTTTACGATATCACGCTAGAGCAGTATATAGATGGTATGAAACAAATGCAAACACCTAATGATGTTGTATGGTTAATTGAGTATTTATTTAGTCATGTTTTAACCAATCCAAAAAATCAACTGGTAGTTAATGATATTGAGCGAGTTTTAGGCAGAAAAGCAAAGCCATTTATGGAATATGCTCAAGAAACAGCTAGAACTGGTATTTGGAATCAGTTAAGCGTTACATAACTATTGTCAACAACGTGTATAGTTCATGGTGTAAACAGTTAAAGGCTTTTCCAGAAGTTAAAGCTAATTTCTTTTACTAGTCCTTCCCTTTTGTTATCTTTAGTAACTTACACCACAAACCATACACGAACACGTTATCTGCAAGTTGAGAGATTGTATTTAAGAAACATCTTTCGTATATTTATGTAATTAATTACATAAATATACGAAAGATGAATGATTCAATTAATAGTTTAGGTTATCTATCAATAGGTTCTCAAATGAGGAGAACTTATGAAAAACTTCAATCAGAAGGAGATAAAATTTACAACTCAATAAACCTTAATTTTAAATCAAGTTGGTTTCCAATTTTTTATACAATTGCAAATAGCAATAGATACTTAAGTGTTATGGAAATTACAGATAGAATTTCATACTCAAGGATTACAGTTAAAAATGTAGTTAAAGAACTTGAAAAAGAAGGTTTAATTGAAATCAAGTCAAACCCTAACGACAAAAGGTCAAAACTATTTAAACTAACAAAAAAAGGAGAGAACTTAAAACCAAGGCTAGAAACAGTTTGGGAGTCATTTTCTACAGAATTGCAAAAGATTTTTAATATCGATAAAGATAATTTTCTTGAATCTATAAAAACAGTAAATGATACTTTAGATAAAAACTCATTGAGAAAGAATGTTCTTAAAGCATACTTTGATTTTACCCTGAGAAATGCAAAAAAAGAAGAGTTTAAAGCTATTGGTGAATTAATGGTGAACGTATATTCAAGTTTAGCTGGGTTTCCAAAAATTGACAAGCAACCAAAATATTATGAAATGCTCAAAAAAGTAGGAGATTTAACTACAAACAAGAATATTGAGTTAATTGTTGCTATTTCAAAGCAAGGAAAAATTGGCGGAGCTGTTGTATATTTTAAAGATATGAAAGATTATGGTTCAGGTGGAACAGCAACAAAAGAAAAAAATGCTTGTGGATTTAGACTCTTAGCTGTCGATTCAAAATTTAGAGGTTTAAGTATAGGAAAAGAACTTACAAATGAATGTATAAACAGAGGAATAAAATCTAATTCTGAACAAATTATAATTCACACAACAAAAGCAATGAAAACTGCTTGGGGAATGTATGAAAGTCTAGGGTTTAAAAGATCGGAAGATTTAGATTTTATGCAAGGAGAACTTCCTGTATTTGGTTTTAGATTAAAAAATAAAGCCAGCAGGTAATAACGTGTATAATTAATTATTCGTTTAGCTTGTACTCGGAAAATCCTACGGATTTCCCTCTGGTTAGTTTTCTTTTGCTAACTTAGTCCTAGCCTACGCAACTAACATATACGAACACGTTAGGTACAATCTTCAAACAAACTATCGCACTAATGAAAAAACAGTTGAAATTATTAAGTTTTATTTTCTTAACCGTTATAGCAACAAGTCAAATTTATGCTCAGGAAGCAACAAAAGCTCACAAGGATTCATTGGATACTGCAGTAACAAAATACTATGACTTAAACTTTAAAATATTTCAAGCTAACTCAACAGTTGATGATATTAAAAAAGCTTTTGAACTTTTTACTGATGATTTCACATATGTTCATCCTAAATATGGAGGAACTTATACTCGGGAAGATTTGTATAATGGCTATGTACGAAATCAAAAAAATGGCGGTTATGACGGAAGTGTTACAGATATTAAAATACTAAACAAAATTATTGGACTGAATTCAGTAGTTGTTGAAAAAAGTTTTGTCAAAAAAAAAGATGGCATCATTAAAGACGGAAAACCGCAAATGACTCTTTTTGAATTTAAAGATGGAAAAATATCTCGAATCTTTGAATATTGGTAATAAAAAACTATACCTAACAAGGTGTATAATCAATTGCTAGGTTATCGACTACTTGGAAAACCCTACGGGTTTCCCTCTGGTTCGTTTTCTTTTGCTAATTTAGACTTAGTCAACACAACACACGAGCACAGCGAACTGGCGAAGCAAACCATACACAAACACGTTATACACAATTACTCAAAAACTCGATTCCTAGATTTATGACAAACTCTGAAAAGAAAAAAATAGCTTTAATTTTATTTCATGTGTTCGCTCTTATGTTACTCTTTGTCTCCATGTCCTTAGTGCTTCAAGAAATTATTACTTGTGTTGAAGGTTCTATTGGTTTTCTAAATTGTTTTGAACCCAATTCTAGCTATATTCTAGCAATTATATCAATACTAATCGGATCAATAAGCTGGATAATAATTCTTGTGAAATGGATAAGAAAAAGACAGTTAGAATTTTATTTTAAATCTATCTTCTTAGCCAAAACTCTTTTAATCCCAGGAATATTATTTCTCTTATTTGTTTAAAATTAAAATAACTAACTCAATTCCCAAAAAGTGATAACTCATACTTAAACACTCAAAGCAAATGAGTTCACTCTTATATTTTTCAAAAATGTATAACGTGTACATGTATAGTTCATTGCTCGGAAATTCCTATCGTAATTTCTGTCGCTTCTGAACAATGGGTTCGCTCCTATTTGTTATCTTAGTACAGACGCAACGAAACCACACACGTACACGTTGTAACCAATAAAACCAAACCCAAAAGAATATTATTATATGAGAATAATTTCCTTATTACTTATTACATTACTTATATCTTGTAAAAACAACAAAATGGACGAAAAAGAAGCTGTACAAAAAATTATTCCAATTACCACATCATCTGAGAAGGCAAAAGAACATTTTGAAAAAGCTAGGTTTCTAGTTCAAAATGGAATAAATGGAAATCCAACCGAACAATATGAAAAAGCCATTGAATTGGATAGCAGTTTTGTAAGAATGTACAATTTCATATCAATATATTCGCCAAATGATTCAATAAAAAAACTTAACCACCAACTTGCTCAAAAGTATAAACATTTAGCTTCGAAAGAAGAGCAAATGCTCGTTGATGCTACAGAGTTTAGACTTAATAACCCAGAAGATATTTATGAAAATAAATTATTCGAGTTAGCAAAACTTTGTCCTTCCGATAAGTATTTATATCACACTATTTCATTTTTACTTTTTAGAAAAAATCCTAGTCTCTCTATTATAGCTGGAAAGGAATCTGTAGAACTTGATGAAAAATATGGTTCAGGTTATAATATTCTCGGATATGCTTACATCAATAATAATGAATTAAATAAAGCAGAAGAAGCCTTTGAAAATTTTATTAAAAGTGAACCTGAAAACGGAAATCCATACGATTCAAAAGGAGATTTAATGCTACAACTTGGAAAATATACTGAAGCCTTGAAGCTAAAACAAAAGGCTTTTGAATTGGACTCGTCATTTGACTGGATTCCAGAAGAGATAATTGAAATTAAAGCAAAAATAGATTCATTAAAAAACAAATAAATTACTGGTTTCAACGTGTACGTGTAAATTTAATTGCTTATTCTCTGTGTACTCGGAAAATCCTACGGATTTTCCTCTGATTCGTTTTCTTTTGCTAACTTAGACCTAGCCAACACAATAACTATTAAAGCTAGAAGATTTTTGTTTGGCTTTTTTTAAAAAATGCCGTTAACAAAAACGAACTAGGGACAATAATCACCGAAGGTAAACCATACACGAATACGTTGGCATGCATTATTAAAACTCACTCTTATGAAGAAAATAGCAATTCTCTTTTTTACAATAGCTCTTTTTCTAAGCTGCAATTCTGAAAATACTAAATCCTCGACCGATTTGTCAATCGACCAATCCATAATCAATGAATCAATTAAAGATTGGGACAAAGCATGGGAATCTAAAGACTTAAATTTAGCACTTAAACATTATGCAAATCAAACAGATTGGACTAACGCTTTTGGAGCAAGAGTTCAATCAAAAGAAGAATTAAAAGAATTACTTCAAAGGATTTTTAATATGGATTTTGTCATGGCTGGTGAAAACAACTATGGCGAAAATGAAATAACTTTTGTTAATGATAAAATAGCCAAAGTTAGGACTCAAAATATAAGAAAGAATCAGAAATGGGCTGATGGATCAAAAATGGATGATAGATATATTAATCATTTAAGAATTTATCAAAAAATAGATGGTCATTGGCTTATAACTGATCATATGATAAGTCAAGCTTGGCCAACAGATCCAAAATAACGTCATGCCAACAAACCGTATAGTTCATTGCTCGGAATTTCTGTCGCTTCTGAACAATGGGTTCACTCCTATTTGCTATCTTAGTACAAACGCAACGAAACTATACACGAATACGTTGTGCTTCATTATAACTTGTCCTCAAAAAAGCTGAATGAGTTTCCGAAAAGATTTTTGATTGGAAAATAAAAAACACCTTAAAAGCCAGAGTTCCCAACTCAGATTTTGAAATTGATTTTAAGTTCGTAAACAAATATTGAGTATTACTTCAGTAAAAGTGTAACACTCAATCAATCTTTTTGTCTTTACTTTAACTATTTAAAACTATCTAATAATGAAAAAGCTTCTCACAGCAATAATCGGCCTAATCTTTTTATTTGGTTGTAAAAAAGAAACAAAAAAAAGCCTTTCACCAGAAGCTTTACAAATTAAAAACGCTTTACTCATACAAAAAGGACATTTTGATGCTCCAGGAATTGCATTTGGACTGGTTAAAAATGATACAATTGTATATGCCGATGCACATGGTGTTAAAAGTTTAGATACTAAAGAGCCCTTATCTTCTAGTTCATTATTTCATATGGCATCTGTTTCCAAACCTTTTGTCGCTACGGCCATTGTTCAATTAGTAGAACAAGGAACAATTGATTTGGAAGAAAAACTCACTCATTATTTGCCTTATTATACAATGGCGGATGAGCGATATAAAGACATTACAATTAAGCACATGCTTACACATACTTCTGGAATACCAAACATTCATGATTATGAATGGGACAAGCCGCAATATGATGATGGCGCAATAGAACGTTATGCGAGAAGTCAAAAAGATTTTAAACTTGATTTTACCCCTGGTGAAAAATTCAATTACAGTAATCCTGCATTTGATATACTATGTGATGTGATCGCTAAGGTTTCGGGTATGACTTTTGAAGCGTATATGAAAAAGAATGTTTTTGAGCCAATTGGTATGAAAAACAGTACTTTTTTCAAGCCTGAAGTCCCCAATGACTTGGCTACACAACCTCATATCTTGGGTGACAGTCTTCAAATGGTTGTTAGTAAAATTTACCCTTACAACAGAAGACATGCTGGGAGTTCAACACTCCACTCTAATGTTGAAGACATGTTACTTTGGGCTCAAGTATACCTTAACAAAGGAGCAATTAATGGCAAACAAATTTTTAGCAAAAAATCCTATGATTTGTTGACAAGTATTTACACGTACGATGGAAAAAGTAAAGTTCATTTAAGTTGGTTTTCGGGAAAGTTAAATGATTCTCCAATATACTATCATAGTGGGCAAGATACTGGCTATAATTCATTTTTTGGTTTCATGCCAGAAAAAAAATTAGCCGTTGTTATGATGGTGAATGCTGACGAATTTTGGACTTTAAACAATTGTGCAAGAATTCTAAAGAATTCAGTTTTCAATGATAGTATTCATTTAAAAGGACCTTTAAGTTATAAACTCAAAGACTATATTTTAACAAGTGGAATAGAAAAAGTCAAAGAGATATATCAAGCTGAAGAACAAAAAAATCCTCAGGACTATTATGTCAATGCGAAGTATTTAGATAATTTGGGGTATTGGTTGATTGATAGGAAACATCCAAAAGAGGCCTTAGATGTATTTTTATATCTTGTAGAAGTAGAACCTGATTACGCTGGATGGGTTTCAAGTGTGGCCGATGCTTACAAAGAACTGGATAGTATAGATTTGGCAATACAATGGAACAAAAAAGCACTTAAAATGGATTCAAGCTATGAGTATGCGAAAGAAGAGATAGAAAGGCTTTCAAAAAAACGATTAAATAATTAATTAGATAATTATTCAATACTCAAAAACAACAAACTCACTTTTAATAGTGTTTATAGATCATTCGGGAAATTCTGTCTAATTTCCGCACTCTTCGTTGTTTTTCGCTAACTTAGTTCTCTAACACTACAAACCACACACGAACACGTTGTGGTGCATTTAATAAAAGATTAGAATTTGATTGAAGTTTTCAAACATAGTGAACTGAGTGAAAGTATAAAAAACAAACTTAAATCATATATTGAAATTGAATTTGGACATATTCCCATTGTTTATGAAACTGAATGGGCAATTCCTGATTGGACAATTATTTATTTTGAAAACAATGAGATTGCTACTTTTTACAATATTGTTGAGCGAGAAATTATAATTGATACTAAATTGTTCAATATTAGCGGAATTAATAACGTCATCACTCCAAAGAAATTTCGCGGAATGGGATATGCTTCAAAAACTCTAAAAGAAACCACAAAAGTAATATTTGATAACTTAAAATGTGATTTTGGAGTATTATTATGCGCTGATGAATTGATTCCTTTTTATGAACGTTTGAGCTGGTATAAAATAGAATGTCCTGTTTACTTCGAACAATCCGACGGAAAAAAATTATGGAAATCAAATACAATGATGTTATCTAAAAAAAAGAAGCTGAACCCAAAGAGAATTGAACTAAACGGCCTGCCTTGGTGAAACGACACCAGAACAACGTGTATAGCCAATAGCTTAGTCTGGTTGTTTTCGGAAAATCCTGTGGATTTCCCTCTGGTTCGTGTTCTTTTTGCTAACTTACTGCTTCAACACTACTAAACCATACACGAACATGTTGTGAGTAAATTCACTGAAAAAACAAACTAAATACAAAATAGACTTAAAATGAAGAAAATACTTTTAATATTTTTTATTGTTCCAATTCAGTTAATTGCTCAAATTGAAATTACGGATAAGGAAACGGAATTATATGTTGGGGTTGAAAATACTGGACTAACAATGATAGAGTTTTATTCAAATAACTGCAAGTTTTGTAAAATAATGGAGCCTATTTATAAAAAATTGAGCTCAAAATATAAAGACCAAGGAAAGTTTTACAGACTTAATATCGATAACCATAAAGATGTTTACTATGGCCTAAATGGAACACCGACGTATATGGTCTATAATAATACCGAAAGATTATTTGTGAAGGATGGAGCTATGAGTTTTAATAAGCTTGAAGCTATTTTTTTAGCAGGTGTTATGAAAGATGTTATTAAATCAAGTACAGTTAATGAAACAAAAAAGAAGATTACTAGTAAAGAAATTCTTTTTAAAGCGTGGTCATTTGTTGAAAAAAACCTTTCTGACGGCTTAACTAAAGTTCAAATTGGGACTGACAATATTGAGTTAAATGCTAAAAAAATTGAACGGATTAATAACGTTAATGTTGGTCTAACAAATGGTATCAATGTGAAAATAGGAATTGTTGAATATGAAATTATCGACAATCCTCATCAATTTAGTTTTACTGATTCTGAAGAATTAATAACAGAAATTAAAAGTGAATATGATGACGCTGAAAGTGGCACCATTTTTACAGATTTTGATTCGGTAATGTCTAAAATTGAAGATGGTATTATTGTTAAAATATCACATTATGATGATTTATTCGAGGGTATAATTAAAAAATATTTATGTTTTGGAATAATTGAAAATTCTGGAGAGTATCATTGCTTTGGTTTAGCTTTAGAATTCCCTGAATAAAATAACCTACTCACAACAACGTTTATAGTTCATTGTTCGGAAATTCCTATTCAAAATTTCTGTCGCTTCTGAACAATGGGTTCACTCCTATTTGCTATCTTAGTGCAAACGCAACGAAACCATACACGAACACGTTACCTACAGGCTGAAAATAACCTGTAACAATCATTAAACTATTGCATCTTTAATATGAACACTAATTCAAAGACAATGCGATTAATAATATTGATAACAGGTATCATTCTATCCACAATATCTTACGGACAGACATCATTAAAAGAAATAAACTTAAATAGCGGAAAATATATAGTAGGGTTTAAACACTATACAGCTATCGATAGCACAAGAATCTACCGCATACATAATGAATTCAATAATCAATATATAAATAGACCTATTCCTATTAGCATTTGGTACCCTGCAACAATTGATAATAATAATTCCAAGCAGTTAAGTGTTTTAAATTATTTAGAGATTTTAAAAGGAGAGGAAGAATGGAAAAACTTACCAAACGATTTTTTACTAGATTGGTTTCCTTACTTATGGAATACGCCCGAAAACAAGGCACATCTCCCCGAAAAAGTCGTTGCTTTTTCAAATTCTACTTTTTTAGATGGAAAATTTCCAGTTGTTGTTTATGCACCGAGTTACCAAGCTTCATCAATTGAGAATTTTGCATTATTTGAATATTTAGCTAGCAATGGTTTTGTTGTTATATCTAGTCCTTCAAGAGGGACGAATAGCAGATGGCTGGAAGGAGGAACTACAAAAGATATGGAAACACAATCTAGAGATGTAGAATTTCTTTTAAAAGAAATTCATAAATACGAAAATATTGACCTAGATAGAATTGCACTTATGGGATTTAGTTTTGGCGGACTATCTAATGCTATAACTGTTATGAAACATAAGAATGTAAGTGCAATTGTGAGTTTAGATGGAACTGAAAGATACAATTACGCTGTCTTGGAAAAATCACCTTTTTTTAAGTTAGACAAGTTTAATATTCCTTATATCCATTTTGCTCAAAAAGAAATTCCAAAAGAAGTCTTGACTAGCGATAAAATACCTGCCGAATTGAATTATAAATTCCAACTATATGACTCTTTGAAATATAGTAATGTTTACAGCTATAAATTTCACGACCTAACTCATTCTTATTTTAGTTCTTTCGGTGTTTTATTTGCCAATAGAGATAAAAGACAAGATAAAAGTGATTATAAAATAATGGCTTCTTATAATTTGCTTTGTAAACATACCTTGCAATTTTTGAGTGCTACATTAAAAAATGAGAAAAAGGCAAGTGATTTCATTGAAAATAAACCTAATGAAAATGGCTTTTCCGAAGCTTTGATTTCTAAAAAAATGAAAAAGTCTATTAAAACAGAGTTTACCTATAAAGACTTCAATGACTTAGCTTTTAATCAGGATTATCAAGGTTTAATTCCGCTATATAAAAGAACAATTGCCAAACATCCAAATCTTCAGCTTCAAGAAGGTATACTAAACACACTCGGTTTGCGATTGTCTTTTAATTATAAAAAAATAGAGCAAGGCGTTAATGTATTTTTATTGGCTTTGCATCTATATCCGAAATCAGCAAATCTATATGATAGTTTAGCTGAAGCTTATTTATACAATAAAGATTTCAAAAACGCTATTTTTAATTACAAAAAGTCGTTGGAATTAAATCCTGAAAACCAAAACGCAATTGACAGATTAAAACAGCTTAAGGAATAGAGTCAGCAGGTAAGAACCTGTATAGTTAATAGTCTTTAAAAATGGTTTGGGAAATTCGATAGAATTTCCGTACTCTTCGTTCTTTTTTTGTTAACTTACCTCCTAACACTACTAACCATACACGAACACGTTGTTGTGCATTTGAGGAATGATTCGAAAATCAATTAAATATTTGATATTAGTTTTAATAAACCTAATAATTCTAACAGGTTTATTGGCTTATTGGACTGATTTTGTTGAACTAACTTTTAACAGTTTGGTTCGACCAATTGAATTTTTAAAAATAATTGGATTTACTTTACTTTCACTAATTGGAATACGAATCGCAATTGGGTTTTTCAGAAAATGGAAAACATCAATTAAAAAAAGAATTCAAATTTCGGCTTTGATAACTATTATAATTTCTTCGTTTCTCTATTTTAATTATTCAAAAAAGATTTACGAAAACCGATTTCTGAAAAGAGATTTAAGAAAAGAATTAGCTGAGAAAATCGAGCCTGCCAATGGACTTACTCATGGAACAAAAGCTAATAATTTGACCTTTGAACAATATCAAGAAATCACCCGAATTAAATGGTTTCCAAAATTACAAGAAAATGCAGAAAGTATTTCTTATTACTATACTTACGACGGGTTTTTACCTGATTATTCATTTGACTTAAGCTATAATTTGCCAATCAATATAGACATTGATTTAACTGAATTTAAATACGGAGAAATAATAGTCGACACAATTGGAAATATAAAACGGATAACCTACAGTGAATATGTGGAATAAAAACGCACTACAACAACGAATATAATCAATTGCTCGCTTTGTGTGTACTTGGACACGAGCGTAGCGAACTGGCGAAGCAAAATTCGCAGGATTTCCCTCTAGTTCGTTTTCTTTTACTAATTTAGTTCTAACCAACGTAACAACTATTAAAGCTAGAAGATTTTTGTTCGGCATTTTTAAAAATGACGTTAACAAAAACGAACTAGGGATAATAATCACCAAAGGTAAACCATGCACACGAACACGTTGGCAATAATATAAACCTAAATTAATGGAAGCACTTTTTCATTTCATATTTCAATTAATTAAAATTGGAATTCTTGCATCGATTTATTCTGTTGTATTAATTGGAATTTTATTAATGGTTAGAAAGTTAAAGCCAACTGAATTTTTAGAAAGAGTAAAAACGGAAAAGAAAAAATATTGGTTTGTATTCGGGCTATTGATCTCAATCGGGCTTTTCATTTTTTCTTTTACTTATTGGGGAAATCATGGATTAGGAGATAGCGCAAGAATACCGATTGGAAATTTTAAAGAAGTTGGAGAAACAAACGGAATTAATGCATATATAGAACCTGATAATTATGAATATGGAGCTATGAATGTGAATAGTTTTATTAAACATAACAATTATCTTGTCGGAAAAACAGAAGTTAGTCCAGTAGACAGACCAAAACCCTTCTTTAGTTGGAATTTATCTAAAGATGAAATCACATTCTATGATTCAGAAAAGGAATATAATTCATTTGCAGATAAAAACAAGTTTCCAAAAATATCTGAATTTAAAACGTTTCGAGAGCGTTATAAAGAATATTGGAATGGAATAAGGTTTTGGCTATTACCTTAAAAATACAGTTCCCAACAAACGTGTATAAGTAATAGCGGTTTGGGTATTAACTCAAACCGCTTTTCAATTAATTTAAGTATATTTCATACTGAAAAGTAATTGCATCGAATCCGATACTACTCATACACGAACACGTTGTGCTTAATTTCACTCAAAAGAGTAATTGCTTAAAATTTTATTCTTTTATAAATCAATTAAATGGAATTCAATAGAAAAGAAATTGAAAATATAATTTTAGAATCCTCATTAAAACTAAAAGAACTTGAACCAAGTTATAAAAGCTTTTCTATTTTGGAAAATTTTCCTTTAAACGTCAATCAATGTTTATATTTAGTGAATTGGAAAGATTCTTCTGTCCCTTTTCAGAGACGTGTGGATAAAATTTTAGGGTACTCCCCTTCTGAATTTGATTTGCTAACAATTTTAAACATTGCGCACCCTAATGATAAAGGTTTAGTTTTAAGAGTTTCCAAAGGTGTGATACAGCACGCTTTAGAGTATTCAAATTTTTCAAGAGAAAACTCATCACACCATATCTCATATAGGTTTAGAAAAAAAGACGGTTCTTACATTAAGCTCTTACGCCAATCTACTATCTACGAATTTGCCAAAAACGGAACAATGCTTAGTAATTTATCTTTATTAACAGACATATCTAGCACAGATAAAACGACAAATGTAGATTGGGATGTCGTCACCCCTGAATTAGACTTAGAAGCATTCAAACAAAATATCTATAAAGAATTTATTAATTTTTTTACGAAAAGAGAAATTGAAATTATTAGACTAATCAAAGAAGGAATAACGAGTCCTAGCATTGCGAAAAAACTTTTTATTAGTGAAGGAACTGTGTCTTCTCATAGAAAAAATATTTTACGCAAAAGCAATTGCCATAACGTAAAAGAGTTAATTGCATTTTGCAAAAAGAATGGGATAACTAAATAGATTATTTGCTTAGAGATTTTTAAAAATCCCCTGTAGAGGGGATTTTTTTTTACTATAAAACCAGCTATTTTTGAACTTTAAACTATTCTTATTTTACTAAACGTTTAAAAATTTAAATTTTAGAATAATGAAAAAACTAACTATACTATGCTCTCTTTTTCTAGCTTTTGCTTGTTCAAATGATGATTCTAATCAAGATGATTCTCAAATCCCATAAGTGGGAACAAAAGAAATAAATGTAACACTTATTCTTCCTGTTGGGTCTAATATTGATCCAAACGATTTAACTGTTTCATAAATTTTCACCTACAATAATCCCATAATTGATGGAACTGGAACTGTTACATTATTTGATGACAATCAAATGGAACTAGTATTTGCTACTAACTCGAATGATAAGGTAATTCTCATGAAATATGTCAATCCCATTTCAGAAGATGAAATAGTTTTAGACTCTAGAAGTACAGCTCAAAGTTTAGCTATGTTACATCCTTGGACAATGTATTTATCCATTCAAGCAAGACAAGAAGCTATGTTAGAAATATCTCAATTTCCAGAATTTGATAACTATCATAATCAAATAATTCAAGGAATTAATAATGGTGAATTAGACCCATTAGCAAATCAGAGTATTATACAGGCAATTGATAATTTTCAAGGCAATTTTCTAAATAGAGTTGAGGAAGAAAAAACGCCTTTACTAATGGTCGCTGAGAACGGAACTGTTAACTTAACTAATCAAAAAAGTAGTTTAGCATATAACCTACAACTTTATGATGAAAACAATCAACCTTTAGGCGAAGATTATATAGTTGATGGTGTTAATAAGGAAATATTGACATGGTCAACTGTGACAAGCTTATTAAGTGGTAATTTTGATTTGTTTCAACCTACAAATGTTCAATTTCCTATTCCAATAACTGTTCCTTTAAATAACCAACAATACAGTTTAAAAGCTGACCGTTGGGAAGGCAATGCAAAATTGAAAAATGGTGCAAATATTACGGCCGCTTTTGTTGGGATTCTGTCAACTGGAGCAGCCGAGATTATTAAAAATGCCGAATGCGCTATTGAATTAGGAAATTTTTTCTTTAATAATGCTAATACTATTATTGATCAACTAACTAATGGAACATTAACGACGAGCCAAGCGACTAGAGAATTTATTAATATTATTTTGAATCAAAGTAATCAACTTTATGGAATAGCATCTAGTTGCGGAGGAGATTATTCTATTGGGTCTGAGGCGTTTAAAGGTTTGATAAAAAAACTTTCGCTCGTTGGTAATTTGGAAAATGGAGCAGTTCTTATTTTTAATATTGCTGACATCGCCCAATATAATCCTGAAATTGATTTCTGTTTTGAGAGAAATGGTAACTTAATTGAAGAGTGTGAAGATGTAAATGAAATTGAATTATCGGGTTGTATAAATATTGAAAATACTAATACAACATCTGGAGAATGCGGTTGGACAGAGCTATATTATTTTATCGAAGAAAATGGTTCTATTTTTATAACTAACAATTTGTGTTCAGAAGATTTTGGACAACCATATCAATCGGTTAGTTATAGTTTCACAAATAATAATTTTACTTTGAATTACAGTTCATCCCAAACTGGAACCTCCGAATCAATTGTATTTAGTGGTGTTTATGTCGATTCTCAAAATAGAATAAATGGTAATTGGAATTCTTCAACAACAAATAATGGAGACACAACTAATTGTACTGGAGAATTTAGAATAGATTTATAAAAAACTACACGCAACACCGTGTATTATTTATTGCTTCTGCTGGTTAAGAGAACGATCTTTGTGTGCTTTTTACTATATTGTAACTGCGGAAAATGACTCGTGTACTTTCCTGCAACAAACCATACACAAACACGTTGAGTCAATTTGAACAAACAGAAATGAAAATAACAGCATTATCATCTTTTTGCGTAGACTTCTTTCCAGAATTAGATAAAATTTACGTTGGTGGAAATTCATTAAACTTTGCTACTCAATGTAAACTTTTAGGATATGAAAACATCTCAGTACTTGGTGCAATCGGGAAAGACAAATTTGGAAAACTAATAGAAAACCAATTAGATAGATTAAATATAAATCGTTCCAGTTTATATCAACTTAACGAACCAACTGCATCAAATAAAATTTTCATTAATGAAAAAGGAGATAGATACTTCAAAGAGGATAGTTGGAATGGAGGCACATTTGATAAATTTAGATTATCAGAAAGTGATTGGAATTCATTAGCTGATAGCAAAATTGTTGCAATGCCAGCTGGTGACCCAAACTTGATAGAACTTTTAAAGAGACGAAATGAAAATCAATTAATAGTCATTGACTTTTTGGACTATTTAGGAATTGACTTCATCAAAGAACATATAGATAATATCGACATTGTTTTTCTGAGTGGTAAAGAAGAAATACTAGATGAACTACAAGAACTTTCTTCCAAAAAAGGAAAACTAATAGTGCCAACTTTAGGTGCAAAAGGTAGTGTAGCTCTTTTTGAAAATAAAAGATATTACCAAAAAGCGATTGAAGTTGATGAAATTGTTGACACTACAGGTTGTGGAGACGCTTTTCAAGCAGCTTTTAGTATTGAATGGTTGAAAACTAAAAATATAGAAAAATCATTAAAAGAAGGGGCAATTGCTGCTAGTAAAGTTTTGAATTTTGTAGGTGGAGTTGAACAAGAATAGAAAACTACATTCAACAACGTGTATAACGAATTACTTGGTTTGTGTGTACTCGGAAAATCCTACAGATTTTCCTCTGGTTCGTGCTCTTTTTACTAACTTAGCCCTAGCCTACACAAGAAATATTAAAGCTAGAAGATTTTTATTCGGCATTTTTAAAAAATGACGTTAACAAAAACGAACTAGGGACAATAATCATCGAAGGTAAACCATACACGAACACGTTGTGCTTCATTATTCCTCACTCAATCGGAATTAAATAATTAACTAACTTTCGGAAAACAACAAACCAATGATAAAATTCTTTAGAAAAATTAGGAAAAAATTACTTTCAGAAGGAAAAACTGGAAAGTATCTGAAATATGCTTTTGGAGAAATTGTACTTGTTGTTATAGGAATTTTAATTGCTCTTTCTATAAATAATTGGAATGAACAAAATAAAGCTGATAAAGTGGAAAACGTTTTCTTGAAGCGCCTATTAGTAGATTTGAATAAAGACAAGACTTATCTTGAAAGTATTCATTCTAGACGGGAAAGTCAGATAAGAGCAGCAAAAGCTATTATTGATTTTTCTATAGAAACCAAGTTAGATTCAATTATATATCAATTGCCTAATATGCTGACTATCTCGAGTTGGCAAGAAACAACTTCAAATCAAAATACATTCCTCGAATTGATTAGCAGTGGAAATTTAAATATTATTAAAAGTGATTCTATAAAAGATCGACTATTGAGTTTAGACAGATCTTACAAAGCTTTAATTAATGATGATAAGACCAATAAAGAACCGTATGTGTCAAATTTATGGCCTTCTGTTGACCTTATAAATCCATACAGCTACTTAGTCCTTGAACCTGATTTAAACCAAGAATTTCGAATAAGTGAGCGATTGAAAACCAATGAGATTGAAAAAATGTTAATAGAGCTAAAGCAAGATTTTAAAAAAGTGTTGGACTCAAAAAAGTTTCGAAGTGGATTAATGAATGCTATGGATTCATATGCAAGGTCATTACCTGTAATCGAAGGTATGATTGAACAAGTGGTAAATCTTATGTCTAAAATTGAAATAGAATTAAAAAAATAACGAAAGCACAACAACGCGTATAGCCAATTGCTTGGTCATTGCGTACTCGGACACGAGCGTAGCGAACTGGCGAAGCAAAATCCTACAGGTTTTCCTCTGGTTAGTGCTCATTTTACTAACTTAGCCCTAGCCTACCCAACAACTATTAAAGCTAGAAGATTTTTGTTTGGCATTTTTTAAAAAATGACGTTAACAAAACGAACTAGGGATAATAATCACCAAAGGTAAACCATACACGAACACGTTGGCAACCATATTTGCGCTTTTGGAATCACAATTAAATTATATAAACTTGCGATTTTTTTAGTTTAATTTTCTTCACTCCATTTATTAACCTTCGAATTAAAAATCCAAAAATCCATAAGTGGTTTATTAGTTTCTCCCCAGCCACCAAATAGCACTATAGCATTTTCTGCAACATTATATACCAATCCTGGTTTTCCAGCTCTTTTTGATGGACCTGCGTCTGTTAAAAGCATCCATTGCTCTCCATTCCAACTCCAAGTATCTCCCAAATAGCCATTATTATAGCCTCCAAACAAAATAACTGATTCTGAATTATGACTATATGACATTGCATGATGATCTCTTGCCAAATTTTGATTTTCCGATTTTAACACCCAATTATTATTCTCTAATTCCCAAGTATCATAATAAATGTTCTTACCATCTTCTTTCCTATCAAAACCACCAAAAAGAACAACATTTTCACTTTTGGAATCATAACACATAGCGTGCTGAAGACGAGGTGGTGGAGAAAATTTAGAATTTAATTTATTCCATTTTTGATTTTTTAAGACCCAAGTATCATTCAATGATTCTTTAAGAGAATTGGATCCTCCGAACATGTAAACTGAACCGCTTTTAGAGTCATATGCTAAAGCATGAGACTGTCTTATAGAAGGAGCTGCATTTTCGGCTATCAATGACCAATTGTTATTTTTAAACTGCCATGTATCATTTAGTAATTCACTATTTTCATTTTTCCCACCAAAGACTATTAATGAATTCCTCTGACTATCATATATCATAGCGTGACCACTTCTAGGTGAAGGAGACACTTCGGCATAAATTTGAATCCATTTATTTTTCTCATACTTCCATAAGTCATTTACTTTCTTTTTATGAACGCTACAATAACCACCAAATAAATATATAGCATTATCTGCTTCGTTGTAAGCAATTACTGGTTTGTTTCTAGGACATGGTTCAAGTTGCTGAGCATAGATTCTACCATTAAAAACTCCAATTAGAATTAATATTACAACTTTGAATAACATAATTATTATATATACTATACTACCAAAGTTATTAATTTGAACAATTGAGTTATGTTAAACTATGGTTAAACTGTTTACTTAAGTTTATCAAAATAATTGAAGGTGTGTTTTTAAAAATTTACTAAATCATAAAATAATCTGTAATCTAATTTGAAAAAATACAGTTACTAACAACGTGTATAATTAATAGTGCTAAAAAATGGTTCTGGAAATTCTACACTCTTCGTTCTTTTTGCTAACTTACCTCTTAACACTAATAAACCATACACGAACACGTTATAGATCATAAGTGAAAAAAATTACTAGAATAAAAATTCCTGAAGAATTTAAATCTCATCTAAATGTTAAAGATATAGCTGGTAGCGATGCTTATCCTATCCATAAATTTAGTGAATTAGTAGAAGCAATTGCAAAATTATCATATGAAAACGAAGAGCATTTACTGTTTTATAGAGGGCAATCAAATGACTATGTAGATAACAGTGGAAAGTCTACATTTTTACCAACAATTTACAGAGGGCAAAACTTATCACAAGAAGAAATTGATGATAGATTCGACATATTAGAAAATGCATCAAAAGAACTCTCAAAAGAATTTCTAAAATCTAAGACAAAAGGATATCAAGAAGTCAGAAGAAAAACACTAATAAGGTGGAGTATTTTGCAACATTACGAAGTATGCCCTACACCTTTGATTGATATTACACAATCATTACGAGTGGCTTGTTCATTCGCATTCCAAGAAAGTGAAAACAATGAAGCATTTATTTATGTTTTTGGATTTCCATACCTAACCAATAGGATTTCAATTAATTCTGAATTAGATTTAATAAATGTGAGGTTACTCAGTATTTGTCCTCCAGATGCATTCAGACCTTATTTTCAAGAAGGTTATCTTGTTGGAACTTCAGATGTAACGAATGAAATTCTAAATCCTAAAGAACTTGATTTGTCAAATCGCTTAATTGCAAAATTCAAAATTCCAAAGAAGAATTTCTGGGATAGGAAATATTCATCTCTTCCGAAAAATGCTCTATATCCAGAAAAGGATAAAATCATGGATATATGTTCAAAATTAAACTTAGGGAAATCATCTGGATTACTAACTAAAACTTTTGGCGAATTCATGGTTGAATGGATGGAAATTGAAAGCATAGTTAGAGCCAATACTTACAAGGAAAGAAAAAAATATGCCAAACCGATAAATACATATTCAGGATTGAGATTGCTCAATGAAAGACAAGTGATTGATCAACTCACATTTTCTGAACTTGATAAACTCAGAATATTAAGAAATGACCTCGTTCATAACAAAATTGAAATTAAACAAAATCAATTAAAAAAATATCTAAACAGATTAAAGACCATAATTAAAGAGTTACGAAATAAAGGTCTATAACAAAATGTATAGTTAATCGCTGGGTCTGTATGTACTCGGAAAATCCTACGGGTTCCCCTCTGGTTCATTTTCTTTTGCTAACTTAGTTCCTACCAACGCAACAACTATTAAAGCTAGTTCGTTTTTGTTTGGTATTTTAAAAAAAATGACGTTAACAAAAACGAACTAGAGGTAATAATCACCGAAGGTTAACCATACACGAATACGTTGGCAATAATTATTTCGTATAACTACATTGTTTTAAATTAAAGTGCAAGCACAAGATATATTAGTAAGACAAGATGGTCGAAGAATTGGGTTTAAAGAATATGGAGCCAAAACAGGTTTTCCAATTATTGGATTACATGGAACTCCAGGATCAAGAATCTGGTTTAATGAAAACGATCCAATTTCTGAACAATTAGGTGTAAGGTTAATTACAATGGATCGTCCAGGTTATGGTTTATCTACAAAAAAGCCTAAAAGAACAATTCATGATTTTAATGATGATATAGATTTTCTTGTTAAAGAGTTGAAAATAGATAAGTTTTCAATTTTTGGAATATCTGGCGGTGGCGCATATGCGCTCTCATATGCTTCTTCTGAAAATTCTTCGCTTTTTAAAACCGGAATTGTCGCTTCCATATTTGAATTTAAAAATGGAAAAATTCCAAAAGATATGTGTTCTCCAAATCGCATTGGATTTTACCTAGCTCAATATTTCCCATGGATGCTTAGATTTTCATATAACCAACAAAAATCACTTATAGAGAAAAGTCCTGATATTTACATGTCCTCTTTAAAAAAGAACATTAATCATCTTTGTAAGTCAGATCAAGCCCTATTGCAAGATGATAAAGTAGTTTATTCATTGATTAATCATATGAAAGAAGCATATAACAAAACCGCATATGAAGCTGTAAATGAGTTAAGGCTATTCTCCAGAAAATGGAAAATAGATATTAAAAAAATAAGGTCAAAAGTAGAAGTATGGCATGGTGAAGAAGACACTTTATCTCCAATTAATGGACTAAAAGATTATATTATTGATATTCCCAATTATCAAACCCACTTTTTAAAAGGAAAAGGTCATTTTCTTGATGAAGATGAAAAAATTTGGAAGGGCATCCTAGAATCACTAATGAAATAATTATAGCCAACAACGTGTATAATTAATTACTTCTGCTGGCTAAGGCGATGATCCTTCCCTACTTTTTATTATATTGTAATTGCGAAAAAATAATCGCGTATTTGACCGCAACAACTATTAAAGCTAGAAGATTTTTGTTCGGCATTTTTAAAAAATGACGTTAACATAAACGAACTAGGGATAATATTCACCTAAGGTAAACCATATACGAACACGTTAGTAAACATTAACCACTCAAATTATTAGTATGAAACTTCAAGAATACTTAATTAAGACTCATACCGAAATAAAAAGCCCTATCATGAGGTTTCTGAGCAAGTTATTTGCAGGAAGTTTTATTGCTATTTTCCCTTCACTAATATTTACTCTAATAATTTATTTTACGATTAATGCATTAGGTGGAAACGTTGAATTCAAAATCACTTTTGCATTTTGTATGTTTTTACTTGTGATTTTCTTCTTCGTGAGATCATATCATTTTATTAAACGTTTTCCTCATCAACAAACCCTTGACAGTATTTATATTAGTTATGATGAATGCAACGAAATGGAGCACGGAGAGTTTTCCAAAATACTCAGAGAACATCAAAAATGGTTGAATGATGACAAATCTGGACAACGAGCTATATTTGAAGAGGTAATTATTAGTTCTAAAACCGTAGGTGGGCTTGGAATGGACGGAAGAGGTTTATTGATAGATGGTTCGCTCTCAAAAGCAGAATTTAATACTGTAATATTCAAGAATGTCGAGATTCATAATTTTGAGTTTAGAGGCTCTGATTTTGAATATGTGAAATTTGAAAATGTAATAAGTAGGCTTGTACACTATGATGGCTCTTCATTTTCTAACTGCATCTTAGAAGCAATCCAATTTAGTCCAAGTTATTTCGATAATTGCAATATCACATGGGTTAGTTTTTGCGAATCTGATCTAAACAGTTGTAAGATGAAAGGAGCAGAAATCACCTTGTCATTATTCGAAAAAAGTAAATTGACAGGAGTTGATTTTAGTGATTCACTACTCAATTGTAATTATGGTATTGATTTGGATTTAAACACAATGAAAGACACTAAATTCAGGTACGTACAAATGCGAGGTCTTCTAAATGAAAAATGGGGAACATTACTGCATTTTTTTCCTGACAAATGGACACTATTGAGGCGATATTATAGTGGTTCAAAATTTATGATTAACCTGTTTCTTATTTTACTTTTCATTGTACCATACCTAGGAAAAAACTTATATGAAATCAGTAAAAATGAAATTAGTATTAACTACTACAACAGTGCAGTTTCTTCATGGATAGAAGCTGGAATTGATATGGAGACCAAACTTGTCAAAGAATACCCCAACGATGGTCAAGATACAATTATCAATAATTTAAACTTTTTAAAAGCTAGCCATAATGAACTACAAATTGAAGAAAAAAACTTCAAAAAGGTAAATGAATTGCTTAATAACAGAGAAGTAATCGATAAATTAAAAAGTCGCGTCAAAGAATTAAAGAAAGGTTATAGCAAAGATTCAGTGAGTCTGACGAAAAATATTGAATTAATAAGTAATTGGGAAGAAAAAACTCGAGAGTTTGAGAAGATCAATCAAGATTACATCGACAATAATTTCAAACGTAAAAAACTATGGTTCGTACTTTTAGGTCTTCACGAAAAAGGGCTAGCTTTTTTGCTAATTCTATCTTCACTTCTTTACAATATTTTAAGACTCTATTTGACTTACAAAATCGCACCTTTAAAAGATGAAGAAACAAGATCTCAGGTAAGTCCGATGATAACACAGTATAAAGGGTTATTCGAAGTTCATTGTTTTAATTCATCGCTAATAATAATTGTTGTACTTTCTGGACTAATCAACCTTTATCAAATCCTGAACACATCGGTCTGGATATAAAACGTAAATACAAAATATTGAATTAACAAGAAATAGACAATTTGGTATGTTTACAATTCTAAAGAACAAACCTGAACTTTTAGGTATCGGAATTGATGAAAGCACAGCTATTATTGTAAAAGGAGATATTCTCGAAGTTATAGGAGAAAGTTATGTTATTGTCTATGACCAATTTTTTTGGTCTGCCGAAGGTTCTCATTATAAGGAATTACCTAGTAAAAATCAATTATTCTATTTTCTTAAAAGTGGAGATAAATATAATTTAAGAGAAAGAAAAATCACTTGGAACTAAATATTATAATTGTCACAGTAGCTAGCAACGTATATAGTACATTGCTCGGAAGCAAATATTGAAAATTAAATGGATTGGATAAATGTAATAATTGGAATTTGTCTTATTGTACTCGGAATCATTTGGTTAAACTATCAAATCACTGAAACCAAAAAGTATAAGAAAGATAATTCCTATGGACTGTTATCTACTCAACCAAGCCAATATATTGGAATTTTAATATTAATTTTAGGTGGAATTTTAATGATCTTTAGAGCTATTTGAATAAAAAAACGCTTACAACACCGTATATAATTTAAACCACCTTTGAAAACAAAATGATTTTACCGAAAAATAAATACCTCAAAGCAAGAGACTTTATATTAACCAACGCAAGAATGATTGAAAGACGTTTATTTGAATTTCATTTTGCAAATGGAGATATGAAGGGTGTTTTTCACGCAGTATATGCTTACCGAAATCCTGATGGTGGATTTGGACACGGAATGGAACCAGATACAGCATCACCAGAAAGTCAGCCTCTTTTCAGTATTATGGCACTTGAAACGCTCGATGAAGTTGGTTATCTGAACAAAGAAATAATTCTAAATGACTTTATGCCATACTTTGAAAGCATAACAACAAATAAAGGTGGAATTCCGTGGATGTTTAGACCCAAAAGTACCTATCCCTGTGAAGAACATTTTAAAACAGTTAAAGAATGGAGTGCGTTAAGCACTACTGCTCCACTACTTGGAATTTTGGAAAAATATGAGATTGATATTCCTTGGATGAAAAAAGCGGAACAGTTTGTTTGGAGTGAATTTGAGAGAATAAAGGATAAACATGCTTTTTGCTATTTATGTGTACCAAGATGGTTAACTTTTTTAAAGCATACTAAAAGTCAAGATAAAGCTAAAAAAACAATCAATGACTTAAAAAACTGGATATCAAATAACGGAATAATTTGCGAAGATAAATCTGATGAAGGTTGGGGACTTTACGGAAAACCGCATAGTTTAAATTATGCAACATCTTCCGAAAGTATTTTATATTCGCTATTCACTAAAGAGACTATTGAATCTGACATAGAGGAATTAATCAACAGACAAAAAGACGATGGACGATGGGATACTTGGTATGGTATTAGTGAAGGAACAAAATTAGAGTGGGCTGGTATACAAACATTATGGGTTTTGAAAGTGTTAAATAACTATGGAAAAATTAAAAAGTAAAAACGACACACAACAACGTGTATCGCTAATGGCTTGTTTTGAGTCTACCCGGACACGAGTGTAGCGAACTTGCTCAGCAAATTCTACAGATTTCCCTACTGGTTCGTTTTCTTTTACTAACTTAGTTCTTGCCAACGCAACAACTAGTAAAGCTAGACGATTTTTGTTCGGCATTTTTAAAAATTGATATTAACAAAACGAATTAAGGAAAATAATCTCCTAAAGTAAACCATATACGAACACCTTGGCTGTAATTGTAAAATAAACGAAGCGACAGCAATGAAAAAAAAACTCTTAAGATTATCTGTTTTTATCTTGGTTTTATTAATCGGGACAGTGATAGGCATACTACTTAATCAAAATAAGACGACTTCGAATTTTATTAGAAATCAATTTGTTGAAACCTATGCGAAAATAGATGATATAAGAAATGTAAATTGGGATAAAGAATTTCAAGTAGTTGAAATTAAATCCAAGATTGATGAGAATATTCAGAAAGCATATTTTTACAAATCAAAATCCAAAAATCCACAACCTTTAATTATCAGTTTGCATACTTGGAGTGGTTATTATACTCAAAATGATCAATTAGCAAATATCTGCAAAGAGAAAGATTTGAATTACATACATCCAGATTTCCGTGGAGCAAATTGGACAAAAAATGCTTGTTGTAGTGAATTGGCATTAAGCGACATTGATGATGCAATAACTTTCGCTTTGAAGAATTCCAATGTTGACACTAAAAAAATATATGTTATTGGTGCAAGTGGAGGCGGATATGCAACATTGGCCACATTTATGAAATCAAAACATAATATTAATAAGTTTTCAGCTTGGGCATCAATGTCAGATTTAATAGCTTGGTATAATGAAAGTAAAATCAGAAATAGCAAGTATGCCGAAAATATTTTGGATTGTACCTCTTCAGAAGAAAGTTTAAACATTCAAAAGGCCAAACAAAGATCACCAATTTATTGGGATACACCGACAGACAAATTAAAAAATTCACAACTGTTTATATATGCAGGAATTTACGATGGAATACAAGGAAGTGTTCCAATAAGTCATTCAATCAATTTTTATAATAAATTATTATCAGATATGTCAGTGATTGATACACTAAATACAGTATCGCTTTCTGAGAAATTGAATTTACTTGAAAAACGAGAACCATTAGGAGAATTTGGAAAAATCGCTGGAAGAAAAATTTATTTAAAAAAGGAGTTTGGTAATTTAAGTTTAATAATATTCGAAGGCAATCATGAAATTTTAACAGAATTTGCATTAAATCAATTACTTGAAGAGTAGCAACATACAGTCAACAAGGTATGTTCTGTGTGTATGCTCTGAAAATAATCACCGAGGATAAACCATATAAGAACCTGTTGGTAGAAATTTAACGCAACCTTTCTTAAGTTTTGCATCTAATAAATATAAGAACTAACTTAAAAACAAAATCCATGAAAATTAGAGTATTAATCTTAATAATAATTACTAGCATTACTTTTTTTACAAATTGCAGTAGTGATGATAATGATTCACTAGAAACTCTAAACGGAACTTTTAATTTAACAAGCGTAAGAGGCGGTAACACTCCAGAGAGTGTTACTACAGAGTTCAATACAGGAGACGTTATTTGGACTTTTGATTTAGGAAACAACAGTTTAACTGTTGAATATAATATTCCTTTTAGTGGTGGTATTAATAGTGGCACATATGAAATCGTGTTAAATGAGGATAGCCTAATTATAAATGACATCAACCAAGTACAAGGACTTACTAGTACTGGAATAATAACATTATCTAATAATAATTTAAGTATAGACTTTGGATTAGCTGCTGATAGAGAAATCCGTGAATTTATACGACGATGAAAACTACTACTAACAATGCGTATATGTCAATGCTACCAAACGTCTCACTAAACATTCACAAAAAGTTAGCAGTAAGTAAAACATCTCCTAAATGATTAGACCTTATAGAAGATCAGATAGACATAAACTCATTGAAATATTTAAGTTAAATACGCCTAAATATTTTGATGTAAACGAAATTATTGACTTTAAAGAATATCTTGAAAAAAATCACAATACATATTTGACTGTTGAATTGAATGATATAATTGTTGGAGGAACTGGGTATTATGTGAATAAAAAAGACAAAACTGGTCAGATAACATGGATTTTCTTTGATCCCAATTATTCTGGAAAAGGATTGGGAAAGCAATCAGTAGTGTATTGTTTGAAACTATTGCAAGAGAATGAGAAAGTAGAAAAAACCATAGTTACAACTTCTCAACTAGCTTTCAAGTTTTTTGAGAAATTTGGTTTTAAAACAATCCGAACTGAAAAAGATTACTGGGGAAAAGGACTGGACCTCTTTGAAATGGAAATGATTAATAATAAAACCGCTACTAACAACGTGCATAATTAATCACTTGTTTAGCTTACTTGAACACATAAAATCAAAATACCGAATTTAAAGCTATGAGACTATTCAAAATACTATTTACAATTATTATCCTTTTTAATTTTCTCAATTGTAAAGATAAAAGCACAACACATAAAGATTCAAAAATTACTGAAGATAGCTTACTAGAAACAATTGAAAAATTCAACAATGCATTTCAAGAAGGAAATGTTAGTATTATAGAATCTATGGTAACTGAGAACTATATACATACAAATGGAAATTCTAAAGCAATACGAAAAAAAGATTGGTTAAATTATTTAAAGAAAAGAGAAAAGAAAATCAAATCAGGAAATCTTGAGGTTATCGAATATAAAATGAATGAGATAGAAATTGAATTTTATAATAAAATTGCTATTGTGACTGGAAAAATATTTGTTTCAAATAAAGAAAAAGAAGACATTAAAAATAGTGAATACAGAATTACAAATATTTGGGTAAATGAAAATGGAAAATGGAAAAGAGCTGGCTTTCATGATGGAAAAATAGAATGAGGCAATGCCTAAACTACCTGTATAATTAATGACGCTTTTGTGTATACTCATACACGAGCTAAACTGAATGAGATTTTCACCCCAACCAACCTTCACGATCCATACTGCGATATTGAATAGCTTCGGAAATGTGAGCACCTTTAATAGATTCAGAGGCTTCCAGATCTGCAATTGTTCTTGAGACTTTTAGAATTCTGTCGTATGCTCTTGCAGATAAGTTTAATTGCTCCATTGCGGCTTTTAAAAGCCGCATAGACGTATCATCTAATTTACAATGCTTACGAATTTGTTTAGTATTCATTTGTGCATTATAGTGTACACTTTCCGAAGCTTCAAAACGCTTGGTCTGTCTTTCTCTGGCCTTAGTAACACGTTTTCTTATAGCTATGGAAGATTCACCTTTGCGCTCATCTGATAATTTGTCAAAAGGCACTGGTGTGACTTCAATATGAATATCTATACGATCTAATAATGGACCAGAGATTTTACTTAAGTACCGTTGCATTTCCGCAGGAGAGGATGTCACTGGTGCATTGGGGTCATTAAAATAACCGCCTGGACTCGGATTCATACTTGCTACCAACATAAATGACGATGGATAAGTCACTGTAAATTTTGCTCTCGAAATGGTCACTTCTCGATCTTCTAATGGTTGTCGCATCACTTCTAAAACTTCACGTTTAAATTCTGGCAATTCATCCAAAAATAGAACACCATTATGTGATAGTGAGATTTCTCCTGGTTGCGGATAACTCCCTCCTCCTACTAAAGCGACATTAGAAATGGTATGGTGTGGACTCCGAAAAGGCCGTTGTGCCATCAATCCTGCATGTGCCTTAACACGTCCAACAACAGAATGAATCTTTGTTGTTTCTAAAGCTTCATGCAAAGTCATTGGCGGCAAAATACTAGGCAAGCGTTTTGCCAACATTGTTTTTCCCGCACCTGGAGGACCAATTAAAATAATATTATGTCCACCAGCAGCCGCAATTTCCATACAACGCTTAATACTTTCCTGCCCTTTTACATCAGAAAAATCAAACTCAGGAAAATTGAGACTTTTATTAAACTCTTCGCGTGTATTGATCATAGTTTGCTCTAAAGGTACATCTTTATCAAAGTAATTAATAACTTGTTTGATGTTGTCTACACCATAGACTTCTAATCCGTCAACAATTGCAGCTTCTTTAGCATTCTGTTTTGGAAGGATAAACCCTTTAAACCCTTCTTCTCTAGCTTTTACAGCAATTGGAAGTGCACCTTTTATTGGCTGCAAATTTCCGTCAAGAGATAATTCGCCCATAATGAGATACCCTTCAATATTTACTGCTTTAATTTGATTCGTAGCCACAAGAATCCCTATAGCTAAAGTTAGGTCGTAAGCAGAGCCTTCTTTGCGCAAATCGGCTGGTGACATGTTAATGATAATCTTCTTTCCTGGGATTTTATAGCCATTATTCTGAAGTGCTGCTGCTATTCTAAAGTTACTTTCCTTGATAGCATTATCAGGTAGTCCGACCAAATGGTAACCTATTCCTGAATCGACATTTACTTCAACGGTTATAGTTGTAGCTTCTACTCCAAAGACAGCGCTACCGAAAACTTTTTTGAGCATTTATAGATTATTTTCTATAAATATATAAAAGTAATTATAAACCAATGTCAATTTGACTTTAATATTAACTTAACTTACCAGATTTAATAAACTCACGTTTTATACTTTCAACAATATCTAAATAGGATACTTCCAAACGATCTTTAGACAATGTATTAAGGCAAACAAACTGTACAACATTCATGATATCTGCACCAGTCAATTCATATTTTTGAGCAATTTGTTTTAAGTCAACATCACTTTTAAATTTCAATTGAGACGGAAATGCATTTTGCCACAACTTTAAACGCTCCTGCATTCTCGGCATGGGAAAGTGAATTATTGACTGAAAACGTCTAACAAAAGCTTCATCTATATTGCTCTTAAAGTTTGAAGCTAGAATAATTAAACCTTTATACGTCTCAATTCTTTGCAACAAATAAGCAACTTCCTGATTGGCATAACGATCATGTGAATTTTGAACTTGGGTTCGTCTTCCAAAAAGCGCATCGGCTTCATCAAAAAAGAGAATCCAATCTTTATTTTCGGCTCTATTAAACAAACTTGCCAAATTCTTTTCGGTTTCTCCAATATACTTGGAAACAACTGAAGATAGATCAACTCTATAAATATCTCGATTTGTATATTTCCCTAATAAATTAGCCGTCAATGTTTTTCCAGTTCCTGGTGGACCATAAAATAAAGCACGATACCCTGGTTTTAATTTTCTACTCATCTCAAGCTCTTCAAATAACGCTTCTTTATACTTTAACCACGTTAAAATATCATTAATTTGTAACGACGTAGAATTAGGCAAAATGAGATCATCCCAAGTTTGAGATGTTGTAATTCGCGAGGCAGGAAAGCTTGTGCTAAATTGTGGTCGTGTGATTGCTCCCAACGTTATTTTTTCAATCAACTCATGATCCAACAACAACTGACCACTCATCAAAGGTTCATTTTTTTCAGGATCTCCTAATTTTAAAATCTGCTTTTTAGCAAACCAATGCTCTGAAGAGAAATAATTTTGTATTCTAAAACGTTCCTTTAAATCTTCTCCAGCTAATAAAAATAAAGCCGTTTCTGCAGATGGTAAAAAACCGCGATGACCTTTACCTCTAATACCACCCAAATGTGGAAAACCACCACCATTTGGATAAACACTTTGAATTAACCGATCAAAATAATGCGGACGAATATGGGCAACTAATCCAAGTGTTATAATTACAAGTTCCTCGTCATTTAAATCTTTAACTGGCAAATGTGGAAGTAATGCTATTTTCCATTCTGTATTATTGGAATAGTCCTGTTCAAAAAAAGTATTAGTCTCAAATGATTTTAATCGATTAAGAAATAAATGCTTTAAGCCTATTAAGCCAGTTTCTAATGCATTGTACGTTTTAGTTAGTATCATAATGATTATCCTTTTTGTTGGACAACATGTGTTAATTCATGTACCAAGAGATGCTTTCCTGTTCTAGAATATGGATCATATTTTCCAATATTAAAATAAATATCATAGCCATGAGTAAAAGCCTGCGCATTGAGCATCGCAGACAATTCTATAGCTTTAGCATCTGTATGAACTCTCACATTACTAAAATCTGCTTGCATCTTAGATTCTAATTCTGTTCTAATGTCTTCAGGTAAAGGCATGCCTTGTCCTTTGGTTTCTTGAATCATTGCTTCAACAGATTCCATTTGAGAAGCGGCATCAGTTTTCTTCTCCTTTTTATTTGAAGAATTAGATTTTTTCTGTACTTCCATCGTTGAAACTGTCTGGCTACTAGAATTTCCTTCTTCTTTTCGCTGAATGTGTTTCGCTGCTGGTTCTTCCTCTTCAGCTTGACGTTGAATACGTTTGGCTGCTGGTTCTTCTTCCTCAGCCTGACGTTGAATGCGTTTCGCTGCTGGTTCTTCCTCTTCAGCCTGACGTTGAATACGCTTAGCTGCAGGTTCTTCTTCTTCAGCCTGACGTTGAATGCGTTTCGCTGCTGGTTCTTCCTCTTCAGCCTGACGTTGAATACGTTTGGC
>CANLEE010000017.1 GCA_947489585.1 uncultured Psychroserpens sp.
TGACTATCGCCATCAGTTACAGTTAAAGTAACATCTACAGGAGTTCCTATATCATTACAATCAAAAGAATTAATATCAATACTATAGTTGGTGATTGCAACATCGTCATTAGAACCGTTGTCAACATCGGCCGGAACAATAGTTGCATTACCTCCAGCATCTAACTGAACTGTAATGTTTTGACAAATAGCATTTGGAGGATTAGACCCAGTTGCAGGATCTGCTTCAATATTAATATTATCAAGTGCCATATCACTACTCCAAGAAGAACCAGTTACACCTCTAAATCGGATTAAGACGACTTTACCATCATACGCTGAAAGATCTATGTCAGTAGCAGATTTCCATGTATTTTGACTATCATCATTAATTATGGTTTCAATATTATAAGTTAAACCATCATCATCACTAACTTCAAGAGCGACATAGCCTGTTTCAATAGGGTTTTCGGTAGAACTTCCTAAATCTGTACCATACATATGGTAATCGAAACTAATTTTTGCATTTTCCCAGTTTGTGAAATCAATACAATCACTTGTCATAATTGCAATTTTTTGCGGACTTCCAGCAGGAGATATATTAGAAGATGCTTCAGTATATACGTAAAAAGTGGAACTAGAACCAGATGATGGTCCAGTATTAGAGGAACCTGTTGAGCCACTTAATCGTGTCCAGTCGATATCGTCATCAGTGTTGTTTACACCTTGTCTCCATTCATTTATATATGATGCACTGTTTTCAAAACCTTGTGTATAAGGGAATGTTGAAATTGTACCATCTAAGCAAGAATCAAGCGTTGTAAATATTTCAGAAGTAGAATAAGCAGATGTAGAAACAGTACATTTTGTTCTAACTTGAACTTCATATTCTGTTATATTATCTAATCCGGTTATAGTATAATTGTTCATTGTTAAGTCTAAGACTTCTGTCCATGGTGTTGTTCCCGTTTCTCTATACCTTAAATCATATGTCGCTGATGGAATAACATCCCAAGTCACATTGGCAGTTGATGTTGTAATTGCGCTTACGGCAACAGTGGTTGGTACGCTAGTTACACATGGGATTTTAATTTCGGTAATTTTAAAATCATCAAATGTAAACCCTTCAAAATCTACATTCGCATAAGAATCTTCTCTGTTTGATGAGTCTGAGTGAAAATAGAACCTCAAATAAACAGAGCTTTGTTGGTTAAATGTTGAATTATTCGAAGCATCAATTACAATTTCTTCCATATACCACCTGTCTTGAGTATCACCATCATATAATGGTTCACCATCAGGTTGAAAATCATTACTCGTATTGTTTTTTCCAGAATATGTATTATTATCATCTGGTGCGCCTGGCTTTGTGAGTTTTCCACAAAGAGGAGTCCAGCCTGTACTTCCGTTTAAAGAAGCTTCAAGTTGCACATAATCAAAACTACGCTCTAAATCCCATTTTGCATAAAATTGAATTAATGCGGTTGAAACACCACTTAAACTTACAGGGTTATTTAATTCTATTCCGTAACTATCACTATTTCCATAAATGGCTGTAGCGTTAGATATAATTGCTGAATTACCAGCAGAATTTGGGTATTCATCTGTCGTTGTAGCCCATGAGCCACCAGTTCCTACGGCAGACCAGTTTGATAAATTGTCTGTTGCATCATCAAAAATAACATTGGTTGGTGCGTAGGTCTTTTTTATGTTTGCTTCATACAACACATTGTCTGAAGCATAATCATTAGTAAACACGACTTTAAATTCAATCTCATCATCTGGTTGCAGACCACTTAATGTGTAAGGAATACTAATAAATCTTTGATCTAAAACTTCAGCAGCAGTAAAACTTTCGGTTACTGAATTTGTTGCTCCAGGAATTGTTATGTTAGATACCGCAGTTACTGTTACAGTAAAATCTGCTGCTTTTTGCCCTAAGTTTTCTATACTGAATTCTAAATTTCCAGAAGTGGCTGTAATATCACTTTGATTTAAGTCATGAACTTTTCCGTATTTACCACTAAAGTAAGCCGCTAAAAAGTTCATACGCATGGCACGTTTCGCGATAGGTAAAAAATTTGAGGGCGCAGGCCAGAATCCACTTCCTGTAGGTCCAGCTTCTGAAAGTGTTCCGTTTTCTGGAGTCCAAGCCATGGTGTTTTTTCCAGACCCTGTACCAGTAGGTGTTCCATTGGCACTTGTTCCTGCAGGTCCGCCTAGCATCCAGTCATTCATATTACCACTATTAAGCGAGCTAATTGATGTACTTGGGCCATGAGCATACCTATTATAATAGGTCATGTCATGGTTATATTTTGAATATTCGTCTGGTCTTGGGTTTGTAATGTTTGTTCCTGCATACGCATGAAGCATCGCATTTTTATATGAGTGATGGTTCAATGCTAATTCAAAATCATGCAATAAAAAGAAATCACGCATAATTTGTGTTTCATTTTCTGAAAACGGTCCAGTTCCCATATATGTGGTATTACAAGAATCTGTAGAAGAACCACCATTTCCCCAATAATAGGCTGAGTTCCTATTAAGATCAATACCTTCATTATAAGTTCCACCACAAGTGCCTGGAGCAGATGTGTTCATGTTTTTACGTTGTAATCCACCACCATTTGGTGCTACAGTTTGATTGTATACAAAGCCATCAGGATTAAATACAGGTATAAAATATAAGGCTTGGTTGTTTACCAAGTTTCTAATTGCTGGGTCAGAATTATAGTTTTCCAAAAGGTACCACATGAAATACAATTGATTCATAACGGTAGCCGATTCTCTTGAGTGAATCAAAGATTGGTATAAGGTTTCTGGTTCACCAGCTTCATCAGTATCTGGGTTGTCAGAAATTCTAACATAATAAATGGTTCGTCCTTCAAATGTCGTTTGATTACTAGGAGATGCATCAGTTCTAGCTGAAATAAGAGTTGGATATAACGTACGCATATCGTCTAACTCTTGAAGTACTTGAGCATAGGTTAAACAGCCACCAAAAGAATTTGGAGCACTATTTGGATTTAAATTCCAGTTTACTGGAGTAGCCCAATCTATTTCATCACATTCATCATATTGGCCTACATTATTTAAAACCTCACTAACACTATACCTAGCATTTTGTAAAGACATTTGCTTTTCTCTTTCAAGTTCTAATCTAGCTCTAGGAAGATCTCTGGTAGCACGATCACTATAGAATTGCTCAAGATCATCAATTAAAACCGTATAACTTATACCTTGGTTAGTTAGTTTTTGAAGTTCAGTTTCACTTAATTCAATTTGCAATTTATCATCAATAAATAGTGCACCACAAGTCATATCTATACCGCTATGGTCTAGAATTTCAGATACAGAATCGTCAATTTTATTGATTGTGACTCTTTTGTAAATTTCTTGCGAAAAGGAGTTTTGTACTACTATTAATAGTAGCACAAATAAGCAGGTAATTTTTCTCATTAGTTTGGGGTTTAATGAATTTATGTCAAATAATTAGGCTGCTAATATATCATTTTATTTACGATTTACTCCATAAAATGCATAAAAAACCGTTGAAATGCACTATTTTAACATTTGTAAAATGGAGTGTAAGAATTAATTGACTGAAAATCAGTGTTGTAATAGCGTTAAGGATTTTGATGATGTTTTGTTGATTTTCAACGAGATTATTTGATTGTAAATAGTAACCACAAAAAAAGCCCTGTACTTTAAGTACAAGACTTTTAATATAATGTAGCGAGAACGAGATTTGAACTCGTGACCTCTGGGTTATGAATCCAACGCTCTAACCAACTGAGCTACCTCGCCATTTATGAGGGTGCAAATATAAAAACAAAATTTATCTGAACAAACATTAAATGAGCAAATTATTTTTTTTAAGTTTTAGTTTTAAACTCAACAATTAATGTATATATTGAGCACTATAATAATATACCTATGGAAGACAAAGTGAAAATTGAGATGGAGTTTGTAATACATGCGTCGCCTCAACTTTTGTATCAATATATATCAACACCTTCAGGCTTATCAGAATGGTTTGCAGATAATGTTAATTCTCGAGGCGAAATGTTTGCTTTTATTTGGGATGGTAGTGAAGAAAAAGCAAAACTATTGAGCAAAAAAAGCGGTGAACGCGTAAAGTTTAGATGGCTAAATGATGAGGATGATGGTGCGTCATATTTTTTTGAAATCAGAATTCAAGTTGATGAAATCACAAAAGATGTCTCAATAATCGTTACTGATTTTGCTGAAGAAGATGAAATAGAAGAAGTTAAAATGCTTTGGGATAATCAAATTTCAGATTTGAAACAAGTTTTAGGTTCAGCCTAGAACTTCTCAATCATATAAGTTTTATATTTGTCTCGATTTTTAATCGAGGCTTTTTTTATGATAAATTTTAATGGGCAATTAGTAGAAGATTCTAAGTTTATAACTAATGAAAATAGAGGTTATAAATATGGTGATGCACTTTTTGAAACTTTAAAAGTGGTACACGGCAAAATATTGTTTTGGGAGGATCACTACTTTAGGTTAATGGCATCTATGCGTATTATGCGTATGGAAATCCCAATGAACTTTACAATGGAGTTTTTAGAAGCTGAAATTTTAAAAACTATAAATGTTAATGGACTTGCAAAATCATCGGCAAGGGTACGGTTAAATATTGATAGAGGAAATGGTGGTAAGTACCTTCCGAAGGAAAAATTAATAAGTTACTCTATAAATGTTGAACTTTTGAATACCGATTTCTATACGACTTTAACACTAAAGACCTATACCGTAGATTTATATAAAGACTATTTTGTTGCTCCAGGATTATTGTCTACACTAAAAACCAATAATAAAGCGATTAATGTATTAGGGAGTATTTATGCTGAAGAAAACGATTTTGATAATTGCTTATTACTAAATACAAATAAGAATGTTGTAGAAGCATTACAAGGAAATTTATTTTTGGTATCTGGTGAGCATATTAAAACGCCACCTATAGAAGACGGCTGTTTAAATGGTGTTATGCGGAAACAAATTGTTGATGTAATTTTAAATTCTGGAGATTATGTTTTAGAGGAAGCATCCATTTCTCCTTTTGAACTTCAAAAAGCAGATGAATTGTTTATTACTAATGTTATTGTTGGAATTCAACCCATATTAAAGTATCGCAAAAAAGAATTCAAAACTAAAGTTTCCGAAGATATCTTAAAAAGGTTGAATACTAAACTAAGATTGTCTTAGTTATAACTTGGATTTTCTGGTGCGTTAGACCATAGGGAATAATCACCACCAAGTTCTAGCATTTTTTCTTTCCAAAACGAATCACAGCATTTATCTATAAGTTCATTTTTGTATACATTTTCAGATATAATCCAAGCATTAGACTCTAATTCATTATCTAATTGTTTGGCATCCCATCCTGAATAGCCTAAGAAAAATCTAATATCAGAAGTTGTCAATTTATTGTTATTAAGAAGTTGTAAGACAACGTCAAAGTTTCCTCCCCAAAACACGCCATGAGAAATCTCGATACTATCTGGAATTAACTCTGGAACTTGATGAATAAAATACAAATTATCCTGTTCTACAGGGCCACCATTATGTACTTTGAAAGTAGCTTGGGTTTCTGGTATTAAATCATTTAGAGTATACTCTAGCGGTTTGTTTAAAATAAAGCCTATAGAACCTTCATCATTATAATCGGCCAATAGAATGACAGACCTATTAAATGATAAGTCGCCAATAATTGATGGTTCGGCAATTAAAAGATGTCCTTTTTTGGGCTTTGATATAATCATTTGTATATGATTTATGTACTAAATCTAAAACATATTTCTCTAATAACCAATAATTTTTAGAGAGAATATATAAAAACAAAAAGCCCACTTAAAAGTGAGCTTTTCGTAATCTATTTAAAGAAATACTAGTTTACAGCACTACTTAAATCAGAACCAGCTTTAAACTTTACTACGTTTTTCGCTTTGATCTGTATTGTTTTTCCTGTTTGAGGGTTTCTTCCTTCTCTTGCAGATCTTCTAGAAACTGACCAAGAACCAAATCCTACTAAAGAAACTCTGTTTCCTTTTTGTAAAGATCCTTCGATATCAATTAATAATGAATCTAAGGCTTTTTTAGCAGCTGCTTTAGTAATTCCAGCATTCTCTGCCATTCCATTGATTAAATCTGTTTTGTTCATAAAATTATATTTTAAATTGTTAAAAAAATAGTTGGGTTAAACGTTATTGTTAATCCGTCTACAAATTTATACGTAAAATCCACCTACGCAAGTAATAGCAAGGGAAATACAAATATTTGTTGATAACTTTGAACATTTGTTAATAAAGGTTTGCATTTCGTCGGATTTTTTTTAAATATCAATGTATATAGGGGTTTTAAAGCATTTTTGCATTTTTGTCAAAATCATAGCCATTTAATAATGATTTGACATCCATTTTTCGCTTTCCAGGAAGTTGAATTTCTTTAATAATGATGTAACCGTCTCTTACTGCTACTTTTAACTCTTTTTTTGTTGCAATTAGCAACCCTATTTCTAAAGTATGCTTTTCTTCTTCTTTTCCAATTTTAAAAATTTTGATATTTAATTCGTCATCACCATTTAATAACTGGCACCAAGCTGCAGGAAATGGATTTAAGCCTCGTATCTTATTATATATGGTATTACTATTTAAGTTCCAGTCAATCTTACAATTGTCCTTATTAAGTTTGTAAGCGGTCTTGAAATCTTCTGTTTTGGGTTGAATACTCGTTTTTACATCACCTTCTTCAATTAAGTTTACCGTTTTTAAAACAAGTGCACTACCAATATGCATTAGTTTGTCATGGAGTGTACCAACAGTTTCATCTGTTTCTATTTCAGTGCTTTCTTGAAGTATTATGGCTCCAGTATCAATTTTTTCATCAATAAAGAATGTTGTGACACCAGTTTTTGTTTCTCCATTTATTATCGCCCAATGTATTGGAGCGGCTCCTCTGTAATTGGGTAGGAGCGAAGCATGTAAATTAAAGGTGCCATATTTTGGCATATTCCAAACCACTTCAGGCAGCATTCTAAAGGCTACTACAATTTGAAGATTAGCCTCAAGCGCCTTTAATTCTTCAATAAAGGTTTCATTTTTTAGATTAGTAGGTTGCAATACATTGAGATCTTGAGACATTGCATATTTTTTTACAGCCGATTCATTAAGCCGTCTACCACGACCAGCAGGTTTGTCTGGAGCAGTAATAACCCCAACCACCTCGTAGTCGTTTTCTACAAGTGCTTTTAATGTGGCAACTGCAAAATCTGGAGTTCCCATAAATATAATTCTCAATTTGTCTTTCTTCATGTATGTTTTATTTTATAAGTATTAGCCGAAGTCATTACAATGATATCATGCTCAAGTAATAATTTTAAGACCTTTAATATAGATGCTTTCTGGTGTGATAACTGTTCTGTTAATTGTCTAGAATTTAAAGGTCCATTTTCTAAGGCTAGAATAATTTGGTTTTCAATAGTCTTTAATGAGCTCTTTTCTTCGGAAATATCGCCTGACAAACATACTGTGCATATACCACAATTTTCGTCTGATGTTTCTCCAAAGTAATCTAATAACTGTCTGTTTTTACAAACAGTATCATTATGTATATAGTTTAATACAGAATTGACCTGAGAGCGTTTCAAACCCTGTTGCCGTTCAACAACATTTGCAATTCTATTAATTGCCTTGTCATCTTCTCTAGGTTGAAGAAAAATAACTTCAGAATCTGTGTTAGAAAATAAGAAGTCTACAATACCATCTTTGTGTAATTGGTTTAAGACTGCTATAATCTGCTTTTCATTAGTTTCTGATTTGTCAGCAATCAACACTAAATTAATGGCTAATTGATGTTCAAAAATACCACCATATGTCCTTAAAATTGTTTTTACAATAGTATTGTATTGTGCATGAGTTTCTAAATACGAAAACATAACTGCATTACTCACTATAAACTGTAGCTTCGTTTTATAATTAAACTGTTGTGATAATTTAACGATGCTATTTCTATCTAAAAGTTGAAGCGTATTATAGGTTTTTGAGCTTTTGAAATCGTAGGCTTTACAAAAATCACTAAAGTTAAATCGATGTGTAGTTAACTCACCCTCACCATAAGATATTTGAAAGAAGTTGCACAATTTTCTATACACTAATTTAATGTCGTCGAGCGATGGCAAACTATTGATAAACTGATTTTTTAAAACCTGTTCATCAGATTTATTTGTTAATAATACTGCAAATGCGTTTTCATTGTTTCGTCCAGCACGTCCAGCTTCTTGATAATAGCTTTCTAGACTTTCTGGTAAATTAATATGTATAACTGTTTTTACATCTGGCTTATCAATTCCCATACCAAAAGCAGTAGTAGCAACCATAATTTCTTTTTGGTTGTTCATCCATTGGTTCAAGCGTTCTTGTTTATCTTTAGTTGGAATTCCACCATGAAAAAATGTTGAGTTGTACCCCTTTTTCTCTAAGATATTATGAATTTCAACACTCATTTTCCGACTCCTAACATAGATGATAGATGCTCCTTGATGTTGTATGAGTTGTTGTTCTAAGTCGTAGATTTTATCTTCACTATATATTACTTGATATGAAATATTTGGTCTTGTAAATGATGCTTTAAAAATTTTAGGCGATATAAAATCTAATTCCTTTATGGTTTCTTCAATGACTTTTGGTTTTGCTGTTGCGGTTAAAGCAATGACATTAACGCTTGGTTGTAATTGCCTTAGCAACGTAATGTTTTTATATGCAGGTCTAAAGTCGTTTCCCCATTGACTGATACAATGCGCTTCATCTACAGCAATAAGGTTTACATTCATTTGCTCGATGCGTTGCTTTACAATATCTTGTTGTAAACGCTCGGGGGAGAGGTATAAAAATTTATAATTTCCGTAGATACAATTATCGAGTAAGGTGTCAAGTTCATTATATTTAATTCCACTTGTTATTGCCATAGCTTTTATACCTTTATTTTGAAGGCTATTCACTTGATCTTTCATCAAAGCAATTAAAGGAGATACAACAATACAGATGCCCTCTTTAATGAGTGCAGGAATTTGAAAGCAAATCGATTTTCCACCACCTGTAGGTAGTAATGCAAAAGTGTCGTTGTGTTCTAAAACCGAATTAATAATGTCTTCTTGAAGTGGACGAAAAGCAGTGTGATTCCAATATTGCTCTAATATGTTTATTGGATGTGGCATCTATATGTTTAAAGTATCTAAGATAAAATCTGCTCGACTAGTAATACTTCTAAAAGGAACATCAATTAGCTCATATCCAAAACGTTGATAGGTCTCTAATAATGCATGATGAATGTCTACGGCTTGATCAAAATTTTCATAGCGTTCACTATCGCTAACAAAAATTTCTTGCCAAGGTGCCAATACAAAGACTTTATCGTATATATGATTTTCGCAGGCTTCAGTGAAATAATTTGGGTAGTCACTTTTCGCATAATCCATATAGGCTAAAACGTCTGGTATACCTCTGTCTAAAAAAATTAAACGCTCTTCAGTTGTTTCAACATCTTTATACTGTTGCATTCTCGCTTTTAAAAGCAAATCACTAAAAAGTAATGGTTTAGTAAGAAAAAGCTGCTCGACACCATCTTTTCTAGCATCAAGTGTGACTTGTCTTGATACCTCTTCAAAACAAGTGTAACCTCTTGAAATCAATTCATTTATGATTGATGTTTTTCCTGTTCCAGGACCACCAGTTATAACAATTCGTAGTGTATTCAATTTGGCAAGGTTTTGGTTGTAAAATTACTAATTAATTAACAAAGTAAAATGCAAGTAAAGTGTATCTTTGCTTCTGAAGAAAAAAAGTTATGAGTCCAGAAAAAAAATCAGAAGAATTTTATAAAAAACTAAGAAGTCAGTTATTTGAAACTGCAAGTTGGCCTTCAGAATATCTGTACAAATTTATAGTCCCAACAGATGTTGATAAAATTAAGCAAATAGAAGATTTATTTGACAATCTTGGAGCAGTAATAACGACTAAAGAATCAGGTAAAGGGACCTATACAAGTGTTTCTGTTAATTTGCAGATGAAAGATCCTGATGCTGTTATTGCTAAATATAAAGAAGTAGCTGATAAAGTTGAAGGTGTTATTTCTTTATAAAAAGAGGCTTCGATAACTATTTTTTTGTATTTTGCAAGCACATGCAGAAGTACTTCATGCATGATATACAAAAACTACACAAATATATATTTTGATTGACGATATAGAATACAACACAGAGCGTGAACATTTGATTATTCCTGAGTATGGAAGACATCTACAAAAAATGGTAAACTACGCTAAACAATTACCAACAAAAGAAGAGCGCAATAAAGTGGCAAAATCTATCATTAATGTGATGGGTAATTTGCAACCACATTTGCGTGATGTGCCTGATTTTCAGCATAAACTTTGGGATCAGCTTTTTATTATTGCTGATTTTGAATTAGATGCAGATTCTCCATATCCTACGACTTCAAAAGAAGAGCTAAACGAGAAGCCAGAGCCTTTAAAATACCCACAAAATCATCCTAAATACCGTTTCTATGGAAACAATATAAAGACCATGATTGATGTGGCTAATACTTGGGAAGATGGTGAGTTAAAAGAAGCTTTGGTGTATACCATTGCTAATCATATGAAAAAATGTTTCCTAAATTGGAACAAAGACACTGTAGAAGACGCTGTGATTTTTAATCACTTATATGAGTTGTCTGGTGGAAAAATCAATTTAAAAGGAAGCACAGAAGATCTTTCAGATTCTACAAGCTTGTTGCGCAATAAAAAGAAATATTCTAATAACAACAATAAGAAGTCGCATCACAAGAAAAATAACTCTAATCGAAACAGAAAACGTTACTAACTACAATTCATGTCAACATTCATTATTGAAGGAGGTCACAAGTTAAAAGGAAAAATCCAACCTCAAGGCGCAAAAAACGAAGCATTACAAATTTTATGTGCGGTACTTCTAACTGCTGAAGAAATTAAAATAGACAATATACCTGATATTATTGATGTCAATAAATTGATTGCGTTACTCAAAAAGTTAGGCGTAAAAATAAATAAAATTGGTACTGGCTCTTATACATTTAAAGCAGATGATGTCAATTTAAAATACTTAGAATCTGCCGAATTTAAAGAAGATGGAAAAGGCTTAAGAGGTTCGATTATGATTGTTGGTCCTTTATTAGGGCGCTTCGGAAAAGGATACATTCCTAAACCTGGAGGGGATAAAATTGGACGTCGTCGTTTAGACACACACTTTGAGGGATTTATCAACTTAGGCGCGAAATTTAGATACAACAAAGAAGATTTGTTTTACGGTGTTGAAGCCGATAGATTAAAAGGAACTTATATGCTTCTTGATGAAGCCTCTGTTACTGGTACTGCAAATATTGTTATGGCTGCTGTCTTAGCAGAAGGCACAACAACAATTTATAATGCTGCATGTGAGCCATATTTGCAACAACTTTGTAAGATGCTTAATAGAATGGGAGCAAAGATAAGTGGTGTTGGATCAAACATGTTGATTATTGAAGGTGTTGATGAATTAGGAGGAACTGACCACAGAATGCTTCCTGACATGATTGAAATTGGAAGTTGGATTGGTTTAGCTGCAATGACAAAAAGTGAATTAACCATTACCAATGTTAGTTGGGATGATTTGGGTCAAATACCTAACGTTTTTAGAAAAATTGGAATTACTATTGAACGCCAAGGTGATGATATTCATATTCCAGCACATACAAATGGTTATGAAGTGCAAAACTATATAGATGGTTCTATTTTAACTGTTTCTGATGCACCATGGCCTGGTTTTACTCCAGATTTATTAAGTATTATATTAACTGTATTAACTCAAGCAAGAGGAGCAGCAGTCGTACATCAAAAGATGTTTGAAAGTCGTTTATTCTTTGTAGATAAATTGATTGATATGGGCGCTAAGATTATTCTTTGTGATCCGCATAGAGCAACAGTTATTGGTCATGATTATAAATCGACTTTAAAAGCAACGACGATGACCTCTCCAGATATTAGAGCTGGTGTATCCTTATTAATTGCTGCATTATCTGCGAAAGGCACATCTACTATTCATAATATTGAACAAATCGATAGAGGTTATGAAAATATTGATGAGCGTTTAAGAGCCATTGGCGCAAAAATTACTAGAGTAGAAGGAAATTAATCTTTTTTCGGAATAATAAAAAAAAAGCCTCGATGAATCGAGGCTTTTTTTATCATAAATTTTAGATTATCCCATATTGTAAAAAAACTGTTCATTAACAATTTTTCCATCATTGACTTCAAATACAGCTACTTCCTGCATCTGTTGTCTGCCCCTATCTTTAAAAGTGACATCGAAAGACATTTTTGTTGTAAAATGGTTATCGACAACAGTAGGTTCACTTATTTCCCCACCATGCCATTCTTCGACATTATCTAACCATTCTTTGTTTTTATTCCATACGTTTTGTTTTCCAGAAACAATTTCATCAGGCATTCCAGGCATCTCTTTGCTTGTTACATTTTCGGCATAAAGTTCATTAACACAGTCAAGGTTTTTACCTTCTCTGCACATTTGAATCCATTTTTGAGCAACATCATTTGTGTTCATTTTAATTGATTTTTAGAATTAGTATTTAAAATTAAATAAAATGAGAAAGAAAAAGATTAAAAGAATGTTAATCTTAACATTAATTAAGAGCTTCTTTATAAGCCTTTAAGCAACGTTCTCTAGCCATTTTATGATCTACCATTGGTTGTGGATAAGTCAACTCTTGATAGTCTGGAACCCATCTTTTAATATAGTCATGATTGCTATCAAACTTCAAGATTTGAGAAGTTGGATTAAAAATTCTAAAATATGGAGCAGCATCGACACCTGAACCTGCAACCCATTGCCAATTTCCAATATTGCTCGACATATCGTAATCATGTAGTTTTTCGGCAAAATAAGCTTCACCCCATCGCCAATCTATAAGCAAGTGCTTGCATAAAAAACTACCAACAAGCATGCGTACGCGATTATGCATAAAACCTGTTTTATTCAACTGTCGCATTCCTGCATCTACAAGAGGGTATCCCGTTTTGCCTTCACACCATAGTTTGAATTCACCTTCATTATTACGCCACTCAATTCTATCATATTTAGGTTTAAATGCATCTTTTGATGTATGTGGAAAATGCCACAGAATTTGCATAAAAAACTCTCTCCATATGAGTTCTTGCCAGAAGATTTCGTTCTGTTCAGTAATGGCTTTTTTAATCATTTTTCGAATGCTTACAGTTCCAAACCTTAGATGCGGACCTAATCGTGACGTTGAATCCTTTGCAGGAAAATTTCGTGTAGCTTCATAGTCTTGAATAAGTTTTGGAGTAACAATATATTCTGCAACGGCTTGATTGGATTTTGAGAATCCTATTTCAGATAAACTCAAATTTGGTAATTGCGAATTATTGAAGAGGTTTCCAAAATTAGATGTCGTGTCATAAATTGTTATTTCATTTGACCTAAATTGAGCTTTCCAAACTTTCATGTATGGTGTATAGACCTTATACGGTGTTCCATCTTTTTTTAGAATATCATCTTTCTCAAATATGACTTGATCTTTAAATGTTTTGAATACTACATTATAATTTGATAAAAACGTTTTAATTGCTTTATCTCGTTCTCTAGCATAGGGTTCATAATCATGATTTGTATATACAGAATGAATAGTATAAGAGCCCACTAGTTGTTGGTAAATATCTAAAGGTTTGCCATGAAACAGAGCTATACTACTACCATAATTATTCTGTAGAGTTTTTCGCAATACTTGTAATGTGTCATAAATGAAGGTCACTCTCGCATCATCTTTAGGAAGTTCTTCTAAGATGTCAGAATCAAAAATGAAGACAAGTAATACTGGGTATTTACTTTTTAATGCTTCATGCAATCCAACATTATCATCTAAGCGTAAATCACGTCTAAACCAAAAAATATTTAGTGGTTGATTCATATGGGAATGACTTATTTTGTTAGTTGTAAGTTCCGAATAATTCTTCTAGTTTTTTAGTGCGATAATTGAAAATTTCTTCCAATTTCGGTTTTATAATAATTGGATGAACGAGTTGGCCAATAATTCCAAAAGGTATTTTATAATCAATAATGTCTTCCATTTCTACGCCTCCTTCAATTTCTTTAATGAAGTGTTTATGATGCCAGAGTGCGTAAGGTCCATAACGCTGCTCATCAACAAAATAGTGTTTGTCAACACTATGGGTGATTTCTGTAACCCATTTGGTTTTAATACCTAAAACTGGAGTGACTATATACTGAATAATTTGTCCAGCATACATAGGTCGATCTGCGCCAGATAGAATGTGAAAGCCCATATAATCGGGTGTAATAGTTTTAAGGTTATTGGGATTTGATAAAAAATCCCAAGCAGTATCTATAGAGATGGGAAGGTTTTGCTTTTTATGCAGTCTGTAAATTTTCATATTAATTATATAAAAAGATGTAGAGGTTCAGCGATGTAGCAATGCATAGCCAGATGAGATAGGGCAGTATAAGTGCAGATTTTCCTTTTAAATCTTTATAATATGTAAATAAAAAAGCTGCAACAATTATAGTCAATAGGACAATATTTAAGAGTCCGAGGTCTATATATTTCTGATTGAAAAACATAAAATTCCAACTCACATTGAGTATAAATTGAATGAGGAATAGCATTAATACTTTGCTTGTAGGTCTCTTCAAATACAAGATAGCCATATATATTGAAAAGCAAATCATAATGGTTGTCCATGCAGCTCCAAAAACCCAACCGTCTGGAGTCCAAGGCGCTTTTTCTAATTGAAGGTACCAATCATCTTGTGGACCATCAGCCATTAACCATGAGCCAATACCCAATGCACCAAAATTGATGATTAAGAAGATGATAAATGGTTTTGCAAACTTCATGACTATTGCTTTTGTAACTGTTCTATTTGCTCCTGTATTTTTTGCGCTTTTGCATATTTTTTATCACTTTCTCCTCGGTTAGTTGTTGATAATGAGTGCCATTCTTTCATTAATTTCTCGTATGTTTTTTGAAGTTTATCAATCTCAGAAGTCTTTTTAAATAATCCGAACATAGATGTTTTATTTTAAATGTTTTGTACTTTTTTTAATTGAAGGTGCCGATCATCTAGTGGGTCATCAGCGATTAATCATGAGTCAATACCTTGGGTACCAAAGCTGACAATGAAAATAAATGGCTTAATACACTTCATGACTGATGGTTTTATATAATTGAGTGTAATAGATATAGGTGAATTATATATCTATTACACTCAACTTTCAATAGGGACAATCTAAGCTTAGGCAGTAAGAGGAACACCTTTCAAGCGTTTCTCAACTTTTCTCTTTATAGCTGTTAGACGTTTCATGATATCCATGATATTTTGGTCCTTTTTCTGTTTATAGATTTGGTTTAAATCTAAAATTAATGCTTTTGCCTCACGAGAAATTTTCACACGATCGCTCGTAGAGAGAGATCGCATTTTTCTTTGCTCAAATTCTAAGGCTTTATTGATTAAATCCATGTTACTTATTACTTTTATGTTTTTTTAATTGTCGATTTAATTGTCAAAAGCTTTCAAATTAAATCCTACCTTAAATATACAAAACGTTTAACTATTTATTGAAAAAATTAAACAAAATTTAACAAGATATTATAATTTGCTAAAAGAGGAAGTAGTGATAGTAGGTTAGCAGCAATTATCATCTTTCACAAGTGAGCAACTTGCAATGGCCAAAAATGCACCAATAAAAGGTGCTGTGAGGTATAACCATAAATGTTGTAGATTACCAGATACTACTGCAGGAGCTAAAGATCGAATAGGGTTCATTGAGGCTTTGGTCATTGGACCTGCAAACATAGCTTCTAAGAGAATAACACCTCCAACTGCAATAGCAGCCATTGTCCCGACCTCTTTACTACCAGTTGATACATTTATAATAACAACCATTAAGAAAAAAGTCAATATGAGCTCTAAGACAAAAGCTTTGTAAGGAGAAAATCCATCAGCAGGTAATGTGCTACCTAAGGTTTCGCTTTCAGGAAATAAAAACAGCAAAATGAAACAGGCTAAAAATGCACCTATAGCTTGAGCAATAATATATTTAGGGACTTCACGCCAAGGAAATTTCTTTGCATAAGCAAATCCGAAGGTAACCGCTGGATTAAAATGTGCACCAGAGATTTCTCCAAAGGCATAAATCATGCTCATTACAATCAATCCCCAAGTTATGGCTACTCCTACATGGGTAATGCTTCCATTTGTGATTTCATTAATGGTCATGGCACCACAACCGCAAAAGACCATTGCAAAAGTTCCTATAGTTTCAGCAATATATTTTTTCATTTCAGTGTAATGCTTAGAATGAGCTATTTAATTTAAGGTTTTCTTAACAAACAAAGGCTTTGCTAGTTCGTAAATTTACATGAATTATAAAACTAATCATTAAATCTAATACAATGAAAAAATTATTACTAGTATTTGCAGTGTTTGCGATGTCTTTCGCTGCTTATGCACAAATTGAAACACCTGCACCTAGTCCTTTAGCTAAGTTTGAGCAAAAGGTTGGGTTAACAGACATTACTATCGAATATTCTCGCCCGAGCGTAAAAGGAAGAACAATATTTGGAGATTTAGAGCCTTTTGGTGGCATGTGGAGAACTGGAGCAAACAAAAACACAACAATCACATTTAGTGATGATGTTACTATTGCTGGTCAAGATGTGAAAGCTGGATCATATGCAATGTTCACAAAATTAAATTCTGCAGAACAATGGGATGTTATATTTTACAGTGATACTGAAAATTGGGGCACACCAAGAGAATGGGATGATAGTAAAGTAGCAGCAACTGCTAAAGTTGATGTTGCAGCAATTCCTTTTAGTGTAGAAACATTGGCAATTGATATTAATAATATTACTGCTACAGGTGGGACGATTGATATTATTTGGGAAAAGTCATATGTAGGAATTCCATTTACAGTACCAACAGATAAAATGGTTAGTGCTGCAATTGATAAAGTAATGGCTGGACCAAGTGCTAACGACTATTATGCTTCTGCAGTTTATTATTTAAATGCAGGGAAGGATGTTAGTAAAGCTAAAATGTGGATAGATAAAGCGATGTCTATGATAGAAAAACCAGGGTTCTGGCAAGTTAGACAGCAGTCATTAATCTATGCAGCAGCAGGAGATAAAAAAGCTGCAATTGAGTTAGCAAAAAAATCTATGGCTGCAGCTAAAGAAGCGGGTAACCAAAATTATGTAAATCAAAACATGGAGTCTCTAAAAGAATGGGGAGCAATGTAAGATTTGTAATAGTATAAAATAGTAGAGACCTTTTGAGAAATCAAAGGGTCTTTTTTTATTCGTAAACCAAACCAATTTGCAGTCTTACGGTATCAAGTAATTTGATAAGATTTCTACTGAAATCGAATGTCATCACATCACTTTCTGTTTTTTCTTGCCTGATGAGCTCATTAAAATGTCGTATTTCGTAATCATAACCATTAGTCGTACAATCAAAATCATACGTCTTTTCTTTTTCTTCGGAAATGAACGTGACATTTGAAGGTTTATGAAACCCTGAATTGATTTTAATGCTACCGCTTTCACAGTAAAAAATGGCTTCAGTAGCTGTATTTTCTAATAGTGTACTTTTTAAATGAGCTTCAACATTATTATCGTAACTAAACAACATTAGGCAAGAAGCGTCTACGCCATTGTCAAAAAATGTTGCTTTAGATTCTATATGAATAGGGTAGCCTAAAACTGATAATGCAGAGAAAACAGGGTATATGCCTATATCAAGCAAACTTCCACCTCCTAGAGATTTTTTAAAGACTCTAGAGTTCATGTCTAGCTGTGGTTGGAATCCAAAATCGGCTTTAATCTTTAATAGTTTACCAAAGGTTTCGTCTTTTAGATGTTTAAGAACAAATTGGTAGTGTGGAAGAAAATAAGTCCACATCGCTTCCATCAATAACGTATTGTTTGCTTTCGCCGTTGCTATCATTTCGTCAACTTCATTGCTATTCATGGCAAAAGGTTTCTCACATAGGACCGCTTTTTTGTGATTCAGACATAGGATAGAATGCTCATTATGAAATGTGTGTGGCGTTGCTATATATACTGCATCCACATTTGGATCTTTTACTAAATCCTCATAAGTGTTATAAGCAATTTTAGCATGATGCTTTTTAGCAAAACTATTGGCTTTGTCTTGATGTCTTGAAGCAACAGCATAAAGCTGACAATTATCAACTGAAAGTAAGTCATGAGCAAACGTATTCGCAATTTTGCCAAGACCTATAATTCCCCAGTTTATGACTTTATGCTTCTGCATAGGTGTTATTTGAACTTAATGACTGTATCAAACATGCAATCACGATAACAATAAGACAGCCAACAAAATTCAACCATAAAAATGGCAGGTTGATAATTTCATATTCGTCTAGTAAGAATAATCCAATAACTAAAACCTGAGTAATTAAAGCTGCAACAAATACAGCATTGGCTTTCACAAATTTGAAAAAGAAAGCCAAAAGGAAAATACCAAGCACATTTCCGTAGAAAATAGAACCAATAATATTTACCAATTGAATTAAATTCTCTGCAAGGTTTGCAACGCAAGCGACGCCAATTGCTACAATTCCCCAAGCTAAAGTGAACCATCTTGAGACCGTTACCATTTCGGTATCTGACTTTTTAGGTGTATTTCGTTTATATAAATCCATGGCTGTTGTACTTGCTAAAGCGTTTAATTCGCTTGAAGTGCTCGACATGGCAGCACTTAATATTACAGCAAGCAGAAGTCCAATTAATCCTCGAGGTAAATTGTTTAAAATGAAGTGAATAAAGACATAATCTTTATCATTACTTTCAACTTTTAAATCTCGAGAATCACCAGCTTTTTCAATCAATTGTCTAGCATCTGTTCTTAACTGATCACTCTGTAAGTTGAACTCAGCAATAACGTCTGGGTGTACTTTTCCACTTGTATTAGAAAACTCAATAATAGACGCTTTCTTCATTGTGAAAATTTCCTCTTGCTTTTTTTGGATAGCTTTATATTCATCAGCATATTCTGAATTTAAAACCACTTCAGTTGCTGTAGGATTAAAATTTACAGGTGCTTCATTAAACTGATAAAATACGAATACCATAACACCTACGAGAAGGATAAAGAATTGCATCGGTACTTTTAGAAGTCCGTTGAACATCATTCCAATTTGCATTTCTTTTAATGACTTACCTGAGAGGTATCTTTGTACTTGACTTTGGTCTGTACCAAAATACGAAAGCATTAAAAACGTACCACCAATAAGTCCGCTCCAAACGGTATAGCGGTTATTTAGGTTAAAAGAAAAATCTAAGACTTCCATTTTTCCACTAGCTCCGGCGATATCAAGAGCTTTTGAAAAAGTGATGCCTTCTGGGAGTTTATCAATGATTAAACAGAATGCGATAATCATTCCAGTGAAAATCACAATCATTTGGTGTTTTTGCGTCACATTTACAGCTTTTGTGCCTCCTGAAACGGTATAAATAATAACCAATATTCCAATAATAACATTGAGAAGCAAAAGATTCCATCCTAGAACTGCAGATAAGATTATAGCTGGTGCAAAAATGGTAATTCCTGCAGCTAAACCACGTTGTATCAAAAATAAAATTGCTGTTAAGGTTCTGGTTTTTAGATCAAAACGGTCTTCCAAAAACTCATATGCAGTATAGACTTTAAGGCGGTGGTATAATGGAATGAACACCATGCAAATTACTACCATTGCAATAGGCAATCCAAAATAGAATTGCACGAATCCCATCCCATCATTAAAGGCTTGACCTGGTGTGGATAGAAAAGTAATCGCACTGGCTTGAGTAGCCATAACCGATAAGCCAATCGTCCACCATTTTGAAGTATTTCCTCCTTTTAAATAATCTTGTACATTCTTGCTTCCTCTTGATTGATAGGTTCCGTAGGCAACAATAACTAATAGTGTACTAATGAGTACAATCCAATCTAATGTTTGCATTTTAAAAGGCTTTAGTGATGAAGTAAAATGCGATAATGTAGATGATGTTTGCAAAGAGTACAAGTGTGTACATCTTATTCCATTTGTATTTTTCCATTAGTTTTTAATTTGATTAGGTTGATTGATGTCGTTTTTTCCGAGGGATAGCATATTGGCAAATAGACGGTAAGCACCAGAGACTCCAGCGGGAAACTCTCTAAAGAAGCTTAAACCTGTATATATATAATGACCTTCACCGTGTTTTGCAACAAGCAGACTTCCCGTTTTTGGAGTTTCGCCTTTATCGTTCATTGAAAGGATAGGCTCAAATTCACTAGACCACTCATTTGGAAAGTATAAACCGCGCTCTTGGGTCCATCCTTCAAAATCTTGTGCTGTAATTTTATTTGGAAAGTTTAATACTTCATGGTTTGTCGCTAAAAGCTTTACATCTGCAGTTTCATCAGTAACACGATCTCTAGATAACGTGAGATCATAAGGGGCAATTTGATCTACTTTAACACGATGTCTTGTGTTGTATTGTACGATCATATTTCCGCCTTGTGCGACATAATCAAAAAGAATTTGTTGTTTGAAATTTAATTCTTCAACAGTATTATAAGCTCTAATACCAACAACCACAGCATCAAAACGACTTAAGTTTTCTGTGGAAATATCTTCTGGTTTTAAAATCGCAACGTTGTAGCCAATTTGTCTTAAGCTTTCAGGTACCACATCGCCTGCACCTTCAATATAGCCAATATTTTCACCTCGTTTCTGAATGTCTAGTCTTACAATTTTGCTTTCACTTGGTAGAACTACCGTTTGAAACGGAATATGGTCATAATCGATTTCAATAAGCTCTTTGGTATAGACCTTATCACCAATATGTACCATAGGTGTAAGCAAACCTTCGCTTTGTTCTTTAGGTGGAATTACTGTAAATATCAAACGTTCTTCCTGTCCTTTATTTGTAATAGTCACTTTTTGTTTTTCAGGATATACACTCCAATTATTTGGATGTGCTAGCTCTACATAACCTTCTAAGCTATCTCTTCCAGCTTTAACAATAACTTCAATATCACGTTGTTTGTCGGTATCCAGAATGATGACCTTTTCTGAAATTTTTGCAGATACTTCAGGAATGATTTCAAAAGGCTTATAGACTTCTCCTTTTACAGGGTCATTGGTTTTGTAGACTATAGGTTTCGTAAATGGAATCGCAAAGTTTTCAATGTTTAAATTGAAGGTAATATTAAGTTTTCTAGGCGTTTCGGGCTTACCAATAAGGCTTTTATCTTCTACAGTATACATGCCTAGATTTCCTTTTTTAGTTAACCAATATGGTGTTGAAGCTTGCTGCGTATTTTTGATGTTTAATGTTTCCTTGAAATCAAAACCAGTATTGTTATCAAGCTTAAGGTTCTTGTCTATCTTGATGCCATTAGGGTTCACGATATTCGATAAAACGATGTTTGAATCACTACGATTAATCACTTCTATATTTAAATCAACAATAGATCCTGCAGTTGCGTGATTGGTATTGGCAGTAGCTTCAAGATATAATCCAGCACAATCCGCAATGATACCTTTAATTTCGTTAGTTTTTATGGTTTTCCAGTGTTCATTTTCTAAACCTTGAATGGCTTTATAGGCTCTTACTAATTCTGGAATAGACGTTGAGGGTTTTTTAAAATCATAGTTGTCTTGAACGGCGTATAATATATCTCCTATAGCTTTTCCACCTTCTATTCGGTTCCAAGACGTGTCTATGCCTTCAAAAACATTGGTCTTGTCATTTGGTAAATCTCCTTTTATTAATTCGATATATTCTATTTGTGATCCGCGTCGACCAGTGCTTCCAAAACCTTGAGATTTATGTTGACTACGACTTAAGGCTGCTATTTCAGGATTACTTAATCCGTTACTAGGAAAATAAACACCTGTATCAATTTTTAAAAGATCAGTTTTGTCTGCTTTTTCAAAGTTTTCACGACTGCCATAGAACCACCAACCTGTATTAAAGAATAAACGCTTAGGCTGCCAAACATTTACGCTTGACAATTGATTTGAATATGCGCTTTTATCACCAACCAAATCAAAAGCTTCAATGCTTAACATCGCTGAACTTGTATGGTGACCATGAGTGGTTCCTGGAGTTCTATGATTAAAACGATTGATGATAACATCTGGTTTAAACTTACGAATGGCTAAAACCACATCACTCAATACTTGTGCTTTATTCCAGATGGCTAAGGTTTCATCTGGATGTTTTGAATACCCAAAATCATTTGCTCTGGTAAACAGTTGTTCACCACCATCTGTTCGGCGTGCAGCTAATAATTCTTGAGTTCTAATCACACCTAAAAGTTCTCTTATTTCTGGACCAACAAGGTTCTGTCCACCATCACCACGTGTCAACGACAAATATGCAGTTCTAGCTTTGACTTCGTTAGACATGTAGGAAATAAGGCGTGTGTTTTCATCATCAGGATGCGCAGCGACATATAATACAGATCCAAGAAAGTTAAGTTTCTTTATCGATTCGTGAATCTCAGATGCTGTAGGTTTTTTAGGTTGTTGCGCTGTAAGTAGTGCTGTTGAAAATAGGAATAAAAAGAGCAGGCGTAATCTTGTTTTCATGATATGTTAGTTAGCTAAAACCAAATATACAGAAGTAAGATAGTGCGGTAGTTATTTTTAATTTTTCTTTAACGTTAGGATTTAAAACAGAACGGATGTATTATTCAGACCAAACCGCAAGCTCATTACCTGAAGGGTCAATAAATTGAAATCTTCTACCTCCAGGAAATGAAAAAATATCTACTGAAATTTTACCACCACAAGCAATGACTTTGTCTTTGATACCTTCTAAATCTTTATGGTATAGAACAACCAAAGCACCATTAATGATAGCTTTACCTGTTTTCTCAAAACCACCTTCGAGCCCACTATTTGAAAACGCAGTATAAGTAGGACCATAATCTGTAAAGGTCCAACCAAACGCTTTTGAGTAGAATGTTTTTACAGCTTCAAGGTCTTTTGCATAAAGCTCTAGGTAATTGATGTGATTGCTTTCCATAAACTTGTGTTTTAAATTGAATCATTGCTGCCATTATGAATACTTTCAAATGCATCCTTTTCAATTAAAGTAACAGCTTTTTGTAATAATAAATTATTAGGATAGGTGACCAAGTTTCCATTATCTTCTCTTAAATGAATTTGAAAAGATCGAATATCTTCAATTATCGCCTCAATTTCATGGTCTTTATCATGAATCTTAATTTTATCTCCAATTTTATAAGGAAATGAGAAAAACATAATTATTCCTGAAGTAACATTGCTTAATATAGACCATATAGCAAAAAGTGCGATTCCTATAACTGCAAATACAGATGAAAAGACTAGTGCGATGTCACTAACTCTGACCCCTAAGATAAAGGCTTCAATTAATACCGTTAAAAATAAAAATGTAATTGTTACATAACGGCCTACAAGTTTAGCACGACCAACATGAATTTTTTTAGAATTTCCAATGAGTCTTACAATCAATCTTGCTATCAGTTGAATAACAAAGAAAATCCCAAAAACGATAAGTGAATTTATGATTTGGCTATTATAAGTAGAAAAAAACTCTGACATAACTTTTTATTTTATTCTATTGCAAAGATATAACAGTAAAAAAAGCTAATCACTAATTTAATTGAAGTTCTTTTCTAAGATTTTCATCAGCAGTACTGTTTTTACTCCAGTAAGGTGATTTAATGGTTTTGAGTTTTGTTGCTGTTGTAGTTAGCGTTTTTGCATTGTCACCATAGCCATCACTAAATTGTTCTTCCCATCCAAGAATATCATATGGGAACTCAGGATTAAAATGTATTAGTATCAATCGCTTTAATTCTGGATAACTTATTTCGTAAATACCCTCTTTACTATTAAGATTTACATTTGCGGCATATGCTTTTAATTGAATATGCTTGAGTCTTATAAATTCTAAAGGAGGTATTATTTCAAGGTCCCCAGAAGGTAAACTATTAGGGTCTAATCGTAACTGTGTCCATAGTTCATTCTCTAGAATAGCTTTATCTAATTTAAAATCTTGATCGGCTTCACTTTCAAAATAACTATGCGACGTGATTTCAAATTGAGCTCTATTATTGAGTTGCGAATAGACATGGCCACACCATTCTTGGACAGAGCAGCTTACTTTGAGTGCATGTTGGGTATTGCTCACAGGATAAAACGTCGATTGCATTATCGAATAAGGATAGACACCAGTATTGAATTTTTTTGTAGCATTAAGTTTTAAAACAGGAGTATTCGATTTGTTGTAACGATCAGCTTTCACCTGCTTTTCTGGTAAGAAATCTTCAGTAACAAATACGAGTACAGCATTGCCATCACGTAATTCGCCATAGCGCGCTTGTTCTAATTTGTAAGATGATATCTCAGCTTCACCAGCATACCAATAGGCTTTAAAACCTTCAGACGGATGAAACGGAGTTGATGTTGGAAGCTCAATTGATGCTTCGGAAATAGACGTCGTATGTAAGGCTTGGTCTTTAGTTTTATGGTCTTTGCACGATACTATAATTCCGAAGAACACTATCGATAGTATTGTAAACTTATTCATGGCTATAATTTTACTATAAATTTACAACCGAAATTTTATAAAACCATACTGTTTAACGTTTTGTAAACGAGATGTGTTGGGAGACCAACAACATTGGTGTATGAGCCTTCTATATTGACAATTCCTATTTGACCAATCCATTCTTGAATGCCATAAGCACCAGCTTTATCAAAGGGTCTAAAGTTGTCAATATAATAGTTAATTTCGTCTTCACTAAGCGCTTTAAAGGTAACTTTAGTGACTGCATTGACTGTTTTTTGAGACGTCGTTGAGGTAAAGCAAACCGAAGTGATTACTTCATGTGTGGCATTACTCATAGCCATTAGCATGTTAAATGCATCGTCTTGATTTTTTGGTTTCCCTAAAGCTATGTCATTATGCCAAACAATAGTATCACTAGTTATTAAGATATCATTGTCTTTGAGCTCATTTTTAAATGGCAACGATTTTAATTGCGCCAAATAATCGCTAATCTCAAAATGACGCAATCGTTTGGGGTATTCTTCTTTTACGGGTTTGAGTCGAATTTCAAAATTCAACCCTAAATCTTTAAAGAATTGTTGACGTCGAGGCGAACCAGATGCTAAGATAATAGTGTAACTCTCGAGTCGATCGTAAATCATGTCTATTTCAGAATTAAAGGATATAGCAATAAAGATAATAAACCTAACAATAGGATTATTTTATATAGTATACTAATGTGTTGGTAATGCTTATCATGTTTTGCCGAGAAGATCTTAATCGTACAATAGACAAGCGGTGCAATTATAAATATTAGAAAATACCAAATAGCAATTTGTTGTGTGTATAAATAAGTTACAATAAAATAAATAACAGCACCAATAGGAAGCATACTGATAATGAATGCTATTTTATTAGCACGTTCGCGACCTAAAACAATAGGTAAGGTGTTCATTCCTGCTTTATAATCGCCATCTATGTCTTGAATATCTTTTACAATTTCTCGAATGAGATTGACTAAAAACGCAAAGACGGCATAATCAATTACAATTTTAAAAAAGGTCATTTGTGTGTTTCTAGTTTGGGGAATAATAGCAGGTAACAAATCAAAAATACCAACAATTAAGATACTCATAGCGACTAAAAATGAGATTAATACATTCCCAAAAAGAATCGTGCCTTTGAGGTAGGACGCATAGACATAAAGCGCTAGAGAAATAATAACGAATATGGAAAAGAAAGAGCTTTCACCTACGCTGTACGAAATGTAAAATCCAAGGAGTATTCCAATAATATTAAATGCAAAAAACAAACTATAAGCGACCTTTTCAGAAACCTGTTTACCAATGACAACTTTATCGGGCTTGTTAATAGTGTCCGTTTCTATATCATAGATGTCATTAATAATATTGCCAGCAGCTGCAATACAAAGTGTTGCAATGACCAACAGAATAAAACCAATGGTGCTTAATGTCGTAATGGAAGGAAATGGTTCAAAAAGCGCATATTTGATAAGCACTTGCGCAATGATAATCATTACTAAATTTTTCCAGCGGATAAGGTTTAAAATGCCTAGCATTTATAAGTAGTGATATAGTTAATGTTATACGTTTTGTAAATAGTAAGCTATAATTTATTTAATCATACTTGGCGTCAAAATTCCCATCCCATTTGCCTTGAACTTTCATAATTTGCTCAATGATGTCGCGTACAGCACCTTTTCCACCATCTTTATGCGATATATATTTACTGGTCGCTTTTACTTCTATGGCAGCATCTTGAGGGCAACAGGGTAAACCAACGCGTTTCATCACTGGGATATCTGGGATATCGTCTCCCATATACAACACATTTTTTGAGTCAATATTGTTGTTAGATAGATACTCTTGAAATTGATTTACTTTTTGATGTGCGCCTAAATAAATATCTGTAATGCCTAAACCTTCCAAGCGTTTTTGAACACCAAGGTTACTTCCGCCAGAAATAATGCAAATATTAAAACCAGCATCTTTGGCCGTTTTAAGCGCATAACCATCTTTGATATTCATACGTCTTAGCATGTCTCCATTAGTCATAACGGTAACGGTTCCGTCTGTAAGTACACCATCAACATCAAAAATAAATGTGGTGATATGTTCTAGATATTCTTTATAGCTTTTATCGTCCATGTGTGTTTTTTATTGAAGCGGTTAGCAACTTGTATATGTCTTTATGGTGCTCATTATCGAGCAATTTCAAATGCTTTTTTATTGTTTTTTTATCATTGCGTTTTGCAGGACCCGTTTGGGCTTTATAAGGGGAATGTTCTTGCACTTTGAGCGCTGTTTCTAAAATTAAAGGTTTGAGTAAATCAAACTCAGCACCTTGCGATTCGGTAATTTCATGAGCTACACGATAGAGTTGATTTGTAAAGTTGTTTACAAATACTGCAGCGAGATGTAAAGCTGCACGTTGGTCACTATTGATACGTTTTGTGATATTAGTAATTGATACTGCAAGAGATTTTAAAAGCGCATAATCTTTTCGCATTAAAGTTTCTAAACAAATAGGGACTTGTAAGAAGTCAATATCTGTCGATTTAGAAAATGTTTGTAATGGATAAAACACACCACGTCTGTTCTTTTTGTCAATATCATAGGCACTCACACTTCCAGAGGTATGCACGACGAAACGGTTTTCAAAAGGTAATTTTTCTGATAACTCAGCAACGGCATCATCACTTACAGCGATAATATAGACGTCGGCTTCAGTGAGTTGCGAAACATCGTCAGTAATACGTACCTCATTTTTATATGCAGCAATAGCACTAATATTTCGGTTATACCATTGAGCAACGGTTACATTGTCTGAAGAAGAAAATGCTTTATATAAATGGGTCGCTACATTACCAGCTCCTAAAATCACTACTGAAATCATGCTGCTAAAATAAGATAATTAGAGGTAAACTTTTCGGTCATGGATTTTTAATTGCTTGTTTTTTTCTAGTTTTTTAATAGATCTAATAACTGTTTCAACTCTTAAACCTGTAAGATTTGATATTTCCTGTCTTGTCAGTTCTATTTCATAAGTCGTATTGGCATCACCAAAATTGGTTTTTAAATGTTCAAGTAAAGTCATTATACGATGTTCTGGCGAATGTATAGAAACTTCTTTCATGATTTTGGCTTTATAAATCATGCGTTTACAAAGCAATTTTGTAAATTCTAAATGAAGGTCTGGGTGTGTTTTTAATAAATTAAAGAAGGCCGCTTTTGGTAAGGTGTAAATTTCTGAATCTTGCGCACATTGTGCAGTTGCAGGATATCTAAAGTCACCAAATAAAGGGGGTTCTCCAAACGCATTACCATCATAAAAAATACCTTGAGTAAATTCTTTACCATCCTCAGATAGATTAACCATTTTTACACTACCTGTTTTAATTTGATAGTACAGTTTTGGCGTGTCTAATTCAGAAAAAATGATTTCACCCTTAGCATAGGTTTTTAGTTTGACAAGATGCTTTTCTAATATTTCTAAAGGAACCATAAGCTTATGATTTGAATCATAAAATAACAAAGATAATTGTAACAATTTTGTATCAATCATTTAAAACAAATAAAAATGAATTTATATAATATAGGACTAGCAGATTTTAAGAAGAACTTTATCATGTATGTGCCTTTGAGTATTATTTTGCAAAGTTGTTTAGGCTCAATTTCTATCTTTTATTTAACACAATTGCCTTATACGATGAGCACATTTTTAGGAGTCACGATATGTACAATTGTATGTATGTTGTATAATGCTTCAATCATGGCTCAGTTAAAACACAAATGGATATTCAATTTTTTGATTTTAAGTATTGTGGTTAATATATTATTATTGCTGGTATACCGAATATAGAAGTCTTAATAATTGTATTTTTATAAAGTATGAAACAAGATATTCAAAGTAGAGACGATATATTTTTACTAGTCACAACCTTTTACGATAAAGTAAGAGCTGATGAAACACTAGGCCCTTTTTTTAACGAGACAATCAAAGATTGGGACACCCATTTAGACCATTTAACAACCTTCTGGGAGACAAGTCTATTTATGACAAAGAAGCTAGAGAAGAAGTACTACGGAAATCCGCTAGAAGCCCACGTTAAGGTCGATGAGATGTATGATAATCGTATTACTGAACTGCATTTTGGGATTTGGCTTAACCTTTGGGCGCAAACGCTTAACGACTTGTTTGAAGGCGAAATTGCAGAAAATGCCAAGCGAAGAGCACGTAAAATGGGAACCTTTATGTACCTTAAAATTTTTGAAGCCCGACAAAAGAAATAGACCTGAGCTACAATTTTATCTTTAACACTTTTTTGATGCTAAAAGTCCAAGTGTATACAAACAAAAAAGGTTATCTTTGCACAACAAAAAAATAAGCTGTCTTGCTATGCAAAAGAAACTTGCTAACATTCTCTTTTCTACACGTCTTACTGGTATTTTATTTATTGTTTATGCTATTGCTATGATTGTAGGGACATTCATGGATCGATTCCAAGAAACGTCACCAACGCCATACTCTAGGCATTTCATCTATAATGCATGGTGGTTTGAAGCAATCATGGTGTTATTTATGGTTAATTTCATCGGAAATATCTTTCGCTATAGATTGTTCAGAAAAGAAAAATGGGCAACACTTATTTTGCATTTAGCATTTATTTTTATCCTTCTAGGAGCAGGAATTACAAGGTATATCGGTTTTGAAGGTTGGATGCCAATTCGAGAAGGCGAAACTGAAAATACATTCTTAACTAGAGATATTTATGTCACTGCATTTATTGATGGTGATTTGATGGTTGACGGACAAGCGCAGCGACGTGTTGTGCAAGAGCGTGTTGATTTTTCTGAGCGTTTAGATAATGATTTAGAACTAAAAACCGAATACAATGGCACTCCTGTAACTATAGAAGTTAAAAAGTTTGTCAAAGATGCCGAGCTTGATATTATTCCAGATGATGAAGGCGAATCCTATTTAAAACTAGTGGAGGCTGGAGAAGAAGCCTCGCACAGTCACTTTATTAAAGATGGTGAAGACGAGTTGATTCATAATGTGGTATTCACCTTAAATAACCCAAAAAAAGGTGCCATCAATATTACAACAAAAGACAATCGATTGTTTATCGAATCACCATTTGAAGGGGATTATATGACCATGGCAACCCAAGCCACGGGCAAACTTGAAAAAGATTCTATACAACCCTTAGCCTTGCGCTCGCGTTACCAAATTGCTAATATGGCTATGGTATTTCCTGATCCAGTAGTAAAAGGAAAGTTTGGTGTAGTTAAAAAATCGCAATTGTTGCGAAGTCGGGAAGATGGTATTGTTGTTGATGTGACTGCTAATGGCGAAACAAAAACACTTAATTTATTAGGCGGACAATATGTCAACGGGCGCTTTGAACAGACAAAAGTGGGCGGATTTGATGTTGCTGTAAAGTATGGTTCCATTGTAAAAGAATTACCCTTTAGTGTTAAGCTCAACGATTTTGTTGCCGAACGCTATCCGGGAACTGAAGATAACTTCTCAGCATTTGCAAGTGAAGTTACAGTGATAAAACCCAACGAAGAACCTTACGACTATCGCATCTTTATGAATAATATTTTAGATGAAGGTGGTTATCGCTTTTTTCAATCGAGCTTCTTTCCTGATGAAAAAGGAACAAAACTATCGGTTAACCATGATCAATGGGGAACTTGGGTGACCTATTTTGGGTATATGCTATTGTATTTTGGTTTGATGGCCATTTTATTTTCTAAAGGTTCACGTTTCTCAGACCTCAAGCGTATGCTTGAAAAGGTGAAAGACAAAAAAGCTAAAATGCTTTCGATTTTCGTATTATGTTTCGGATTAGTTGGATTTTCCCAAGAGCATTCCGAAGATGACGGCCATAATCATGGCGACACACAAACACAAGAACATTTTGAAGGTGATGGTCACGATCATAGTGCTAAAGTTGCATTTACGAGACCTTCCAAAACTGAGATAGATTCTGTAATTCGAGCGAATATTAATCCGAAAGCGCATTCCGATGCCTTTGGCGAATTGGTAGTTCAGGATTATAGTGGTCGTATGATGCCAGTAAATACATTTGCTTCCGAAGTACTTCGGAAATTGAGCAAGAGAGATCACTACGAGGAGTTTGATGCCAATCAGGTGTTGATGTCCATGCAAGAGAGTCCGTTGTTTTGGTATAACGTGCCTGTGATTTATTTAGCGAAACGAAAAGCAGATTCGATACGTAAGATTATTGGTGTTGGTACAGATGTCAAATATGTATCGATTGCAGATTTCTTAACCGACGATGGTCGCAACAAATTAGGCCCTTATTTAAATGATGCCTACAGTGCTGAAACGCCTAACGGATTTCAAACACAATTTAAAGAAACCTACGATCGTATGAGTTTGTTGTTTAATACATTGGATGGTCGCTCGATGAAAATATTTCCCGTGCCCGAAGATGATAAAAACACATGGATTTCTCCAGTAGAATATAGAGAAGACTATGCGGCAAAGATTAAAGATACACTCTACGGAAAGTTTATAGAAAACAGTTTGGGCTATTACCTGAGCGAATTGCATGGCGCAAGGCAATCGGGAGATTTTACCACCGCAAACCGTTTGCTGGAAGGCTTTAAAAAGAACCAACAGCAGGAGGGAAGTGAAGTGATGCTTTCCGAAGATAAAATCAAAACAGAAATTTTATATAACAAATATGATATTTTCAAGAAGCTGTATTTGTACTATATGCTGTTTGGTGTGGTCTTATTTGTGTTGTTAATTATTCAAATTTTTAATGCGAGAAGTAAGCTTATAGATATCGCCGTCAAAACTTTTGGTATTGCGATTCTACTCACATTTTTAGTGCATACAGGTGGTTTAATCGTCCGTTGGTACATTTCGGGTCATGCACCTTGGAGTGATGCCTACGAGTCGATGATTTATGTGTCTTGGGCGACGATGTTCTTCGGGCTAGCCTTTGGACGCGATAGCAAATTGACATTGGCAGCGACCTCATTTGTAACATCTATGTTATTAATGGTGGCGCACTTAAGTTGGATGGATCCAGCGATTTCAAACCTACAGCCTGTTTTAGATAGCTATTGGTTGATGATTCATGTGGCCGTTATTGTAGCCAGTTACGGTCCGTTTACCTTAGGCATGATCTTAGGATTGACCGTATTGTCATTGATGATTTTTACGACCAAATCAAACAAGGCTAAAATGGCTTTGAATATCAAAGAGCTCACACTCATTAATGAAATGGCACTAACGGTTGGTTTGGTGATGTTGACCATTGGAAACTTCCTAGGTGGTATGTGGGCCAATGAAAGTTGGGGACGTTATTGGGGTTGGGATCCAAAAGAAACGTGGGCTTTGATTAGTATTATGGTCTATGCTTTTGTGATTCACATGCGATTAATCCCAGGATTACGAGGTCGTTTTGGATTTAACTTATTATCGGTATTTGCATTTTCGAGCATTATGTTTACCTACTTTGGCGTAAACTTCTACTTGTCGGGATTACACTCGTACCAATCAGGTCAGCAAATTTTGAGCTATAAAATTATCGCTATGGTTGTTGGAGGTTTAGCGATTATTGGGGTTTTAGCTTATCGTAAGTATGTGAAGTATTATAAAAAGTAGTTTTTTAAGCCTTTTGTCACACTGAGCGCAGTCGAAGTGTGTCTTTATCATCTATACTTATAATGCGTAGCATTCCTGCATTCGGAAAGCAATTGTAATTGTTCTAAATCATTTTCAATTAATGCTTTTTTCTTTGCTCTTGACCAGCCTTTTATTTTCTTTTCGAAATAAATGGCTTGAAGCACATCGTTAAAGACTTGCTGAAATTTTAATTCTAATGGTCTGCGTTTGTACGTGTAACACTTTTTATATTTTCCTAATTCATGTTCTTGAAATCTTTTGTCTAATCTACTCGTTATACCTGTATAATAGGAGTTATCAGAGCACTTTAATATATAGACGTAATAGGAATACATTTGATTTTTTGCTTTTGTTGGGTCTTCGAATGGTTGTACCATGTGCTTTCAATGAAATATATTTCATTTCATCAATGCTCAGACTGACATTTGTGATGCTATTAAATTAATGCTTTTTTTGAATAGAGAATATTGACTACACAAAAACATAATGCTCCTGTCACACTGAGCGCAGTCGAAATGTGTCTTTATCATCTATACTTATAATGCGTAGCATTCCTGCATTCAGAAAGCAATTGTAATTGTTCTAAATCATTTTCAATTAATGCTTTTTTCTTTGCTCTTGACCAGCCTTTTATTTTCTTTTCGAAATAAATGGCTTGAAGCACATCGTTAAAGACTTGCTGAAATTTTAATTCTAATGGTCTGCGTTTGTACGTGTAACACTTTTTATATTTTCCTAATTCATGTTCTTGAAATCTTTTGTTTGGTCTACTCGTTATACCTGTATAATAGGAGTTATCAGAGCACTGTAATATATAGACGTAATAGGAATACATTTGGTTTTTTGCTTTTGTTGGGTCTTCGAATGGTTGCACCATGTGCTTTCAATGAAATATATTTCATTTCATCAATGCTCAGACTGACATTTGTGATGCTATTAAATTAATGCTTTTTTTTGAATAGAGAATATTGACTACACAAAAACATAATGCTCCTGTCACACTGAGCGCAGTCGAAGTGCATACTAAATACAACACAGTCAAGTGCTTTCTCTAATTTCCATTTGCAATTCTTCACCAATTAAATACCTTTGACTAGTCACTATAAAATACAACAGCATGAAATTTTTAAAAGAATTCAAAGAGTTTGCAGTTAAAGGGAATATGATGGATATGGCTATCGGTATCATCATAGGTGCTGCATTTAATAAAGTCATTGATGTACTGGTCAAAAAAATCTTTATGCCACCCTTGTCCTTAATGACCGACGGACTCAATTTTCAAGATAAAAAATGGGTGTTACGTGATGCCGTGACCAATACCCAAGGTGACGTTACCGTTCAGGAAGTTGCCATTGAATATGGTGTACTATTTGAAACCACATTAGATTTTCTTATTGTTGGACTTACCGTATTTATTGTGGTTAAAGCCATGAACCGCTTACGTAGCAAAGCACAAGATCCTAAAAATGAGGTGGTCGCCACACCTAAAGATATTGAGTTGCTAGCAAAGCTCACCGACTTAATGGAGGAACAGAATGCGCTATTGAGGGGGAAGTAGTTTTATTTTGAGTTTTAATAGGTCTCGCAAATATGCTTCCTTACCATATAGCTTGTTATTTTTTTTAAAGTGCTTCCAGTTTCAGGATGCAAACCATAATCTGTGAAATATTCGAGCTCACCATATTTGTTTTTTCCATACCAAAGATTCTCGCTACCGTCACTCTTAAAGAATTTAGTATTGCAATCTGGTATGATTTGTTTAAAATTTAAAATACGATCTTCTTTATAAACTTTCAATTGATTGATATCATATTTATTCACATCAAGTTTTACTTCCACATAATGATCATCTTGCCAAATCATCCAACGTTGTAATGAAATAGATTTAATAACTATAAGAATGACTAAAACACTAAGAATAACGGTTAAAGTGATTTTATTTTTCTTAATGGAAATTTTGATATCATTCAACCATTTTTCGTTTCCTTTTTCCTTTAAATTGTCTGTAAACTCTTTATAATTATTATAGCCTAAATAACTACACAAACCGTTTATTACTGAAATTTGCTTTATACTTATATCGTCATTTTGATCTTCTAATTTTTTTGCATCATTATAATAGTCTCTATAACTACGCTCTCCCAATTTAAAGTTTTCATTTTTATCTATATAATCGGATAGTTCTTCAGCTAAATCTGTTAATGATGGTTTTCTTATACCATCTTTTTTTTTATTTGTCCTAGCAAGTTCTATTGCGTTGATGACTAAATATTTATTCATAGCGGTTGATTTACAGTTGTTTAAGTGGTTGTTTTGATTTGGAATTTTTTAGGAAAATCTTTTCCAAAACCTTTCCAAATGATTTCCAACTGTTCCTAGATAATCTTCTTTCATTTGCTTCAGAATCAATTACAGTTATGCATTGCTAACATAACTAAAGTACGAAATTGATTTATACGGAAACCCGTAAAGTAATATGCTGATTATTGAAAGGGAGGCAACTTTCAGCGATTACGATACACTTTCCCACTTCCCAAAATAACTGAAATATAAATCTGAAAGGATGGTATTTAAACTTATCTGAGAACTCTCAGACAGCCATCCTTTTGCAAAATTTTTAAACATGAGAAAATTAGCGTATTTATTGGCGTTGCTTTTTATTGGAGCAAATTTCACGTCATGCACACCCGAGAACATTACAGACGCCGTTAACGAACAAGCATGTTGTGATGGAGAGGGGACAATTCCGCCACCGCCACCACCACCACCAGGAGGAGGCACAGGAGGGTAATTATTAATTTAATTAAAATAAGTTAGTAATTTAGAGGAATGAAATCAACCAAGACGTCATTCCTCTTTTTTTACTTAATTATTGCATGTTTTATTCTTTTTAATGGACATGTAAATGCACAAAAACCATTAGATAGTATAAAATATTATTCTGATATAGTTAGAAATCCAAAAAATAGTAACGATTTAGCGAGAGCTTATAATTTTTTTATAAAAAAAAGAGAAAAGCATGCAGATAAAGGGGAGACTTCAAATGAAATCTATACAATCCAATTTCTTGCTGATATTCAAAAGCGATTAGGGTATATTGGAGAAAGCGAAAGACTAAATATACAATGTCTAGAATTACTTGATTTATTAAAAGTTGATGAATGGTCTACAGATTCTAAAGTAAAAACAATAAATGATTTAGGTAAAATATATAGGCAAAAAAAGGATTACAAAGAAGCTTTAAAAATTTATAGGAATGGATTGAAGTTAGCTAAAAAGAAAAGGGATATAAATATTATACTTAATAATATTGGATATGTTTTTCTAAAAGAAAATGAATTGCAAAAAGCACTAGAGTATTTTGATTCGGCATACAAAAAAGCTCTAAAAAATAAAGATACTTTAAATGTTGCAAGATCATTAGATAATTTGGGTTTTACTAAATCTAAAATGAAAATAGATGGAGCAGAGAAAGATTTAATTGAAGCTTTAAAGATTAGAGAAAAAGAAAATTATAGTCTAGGTATTGCTCATAGTTGTGAGAATCTAGCAAGACATTTTCATTCCATAAAGGATTCTGTAAAAGCATTATTCTATTCAGATAGAGTAATCTATTTAGCAAAAGAAACTAATAATTTAGAGCAAATAGAGAGTGCACTACGATTGAAAATTGATTTAGGAGATGATTTAGTCATTAGAGATTATATTAATATCCGAGATAGTTTAGATGATAAAAAAGAAGCAGATAGAATTTCCTTTAATCATTATGTTTATCAATATGATAAGAAAGAAAAAGAGCTTCAAAGAAGTAAATTAGAAAATGAACGCCAAAAAAACATAAAGCTGATTTATCTTTTCTCTGGTTTATTAGTATTGTTAGGCTCTATATTCTTATACTTCATCCTAAAATCCAGACACAAAAAAGACAAACTACAGCAAGTTTTTAATACCGAATCTCGCATTTCGAAAAAAGTACATGACGAAGTGGCGAATGATGTCTTTCAAATTATGACGACACTACAAAGTACAAAGCAAAATGAAGCACTTATAGACGATATAGAACAGATTTATGTTAAGACAAGAGATATTTCTAAAGAACATAGTGTGATTGATTTAGAAGGCAATTTTGAAGATATTTTAAACGATTTGATATTAAGCTATAATACCGTAGAGACCAATACAATTGCTAAGGGTATTTCTAAAGTGAATTGGGACGCGGTTTCAGAATTAAAAAGAGTCACCATATATAAAGTGCTGCAGGAACTATTTATAAATATGAAAAAACATAGTCAAGCATCCATTGTGGTTTTGACTTTTGAGACCAACCGTAAAAAAATGCTAATTAATTATAGCGACAATGGTATTGGCTGCGACCTTAAAAAGGGAACAGGTTTACTGAATGTGGAAAACCGTATCGCTTCTATAAATGGAACGATTACTTTTGATTCAGAAATTAATAAAGGATTTAAAGTAAAACTAAGAGTTTAATAATGTTTAAAAAAGTATTAATAGTAGATGATCACGATGATATTAATAAGGGTGTTTTAGATGTCTTGCAATCATTTGATATATATAATATTCAGAAATCTCAATATTGTGATAATGCGTTTTTAATGATAAAAAAAGCTGAGCTCGATCAGGAACCTTATGATTTATTGATTACCGATTTATCTTTTATTCCTGACCATAGAGAATGCAATATATGCTCAGGCGAGCATTTAATCGCTACTTTACGAAAAGAATATAAAGATTTGTCAATCATTGTATATTCAATGAAAGATCAACTTCAAAAAGTAAGGTTACTTATAAAGCAATATGGAGTTGATGCTTATGTGTGTAAATCTAGAAACGGGTCCAAAGATTTAGAACAAGCAATTAAAGCTGCTTTTGAAAAAGAATTGTTTTTATCTAAAAATGTAAGACAAGCTTTGAGCCCTAGGCATGAATTAGAAATTGATGATTATGATATTGAACTACTCAAACAATTATCTTTTGGGCATTCTAAGGAACATATTAGTAATCTGTTTAAAGATAACAACATTACGCCAAGTAGTTTGAGTTCTGTTGAGAAACGCCAGAATAAACTTTTTATTCAATTTAAAGCTAATAATGCCACACACCTCGTAAGCATTGTAAAAGACCTAGGATTGATTTAACATTTGAGTTGAGGTAATCCGTAAAACTAATCCATCACCTATATATACATTTGAATCCTATTAATTATTCGTTTAATTAATTAGGGAGAACTAAGGCACATACTTATTTGAGTGTGTGCTTTTTTTATGTGGATACGGGAAGCCGTAAGGAATACTAATGTGAAGGTTTTAGGTTTGTATTAATTAACATTTAATTTTTTTAAACCATGAGTAAACAACCTCAAAGACCAGCAAATTGGCCAAGTAGAAATCCAGGCAAACCTTCAGGACCAGGAAGAGATAATAATCCGCCTAGACCAACAAAACCTAATACCCCTTCAAAACCAATAACTAAATAAATGATATTATGGCAGTAAAACATACACCAACAGGAATAGTACATAGTGGAAGTAAAGGAGGAGATACAGGTTGCGGATTTGATACAACAGAGCATTCAAGCCATTGGATAAATACAAGTACAAAAATAACTTGTGATAAAAATGGATGTAAAAATTAAAACACTTTTTTATTTAAACAAACTATGCCTTACGGAATCCCGTAAGGTTTTGTTTTCTAATGGGTTTATGTTTGAAGTGTTAATATAATTTATAAACATAGTATTATGTCATTTATTTATACAATTCCTCAAAATCATGTTGTACTAATTAAAAGATTTGGTAGGCATGCTAGAGTTCAAAAAAATGGACTGAGATTTAAAATACCACTAATTGAACAAATTAAATATGTACGAGAATGGCAAGGTGTTGCTAATAAAAAAGGGTGTTATGTCGAATTATCAGAACAACAAACTGATACGCCATCTAGGCAATGTCAAACTCAGGATAATGTTACTATAGAGGCTGACGCCTCTGTGTATTGGAAAATAATTGATCCAGTAAAAGCTGTATATGATATTGATGTTTTGCCAAAATCAATTGCAGATGTTGCGTTAAATGCACTAAGAGCAAATATTGGTAAGCTCAAATTAGATCAGGTACTTTCAGAACGACAAAATTTAAATCGAAAAATTGCTGATGAACTAAAGGGGTTGTCCTCGAAGTGGGGCATAATATTTACAAGAGTTGAAATTCAAGAAATTAATTATTCCAGCGATACAGCCGATGCTATGATGCAAGAAATGTCGGCAGAAAGAAAAAAAAGAGCATTAATTGCTGAATCAGAAGGAATAGCTAAAGCAGAGTTAACAAAAGCACGTGCTGAAGCAGATGCAAGTATAATAAGAGCTAATGCACAGGCAGAAGCATTAAAATTAATAGCTGAAGCTGAAAGTAATTATATATCTAAGTTGAAAGAGATAACTGGTATTGAAGCAGCAAACCAAATAATTTTATCACAAAAATATCTTGAAGGGATAAAAATTATCACTGAAAACCCTAGTAATAAGGTTTTCTTACCAACTGGTTTTAAAGGGAAATATGATATTAGTTAAAATAATTATCACCGTAGATCAATGAAAACTAAAGACAAACTAAACTTATTAAAATTAATATGTATTGTTTGTGCCAGTGCATTATTTATTGCAGTCTTTTATTGGTCAATAACATATTATACACTACTAAGAATTATTGTATTTATTGGAGCAATTTTAGTGATGTTGTTTTTAAATAAGAAGCAGTTATACTGGAGTTTGATGTTTCTTTTAGTAGCGATTTTTTTTAACCCTATTTTCCCAATCTACTTATATGTAAAAGCGTATTGGATTCCATTTGATATCATTACAGGCATACTATTTCTTCTAGTCGGATTCATAAAAGAGCAGAAAGAAAAACCAGAAAAGAAAATAAAAGAAAGCAAATCCTATAGCAGAGATAGAATTTACTAACCAAAACAAATATTAAGAACATGAGAACAACTAACATCTCAATGGAATTAAAAAGTCATTTTTTACGCTTGTATCAAATTGCATTATCTGATGATAATTTTAGTCATTTAGAAATGCAATTGCTCTACAAGTTTGCACAAGATAGAGATGTGTCAAAACTTGATTTAGAATCAATATTAACAGGTCATTCAGGTAAAATAACCATTCCAGAAACCTTAGAAAAAAGAATAGAATATCTATATGATTTCGCGATAATGATTTGGGCAGATAATGTTATAACCGAAGATGAAAAGATTGCTTTAAAAAAATACATTTTAAAATTTGAATTTAAAGAAGAGTCAGCAGAAGAGTTGTCTACCTACCTATTAGAAAGTGCTAAAGAAGAAAAATCTAAAGAAGATCTTTTAAAAGAATTAAACGAGTAAGCTATGGGATTATTAAAAAAACTAACACAGTTAACCACTCAAAATGGGGTTGAAAACCTTACAAAAACAGAAACGATAGAGACACAGAAGCTTACCTATAAAGAAGAAGGAGGAAAAAATTCTGAAGATTGCTCTGGAAACCCACATAATTTGCAATCCTCTTTAGCAGCTTTGTATCAGTCTTTTGAAAACAAATGTAAACAAGATGATTTTGCTCAGCAACAATTAAAGCAGCCTTATTTGTCTGAACAGAAAGGAAAAAAAACGGCCTTATTAAACAAGGATGAAGAATTAAACAGACTTGAAAAAAAGGTAGATGATATAGATGTTGAAATTGATAATTTAAGTCAGGATTGTAGAATAGTAAGGACAAATCCTGAAGATTATCTACTAGATGTTGATAAAAAAGCAAGTGCAAAATTCTGGATTGGAATTAGTTTTTTACTACCATTAGCTGCTTACGTTTTTGTATTTTATATTTCTACATCGTTCTCAGCATTTTTTAGAGAATTTGATCCTGGAATTAGTTTATTTCAAGGAATGTTCGATCCACAAGCACTTTCAAAAGCTTATGAAGCTGGTTGGTTAGAATTAGTTTTCATTCTTTTCATTCCATTTATCTTTTTCGCTTTAGGTTATTTAATTCACATGTTTCAAGAGAAACGTGGGCTAATTAACAAACTTAAAATAGCAGCATTGTTTATAATAACATTTTTATTTGATGCTATTTTAGCCTATTTGATTGATGAAAAATTATACAATCTGAATAAAACATTTGAAAGTGAGGTTTTTAATATCTCAACAGCATTCCAAAGTGTAAGTTTTTGGCTAATCATTTTTGCTGGTTTTGTCTCATATATTGTTTGGGGTTTGGTATTCGATTTTGTAATGAAAGAACATGCTGATAGAGATAAAATCAAAGCATTTATAAGAAGTAAAAAAGAAGCCATTTTAGGTAAAGAAAAGAAGCTTATAAAGCTGAAAGGACAAATTACTCATGTTGAAGATGAAATTTCAAAAATAAAGGTAAGAATAACAGAGCTTCAAAACATAATTGATGGTTTAATACTTCCGGTAATGAATTACAAAGCGTTATCAACTGAATACCTTCAAGGTTGGCAACATTTTATATCATCAAAATTAAGAATGGGAAGTGATGAAAAGGATGCTTTGCTTTTGGAATGCAGAGGAGTTTATGATAAACATATTAAAACTCTAGAAATTGATACAGATACTTATCAAAACAAGGTATATACTAAAACATCATAATTATGAAACAGATACGACTTATAATCATAATTACAGCAGTCGCATTACTGTTTAACTGTAATAGTGATTCAAAAGAAGAGGTCAGAATTGTAAAGGCTAATGTTGAATCAGAAAATTCTAGAAATTGTCCTAAACATGTACTCAATCAAAAAGAGAAAAACCTCAATATTAGTATTCTTCTAGATTTATCAGATCGGATAGAAGAGACGAAAATAAAGGAAAAAGATTCTGCATATCTATCAAGCTTATCAAGAGCTTTTGTGAACCATGTAAAAACTAAAAAGTTGATTTTACTTGAAGACCGAATGCAACTGTTCTTTAATCCTGAACCTTCCGATGCACATATAAATGAAATCTCTAAAAAATTAAAAATTGTTTTCACGAAGCAAACAGCTAAATCACGTATTGAAGAAACAGTGTCTCTTTACAATGAGTATCCTTCTAAGTTATACGATTTAGCAAAAAAAGATGCACAAAGAGAAGGTGGTTATCCAGGGTCAGATATTTGGCGTTTTTTTAAAGATGATATAGATGACTACTGTATTGATGATTGTCATAGAAATATACTTGTCATCTTAACTGATGGTTATATGTACCATAAGAAATCTGTTATTAAAGAGAAAGGCAGAACATCATATATAACACCCGCAAGTCTTGATAAACTAGCATTGAATAATAGAAATTGGAAAGAAGAAATAGTCAAGAGAAATTTAGGTTTTATACCAGCGACAAGTGATTTAGATAACCTAGAGGTTTTAGTTATTGGGATTGCTAGTCATAATGATAAAAATCCTTATGCTTTAGATATTATAAAGGCCTATTGGAGCAAATGGTTTGATGAAATGGGAGTAAAGCACTATAAAATTAAGAATGCTGACATCCCTTCAAGTATAGAAAAAGTAATCTCAGATTTTATATTAAAAGCATAAACTAAATGAGTTTCAGATTTCAAAAGCGAATAAAATTAGGAAAAGGCTTCGGTTTAAATATTAGTAAATCAAGTATCACACCAAGTTATAGAAATAAACGAGGATCTTTAAGTTCAAAAGGATATTCATTAAGAACAGGAATTCCTGGGCTGAGTTATCGAAAGACTTTTAAGAAGACTAAAGGTAGTGGGTGTTTTTTTAACTCTATGATAATATTTATAATATGCTTTTGTTGTATAAATATTTCTTGCAAAAATCAAGAAACTCCGAATAAAATAATTGATTCAGAAAAACAAATAATGAATTTTATAATTATTAATGAAGATAAAGATGATTTGGTGAATAAAACTTCAATAGACATAAGGTTAAATGGAAGAATTACTATTGAACAATTAAAGGCAATTGGATTAAAATTGAAAAATGACAGACCATCTATGCAAAAGCTTTGGGCTTTTTACTATTTACCAGAAAATGAAATAGGTAATGGAGCTTGGGCTATTACACATTTTAAACCAAAACTAGAAGTCAAAATTTTAGGATCTACCAAAGAAAGCTTTCAAGAATTAAATTCTAAACTAGTTTCAGGTAATATTTTAGGTATATGGTTAGACAATGATGCTTTGGCTCCAAATAAATTGTTCTTAGTAAGAGAACATAATAAATTAATAATGAAGACAATTTATGCTAAAAGTAGTATTACAAATGGAGGCGAGATTCTTGAAGACCTATTGAAAACTAAAAAGAATGGATTGACAAAATATAACTATGAAAATAATCATGGTGAGTATTACATTATTGAAAAAAATGGAAACCTAGGTTTGTATGATAAAAATGGAAAATTTAAAGAAGCCAAAAAAGTAAAACAATAACTATGGAACTTCAAACACAATTAAAAACGATAGCTGATAAAATTAATCAGCTTAAAAATAAAATAGATACAGAAGAGTCAACTAAGCATGCTTTTGTATTACCATTCATTAACGCGTTAGGATACGATGCTTTTAATCCAACAGAGGTAGTTCCTGAGTTTACTGCAGATTTAGGTCTTAAAAAAGGTGAGAAAGTAGATTATGCTATTTTTCAGAATGGAACCCCAATTTTAATAGTGGAATGTAAGAACTGGAAAGAAGAGTTAGACAATCATAACTCTCAGCTTTTCCGTTATTTTCATGTGACTAAAACACGCTTCGCTTTACTAACAAATGGAATTCAGTATCGTTTTTATACAGACTTGGAACATTCAAATAAAATGGATGAAAAACCATTTTTAGAGTTTGATATAACCAAGTTAAAAGACAACGAAATTGTTGAAATATCAAAATTTCATAAATCCAAATTTGATGTCAATAAGATTGTTACTACAGCAAGTACATTAAAATATACTAAAGAGATTAAAAAATGTATTTCTGAAGAGCTAAATTCTGCTTCAACCGAGTTTACCCGCTTATTTGCGAATCGAGTGTATGATGGTAGATTAACAGAAAAAGTTATGCTAGAATTCACAGAATTGGTACATAAAGCCTTTAACCAGACCATTAGTGATAAAGTCAATGATAGACTAAATGCTGCTCTTAATAAAGAATCTGAGAAACAACAGTTAGATGCTATAGATGTAGAATTAGAAGAGAGCAAAATAGAAACTACTGAAGAAGAACTTGAAGGGTTTAGAATAGTGGTTGCAATCTTACGTCGTAAGCTTCCTATTAATAGAATAGTACATCGTGATACGCAATCTTATTTTGGAATTCTATTAGATGATAATAACCGTAAACCCTTATGCAGACTACATCTTAATGGAGGAACAAAATACATTGGGTTATTTGATGAAAACAAAAATGAAACTCGAGAACTCATAAACTCTATTGATGATATTTATCAATTTGAGGAACAATTATTAAAGACATCAGACTACTATAAAAATAAATAATTAAAAAAATCTAGCTATGTTCTTAAAATCACTTTTTATTTTAGTTATTAATCTAACGTTCTCCCAAGAACCAATCCTTGTAACAGAATCCACAATCATTCTAGATTTAGATGAGTCTAAAGAAATCTATTTCAGTTTTGCAGAAGGTGATGAAATCATATTTGATATGGAAATGGTCAAAGGCAAGCATATCAAAGAAATTGAGATTATTGAAATGCCATCAAATACCTTGCTCACAGAATTTAAAACTAAAGGTATTTCTGATAAACGAATTCAGATTAGAAATAAAGGGATTTATAAATTTAGATTTTATAGTTCTTCACTGACAAGACGTGTTTGTAAAGTTAAAATTCATAGAATTCCTGCAAGCGAAACCGATAAAACATTTAATACCAATTGGAAATGGGAAACACGTAGAGATACGACGTATATACAATATCAAGAAGACAGTTTGGTTGGTTATCAAACTTTGAAATATAAAGAAACGGTAAAAGAACTCAAAGACACTAAAATTGAAGAGATTATGTTGTTTGAAAAATCACAAAAAGTGCATTCGTTCTACAATGAGAATGTTAGTAAGGCATATTTGAAAGTAGATTTACCATTTTTAAATAATACTCAATTAAGAAAAGAAACTCTGATTGCTTGGTCTTATTGGATAGGAGTTGGTCAAGAAGGTCAAGAGGCTTATAAGAGAAACCTCAAATTGGTTTCAGATGTAGCAGGAAAAGCAGCAAATATATATTATAGAACTCCCTTAGCTGGATTAGCTGTTGGAGCAATTTCTGATTTTTTTATTCCTCAAACGGGTGAAGATGTAGCTTATTATTTCATTAGAGATTTTCAGAACACTCAAAAGTTTATGAGTGGTCAACAATTCTACTTAATGGATCAAGGTAAAGGAAAGGCAGCATATGGTAGAAATGATAAATTAAAACAAGGCTCATTTTATATTGGTCTTGCTAATGACAATGAATTTAGAGGTATTGATGTAGATGTTAAAGTTTTAGCAGTCAAAGAAATCAAAATCTATGAAAATATAACTTATGATAGAGAAAAAGAACAACCTCAATATGTCACCCTCAACAAAACTCGAATGCATATTAATGAAACAAAAATTAGAGTTCCTGTAGAGTAGTTATTATAATCAAAATGAAAGACAAAAATTTGAAATATACAATACTAATTCTAGCAACGACTTTAGCGTTTTTTTTAGGTAGAGAATCAAAAATTTTGGTACCTAATCAACCACTTACTAATGCGTACACTCCAAATTCATTCAATTCAAATGCTGTAAAACAAAAGAGAGAAAATAGTGCATCGTATTTACCTAATAATATACAAGTACGTTTAGAACTATCAGATTCTGTCTATCGTTGTGGACAAAGTAAAATATATCATCCTAAATTGACTCATGGTTCATTTAAAAATTGCAAATCCAAAGTGTATAAACTCACAGTCGAGCGTGCAAAAGAACTAGGTATGCGTCACTGCAGGTGTAGTTCTTAAAAAGAGCAAAATTTTGTTGTGATTGTTTTAGAGTTTATTAATCTTCCCCATAACTAATCCGATCCCGAATGCCACCATTTTCACGATGAATGATCACATCAGCCTTATAACGTTTGGCTAAAACTTTGGCTTTGTTGATGGCTGTGCTTTGCTTTCGGTGTTTCGAGGTAATACGCTTATTCCCCTCACGACGTACGGCCCAATCGTCTTGATAAGGTACGACGTGTTGGTGCCAAGTGCGCTTTCTTTTGGTATCATAACCCAAAGCTTTAAGAATAGCTTCGATAAGTTGCTGTAGGCCCTTTATAAGGGCATTTCGTTTTTGTTGATCTTCAGACATTGGTTTAAATATAGAAACTTTCTGCCGCAGTAAAAAGTAAAAAATTGGAATAATTTAGAAAGATTTGAACTGATAGAAGCTACACAAACCTTAAGGGATTCCCTAAAGAGTGTTAATATGTGTTAATAGCTGTAACATATCTAAAATATAACCGTCTATAGGGTTCAAACAAGTAAATAAACTATAATGAGAACATTAAATACAAACAAGATAACGACGACGACAAGCACAACAAAAACCTTTGTTTGGAACGCAAAAAGACGTTACAACTAAATTATAAAACAACCATCATTACATATAAAATTATGAGAACACTTAATACAAACAAGATAACAGCAACAACAAACACAACGAAGACCTTTGTTTGGAACGCAAAACGACGTTACAACTAAAAAGTTGTACAATAATCAATTAAAAACCCCTTAAGATTCTATGAGCCTTAAGGGGTTTTTAGTTATACTAAATCTTTAGATCGTAAATGTTTTAAGGCGTCATAGCCAACCGCATCAAAACTAGACACGACCAAATCTGCTTTGCTATAATCCTGATCGTCACTATGCAAACTGTCATAACCAATGCAATAGATATTCGCGGCCTTTGCGGCAGCAATCCCATTGGTAGAATCTTCAATAACGAAGCAGTCCTTAGGCTCGTGACCTGAGAGTTCGGCAGCTTTGATAAAAATTTCGGGATGTGGTTTAGATTTCTTTAAATCGGCACCAGAAATTTTAGCAACAAAATATTGATCCAAATCAAAACGTTCAAAAATACGATTGATATTTGGCATCGATGCCGAAGAGGCGAGGATCAAAGCCATGCCATGACTGTGATAGTCTTTAATCAAATCTAAAACACCATCAAGGAGTTCTAAGGTGTCGTCATTGTCAAATAACTGTTTAAAATGATGACGTTTGATGTCGACTAGCGTTTGCGCACCCAAAGGCAACTTAAAACGAGTTACGAGTGTCGTGCAAATTTCTAATGTAGATTGTCCAGTGAATGCCGCGTATAAATCGTCTGGGACTTCGATGTTAACGTCACTAAACATTTGATAGTAGGCTTTATAATGTAATGGTTCAGAATCGACAATGACTCCGTCCATATCAAATAAGGCAGCTTTAAACATGTTGAATTAATTAGCATCACGAATATATGTAAATACATATTGATTATCAATACTTTCGATAGACAAATCCATAGACACTAGTTGATTTGCATTTAAGTTCGACGAAATGTTATATTCACCTTTATGGCTTCGGAACGTTTCAAACTAATAAAAAACAGAAAAGTTTTAAGCTAATGATATAATATATAAGTTAAGGTATTAAAGTAAGTCTATAGCCGTTTTCAGAAATAGTGAGCAACAAAATGATGTAATAATGCATTCACTCGGGAATCATTCCTAATGTAGATTAGACTTCCGATAATAACTCATAAAAAAAGCGAGCGTCACGCAGTGAAATGCAAAGCATTCATGAATACTTTTAAGTAAAATTCAAAAGGATGAATAATTCCTAATAAACGGTTTTGATTTTTTGGTTCGTTTTGCATCAAGGCAAAATGAACATATAATTGAAGCTAGTATATGTTACCATTTAAGAAAAGTGAATTTTTATGCATTCTTTTTTCAGTAATACAAAAAGAATATAAATAATTATAGAATATTCAAATTTTGAAATCTAAAAATAAATCCGCACCTTTACCTTATGATTGTATAAGCCCAAACTTCGCGATACATCACTATAACACGTGATTTTCAAAACATACCATAAGCATGTCGCTTTTGGTGATACCTATTATTTTACAATTAACAATCATGTCAAAATCAAACATATCATTTAAACAATTAGTAGCTTATTTTAAAATTGCCGTTTCTGGTAAGGAACAAGAATTCACTTCAGGAAGTATAAGACGTGCCGTCTTTATGCTGTCTATTCCCATGATTCTAGAAATGCTCATGGAATCCATTTTCGCTGTCGTCGATATATTTTATGTCTCGCAAGTGAGCGTTAATGCCGTTGCAACGATTGGTCTTACCGAATCTGTAGTCACACTAGTCTATGCCGTAGCTATCGGTTTGAGTATGGCGGCTACAGCGATTGTCGCCAGACGTATTGGTGAAAAAGACAATGAAGGGGCTTCTCAAGCGGCTGTTCAAGTGATTCTCTTAGGCGTTATTGTGGCTGCTGTTATTAGTGTCTTCGGAATCTTATATCCTAAGGAAATTCTCGCTTTAATGGGTGGTGAGCCTGATCTTATTGCGGAAGGCTATGGTTATACTCAGGTGCTTCTCGGCGGAAATGTAACCATCATGCTCCTGTTTTTAATCAATGCCGTATTTCGTGGCGCTGGTGACGCCTCCATTGCCATGTGGACACTCATCGTTTCAAACGGACTCAATATCATACTAGATCCTATGTTTATTTTTGGTTTCGGACCAATACCAGCTTATGGTGTTGAAGGCGCCGCTATTGCAACGACCATAGGTCGAGGATCAGCAGTTGTATTTCAACTCCTAGTCTTGTTCTATGGCTGGAGTAAAATTAAAGTGGGTTTCAAAGATATTGTCTTGCGCATAGGTGTAATGCTCAACTTAATTAAAGTGTCATTGGGTGGTATCGGACAATTTTTAATAGGAACTTCATCTTGGGTATTCTTGATGCGTATCATGAGTGAATTTGGTAGCGAAGTGCTTGCGGGTTATACCATTGCCATTCGTGTTATGATGTTTACCTTCATGCCTGCTTGGGGAATGAGTAATGCCGCGGCAACTTTAGTCGGACAAAATTTAGGGGCAAAACAGCCCGGACGTGCCGAGCAATCGGTTTGGAAAACAGGAAAGTATTGTGCCTATCTTATGGGATTGGTATCTATTGGCTACCTCGTTTTTGCACCACAAATCATTTCCTGGTTTACGCAAGAACCGCAAGTGATAGAAAACGGAAGTCTTTGTTTACGTGTGATTGCTGCGGGTTATATTTTCTATGCCTACGGCATGGTGGTCATCAATTCATTTAATGGGGCAGGCGATACAATGACACCAACCGTTATCAACTTTATTTGCTTTTGGTTATTCCAATTACCATTCGCGTATCTCATGGCCATTAGTTTCGATTTCGGACCAATAGGTGTGTTTTTAGCCATTGTTTTAGCTGAAGTCTTAATCTCCATAATTGCCATTATCTGGTTTAAAAAAGGACGTTGGAAACTCAAACAAGTTTAAAGTGTGTTTTAGCAGTTATTTTGTTCATTATATAGCTGAGAATCAACGTTAAAAGTTAATATGAGCATTTTGGCGAATAAATTACTAAAATACTGAGCCTCTGCTTACCTTTATATATTCCCTCACAGATTAATAGCACAAAAATTAGTAACCAAATTTACATTAGTGACAGCTTAACAATCGAAATGTTAGGTGGTCAGCGATGTCATTTAACCTATAAAAAAGCTATTAGCGATGAAAGGAGCACGCTTAATACTATACGTTTTTGCATTTTTCGCCTTAGGGATTTCGGCCTCATTTGCGCAATCTGGAATCTTCGAAAGCTATGCTATTCTTGATACTGGAGCAGGAAACACTTACTACGATTTACAAGCCACTACAGGAAATACAGATTTTGATGGCGCAAACTTAGGAAACTTTAGTTGCGACGGCTCATTAATCTTAAATGGTGCCCAGAATAAAATCTATAAATGTGATACGGATAACGTTACTAACGGCTTTCTAAATTACCGTATTTATTTAACGACAGATACACCTCCAGCGTTTACAGGAAGTATCTCATTGCCGTTTTTAAGTAATGATGCAGCTACAGGACAATGTAGTCCAGGAGAAACCAATCAAACTTGGGAGCAAGCAGCTGCCAACGTTAATATTATTAGTGGATTAGCCTTAGGAACCTATTATATAGAAGTATACACGACTGCCGATTTTACATATACATCAGGTGGTGGTGGTTCTGGAACGCATTTCGCAAATAACGGAACCTTAAATTATAAAGCTACATTTACTGTGATTGATACCACTGCACCAGTACCAGATGTAGCGAGTTTATCAGATATTACAGCCGAATGTCAAGTAGCTAGCTTAACAGCACCAACAGCCACAGATAACTGCGGCG
>CANLEE010000018.1 GCA_947489585.1 uncultured Psychroserpens sp.
TGTTTCTTTATAAAGCAAAACCAAACCTGAAAGGTAAGCGTACTTTTAATCGCTACATTTCATATACGCCAACGTTGGCAGTAATTAGACAATGAAAATACTTAGCTTCATATTTCTATTTTCTTTAATGACCTGTTCGTCTGAAAAATTAGAAGAATATGACTTAATAATTGCTAATGTCAATTTGATCGATGGAACTGGCTCTGAAATTAAGACAGGAGTAAATGTTTATATTAAAGAGAATATTATTGAATCTATCAATTCGAATAAGATTCAACAAAAGGAAAACGTAATTGATGGCTCGAATAAATACATAATCCCAGGTTTGTTCGACTCACATGTACATATTTCAAATTATCAAGATGAGTTTCCGAAGTTGATTCATTTTGGGGTAACTTCAATCTTTGTTACTGGTGGTAAAATTGCCACAAACGATTATTATTCCCAGATGAGGGATTTGGCAAATCAAGATTCTATTCCCGCGCCTAGAGTTTATCATACTAGTCAAATATTTACTGTAGAAGGTAAACATCCTTCCTACGCGAATTTGTCAGGAGATTGGCGCGATGGAGAGAACATTTATTTCATTTCAGATACTCTTCAAATTGAACAGTTAGTAAAGCAAGTAGCCTTAAAGCCTATTAAAGGTATTAAGCTAGTAATAGAAGATGGGGTGCAACCTCCTTTTTCGGAAAGAATTGAACAGACCATAATTAACAAAATAAATGATGAAGCGCTAAAGAATGGAACAAGAATTTTTGCCCACATCAGTGATAATGTTGAGCTGAAAATGGCCTTAGATGCAGGTATTTATAATTTTGTCCATTTTACTGGAGTTGATATTGATTCTATGTATGACAAACAATTAATAGAGCAAATACGCGGCAAACGTGTCTCGTGGATTACAACTTTAATGCTGGATAAAAGTATGATTTACCCAAACCACCCAGAATGGGTGTCTTCAGAATTATTGGGAATCTACGGTGTACAAAATTTTAAAAATTTGACTAATCCACTTTTCAAATTTCGGGCAGAAGAAAGTATTCAATATTATAAAGACAATTATTCATTTGAGAATCCAACGCTAAAAGAAATAGTCCAATTTCAGGTAGATGACATAAAAATGCTCACTGAAATAGGAGTAAATATGGTTTCAGGAACAGATTCGGGTAATCCTTTTATTTTACCGGGTTATAGTATACATGAAGAAATGCAGTTGCTTGAACTAGGTGGAATGGACAGAATGAAAATCATTGAAATGACGACTCGAAACGCCGCGAGAATGTTAAACGTCTCCGATAGACTAGGTACGATTGAAGTTGGAAAATTGGCTGATTTAGTTTTATTAGATAAAAACCCTCTTGACTCTATTGAGAACACCTTATCAATTAATTTGGTAGTTAAAAATGGGAAAATTCAGAAAAGAATTAATAATTAACTACTGCCAACAACGTGTATAATTAATTGCTGCTGAATTTCCTCAACGGAAATTCCTCCGAATTAATTAACTTAGTCCTTCATCGGAAAATCATTACTGATTTCCCGCAACTAACCATACACGAGCACGTTGGCAATAATTTACCCATTATTGGGTATTTTATGATATCAATGCAAATCATAATATTGAGCATCAAAAACGATATTATGAAAACTAGATTTATATTAATAATAGGATTATCATTTTTATTAAGTGCATGTCAAACTACAGTTGAGGAATTAACAGAAAACTATACCATTAATGAACTCGAAGAACTCTATTCAATTAAAACAAACAAAGAAGTATTCAAACAAAAAAGTGAAGGGCTCAATGAAAATACAGAGCTTCAGAAACTTAGTGAAAGAACACATCAAGACACTATTCTAAAAGCCATAAAGGTTATTTATGGACCAGATGACAGAGTTGACTTCTATGAAGAAAAAGATATATTTAAGAAAAAAAATTCGTTCGGAGTAGTAGCATTAATAAGAAAATATGATTTAGAAGAAATATCTAATAATTCTTACTCTTTAAGTACTATACCCTTTAGAGATAGCCAAAGCTTATGTGCAAGTGAAAAATTTGGAGATCAGCCTATTGGATCTTTCTGTTCTGGTTTTGCAATAGATAAAAATATAATTATAACTGCTGGACATTGTGTTGAATCTGAATCAGATTTACAATCGATAAGGTTTTTATTCGATTTTAAAGCTATTGATGCAGAAAGAATCAATACTCAATTTGGCGAAAGCTTAATTTTTTCAGGTAAAAGAATTATATCAAGAGGCTTAGATAATAGTGGAATTGATTACGCAATAATCGAGATAAATGAAGAGATTCCAAGTAACAGAATACTTAAATTAAATACTACAGAAAAAATTAGAAATAAAGAACAAGTTTATGTAATTGGACACCCTGTAGGACTTCCATTGAAAATCGCAGATGGAGCATTTGTCAGAGATAATACTAACCCCTTATATTTTTCTGCTAATTTAGACACATATGGTGGTAATTCTGGTTCACCTGTTTTCAACTCAAACAGCCATTTAGTTGAGGGTATTTTGGTCAGAGGAGAAACTGACTTTATAGATCGTGGAGGCTGTAACGTATCATATCCTTGCCCAAATACAGGTTGTCGTGGTGAAGATGTTTCAAGAATATCACAATTCTTAGACAAAATTCAATAACTATTGCCAACAACGTGTATAGTTAATTGTTAGTTTGTGTGTACTCGGAAAATCCTACGGATTTTCCTCTGGTTCGTTTTCTTTTGCTAATTTAGTCCTAGCCAACGCAACACACGAGCGTAGCGAACTGGCGAAGCAAACCATACACGAACACGTTGTAACCCATTAAAACCGGAAAGTGAATAAAATTGTATTAATTGGAAATGGATTTGACGTAGCTCATGGCTTACCAACAAGATATTCGAATTTTCTTGATTCGGTAAGAGATTCTATAGTAATAAAGATTTATACAAGCACATCCAGTTATCGACATGAAATTTTAGGGCAGTCTTGTAAACGAGATAGGTCTTTTATTCATAAACTAGATGAAAATGGAAAGGAAGACCCATGGTTAGGAGCAGTGATAAATCAAAAAAGCCATAAAATTGAACTAAGGACTAATCCTCATGCTACGAATAATTCAATTTATTATAAATCTCTCTTTTCAGACAAATCCTTAAATGGATATTGGTCAGATCTTGAGTATCACTATTTTAAAACATTGAACAAGAATTCTGCTAATCCTAAGGCCATTTCGATAATTAATGAGGAATTTGAACATTTAAAGACTTTGCTTTTTTTATATCTAAAAAATGAAGTTGAAAACAAGATAGGTGAAGATGACGGGTACATTTCTGATAATCACAGTATCTTCCATATGCTATCAGAAGGACACAATAATTTTAGTTTTAATAAACACTTTTTTGTGAATTTTAATTACACATCTAAAATTGTTAATCAATATGTAACTTGGTTAAGGCAATTAAAAGGCAAAGAAAACATCCCACTAGCTGTTAACATTCATGGAGATTTAGTAAATCCATCGAACCCAATAATATTTGGTTATGGTGATGATAATTCAGAGGAATACAAAGGGTTACAAAACCTAAAAGAGAATTCACTTTTACAAAATTTTAAAACCTTTCAATATTTGCGTTCTAGTAGGTATAAACAGGTATTGAGTTTGCTAGAGACTAGCACAGAATTATATGTTCAAATAATTGGTCATTCGTGTGATATAACTGACAAAGCATTGTTAAGAACAATATTTCAACATCCAAATGTCCAATTCATTGAAGGAACTTACTACGAATCTGAAGGACGATATTTCGAGAAGTTATACAATATTTCAAGAATATTCGATGACACATCTCTTATGAGACAAAAAATAATTCCTCTCGAACAATCATTTATGATAGTTTAGATATAACAGGTTACAACAAAGTGTATAGTTCATTGCTCGGAAATTCCTATCGGAATTTCTGTCGCTTCTGAACAATGGGTTCGCTCCTATTTGCTATCTTAGTGCAGACGCAACGAAATCATATACAAACACGTTAGGTACATTTTAAAAACAATGAAAGGAGAATTGCTAATTTTATTTAAAGTTAGTAACTATACAAATCTATTATGATGGATAAAAAAGTATCAGAGTTTTTGGGAGTAACTTCAAATAAATATGAAAATGTGTTATTTTCAACATCTATCGTTAATTATACCAAGTTTGTTTCAGAAGATTGGCATTATCATGAGAAGTTCCATCTCTCTTCAATTCTTATTGGAGGAAATCGTGAGTCGCGAAAAAAGGGTGATATTCAGGTAAAACCAGGAAAAATCATGTCATACAGAGAAGGTGAAGTTCACCGTAACAGGAATACTGTTTTCCCATCTAAGAATCTAAATATCGAAATAAGCCCAAAATTCTTTAATGATGAAATTAAACTATCCCATTTGCATTTGGATAATCATTGTTATTTATCATTACTAAAAGTTTATCATGAATTATCATTAAATGACGTCTATTCAGATCAATCAGTTCAACAAATATTAAAACCTCTTTTTTACAAAGATGTCCCATCAAAGAAACCTGATTGGATAAATACACTTAAAATTATATTACATGATAGATGGCAAGAATTTGTGACTCTTGATGACCTTTCTTTTGAGTTAAGGCTTCACCCTGTGACAATATCAAAAACTTTTTCTAAGCATGTCAAATGTACATTGGCAGATTATATGCGAAAGCTTAAAGTTGAACAAGCTATCAATATGCTTTTTAATTCTACAGATTCTCTGACAGAAATCGCTTATCAATGTGGCTTTTCGGATCAAAGTCACATGAACCGATTGTTCAAGCATTATGTTGGATTAAATCCAAAAAAACTCAGAGCGATATAATTTACTCTGTAGCTAATTTCATTCTATTTCTAAAACAAAGATTTAAGTACATTTATCTTTTAAAAAAAAGTTTAAATCTATAATATTAATAATGCATGAAATCAATAATCAAAATATTAATTCTACTAATTATAACAATAAACACAGCCTTTTGCCAAGTGGAGATGTTACAAAAGCAAAAAAATGATTTTTTAAATGATCTGGTTTCGAGTTTTGAAAATGAGTATTTATGGAAAGAAAAAGGAAAAGAAATCGCAAAAAAATTAGAATCAAAAATAAAGAATGGAGATTATTCTAATATTAATGATGCAGATATCTTTGTAGAAACGTTGAATCGTGATTTGTACCAATTGTCAAATGATCTACACTTAACAGTTGATTTGTATAACCCAAAACCTAGTAATTCAAAAAAAACTTCTTCTAAAGAAAAACCTGTTATATACAAAGAAGTTTTAAATAATGGTATTTATTATTTAAAGTTTGATTCTTTTCCTAGATTGAATGAATCTTTTAAAAAGGAGATTGATGATCATATGTCATCACTAGTAAATTCAAATACAATCATCATAGACTTAAGAGACAACTCTGGTGGTTCAGATGAAACGGTAAACTATATTATAGGGTATTTTTTTGAAGGAAAGAAAAAATTAGCCACCAGTTATCAATGGAATACATCTCCTATAGAAATCTGGACCACACCAAAAGTTCAATCTAAAGAATTATCGAATACAAAATTGATTATTCTTACAAGTCAATCTACATTTTCTGCAGCTGAGATCTTTACACAACGACTTCAAAAACACAATAGAGCAATTGTAATTGGTGAAAAAACACCAGGAGGAGCTCATAGAACTTCAACTTACTTAATGAATGATATTTTCTTACTTAATTGGCCATATGAACAATCAAAACATGCCAAAGACGAGCAAAATATAGAAGCCGTTGGTATTATTCCCGACTATCTAGCACATTATAATAAAGCAAAGAAAGTTGCTATAAAATTTGCAAAAAAAGGGAGAGCAAAAAAAATAAAAAAAATTTCCTTTCACAAAGAAAGTTGTTTAGTCAAAGATTTAGAAAAAGTTTTAAATTCAATGTCTGACTCAGATTATCAAAATTTCATATCTACTCATGTAATGCAAAGTCACCAAGATAAAGTCTCAAAAACTCTGTCTAAATATAAAACAGTTTGGAATGAAAATCACAATGGAAGAATAATTAACATTCATAACCTTCCTGAAAACAATGTTCGTCTATTTATTGAAACTAATTATGGTATACGCCAAATGAAAATTATATTAAACGATGAAAATAAAATTTCGAAAATATTTACAAGGTAATAATGCGTGGCAAACAGATAGTTCATTTATAATATTAAATATTTTGCTTAAAACTGAATAATAAATAAACCAACATCAAACAATACCTAACACCTAACATTTTGTATATCAAATTGTTGCACCTCCTTAAGGCGAAGATTTTTTCATACTTTCTAATATCATTGTTATTACAGGAAAAATCACACACTATACCGCAACTAATCATACACCGACACGTTGACAACAATTAAACATAAAAAAATGAAAAAGAAAAGATTATTATTTTTTATTCCACTTTTGTTATGCCTCAACATAAAAGCACAAAATCTATTACCAGAATGGCATAGAGAGTATCAGGTAGAAGAGGAATGGTCTATTGACAAAGCTATCGGAGTTTATAGAAATGACTCTTTAAATATAACTGTAAGCTTAGAAAAAAATGATGGCAGATTAAAAGGTGTTATAGAAAGTCCATATTCTGAAGGTTTTCTAATGTTTGAAGAAGAAAAAAACAAAGATTACAAGATAAAATATAAAAAGTTAGTACAGCGTCTAATTGATGGGTGGATTAGCAAGAATGATATACAAATTTATGATGTTGTTGGAGGTAGATGGTTTAAAGATTCTGTCTCTACTGATAGGTATGTACTGTACTTCAAACAAAACTTTCAAAGTTTGAATAATGAAACAGATAGCATTAAAAATTATAGAGTACTTGGGACGTATAAAAGAGATCAATGGGATTATCATGGGTATTCAAATGATGGCTATAGTTATGGCACATATATAGAGGTTAAAACATATTCAGGAAAAACTAAATATATTGGACTTGGTTGGCAAAACCAAAGACCATTAAATATAGGAGGTCTTCACATGGGGGATCAAAACCATAGATTTAGTAGAAAGGAATTAATTTTTGAACCAAGATCTCCATCAAAGTTTGTAGCTTTTGATGTGGTGTCAGATTTGAAAACAGGAATCAATTTCTTGCCAAAAGGTATGAGTAAAAAAGATTATCAAAAACATAAAGTTAAATACTGTTATATCGGAGATACTAAATTTATAAAAGTAGAATAAATTAACATATCTCTATAACTATTAAATAGCTTACACAAGAAAGAATTATAATTAACAACAGATAAAAAAAGATCGAAGGCAATTAATATTTAGGATTCATAGCAACCTGCCAAGGAATGAAAATACACTTTAAATATAAAAGTCAGTTGCTAACAACGTGTATAATAGATTGTTCAATCTGTTTCTACATGGAAAATCCTACCGATTTCCTCTGGTACGTTTTCTTTTGCTAACTTAGTTCCAGCCAACGCAACACACAAGCGTAGCGAACTGGCGAAGCAAACCATACACGAACACGTTAGCTACAATACGCGAAAAGCGAAATAAATGACAATTCAAATAGATTCAGATTTAGAATTAAGACTATTAGAATTATCGGATTCTACTGATATTTTTAATACAATTAATAGTCAGCGAGAATATTTAGGAAAATGGTTACCATTTGTTGCATATACTAAAGAACTTAATGATACTATAAATTTTGTCAGTTCAGTTGTGAATTCTCCTAAAGAAAAATTTGAGTACACTTTCACTATCAGAAAACAGAATCAATTTATTGGTTTGATTGGACTAAAAGATTCAGACAGAACAAACAGAATAACAGAAATAGGATATTGGCTCTCAGAAAAATTTCAGAAACAAGGAATTGTAACAAAATCAGTTGAGAAGCTTTGTGATTTTGCCTTTAAACAACAAGGGTTTAATAGAATAGAAATAAAATGCGCTCTAAAAAATAAACCAAGTTCAAACATTCCTAAAAAGCTTGGATTTAAATTCGAAGGAATTGAACGTGATGGTGAATTACTATCCGAAAACAATTACACTGATTTAGAAGTTTACAGTAAATTGAAAAGTGATTAATGTCTGAATTAAATAAAAAGTACTGTAGCTAACAACGCGTATAGTTAATTACTGGTTTCGCTTGTACTCGGAAAATCCTACGGATTTTCCTCTGGTTCGTTTTCTTTTGTTAACTTAGTTCCTAGCCAACGTAACGCACAAGCGTAGCGAACTGGCGAAGCAAACCATACACGAACACGTTGTTGTAGAGCATATAAAACAAAACCATGAATAGAAAAATAATTTTGTTCGGACTTATTTTAATTTCATTCATTTCTTGTAAAGAGAATAAAAATGCTGAATTAACAGAACTCACTACTATAATTAATCAACTAAAAACTGATAAAAACAATGAGTTCTTGTCTACTTTAAAGCCCTCTGAAAAAGGTTTAAGACTCATTTTTAAAGATGGAGAGTCGGTTGATAAAGTAATCGCTTATTCCAGAATGAAATGGGCAGATATTAGTAAAATTCCACAAAATAGCATGAAGCCATTAACTGAAAATGCAGAATTAAAAATACTAACTGTTTCAAAAAGTGAACTCAAATCTGGAATAACAAATGGATTACCCAATGAATATTTAAATATTACTGACCATTTACAAGATGGAACAAAATTGTACGCAATGCAATATTTAAATGAGGACGGATCGGAGCAGAAAATGAGGTCAGTTTTCTTTAAAGTTTCTGAAAATTGGATGATTGTTCCTCTTGCTTATAAAGCATTTGAATAAATACGCTCTACAACAACGTGTATAATTAATTGCTAGTGCAGGCTAAAACAACGATCTTTGTGTGCTTTTACTATATTATAATTGCGAAAAAATTATCGTCTACTTGACCGCTGAAAGTCCAATAAAATGAAAATTTTGCTGTTCGGAGCATCTGGCTCTGGAACCACAACATTAGGAAAGGAAATTGAGAAAAGAACAAACTTTAAGCATCTGGACGTTGACGATTATTATTGGAAAAAGACAATACCTCCGTTTCAAGAAAAAATACCGTTAGCAAAACGAAATGAAAATCTGAAAGTAGATTTCAAAAAATTCGAAAATGTCATTGTAAGTGGTTCAATGGTTAGTTGGGGAAAAGAATGGGAAATAGCTTTTGATTTAGCCATTTTTATCCGATTGGAAAACAAAGAAAGAATTGAACGGCTGAAAAAACGTGAAATAGAACGTTACGGAGAAAAACTTGAAACTGATAAAAAAATTCAACAGAATTCTAAAGCATTTTTGAAATGGGCTGACCAATATGAAAATCCGAGTTTTGATGGTAGGTCACTGAAAGTTCATAAAGAATGGATTAAATTACTTGAATGTGAATTATTGAGACTAGATGGGAAAACTGAATTAGCCATTAATGTTGAAAAAGTATTATCTGAAATAAAAAACGTTATACAACAACGTTTATAATTCATTGTTCGCTCCTTAACTACTCGGAAAATCTGTAAGATTTTCCTCTGGTTCGTTTTCTATTTACTAACTTAGTGCCAGCCAACGTAACTAGTCATAACACGTAGACGTTGTACAATATTTCCTACATAGGATAAATCTATTAATTTCTTGAACTAAAGAGTAACATTTATGTGTTAGAAAATTATAGTAAATTTGACCTTAGTCAGTATTTAAAGAATAAACATATGAAAACATCAAAACTTATTTTCATCACTTTTTTGATTTGCGGAATTATCGTAAACTGTTCTTCAACTCAGCAAACAGTAGATTTAGAGAAAGATAACATATTCGACAAATACAAGTTTGATAATATTACCTATAACATTAAAGACAAAAATGTGCAACAATTATTAGAAAATCATAAAAAAGAAACTAAGTTTAAAAAGGGTGAATCTTTAAAAACATCAACATTCACTAAAGAAAGAAATAGGATAATAGCATTGATACGTAAACATCAAAATCCAGATTTTTCAGAAGATAAAGTTAGTTTTGAAATAGATACGACTTTAATAAGAAATAAATTCTCAGTAGTTACAACTATTCAAAATTAATATTCCGCATCTGATTTTAGTAAATCTCAATAGGATTAAAAACCTAAATTCAATTGATTACCAAATAATAAAAACGTTGCGCAACAATGTGTATAGCCAATTGCTGGTTCTGTGTGTACTGGAAAAATAATCATCGAAGGTAAACCATACACCAACACATTGTAACATATTATTCTTTCAGCAACTAACCAATAAACCCAAAGTATTGCTGAAGAAAGAACATCCACATCTCAAGAAACTTTTAGAAAACCTTCCTGATAGACTTCACGCAGAAAATAAACCTAATACTTCTGAATGGTTTGGCTCAATCTTAAGATATTTTTGGTTTTTTGGAAAGCGAAAATTTAATTCGATCTATACTCCAAAAGCGTTCAAAAAAAACAAAGTAGTTGGTCGATGGTTCAAAGTTGTTCTCTATTTATTGTTCATTTATCTATGTTATCTTACATATGCATGGCTCTACTAAAGACGTATGTTATAACAACGCATATAATTAATTGCTTGTCTGTGTACTTGGGCACGAGCGTAGTAAAACCCTACAACCTTTGCTAACCTACTTCGTAGGGGTAAACTTCCAATAGTTTTTAAAATCAAAAAAGCCGAAACTTTCGTTTCGGCTTTTCATCTGTACTGAAGACGGGACTTGAACCCGTACGTCCTAATGGACATTGGATTTTAAGTCCAACGTGTCTACCAATTCCACCACTTCAGCTTGGTATATTTTATAGTGTAGAGCGAAAGACGGGATTTGAACCCGCGACCCCCACCTTGGCAAGGTGATGCTCTACCCCTGAGCTACTTTCGCATTATAGCAATTATTTTAATGAACGTTTGTTGTAATTGCGAGGGCAAATTTAAGACTTTTCTTAGAAATGCAAAGCCTTTTAATGAAAAAAATACACTTTTTTTATGCGCGCTTCTTTTTCAATAACATACGCTTAATTTCATTGAGTTTCATTAGCGCTTCTACAGGTGTTAATGTATCAATATCGATATTAACAATCTCCTCTTTTATCTGCTCTAATAAAGGATCGTCCAAATTAAAGAAACTTAACTGCATCTCATTATCTAAAGTTTTCACCTTATCAGTCAACTCTTCACTGGAATGTGATTTCTCAAGTTGCTTTAAAATTTTATTTGCACGATGAATCACTTGTTGTGGCATACCAGCCATTTTAGCAACATGTATCCCAAAACTATGCTCGCTTCCACCTTCTACTAGTTTTCTAAGAAATAATACATTATCCTTCAACTCTTTTACCGAAACATTGAAATTCTTAATGCGCTCAAAAGTTTCTGACATTTCATTGAGTTCATGATAATGTGTCGCAAATAAAGTTTTTGCTTTAGACGGATGCTCATGTAAATATTCACTTATGGCCCAAGCGATAGAAATTCCATCATAGGTACTTGTCCCTCTACCTATTTCATCTAGTAGTACTAAACTTCTTTCAGAAATATTATTTAAAATGGAAGCTGTTTCATTCATTTCGACCATAAACGTTGATTCTCCCATTGAGATATTATCACTTGCCCCAACTCTGGTAAAAATCTTATCGACTAACCCTATAGTTGCTGTTTCGGCAGGAACAAAACTTCCCATTTGTGCTAATAAAACAATCAAAGCTGTTTGACGTAAAATAGCTGATTTACCTGACATATTCGGACCAGTAATCATTATGATTTGTTGTTGCTCTCGATCTAAATACACATCATTAGCAATGAACGGCTCGCCATGAGGCAATTGCTTTTCGATAACTGGATGTCTCCCATTTTTGATATCTAATTCATACCCTTCAGTAAGATGTGGTCTCGAATAATTATTCTCTATAGCCAATTGTGAAAAACCAGTTAAACAGTCTAACTGCGCAATCAATGCTGAGTTTTTCTGAACAGGTTTAATAAACTGAGTCATCCAATGCACTAGCTCTGCAAACAATTGTTGTTCTATAGCCAAAATACGTTCTTCAGCACCTAAAATCTTCGTTTCGTATTCTTTAAGTTCTTCAGTAATATAACGCTCAGCGCTAACTAATGTTTGCTTTCTAATCCATTCTTCTGGAACTTTATCTTTATGCGTATGACGCACTTCAATATAATAACCAAACACATTATTTGATGCTATTTTAAGTGAGGTAATGCCTGTGCGTTCACTCTCTCGCTCAAGCATTTTATCCAGATAGTCTTTTCCTGAAGCTGAAAGGCCTCGTAGCTCTTTTAATTCCGAAGAAAACTCTGAAGAAATCGTATGTCCTTTTAAAATATTGACTGGTGCTTCTTCATTTAGAGTGGCTTTAATCCGCTCACGAAGTTCATCACAAGTATCCATTTGCTCACCCAAATACTGTAAGGCTTTATTTTTTGTTTGAACTGCAAGTGCTTTTATAGGCACAATAGCTTCCAATGCATTTTTAAGTTGAACGACTTCACGAGGGGAGATTTTTGCTGTGGCTACTTTTGAAATGAGACGCTCTATATCACCTATTTGCTTTAACTGATGCTGAAATTTCCCTAATACTAGCGCATCTTTCTTTACGTATTCAACAACATCATGACGATGATTTATATCCTCGATATTTACTAAGGGCAATGCCAACCAGCGCTTGAGCAATCGCCCACCCATTGGTGAAATGGTTTTATCTATCACATCAACCAAAGTCACTGCATTTTGATTAGTAGATTGATATAACTCTAAGTTTTTTATCGTGAAACGATCCATCCAAACATGCTCCCCTTTTGTTAAGCGTTGAATTGATGTGATGTGCTGCAGTTTATGGTGCTGCGTTTCTCCTAAATAATGTAAAATTGCACCTGAGGCAACAATTCCTTCGTATAAATCATCAATTCCAAAACCTTTTAATGACTTGGTATTGAAATGCTTCAATAACGTTTCATTAGCATAATCGTCCTGAAATACCCAATCTTCTAAATAGAAGGCATGAAAATCATTTCCAAAAGTGTCGTCGTACTTTTTTCGGTTGGGTTTTGAAACTAAAACCTCACTTGGTCTAAAATTTTGAAGCAGCTTATCAATATATTCACTATTGCCTTGGGAGATAAAAAACTCTCCAGTAGAGACGTCTAAAAAAGACACACCTACAGTTTTTATTCCGAAGCAAACAGCAGCTAAAAAGTTATTGGTTTTAGAATGTAAAATATCATCATTAAGTGCCACACCTGGTGTTACCAATTCTGTCACACCACGCTTTACAATCGTTTTGGTCTGCTTAGGATCTTCCAGTTGATCACAAATAGCGACGCGCTCACCAGCCTTAACCAATTTAGGCAAATAGGTGTTTAAAGAATGATGAGGGAAACCAGCCAATTCGGTTTCGGTTGGACTTCCAGCACCACGTTTGGTCAAAATAATATCTAAAATCTTAGAGGCCTTTACAGCATCCTGACCAAAGGTTTCATAAAAATCACCAACTCTAAATAATAACAGTGCATCAGGATATTTAACCTTGATGGCATTATACTGTTTCATTAATGGTGTTTCCTTTTTCGCTTTTTTAGCCAATGGTTTTATGTATTTTTGTGAAAATTGTAAGACTGCTAATGTACTTATAATTTGAAGTTTTATAAAGCTCAAAGCTCATAAGTTATCTACAAAATGTGTAAGATTTTAACATGCGAAAACTAAAAAATAGCGAACTCGAACGTTTAAATGTCGACGAATTTAAATCGGCAGAAAAAACACCACTTATCATTATCCTTGACAATATTAGAAGTTTAAATAATGTTGGTTCGGTATTTAGAACAAGTGATGCGTTTTTGGTTGAAAAGATATATCTCTGTGGAATCACAGCAATACCGCCTCATAATGACATTAGAAAAACGGCCTTAGGAAGCACCGAAACTGTAGATTGGGAATATATCGAACACACGATTGATATTGTCAATCAATTAAAATCTGAAAACGTTAACGTTATTTCTATTGAGCAAGCCGAACATGCAACCATGCTTAACGAATTTCAACCTCAAGCGAATCAAACCTATGCCTTAGTCTTTGGAAATGAGGTAAAAGGTGTCGCTCAAGATGTGGTTGATACCAGTGATGTCGTTATTGAAATCCCTCAATTTGGCACCAAACATTCGCTTAATATTTCAGTGAGCTGTGGTGTTGTGGTTTGGGATGTATTTAGTAAAATGAAAAAATAAAATCATGAGAACGACTTTAATCTTTTGTGCTCTTATCTTCATATTTTCCTGTAATAAGGATAAAACTATTGAAGATTACTACTACAGCTCTGAAGGTTATGATATATTTAAGTTTGACAATGAGGAATCAAAGATTATTCATTTAAGGGACTCTACTGTTGAACTATTTACATTCAAAATATGGGACGAGGGTTGTTTAGAAATAAATGGTATAAATTACTTCTATAAAAATTATCAAGATTCTCTTATACTTTTAAATTATTACGACCGAAAACTTGTATTAAAGAAGTTTGATTTAGAAGATATAAAAATTGAAGATTTAAACAACAAAAATTGGATAATGCACGTGAAAAAATCAGACAACTATTACAATACAACGTTTATTGAAAAACAAATTATACGCATTAATGATAGCCTCAATGCCTACTACATTAAAGACAACGATACTATTTTAGGTGAAACATATCAGTATTCTAAAAACAATTATAATGACTTCTCTTTTTTTAAGACTTCTTATAGTTATGTAATTCCAATTGAACTTAATTCAAATAAAATAAAAATTTTATTAATAAATGGTGCCTTAAATAATACTTACACTTTAAACAAAAAACATAAATAGTTGCGTAAAAAAAACCAAAAGCCTTGGCCTACAAAAGCTGTCATGAATCAAATTTATGAACAGTATCTTTGGGGAGGTGAACCATTTGATTTTTATTCTGGACAAGGCTCCCATGATCAAAAAATTATAAAACCGTATTTAGAAGCAACAGCTTCATTTTTGAAATCTCATAATAATGCTTTAACCGTTTGCGATTTAGGTTGTGGCGATTTTAACATTGGAAAACATCTGACTAAATACACCAAAACATATATCGCAGTTGATATTGTTGACGATCTCATAGAAAGAAATAAAATTAAGTTTAAGGAAGACCATCTAGAGTTTCTTTGCTTAGATATTGCAGAAGACAAACTTCCTCAAGCAGATTGCATTATATTAAGACAAGTACTTCAACATTTATCGAATCAAGAAATTCAAAACATCGTAAAGAAACTCAAAGATTACAAATACATTATTGTGACAGAACATCTTCCAGTAGGACACTTTACACCAAATATAGACATTATTTCAGGGCAAGGGATTAGACTAAAACACAATAGCGGTGTAAACCTATTAGAAGCGCCTTTCAACTTAAAAATTCTTGAGCAATCTATTTTAAGTGATATTATTTTAGACGAAAATAAAGGTAAGATTATAACAACACGCTACACGTTGTAGATGTTTTGGTCAAGAGCAGAATAAAAAAGCTATTCTCCACAAATCTCACCCAACAACCATAGATAATCTGCACGATTCTTTACAAAATCCTTATCTGAAATATCAATAATTTTTACATTGAGTTCCGATTGATTTTTTAAAAATTCTAAATAGCCCGAATTGATCTTCTCTAAATACTCGTCATCAATATTCTGTTCGTAATCGCGACCACGCTTTTTTATGTTTTCCTGTAAACGTTCAGTATTTTGATATAAATAAACATACAAATCAGGTTTAGCAATATCCTTATACATCAAGTAGAATAATTTTCGATAGAGTTTAAACTCATCTTCAGGCAACGTGATTTTCGAGAAAATCAACGATTTGTAGATGTCATAATCACTCACAATAAAATCTTTAAACAAATCTAATTGTGATAAGTCGTCACTAATTTGTTGGTAACGATCGGCTAAAAATGACATTTCTAAAGTAAAGGCATAACGCTGTGGTTCTTCATAAAACTTGGGCAGAAAGGGATTATCTGCAAAACGTTCTAAAATAAGTTTCGCATTAAAATCGTTTGAAATTTGATGCGCTAAACTTGTTTTTCCTGCACCAATATTACCTTCAACAGCAATGTAGTTATATTTAGAAAAATCAAATTGCTTCGATGGGTTTTTCAACCAAATTTTTATAGCCTCAACGTCACTTTTGTCCTCACATTCTATAAGAAGTTCTTCAACATTTTTTTCAAATTTTGGATGCTCAAATTTTGGAGCAATATCCTTTAAAGGTTGCAAAACGAATTGTCTATTTTGAAGCTCTGGATGTGGAATCTTTAATGTTTCAGTCTCTAATAATTCAGCATTAAAAAACAAGATATCTAAGTCGATTGTTCTAGCTTCATAAGCTTCTGTCACTTTACTAAGTCTTCCAAGCTTAGTTTCAATTGCTTGTAACTTATGTAACACCTCATCAACAGAATACAAGGTTTCTATTGCGATGCAAGTGTTCAAGAAATCATCGCCTTCAAACCCAAAAGCTGGCGTATTATAGACTTTTGCAATACTGTTGATCTTGCCTATTTCAGCAAAAATCAAATCCACAGCATCTTGCAGATATTTTAATCTGTCACCTTTATTGCTACCTAGAGCGATATAAATCTGGTTAGTTGAATTCATATAGAATGTCAAAATAATGAAAAGAAATCCATTTTAGCTTATATTTACAGTAAGTATTTATTCACAATTTATGGAGTTAAAAGACAAACTTGCTGCACAGAAAATCTATTTGTTTCTCGCCGCCTTGTTTATCACGTCGTTAGTAGTTTCAAATCTTATTTTTCAGAAGTTTTTTTATTGGTACCCATTAGATGTTGAAATTTTTGGAACGAAGCTTTTTGAAATATCTGTTGGGATTTTACCATACCCAATCACCTTTTTAATTACAGATTTGATAAGTGAAATCTATGGAAAAAAACGTGCCAACCAAGTCGTTGTTGCCGGAATATTTGCTTCTCTATTCTCTTTATTAATCGTATACGTGTCTAATATAGTTCCTGCTACAAGTTGGTCTCCAGTAGATGACACGATGTTTTCAACTGTTTTTGGAAGCACAGCTATTGCTGTTTTTGCAAGTATGATGGCTTATTTATTAGCCCAATTTGTGGATATCCAAATTTATCATTTCTGGAAACGCCTCACAAAAGGAAGACACTTATGGTTACGGAATAACTTTTCTACATGGTTATCTCAATTTGTGGATACCATGACTATTTTATTGCTATTATGCTCTTTTGATATTATTGCATGGGAACGATTTAGTGGCTTGCTTGTTGCTGGATTTTTATTCAAAGTCCTAGTCGCTGCTTTTGACACGCCCTTTTTATATTTGGGTGTGTATTTATTTAGAAAACGTTTCAACTTAAAAATCAATGAGGAAATTGAACTCCTTTAAATTCTTAAATCTTTATTAAACTTTAGCCCAAGAAAAGACCATAGCTTTAATTTGCACGTATATATTTGCATAAAACATCTTCATGAAACTAAAAAAGCTACTTAAAATTGCTGGAATCACATTACTGATTATAATTGCATTACTTGTTGCCATTCCGTTTGCTTTTCAAGGGCAAATTAAAGACATGGTTAAAAATTTTATTAACGAGAACCTCAATGCTAAGGTCGAGTTTAGTGATGTGAGTTTGAGTTTTATTCGCAGTTTTCCACAAGCACATGTTAGTATAAATGATTTAGTCATCACAAATTATAAGCCTTTTGAGGATGAAACGCTTGCTTCAGCAAAAGGTATCGCTTTCACTATGTCTGTAAAAGAATTATTTAAAAGCGCAAGTGAAGATCCTATTGTTGTAAATTCTATTGCAATAGATGAAGCGCTTATAACATTAAAAACAGATGCCTTAGGAAATAATAATTATGACATCACTAAGGAAAAAGAAACCAATACAGTGGCAACGGATTCGTCTAGCGGATTTGCTTTCAATATCGAAGATTACAACATAAGTAACAGCGCATTTACTTATATTGATGAAAAGTCGAATACGCAAATTTATATTTCAGAGTTAAACCATTCTGGGAATGGTACCTTTTCCGAAGAGAAATCGCAACTCGATACCGAAACAACAGCCAATGTAAGTATGAGTATCGACAGCACCAAGTACCTCAATCAAAATGCTATAAAACTCGATGCACTTATTGGAATGAATCTCAATGAGCAGAAATACACCTTCATGGAAAACAAGGGATTCATCAACCAGTTACCTCTTGTTTTTGATGGCTTTGTGCAACAATTAGAAGACGGTCAAGACATTGATATCACCTTTGAAAACCCTGAATCTTCATTCAAAGATTTTTTAGCTGTAATCCCAGAAGCCTATTCAAAAAACATTTCATCTGTAGAAACATCTGGTGATTTTAAAGTTAAAGGCATCGTCAAAGGAAAAGTGACTGAAACAACAATTCCAACATTAGATATTAATATTTCGTCTAATAATGCCTCTTTTAAATATCCCGATTTACCAAAACGTGTCAATAATATTACGATTAACACTTCTATTAAAAACACAAATGGCGTTGCAGATGACACTTATGTTGATATCAAAACACTCAATTTCAAAATTGATGACGATGTTTTTAAATCGAATGCCATTATTAGAAACCTTACCAAAAACATGTTGGTCAATGCTAATATTGATGGTACATTAAATTTAGCCAATATTACTAAAGCTTACCCTATCGATTTTGATAAGCAACTGAGCGGCATTCTAAAAGGAAAAATCAATACAGCTTTTGACCTGAATGCCATTGAAACCAATGCTTACGAGCGCATTAAAAATAATGGCAGCATGAGTATTAGCGATTTTGTATTTTCTTCGGAAGATATTGTTAATCCGATTCAAATCAATACAGCAAACATGACCTTTAACCCTGGAAATGTATCTCTAAATAACTTTGATGCAAAAACTGGAACAAGCGATTTTAAAGCCACTGGAACCATTAAAAACTTACTCGGATTTCTATTAAGTGATAAAAAACTACAAGGAAATTTTAATGTGAATTCTAATAATTTTGTAGTGAGTGACTTTATGGTTGAAGATGAAACGGCCACCGAAGACTCTAATAAAACAACATCTGATGGTGAATCTTTAAAAATTCCAGATTTTTTAGATTGTACCATTAATGCCAATGCGAAAACTGTAGTATATGATAATTTAACACTTAAAGATGTTAACGGCACGCTTGCTATAAAAGATCAAGAAGCGAATTTAAAAAACTTAACGTCAAGTTTATTTGATGGTGTTTTAGCACTAACAGGAACTGTATCTACAAAAACAGACATCCCTGTTTTTAATTTGAATTTAGGTGCAGAAGATTTTGATATCTCGCAATCGTTTAAAGGTTTAGAATTACTTCAAAACTTAGCACCAATTGCAAAAGTGCTTCAGGGAAAACTGAATACGGTCATTAAACTTCAAGGCACACTTGATGAAGAGTTCACTCCTAATTTGAATACAGTTTCTGGAGATGCTTTTGCCGAATTATTAACGACGAATATCAATAAAAATGAAACCTCAATTTTAAATAAGCTTGGTGGTGCTTTAGACTTTATTGATTTTGACAAATTAGATTTAAAAGACATCAAAACACGATTAGATTTCTCTGATGGAAAAGTCAATGTAAAACCCTTCAATTTAAAATATGAAGATATCGATATTATAGTTTCTGGATCTCACGGATTTGATCAAACTTTAAACTACAGTGCCGTTTTTCAAGTTCCAGCTAAATATTTAGGTAGTGAAGTCAATCAATTAATTGGTAAAATTGACGATCCAGACGTAGCTAAAATCACCATTCCTGTGACAGCAGACATTACAGGGAGCTATACGAGCCCGAAAGTGCAAACCGATTTAACAAGTGGTGTCTCTAATTTAACGAAGCAATTAATAGATATACAAAAAGGAAAAATAATTGATAAAGGCACAGATAAGTTAAATGAATTACTAGGTGGTGTTTTAGGTGGCAATAAAAATGGAAGTACTAAAGATTCTACTTCGGTGAAAACAGATACGACAAAAACCTCAGATCCTTTAAAAGAAGGGGTCAAGGATTTGCTAGGAGGTTTATTAAAAAACAGAAAAAAACAAAAAGATTCAACTAAAAACTAGCAGTTTTCAGATTGAAAAGTTAAAAAAAGGCTAAAAATTAGTCAATTTCAAGACTTTTTTGCAAAGAAGTGCCTAAATATTTGCTTTTTCCATTTTAAAAGTTATAATGTACTCTTGCAAACTTTTAAAATACACTTACATACATGAGGCAATTAAAAATTACCAAACAAGTTACCAACCGTGAATCCAAATCCTTAGACAAATATCTACAAGACATCAGTAAGCTACCTATGATTACTGCTGAAGAAGAAGTTGAACTTGCCCAACGCATTAGAGAAGGCGATCAATTGGCTTTAGATAAACTCACGACAGCTAACTTACGTTTCGTAGTATCTGTTGCAAAACAATACCAAAATCAAGGTTTAACGCTTCCTGATTTAATTAATGAAGGAAACGCTGGACTTGTAAAAGCGGCAAAACGTTTTGATGAAACCAGAGGTTTTAAGTTTATCTCTTATGCGGTTTGGTGGATTAGACAAGCAATTTTACAAGCTTTAGCAGAACAATCTCGAATAGTTAGATTACCTTTGAACAAAATTGGTTCAATTAATAAAATCAATAAGACGTTCTCATTTTTAGAGCAAACCCATCAAAGGCCTCCTAGTGCTGAGGAAATTGCACAAGAATTAGACATGACTGTTACAGAAGTGAAGCAATCATTAAAGAATTCTGGGAGACATTTATCAATGGATGCACCTTTAAAAGAAGGTGAAACATCAAGTTTATATGATGTTGTAAAATCTGGTGAGTCACCAAATCCTGATAGAGACTTGATGAAAGAGTCGCTTAATGTTGAAATTAATAGAGCGCTAGACACACTCTCTCAAAAAGAAAGTGATGTTATTCGTTTAAATTTCGGATTAAGTAATGAGCCACCAATGACCTTAGATGAAATTGGAGCTACATTTGATTTAACAAGAGAGCGTGTAAGACAAATTAGAGAAAAAGGAATTAAGCGTTTACGTCAAGATTCGAAAAGTAAAATATTAAAAACGTATTTAGGATAGCCCTAAACCAATAACCACAAGTATTACAATGATTAAAATTTTAGTAAAAGAAGGAGAAAGCATTGAACGTGCTTTAAAACGTTACAAAAGAAAACACCGTAACGTAAAGACAATGCAAAACATTCGTGAAAATCAATTTTTCACGAAGCCCTCTGTAAAAAGAAGACGTGAAATCCAAAAAGCTGGTTATATCCAAGGCTTGAGAGATCAAGAGGATATTTAGTAGTGTTTCACTTTATATAAAAAAAGCGTCCTGAAACTTTCAGGACGCTTTTTTTATGCTTGTTTGTAAGCTTTTTAAAACAAACCCTACAAACTCCACATGATTGTTTTATATTTTTTAATTGGAATTCTAGCAAGTGTCATTGGAGCCTTACCCTTAGGTGCTTCTAATATAGCTGTGATTAATACCACCATCAAACAAAATGCAAAGCAAGCCTTTAAAATTGCAATTGCTGCTGGATTAGCAGAAGTTGTACTCTCCTACTACGCCTTACATTGTAATATGGTAGTTAGAGACTTCTTTGATCGCAACATGTGGATTCAAATTCTTATTGTTGTGATTTTAATGGCTGTAGGCAGTTTTTTAATTTTCAGAAAGGTGAAAGCAAAAACGCCTAAAAAGAATAAAATCACATCCTCAAAGTACGTAACTGGATTTTTATTAGGCATTTTAAATCCGCCAGTACTCATCTATTGGATTGTTGCTTTTGGCATCATAAACAACAATGATTTAATGCTATCACTTGGATCGCCTTTAGTTGTCTTATTCTTGTTTTTTGCAGGTGTCTATCTTGGCAAATTATTGACACTTTATATATACAGTAAGTTTAGTATTGCTATTAAAAATAAAGTACAAAATATCACCTTAGTGATTAACAAGGTGACTGGAGTTTTATTAATTATTATTGGAATTGCCCAAGCAATTAAATTGTCGTTTTAATTAATCGTAAACTTCACGACTAAGCCTTCATTAGCTCTTACATTAAAAACAGTATTGTCTTCAAACATAAGATACTGCCCTTTGACACCAGCGAGCTTCCCCGTGTAAATTTGTTCCTTTTTAATATTAAGGCTTTTAGGCTTTAATGGGTATTTACGAACAGGAAATTGAAGATTGGTTTCTGTATTAGACGCAATATAATAGTCTTGTGCCTCTTCTGGAATATGGCCTTTTAAGCGTTCGCGCCATTCGATTAAATTTTCGTCTTCAATCTCATTTTTGAGCATTTTCCGCCAATTGGTTTTATCGGCAACATAATCCTTTAAAGCAACTTCAGTAATACCAGCAAGATATCGGTTTGGCACCTCAACGATTTCAATGGCTTCGTGAGCACCTTGATCTATCCATCGCGTTGGCACTTGGTTTTTTCTGGTAACACCAACTTTAACATTACTTGAATTTGCCAAATACACAATATGCGGTTGCAGTTGCACTTTTTTTTCATAGTCTAAGTCGCGATCCTCTTTCCCTAAATGTGCTGTACTTAATTCTGGTCGCATGATCCAATCTCCAGCTTGAGGAATGTCGAAAAAATCATCCTTACAAAACCCTTGTCGGTAAATAGGTTTATTTAATCCGCACTTTAAACATTGGTATTTTACAAATTCCATCGTTATGGTTTTATCCAATAACTGATTCATATTCAGGAAGTCATTTTCTAATATCAAATAATATTGAATAGGCTCAGCAAACTCGGTTTGCATCTTTGTTAAAACACCTTGATAAAACATATAAAAAAAAGTATTATTTTTAAAACTTAAAGATACTATAAAAATGCCGATTCCATTAGTAAATTCTATTGCTTCGTGGTTTTTAAAAAAGCGATTTCATCAAATTGAATTGTTTTTAAAATACCCAAACGAAGTGCAAAATGAATTACTATTTCAACTCCTCGCTACTGCTAAGGATACTGAAATCGGTAAGACTTATGACTTTAGCTCTATTAGCAATTACAAAACCTTTAGTGAACGCATTCCAATTTCGTCTTACGAAGATTGTCAAGAGATGATCGAGCGTTCGCGTCGTGGTGAACAGAATATATTTTGGCCTCACCCTATTAGATGGTTTGCAAAATCTAGCGGAACCACAAATGCAAAGAGCAAATTTATTCCGGTAAGTACAGAGTCGCTTGAAGATTGTCACTATGCAGCCAGTAAAGATTTATTGTGCATGTACCTAAATAATAATGAAGATTCCCAACTCTTTACAGGTAAGAGTTTACGTTTAGGCGGAAGCAAAGAACTATATAAAGAAAACGGAACTGTCTTTGGTGATTTATCTGCAATTTTAATAGACAACATGCCGTTTTGGGCAGAGTTTAGTAGCACGCCAAGTAGTAAAGTGTCTTTAATGAGTGATTGGGAAGTTAAAATGCAAGCCATCGTTGATGAAACTCGAAACGAGAACGTGACGAGTTTAGCTGGTGTACCATCGTGGATGCTTGTTTTACTTAACAATGTTTTAGATGCCACAGGAAAAGACAACCTTTTTGATATTTGGCCAAATCTAGAAGTCTATTTCCATGGAGGTGTGAGTTTTGTACCCTATGTTGATCAATACAAAGCTATTTTACCTAAAACCGATTTTAAATATTACGAAACTTATAATGCTTCGGAAGGCTTTTTTGCTATACAGGATCAAAATAATAGTAGTGAATTACTCCTTATGTTAGACTATGGCATTTTTTATGAGTTCATACCAATGGATTACTATGGAACACCGCATCAAAAAATAATTCCTTTAAGTGAGGTCCAAGTTGGTATCAACTATGCTGTAATCATCACAACGAATGCAGGACTTTGGCGTTATAAAATTGGGGATACCATACGTTTTACCTCAATTAATCCCTATCGTATTAAAGTTTCTGGGCGAACCAAACACCATATTAATGCCTTTGGTGAAGAACTCATTATTGAAAATGCTGAAGATGCGCTTAGAGCTGTTTGCTTTTCAACCAATGCTGAAATTGTCGATTATACTGCTGCTCCTATTTTTATGAGCGGAAAAGAGAAAGGGTCACACGAATGGTTGATTGAATTTAAAACACCGCCTCAAGACCTTAAGGCATTTAATGAATTATTAGACACCAAACTAAAATCATTAAACTCAGATTATGAAGCAAAGCGACTCAATAATATGACGCTAAATATGCCAACAGTACATGTGGCAAGATCACGTTTGTTTTACGATTGGCTAAAGCAACATGATAAACTTGGTGGTCAACATAAAATCCCTAGACTGTCTAACAGTAGAGAGTATATTGATGAGTTACTCAACTTAAACACATGACCATAGTCATACATCGGTAAAATTCGCAAAGTCACATTATTAGTCGAATTTAAGACCTATTTCATCTAATAAATGCAATAAAATAGGACATTTAAAGGTTTTGGGCTATAACTTTATTACATAATTAATCCCAAAATCCCTCAAAATGAAAACGCCTCTCCTCACGGTGTTTACCCTGCTTTTTTGTATGGTATATTCACCTACGCTTTTAAATTTGGATTCTACTGATAACAATTCTGAGCGTATAGACAAACTCAACAAAAGCGGACTAGAATTTTATGTCTACTCTTCTAACATTAATACGAAATACTCTGAAATTCCTTCAGCTGTTTTTAGAAACAAGCTTATTATCGTCTCTTCCAAAAAAATTGGTGGTTTAGGCAATGGTATAGATAGGTATACTAATGAACCATATACTGAATTGTTTTGTTTAGATGTTGATGCTTACGGCACTGTAAAAAACCCGCTGTTCTTTTCTAGAATTTTAAACACAAAAAACAATGAAGGTCAGCTTGCTTTTTCGCCCGATGAACAAACAGCATATTATACAAGAAGTAAACGAGAGAACTCACAAAATTATCAGTTATATAAAGCTGTTTTAGAAGAAGGTTCCAATGGAAATTGGCATAACGAAACTGAATTAGCAATTAGTAATTATCAGTATTCTATTGAAAATCCACATGTTTCAGTTGACGGCACTCAATTGTTCTTTTCATCAAATATGCCAGGAACTTATGGTGGTTTTGACTTGTATGTCGCAAATATCAATTCAGATGGCACGCTTTCAGAAGCTGTTAATTTAGGCCCAACAGTTAATACTATACGAGATGATAAATTTCCGCATACGTCAAAAGATGGGAAAAAATTATTCTTCTCTTCTGAAGGTCATAACAGTATTGGAGGTTTTGATATTTTTGTAAGCTCTATTTCTGAAGGCACACTTAAAACACCACGTCAATTAGGAAGTAATATCAATTCTAAATTTGATGAAATTGCTTTTATGTTTACAAATGACAATCAAGGGTTTTTCTCTTCAAATAAAAAAGAAGGTAAAGGAAGTTTTGATATGTATCGTTTTAAATCAAATGTGATTTATCAGCAACTACAAGGTATTGTTGTTAATGAAAAGAATGAGCCATTACCAAATACAACAGTTGTACTATTAGACACAGAGGGCAATGAACTTGAACGACAAAAAACAGGAATTGATGCCCATTATAGTTTTAAAGTAAAAGCTTATGAAAATTATGCTATTAAAGCATTGAAAAAAGGCTTTATAAGTTTAGAGTCTAGGTTTTCCTCCTATCAAACTGAAACTATTATTTACAAGGAAGTTTTAAAACTATCATCAAAAGTATCCGCAATTAGCAATGAGTAATGCTGTGCACTTTTAAAAATCCGATGAACGGCAATGAATTTTCCCACACAACGAATATTTATTGATGTTCATCCAAAACAGAGTAAAGTCGTTTTTATTCTGGAATTAATGCACCTATATTTACGATGTCTTAAAAAAACACCTCTTTGTAAGAGGCTCAAAATTGATAAAAAATATTTTAGATATTGTTTAGCAATATTAATTTTTAAATCCAAATAAAAACCACTCCTGGGAAAGAGTGGTTTTCTTTTTTAAGCACATCTGAAAATTTAAAATTAAGAGACTGCTTTAAGTTTTTTAAGGGTTGTTTTCGTCAATTTACTTTCAGCATAAGATTTAGTGACATTCAGTTTTTTCTCGTCAGAACTCGGCATTTCAAACATAGCATCAGTTAAAATCTCCTCACACAATGAACGCAAACCTCTTGCTCCTAATTTATACTCTATCGCCTTTCTAACAATAAACTCTAAAGCGCCTTCAGTGATTGAAAACTCAACATCATCCATAGCAAACAATTTTTTGTACTGCTTAACAATAGCATTCTTAGGCTCTGTTAAAATAGCTCTCAATGTATTTGCATCTAGAGGATCCATGTAGGTTAGCACAGGAAGACGTCCAATAATTTCTGGAATTAACCCAAAGTCTTTTAAATCTTTCGGAATAATATATTGTAACATATTATCAGGATCTGCAATTTCATCATCATGAGATGCTTTATATCCAATTGCAGCCATATTTAATCGTTTAGAAATATGACGTTCTATACCATCAAAGGCACCACCAGCAATAAATAAAATATGCTCAGTATTAACTTCAATAAATTTTTGATCAGGATGTTTACGACCTCCTTTTGGCGGCACATTAACAACCGTTCCTTCTAATAACTTTAACAAGGCTTGTTGTACACCTTCTCCAGAAACGTCTCTTGTAATTGATGGATTATCACTCTTACGGGCAATTTTATCTATCTCATCAATAAAGACAATACCTCTTTCGGCTTTTTCTAGATTGTAATCTGCAGCTTGAAGTAAGCGTGTTAAAATGCTTTCGACATCTTCTCCAACATAACCCGCTTCAGTTAACACGGTTGCATCAACAATGGCAAGCGGCACATTAAGCATTCTAGCTACCGTTTTTGCCATTAAGGTTTTACCTGTTCCTGTTTGACCAACCATAATGATGTTTGATTTTTGAATTTCAATATCATCATCTGTTGGTGGTTGCAATAAACGTTTGTAATGATTATACACCGCTACAGACATTACTTTTTTAGTATGCTCTTGACCAATAATATATTCATCAAGAAATGCTTTAATCTGTTGCGGTTTTTTAAGCATTAACTCTGAAGACAGCTCTGCATTATCAGATTGTTTAGACTCTTCTAAAACAATACCATGTGCTTGCTCGATGCATCGATCACATATGTGCGCATCTAAGCCAGCAATCAACAGATTGGTCTCCGGTTTTTTTCTACCACAAAATGAACATTCTAATTCTTCCTTTGCCATAAATAGTTATAAAGCTTAGTATTTCCGAGGGAAAATAATAAGCGTTTGTTCTTTTATCCTCTTGATAGCACTTCGTCTATCATTCCGTATTCTTTAGCTTTATCAGCTTTCATCCAGTAATCACGATCACTATCTTCGTAGATTTTGTCATAATCTTGTCCTGAATGCTTACTAATAATTTTATACAACTCCTCTTTAAGCGTCAATATTTCGCGTGCTGTAATTTCAATATCACTCGCTTGCCCTTGTGCGCCTCCTAAAGGTTGGTGAATCATCACACGAGAATGTGTTAACCCACTACGTTTTCCTTTTTCACCTGCACACAATAAAACAGCTCCCATTGATGCCGCCATTCCAGTACAAATTGTTGCAACATCAGGTTTAATCAATTGCATGGTATCATAAATACCTAAACCAGCATAAACACTTCCTCCTGGAGAGTTGATATATATTTGAATGTCTTTAGAGGCATCTGTACTTTCTAAAAACAGTAATTGTGCTTGAATAATATTGGCTACCTGATCATTAATTGCAGTACCCATAAAAATAATACGATCCATCATTAAACGCGAGAATACATCAAAAATAGCGATGTTCATTTGGCGTTCTTCAATAATGTTAGGTGTTAGACCTGTTGGATACATACTACTAACTATTTTATTGTAATATGTACTGCTAATACCTTGATCTTTTATTGCGAATTTTTCAAATTCTTTTCCGTAATCCATAGATTTTCCTTAAATCATTTATTGTGAAACAAAAAGCGTAAGACTTCACAGTCTTACGCTCAAATATACTAATTTATACTGTAAACGATTAACTGTAGAACTCTTTTACAAAATCATCGTAAGTTATTTCTTTTGTCTTAAGGTTCGCTTCAGATTTGTATAGATTTAACAAATTAGTGCTCATCAATTGTTCTGATAAACGCTTAACCTCATCTTTATTAGATAAGATTCTTGCAGCAATACCTTCTAATTCTTCATCTGATGGGTCCATTTGACCAAACTGTGCCATTTGCGCTTTGATCATCTCTTTAGCATGGCTTTGTAAATCTTCAAATTTCACTTGAAGGTCATACTTTTCAATTAATTTACCTTCAATTAATTGGTAACGCATACTCTTTTCAGACTTTTCATATTCTTCTTTAGCTTGCTCTGCATCCATTTCAGTTTCACCTGCTGTTTGCATCCATTTTTGTAAAAACTCTGCTGGCAAATCAAACTTTGTGTTTTCTACTAAACTTTCAGTAACGTCATTTAATAGTTTTTGATCGCCTTGTTGTGCAAATTGCTTTTCGGAATCTTCCTTGATTTTTTCTTTTAATTCAGTAACAGACGTCACGATTCCTTTTCCAAATAATTTATCAAATAACTCTTGGTCTAAATCTGCCAATTCTCTTGAATTGATTTCATTAATCGTGAAAGTTACTTCAATTTCTAAACCATGAGCATCATCATGAGGCACTTTTAAAAAAGTCATTAAATCATGATCATCGCTAAACAAGCCTTTTGTTTTTAATGTAATCACATCACCAACTTTAGCACCTACAAATTTCTTAGCAGTCGCTTTCCCTTTAAATTTATCTAAAGTGATCATTGTTGAATTATTGATCTCTTTTTCTTCGTTAGCAAATACACCTGTAATTTCAGAATCATTAGCCACTTCAGTTTCAGAAACGATTTTACCGTATTGCTTTCTGATATGCTCAACCTGACCGTCTAGCATTTTATCATCAGCAACGATATTATAATGTGTGATAGCTTTCTTACTTTTTAAGTTCACTTCAAACTCAGGTGCTAATCCTAATTCGAACTCAAAAGAAAAGGCATCAGCATCCCAATCTAAATCATCTTGAGGTTTTGGTAATGGATTACCTAAAACATCTAATTTTTCTTCAGTTAAATACTTTCCTAAAGCATCTTGTAAAAGCTTGTTAACTTCATCAACCAAAACAGCTTTACCGTATTGCTTTTTTACCATAGTCATTGGCACATGACCTTTCCTAAAACCAGGTATGTTAGCCGATTTACGGTAATCGCTTAATATTTTTTCTACTTTATCACTATAATCTTCTTTAGCGATATCTACTTTTACCACTGCATTTAATGCATCGATGTTTTCTCTTGTAATATTCATTGTATCTACTATAAGCCCTAAAAGGCATTTTTTTACGTTAAAAAGGGCTGCAAAAATACAAATTTTTTTGCAACACAACACTATTTTAACTGACTGTGTTTGAGACTACTTTTTCTTTTCTTTCTTCAAAAACGAATAGGCAATAGATTGTGATATAGACAACAAGATACTAAACAGTAAAGCTGTCCAAAAGCCATTTACACTAAAACCATCAATAAACCTATCTGCCAATAAGATGATACAAGCATTTATGACAAATAAAAACAAACCTAAAGTCATAATTGTAATAGGTATGGTTAATATGACTAAAATGGGTTTAACAATTGCATTAAGTAAGGCTAAAACGACAGCGACAATAAGTGCTGCCTCATAACCGTTCACAGCGACACCTTTTAAAAAATGAGATAGTAACATTACAATACCAGCGGTAATTAAAAGTCGGAGTAGAAGATTCATATCAAAACTATTTAGTTGTTTAACGTAAGGAAATTTATCACAGCCTGATAAAAGTCGGCCGGATTTTCGGCATGTAACCAATGGCCTGCATTGGATATCGTTTCAATTTCAGCAAGCGGAAAATGTTGCTTTATTAATCGTTCGTCTGTTGTCATCACATACTCACTTTTATCACCTCTAAGAAATAACGTTGGATTTTCAAATTTAGCATGTGCAGGAAGTGCTTCTCCAACTTCGGAAACATTCTCTTTCAAAACTTCCAAATTAATTCGTAAAGCCAATTGCCCTTTTTCAATCCAATACAGGTTTTTGAGCAAGAACATACGAGTGCCTATTTCAGAAACATATTGTGATAATAATGTGTCGGCTGCTCCTCTACTTGTAATCTCAGAAAAATCTAAAGCACTCAATCCAGCAAGAATTGCATCGTGATGTATGGGATAAAAACGCGGACTGATATCTGCCACTAAAAGTTTTGATACACGCTCTGGGTATTCAGTAGCAAAGAGCATGGCCGTTTTTCCTCCCATTGAATGTCCTAAAAGGATTATATTTTCTAAATCATGGGTATCACAATAGTGTTTTAAATCCTCGGCTAAAACTTCATAATTAAATTCATCATGATGAAAACTACGCCCATGATTACGTTGGTCTACGAGATGCATCTCAAAACCAGCGTCACTAAATTTCTTTCCAAGTGTTTTCCAATTATCAGACATTCCTAGAAATCCGTGAAGTATGATAAAGGGTTGTCCTTCACCTATAATATTTGAGTGTAATGTCATCTTGTTTTAAATTAATTGTATTACTATATGCATTTCAACTGCGCTCCATGTGACAATAGAAATTCTATTGCAATTTCTGTAAATACATTTGAACCACATTTTCGACGCCTAAATACAAACTTTCAGATATTAAAGCATGACCGATAGAAACCTCTAATAATCCAGGAATATGATCTTTAAAAAACTTAATATTATCTAAAGACAAATCGTGTCCTGCATTAACGCCAATACCAATTTCATTTGAAAATTCGGCAGCCTTAATAAAAGGTGCAATCGCTTTCTCATTTCCTAAACCATATTGGTGTGCAAATACTTCTGTGTAGAGTTCTATACGATCTGTTCCGGTAGCTTTAGCACCTTCAACCATCTCTAAAACTGGGTCCACAAATATGGAGGTACGGATACCATTTGATTTGAATTCTGAAATGACTTCAGTTAAAAAACTTTTATGCATAATTGTATCCCAACCAGCATTTGAGGTCAATGCATCTACAGCATCAGGAACTAAAGTGACTTGAGTTGGCTTGACTTCTAACACCAAATCCATAAACGATTTTATAGGATTCCCTTCTACGTTATACTCTGTATACACTTCCGATTTTAAATCACGTGTATCTTGATAACGAATATGGCGTTCATCTGGCCTTGGATGTACAGTAACGCCTTCGGCTCCAAAGCGCTGCACATCTTTTGCAAACTGGACTACATTTGGCGTATTTCCACCTCTTGAGTTTCGCAATGTAGCTATCTTATTAATATTTACACTTAACTTCGTCATATATCCATAATTTAGATTACAAAAATACAAAGTAGTTGATGCTTATTGTGGTTATTTTTAATTAATTTGCAGTAGAATTTAAGACCAATATGCCTTTACAAGAATACATTATCAACGATATAAAACCACTCAACATTACTGACAAGGTTAGTGAAGTTCAACTCTTATTTAATGAGTTGACCTATTCTCATATTCCTGTAAAGAGTAATGATGTTTATCAAGGTTGTATTTCTGAAACTGATGCGCATTGTTTTGAGTCTCAAAAAACAATTGCTGATTGTAATTATGCATTAGATGGTTTTTTTGTTAGGCAAAATACCAATTGGTTAGACGTTCTTGAAACTTTTGCTCAAAACTCCTGCAATATTATGCCTGTGTTAGATAAGCATAATAATTATCTAGGCTATTATGAGCTTGGTGACATTATAGGTTTATTTAATGAAACACCATTTTTCTCAGAACCTGGTGGAATTTTAATTGTTGAAAAAGGCATTCAAGATTATTCGTTTAGTGAAATTAGCCAAATTGTAGAATCTAATGATGCCAAAATTTTAGGTGCTTTTGTTTCTAAGATGGAAAGTGACGTGATACAAATCACTTTAAAAATCGGAAATGCAGGTCTTAACGATGTCATTCATACGTTTAGACGTTACAGTTATAATATCATTTCTGGTCATGAGGAAGACACTTATGTCGAAAACTTGAAAGAGCGTTCTGAATATCTTAAGAAATACTTAGACATATAACAATGAAAGTAGCGGTTTACAGTCAGTATTATTCAGGGAAATCATTCAAATCATTTGAAGATCTTATTAGTGTACTTCGGAAAAATGATGCTGAAATTTATATTGAAGCGTCTTTTTATGAACATATCAATTCTGAAATAAAAGCATTAGATAGCACTCACACGTTTTCAGAATTAAACGATAGTTATGACCTTTTAATTAGTGTTGGTGGTGATGGTACTATTTTAAGAGCCGTCACTTATGTTAGAGATTTTTCAATACCAATTGTAGGTATCAATACAGGACGACTTGGGTTTTTAGCTACAATACAAACTGATGATATTGAGGTTGCTATTGAACATATTCTCAACGGAAACTATAAAACTTCAGAGCGCACGTTGCTTAGCGTTGAAACGCATCCTAAAAACAACGATTTACAAGAGACCAATTTCGCATTGAACGAAATTGCTGTGAGTCGAAAAAACACAACATCTATGATTAGAGTAGAAACTCATTTAAATGATGAGTATTTAACATCATATTGGGCTGACGGACTTATTGTAGCAACGCCTACAGGGTCTACTGGATATTCTTTAAGTTGTGGCGGACCAGTAATAACACCTCAAGCTAATAGCTTTGTATTAACACCAATTGCACCTCATAATTTAAATGCAAGACCCTTAGTGATTCCTGATGACACTATTGTACAATTAAAAGTAGATGGTAGAGAGGACCAGCATTTAATGTCATTAGATTCGAGAATAGTAACCCTTTCTAATGCTACATTAATCACTATAAAAAAAGCCAATTTCAAAATTAAAATGGTAGAACTTCTTAACGAAAGTTTTTTAGATACATTAAGAAAGAAAATGCTTTGGGGAGAAGACAAGCGTAATTAAGCACAAAACATGCAATAAAACCTTATAAAATCTGTTTTCTGTAAGACTATTTGCCACAAATTACGATAGGCAATTCATATTTATTATATTTGCAAACTTTTAAAATTTTATGAGGTATTTAATCTTATTAATATTGAGTATTTTTTTCATGCAAACGAGCCACTCTCAAATTTATGAAGTTGGTGTGTTTGCAGGTGGAAGTAATTTCATTGGCGATGTAGGCTCAACAACCTATATCGCACCCAATGCACCTGCTCTAGGACTGATGCTAAAATGGAATCGTAGCCCAAGACATTCTTGGAGAGTTTCTATCATATATTCAGATTTAAAAGGAAACGATTCTAAATCTGATGACCCAAGACGAAAACAGCGAGGTTATAGTTTTGATAGTAATCTTTTAGAAATTTCAGCAGGAATGGAATTTACTTTTGTGGATTTTGATTTACATGAAAGTGGAATAAAATTTACACCGTATATATTCTCAGGAGTAACAACAGCAAAACACCCAAACTATTTTTTTGATAACACAGGAGAATATACATCTGAAGGAACAGATAGTTGGGCTTTTGGAATTCCTATAGCATTAGGAATTAAAAGCAATATTACTAATCATTTGGTTTTAGGGTTTGAAGTTGGTGCACGTTATACCTTTTCTGATGAACTCGATGGTAGTGTCCCTGATGACCCATTCAAAGAGAATTTAAGTTTTGGTAATATAAATAGTAACGACTGGTATGTGTTTACTGGTTTCACATTAACCTATACCTTTGGTCAAAGACCTTGTTATTGTAATTTTTAAAAATGACCTTGAAAGATCAAATACAAACTAAGAAATTACCAAATCATGTGGCCATCATCATGGATGGAAATGGTCGTTGGGCAAAACAACAGGGTATGCTTAGAGTCATTGGTCATGAAAACGGAACAAAATCGGTAAGAGATGTTGTAGAAGCTAGTGCAGAAATAGGGATAAAAAACTTAACACTGTATGCCTTTTCTACTGAAAACTGGAAACGTCCAAAACTTGAAGTTCAAACGCTAATGAAACTTCTTGTAAAGTCTCTAAAAAAAGAAATTAAAACACTACAAGATAATAACATACGCTTATTAGCCATTGGGAATCTTAAAGATTTGCCCAAAAAAGCGCATCAAGAATTGTTAGAAGTTATAGATAAAACCAAAAACAATACACATATGACACTAACTCTGGCTTTGAGTTACGGATCTAGAGAAGAAATTGTTAAGGTTATAAAAGAATTAACAGATAAAGTTAAAAATAATATAATTTCCGTTGAAAATATTGACGAATCAATTATAAATAAGCATCTTTACACGCATAATTTGCCAGATGTTGATCTATTAATTAGAACCAGCGGAGAGCAAAGGATAAGCAACTTTTTATTATGGCAAATTGCTTATGCCGAATTATATTTTACAGACATTCTTTGGCCTGATTTTAAGAAGAAGGACCTTTATGAAGCTTTGATTAATTATCAAAATAGAGAACGACGATTTGGAAAAACAAGTGAACAACTTAGCTAATAATTTACTTTTGAAAACATATATTAAGTCACTACTACTAGCATTTATTTTTATTGCATCTACAGTAGTTACTGCACAGCAATCTGATTTTAATCAAGGAAAACGATATATCTTAGAAGATATTCAGATAACAGGAAATACAAACTTTAATCCAGGAACAATTATTACGTTTTCTAGATTAAAAATTGGAGAAGAAATTGTAATCCCTGGAGAACAGATAAGTAATGCTATTAAAAAACTTTGGGATTCTAACCTATTTAGTAGTATAGATGTATACTTAGCAAAGGTTGAAGGTGATAAAGCTTTTCTAGAAATAAATCTAATTGATTTACCTGAATTAAACGATGCTACAATTCAAGGTATTAAAAAAGGTAAAATTGATCAACTAAAAAAAGATAATAATCTTTCAAAAGGTGTAAAAGTTACCGAAAATTTAGTCACTACTACACGTAACTATATTACTAATAAATATAAAAAAGACGGTTTTTTAAACACTAAAGTAACTGTAAACACTAAAGCTGTAAAAGACTCTATTGAAAAAAGTAGAGTTGATATGCTCGTTTATATTGATAAAGGTGAAAAAGTAAAAATTGATAAAATCATCTTTAATGGCAATGAGAAAATTTCTGACAAGAAGCTCAGAAAAGCCATGAAAAACACAAAGCAAAAGAATCCAATACGTATTTTAAAACGCTCAAAATATATTAAAGAGAATTTTGAAGAAGATATGGTAAGTGTCGTTGATGCTTATAAAGAAAACGGGTATCGTGATGCTCGAGTATTGTCTGATTCTATTGTATATAAAGATGATAAGACGGTTACATTATATATAGATGTCGAAGAAGGTGAACAATACAAGTTTGGTAAAATTTCCTTTGTTGGTAATACAGTATATTCTGATCAACAATTACATTCGATTTTAAAAATCAATGAAGGTGCTACTTATAACGGTGTCGAATTAAGAAAACGTATTGCAGATGATTCAAAACCTGATGCAGTTGACATTACCAATCTTTATCAAGATAGTGGATATCTATTTTCTACAATAAATCCAGTTGAGACTAGTGCCGATGGAAATGTGATTGATATGGAGATTAGAATTTCCGAAGGGAAACCAGCATATTTCAATAATGTCTCTATTTCAGGAAATGATAAAACCAATGATCATGTAATTTATAGAGAGTTAAGGACAAAGCCAGGCGGATTGTACCGTAAAAGTGATGTCATTAGAACAATTAGAGAACTTGGTCAACTTGGCTTTTTTGATGCTCAGCAATTAACACCTAACATGAAAAACTTCAATACTCAGGATGGTACTGTAGATATTGAATATCAAGTTGTAGAACGTGGTTCTAGTCAAATTGAACTGCAAGGTGGTTACGGTGGAGGTGGTTTCATTGGTACACTTGGTTTATCATTTAACAACTTTGCGATTAAAGATATTTTTAAAAAAGAAGCCTATAAACCAATCCCTTCTGGTGATGGACAAAGTTTAGCATTACGTTTACAAGCATCTCAGTTTTTCCAGACCTATAGTTTCTCTTTCTCAGAGCCATGGTTAGGAGGTAAACGCCCAGTGCAATTATCAACATCGTTATCACATACTAGACAATTTTTATTCGATCCTGTATCGAGAAGAGCTGATAGAAATAGACGTTTTAATATTACAGGACTTTCTGTAGGTATTGCTAAACGATTAAAAGTACCAGATGATTATTTCCAGTTATCTCAAGCAGTTGCGTTTCAACACTACAATCTAAAAAACTATAATACTGGTCTATTTACTTTTGGAGATGGGTATTCAAATAATTTATCTTACACTGTAGCTTTAACAAGAAACAATACCAGAACAGACCCTATTTATCCAATGGGTGGTTCTAGTTTTGCAATAAGCGCTAAACTTTCATTACCATACTCATTGTTTAATGATGTAGATTATGAAGCGCTTAAAGAAGAACGTGATGGCTTAGATGCAACCGATGCAGATGATCTTGAAAGAATTGGTGAAATAGATCAAGAACGTTATAATTGGTTAGAATTTTACAAAGTGAAGTTTAAAGGTGATTGGTATACAAGATTAGTTGATAAGCTTGTATTTAAATCAAGTATAGAGTTCGGTTTCCTTGGTGCTTACAACCAAGATAGAGGTGTAATTCCATTTGAACGTTTCTTTCTTGGAGGAGATGGCTTAGGTAACTTTGCTTTAGATGGAAGAGAAGTTGTTCAACTTCGTGGATATCCTAACCAATCGTTATCGTCTCAAGATGGTGGTACGATATACAATAAATTTTCTTTAGAATTACGTTACCCAATTACTTTAGGTGCACAAGCAAAAATTTATGGATTAACGTTCCTAGAAGCTGGAGCATCTTATGATAACTTTAGAGATTACAACCCATTTACACTTAATCGTTCGGCTGGTGCTGGTATTCGAATTTTCATGCCTGCCTTCGGATTATTAGGTATTGATTTTGGTTACGGATTTGATGCGCTTCCTGGTCAAACAGTAAGAAATGGATTGGAAACTCATTTCATAATTGGACAGCAATTTTAATTTTGGCACGATATTTTCTATTAACAATACGACGATTTAATGTATGTGTTGAAATTTTTCTAAATATATTTCGTTAATTTGAAAAACTAAACACAATGACAGAATCGTAATTTAATCTGTCGTTTTAGAGTTTATAGTAGATATCATAAATCAAAAATAATACAGATGAAAAGTAAAGTTCTTTTTTTAGTGACCATCATAAGTCTAATGAGCTTTGTATCTAATGCGCAACGAGGTGTAAGGATAGGTTATATAGATACCGAATATATTTTACAAAATATACCAGAATATCAGCAAGCATCCTCTCAACTAGATCAAAAAGTGCAACAATGGAAAACAGAGATAGAGCAGCGTTTAACTCAAATTGATTCTAAAAAGAAGCAATTAAATAGTGAAAGTGTTTTATTAACTAAAGAGTTGTATGAAGAGCGCCTAGAAGATATTTCGTATGAAGAAGCCGAAATTCTTGATTATCAGCAAAAGCGATTTGGGCCTAATGGAGATTTGATGATACAAAAGCAACAATTGATACAACCTATACAGGATCAAATTTTTGCTGCTGTTCAAGAAATTGCAGGTGGTAAAAAATATGATTTCATTTTTGATAAATCTGCAGATGTGGTAATGTTGTTTTCTGCTGAACGTTTTGATTTAAGCGAATTGGTAATTAGAAGTATTACACGCTCATCTAAACGAACGCAAGCAAAATCAAGAGCTGAGCGTAAGAAAGCAGAGAAAGAAGATGTAGTACCTGTTGTTAATAAAGAATTAGATGCGCGCCAAAAAGCAATTGAAGATAAAAAATCAGCACGTGAAGCAGAAATTGCTGAACGTCAAGCCGCACAAATATCTCGAAGAGATTCATTAAAAGCTGCTGCTGCTGCAAAACGTCAAAAAATATTAGACGATAGAGCTAAAGCTAAAGCTGAAAGAGATAGTATTAATGGTAACAAAAAGGCAAATACACCTCCAACAGAAAAAGGTGGCAACGCTAGAAAACAAGACTCAGTTGCAGCAAAAGCTACAACTGGCACTAAAACACCAGCTCAAATAGCTGAAGAAAAAAGACAACAAAAAATAAAAGATCGTGAAGCAAGAAAGAAAGCGCTTGAAGAACGAAAAAAGAAAATATTAGAAGACAGAAAAAAAGCAAAAGAAGAACGTGAAGCTCAAAAGAAAGCCAACGATTCTGTTCCTGATGACGATAACTAAGAATAATAATTATAACACGTAACAAATTTAAAAATGAAACATTTAAAAACCCTTTTATTAGCAGCTATACTATTTGTTGGTACAACAAGTCTTGCAACAGCACAGAGTAAAGTCGCTCATATAAACACGACTGATTTGGTACAGTCAATGCCAGAAATGAAAGCAGCTCAAGCAGAGATCGAAAAGTTATCTAAGACTTACGATGTACAATATAAAGAGATGGTAACTGAGCTTCAAAATAAGGTAAAGCAATACAGAGCTGAAGTTGACACTAAAACGGAAGAAGAAAATACAAACCGTGCTCAAGAAGTTCAACAATTAGAGCAAGGTATTCGTGAGTATCAAGCAGGTGCTCAAGACGATTTAGGAAAAAAAGAAGCCGCTTTATTAAAGCCTATTTTTGAAAAAGCTAAAGCAGCTATAACTAAAGTTGCTGCAGCTCAAGGATTCCAATATGTATTAGACTCTACTCAAGGTGGTGGTGTTATTGTTGCAACTGGAAAAGATCTTTTAGCAGACGTAAAGAAAGAATTAGGATTCTAATAAAGAATACTTAAATAAATAGTTAAGAAGCCACTTTTAATAGGTGGCTTTTTTATTTTTGTAACGCATGACACATCCTATAGGCATATTTGATTCTGGAATTGGAGGCACATCTATCTTCAAAGAGATTCATGCGCTTTTACCTCAAGAGCATACCATCTATCTAGCCGATAGTAAAAATGCCCCTTATGGTAGTAAAAGTAAAGATGAAATCATTGCACTTAGCATAAAGAATACTGAGTTACTTTTAGACAAAAATTGTAAACTTATAGTCGTGGCTTGTAATACCGCGACCACAAATGCAATACAGGTATTAAGAGACACTTATGATGTGCCTTTTATTGGAATAGAACCTGCTATAAAACCTGCAGCCTTAAACACTCAAACCAAAACTATAGGCATCCTAGCTACAAAAGGAACACTTAGCAGTGAGTTATTCCATAAAACGACCGACTTATATAGTAATGGCATTAAAGTCATCGAGCAAGTCGGTGAAGGCATTGTGCCTTTAATAGAAGATGGAAAAGTTGAAAGTAATGAAATGAAAGCGCTTTTAGAAACTTATATGCAACCAATGCTTGAAGCCAATATTGATTATTTGGTTTTGGGTTGTACGCATTATCCTTATTTAATTCCTTTGTTATTAGAAATACTTCCTAAACATGTTAAAATCATCGATTCTGGATTGGCTGTTGCTAAACAAACTAAGGCTATATTAGAGTTTCACAACCTTTTAAATCTTAGCACTAAGACACCTCAAAATATTTTTTTTTCCAACGGAGATGTAACCATTTTGAACGCTATTTTAGATGACATACATGATGTGAAATCATTAGACTTTTAGGGTATGTAACGCTTTCAGAAGTTATGACTTAAACCAACTCGAATACTTCACGTAGTTATCAGCAATACGATTAATCTCTCCTGAAATTAATGCGTCACTAATATCTTTTACTTTTTTTGCTGGAACACCTGCATAAATACTTCCAGATGTAACAATCGTGTTTTTAGTAACAACTGCTCCTGCGGCAATAATACTATTGCTTTCTACAATACAGTCATCCATAACAATGCTTCCCATACCAATCAATACATTATCATGAATGGTACAACCATGCACAATCGCATTATGACCAATAGATACATTATGACCAATAGTAGTTGGTGATTTCTGATACGTGGCATGAATAACTGCACCATCTTGCACATTGACCTTATCTCCCATTTTTATAAAATGCACATCACCTCTAATGACCGCATTAAACCATATGCTACAATTGTTACCCATTGTCACTTCACCAACTATGGTAGCGTTCTCGGCAACATAGCAATCGTCTGGTATTTGTGGGTGTTTTCCGTTTACTGGTTTTATGATAGGCATATACTCGTTTTAGTTATTATTTAAAATAAGATAATAAATCTGATTTCTTAGATGCTGAGACCATAATCTCTTTACCGTTACTCAATACTACACTTCCGCCTTTGCCTTTCACATATTTCTTCACTTCATTGACATTGACTAAATAACTTTTATGTACTCTAGCAAAACTACTATCTCTCAACGCGTCTTCAAAATACTTTAAGGTTTTACTTACCAATTTCTTTTTATTGTTGTTCAAATAGATTTCAGTATAGTTATCATCTGCCTTACAATATAAAATATTAGCGGTTTCTAATACTTCAAATCCATTCTGCTGCGGAATGGTTATCTTACCATTAACACTACTCGTTTTGGGAATTAAAACTTGGTCTTGCAATGCATCTTCTTTGGTTCTAATTTCAGTAACATAATCTACCGCTTTTATAAGTTCATCAATTGAAATAGGTTTCATTAAATAATAAGAGGCATGTGCATTTAAAGCATCAATCGCATAATGATCATAAGCTGTCACAAAAACGGTTTCAAAATTAACATCCCCAATCTTATCGAGTAAATCAAACGCATTGCCATAAGGCATTTCAACATCTAAAAACACCAAATCTAATTCGGTATTACGAATCAATACTAATGCTTCTTCTATATTAGCCGCTTCACCTAAAACGTCAACATTTGGGCAGTATTTATTAAGGTAATTCTTTAGAATTTTTCTACTTGTTTCTTCGTCTTCTACGATTATGGATCTTAGTCTCATATTAATCTTTTTTAAGTGTTACAACAACTTTAGTCCCAGCATCTTCAGCATCTTGATAGTCATCAATAAACACGTCAACTTTATCTTTATACATATTATTTAAAATCGCAACACGCTTTTTAATATTACCCATTCCTTTCGATTTTTGTTTCTGCTGATTAGCTGTTTTTAAATCTTTAGATCGGGTTCTACCAATACCGTCGTCGGCAACTGTTATGGTAATTTCGGTGTTACTTTTCTTAGCGACGGTAATATTTAAATGGCCTTTTTCCGTTTTATAACGCAAACCATGCCATACCGCATTTTCAATATAAGGTTGTAATAACATTGGTGGAATTTGATACTCAGCAACAGCAACATCATCATTTACTGTAATACTATAATCAAACTTATCTTGAAATCTGAAATGCTCTAACTTGGTATACAAATCGAGTAATTCTACTTCCTTTTGCAATGGAATAAAATCTTCTTCGCTATTTTCTAAAACGGCTCGCATCAAATGAGAGAAGTCTGATAAATATTTGTTCGCTGTACGTTCATCGTTACTGGCTATAAAACTATTTACTGAGTTTAAGGCATTAAAAATAAAATGCGGATTCATTTGACTTCGCAATGATTTAAGTGCTAATAAATTGTTTGCTAATCGTTGCTGCTTAATATATTTGAACATGAAAAATGCCATAATCAAAAGCAATATCAGCCCAGTTACTAAGGAATAAATAATAAGCTGCTGATTTTTATAACGTTCGCTAGCTAAACTATTGGTAAGTTCACGATCACTTTCTAAACTTGTGATTCGGTTTTGTTGTTGGATGATATTTCGCCTAAAACGATCTGCCTGAGATAGTTCTTGTTCTCGTTTAATATAAAGCTCATCAACAACATTTTTATACGCTTCAAAAGTTACTTTGGCTTTTTCAAAATCTCCAGCATCTACATAAACATCAGATAACTTCTTAGTCGCGTCCTTTTTCACCACTAAATCTTCATTAGCATTGGCTTCTTCAATACTTTTCTCTAAATAAGGTATGGCGTTATCATAATCTTTCTGCAAGAAATAAGCATTTCCAATTTTATAATTTTGTTTCTGAAGTGTTAACGGGCTCTCATTAACTATTATAGAATCTTTTTGAACCTCTTTTACATCTTCAACAATCTCTTTTCTTAATTGTATTTCTTCAGAATAATTGCGATTCGTATTTTGAAAATCTGCTACTGTTACCTTTTCTTCTAGAGCTCGTTTTTTAGTTTCTTGTTCGGCTAAATCAAGTGAATTTCCGAAGAACGTTTCAGCCTTATCAATCTTACCAATAGAATTGTAACCTTGTGCAATTTTAGAATTCAAATCAACAATTTTTGGTTTAATTAAATGCTTGTTCGCAACCAATAAACTATTCTTATAAGCCTCAATAGAAGCTTCATAATTTTTAATACTAAAATAAGTATCACCAAGCCCTTCATGTAATGTTGCTAATTGATAATTGCTTAGTGATTTTTTATCAATGGCATTATACGTGTCGATACTCTCTTGATAATTTTTATTGAGTTCATATGCTTTTGCCAAGCCTAATTTTGCTTCATTAGTTTCAATATTTTGAAGACTCATTCTATAGTTTGTAACAGCCAAATCATACTGTTTCCAATGCATATAAACTTCAGCTAATACCATATACGCTTCTGCATTTTGTTTTTGAGAATTGCTTTGAGACAAAGCTTCTCCAACAAAATCAATACTTTTTTCAACATTGAGTTTCTTGTATTTAACAACAGAATCAATTAATGAGTTAAATACTTTAATGTCTTTTTTAAAACCAGCATCTACTTGTTCTCTAATTCTCGCTGGCTCAACTTCAACTGTAATTCTCTCATTATTTTGAATCGTATAATACACGGTTTCAAAATCTTTATGTCTAATTACCAGTTCGTCACCTTTTCTTGCTTGAATTAAAAACGAACCATCCAAATCTGTTCGGGTATAAGCTCCTCCATTAATTTCAATATTAACTTTAGAAATCGGTTTATAGGTATCACTTTCTCTAACCGAACCTCTAATTGTAAACAAAGCAGCTGCTCTTCGTTTTTCAACAGAATCCTCTTGCTCTTGTCCCGTTATACTTCCGAAGGAAAAAAACAGCAACAAAAAAATACTATATGTGAGTAATCGTTTCATTATTTTAAATTGAACGGAATAAACTTACACACTTTAATTGATTAAATAAAATAGGAATACTGCAGAAATCATAAATTCACCAACCAAATCATCTAGTTTACTCATTTAAAATTCACAGTCACTCATCCATGTAACTCGTTCACTCATTCTCGTTTTTTATTAAAAAAAGTTGCTCCTAGCTTTACAGTATTAATCAAAAATCGAAAAAACAATGAAGAACCATGCACTTAGCATTTTGCTAATTCTGGTATGTATTTTAACAACAAATGCCCAGCACAAAGGTAATTATGACAAAATATCTAGGCAAAATATCCTACACTCAGGTAATGCAACAATTTACAACCCTACGATACAACAACAAATCAATAAGGTTTTAACCCCAAGTACACATGTATTTATTGATGTAAAAGCATTACAAAATGTTAAAGCAACAACCTATACAGCTATTTTTAATGTGTCACAAATTGGGCCAACAGCCGATAGCACAAACTTACTAATCAATCAAAGAATTGACAAAATTAAGAACCAGCTAAAAGCCATAGGAATTACTGAAGATGATTTTGCAATTGACGTAATTTCATTTGTTCCAAATTATGAAATTGAAGTTCAGAAAAAACTCTTTAGTAAAACCTATACAGAAGTTCCTAACGGATTTGAACTCCAGCAAAACCTTCATATTCAATTTACAAAAACCAATCAATTTGAAACCATTCTAACAGCATGCGCAAAGAGTGAAGTTTATAACTTAGTTAAAGTTGATTACTATATAGAAAACATTGACGAAGTCTATAAAAATCTTCAAACCAAACTTTTAAAACTCATTGATGAAAAGAAAACCTATTATAACGTACTTGGTTTTGATTTAGCCAATTATAATGTAGCCATTGCTGATGACCAATACTGCTATTTCCCAAAAGATTTTTATCAAAGTTATCAAGCATTCAACAGTGTCTCGTTTGAAGCCATGAAAAAGAGGAAAGGCGTCACTACAGTCAAAAAACAAACCTCTTATTATTACCAACCTTTGTCTTATGAAAACTATGATATTGTAATTAATCCATCCATTTTAGAACCAGTGGTGCAAATAGGAATGAATATTAGACTACAATACTCACCAAAACCTAAAGAGGTTAAACCAGAGCCTGTCGTTAAAACTGAAATAAAACATAAATATTATGTGGTATCACCTAACGGAACATTAGATATAAAAGCATTACAAACAGATTAAAAAAGCATTATGAAAACAACACTAATTTTAGCACTTATGACACTAATGTGCACGACCTCAGAATACAATTCACCAGAATACACTAAAGCTAAAGTCAGTTATTCAGACTTCGAAGATTTAGTAAAAGAGGTAAAAACACATCGTGAAAAAAGACTCATTAATTGCAATCAGTTTTTAGAAAAAAGTAAAGATGATACTGTTATCATACTCGATACGCGTTCAAAAAACATGTATGACAAAAAACATATAAAAGGTGCTGTTCATTTAAATTTTTCTGACTTTACACAAGATAACCTAGCAAAAATTATCCCAAATAAGAACACGACCATTTTAATCTATTGCAATAATAACTTTGATGGTGATGAGATAAATTTTGCTAGTAAAATGATTATTCCTGTAGCGTCTCAAGAGGAAAAAACTAAAGCATTAACATTAGCGCTTAATATTCCAACCTATATCAACTTATACGGATATGGTTACAAAAATGTGTATGAACTATCAGAACTCATTTCCGTATTTGACCATAGAGTAACCTATGAAGGCTCAACTATAACCCAAATAACAAGTAATAATTAAAAAATAAATTAAAAATGAAAACAATACTTAAAACATTCGTCATCTCGTTGTGCATGATTAGCTTTTTATCATGTAATGCCAATGAGAAAAAAGAAACAGAACAATTAGCACTTACAGAAACTAGCACACATCTTCCAAATAAACAATTCATTAAAGTCGCACTACTATTAGATACCAGTAACAGTATGGATGGTCTCATAGACCAAGCTAAAGCACAACTTTGGGATATTGTAAGTGAGCTATCATATGCAAAATGTGGTGATGAAAAACCAAATCTTGAAATTGCTTTATATGAATACGGAAACGACAATCTTAACAGTGATGAAGGCTATATTAGGCAAGTATTAACCTTTAGTAATGATCTTGATGAAATTTCAAAACAACTCTTTTCATTAACTACAAATGGTGGGAATGAATATTGTGGTCATGTAATTCAAACCTCATTAAATCAATTAAAATGGGGAAGTAATCAAGACGATTTAAAACTTATTTTCATTGCTGGAAATGAACCGTTTACACAAGGCAAAATAAGCTATCAAGATGCAGCAAAACAAGCGCACAAAAATGACATTAGTGTTAACACTATCTTTTGTGGCGATTACAATCAAGGTATATCTACCTATTGGAAAGATGGTGCAGACCTAGCACATGGAGATTATATGGCCATAAACCACAATCACGAAACCACTTATGTGGCAACGCCTTACGACGACAAAATTCTAAACTTAAATCAAAAGTTGAACAAAACCTATGTTGCTTATGGCAGTATAGGAAATAAAAAAATGGAGCTTCAGGAAGAGCAGGATACAAACGCTATGGGTTACAGCCAAGCTAATGCGGTAAGTCGTACGGTAAGTAAAAGTTCACATTTATATATGAATTCTACTTGGGATTTGGTGGATGCTGAAAAAGAGAAAGGCTTCAAATATGATGCTCTAAAAAAAGAAGAACTTCCTGCAGAACTTAAAGATAAAAGCGTTTCAGAAATAAAAGCTTATGTCGCAAAAAAACGCCAAGATCGCGAAGTAATCCAGAACGAAATTCAGCAATTAAACGAAAAGCGAAGACAGTTTATTAAATCGCAGCAAAAAGAAAACAGTAATGGTTTAGAAAATGCTATGATAAAAGCAATTAAAACTCAAGCTAAAGAAAAGAAGTATACATGGTAAAAACTATTCGGGTTAATCCAACATTATTATATCGAGTTGGGCATTACCCTCTTTAAATCCTTAATTAATTTAAAGAGCGTCGTGCTTTCGATAGTCGCTATCATAGATGAGCTCCAACACTACCTCAATCACTAATGCAAAAAGTCTCGATAATATCGAGACTTTTTTGTTATTTATAATTAGTATATTCTAGTTAATTGCAGGACAGTTACATTCGTACTTCTCTCTTCTACAATTAAAGTTGTATCCTAAAGTAATTTGGTGAAACCCTCCATTATTAAATACAACAGAGTTTGCTTGATAAGAATATGTATAAGCAAATACAAAGTTATTATAATCTACACCTACAAATGGTGTGAAATATTGTAGTTTCTGGCTACTTACACCTGAGCCTTCTTGAAATTCCGCACCATCTAAACTCCTACGATAGGATAATCCTCCCCAAACTTTACCAAAGTCCATTGTCTTATAAGCTTTAGCATTAACATCAATCGATGCTTCTTCAGTAGCATCTCGATACATAAACATTATTGAGGGCTCAAAACTCCAATCACTATTATACTTACTAAACGTATTTCCGGCAGAAAACAAGTACGTTCTTAAATTATCATAGCTTAGTCCTTGCTCATTAAAATTTATACCATCATTACTCAATACATTCTTAACTGTAGCGTGCGCATAAAAATCAATTAAATGATAAGAGAATCCAAAATCAATATTGAAATTAGTAGCACTTTGTTCTACACCAGCAATGATTGGATCAAATCCATCAGCTAAAAATTCTGTTTCATCCAATTTATACTGAATTAACCCAGCACTCAAACCAAATGATAACATATTTAAATCAATCTCATTACGAGAAAACATTAAATGGTGAGCATAAGTTAAATAAGCTCCCGTTTGTGAATGGTAACCATTTTTATCATTATAAACAATACCTCCAACCGCAGATGGTGAATCTCCAATTCTACCGTTAACACTTAATGTTTGCAAATTAGGTGCTTCATCTTGTCCAAACCATTGTGCACGAGCAGTCAATCTCACTTTAGCACAATTAGCTACTCCAGCCATAGAAGGATGGATTAGATAATAATTATCTGTTAAATAATCTGCGTAGATGGGTAATCCTTCTTGGGCTGTCCCAACAAATGAAAATAATGCTATACTAGCTATTAAACAATACTTTTTTAAATTCATACGATTTTTATCTTTTCAGGGTAAAATGGGCTTTAAATTCTTTACGGTCTCCTGTATTAGGTTCATTGTACTCTACTACAAACCAATAGTCGCTTGTTGGCATATCGTTACCTTGATAGGTACCGTTCCAACCTGCTCCTGTCGGACTGAGTTGCTTGAGTAACTTTCCGTATCTGTCAAATATATAAATTTTTGCGCTTGGTTGATTATTTATTGCACTAATGTTCCATGTATCATGATACCCATCTCCATTTGGTGTGAAGAATTTTGGGTAGTCCATCACCGTAACACTGTCACTTGCCTCTCCACAACCATTCTTATCTCTTGCCGTCACAACATGCTCGCCTATCGATACATCTATAAAGATATTCTCATCTTGCCATGGACCATTATCTAAACTATATTCATACACACCCACACCTTCTACACTAACCTCTATCACATGAGTCTCTGCAAAGGCATCTGTCGTTACTGTTGCTGTAACAACTGGTGGATCACTCTCTATAACCTCTGTTGTATCACTACTCTCACACATCGTGTTTGCTGAACTGCTCACATCGGTAACCGTTACACTATAGGTTCCGCCTTCACTTGGCATATAACTCCCTTCGGTTGCACCTACAATCTCTGTCCCGTTCAAGAACCATGTAAAAGTATAAGTAGGAGTACTAAGCCCTGTATCTAATACAGGAGC
>CANLEE010000019.1 GCA_947489585.1 uncultured Psychroserpens sp.
GTTGTTCCAGATTAAAACCACTACTGCAAATAGAAAACTAATATCGCTATCGCGATTTTATCTTTTTTTATTGAAGTAAATACTCAAAGCTTTACTTTGGATTTACTTCAATAAAAAAAATCTACACTTCCGTATAGATTTTCTGCTTGATGTGGGTCATACTGGATTCGAACCAGTGACTTCTACCCTGTCAAGGTAACACTCTAAACCAACTGAGTTAATGACCCTTATCTCTAAAACCAAAAAAGTCCACATTACTGTGGACTTCTGTGGGCGCGAAGGGATTCGAACCCCTGACCCCTTGGGTGTAAACCAAGTGCTCTGAACCAACTGAGCTACGCGCCCTAAATATTGGACTGCAAATATAGTTTAGATTTTTAATTACCAAAAGATTTTTCGTAAAAAAATAAAATAAATTTTACAGTTAAGAAAGCTTCAAAAAAATGACCTTAACTATAGCGTTTTGATTTATTTTGATATTTTTAAGTTTTATAAAACCATACATTGAAATACATCTCATTTATTGATCAACTAAGCTTAGATATAGAAACACTTTCTAATATCGATTCTAATGGGATTATTAAACTCCAAAAGCAGCTAAAAGCTAAAGCAATGCTAGGTGATGCAAATAATTTAGGTGAAGTTTCAAATTTAATTGATAAGCTAAAAGATGAGACTACAAGAGAATCTTATATTTTTGTTGAAAAACACAAATGGTTAAAACAACTCATCTCTGGAGATTACCATTCTATAAAACAAGGTGAAATAGAAGTTGATAAATCTCTAATCTCAAATGAAGAAGATTTAAAGTATTTCTTGGCCCCTTTTTTAAAAGACAGCCTAAAAGTATTTTTATCTGACACTTTAAATAAAGGCAAATACGTACTCTTATTAAAAGTACTTATCCATAATTATCTTTTTTCAGAAGAAAACAACCAATCCATCATCAATTTTTTAAAAGCACGTCTCAATTATGCGACAGTATATCTAAGAGAAAAGCGATTAAAAGACAAAGAGTATCCTGTAGCTTTTATAACAAATAAAGTCTTTATCAATTGCTTAAATGAATATCCAGATAATTTTAATGAAGACATACAAGAACTCAATTCTGAAGTCATCGATATTTATAATTCTAAGCGTAGAAATGTAAATAACCAACAATTTAGATTTGCTGCTAAAGCCATGGTCGCTTTTTCAGTATTAGAAACCTCAAACTTTTTTCTAGCTGAAACGCTAAAATCTAATGCAAATATAGCCAGAGAATACACCTACCCTTCAAGATCCAGTAGAAAAACAGGTTCGGGTTTTGGTGGTTGGAGTGTTTTTGTGATTGTCATGATTGTAATAAGAATAATTTTTTGGGTTAGCAAGAGTTCAAGTAATGATGATTACGACTACATCAATACTAACGACTATAGTTCTCAACCATGGTATACAGATGATTTCAAAAAAACACTAGATAGCATATCAAATGCAAACTCAACTAATGATATCTTAGAAGTTGAAGAAACTGTCATAGAATCTACTGAAAGAAATATTCCTGAACCAAATTATGACAGATACAAACTTGAAAACCATATGAAATTTGTCTACACGTTAAAACGAAAAGTAGAACGAAAAAATGTTGACAAAGATGCTTATGTTAAAGATTTAGAACCACAATCAAATCCTTATCCAAAAACGTTTAATATCATTCCGCATAAAATGGCAAACATTGATAATTCGTTAATTAAAATAAATAATCAAAGCAAAAAAGATCTCATCATATTTAGATTGACTCAAGGTATTGACCAATCACTTTACATTCCTAAAAATCAATCCACTTTCATTCAAATATCTGATAAGGATTCAATCGTCTTATATACAGGCCAAAATTTTGTATCTACAAGATTCTCACATTTTATAGATGATACCGATTTATCAAATATGCTAGTTGTTAATACAGATAATAATTCGGCAAAAAAAGAAATTTCAATCTATCCGTTTAGAGATAAAATCTCTAAAATTAATAGCAGTTCATCTAACAAAATTATTATTGACACGGCAAGAGTTGAGCATGTAAAAACAAAAAACTGTAATTTAAGAACATTAAGTATCAATAAATTATATACCGATTATTACAACAAAAAGTATAGAAATTAACTCAACCCTGTTCTACTATCGTCTTTAAAATTTTTCTGTTTCTCTTTCTCCTGATCTGGAAGTAAGGCCGACAAACCGTATACAATATGACGCAACGATTTATAGTCTTTCTTTTCTAAAGCCTTATCACCTTCTTTAAATAATTTATCAGCTCTACGTTGGTCTGAAAAATCAGTACAAAACTTGAGATTATAAAAATAAGTTATAAAGTTCTCATCACTAGATTTTATAATAGAATAATACAATTCATCTAGTTCTTTTATTTTAGAACGAATCAAGTATTTATTTCCAGAATTTATCACCTCACGTTCATTTTTGATGATTCGCGTATATTTCTCTTGAAATCTCTCATTACCCTCTTCGTTTAATTGATATTCAACGCTTTCCTTAGAGTCATTATACTCTTCAATTTCTTTTGCAATAAGCTTATTTCGAGTTAAATCATCAAAACGTTGAATCAGTTTTCGCTTTTTATCATCTAACTGGAATTTTGCATCAGAGACATCATCATCATTAATTAAAGATGTTGCAATTTGTGTTTCAATTAATCCAACTCTAATGGTTTCTAATTGCTGAGAATATTCGAAATTTTCTTCAGAATTATTAGTCTTAATCAATGCTTCAACATCACCTAAAACAGTATTGATTTCCATATTAATCTTATGGATACTTATGGCTCTTTCAGACTCACTAAATACATTTTTAAATTCTTGGTCACACGCCTGTAAAAAGACATTAATCTTTAAATCACGAGACTCAGTAACTTCTAATTCAATTTCTATATCTGTCCCTTTAATCAAATCTTCTTCAAGGTCTTTTCCTGAAATTTCGATATAACCAATACTTAATCCAGAACTCGGTAAACCCCTTGCATTTCCTTCTATAATATTGATAATTAAATTTGATTTCGACTGTTGCAATATCGTTTTTGAAGCTGTTTTATAGATTTTCTTTTTTAACGGAAGAATACTGCCTTTAGCAAATACTTTTTCTAATCGTGTTGTTGATGCATCTAAATCATCTATTTCCATACAAATATCGTTAGGCAAAGGCTGCCCTTGAACATTATAACTTCCTTGATTTATAGCGACAGAATCTAGTGTTTTTAAGACATCTAATGCTGAATTTAACAGCTGTATTTTAAACTGGTTTAAACGACCTTCAAGCAACGGTACAAACTCTGAAAAATCACCATCATCCAATGCTTTAACTCCAGAATCATAACCGCCATCCTTTCGCATTATTCTAAAACTACGAACCTCCTTAGCGTTTATTTTACCAGTAATTAGCTCTTCTAAATCTCTTGTGTTTTGTTCGTAAAACAATTTAAAGTTAATGGTATCTTCTTCAACAATATCACTTACGCGTTCTACTTCAGTAACAGTTGCTGGTTTTGAGCCTGCATAATATGCCGCTCCAAGTACTACAGCAGATGTAGGGTCTATACTAGAGTTGACTTCAACTTCAATAGCCTCTGAAATTCTTTTTTTAATCAATGGGACATACGTACTGCCTCCAATTAAAACCACACGTGCTATTTGAGAATTGAGCAATTGATTATTTTTAATCACATCTTGAATGAATATAATCGTTTGCTCAACTTTTGGAGAAATTAAATCTTCAAATTGCTCTCGTTTGATAATGAACGTTTCATAAAAGTTTTCGTCATTGATATCAATATCTAATTCTATTTCAGTCTCTTCGTAGTGTGAGAGTTCCTTTTTAGCTTCCTCAGCAATTTTCAACAACTCAAAATAGAGCCCTTTAAAATCAGTCGTTTTCGATTTTAAGTCTTTCCATAGATTTATAAGTGATAACTTTTCTTCTATAAACGGAACAATTAATTTTTCGACAATAAGATTATCAAAATCTGCTCCTCCTAAATAATTATCGCCTAGATTATCAGTGACTCTTAATTCACGGTCATTAACTTCAACAAGAGCAACATCAAAGGTTCCTCCTCCAAAGTCATAAACAATCCAATTCTGCTTGTCGGTAACTTCAACATTAGATGTATTGGCAAAAGCTAGGCACGCTGCTATAGGCTCTTGCAACAAAACCACCTCTTTGAAGCCTGCCATATAACCTGCTTTTTTGGTGGCATTAGATTGTATGGTATCAAAAGATGCTGGAATTGTAATCACTACCGAATTCATAGTTTCCTCATCATTGACAAAGTTTTTAAGTTCTTTCAAAATCAAAGAAGACAGCTCTATTGGAGACATTTCTTTTTCAATTGAAGGCACATAATATGTGTCTTGAGTTCCCATTTTCCGTTTAAAAAGCATGCAGATATTTTCGGCATCTTTCTCTAAATAATCAAGCGCTTTATCTCCAATAACAGTCCTATTGCCCCTAAAGGCAATACAAGACGGTAAGGTTTGTTTTAATCCTAGCGGATTGTTATAGATTTTGATATTTCCATCATCATATTTAGCGATGAGACTATTAGTAGTCCCTAAATCTATAGCAAAATTTATAGTTTTCATTCGAGGCTATTCTACAATTACGATTCCTTTTTGAAGGAGTCTAGTTTCATTATTTTCAATTTGATAAATCACAGGCTTTAATACTTTAGTGATTTTTGACTTTCTATTTAAATCTCCCAAAATATTGGCTTCTACATCTGTCATTTCATTACGATAAGTTTGACCAATAGGGTTTACAATTTGAAATCCCATAGCTTCAAACTCATGATATATTCGCTCTAAATACCGATTTGCACTATCATTATTTTGCTTTTTCATTTTTAAATCTAATGCAAATACTTGGTTGATAATCTCAGTCATTTTAAAAAATTAAATTGAAAATTAAATATACGAATATTTATAAGCTATACGATTTCGGCTACGATAAATGTGCTGCCTCCAACATAAATTAAATCTTGATGAGATGCATTAGCCTTTGCTTCTTGTAATGCTTTACCAACTGATGGATATGGTTTGCCTTTAAACCCTTTATTGATAAAATGGGTGTGTAGAATTTTAGCATCTAAACCTCTAGGCACATTCGGTTTGCAAAAGTAGTAGATTGCTTCTTTTGGTAGTAATGGTGATATAGAATCGACATCTTTATCATTAACAACACCAAAAACAATATGAAGCTTATGATACGTTTCAGCTTTTAGTTGCTCAACAATATATGTCAGTCCTTCTTTATTGTGAGCCGCATCGCAGATAACTTTAGGATGCTCTTGCATCATTTGCCAACGCCCTTTGAGTCCTGTGTTTTTGACCACGCTTAATAATCCGGTTTTTATGTTGTCTTCGGAAATACAAAACGATGTATTGTTTAAAACCTCTAAAGTTTGTAAGACTGCTTTTATATTGTGTTTTTGATAACTTCCTTTTAAATCACTAGCATACGATACATTGATAAGCTGATCTGCAAAATAAATTGCAGAAGCATTACTTTTCGCAATAGTGTTAAACACATTCTTAGTTTTTTCTTGTGTTTCTCCAATAACTACTGGAGTATTTGGTTTAATAATTCCTGCTTTTTCTCTAGCAATAGCCTCATAGGTGTTTCCCAGAAATTTCATGTGATCAAAACCTATATTAGTAATTACTGAAACCTCAGGTGTAATAATATTGGTAGAATCCAGTCGGCCACCAAGTCCAACTTCTATAACTGCTATATCCACCTTTTGTTTAACAAAGTAATCGAAAGCCATACCTACTGTCATTTCAAAAAAAGACAATTGATGGGTCTTTAAAAAAGATTTATTTCGTTTGATAAAACCTATAACAAATTGCTTGCTAACTTCTTTACCATTAATTTTAATACGCTCTCTAAAATCCTTTAAGTGTGGTGATGTATAAAGTCCAACTTTATAACCAGCTTCTTGTAAAACTGAGGCCAACATATGACTTGAAGAACCTTTTCCGTTGGTACCAGCTACGTGAACACTTTTAAATTTACATTGAGGATTTTTTAAATGTTCAGCTAGGATTATTGTATTAGAAAGATCCTCCTTATAAGCTGTTTTACCTTGATTTTGATACATAGGTAACTGCTTGAACATCCAATTGACAGTATCGTTGTAGTTCATTAATTGGTAGCTGTAAAGTTCACACTTACTTTACCATATTGTCTAGCTGGCGCATTAGAATCGGCTGGCCATTTGTAAGACATGGCTATCTTTTTTGCTTGTGTTTTTAAACACGAAGTGGCATTATTACTTCCCCTTACTCCAGGTGTCGCTTCTATAACTCGACCATCACGTCCAACAACAATGTCTACGACGATAAGGCCATACTCATTTTCACAACCTTCTTGCATCTCAAAACTAGGCTTTCCTCTACCATTTAAGCCATAACCAACACCTCCATTACCAGAACCAGGAGTCCCTTTATAAGGTGCATACGGGCTTCCATCTAACTCGCCTTTATCACCAGGTCCATCATCTGGTCCTTCCCCATTTGTTGTTGGACCTTCAGCGTTTTTGACACCATCGATGAGTGCTTTCAATTTATCCTTTTTATCTTGTTCTTCCTTGGCTTTACGCTCTTCTTCTGCTATTCTGATAGCCTCTTGACGTTCAGCTTCAGCTTTTTCCTTAGCTTCCTTTTCTTTAGCCTTTTTGATGGCTATAGCCTCAGCAGAGTCATTGGTTAATACATCTTCAGATTGACTATTAGCCTCTGAAGTCTCTTCTGGTTGGGCTTTACTAGCTTCAGTCTTTTCTTTTACAACTTCTTTGTTCTCTCTAGATTTTATAGGCTTGGTTGGTTGTATATTTCCTGAACCTACTGGAGAATTCCCAAAGTTTACAGCTACACCATATTCTTCTGGTGGATCCATATAAGCTGTTCCCATAACAAACAACAACAGTATGAGGATTACTGTAATTAATGCAGTAATCTTCGCAGAGTTTCGTTCGTGTTTGGTTTCTAGGTACTTCATATATCAACTAAGTCAAAATTCGTTCCAAAGAAAAAAATAAACCAATTAATTGTTTGGCTTTACAGCCAAAATCACCTTGAACTTGTTTCTATTAGCGATGTCCATCACTTTTACAACATTTTCTACAGGCACAGATTTTTCAGCTCGTAATACTATGGTTGGCTGTTCTTTATTAGCTAAGGCAGAAATTAATTCAGTTTCTAGAACACTTTCTCCAACACGTTTTTGATCTATATAATAGGTTAAATCTTTCTTTATACTTATTGCAACTGATCTTTTATTTTCAGTTTTCCCACTTGCTTTAGGCAATAGGATATCGATAGCATTAGTTGTGACCAAAGTGGAAGCTATCATAAAAAAGATCAATAACAAGAATACAATATCTGTCATTGACGACATATTGAACTCTGGTGTGACTTTATTTCTTCCTCTTATATTCATTAAATAGGCTCATTTAAGTGATCTAAAAATTCTAACGAATTAGCCTCCATTTGATAGACAACCTTATCCGTTTTAACTACTAAATGGTTATAAGCCATATAAGCCACAATACCTACGATAAGACCTGCAACGGTTGTAGTCATCGCGGTATACAAACCACTTGCTAGAACGTCCATTTGTATTGTACCTCCTGCATTGGCGAGTTCAAAAATTGCCAAAATCATTCCAACTACAGTTCCAAGAAATCCAATCATTGGTGCTACACCAGAAATTGTAGCAAGAATGCTCACATTTTTTTCTAATCCGTATATTTCTAAACGACCTGCATTCTCAATAGCTGTATTAATATCTTCTAAGGGCTTACCTATACGTGTAATTCCTTTATTAATTAACCGCGATACTGGTGAATTTACTTGAGCACATAACATTTGTGCCGAATCAATTTTACCATTACTCACATGATCTTTAATTTGATTCATGAAATTAGAATCAATTTGAGAAGCAGATTTGATAGCAAAAAGGCGTTCAAAATAAATGTAAATAGCAGCAATTAACAAAACGAATAAGACTGCGATGATTATCTGTCCAGCCATTCCTCCACTACTTATGAGTTCAATAATAGATAGTGTTTTTTCGGTTGATTCGGCATCTGTAAGTAACTCTGCTCCATCTTGAATATCACTTTGTAATATCATATTATAGGTATTGAAAATTAAATTTAACTATTGTAATAACGATTGTTTTCTTGCTAAAGTATATGCTAGAATAATGTTCTAGTAAATATAAAAGCAATAGCTCCTGCTAAAAACCCAATAAGAGCTAGCCATGATATCTTCTTTAGGTACCAGAAAAAGTCTATTTTTTCCATTCCCATGGCTACTACACCAGCTGCAGAGCCAATGATTAACATACTACCACCTGTACCAGCAGAATATGCTATAAAGTGCCATAGTTGATCATCGACGCTTTCGGAGAACATTCCCAAACTTGCTGCTACTAATGGTACATTATCAATAACTGCAGAACCAACACCTAAAAGCACAACAACCAAGTCTGAAACTCTGGTTCCAACCATTTCTGTTCCTAACTTAGGCATTGTTTCTTGTAATGTATTAGCAAATCCAAATAAAATCCCTAGAGACTCTAAAGCTGCTACAGCCATTAATATTCCGAGGAAAAACAAGATGCTTGGTAATTCAATTTTAGATAACGAATGATGTACAGGGCTATGGTGTGCATGTTCATCATGTTCTTCAGAATCATGACTTGAAATACTGAATTTTGAATTACTATAAATTTCAGCAAATACAGCAACGACACCAAGTGCTAACATCATACCAACATAAGGTGGTAAGTGTGTAACCGTTTTGAAAACTGGAACAGACACAATACCTCCAAGACCTAAATATAGCATTGTAGAGCTAAATTTACTCTTTGGTTTATTTGATTGTTCGTCGATATCTTCTTCTAAATTCCCTTGGAAAGGTTTCATAAAAGAAGCCACTGAAAAAGGTACTAACATACACAGTAATGATGGCAAAAACAGGTAACCGAATAAATATCCTGTGGTTACTTTTTTACCAATCCAGAGCATTGTAGTTGTGACATCTCCAATTGGTGACCAAGCTCCTCCAGCATTGGCTGCAATAATAATTAAACCCGCATACCATATACGAACGCTTCTGTCTGAAACTAATTTTTGCAATATAGAAATCAATACAATTGTTGCTGTAAGATTATCTATAATAGCAGAAAGGAAAAATGCTAAAAACCCAAAAATCCATAGAATTTTCTTCTTACTTTTAGTTTTAATAAAACCCTTAATCGTAGAAAACCCATCAAAATAATCTATTATTTCTACAATAGTCATTGCTCCAAGTAGGAACACTAAGATTTCTGCTGTCTTTCCTAAATGGTGAAGTAATGTTTCTTCCATCCAGTGCATTTTATTTTCATGCCCTAAATTTTCAAACCCATCTACTAATCCATGACTTGAAGAATCAAACCATTGAGGAAATGAATCAATACCTAATGAAATTAAGGCCCAACTGATGGCCATCATTACCAAAGCAGGAATTAGTTTATCAATTTTTATACTATGTTCTACAGTAATGGCTAAATAGCCTAAAACAAATACGATTATAATTATGCTTTCCATAGTGATCTCGGATTATATTAATTGTGTTAAGGCAATTTCAAAAGCGGTAGCGCTAATGCCTGTTTTTGTTTTGTTTTGTTCGCAAACTTTTTTAATAGCTTCTCTTATAATTTCTGAAGTATCATTGAAAATCGCTTCGTCTGTCATTTGTACTTTACGCTCCATAAAATAAGCAAATACTCTAGCCATTCCACAATTTGAGATAAAATCTGGAATTAAGCTTACTTTATTATCTGTATGCTCCATAATGCTTCCAAAGAAAATCTCTTTATCAGCAAAAGGCACATTAGCACCACAAGAGATTACTTCCAAACCAGTATCAATCATTTGATCAATTTGGTTTTGAGTAATTAATCGTGACGCCGCACAAGGTGCGAAAATTTCAGTCTCTAATGACCATATTTTTTCGTTCATTTCTGAAAATGGAATGAGATGGTCACTCACTAAAGTGTTTCCAGATTTGGCTAGGTAAAGCTCAGTGATTTCTTCAAAAGAAAACCCTTCTTCCTTTATTAAACCTCCAACGATATCAATAATACCAACAACTTTTGCTCCCATTTGAGATAAATAAAATGCAGCTGCGGCACCAACATTACCAAAACCTTGAACAATAGCACGCTTACCAATTATGGAATCACCATTGACATCATAAAAATGTTTAACCGCTTCAGCAACACCAAAACCTGTAATCATATCAGCTACAGTATACTTTCTTGTAACACTAGGCGAATATTTTGGGTTTTCAATAACCTTAATAACGCCATGTCTTAATTGGCCAATACGATTGATTTTATCGGCTTGAGTAGGCTTAAAATGGCCTTCAAAAACACCTTCTTGCGGATGCCAAACACCACTTTCTTCAGTGATTGGAATCACTTCATGAATTTCATCAACATTAAGATCTCCACCAGTACCATAATAGCTTTTTAGTAAGGGAGAAACTGCATTATACCAACGCTCTAAAACACCTTTTTTTCTTGGATCTTTAGGGTCAAAGTTTATTCCTGACTTAGCACCTCCAATAGCAGGTCCAGATACAGTAAACTTAACTTCCATAGTTTTTGCAAGTGACAAAACCTCATTCATATCGAGGCCTTTGCGCATTCTAGTTCCACCTCCAGCAGCTCCTCCTCGTAGGGAGTTAATCACTGTCCAGCCTTCGGCTTCCGTTTCAGGGTCTTTCCAATTAAAAATTATTTCGGGTGCTTTATCCTCGTATTTTTGTAGTAATTCTTTCATTTATATACTTTGAATCAATTGATAACTAATTAAAAAATCTTGTAATATAATTGAAGAGTAGCTAAAGTTGATTCATGCGTAAAAAGTTAAGTTGGTTTGTTTTAACAAATATAAAAAACAAAAAATCGGTACATATTAATTTTTCAATAATTTTATGGATAATATATTTTACCAGACGAATGATCTTTTTTTGCACCTGTTACACTAGACAAACAATTAATGTCTCCTCTTAATTTAAGCACGCCAAGTAAGCCAAAAATTAACGCTTCTTTATATTCAATAATAGCTTCAGAAGGTATTATCAATTCAAATTCTTTTAGATTTTCAATACGTCTTAATAAGAATGTATTATAAGTTCCTCCTCCTGTGAGCAATACTTTTGAATTTATTTTTATGTTATCAGATATTTGAATAGCAATATGTTCAACAAAAGTTCTCAAAATATCCTTTTCAGAAAGCTTTGATGCTTCCAAAATTGGAAATACTTGCTTGTTAACCCATTCTAACCCTAGAGATTTTGGAGGTAATTGTGAATAAAATTCTAATCCATTGAGAGCTTTTAAAAGTGCATCGTTAACATTTCCAGATTTGGCTATTTGCCCACCATCATCATATTCAAAACCTAAACGTTTGGTGTAATAATTCATGACAATATTTACAGGGCAAATATCATAAGCAATTCTAGCACCATCAATTTCAGAAGACACATTAGCAAAACCGCCTAGGTTGATACAATATTCATATTCTGAAAATAATAGTCGATCTCCAATGGGAACCAAAGGAGCGCCTTGTCCTCCAAACTCAACATCCTGAGTTCTAAAATCACAAACAACTATACTTTTTGTTAACCTAGTTATTGTTGATAAATTTCCAATTTGGTAAGTGAAATTATTTTCGGGCTGATGCAAAGCTGTATGCCCATGATTACATATGGCATCAATATTTTCTATCTGATATTTTTTGAGAAAAGTATGAATCACCTCTGACAAATATGAGGTATAATCTTGATCTATTTTACGCAATGTTTCTAAATCTAAATTAATAAGTTTGGCTAACTTTTGCTTCCAAAAATTAGTGTAGGAAACTGTTTCTGCATTGACAATTTTGAATGACCAACTAGTATTTAATTCAAAAATAATATGTGCTAAATCAATTCCATCCAGAGATGTTCCAGACATCACACCAATAATATGGTACTTAGATTTTATCATATTCAGTAAAAATAACAATACTCATTGAAAATATGCCAATAAAGAGTTATCTTTGACATCATTTTTTATCAATTCAATAATTAATACTTAATATGGATTTTAGTTTAACCGAAGAACATATGATGATTCGCGATGCCGCTCGTGATTTTGCACAAACAGAATTACTTCCTGGTGTTGTAGAACGTGATAATGCACAAACTTTTCCTGATGAACTCGTACAAAAAATGGGGGATTTAGGTTTTATGGGGATTATGGTAGACCCTAAGTACGGAGGAAGTGGAATGGATGCAATTTCATATGTGTTGATTATGGAAGAGCTTTCAAAAATTGATGCCTCTGCATCAGTTATGGTTTCGGTAAATAACTCATTAGTTTGTTATGGGCTTGAAGCATTTGGAACTGAAGATCAAAAACAAAAATACCTTACCAAATTAGCTACAGGCCAATGTATTGGTGCTTTTTGTTTAAGTGAACCAGAAGCGGGAAGTGATGCTACATCTCAAGCAACAACTGCAATCGACAAAGGTGATCACTATGTCATTAATGGCACAAAAAACTGGATTACAAATGGTGGCAGAGCTGAAGTATATTTAGTTATTGCTCAAACAGATAGGGAAAAAGGTCATCGAGGAATTAATGCTTTTATTGTTGAAAAAGGCATGGAAGGATTTGACATTGGGCCAAAAGAAGATAAGCTAGGAATTAGAGGAAGTGATACACATACATTACAATTTAACGATGTAAAAGTGCCAAAAGAAAACAGAATTGGCGAGGACGGTTTTGGATTTAAGTTTGCAATGAAAACACTTTCAGGTGGACGTATTGGTATTGCCTCTCAAGCCTTAGGAATTGCCTCTGGAGCTTATGAATTAGCACTTAAATATTCTAAAGAGCGTAAAGCTTTTGGTACTGAAATTTGCAATCATCAAGCTATTGCTTTTAAATTGGCTGATATGTACACAGAAATTGAAGCAGCTCGTATGCTTGTAATGAAAGCTGCATGGGACAAAGATCAAGGTAATAATTATGATATGTCAAGTGCTACTGCCAAACTTTATGCCTCTAAAGTTGCTATGGAACAAACGGTTGAAGCTGTTCAAATACATGGTGGAAATGGTTTTGTAAAAGAATACCATGTTGAGCGTTTAATGCGTGATGCGAAAATCACTCAAATTTATGAGGGGACTTCGGAAATTCAAAAAATTGTAATTTCTAGAGGTGTTATTAAAGGATAACTAATTAGAAATTAAAATCATATAAAGACTCAACTTTTAGTTGGGTCTTTTTTTTATCAATAATCTTCTTTATTCATATATAGAAGTCATGCTTTCACATCTATTCAATTCTACTCATAATTCCATTAATAAACTGAGGCATTAATCACTCACTATCAACAACTTACTCACAATCATACTAAAAAATGCTTGCGAAACATTTGTTATATGATTTGAAACATTATTGGTATCTATTCCTGTAATCTATAAATACTTTTGATAAAGTTTCGAAAAAAATCAAACACGCATGTTTACATGTCTTAAAAAATAACACCAAAATATATAATCAAACTTTAAAATTATGAAATCAAAAATCACATTACTATTAGCATGTATTACTTTCATGTTTTCAAACGCAAATAACATTAGTGTTAGTAATATTTCATTAGAGAACTTAAATGAACCTAATTGGGTTCAGGTAGAATTTGATTTAAGCTGGGAAAATTCCTGGAGACTGAGTGCAGGCCCATCAAATTGGGATGCTGCATGGGTATTTATTAAATATCGTGTAAACAGTGGAGATTGGGCACATGCACAATTGAACTCATCCGACTTTGTTGCTGCTTCTGGTAGTACAATAGAGGTTGTAAGTGACGGTACTGGTGCTTTTGTTTACCGAGATAGTGATGGCAGTGGCGATTTAAACCTACAAGATATGCGCTTGCGATGGGACTATGGCTCTATAGATACCAATGATGTTATAGATGTACAAGTTTTTGCTATTGAAATGGTATATGTTCCTGAAGGCCCTTTTTCAGTTGGGGGAACTACCGGAGATGAAATAGGCAAATTTTACTCATTTCTTTCTACGATACCTTATGGTGTAAATTCTGAAAATCCAATTACAGTGAATGGTGGTGTTGGCAATCTTTACTATGGTGTTCCCTCAGGTTCACCAGGAGATCAACTAGGTCCTATACCAGCAGAATTCCCTAAAGGCTTTAATGCTTTTTATTGTATGAAATATGAAGTAAGTCAAAGTCAATGGGTAAGCTTTTTTAACACACTAACAGATAATCAAAAAATTGAAAATGACATTACTGGTACATCTGGGAAAAATTCTGATGATGAATTTAACAGAAATGCAGTTTCATGGATAGATGGAGCAACAAACGCTTCAACTACAAATCCTGATATACCCTTGAATTATGTTACAAATGTTAGAACATTGGCATATCTAGATTGGGCAGGACTTAGACCTATGACAGAATTAGAATATGAAAAATCATGTCGAGGTCCAATAGCTCCAAAAGCAGGAGAGTTTGCTTGGGGAAGTGCCAATGTATCAATTAATGTATATACTTATATCAATGAATCGGAACCTAATGAACTGGTTACAAACCCTGAAACCGGAACAGGTAATATGATATATCTTGACACAAACGGTACTCCAGCTGGGCCAAAAAGATGTGGTATTTTAGCTGCAAGTGCCATTAATAAAACGAGAGAAGAAACAGGAGGAAGCTACTATGGCATTATGGAACTTAGTGGTAACCTCTATGAACGTTGCATTTCTGTGGGAGCACCAGAAGGTCGAAGCTTTACAAATGCTAACGGAAATGGTAGCCTTACCAACACAGGCCTTGCAAATGTCAGCTCATGGCCCTCAGGAAATGATGGTTGGGGATTTAGAGGTGCAGGGTACCCCAATCAATCACAATTTGCACGTGTTTCCGATAGAAATGATGCCGCCAATGGATTTTCTGGATCAAACGGTAGAATAGGCTTCAGAGGTGTAAGATCATCCAATTAAATCGTATGGATTATGACTAATAAAATATATATAATAATGTTTTTAGTTACTGGTCTTGTAAATGCGCAATACTTTGGTGGATCAAATGATGGTACAGACGAGTCTATTTTAACTGGTAGTAAATTAAATGGTAACGTTGCATCGTTCTCAGTACTCTATCAAGGTAGCTCTGGTGATGGGTTTGACGTACAAAACAATCAACTAACACTTTCAAGCAATATTTTTGAGATTTATAATGGTAGCCTTGGAGATGGATTTTCTCAAAACATCTCTGCATCTACGCTCTCAGGAAGTCTAATTGATAATTTGTATTATGGAAATTCAGGAGATGGGTTTTCTCAAAGCAACTATCAAACCGTTCTCAATGGACAAGATTTGAGTATATTATTCTATGGAAATACTGGTGACGGATCTGATAATGACTCTATTTATGGTTTATTACTCGAAGGCTTTATGAATGATTTATTCAAAGGTGGAATTGGCGATGGGTTTTCTAATTCATTTAAACCGAACAATTACTTATCTGGAATCATGTTAGTTCTCTTTAATGGTGGAATTGGTGATGGATTTGCAGTTAATAATTTTACTACATCTTTTACATTGGACGTTGTAGAACAATTAATTAAAATGGATGTCTTATTATACCCCAACCCAGCAAGTCAAATTGTGAATATAAAACCAAATGATGGTATAATAATAACCTCAGTTGATGTATATGATATGTCAGGAAAAAAAATAGGCATGGAATTGTCTAATAATAGCTTAAATGTATCAAGTTTAGCTGATGGTGTATATCTCTTAAACATATTTTCGGACACTGGAAGTGTAACAAAGAGATTAATAATTAAAAAATAGTTTTCTTAAAAATTCAAGGCCAGCCTATCAATTTAGAAGATAAATCAATAGGCTGGTTTATGATTTTAACGAATCAATTACCAATCTTAACTCAGCATAAGTATATTTGTCGTCAATTTGGTGTTTTAAATCTGAAAGATTTTCGAATGTATACTTCGGAATAAGGGCTTTTAATTCCTTATAGTGTACTTCGGAAATTAAATCGGTAACTTTAATCTCTCCTGAAGATATAAAACTAGCCAAATGCCCAATAATAGTATTTATATTAAGTTCACGACTGTTAGCGATGTCTTCGATAGGTTTTCCAGATTGAAATAAAACCAACGATTCTTTTTTTGTGTCACCTTTTAGGCGTTTAGGTTTAGGCGTTTCAAAAATTTCTATATCAACTGAAGTTTCTATATCATTCTCTTCACAATAACTTCTAATTACTTCTAATATTTCGTTTCCATATCTCTGCACACGTACTTTACCCATTCCGCTAACTGACTTGAGTTCAGCAGTATTAGTTGGTAGTGTTTCACACATTTCATATAAGGCTTTCTGAGTAAATATTTGATAATGGATCAAATCTTCTCTTTGGGCAATTGTATTTCGTAACTCACGAAGCAATTCAAAGAGTTCAACATTAGTTGTTCCATCAATTGCCACTTTTCTAGGTTTCTTTGGTTTTTCTTTAGCTAAGAAAACCGATTTAGCACGTAACTCTAAAAATTTAATAGAATTAAAATTCCCAGTTAAACCCCTGAAATATAGTTGCTTAATAGACAATAATTCTTCAAACGTATCTAATTGTTTAGTAATGTCTTTTTCTAATGCTTTATTATCTGTTGTAAAGCCAAAAGTTTTATATGGCTCTAGTATATTATTTTTTGTTTGCTCTTTAAAATATTCGATTGCTTTTTTAAAGCGTTTATGTAGTAATTCACTTTGTTCTGGCAACTCTTGATCATTCGAAAGCTCTTTAAGTTGAGCGTTAAAACCATTAGCAACTTTTAGCAAGGCTGTAATAGACTCTTTAATCGTTATCAAAGGTGTTTCTAAAGTTCCTTCTATACTTCCTCTGTTTTTATAATAGATGTCTAAAACGCGATTTACAGGATATAAAAATTTATAAAAGCTAAATAGTTCTGAAATTAAATTTAATTGATATTCAACTTTGGATTGTTGCAAAACAGATTGATCAGGTTGATTTTCTTCTGCTTCTTTAGAAAAGGTGATAACATTTGAATCACTAATAATTTGACTTGAATCAATTTTGCTCTTAAGTACTAAACCTTCCAAACTCTTACACCTGCTTAAAGCCACATATGTTTGACCATGAGCAAAGGCACCTTGAGCATCGATAATTGCCTTTTCAAAAGTAAGCCCTTGACTTTTATGAATTGTGATAGACCATGCTAATCGTAAGGGCATTTGTGTATAGGAACCTATTCTATTTTCAGTTATGGCTTTAGTTTCAGGATCGACCGAATAGTTTATGTTTTCCCATACTTCAGGTGTAACAATAATATTGAAATCGTCATCAGGGCATTTGACTACAACTTCATCACTTTCTAAAAGAATAACCTTTCCTATTTTTCCGTTGAAATATCTTTTATCAACTGAACTGTCGTTTTTAATGAACATTACTTGAGCGCCAACTTTTAAAACTAGTTCCTCCTTGTTTGGATATGAAAATTCTGGAAATTTCCCTTCAATTTTTGCTAAATAAACTTCTGAAGCATCTTTCAATTTTTCAAGTTCAGAAACATTAACACGTTCAGCTTTATTGTTGTGTGTAGTCAAAGAAATGTAGCCTTCATTTTCATGTGGTGAAAAGTCTGGCAAAAATCTTTTATTCAACTCATCTGCTGATGACTGAGATAAAGTATTCGTTCTAATTTCATTAAGAATTTTAATAAATCTAGGATTATCCTGTCTATAGATATACTTAAGCTCAACAGTAATTGCATTGCTCTCTTGGTAAGCTAAGCTGCTAAAAAAATAAGCGTTTTTATAAAATGGTTTTAATAGCTGCCATTCATTTTCCTTTATAACAGGTGAAAGCTGCTGTAAATCGCCAATCATTAATAGTTGAACACCACCAAAAACAAGATTTCTATTTCTAAAACGTCTTAATGTTTTGTCAATTCCATCAAGCAAATCTGCACGAACCATACTAATCTCATCAATTACTAACAGATCTAATGATTTGATGATACTAATTTTCGTCTTGCTGAATTTCCTAGTGAAACCTGAAGCCCCCTCTAAGTTATCGTTTGGCAGAATTGGGCCAAAAGGCATTTGAAAAAAAGAATGAATTGTAACACCTTTAGCATTAATAGCTGCTACCCCAGTTGGAGCTACCACCACTATTCGTTTCAAGGATTTCATTTTTAATTTATGCAAAAAAGTAGTTTTGCCTGTTCCTGCCTTTCCTGTTAAAAATATATTTCTATCAGTATTATTAACAAAGTCCCAAGCTAATTCTAAATCCTTATTTATATTCATAAACCAATATCGAAAATGAGGTGTTGATAAATTATTATCTAAATATAAAAAACAAAAACCCCTTTACATAATTATGTAAAGGGGTTTCAAAAAAGGCGACGACCTACTCTCC
>CANLEE010000020.1 GCA_947489585.1 uncultured Psychroserpens sp.
GATTGAATTTTCAGGATTTTCTCCTCTACCGCAACTGTAACATATTATTTCCAAGGTTTCTTCTTATTGTGGCTAACAACGTGTATGGTTTGTTGCGTTGGCAAGAACTAAGTTAGTAAAAGAAAACGAGCCAGAGGAAAATCCGTAGGGTTTTCCGAGTACACACAGACCAAGCAATGAACTATACACGTTGTTGTGTGCAGTTTTTATTCTCCAAATGTCATATCTGTTGGAATACCTGTGTATTCAAAAGCTAATTGTCCATTAGAGCTAAAATATCGATTGTTATTTAGTAAACCTATACCATTAAAAACATTAGTAGATTCATCATAATCTCCCTCAAAAGACCAATCAAAAGTATCATTAAAAGAAGAGCCAGTACAATTGATTTGGGCAGAAAAGGATAAATTATTTTCATTTAAACTAAATGTACCAGTCACAAAACCACAATTTGATTCAACGCTAGTAATAGTATAATCATCATTAAAAATGATATTAATTGGTGCTTCACGGCTAGTTGTACCACTATTAACAGGTTCTCCATTTATATCGTAAGATTGCCAATTTGTGTTAAACTGAGTACTGTATTGCCAGTTACTACCTGTTGTTAAGAACTCTAACAAATCTAATTCATTACATTCCATAATCTCACTTTCTGTTCTCTCAAAACAAAACTCAATTTCAGAATCGTATTGGGCAATATCAACAACATTGAAAAAAAGCACAACACCATTCTCAAAATTACCAATTATAGAAAGTGCACCTAAAATTTTATCAAAACCTCCTAACTCAGTTAATGCGTATTGAGAACATTCCGCTGTTATTTCTTTTAACTCTCCTGTTCTTGATAATAAAAACGTGTTTAATTGATTAGCAGCTTGAGATGCAGTCATTTGCCCACTCGACAATGTTTGAATTATATCTATAGCACCATTTGCGAAGAAGGTTCCAACACTCAATCCGCAATCTGCTCCTTTTAGAATTGTGCCAAGTGTAGTAGAAACAATACCAACTATTGATGAAGCTAAACTTGCGCCATTTTTCCAATAAGCCCTTCCAGACCATCTGTCAGCTTTTAAATTATATTGTTGATTTGGACTAGGAATAGGTAATTGTACATCTGTAGGTTGAAATAAATCAAAATTACCTCCTAAAATATTCAAAACGTTACTCCAAGATATTATCTCTTTGTTAACTCCATCAACTGTGTAATCTTCCCCAATTACTTGATTGTTTTCATCGTATAATTGAAGATTATATGCCATGCTACTTTTTTTATTCGTAAGGTTAACCGTATTGTTTTCTGCGACCATTAAAAGTGGTAAAGTTTCAATTTCTACTCTATTTAATAAAGTATTCTGAAAGCTATCTATTGCTTGTAAAATACTGGAAGTAGTCAAAGGGTTTATTTCTCCAGAATTAATACCTTGAATAACTTGATTATGGTATTCATTAAATTCAGGTAGAAGCGCTATTTCTTGAAATGCTTCTTGCCTTGCTTGAACGGAAAGATTCATAGTCCAAGGGTGTAACATTGCTAAACTTTGAGCAGTTGTTTCAGAATTTAATTCTATTGCATTTCCATCATTCGGATTGAAATAACTCATTAATACTAAATTACCATTACTGTTTGTGGCATAAACTAGTTCAACAGCATTATTATCAAATATTTCCACATTTCCAGTTCCATTATTCACTGAACCATCTTCTGTAAAAATTGTAGAAATTGTAAGATCGTCAGGATTTATATTAGAATTATCAGGTAATACTAAAGCAACTGTGATTTCTTTTGTTCCAAATACTTCTTGTTGATTGTCATCTGAATTAGAATCATCATTAGAACATCCTAAAAAGATGAAAAGTATAAATAATAAGAATAGTTTTTTCATTATGTAGAAAGATATTGGTTAATAGCTAGTTAAAAGTAGGAAAAATATTATTAACAGAAAATACCCAATAGCAGGTATTCAGTTTCTCAAAATTGCACACAACGTGTTCGTGTATGGTTAGTTGCGTTGGTTAGAACTAAGTTAATAAAAGAAAACGAACCAGAGGAAAATCCGTAGGATTTTCCGAGTACACACAGAACAAGCTATTAACTATACACGTTGTTGTAGCCAGTTTTTTTATTCAAACTGTATAAAGACTATGTTAAAGACCTAGAGAAAATAACATCTCTTGTCATTTCATGATTTTTAAGTGTTAAGCATTTGGTGATATTGGCCGAAAATTTTACGATCATATATCCATGAAAAGGTAATGAAAATGATGGCTAGTAAAGCTCCCATTTGTTCTCCATCACTAACCATTAAGTGCGCTACTAAAGCTAGTATGGCATCAAATAGAAAGCCAGCATAAGCCAATTCTTTCAGGAAGGTAGATTTTTTACTAAGTATAGCTACTATACCTAAAAATTTAAGAATAGCTAAAGGATAAATAAGCCATGTAGGAAATCCTAAATTCACAAAAAAACCACTTACTCGTTCATAATTAAGCAAGTACATGCTTGCTGAGAATAAGAAAATTGCACTCATTAAACCTGTTGCTATCCAATAGATGAGTTTATTTTTTTTCATGATTATTTAGTTTATGAAATTTGTAATTAATTTTGATAACTCTTTAGCATATTCTTCGAGCATGAAGTGTCCGCCTTCAAAGAAATGTGTTTCAATATTTTGTAAATCCTTGCTGTATGCTTTAGCTCCTTCCTGACTAAAGTATCTGTCATTCTTGCCCCAAAGCACTAAAGTTTTTGGTTGATGATTTCTAAAATACTCTTGCCATTCAGGGTATTTAGGGAAATTATTACCGTAGTCTGAAAATAAAGCCGTTTGAATTTCTTTGGCATTTTTTCTGTTTAAAAATGCATTATCTGTTAAATAAGAGATGGGCTCAATTTTTTGAGGATTAGAAGCTTCATTCAGATATTGATCTTTAAGGCCTTCTAAAGAAATTAAGTAATCCTTAAATTCTAGTAATCCTTTCATATCATTATTTTTCTTGAATGTGCCTATTCTCATTCCCCATTCGCCTATACCTTCCATATATGCATTAGCGTTTTGTATAATTAAGCCTTTGATATAATTTGGGTAAGCAGTAGCTATTCTAAACCCTATAGGACCTCCATAATCTTGCATAAGTAAATAAAAGGAGCTAAGGTTAAGAGCTTCTATGAAATCAGAGATTGATTGAGTGATGTTTTCAAATGTATAATCAAACTCAGATACCAGAGGCATATCACTTAGACCAAACCCAATATAATCTGGTGCTATAAGATGATACTTGTCAGATAATTCATGAATGATATTTCTGTACATATGAGATGAAGATGGAAATCCATGTAATAAAAGAATAGTTTCATTTTCCGGGTTACCAGCTTCTCTATAGAAGAGTTGCAAATCATTAATTTTTATCGTTTTGTTTTTCATAATGTAATAATAAATGTTACAGTTTGTTTTAAAATTTTTTAGAAATTATTTTTAAATGATTCAAGTGTTATGTCTTGAAGTTTTTCAATGACAGCGACATCAATGTCGTTATATAGGTTGTCGAGTACGGAATTAATTTTATTTCCAACTCTACAGCTTTTACTTGGTGAGTCACTCCTAAAATCTAATACATGTTTTTTTTCTTTAACGACTTCAAATATGTCCGACAACAGAATGTTTTGTGCACTTTTTGCTAGACGGACACCACCATGTTTTCCTTCTTTGCTTTCTATGAGCCCAGCATTTTTTAATTTTCGGAGTTCTTGTCTTACTAGCACAGGATTAATATTAATACTAGCAGCAATTTTTGTAGAAGTACGCCAGCCTTCTGTATATATAGCTAGAAGTGCCATAATATGTAATGAGGTGGATAAACTACTCTTTACCATATCTGTAATTAATAATGTTACAGTTACAAATGTAATAAATAAAAACTAAAAGCAAAATTTGTGATTAATAATTTGTAGTAGGTTTAGATTAGATATTTCTAAAACATTGGCTACAACGTGTTCGTGTATGATTTCGTTGCGATAGAACTAAGATAACAAATAAACAAGAACCCTTAATTCAGCTGAGAGGAAATTCCGAGAGGAATTTCGGCGCAATGAATTATACACGTTGTTATGTTTAGTTTTTTATAGATCAATTATCAGTTTGTCAAATATTTCAAAATTATGTTTTTCTGTTCTCAATTCAATTTTCAGTTCGTCATTCCGATGATTAATTGAATAAATTTCTCCAGATTTAAAGAGAGGTTCTAATATTTTTATCAGATTAGAAATCAGTTGCGGTTTATCATTTTCCGATTCGATAATGTAATTGTTGTAGTTATCAAATTTTGATACTGATTTATTGAATAATAATTTAATAAAATCAGTTTTCGTTTTTTTGCTAATGAGAAATTCAGAATTGTGAGTTCCAATTCTTTTGGTTGACCATTCTGCCAATACAAGTAAATTCTGATGTTTTGAAGAAAGCCATAAATTCCCTGAAGAGAAAGTTGCCTTTTTGTATTTTAGAGTCCAATTTTTCGGTTCAGATATTTTCCCAAAAATAGCGTAAGACCATGCATTATAATTCCCTTTAACTTTTCCGTTTTTTTGAGCTATAAAATGTTCAAATTCAGAGCAAAATTCCTCGTTCTTTTTATAAAACGGAGAATCTAATTCGTTAGGAGTAGCATTTGATTTTATTACCATTTTATCGTTTCGGAGAAATTAAACATAACGTGTTCGTGTATGGCTAGTTATGTTGGTTAGGTCTAAGATAGTAAAAGGGAATGAACCATTAGGGAAATCCGCAGGATTTTCCGAGTACAAGCTGAACGAATAATTAGTTATACACGTTGTTAGCTATAGTTTTTTTCTATTTAGGGTATCAACCATTTCTTCATTAAAATTAAATTCTAACTTTTGAGTCTTCTTTTTTGTCGTAGGCTCGAATGTAATTTTTAATGGAATAGACTTGGCATGAAATGTATTTTCATTAGATGGATATAAATAGACTGGCTTATCGCCATGAGATGTTAGGGTAAATTTCCCATCTATCATTTTGATTTCTGCAAAATTTTTTTTTCCTGGAAAGTCATATATTCCTAAATGCTTTTTCATATATCTATTGACAGGGATAGTTTTAGGGGCAGCCTCAGGAAGTTTATATTCTTTGTCTAATAAAATTCTCCTAATTGCATGACCTAAAAGACTACGTTCACTATACCTGCTGTTACAAAGTGCAATTACTACAATGTCATCGTTCTCATAATAGCGTATCATTGACTTATACCCATAGATTTTTCCAGCAAAAGCAATCATTAAAAAAGGGCGTTCATTATTTGAATAATCGTAAATTTCCCATCCATAACTGTGATATCTCTTTGTTTTTTTATTTTCATATTTCACAGGCCATTTTAGTTTCATCATCCTTACTGTATTGTATGAAACTAATTTTCCTTTTTCTAATGCATTAAAGAAAGACCACATATCATCAATGGTTGAATATAATGAACCACCACCAGCAAAAGAATAACTGTCAAAATATTTAGCTGGACCAATATCGCTTACCCCATTTTTATCGGTAATCAAGCCAATACCAGCAGAAAGTCCTTGAATATCTTGATTCTTGGTTTTTTTAACACCTGTGTTTTTCATATTAGCAGGAAAGAAAATATATTTTTCAAAATAATCTTCAAATGACATTTCACTTACACTTTCTAATATGTAGGTAAGAGCATAAAACCCTACGCTCGAATATGATTCCTTTTCCCCAGGTTTAAATCGTAAAGAATCATTTTTTATAGAAAACAAACGCTCTTTGTAAGAAACTTCAGCGTCGTAATCTTGATGAGAATCTCTCATTAAGCCTGATTGATGGGTTAACAGATGATGAATGGTTATTTTTTCTGAACCATTAATTTCTGGCAACCATTTCGACAAATAGTCACTTAAAGATATCTTTTTTTGCTCTACTAATTGAAGAATAGCTACTGCTGTAAATAATTTAGTAACAGAACCGATGAAATACTTAGAGTTTATAGAGTTGGGTTGTTTTGCATTTAAGTCTGATAGACCATATGCACCTCTATATATTACTTTACCCTTTTGAGCTACTAAAATTGACCCATTAAAAGGTTTGGCACTATTTACATTAGCTTCTAGCAATTCTTCAATCTTTTTTACATGTTCTTGAGATGTAGCACTAAAGTTTATGAATATTACTAAAATGAAAAGGAAGATTTGTTTCAACATTTTTTTTATGATGTTTTTATTTATAGAATAATTTTTGCCAAATAAAAGAATAATTATCTATGTAAATCGACTCATTATATGTTTTGAGACTACTTATTTGCAATTTTCCAAATATTCTACAGGTGTGGTATTGCAAAATTTTTTAAAGGCTCGATTAAAGGATGCTTTTGAGTTAAACCCTGAGTCAAATGCCATTCCAAGTATGGTTTTTGCTTTCGTTTTATCATCCTTGGCTAATCTTTTAAATTTCTCTATTCGATAGGAGTTGACAAAATCACGAAACGAATAGCCTATTACATCATTAATTACAGCCGAGGTTTTATTAGGATGAACATTTAATTTTTCGCTAAAGATTTTAAGATTTAGATTAGGGTTTAGGTAATATTTTTCCATTTCCATTTTAGATTTAAAAAGCTCAGCCAATTCTTGTATTTCTGAAGTTTTTTCAATTTTTATTTTGGTCGTAGTTTGTGTACTAAGTCGAAATCCAATAAAACCAATGGCATAAGTTATTGCTGTTAAGAAAAAATAGAAGAAATAAAACTCTGATACAGGGTAATTAAAGTTGTAGAAAATTGAATCTATAATAGTATACGGTACCCAGATGCCCCACAATAAAATGAAACAGAATAATATATATGCTATCTTTTTATTAACATCAACTTTTAGTTGTTGACGGTAGAGTTGAATGCTTAATACCAAATAATATGCAATTGAAAATAGTCCAATATAATGCTCTATTTCAAAAACATTAAATGCTAAAAAATGCTCAAATGAGTTGAAGTTTTTGGGCTCAAAATCATTTATGCAAAAAATAAGGGTAATAGAATTGAAAAATAATTGTTCAAACCACAAGGGAAGGAAATGCAGTTTTAATTTTTTTAGAGGAATGGGTTTTCGAAAAAAGAAGCGCAAATATGCATAGAATGCTGGTCCTATTCCCCAAAGGAAGAATAAAGGAATGAATCTTAAGTAAGGATAGTGTGCCTGAATACCAAGACTAGCCTTAAGTACCCAAACAAGGTATAACACTAAAAAAAAGACACATAAGCCTAAATATTTTGTTGCATCCTTAAATGTGCTTTTTAACAAAAGAAGAAAGCCGAAGATTAAAGCTTGTAACGTACCAAATAGGATAAAGAGATTATAAAGGTTATCTTGAAGTTCCAAAGAATTGGGTGTTATTGTTTTTTCAAAATTATAGCTAACGTGTTCGTGTGATGGCTAGTTGCGTTGGCTAACACTAAGTTACAAAACTAAAACGAACCAGAGGGAAATCCGCAGGATTTTCCGAGTACGCACAGAACAAGCAATTAGTTATACACGTTGTTGGCTGTAGTTTTAAGAATTCATTAATTTATATTATTTTAGTAAATAATTGAAAATGAAATAATTATGAAATTCAAAGTACTGTTGTTTGTAATGTTAATTGTTGCTTGTTCGTCTAACAATAACAATGATGATTATCCGACTCCAGATCAATTTAACGGAGAGGATTTGTTTTCGCAATCTTCTGAGTCTGAAAGGACTTTGATGGGTAAGTGGTATTTCGGGTATCGATACGATGAAATGATTGATGGGTCGGTTGAAATTAGTTATGATTCTGGGACTGGTTGGCCAACTGGTGATAGAACTGATACGATACAATTTTATTCGAATAAGTTAATTGGATTTAGTTGGGACTGCCCATATGAAAATCCAACTAGACCATTAGTTAAACTTGTTGAATCTGAATCAGCAGTATTTTTTAGCTGGTGTTTTCCTAGTGGAGTCAATGGTTGGCTTATTGCAAATGACTCACTTCATTATTATAGAGGATATAATACCAATGATTTCATTTCATATCCAATAATTGAAATTAATAATGATTCTATTTTTTTCTTATATAAAGATTATCCTGATAGTGGTGTTAATGGAGTTGATAAGGAATATGCTGTTTTCTATAAAAAGCAAGAATAAAGTTTGCCAACTAACATTCAGAAAGACTAATATTGATTATTTTATCGACGACTTAGTTTTTTGCATTAATTACAGCCAAAGTGTTTGTGTATGATGTCGTTGCGTTGGTTGAGAACTAAATTAGTAAATAAAACAAGAACTTTAGCGTGTCTCTAGATTATTCCAAAAGGTTAAGGAAGAAGCAATGCAATATACACGTTGTTGGCAAATCGTTTTTTATTAGTGTAATTACTTTTAAATTTATAATAATCAATAGAAATTTCATTTTGGTTAAATCATATCTTTAAGGAGTTTGGACTTTTACACATATTAAGGTTGTTTTAGTCCAATTGGCTTGAAATCGCATCCTAACGAATTGCACAAATCCCTTGAGTTTCTCCAAATTCTAATTGTCCTATCGGCCTCTATGTTCCACTCATAGCGTTCTTGAGCTTCATTATATTCTCTTTCTCTTTGAAAAAACTCCTTCTCCGCTATAATTCGATCACGTACTCGCTCCTCGAATGTTTGATTCGTTTGACGTTCCTTTAACAGGGCATCTTTTTCATCTTCTAATGCTTCATTGTAGAGAGATCTGAAGGTTTTTGTTGCTTTTGAACTTTGGTCATTCTGACGCTCTCTATTGTATTTCTCCTTAGCTTTTGAACTTCTATATTCTGCTTGCTTTCTAGAATGTTCTGCCTTTTTTTTCTTTTCTTCCGCCTCTTTTTCTTTATTTTCAGCTTCTTTCTTTTCTTTCTCTGCCTTATCTTTGGCTTCTTTCTTTTTTTTTGCTTCTTTTTCGGCAGCTTCCGTTTTTTCTTTGTTCTTTGCATCCTCTTCCTGTTCTTTACGACTCTTTTTTTCGGCATCAGTTTCTTTAGAGCCATCCGGGACATGTTTCGTGTTAGGATCAACACATTTAGCATCTGTACACGATAAAGGTTTTAACATCATCTTCATCTTTCTAAAAGGCTCTAACAATTTATTTTCGAAATACAGTTCTGTACATATGGCATATTGACAATCATAATTAGGTAGAAGGTTTATAATTGGTAAACTTACCTCTTCTGGTATTTCAATACATCGTGAGTCAACACAATCTGGAGGAGGACTTATCTGTATGGCTAAAGGAGGCACTAAATGCTCCTTGTCAATACATTTTGAATCAATACAAGTATATCCTCCAAGTACTCCAAAGGTCTCATGATCGCCAATTCTTATTTTTCCTGTAATTAGTCCAAATCCCAGTTCGTTATGTTCACTTTTTACTCGTTCTTGACTCAATTTATTTCTAATTGTAGATTGGTCAATAATAAATTTCAGCTTATTTGGTTCAGTTTGTGAAAAACTCAAATTGAGATTTAGTATGATTGTCAAAAGTATTATTGTAATTTTTTTCATTATGGTCAGGTTTTTTTATTATATATAATACTTGTCTTATTTTTATGAAATATCTAATTTGTATATGATGATTTTCAGTTAGTGGATAAAAGTTTTCTTAAAATGTTTGCCAACGTGTTCGTGTATGGTTAGTTGCGTTGGCTAGAACTAAGTTAGCAAAAGAAAACGAACCTGAGGAAAATCCGTAGGATTTTCCGAGTATTCACAGAACGAGCAATTGATTATACACGTTGTTGGCAGTTGCTTTATTTCATAATTTCCATTTCTCCATCAAAGTACTCATTTCCACTCTCTTGTTTATAGACAAATTTATATATGCTATCAGTGTATTCATAAATCGTTACTATGAATGGTTTTACATCTTTGTAGTCTCCATCTTCTTGATAATTCCAAACCTTATATTGGCAATCATTCACCCATTCTAATTTTAGCTTGTATAGACTTCCATTAACTCTTTCTTCCTGAATATCGTTACGTCGTGTTACAATTACCTCATTATTTTCAATGTCAAAATATCTAAACTTGCCATTTTTTAATTCAGAACAGTCTTTTGTTGGCGAATTAAATTTGTCAGTAAGAGGTTTATTGAAATTCATTTGAATTTTTTCAAATACTTTTTGTCCCCAAACATTACCGGCTTGAATAGATTCAGCTGATACTAGGGGGGATTTTTTAACCATAGATTGCCCAATTGGACTACTGTAAAATTCTGTAATTGATTCAATTTCTTCAATAGTAAAATGCTTTTTATAAATAGGAATGAGCATCTGTAGAAACTCGTCGTAGTCAATTTCCTCTTTTTTGAATGTTTGCCAATATTCAGAATCTATTAATTCTGGGCTTTCAGCTTCTTGGCTTTTTATAATATTATCCACAACTGCTTTCATTCTATCAGTTGAGCCTAATACCTCCATCATTTTTATAACTTTTGCGTCTACTGAGTCACTCTGAGAAATAGATAAGTTGGTAAAGAGTAATAGAATAATAATGCATATTTTTTTCATAAACTGGTTTGTTTAAGTTGCTGCCAACGTGTTCGTGTATGGTTAGTTGCGTTGGTGAGAACTAAATTAGCAAAAGAAAACGAACCAAAGGAAAATCCGTAGGATTTTCCGAGCACACACAGAACAAGCAATTTACTATACACGTTGTTGGCAGTTGGCTTATTCAGCTAATTATGGAGTTCCGACAATATCTTTATCCCAATCTAGCCATTTGTTGTAAATCAAGTTTTTCAGGTTTTCCAATTCAGTATGTTCTTCAGCAAGGTCGTAAACTGATTCTTTCATTTTTTTCATTTGTGAATCCGTCAAGTTTTCATTCCACACTAATTCCGTTCCGTATTTTATAATTCCGTTTATATGTTCATGACTGAGTGCTTTTTCAAATTTATTCCAATCTGATATCAATGTTTCAGCGTGTCTTTTTTTTCTTTTAGACAACCAGATAAAATAGATTAATAGCAGGAGTAGAGGAATAGAAAAAGTTATAATAAGTATTATTCCGTTATCCATATTTTTTTTCCGAGCTTACTGCCAACATGTTTGTGTATGGTTAGTTGCGTTGGCTAGGTCTAAATTAGCAAAAGAAACGAACCAAAGGAAAATTCGTAGGATTTTGCGAGTACACTCAGAACTAGCAATTAACTATACACGTTGTTGTAAGTAGTATTTTCTAAAACTTCTCTTTTGAGTTATAGAGATTCTTGGGACGTTTGGCCTTGATTACAACTCCTACTTTTTTATCATTGATTTCGTATTTTTTATTCAATTTGCTGCTATCAATAATCTTTATACTTTTTAATAGTTTTTCATCTATTAGAGATAATTTTCCTTCAAAATCATCTTTTAAAATTCTACCATTAAGAATATATTGAATTTCATTTTCTGAATACTCATTAATTATTTCATTATATTCAGACGAATAGGATTTGAATAAGGATTGATATTTCTTTTTTGCATATGCTATAGTTTGAATTGTAATTGCACCATCTTTTCCCTTCTCGTTAAATAAATCTATAGCTTCTTCATCGTAATAAATTGTTAATGTGCTTATGTTATCTGGGTTTAATGACATAAAAGTATTTTTATCAACAGATTTTCCATCAACTTCATAATATGGATTGGGACCAAGTTGTTTAGTCGCATTTTTTGCTATTTCTTTTACAGGAAGTATTTTTGATTTACAGCTAAAAGCTAGTAATAGAAGAATACATAGAATTTTTTTGTTCATATATTAATTATTTGGCCGAACATTACTTACAACGTGTTCGTGTATGGTTAGTTGCGTTGGTAAGAACTAAGTTAGCAAAAGAAAACGAACCAGAGGAAAATCTGCTAGGATTTTCCGAGTACACGCAGAACCAGCAATGAACTATACACGTTGTTAGCCTTTCGTTATACGCATTCTGACGTAATCATTTATTATTTTTACAATAACTTGTAACATTTGAGTTCGTTTTATGTCTATATAAAGAATCACCAAGACTAAATAATTATGATATTAAATAAAAAGATTACAATTCTTCTATTTTTAATTACTCCAATCGTAATGTGTGCTCAATCGGAAATTATCTTTAATGGGATTCATTTGGAAGATTCGTTAGAAAAAGTAATACAAAAAATACGAGAGATATCAGATGGCTCAAATCTCATTTCTGTTGATAATCCAACATTCCCATTAGCGAAGGTTAAAGAGGATCATTTTGTCTGTACCAAAGTTAAAACAGAAAAAGGCTTAATTGAAAGTGTAGTTTTTACTTTCGCTGATAATAAACTTACTTATATAGAAGCGAGAGGAAATTCATATAATACCTTTATTAGCAAGCGTAAAGATACTGCTCGAACATATATGGATTATGAAGTTTATCTTAGCGATAAGTTATTTTTAAAAAAGGAAAGGGATATTGCTTGGATAATGACTGAAGAAGCAATGCACACAAATTTATTTACTTGGGAAAATCCATATCTGAAATCTGATAGTAAGACAAATGCTAAATCCAATCATTCTTTTGAAATCCCCGTATTTCTCAAAATGGGAGCATCCATGAATGATTTAAAACCAATACTTGAATCCAATAGTGACTTTATTAGTATCGAAGAATTAGATGGTTCAGATCCGAACGCCCAATTACAAATAAATTGCTTTGGTATCGATTATTTAGGCTTTCCAAGAAAAATCGAAGCTCGCTTTGGAGATGGTAAACTTAATGTAGTTTGGATTTTAACAGCAAAAGGGGAAGAAGATAGAATACGTAAAGCTTTAACCAATCAATATGGCAAGCCAATCTTTGTAAGCGATGATTGGGAAATCTTCAACAATTGGCAAGTTGCTATAAGAAAAGATAAGCCGGAAGTTTTACTTATGGAAGAGAAAATAGGGCTAGACTATAAAACAAGTTATTTTAAACAATAACTAATCTCTTATTTTTTTAAGAATTAGCTCCTTGGGTTGGTCATAATGATTGGCTAACGTGTTCGTGTATGGTTTCGTTGCGTCTGCACTAAGTTAGCAAATAAAGAGAGACCTTTTGTTCAGAAGCGACAGAAATTCCGATAGGAATTTCCG
>CANLEE010000021.1 GCA_947489585.1 uncultured Psychroserpens sp.
TTCTTTATAAAGCAAAACCAAACCTGAAAGGTAAGCGTACTTTTAATCGCTACATTTCATATACGCCAACGTTGTAAGCAAGCTAAAAATCGAGAACAAACAAAAAATAGAATGAATTTAAAAATACTAACTATTAAAGTTGTTCTAATTTTTGGAATTTTAACAACATTCTTTACATGCAACGGACAGAATAAATCTAAAAACTTAGATACGCCTGAAAAAGTTATTGAACTTGGTGAGACTGTTTCTAAGCTCAACCAAAAAATATTACTGATCTTCCAAGATTCCAATAATAATATTTGGTTTGGAGGTAATGATAAAGGAGCTTATAAATATGATGGGGAAAGTCTAGTTCTTTATACTGATAAAGATGGACTTATTGAAAGTAATATTTGGGGAATACAAGAAGACAGATTTGGAAACATCTACTTCGACACAACAGAAGGAGTGAGCAAATTTGATGGGCAAAAATTTACAACTTTAGAGATACTAGAAGATAGTTCTGTAGAAAATGAATGGAAATTAGAACCGTACGATTTATGGTTTAGAATTGGATGGAATAATAACGGACCATATCGATTTGATGGAAAACGTTTATATCATTTAAAATTTCCAAAAAATGAAATAGAGAACGAATTCATTTCCATTAATCCAAATGCTAGTTACAATCCTTATGGTGTTTATTATATCTATAAAGACTCTAAAGGAAATATGTGGTTTGGCACTTCTAATTTAGGCGTTTATCAGTATGATGGAAAGGAAATTCGTTGGATGTATGAAAAACATTTAACAGAAACTCCTGAAGGCGGTTCTTTCGGGATTCGTTCAATTATTGAAGATAAAGATGGATATATCTGGATTTGTAATCCGAAATATAAATACAAAATATTACCGGATAACACTAAGTCTAATGAGCTCAAATCAATAAATTATCAACGAGAGTTAGGAGTAAAAAGTAAAGAATTAGAAAGTTTGTATTCTATGTCAATGACTATAGATAATGATGGAAACTTGTGGATGACAACATACGATAATGGTGTATGGAGAAGTAATGGAACTGAACTAATTCATTATCCAATTAAAGATGGCGAAACTGATGTTTTACTGTTTTCAATATATAAAGACAACCAAGATGGTCTATGGCTCGGAACACATAACGCTGGAGTTTATAAATATAATGGAGAGTCATTTGAAAAATTTGAACTGTAAAAAGCCAGCTTACAACAACGTGTATAGTTAATGGCTAGTTCTGTGTGTACTCGGAAAATCCTACGGATTTCCCTCTGGTTCGTTTTCTTTTACTAATTTAGACCTAGCCAACGCAACTAACCATACACGAACACGTTGGTAGCCATTAGAAATAAATAATACCCAATATCAGGTATTTGAAATAAAGATTGAATTATTAAATTCAAAAACAATGAAAAAATTACTATTACATTTTATTTTCGGATTTATAGTTTTATCAAGTTATGCACAACAATCTAAAACTTTTTATTTTTATTTTCATTCTCAAGTTGAGCCTTATCCAGAAGGAAGGAAAACTAATAGTGGCTACAGGGATTTCTTTCAATTTAGAACTCAAATATTTCAATGTAGTTTCAATGATAATTTAAATAATGATAATTCAAGAGCCTTTAAAGAATCTTTGTATAATGAGGCATCATCAAAATTTAAAAAATTTTTAGTTGATTATATTAGTGAAACAGACCCTGCATGGTCTAGCCATCCACGGTTTAATCTTTATAATACTTCGTTTGTAAGAAGAGAATCATTATCTGAAATTCAAACAAGCCATTCAAATAATGATAATTTTATTCAACTAAATTATAATTTTGAAGGATGTCAAACATTTAAAAATTATCAAAACCAAAACACAACGTCAGCCAATAATACAACCTCACAAAATATTGGTAATATATCATCAGTAAGCAGTAATACAAGCACAACTTCCAACCAAAATCAAGTGTATTTTGATTCTAAAAGCAATATGTATACTACACCAGAGATTGAAGCCATAAAAGCTAGGAGTCAAGCAAAATATGAACAAGATATGCAAAAAGTTCAAGTTATTAGTAATGCGGTAACTGGTTTAGTAAACTATTTTGAACAACAACGCCAACAACGTTTAGCTTATGAGGAAAGACAACGGCAACTGAAAGCGCAGGAAGAACGAAAAAAAGAATTGTTTCAAAATCAAGCTTATCAATACAGAAAAGAATATAAAAAAATAATCAACGCTAGAAAATCTTTCTTAAATCAGGTAAAACTTAAATCTACTTTAGATGAAGATGGTACAGGCTTTCATCCATTGTATATTTATTTTGCCTACGTGCCAAAAAACTATGATTATTATTATGAGAATGTCAGTTACCCTTCAACTTTAGAGTTTAAAATCAATCAAAATATTGATGTAAAATTCTCGCCAGTTTTTGGGTTCTTTCCTTATCCTAATGGGCAATATCCATTTATAAATGATATCAAGAGTAAACTACTGCTTGAGCATTTTGGTGAAAAAGCACGCGACTATGATATAATTTTCTTTCAATGGGAAAACTCTGTAGAAAACATTGTTTCCAGTTTGAAAGAAAATTTAAAGAAAGCTGTAAATGAAAGTTACTTTAAAAATGCTATACCTTCAAGTAGTACTGAAATTGTCTTCTTAAACAATAAAGTTACAATTGATCAAAGTAAAAACTATTGGACAGGCAAGAAAACACAGCAAACAAAAACCAAGAGAAAGAACTATTGGAATTCAGTTGACACAAAAGCAGCATATGAAAATCAAGATACAATATCAAAAAAAAGTAATTACTGGAAAAAAGATAACTAATGAGAAAAATATTAATTTTTACACTTTCCCTTTTTAGTTTTACAGCTAATTGTCAAGATTTAATGGCAGTTGCATTTTATGAAAAAGCACAACGAGCATTTGAAAACGAAGACTTTGAAAAAGCTATTGAACATCTAAATAAATCTAAGGAAGTCTTTGGTGATACAAATCCTGATATTCTATACTTAGAAGCTAAATCAAAGTTTGAAATTTACACAAACATAAATGAGCCTAAACAATTAATGCAAGACTTTCTATATATGGTAGAAGGTGACCAAGGAGAAGAAACTAGAGCAAAAGAAATTGCAAACATTCTAGCAGATATTGAAACTTCGGATAATTATTACAGCAATGGACAAATAGTACAATTATTTAAAACTTGTGGTGATGGTTATATGTGTATGCGTGAATATAATAAGGCAGGTGAGATTCAACGTATTATTTGGAAAAAATTGCCAAACGATTGGGAAATAAAGAAAGGATATTATAATAAATTTAATATTGGTATACCATTTATTTCTCAATTTTCCTCTATTGGTATGGTTGAAGAAAAGTATTGTAATGGTAATATTTTTTACAGATTAAAAACTGGTAACAAATATTATTTAGAAAATCTATATTATGAAAATGAAATACTATTACAGAGAAGAATCATTGAAAAACTTTCACCACAAAACGTATTAAGATTGAAATATTGTGATAAAAAATTCTTCGTTCCCAAATCAGATGTTAATACAGATTTTGTAAAAGTATACAACCCGATTGGCAAAAAGTTTATTTTTTATTATAACAAAGAGGGCTTTACCTCGTACAAGAATTATGATTCAGATTCAGATAATACTACCTTTTTTAATTATATAGGAAAGTATGAAATTATTCAATTTCACACGACGCAATTTGAATTATTAAAGCTTTATGGTAATGAAATAGGAATACCCAAAAAAGTAAAATTTGTTAAGAAACAATATTCAAATAGCAAAGAGGATTATGAAATTATTGTTTTTGATTTGAATGGCATACCAATTAAAAAAGAAACATATAAGAAAAGTAAATTGAAATCGAATGAATTATACAATCGAGAAAAAATGACTTGGATGAAAGAATAACGGCTACCAACAACGTATATAAAAAATAGCGATTTAATTACTGAATGAAGAGAAAATGAATAAATAAAAGGTCAGTTATAAACCGAAAAGTTAGTGCATAAAAACCCGCTACTTTTCATATACAATACCGTTGGCAACAATTAAAGACGCAATCAACATTAATTAAAAATGGAAAATTTAAAAGCTCTAAAAGAAATTGACTTGACAAAAAACAGTGTTGAGGAAATTAATCAACTAATTAATAAGATTGGTGCATTACCAATTATGCGAACTGAATATACAAAAGGGAAAATTTTCGATAGAGCGGTCAGAATTAAAGTTGGAGAGGCTGATTTTAATACAAGGAGTAGATTATCATATGCGCCAGCCGAATACAATACAAATTATCTTCGAGCAAGTACACCTGAAAACACAATGTTTTATGGTTCTGTTCTTAAAGATAATTATACTGTCGATGACCACAGTCACACTAGAATAACAGCCTGTTGTGAAACGAGTGAATTATTAAGAGACAACTCTATTCCAGAAGGGGAAAGACTTATGGTTATTGGGACTTGGGAAGTTCAAGAATTTATGACTTTAGCCACCATTTTCGACCCAACAAAGGATTATGAGATTGACTACTTACAAGAAATAAAAAATAGTTATCAAATTTTACTCAAGCAGAATCCGGAATTAGAAACTAAAGGGATTGAATATTTAAAATTTTTAGCAAACGAATTTTCTAAAGATGTTAGAACAGGAAATAATCACAAGTATTATATTTCTGCATTACTTTCGACATTAATGGCAAATACAGGACTAGACGGAGTTCTTTATCCAAGTGTCAGAGCGGCTGGAATAGGACTTTGTGTTGCTGTTCATCCGAGAGTTGCGGATAAACTCAAATTGATTAGTGTAAGAAAATGCCTTTTGAAAAAAGAAAACGGAAAAGTAAAAATCACTTATCTAAAAGCCTGTGACGTAGAGGATGACTCTAAACCATTTGAACTTTTGGATATTGAAGATTATAGGAAATTAAAAGAAAAATAACAGTTACCAACGATTAATATGAAAAACCTTGAATTCTTAATAGATTGGTATCATAAAGAAAGTAATAGAAGAGATTCTATAAACAGAGCTCTGAATATTCCTATTGGAATACTTACAGGATTATTCGTTCTTTTCTTCTTTCTTTTCAGAGAATTTAAATTTAATCAAGATTCCTCATCTTTATTGGTGATGATATTTTATATAATACTTGCATTAGCAGTTTTAATGTGGATAATAGTAGTTATAAATATTTTTGGATCTTATAACAACTTTTTCAAAGGTTACACTTACAAAGGAATTCCTTATCCTACAGAATTAGATAAATACCATAAAAAACTTGAAGAATTTGTGAAAAGCGAAAGAGAAGTATTAGCTGACGAAGTTACTGCGGATTCTCTTTATGAAGAACAATTTCAAAATATGTTGTCTGAATATTTGAATGTCAATATTAACAATAATGACATAAAAGCAGCTTTTCTTTTTCGCGCAAAAAAATATTTGATTTGGTGCTTTATTTTAGTTATAATAAGCTGTATTCCATTTGCTTATAATTTTCATAAATTTAGCAAAAGTGAGAATATAACTAAGACAGAAATAGTCAACATTGAAGAAATTAAAAATTTATTAAATACTATTAAAGAGAATGAGCAAGCAACCGAAAAAACCGACAGTTCCAACTCCTCCTCCACCAAGGCTGATAAAAGAAGGGAACAAACCAACTCCTCCTCCAAGACCGACACCGTCAAGACCGACACCAACTCGTCCAACTCCTCCAAAAAGATAAGTGATTAGTTAACAGTTGCCAACAACGTGTATAATTAATTGCTTTGGCAAGTGCTTATTTGGAAAATTCCTTCGGAATTTTCTCGCGTTCGTTTTTGTTTACTAAATTAGTTGCTGAAACACGCAACTAACCATACACAAACACGTTGTAGCACATATGAGAAAAGCATCTGAAATACTTATTCTAATTTATACTTTTGTTTTACTTACGTCTTGTGGATCCACATACAGAATTCAAGAAACTGAATATAATTATATTCCATATAATGGAAATGAGATTTTAATATTTGAATCTAATAAAAATGATATTGACTCAATAAAATTAAAAGAATACAAAGGATGGTCAAGACCTTCTAAGTATCCATATCGCCTTTCATCTGAAAAATATGAAAAGTATGGATTCGAATTGATTCAATCCAAAAGTTCAAATTCTAATCCAGATTTTATAGTTGAGATTTTTGCCTCTAATTGGAAAGGTTTAAGAATTGATATTAGAGCTAAATCAGAAAACACAAACTATATAAACCAAAATAGATTTACTAAACAAGAATTTGAAGAAATTCCGAGACATTCTATGAAATTGAACGGAATTGAGTATGTTGATGTAATTATCATTGAAGGAAATATATCGTCTTATCCGAATGATTCTCAAATTATAAAGTTTTATTGGAGTGAAAAGAATGGTTTGTTAGGATGGAATAAAGAAAGTACTGAATGGAGATTACTAAAAAAATACGTGCCACAACAACGTGTATAGTTCATTGCTCGGAAATTCCTATCGGAATTTCTGTCGCTTCTGAACAATGAGTTCCTGTTTATTTGCTAACTTAGTGCAGACGCAACAAACCATACACGAACACGTTATACACAAGCTCTACCATGACAACAAAGAAAAAGCCAAAAATATCCTTAATATCATTGTTACTAATAGTTGTGATGATTTGGTTTTTATCGGCTACAATTATTTGGTTAGTCTTTTCTGATTGGGCAAAAAGTGGAACTTTCGGAGATACATTTGGCGCAATAAATTCACTATTCTCAGGCTTAGCACTTGCAGGAATAATTTATACTATTTATTTGCAAAAAACTGAGTTAGGACTTCAAAGAAAAGAATTAAAATACACAAGGAAAGAGCTTAAAAGATCAGCAAATGCTCAGGAAGTAACAACCAAATTATTGACAGAACAAATAAGGATTAATAATATTCCATTCCTAGAATATAAATCTGTTTATAAAAACGTCACTGAGTATCTAATGATTAAAAACTTAAGTGATAATCATGCTTTTGATATTGATATTAGTCTCTACGTTATGATAGATAATAGTAATTATCCGCTAAACGAATTTATTAATGAGAATGTTGATGAAAAATATAGAAATAAAATAAATATTGATGAACTAATTGATGATGAATTTTATTGCATTTATGAAAAAGGAATATATCAAACCTTACCTAAAAATCAGAAAATCGAAATACCTATTATTTATCCAGTAGATGTAAGATATTTTCATCTATTCATACAATACAGAGATAGTTTAGGTAATAACTACTCTCAAAATACATTTTTTGGAAATATAAATAATTCTGAGAAAACTTACAGTCAAGTTTCAACCGAGCCTGTATTCCCTGTCGTTACTAAAAGAGTTGACTGGTACAGAGATAAGGAAGGAAAGTCTTTTCCAAAATTCATAAAAGATATATTTAGTTTGAGAAAATCTGGAATATATGTTTCAAGGTTAAAAAATAAGGACTACCAAGGTGCGGAAGACAATTGGGAAATGACTGATGTCTAACGCCAGTGTATAACAACGTGTATAATCAATTGCTAGTTCTGTGTGTACTCGGAAAATCCTACGGATTTTCCTCTGGTTCGTTTTCTTTTACTAATTTAGACCTAGCCAACGCAACTAACCATACACGAACACGTTAGTAGCCATTTGAAGAAACATAGTTCACTAATTCGAAAGTCCACTTCACTCAATCTGAATTGTCTGAAAATTATTCTTTTTATAGATTCGAAAAGAATTTAAACATATGAAAAAATTAATAGTCTTAATTCTACTCACTACAATTCCAAATCTGCTGAAAGCACAAAATTCGGAAGACAGTATTTTAACTTCATTAAAAAAAAGTTTTGCACTAACCAAATTCGACAGACCAACAGAAATAATAAAATTTAATAATGATACTATTTTAGTTGCAGGATTTCTAACTGACCTATCCAACAAAAAACCACGATATGAAAAAAAGAAAAATATTCTTTATAAAACTTCTGATGGAGGAAAAAAATGGAAATTAATTACATTCAAAGGTGATGCTTGGATACATTGTTCATATCAAAAAGAAGGTGGGAAAATTTGGATGAGTGGCTCTGATAATCATATTCACTATTCAAATGATTATGGAGAAAATTGGAGCAAAAAAAAGAACCCTTTTAAACCAATTAATTGGGTTTCATCAATTCATATGATCGATTCCTTAAATGGAATAGCAGGAGGATTATCTAATGGATTAGCAACAACAGATGATAACTGGAAGACTACCAAACAAATTGAGACACCAATTAATCAAGGAAAATTTAAAATCTTAAAACAATCAGCAAGGGGAAAAGTAAACAAAATTGCAGTTATTGATTCAATAATACTTATTAACCAAAACGGCTATATTTTCTATTCAAAATTCAATAAAATAAATTGGAGAAAGTTCAATATTCCTGTTTCTAACTTTTCAATTAATGAAAAGAAAAATGAAATTACTTTAAATAGTAGAAATGGTAAATTATTTGTTCTTGACAAGAAACTAAATTTAATAAAAGAAAGTCAAGAAGACTATTTGTGGGAAACAATTAAGAGTGATAGCACGAAACTTAGCTTACAGTCATTTTTCGAAAGTGAAATTAGTTCCATAAGTGTGACTTCTACAAAATGGCTATTTGATAAGCAAGTTCATATGGGAGCAATTTATAAATCGGATATTCAAAAAGGTAAAATTGTAGATAAAAAAGGTGTTTTAATTTTTAAGTCTAAAAACTTAGATAAAAGGAGTTTAGAAATATCAAAAGATAATATTCAAGCTCTGTTACAAGATAAAAACTTTAAAGTAGAATTAGCAGATTTATCAAAGCATCTAACATTTACTACTAATGATTTAAAAGACTATGAAACATTCATTGAGGAAGTTAAAAAGGAACGAGCTGAAAAAGAAAATTGGGGAGGAAATGTTACTTCTCAAATTGAATTGACAAACCCTGAATTTCGAGACTTTCAAAATCAAAAGAGTTATTTAAAACAAAACTATGTATCATCTGTATTTAATCAAGTTTATTTACCATTCTTATTAGGTCAAGAAGAAATAGACTTTATAGAATTACGAATTGAGAGTAACAACGGAAAAGAGATTTTGATTGATAATAAAAAATCGGAATTTTACTCTTTACCTTGGACAATAACGTATGGCAATAAATCAATGAACACTTACAATCCGAAAATTACTGAATTAGTCAGAAGAATATTACCAACTGAATTTAATAATTACGAAAAATTGCTAGGCGGAGAACTGATTTTTAAAATGATTGAAGAGGAAATAATTGACAATTTGGAATATAAAAACGGCTACTAACAACGTGTATAATTCATTGCTAGTACTCGCCTACTTGGAAAATCCTGCGGATTTTCCTCTGGTTCGTTTTCTTTTGCTAACTTAGTTCTTAACAACGCAACTAACCATACACGAACACGTTGTATTCAATAATGCCAGCCTTTCGGATCTTCCCAGGTTTATTGCTAAGATCAAAAATTGTAGATGAAGGTCAGC
>CANLEE010000022.1 GCA_947489585.1 uncultured Psychroserpens sp.
TATCTAAATATAAAAAACAAAAACCCCTTTACATAATTATGTAAAGGGGTTTCAAAAAAGGCGACGACCTACTCTCCCACGATTGCAGTACCATCGGCGCAAATGGGCTTAACTTCTCTGTTCGGAATGGTAAGAGGTGAGCCCCATCGCTATAATCACCTTAAATCTTTCGGTGTGTGTAATTATGTATAATTACTTAACCGTATAAAATAACATATTGAAAAAAAACATCATAAAAATAAATTGTAACTCTAAAAAAACAGGCGTACAATAAGCCTATGGGTTATTAGTACTACTCGGCTATGACATTACTGCCTTTACACCTATAGCCTATCAACGTGGTAATCTTCCACGACCCTTTAAAGAAATCTCATCTTGTGGTAGGTTTCGCGCTTATATGCTTTCAGCGCTTATCCTTTCCCAACGTAGCTACCCAGCAATGCTCCTGGCGGAACAACTGGTACACCAGAGGTTAGTCCAACTCGGTCCTCTCGTACTAGAGTCAGATCCACTCAAATTTCTAACGCCCACTGTAGATAGAGACCGAACTGTCTCACGACGTTCTGAACCCAGCTCGCGTGCCACTTTAATGGGCGAACAGCCCAACCCTTGGGACCTTCTCCAGCCCCAGGATGTGACGAGCCGACATCGAGGTGCCAAACCCCCCCGTCGATGTGAGCTCTTGGGGGAGATCAGCCTGTTATCCCCGGAGTACCTTTTATCCTTTGAGCGATGGCCCTTCCATGCGGAACCACCGGATCACTATGCTCTACTTTCGTACCTGATCGACCTGTATGTCTCTCAGTCAAGCTCCCTTATGCCATTGCACTCTACGCACGGTTACCAAGCGTGCTGAGGGAACCTTTAGAAGCCTCCGTTACTCTTTTGGAGGCGACCACCCCAGTCAAACTACCCACCAAGCACTGTCCCTCGGTTAGAGGTTAGACTCTAGATAAGCAAAGGGTGGTATTTCAACAATGACTCCACAACGCCTAGCGACGCCGCTTCAAAGTCTCCCACCTATCCTACACATTACTTATCCAAAGCCAATACTAAGCTATAGTAAAGGTTCACGGGGTCTTTTCGTCCCACAGCGGGTAATCGGCATCTTCACCGATACTACAATTTCACCGAGCTCATGGCTGAGACAGTGTCCAGATCGTTACACCATTCGTGCAGGTCGGAACTTACCCGACAAGGAATTTCGCTACCTTAGGACCGTTATAGTTACGGCCGCCGTTTACTGGGGCTTCATTTCAGATCTTCGCCGAAGCTAAACCCTCCACTTAACCTTCCAGCACCGGGCAGGTGTCAGGCCCTATACATCATCTTTCGATTTAGCAGAGCCCTGTGTTTTTGATAAACAGTCGCCTGGACCTTTTCACTGCGGCCCATCCGAAGATGGGCGACCCTTCTCCCGAAGTTACGGGCCGATTTTGCCTAGTTCCTTAGCCATGAATCTCTCGAGCACCTTAGAATTCTCATCCCAACTACCTGTGTCGGTTTAGGGTACGGGCTGCTTCACTCGCTTTTCTTGGAAGTCGCTTCTCTGGATTATCACCTTGACCGTAGTCTCAGTGTACTATCGCGGTATTACTACTCGCTTCAACGTACTATTCCGTCAGTACGCACCAAATATACGCCTCCGTCACTTTTAGTGTGAGCAGGTACAGGAATATTAACCTGTTGTCCATCCACTTCCCCTTTCGGGTTCGCGTTAGGTCCCGACTAACCCTCAGCTGATTAGCATAGCTGAGGAAACCTTAGTCTTTCGGTGTGCGGGTTTCTCGCCCGCATTATCGTTACTTATGCCTACATTTTCTTTTGTAGCTTCTCCAGCATACCTCGCAGTACACCTTCGACGACACTACAATGCTCCCCTACCACTTTTACAAGTCCATAGCTTCGGTAATATGTTTATGCCCGATTATTATCCATGCCGAACCGCTCGACTAGTGAGCTGTTACGCACTCTTTAAATGAATGGCTGCTTCCAAGCCAACATCCTAGCTGTCTAAGCAGTTCAACCTCGTTTATTCAACTTAACATATATTTTGGGACCTTAGCTGATGGTCTGGGTTCTTTCCCTCTCGGACATGGACCTTAGCACCCATGCCCTCACTGCTGATTAACATTTTATAGCATTCGGAGTTTGTCAGGAATTGGTAGGCGGTGAAGCCCCCGCATCCAATCAGTAGCTCTACCTCTATAAAACTATAAATCAACGCTGCACCTAAATGCATTTCGGGGAGTACGAGCTATTTCCGAGTTTGATTGGCCTTTCACCCCTACCCACAGGTCATCCGAACACTTTTCAACGTATATCGGTTCGGGCCTCCACTGTGTGTTACCACAGCTTCACCCTGCCCATGGGTAGATCACACGGTTTCGCGTCTACCACTACTAACTAAAGCGCCCTATTCAGACTCGCTTTCGCTACGGCTGCGGACCTGAAGTCCTTAACCTTGCTAGCAACGGTAACTCGTAGGCTCATTATGCAAAAGGCACGCCGTCACCCCAAAGGGCTCCGACCGCTTGTAAGCGTATGGTTTCAGGATCTTTTTCACTCCTTTATTCAAGGTTCTTTTCACCTTTCCCTCACGGTACTAGTTCACTATCGGTCTCTCAGGAGTATTTAGCCTTAACGGATGGTCCCGCCAAATTCATACAGGATTACACGTGTCCCGCACTACTCAGGATACCACTATCAATAACGATCTTTACTTATACGGGACTATCACCCTCTATGGTTACTTTTTCCAAAGTATTCTAATTCATTACGCATCAAATGTCGTGGTCCTACAACCCCAGTATTGCCGTAACAATACTGGTTTGGGCTAATCCGATTTCGCTCGCCGCTACTATCGGAATCACTTTTGTTTTCTTCTCCTCCGGGTACTTAGATGTTTCAGTTCTCCGGGTTCGCCTCCTTACGGATAACATGTCTTCAACATGCTGGGTTGCCCCATTCGGATATCTGCGGATCGATTTGTATGTGCCAATCCCCGCAGCTTTTCGCAGCTTATCACGTCCTTCATCGCCTCTGAGAGCCTAGGCATTCCCCATACGCTCTTATGTAGCTTATTGTACTTTTTGTCTTTTTAATGAGTTTATAATTAGTTAAAAGCTCGTAAACTCTAACTAATTAAGATTCGTATAACTATAAATAGTTATACTTTATTTTTATGTATCTTTTTTCAATATGTCAATGAACTTTTTTCTACTATATAATATAGTAAAATCGTGGAGAATATCGGAGTCGAACCGATGACCTCCTGCGTGCAAGGCAGGCGCTCTAGCCAGCTGAGCTAATCCCCCGTTTGAAATCTAAATGTTGAATTCAGATTTTAAATGTTGAATTCCAACTTCTAGAATTTCCTTTATATATATTATAGCTAGTAGTCTCAGGCAGACTCGAACTGCCGACCTCTACATTATCAGTGTAGCGCTCTAACCAGCTGAGCTATGAGACTCTACTATAATAGATCAATTAAATTAACAGCAAAAGAATAAACTAATTCTTTCCTTACTTTGTTTCGCTTAGTCGTCTTTCTCTAGAAAGGAGGTGTTCCAGCCGCACCTTCCGGTACGGCTACCTTGTTACGACTTAGCCCTAGTTACTAATTTTACCCTAGGCCGCTCCTTGCGGTGACGGACTTCAGGCACTCCCAGCTTCCATGGCTTGACGGGCGGTGTGTACAAGGCCCGGGAACGTATTCACCGCATCATGGCTGATATGCGATTACTAGCGATTCCAGCTTCACGGAGTCGAGTTGCAGACTCCGATCCGAACTGTGATATAGTTTATAGATTCGCTCCTACTCGCGTAGTGGCTGCTCTCTGTCTATACCATTGTAGCACGTGTGTAGCCCAGGACGTAAGGGCCGTGATGATTTGACGTCATCCCCACCTTCCTCACAGTTTGCACTGGCAGTCTTGTTAGAGTTCCCGACATGACTCGCTGGCAACTAACAACAGGGGTTGCGCTCGTTATAGGACTTAACCTGACACCTCACGGCACGAGCTGACGACAACCATGCAGCACCTTGTAATGTGTCCGAAGAAAAAACTATCTCTAGTCCTGTCACACTACATTTAAGCCCTGGTAAGGTTCCTCGCGTATCATCGAATTAAACCACATGCTCCACCGCTTGTGCGGGCCCCCGTCAATTCCTTTGAGTTTCATTCTTGCGAACGTACTCCCCAGGTGGGTTACTTATCACTTTCGCTTAGCCACTCAGACCGAAGTCCGAACAGCTAGTAACCATCGTTTACGGCGTGGACTACCAGGGTATCTAATCCTGTTCGCTCCCCACGCTTTCGTCCATCAGTGTCAGTATATTATTAGTAATCTGCCTTCGCAATTGGTATTCTATGTAATATCTATGCATTTCACCGCTACACTACATATTCTAACTACTTCATAATAACTCAAGATAACCAGTATCAAAGGCAATTTTACGGTTGAGCCGCAAACTTTCACCTCTGACTTAATTATCCACCTACGGACCCTTTAAACCCAATGATTCCGGATAACGCTTGGATCCTCCGTATTACCGCGGCTGCTGGCACGGAGTTAGCCGATCCTTATTCTTACAGTACCGTCAGAGCTCTACACGTAGAGCGGTTTCTTCCTGTATAAAAGCAGTTTACAACCCATAGGGCAGTCTTCCTGCACGCGGCATGGCTGGATCAGAGTTGCCTCCATTGTCCAATATTCCTCACTGCTGCCTCCCGTAGGAGTCTGGTCCGTGTCTCAGTACCAGTGTGGGGGATCCCCCTCTCAGGGCCCCTATCTATCGTTGCCATGGTGTGCCGTTACCACACCATCTAGCTAATAGAACGCATACTCATCTTTTACCACCGAAGCTTTAAAGTAATAATGATGCCATTGCTACTTACTATGGAGTATTAATCTTCATTTCTAAAGGCTATCCTCCTGTAAAAGGTAGATTGTATACGCGTTACGCACCCGTGCGCCGGTCGTCAGCAAGTAGCAAGCTACTCCTGTTACCCCTCGACTTGCATGTGTTAGGCCTGCCGCTAGCGTTCATCCTGAGCCAGGATCAAACTCTTCATCGTTAATTTTTAAGTCTTACGACTATATCTTAACAACTAATCGAAATTGTTTAATTTCAGTACTCAAAATGGTCTATTCTTTTGTCTAGAAATTATCGTTTCCAATAATCTCTTTACGCTGTCAATTCAATATGTTAATGAACTT
>CANLEE010000023.1 GCA_947489585.1 uncultured Psychroserpens sp.
TGTTTCTTTATAAAGCAAAACCAAACCTGAAAGGTAAGCGTACTTTTAATCGCTACATTTCATATACGCCAACGTTGCCAGTAATTTGACCAAACCTGCTAATTTTCGTGTTTACTCAATAAAAAGGGTTATTTACTCATTCCAATTTTTTATATTAAAACAGCTGATTTAGATTTGATAAAGACTTATAAAAAATGAAAAAAATACTCTTTATCTTCTTCCTAATTATTACTTACTTATCATTTGGACAAAACCTATCTGAAAAGGTTGGTGAAATAGAAATACAATTAATCGGACAAAATAATAAACGTAATTCTAATGACGAATTAACGAAAAGAAAGACAAATCGAAGAAAGCGACCTTATGCAAAATTATATTTTAATTCAAGTGGAATCCTATTGAAAAAAGTGACTTTTGGAAAACATCACAATACGGATTTAAGATTGACAAATACTATCAAAGTATATAAGTATAACGAAGAGAAATTAACTGAATCAATAGAGTATGAATCTGATTACCAAAAAAGTGTTTATCCATATTGGAAAACTATATACACATATAACTCTAAAGACAAACTAAATGATAAATCACTATATCATATTCCAACCGATTCGTTGTATGACAAAACAAGTTTTGAATATGATTTAAATTTAAATCAGATTAAATCAGTTTTTAGTCCTACATATTATTATCAAAAAGAATATGATAGTTTGAATAGAGTAGTTTATTTGAAACAGGTTTATAATAATAAACTACGTTGGGATTGGAAATACAAATATAAAGACAACCAAAGAATCGGAGTTTTTCAAACTTATTACGATGATGGCGATAACAGTTCAAAATCAGAAATAAAAACATATAATGAAAACGGACAATTAATTGAGTTTGAAGAAAAATATACCTCAAAATTAGAAGTTGCAAATAAAACAAAACTGTTTTACGATAAGAATGGGCTTATAAAAAAAGTGGAATATTTTGAAACTTACAATTATGACAAAGATTATGAAATGATTGGCTTTAAAACAGTCAAAATAAAAACAAAATTAAATCTTGACATTAAACTGTCTGAACTGATTAATAAACAAATTGAAATAAGATAAAAACTACTGGCAACAACGTGTATAACTAATTGCTTGGTTTGTGTGTACTCGGAAAATCCTGCGGATTTTCCTCTGGCTCGTTTTCTTTTACTAATTTAGTTGCTAGCCAACGCAACTAACCATACACGAACACGTTAGATGCAATTGCTCATGCTTACTCTTGCTTGCCTACTCTGATTACTCATACTCGCTTTACGTGAGCTTATTTAACGCGATACGTGCTTACTCTAATGGCATTACGTGAGTTACTTTCGGTGATATGTGATTACTCTTACTCGCCTATTCCTAGCGTCCATGAGGCAACACGTGCTTACTCTTCTGTTTCGCAACAGCATATAACAACGTGTATAGTTCATTGCTCGGAAATTCCTATCGGAATTTCTGTCGCTTCTGAACAAAAGGTCTCTCTTTATTTGCTAACTTAGTGCAAACGCAACGAAACCATACACGAACACGTTGGTGGTAATATCTCAACTAAACTGATTCCTACTATTATTAATTCTAGCTTTTCTACTGTAACAATTTTGTATTCGACTTCTCTTTAATACATAAGCAAACATTAAATTCTCTAAATATGAAGAAATTAGGAACTACCTTATTAATACTATTAACCACGCTACTTTCTACACATTGTTATGCTACCTGGTCAATAATTGCAGTGGATAGAAATACAGGAGAAATCGGAATAGCAGGTGCTTCTTGCACATTTGATGTATCGTGGATAGGATCCATAGAACCGGGAAAAGGAGTTGTTGTAGTACAAGCAGCAAGTAATTACTATGCGAAAATGCGTGGTGTTACACTAATGGAGAATAATGCCTCTGCAGAAGAAATAATGGGTGCCATGATGGCTGAAGAATTTAAACCAGAACTCCAACAATATGGAGTGATTTTAGTAAATGGAAATAGTAAACCTTTGGTTTATTCTGGAGCTCAGATTAAAGATTGGAATGGTGAAATGCTTGGTGATGATTTCGCAGTTATGGGTAACATACTAGCAAGTGAGCAAGTAATTCAGAAAGCCTACAAAGCCTTCGAACAAAATAGAGATAAATCTTTAGCTGAACGGTTGATGCTAGCCCTCAAAGCTGGAGAAGAAGCTGGAGGTGATAAAAGATGTGGAACACAATATGCAAGGTCTGCATTCTTAATGGTTTACAAACCTCAAGATGGAGCTATTTTTAAGTTAGCCGTTCAAGGTATTGAAAAAGGTGGTAAACCAGCTGTAACTTTACTAAATCAACAATTTGATTCTTGGTATAAAGAAGAAAAAGAGTAAAACTAGAAACTACCACCAACAACGTGTATAGCTAATTATTGGTACAGCTTGCACTCGGAAAATCCTGCGGATTTCCCTAATGATTCGTTACCTTTTACTATCTTAGACCTAGCCAACATAACTAGCCATACACGAACACGTTGTGAGGCATTGAAATTATGAAACAAAGATTTTTTCATTATCATATAAGAAAAACTGGCGGGACTTCAGTTAATGAAGCTTTTTTTGGTTTGAATATTGAAAACCCTAAATCAATATCGGAATCAATCAGAATATCAACTCATAAACATGTTATACTAAATAGCAATAAATATGTTGGAGCCAATACTAAAGAAATAAACAAAGATGATTTTTTTTATGGTTTCACCCATGCACCTTACCATAGATTAAATATTTCTTCCGAGGTTTTTCAATTCTGTATTTTTAGAAATCCAATGGATAGGGTAATTTCTCATTACAATATGATACGTAAGCATGTTATACAGAACATTCAAAGAGGATGGGTTCAAAAAGAAAGTAAATGGTTGAGCAATGATTTCAACTCATTTCTTCATAAAATTCCTAAGGAAAAACTTTTAGCTCAATTGTATTGCTTTTCATCAAAATTCGATGTCGAAGATGCTGCAGAAAACATTAACAAACTAGATTATTTTTTCAACCTTGAAGAATTTGAAATTGGATTGAATGAACTTTCATCAATAATAGATATGAAACTGAAATCTTATAAATCTCATGAAACCAATTTTCCAACTAACATATCAAATGATTCAAAAAAGAAGCTGAGAAAAATGCTCGAATTAGAGTATAGATTAATGAAAATCCTCGGATTAAATTATGAATAAAGATTTACACAACTACTTAACATGGACAAAGGACAATAGTTTTTTGTGGGAATTCGAAAATGCGACGAAGTTACCAACATCCATCAGCGAAAATTGGAAAATATATGATAGAATAATTGAAGCATTAGATAAAATACCATCATATATTAGTCCCAATGCAAACATTGATAATTCGGCTATAATTAAAGGCAATGTAATTATAGAAGATGGAGCTCAAGTTTTAGCCAATTCAATTGTTCAAGGCCCAACCTATATTGGTAAAAATTGTGTTGTTGGAAATTTTTCTTTCATTCGTGCCCACTGTTTCTTGGCAAGAAATTCGCTTATAGGGAACCATACTTATGCAAACGAAATAATTCTTGGTGCTGATTGCAGAGTCGCACATTTTTGTAATTTTTCTCGTAGTTTAATAGGATTCAATAGTTCTTTATCCGCATTCGTAATTACTGCAACTGTAAAAACAAATAAATCGAAAATATTAATTGAAGGTGAATCCTTCGAGAAACGTGGTTCAATTATTGGGTCAGGAACTTTTGTGGCACCTTATGTTACTTTCTCACCTGGTATACATATTGGAAATGAATGCTTTATAGGCTCGCATATAGTTCTAACAGAAAACATCAAATCAAATATCTTTTTATCAAACCAACAATCTCTGATTTCAAAATCAAATAACATAAAAATCCCTAAAAGAAAGAAGGTTGACCGCTTTCTTAATAAAAAAGACAGCTATGACAGACACTATTCAGGAGCATTAATTATTGATACAAATAAACAGATTGTATTACAAAGAAGAGATAAAAAGAGTACAACCTACAATGCTGGAAGAATAGGTTTGTTTGGTGGTAGAAGAGAAAACAATGAAGGTATAATAGAAGCATTAGAACGAGAGCTGACTGAAGAATTGGGTCTGACTTACGGTGATTACGATTATACGTTCTTACTTGAAACAATTTTCACAAGGAAAGACAAAACTCAGACTCATTGCACAGTATTCATGGTTACTGGTATAAATTCTGATAATTTGATATTGCAAGAAGGTGAAGAAATTCTCAGATATTCATTAGAAGAAGCTACAAATCATATTGCTTTAACTGAATTGGGGCAACTAGCTATAGTAGAATATATGAAACAGCTTACTTTAAATACTTAATGATAAAAACACTGAATTTCGAAACCAAAATATTTCTAATTAAAAAACGCCTCACAACAATGGCTATAAGTAATTACTTGGTCTCACCTACTTTGGAAATTCCTGCGGAATTTCCAACTTGGTTTGTGCTTGTAAAGTTAATCGCTAACCCACGCAACTACTCATAGCCGAGACCGTTAGCCACAATAAGAAGAAACCTTGGAAATAATATGTTACAGTTGCGGTAGAGGAGAAAATCCTGAAAATTCAATC
>CANLEE010000024.1 GCA_947489585.1 uncultured Psychroserpens sp.
TTATAGCCGCTGACCTTCATCTACAATTTTTGATCTTAGCAATAAACCTGGGAAGATCCGAAAGGCTGGCATTATTGCACACAACGTGTTTGTGTATGATTTCGTTGCGTGTTTCAGCAACTAAATTAGTAAACAAAAACGAACCAGAGGGAATTCCGAAGGAATTTCCAAGTAGGCTAGAACCTAGCAATGAATTATACACGGTGTTATATGCAGTTTTTGTTTACGTTTAAAATCAGTTGACTTTTTTCAACTCTCCAACATGAATGTCATATCCCATATTATAATTCTCATAAACCTTGAATGAGATATCTTCGTTAGTCTTTAAAATTTCAAAACTAGTTTCAACGAAAATTGGTTCAAATGCCAATTGAATCCATCTTCCATTTTCTAATTTAGCGAGCTTATATCTTTTTCTGTATTTTTTTTTCGCTGGATACTCAATCCATAATTCATTTTCTTTTAGCATTATATCCATCATTAAATTCCCCTCTAAATAATAGTTTTCATTAGGTGTGAATTCGTATTCGCCAATTAACATTTGTACATCCTTGTCTTTTGGTTCTGAACTAATAACAGTCCCTGTTTTAATATCTTTTTCAGAAATCACAGGTATAACATTTAAGATTTCAGCAATTCTATGTGAGATTGCTCTTTCGTATTTTGTTTGATTTGTTAAAACAATAATACTAATCTTATCATCTGCAAAGCGCAGATATTCTGTGCCAGCAACACCATTGTGACAAATTATTCTTTTATTTTGTATTGTTTGTGTGTACCAGCAAAAACCATATTGAGTTGGATGACCATTGTTGAGTTTATAAGTACTCCACATTAAATCTTTACTCTTTTGGGTTAACAGTAAATTATTGGTCATTGCAGATTCCCAATTAACCATATCATCAATAGTGGCGTAAATTCCACCAGAACTAATGAGTTCTGCATCTATTAAACGGTAAGGGTTTCTATCGGGAATTATCTCTTCATTTCTTACAGAATATCCTGTAGCTTGGTTATAATGTATTTTAAAATGGTTCATCATGTAAGCAGATTGCATGCCAGATGGCTTAAAAATCATTTTATGCATATAGTCATTGAATGATAATCCACTTATCTTATGAATAATATATCCTAATAAATAAATGCCTTCATCACTATAAAGAAAATCTTCTCCAGGATTGAACGCCAAAGTATCTTTCTTTGCATTCTTATAAATTTGTTCAGCACTATAAGTTCCTATTGCAGACCTTTCTCCCCATCCTGAAGCCTTACCAGTGTCAGGAAGTCCTGAAGTATGTGTCAACAAGTGCCTAATTGTAATTCCTTTCCAATAATCAGGTGCATCTGGTAAATGTTTGTGAATGTTGTCATTCAAATCAAGAATTCCTTTTTCAAAAAGTTGCATGATTGCTGTGGCTGTAAAATGTTTTGAAACAGATGCTAACCAGAAAGTGGAAGAATCTGTTACAGGAACATTATATTCAATACTTGCCAAACCATAAGTCTCTTTTTTAAGTACTTTACCATTATATGTAATGGCTAAAGCTAATCCCGGAATTTTTTGTTCCGACATTATATTTTCTATATAATTGTCAATTTCAGTCGATTTCTCATCAGAGATTGTAGTCTGTGCTTTCGCAATTAAAAAAACAAATAGTAAAATTACAGTCAAAAAGTTTTTCATCGACATCGATTTTTAAATTGCATATAACGTGTTCGTGTATGGTTAGTTGCGTTGGCAAGAACTAAGTTAGCAAAAGAAAACGAACCAAAGGAAAATCCGTAGGATTTTCCGAGTACACACAGAACAAGCTATTAACTATACACGTTGTTGTAAGGCGTTTTTATTCTGATTTATATTCTATTTTGACTTTATCTCCTTGAAAAAAGGATTCATTTTCATTTTTATCAAAAATCAAATTCGATTCGTGTATTATTTCCAAGTTATTATTGTCAATCCATTTGGCAGAAATACGTTTACCTTTTCCAGTAAAATACATTATTCCTGCACCTCCAGAATTCCATTCCATTATTCCACTTGTATGAATATAATTTCCATCAGTAAATTCCTCATTAACTTTAAAAACTTTTGTGTTATCAGGTGATTTTACATTAACAAGTTCAAACATTGAGAACTCAATTTCTTTTTTATTTTTCATTTTGGATTCCAATATTCGTTATAGTGCTTTGAGAATTCTAATTTATAGAACTCAGAGTCAATTCCACCAACTGTTATTTCAAATTCTTCTGCGTCGAATCCAGTAATAAATGCACCAAAACCTTTTACTTCCGTTTTGTTTTCTGTTAGAACTTTTAATTTAGGAATTACTTGAGTATCAATGAATCTATCTTCAGGATAATCATTATTAATTATGACTTTATTTTTCAAGCAATAATCTTTAAAAAAATGATAGCCAGATTCTATATTTTCAAATTCAATTTTTCCTGTAACAATTCCCATTGGTGGATCAGCTGATTCAAATTCAGTTGTTCCAATTCGGATTCCGTTTAATTGTATTTCGTACGTTTTTCTCAAATGACTTACAACGTGTTTGTGTATGATTAGTGGTGTGTTTTATCACCTAAATTAGCAAATAAAAACCGAATAGAAAATCCGAGAGGATTTTCGTAAGTAAGCTTGAACTAG
>CANLEE010000025.1 GCA_947489585.1 uncultured Psychroserpens sp.
CACAGGCTTCTAAAATAGTATCGTTTGAAGCAGTAGTACTAGCTTCTAGAGTAATTTCAGCAATATTAGTACAACCATTTAATGTATCAGTAACGAGCGCATAAATGATATGCGGATTGAAATAATTATCAAAGGCATCAGCATTGATTTCGTCTTCGTTATTTTCTAAATCAGAAAGAGATACATAAAAATTTATCGTTCTATTAGGAGCTCCACCAGTGATATCATCAAACACTTGATTAAGGTCAAAGGTTGTAAAACCTTCAGGAATCCCATCTTCATCACATTGAATGATAGTCGTGTCATTAGCCTCGGGAATTGGAATAACTTCTAAATTTATGGGTACAATACCAAAACATTCATTAGCTATTTCTTCAACTCTTACAAAGACCTGTTGTGAGTCTGGTGTTGTATTTTGATATAATGATGAAATAGGATTACTGTTAGTAACTGCATCATTTTCATTTAAATGAAACGAATAGGTCACATCATCAGGGTTTAATCCATTTAAAATTTCTGGTATTTTGTCTTCTAAATTAAACGCTACTATTCCATTAGAAATATCTCCATCATCACCATTATCACATTGATTAAAATCAGATGGTTCAATGATATCCAAACCAGTAACTTCCAGATTAAACGGCACAGTAATAAAACATTGAGAAACGGTATTTAATAATCGCGCGTATATAATTTCAGGATTAGTTGTATTTGTATACGGACTCGAAAGAGGATTGCTTCCAATTGAAGCATCATCGAGAGTGTTGTGATACGATATAACAACGCTAGTTTGAGAGCCTATAAGTGTAGCACTATTGATTTCTAAATCAAAAGTAGCGATGCCATCATTAAAAGGCGAAAGATTATCACATTGACTAAAATTTAATGAATCGTTAATAGAAGCTTGACTCTCTGGAGCATCTGGAAAGTCAGCCGTACCAGTCCATTCTAAGCTAAAGGGACTATTTCCAATAGGTCTATCAATAAGAATATAATAGGTTTCTCCAGATTGTACATTAATCTGGCTTACAAAACTATTTCCATCAGCTCCTGGACCTTCAGAAACATCAGTCTCTGTGGCGTTCATTCCAGTAAGATTATTACCTTGGTTGGCATTTCCAGGATTTGTTGTTGAACATCGAATTGCTTGACCTAAATTAGTACAAGAATCTGTTGGACCAAATACAGAAAAGTCATAATCCTCACTAATTGCAGTGCTTTCTGGAGTAAGTATAAAGCCTAGTGTTCCACCTTGCTCAAAAGTTAATCTAAACCAAATGGTATTATTTTCAACCATGCTGCAGGCATTAGAAAAGGACTCTTGAGTTCCAACGCCATTAACGTCTAAATCTATATTTGAGTTTCCACATATTTGAATTGCATTGACACAATCATTTGCACTTTGTGCATGCATAGATAATATACCTAAAACAAAAACTAGTAAAAAGGATATTAACTTGTTCATAGTTGTATTAGCGTTTCAATGCAAAATGACTTTTAAATGTACGACCATCTTCTAAAGTCACCACAAACCAATAATCACTAGAAGGCATATTAAAACCATTTAATGTACCATCCCAACCTGGACCTAACGGATCAACTTCGGCAAGCAATTTACCATAACGGTCAAAGATTAAAATTTGAGTGTTAGGTTGAAAGTCGCTAGAGATGCCTTTAACTTG
>CANLEE010000026.1 GCA_947489585.1 uncultured Psychroserpens sp.
TAATTGTTTGAACTAATGTCGTCGTGTTATCACACTCGTCAGTTAACGTCCAAGTTCTAGTAATTATAGATTCGTTAACACAAGTACCATCAGTCACAGTATCAGTAAATGTAGCTTCAAGATCTGTAGAACAGTTATCAGCTTCATCAGTCACATCTCCAGTTAAAGATACATCAGATGCATCTTGATCACATTCTAAGGTGATATCTACAGGAACCGTAAATGTTGGAGCTGTTGTATCTTGAATAGTAATTGTTTGAACCAATGTCGTTGTATTATCACAATCATCAGTCACTGTCCAAGTTCTAGTAATTATAGATTCGTTAGCACAAGTACCATCAGCAATGGTATCAGTAAATGTTGCTTCAAGTGTTCCTGAACAAAGATCTGTTTCGTCAGTTACATCACCAGTTAATGATAAATCATTAGGATCTTGATCACATTCTAAAGTGATATCTCCAGGAACTGTAAACGTTGGAGGAGTAGTATCTTCTATAGTTAATGTAGCATCTAAGGTTGTTGAATTACCACAATCATCAGTAATCGTATAAATCACATCAATTGTACCAGCAAGTCCACAGGTAGAGACTAAATTTGCATAATCATAATCTGAAGTTACGGTAACAGCTATATCATCTGCACAATTTTGAAGTGCTACGATATTATTTTCATTCCAATCATTTGCCAGCGTATCATTTTCATCGCCAAAACATTCAAGTGTTGTATCCTCAACCATACAGTTAGATAAATCAGGAATAGTTCCATCATCAAATGTCAACGTAACTGAAAGTGTAGTTTCATTCCCACAATCATCAGTAATCGTATAGTTTACAGCTAGCGTTCCACAAGGTCCACAAGTCGTATTTAAATTAGCAAAATCATAATCAGAAGTCACTTGACCAGTAAAGTCTGTATCACAAGAATCGACTGCACAAGCTTCAAGCGCAGCAATATTAGCAGCGTTCCAAGCATCGGCAAGAGATTCATTGTTTGTATCAGTACACTCTAATACTGTATTTTCTAAGGTACATCCCGAAAGATCTGGTGCAACTGTATCTTCTAAAGTTAATGTAGCGTTTAATGTTACTTCATTCCCACAATCATCAGTGATTGTATAAACGACAGCAATTGTACCACCTTGACCACAAGTTGATACTAGATTTGTATAGGCATAATCAGAAGTAATTTGGCCCGTAAAGTCAGTATCACAAGTATCAGCAACACAAGTTTCAAGTGCAGCGATATTAGCTGCATTCCAATCATTTGCTAATTGCTCATTATCATCACCAGAACATTCGATAGCGGCATCAGTTACAGC
>CANLEE010000027.1 GCA_947489585.1 uncultured Psychroserpens sp.
TCAACAACCGTAGTGACTTGGACCTATGATGATGGTAATGGTAATACATCGACACAAACCCAAAATGTTATTATTGATGATGTGTCTGCACCAATTCCAGATGTAGCGAGTTTATCAGATATTACAGCCGAATGTCAAGTAACCAGTTTAACAGCGCCAACAGCCACCGATAATTGTGGTGGAACAGTAACTGTCACTCATGATGCCACACTTCCAATTTCAGGCGAAGGCTCAACAACAGTAGTCACATGGACTTATGATGATGGTAACGGCAATACATCGACACAAACACAAAACGTGATTATTGATGATGTATCAGCACCAATTCCAGATGCAGCGAGTTTATCAGATATCACAGCCGAATGCCAAGTAGCCAGTTTAACAGCACCAACTGCCACAGATAATTGCGGCGGAACAGTAACTGTCACTCATGATGCCACGCTTCCAATTTCAGGAGAAGGCTCAACAACCGTAGTGACTTGGACCTATGATGATGGTAATGGTAATACATCGACACAAACCCAAAATGTTATTATTGATGATGTGTCTGCACCAATTCCAGATGTAGCGAGTTTATCAGATATTACAGCCGAATGTCAAGTAACCAGTTTAACAGCGCCAACAGCCACCGATAATTGTGGTGGAACAGTAACTGTCACTCATGATGCCACACTTCCAATTTCAGGCGAAGGCTCAACAACAGTAGTCACATGGACTTATGATGATGGTAACGGCAATACATCGACACAAACACAAAACGTGATTATTGATGATGTATCAGCACCAATTCCAGATGCAGCGAGTTTATCAGATATCACAGCCGAATGCCAAGTAGCCAGTTTAACAGCACCAACCGCAACTGATAATTGCGGCGGAACAGTAACTGTCACTCATGATGCCACGCTTCCAATTTCAGGAGAAGGCTCAACAACAGTGGTGACATGGACTTATGATGATGGCAACGGTAATACATCGACACAAACACAAAACGTCATTATCGATGATGTGTCTGCACCAATTCCAGATGCGGCGAGTTTATC
>CANLEE010000028.1 GCA_947489585.1 uncultured Psychroserpens sp.
CCTACAATCTCTGTCCCGTTCAAGAACCATGTAAAAGTATAAGTAGGAGTACTAAGCCCTGTATCTAATACAGGAGCGTCTAAAACTTCACTACCGTTGGTATCAACACATAAAATATAACTGTCCGCTAAATCAAATACCGGTAATGGATTCACCTGTAAGGTTAATGGCGCTACTGCATAACATATTGAAGTATCCATACCTCCACCATCTGGAGTGTCATTATCTACTCTTGCCCAGATTATTTGTGGATTCACTAAATTCTCATATAACAATGGTAATGGGTTAACACCTAACTCTGCATCAGCCTCACTTGCATAATAACTCACAATATAATTCGCTGGATCTTGACCATCTAGAATCTCATCGTTTTGCGTTGTTAAATCAAATTGTGCACTATTGTTCGTTGGATCATTGTCATCATCCATCTCATCATCACAAATCTCATACAATATCGCTTCCATATCACTATTAGACTCTGCCGCCTCTTGTACTTCTACATTAAAGCTTGGCGTACTGATAGAACAACCTGTGTCATTATTGGTAATGGCGATAAAAATCTGTTGTGGATTCGTTACATTAGTATAAGGACTCACAAGTGCATTCATTAAATCATCTGCATCTTGTTGTGATGCATGATAGGTTACTGTAAATAACGTTGGATCTTGGCCGTTTAGTACTTCTGCATCTTTCATTGTTAAATCAAAATCATAGAACCCATCATTATTTAGCTCACAGGCTATAAAATCTGTTACCGCTACAACATCTGGTAAAGG
>CANLEE010000029.1 GCA_947489585.1 uncultured Psychroserpens sp.
CCACAATTAGGATCAGGACCGACGCCTTTGGAGATTTGTGATGATTTATCGGCTGATGGATTTGGGCAGTTTGATTTGACGAGTAAGGAATCAGAGATTTTGCAAAATTTAGCAGATCCAACCTTATACACCGTTACATATTATGAAACAGAAGTTAATGCAGATACGCCATTAAATGCTATAGGCAATCCAGCGAATTATACAAACACGACAGCATTTAATCAAACGCTATGGATACGAGTAGAAGATAATGCTACAGGCTGTTATAAACTGACGACATTAGAACTTATCGTAAACGCCTTACCTGTTTTGATACAACCTGCACCATTAGAACTGTGTGATGATAACAACCCAGGGGATGAGATGGAGTCTTTCCTGTTGGAAGAAGCTACCGATGAGATTTTAAACGGACAAACCGGAATTAGTTTAACTTATTATGAGACCCAGGCCGATGCTGATGCAGGGACTAATCCAATTTCAAGTCCGTATACAAACATTGTAAATCCACAAACGATATTTGTGGTTGCGACCAATGATGTTACCGGCTGTTCAGTGAGTACGACCGCGACAATATTACTTAGAGTTAACCCAATACCATCCCCAACAGCACCAATGGATTTAGAAGTTTGTGATGATGACAATGATGGTTTTGCAAGTTTCAATTTAGAAGATAGAACGACAGAGATTATCGGCGGCGAATTAGATACCGTAGTAACGTATCATGAGACTCAGGCCGATGC
>CANLEE010000030.1 GCA_947489585.1 uncultured Psychroserpens sp.
ATTACTAGAACTTGGACAGCTACAGATGACTGTGGAAATTCAGTGTCTGATACACAAACGATTTCTGTGGTCGATACGATAGTTCCAGATATTTCAACGTGTATAGTTGAAAATACAGTATTAGAATGTTCTGATACAGATAACGAATCTCTTGCTGATGCTTGGAACGCTGCTAATATTGCTGCAATAGAAGCTTGTGCAACTGATGCTTGCGATACAGACCTTACAGTAACTTCTGATTACGATTTTAATAATTTAAATACAACTTGTGGACCTTGTGGAACACTAAACATAACATACACGATTACCGATGATTGTGGTAACGCAACAACACTTATTGCTACATTAACATTTGATGATGGGACTATTCCTGATTTATCTAACTGTACAGTAACTGATGCGTCTATCGAATGTTCTGGTGATGATAATGAGCAATTAGCAAACGATTGGAATGCAGCTAACATTACTGCTCTTGAAAATTGTGCTGATGATCTTGGAATTACTGTAACCTCTAATTATGTGTATACGAATTTAGTATCAACTTGTGGTCAAGGTGGTACAATTGCCGTAATCTATACAATTACTGATGATTGTGGTAACGCAACAACACTAAACGCTACATTGACTTTAGAAGATACAACACCGCCTAACCTTGATAACTGCGCTGTAACTGATGCCGCT
>CANLEE010000031.1 GCA_947489585.1 uncultured Psychroserpens sp.
TCATCAGCACAATTTTCAAGAGCAGTAATGTTAGCTGCATTCCAATCGTTTGCTAATTGCTCATTATCATCACCAGAGCATTCAATAGACGTATCTTCAACAGTACAGTTAGATAAATCAGGAATAGTTCCATCATCAAATGTTAATGTAGCAATAAGTGTTGTTGCATTACCACAATCATCGGTAATCGTGTATGTTACGTTTAGTGTTCCACAAGGTCCACAAGTTGTATTTAAATTATTAAAATCATAATCAGAAGTCACTTGACCAGTAAAGTCTGTGTCACAAGAATCGACTGCACAAGCTTCAAGCGTAGCAATATTAGCAGCGTTCCAGGCATCGGCAAGAGATTCGTTATCTGTATCAGAACATTCTAATACTGTATTTTCTACGGTACATCCAGAAAGGTCTGGTGCAACTGTGTCTTCTAAAGTTAATGTAGCGTTTAATGTTGCTTCATTCCCACAATCATCAGTAATTGTATAAACGACAGCAATTGTACCACCTTGACCACAAGTTGATACTAGATTCGTATAGGCATAATCAGAAGTGATTTGGCCCGTAAAGTCAGTATCACAAGTATCAGCAACACATGTTTCAAGTGCAGCAATATTAGCTGCATTCCAATCATTTGCTAATTGCTCATTATCATCACCAGAACATTCGATAGC
>CANLEE010000032.1 GCA_947489585.1 uncultured Psychroserpens sp.
GTTAGCCACAATAAGAAGAAACCTTGGAAATAATATGTTACAGTTGCGGTAGAGGAGAAAATCCTGAAAATTCAATCGAGGGAATTAAACATTGTCTAGAAGTAAATCCTGATTGGCGAATTGAAATGGATTTGCAAATGACCAAGGACGGACAGATTGTGTTATTTCATGATTATGAAACGATTAGGACAACTGGAATTGAAAACAAAATTCAAGAAATGGACTTGGTTTCGGTCAAAAAACTGAATTCTGGATATAATTTCAAAATAGGTTCTGGATTTCCATACCGCCAAAACCCAATCGAAATTCCAACTCTGGAAGAAGTTTGTCAATCGTTCCCAAATGCAAAATTATTGCTCGATATTCATACAGACAACTTGAACGCAATCGATAAAATAATCAGAATTATAGAACAGAACGGAATGGAAAAGCAAATTGTCGTGGTAAGTCATTATGACCAAGTTTCGGCTGAATTTAAAGCAAAACGACCGAATTGGGAATTTGGAGCGTCAACAAAGGAAGTTAAAAAAATGGTTTACAGCAGTTTCCTTTTTTTGGACAATCTCTTCCCAATAAAATCGGACATCTTAATGTTGCCAGTAAAATTTGGCAATATAAAACTTTTGACCAACAGAGTAATTAACCACGTTACTAAGCAAAATAAAAG
>CANLEE010000033.1 GCA_947489585.1 uncultured Psychroserpens sp.
TTAACTAGTAGTGTGAAGTTTACAACTGTATAACAGCCTGTAATATCATTGGTCACTCTAACATAAATCACCTGTGGTGTGCTGGTATTGGTATACATCGTTGGATCTACTATCGCATTGATCCCTTGTTCTGCATCCTCTTCGGTTTCATGGTAGGTTGGTGTCACGCCTACTTCGCCATTGAGTAATAATAACTCATTGGTGGTTAAATCAAACACTTCTTCCATATCCCCTGGATTGATATCATCACATAATATCAATTCTGGTAATACTGCCGTTGGAGTTGGATTAGGTAACACACGAATCGTTAAAGTAATCTGGTCAGTACAACCTGTATCGGTATCCGTTACTACAACATAAAGAGTTTGTGGATTTGCTGGTGCTCCGCCTACGGAACTATTCGTATAAGCGTCTGCATCTACAGCATTTACACCTGCGTCTGCATCTCCCTGTGTCTCATAGTAACTCACACTCCAACTGGCCTCGCCGCCTGTAATCTCATTATCCTTTACCGTTAAATCAAATACCGTAAGCTCATCGGCGATATCATCATCACATAATTCTAATGGCGTCGGTTGTATCGCTATTGGTGGTAATTCTACACGAATATCAAACA
>CANLEE010000034.1 GCA_947489585.1 uncultured Psychroserpens sp.
GATATTAATTCTTTTGATTGTAATGATATAGGAACTCCTGTAGATGTTACTTTAACTGTAACTGATGGCGATAGTCAAACGGATACTTGTGTTGCAACGGTAACTGTTGTAGACCAAATAGATCCAGAATTTGTAAATGTTCCAACAAACATAACACTTACCTGCGGAAATAATCAACCAACTTGGACAGATCCAACAGTTACAGATAATTGTGGCACAGGTTTATCACCTACTAGAACAGATGGTACAGGTCTAAACAGTGGCGATGTTTTTCCAGCAGGAATTACAACCATAAGCTACTCTACTAATGATGGAAATGGAAATACAAATACAGCTTCTTTTACTGTTAATGTTGTTGTTGATAACCAAGACCCAACTGCTGTATGTCAAAATATTTCAGTTCAATTGGATGCTGGTGGAAATGCAACCATAACAGCTTCTCAAATAAATAATGGCTCATCAGATAATTGCGGAATTGCATCAATTGCAGCTTCTCAAACGTCATTTACATGTTCTGATGAAGGCGCAAATAACGTAACACTTACTGTCACTGATACCAACGGAAATGTTGATACATGTGTTGCTGTCGTTACGATTACATTACAAGAT
>CANLEE010000035.1 GCA_947489585.1 uncultured Psychroserpens sp.
GGCGATATCATCATCACATAATTCTAATGGCGTCGGTTGTATCGCTATTGGTGGTAATTCTACACGAATATCAAACAGACCTGTATCTACACAACCATTGATATTGCTTACTAAACGGACATAAATCGTCTGTGGGTTACTCGTATTGGTATAGTTACCTACATTCGCTATTGGATTATTCCCTGTTGCGGCATCAGCGGCTGTAACATGATAAGTTAGCGTTACATCGGATTGACCCTCTATAATCTCAGCATCCTTGGTCGTTAAATCAAACTGTGCAATACCATCTGCATTTGTATCACAAATCACATAATCATCTATCTCTACTGGTACCTCTGGTGATGCCAACACACGAATCGTTAACGTTTCAGAAGCATTATAACAGCCTGTTACCGTATTGGTTAATCGAATATAAATAATCTGCTCATCCATAACGATATTCGTATATGGACTTGATAAAATATTATCGCCTGTCTCTGCATCGGCCTGAGTCTCATGATACGTTACTACGGTATCTAATTCGCCGCCGATAATCTCTGTCGTTCTATCTTCTAA
>CANLEE010000036.1 GCA_947489585.1 uncultured Psychroserpens sp.
AACGTTGGCGTATATGAAATGTAGCGATTAAAAGTACGCTTACCTTTCAGGTTTGGTTTTGCTTTATAAAGAAACAAAAAATAATGACTAATTACTATACTAGCTATTTTTTATATGCGCTGTTGTGTTAAGTAATTTGGAATTGACCTTAGGGAATATCCAAAATTACGCAGTAATGACAGACGCTAGATAAACGCATCTGAATCCGGTTTGTGATTTTCAAATGATGTGCTATATCATCAGATATGGTGTCGTTATTTTAAAAGCTACCATCATGAGTTGTTATCAATTAAGTAATCAGTGATTTAAATCATAAGCATTCGGATTATAACTTGACTTTGTCAAAAATAACCTCTAACTTCCAATCAAGCTTTATGCGAATCAAAATTCGTATTTGAGAGTAGAACTCTCATAAGATTTCAATCGAAAGCTTGGGAGTTCGAATATTAGACAAGAGTCTATTATTCGTGCTGCATTTATAGCCGCTGACCTTCATCTACAATTTTTGATCTTAGCAATAAACCTGGGAAGATCCGAAAGGCTGGCATTATTG
>CANLEE010000037.1 GCA_947489585.1 uncultured Psychroserpens sp.
ACTTGGTCTGTTAATGGTTTAACCTATGATGGTGCTGATGGTTCTACTTCTGTAACTATTGAAGGTGTTAACTGTGCAGCCGATCAAACTTTAAACGTAACTGTTACTCCTGAGCCTGCTCCCGTAATAACAAATCAAAACATATGCTCGAACGAATCTTATACATGGTCAGTCAATGGATTAACCTATGATGGTGTTGATGGCAATATAACTGTTACTGTAGAAGGAGTCAACTGTGCGGCTGATCAAACTCTAGTTCTTACAGTATCTAATAATCCACCTCCTGTAATAACTGATGTAACGATTTGTTCTGATGAATCTTATACTTGGTCTGTTAATGGTTTAACTTATAATGGTGCTGATGGTTCAACCTCGGTAACTGTTATTGGGACTAATTGTAATGCTGATCAAACTTTAAACGTAACTGTTACTCCTGAGCCTGCTCCTGTAGTAACTGATGTAACCATTTGTTCTGATGAATCTTATACTTGGTCTGTTAATGGTTTAACCTACGATGGTGCTGATGGTTCTACTTCTGTAAC
>CANLEE010000038.1 GCA_947489585.1 uncultured Psychroserpens sp.
TTGGTAATGTTTGTGTATGGAATTGGTAAGGGGTTTACATTATTATCTGCATCAGCTTGCGTCAAATGGTAACTTACCGAATAGTTCGGATTGTTACCCGTTATCTCGACGTTCTTTAAACTAAGATCTATACTGGTAATACCATCTGGTGTACCATCATCACAAACCTCTAAAGGAGTAGGTACGACAACTGCAGGTAATGGATTAACAATCAAATCGAAACTCCCAACATTGGTACAGTTACTTGTTGTATTAGTAACATTTACATAAATTGTTTGTGGTGTATCTGTATTACTATATAAAGGTGGCAATGGGTTTATACCATCCTCGGCATCTGATTGTGTTTCATGGTAAGATACCGTTACACCTACTTGACCATTAATGGCTTCTGGGTTTTTAGATAGTAAATCAAATACCTCAGTTTCATCTCCTGGTAAATCATAATCACACAATTCATAGTTAGAAATTGTCCCAACAGATGGTAATGGGTTTACTATTAAAACCAATTCAAC
>CANLEE010000039.1 GCA_947489585.1 uncultured Psychroserpens sp.
TCGCCAGTAGACCAATCGTAATAATAGTCATTAGGCGTATCATCAATTAATCCTCCAGTGAGTGTAATAGTTTGTGGAAAGTCGTTTAAACAATAATATAGTGTTTCTTCAATGACAATATTAGGGAGTTCAAAAACGGTAAGCTGAATTTGGCTTATACCAAAGCAGGCATTCATATTTTCAACACGTGCATAAATAATTTGACTGTATGGGTCAATATTAGTATAATTCGTTCCTAAAGGATTGTCTTCAATAAGTGCTTCTTCATAAGTTTCATAGAAGGTAACATCTAAATCAGCAGGTAAGCCAAAGAGAATAGCATCTAGCGTATCGTTTAAATTAAAATTAAAGAATCCGTCTTCAGTGCCATCATCATCACAGGCTTCTAAAATAGTATCGTTTGAAGCAGTAGTACTAGCTTCTAGAGTAATTTCAGCAATATTAGTACAACCA
>CANLEE010000040.1 GCA_947489585.1 uncultured Psychroserpens sp.
CGCCGCAGTTATCTGTGGCTGTTGGTGCTGTTAAGCTAGCTACTTGACATTCGGCTGTAATATCTGATAAACTCGCTGCATCTGGAATTGGTGCTGACACATCATCGATAATCACATTTTGTGTTTGTGTCGATGTGTTGCCGTTGCCATCATCATAAGTCCATGTCACGACTGTTGTACTACCTTCTCCCGAAATTGGAAGTGTGGCATCATGAGTGACAGTTACTGTTCCGCCGCAATTATCGGTGGCGGTTGGCGCTGTTAAACTGGTTACTTGACATTCGGCTGTGATATCTGATAAACTCGCCGCATCTGGAATTGGTGCAGACACATCATCGATAATGACGTTTTGTGTTTGTGTCGATGTATTACC
>CANLEE010000041.1 GCA_947489585.1 uncultured Psychroserpens sp.
ACGTAACACTTACTGTCACTGATACCAACGGAAATGTTGATACATGTGTTGCTGTCGTTACGATTACATTACAAGATGCTCCAACAGGCTTAGAATGTTGGGAAATGGCAAATTATAATTATACTACATGTGTATGGGATGTTACTGGAACTCCTCCAACTCCTGTAGTAACTAATGTGACCATTTGTTCTGATGAATCTTATACTTGGTCTGTTAATGGTTTAACCTATGATGGTGCTGATGGCTCTACTTCTGTAACAGTTCCTGGAACTGGTTGTGATCCTGATCAAACTTTAAACGTAACTGTTACTCCTGAGCCTGCTCCTGTAGTAACTGATGTGACCATTTGTTCTGATGAA
>CANLEE010000042.1 GCA_947489585.1 uncultured Psychroserpens sp.
TAGTATCAACTTGTGGTCAAGGTGGTACAATTGCTGTCGTTTATACAATCACTGATGATTGTGGGAATGAAGCAACACTAAACGCTACATTGACTTTAGAAGATACAACACCGCCTAACCTTGATAACTGCGCTGTAACTGATGCCGCTATCGAATGTTCTGGTGATGATAATGAGCAATTAGCAAATGATTGGAATGCTGCTAATATTGCTGCACTTGAAACTTGTGTTGCTGATACTTGTGATACTGACTTTACTGGCCAAATCACTTCTGATTATGCCTATACAAATCTAGTATCAACTTGTGGT
>CANLEE010000043.1 GCA_947489585.1 uncultured Psychroserpens sp.
TGGTCTGTTAATGGTTTAACCTATGATGGTGCTGATGGTTCTACTTCTGTAACTATTGAAGGTGTTAACTGTGCGGCTGATCAAACTTTAAATATAACGGTAAGGCCTGAGCCTGCTCCTGTAGTAACTGACGTAACGATTTGTTCTGATGAATCTTATACTTGGTCTGTTAATGGCTTAACTTATGATGGTGCTGATGGTGCTACATCTGTAACTATTGAAGGCACGAACTGTGATCCTGATCAAACTTTAAATATAACTGTTACTCCTGAGCCTGCTCCTGT
>CANLEE010000044.1 GCA_947489585.1 uncultured Psychroserpens sp.
TCAACAGTCCCACAATCATTCTCAATATCTCTTACATAGACTGTATGAAAACCAAAACTTACATTTTCAAAAACATTGCTTTCTTGATATGGACCATTAGGATCATCTAGCGCATATTCGTAAATACCTTCTCCTGTAACAAATACTGAAATTGTATTATTTGAAGTAGCATCTGTAACTTCAATATCAGTAAAACTGGCAATATCAGAAGGTAATACGTTTATCGTTCTGTCTTTAAAACAGCCATCGGTTGAAGTGACTCTTACATTATAAGTACCAGGT
>CANLEE010000045.1 GCA_947489585.1 uncultured Psychroserpens sp.
TTGTTTCTTTATAAAGCAAAACCAAACCTGAAAGGTAAGCGTACTTTTAATCGCTACATTTCATATACGCCAACGTTAGATGCAATTGCTCATGCTTACTCTTGCTCACCTACTCTGATTACTCATACTCGCTTTACGTGAGCTTATTTACGCGATACATGCTTACTCTAATGGCATTACGTGAGTTACTTTCGGTGATATGTGATTACTCTTACTCACCTATTCCTAGCGTCCATG
>CANLEE010000046.1 GCA_947489585.1 uncultured Psychroserpens sp.
GTTGCTGTAACAACTGGTGGATCACTCTCTATAACCTCTGTTGTATCACTACTCTCACACATCGTGTTTGCTGAACTGCTCACATCGGTAACCGTTACACTATAGGTTCCGCCTTCACTTGGCATATAACTCCCTTCGGTTGCCCCTACAATCTCTGTCCCGTTCAAGAACCATGTAAAAGTATAAGTAGGAGTACTAAGCCCTGTATCTAATACAGGAGC
>CANLEE010000047.1 GCA_947489585.1 uncultured Psychroserpens sp.
AGCGAGTTTATCAGATATTACAGCCGAATGTCAAGTAGCTAGCTTAACAGCACCAACAGCCACAGATAACTGCGGCGGAACAGTCACAGTCACTCATGATGCCACGCTTCCAATTTCAGGCGAAGGTTCAACAACCGTAGTGACTTGGACCTATGATGATGGTAATGGTAATACATCGACACAAACCCAAAATGTTATTATTGA